>JAXGSB010000001.1:1877500-2032601 GCA_040765295.1 Candidatus Scatomorpha sp. | reverse complement strand
CACAGGACACCAGAGGGCGTTTTGAGTACTGATATCAGATAAAATCTTTTAGGCGTTCCCGCAGCTGGGCAAAAAGCTTCACTTTCCTTTTATTGATAGCTTTTTGTGACAGACCGATATCGGCGGCAATCTCCCGTTCGGACTTACCGATGCCGAAAAGTTTCATAATCCTGCGGTTGTCTGGGTCCAGTTCCTCCAGGGCGGCATACAATTCTTCGAGGAGCAGCTTGTCCGCTACAAGTTCAGCAAGGTCAAAGGGATCAGCTGCTTCGAATCCCTCCTCTGTGAACTTATCCAGCGAGAGAACGCTGCCAGTCCGCTGTCTGTCGCATTTGCTGCAGTCCCTGGCGCAGCGGTTGCCGTTATCGTCACGGCAGCGCTTTTCGCGCTCTTTGCGCTTGTGTTCTGCCCATGCCGGACGCTTGTAGGCGCGGTAGACTTCTTCAGATACAGGGATGTATTGTCTCTCGTGGGTTAGGTAGATACGGTATTCCTTGGTTTGCTGGGGGTTGACATTCTTTTTCATGTTTTGTCCTTTCCGCCTTAGGCAGCGAGGACACATAAAAAGCCGGTGCATCGATGTACACCGACCGTTGCGCCTGAAAAATGGGCATGGCAAGGCACGGTGGGTACATCCGAGGCTCCGAACACGGCGTTTGCCGTGCTTGGAACTTCCTATGTATCCCGCCGCCTTAATGCGCATCTCAGGCTTTGAGATTTATTTTTCGATATTGGGAACGTCTACACGAATCGGTTTAAATGGTTTTATAACTTTTTTTGAACATTTTCGTGTAAAAGGATTGATTTTTGACTTGTTTTGTAATACAATGAAGATGTTATTTTTTACCTTCGGGCCGTCTCAACCTCCGATCCCTCCATCTGAGATAAGGATATCAAGACGCGACGGTACAAAAAATTACTCAGGGATGGTACATCTGGTACAAAATCCGGTACAACAAAGTGAGGTGGTTCGTATAAACGCATCTGAGTTTTTTAAGAAGGTATATCCCTACCTGAACAATCAAAAAAATCAAGGCGTGTTTGTTACGAATTGCTTCATTGCAGCCGGTAGCACAGTGTTTTCGCTACCGAGGCTCAAGACAAAGCAAACGAGCGATAACCTTGAATATCAGCGGATGCTTTATAAAGGTGGTAGGCAAATAACAACTGACATGAAGGCGAGCTTTCCTGACCCGTTTCCGTTGGATTCTTTATCTGAGTTCTTTGCCGATAATATAAGGGAAGATAGACTTCGCGATGTCATGACAGCTTTTGCAATACCTGTTTCTGCCGAGTCGGACAGGTTATTACTATCAAAATCGCTGGCATCGCAGTTCCAGCTGCTTATTCAAAGCGAAAGCAGTGATGTCGATGATATCGTCGCTTTAAAATACCAACAATTGCTGTTAGAGCCTGACACACAGCCTGTGGAGCGGCTGACTCCGCTTTATCCGGGAGATAGTGCTTGGGTTCTTGAATGTAAGCCGCAGCGCTCTTATTCGGTTCACTGCTACGATAAATTCCAGCACACGTGGGTAATTCGAAATAATGGAACTCAGACATGGCGTGGTCGCAAACTCGTTTTTGCAAACTGCGATGAAGTGCGGCCAAGAGCTGATATAAACAGCATTGATATACCGGATACACCGCCCGGTAAGGATATAAAAATAACCACAGGCTTTGATGCCCGTGGTTCTGAAGGGAAATTCGATTGTGCTTGGGAGATGCAAGACAGAGATGGTGAAAACTGTTTCCCTAATGACATGAGGAAATTTAACATTTCAATAAATATAAAATTCAAAGCAAATTAACACAAGATACATGGAGGTTATTAGTGTGAGCAAAAACAATATAGAAAAATGGTCGACCTTAAAGGAAGTGCAAGAGTATCTTGGTGTTGGGAGGGAAACTATTTTGCAGTGGATTGCAAAAAGAAATATGCCCGCCTATAAGGTAGGCAGGCTATGGAAGTTTAAATTTTCTGAAGTAGACGAGTGGATTCGTTCCGGTGGAGCGGATGAGCAAACAGATAAAACAAAAACGGAGGACACAAACAATGACTGATAGTCGCAAAGAGCAGGAGCGTGCTGAACTCCACCGCACGATATGGGGAATAGCCAACGACCTACGCGGAAGTGTTGATGGTTGGGATTTTAAACAGTATGTTCTTGGTATATTGTTTTATCGCTACATTTCCGAGAATATTACAGCTTATATAAATGAAGGCGAACGCGAAGCGGGTAACGCCTCTTTTGACTATACTAAATTGTCGGACAAGGAAGCCGAGCAAGCCCGTGAGGATTTGGTTGCCACAAAGGGATTCTTTATCTTGCCGAGCGAGTTGTTTGAGAATGTCCGCGCCAGAGCGGAGCGTGACAGTGAATGGGCAAAAGACCACCTTAATGAAACACTAGAAGCGATATTTAAAAATATAGAAGCGTCCGCACAGGGTACGCCCTCTGAAGACAATTTCAAAGGGCTGTTTGATGATATCGACGTTAACAGCAACAAACTAGGTGGCACTGTAGCGAAGCGAAACGAGCGGCTCGTTAAGCTGTTAAACGGTGTGGGAGATATGAAATTAGGTGATTATCGCGAAAATACCATTGACGCTTTCGGTGATGCTTATGAATTCTTGATGGGTATGTACGCGGGCAATGCCGGAAAGTCCGGTGGTGAATATTACACTCCGCAGGAGGTTTCTGAACTGCTGACCCGCTTGACCATAGTTGGTAAAACTGAGGTCAATAAAGTATATGACCCAGCTTGCGGCAGCGGATCGTTGCTATTAAAATTTGCCAAAATACTGGGCAAAGAAAATGTTCGCAATGGTTTCTATGGACAGGAAATAAACATCACAACTTACAACCTTTGCCGCATTAATATGTTTTTACACGATATTGATTACGATAAATTTGACATTGGTCACGGCGATACTCTCACCGAACCGCTTCATTGGGATGATGAGCCGTTTGAGGCTATTGTTTCAAATCCACCATATTCCATCAAGTGGGAGGGCGACAACAATCCACTATTGATTAATGATCCGCGCTTTTCTCCTGCGGGAGTACTTGCACCGAAGTCTAAGGCCGACCTTGCTTTTATAATGCACTCGCTTTCGTGGCTGGCCACCAGCGGTACGGCCGCGATTGTCTGCTTCCCCGGAATCTTATACCGTGGCGGAGCGGAGCAAAAAATTCGCAAATATCTAATTGACAATAACTTTGTAGACTGCGTAATTCAGTTGCCGGAAAATCTTTTCTACGGTACGAGCATCGCCACTTGTATTATGGTACTGAAAAAAAGCAAGAGCGAAAACAGCACGTTGTTCATTGACGCATCTCGCGAGTTTGTAAAGATCACAAACAGCAACAAACTGATCCAGGAAAACATCGACAACATCGTAAAGATTTATACTGACCGCATCGATGTGGAATATACCGCCAAGGTTGTGCCAAACAGCGATATTGCTGAGGAAGACTATAACCTTTCGGTGTCTACATATGTCGAACAAGAGGACACGCGTGAGGTCATAGATATTAAAGTGCTGAACGCAGAGATATCAAGGATAGTAACTCGTTCGGAGGAATTGCGACAGGCCATTGATGCCATAATCGTTGAAATAGAAGGAGGGGTAAGCTAATGACTCTATATTTAATCAGAAAGAAAAATAACATATCAGCTATTGGAGAATATGACTTTGCCACAAAGCGGTTTACCGTGCTTAAAGGTTCACGGGTTTCCGACTCTATTGCTTACACCGATAAGTTCCGTGGCGCGAGTACAATTGAGAAATACAGAGCTAATGCGGTAGTAGACAATTTGGTTATTGAAGACATCACATTTAAGAGTGCTTCGACTGCCGCCAACTTCGTTACGGGCAGCAGCACAAACGGACTAATAGCTTGGAAAGATGAAAATGGTCGTACCCTTAAAGAAATCACTGGGGAGGCGAGCGAATGAACATGCTTGAAACACTTTTATCCGAACATTGTTCAGATGGTGTCGAGTATAAAACATTGGGAGAACTCGGCGAATTCTACGGTGGTCTGACAGGTAAGTCCAAAGAAGATTTTGTAGATGGGAATGCTAAGTTCATCACCTACATGAATGTATTCAGTAATCTCGAAGTCAACACTGATATAACAGATAGGGTTAAAGTCGGTGAAACAGAGCGCCAAAATACCGTTCAACTAGGAGACATCCTTTTTACAGGTTCATCTGAAACGCCTGATGAATGCGGGATGGCATCAGTGTTAACCGTCGAATCTGACGAACCACTATACCTAAATAGCTTTTGCTTTGGCTTTCGCTTATTCGACACATCATTACTGTTGCCGGGTTTTTCAAAATATCTTTTCCGCTCCACAGCTCTTCGTAAGCAGATTGTGCGAACAGCGAACGGCGTGACACGCTTTAATGTTTCTAAGGAAAAAATGAAGAAGGTTCGGATACCGTTGCCGCCTGTCCCTGTTCAACGTAAAATTGTCGAGGTGCTCGACAATTTTACGGAGCTTACAGCGGAGCTTACAGCGGAGCTTACAGCGGAGCTTACAGCGAGAAAAAAACAATATGAATATTATAGAGATTATCTATTGACATTCGATAGAGCGTCGAACACAATCCTTGACAGACAGACAGACAGACAGACAGACAGACAGACAGACAGACAGACAGACAGACAGACAGACAGACAGGTAAGATGGGTAACGCTAAGTGAAGTAGCGAAAATAATGAGGGGAGTTCGTGTGGTAAGAAATCAGCTTTCCGAAGAAGGACAATATCCTGTTTATCAGAACAGCATGATCCCTTTGGGCTATTATGGTGAAAGTAATACTCCCGCAAATACGACATTTGTTATTAGTGCGGGGGCGGCTGGTGAAGTGGGTTATAGCAATGTTGACTTTTGGGCAGCAGATGATTGTTTCTGTATTTATTGCTCAGAACAATTGCAAAGCCGATATCTATATTATGCATTGATGTCTCAAAAAAACCATATCACTTCAAGGGTTAGGCGCGCAAGCGTGCCAAGGTTATCACGGTCAGTTGTTGAGCAGATGCAAATCCCGCTCCCATCCCTTAAGGAGCAAGCTCGCATTGTGGAAATCCTTGATAAGTTTGACGCCTTGACCACGGATATCACCAAAGGGCTTCCCGCCGAAATCGCAGTACGGCAGAAGCAATATGAATACTACCGTGATAAATTACTTACGTTTAAGGAGGCAGCATAAATGAAAGATTTACATGATATTAGCGGGAAACATATTGCAAATTTCGTTAATGGACAATTACATAGTGTCCGTGGAAAAAATATAGGGCATTTCCTCGAAAGGGAGCAAATTTTTATTGATATGCGCGGGAGATATCTAGGTGAAATCGTAAATGGTAATAGACTGCTCTATAATAAAAACACTCCATATAAATGTATAAATTTTGGAGTGTACGGTAATTACGGCAATGTTGGCAACTATGGTAATTACGGAAATATAGGAAGATGCTCATTTGCCGGGTATACAGATGTCACAATTACAGAAGAATGAAAACTCGAAAGGAGAAGTTGCATGAGTACCTATAACATCGTTTCAAGCGACAACGCCTCAACCGTCGTTGCAGAATATTCCGCTGAGTACCGTGCCGGAAAGGACTACCAATCCGAAGCGCAGTTAGAGCAGGATTTTATCAAGCGGCTTTCTGAGCAGGGCTATGAATATATTAGAGTAACCAATGAGACGGGGTTGGTTTTAAATCTACGTCGTCAGCTTGAGGCGCTCAATGGGTATACATTCACCGATTCTGAATGGGAGCGGTTCTTCGCCGATGCCATCGCCAATAAAAACGAGGGCATTGTGGAAAAGACCCGCAAAATACAGGATGACTATGTGCAAATTCTCAAACGTGACGACAACACTACAAAAAACATTATACTAATTGACAAAAAGAACATTCATAACAACCGTCTGCAGGTGATTAACCAGTATGAAACAGAGGACGGCACTTATTCCAACCGCTATGATGTGACCATACTCGTGAACGGGCTGCCCCTTGTACATATTGAGTTAAAGCGGCGAGGTGTGGCTATCCGCGAGGCGTTCAATCAGATAAACCGCTATCAGCGTGAGAGCTTTTGGGCTGCGAGCGGTCTGTTTGAATATGTGCAGATATTTGTTATCAGCAACGGGACGCATACGAAATATTACAGCAACACGACTCGCTTTCAGCACATCAAAGAATCTGGCGGTGATGCTCGCAAAAGTAAAAAGAAAACGAGCAACAGCTTTGAATTTACATCTTATTGGGCTGATGGCACAAATAAGATAATCCCTGATCTGGTGGATTTTACAAAAACTTTTTTTGCAAAACATACGATTTTAAACATTCTCACGCGCTATTGTGTGTTTACTGCAGAAGAACTTCTACTTGTTATGCGTCCGTATCAAATAGCTGCGACCGAACGTATTTTGAACCGTATTGAGGTTGCCAACAATTATAAGAAATACGGAAGTGTGGAAGGTGGCGGTTATATATGGCATACCACTGGCAGTGGTAAGACGCTGACCAGTTTCAAAACCGCACAGCTTGCGACAGCTCTGCCATACATAGATAAGGTTCTGTTTGTCGTTGACCGTAAAGACCTTGATTACCAGACTATGCGGGAATACGACCGTTTTGAGAAAGGAGCGGCAAACTCTAACACATCGACCGCAGTATTAAAAAAGCAGTTGGAAGATCCAACCACAAAGATTATCATCACAACAATTCAAAAACTTGGTGTATTTATAGGCAAATATAAGAACCATGAAGTATTCGGCAAACGCATTGTCCTTATTTTTGATGAATGTCATCGATCTCAGTTTGGTGAGATGCACCAAGCAATAACTAAAGCATTCAAGAAATACCATATATTCGGGTTTACGGGTACTCCGATTTTTGCTGTGAACGCAGGGACAAGTGGAAGTCCGCTTTTACGCACAACTGAGCAAGCTTTTGGCGACAAACTACACACATACACTATTGTTGATGCTATCAACGATGGTAACGTACTGCCTTTCCGCATTGATTATGTCAACACCATCAAGATGCCCGAAAATATACAAGATGCACAGGTTAGGGCAATCGATACCGAAAAGGCGCTGGCAGCTCCTGAACGGATCACCGAAGTGGTTTCTTACGTACTTGAACATTTCGACCAAAAAACTAAACGGCAGAGTTTTTATTCCCATAAGGGTCGGCGCATGGCAGGCTTTAACTCGATTTTTGCTGCCTCCTCTATCCCTGTGGCATGTCAATATTACACCGAATTTAAACGTCAACTTGAAGAAAGCGGACGCAATCTCAATATTGCTATGATTTATAGTTTCTCGGTTAACGAAGAAGAGCCGGACGAAGAATTTGATAACGATAAGTTAGATAAGACATCACGGGAGTTTTTACAGAGTGCTATCGACGATTATAATAAGATGTTTAACACCAACTTTGATACATCAAGCGATAAGTTCCAAAACTACTATAAGGACCTCTCCCTTCGCGTCAAGAACCGAGAGGTTGATTTGCTTATCGTAGTGAATATGTTTCTTACGGGTTTTGATGCGACCACACTAAATACCCTATGGGTGGACAAAAATCTAAAATATCATGGGTTGATTCAAGCATTTTCTCGTACCAATCGAATCCTTAACAGCGTTAAAACGTTTGGGAATATCGTCTGTTTCCGTGATTTAAAAAAAGCCACCGACGACGCAATTGCACTGTTTGGAGACCGTGAAGCAGGCGGCGTTGTACTTTTGAAAACGTATGACGATTACTATAACGGATATGAACAGGATGGCAAACATAAAGCAGGTTATAAAGAGCTAATAGAACGGCTCCTTGCACAATACCCTCTCGGCGTTGCCATAATTGGGGAAACGGCAAAAAAGGCATTCATTGCCCTTTTTGGTGCGATACTGCGACTCCGCAATATCCTCACAGCGTTCGATGACTTTGCGGGCAATGAAATCCTATCCGAGCGTGATCTTCAGGATTACCAGAGCCTTTACATTGATCTATATCAGGAGTTCCGCCCAAAGGACGACAGCGACAAGGAAGATATAAACGACGACATTATATTCGAAATAGAGCTCATTAAACAGATAGAAGTCAATATAGATTACATCCTAATGCTCGTGGCAAAATACCACGAAAGCAACTGCACTGATAAAGAAATTCTTGCTGCAATTGACAAAGCAGTTAACTCCAGCCTTGAACTGAGGAGCAAAAAGGAACTTATTGAGGGCTTTATTTCTCGCATCAATACATCTACACATGTGGATGACGATTGGCGAAAATTTGTGGTAGAGCAAAAGGAAGCTGACCTCGCCGCTCTAATAACCGACGAAAAACTCAAGGAAGATGAAACCCGCCGTTTTATAGACAACGCTTTCCGAGACGGTACTCTTAAAACAACCGGAACGGATATCGATAAAATCCTACCACCTACATCTCGCTTTGGCGGCGGAAATAGACAAATAAAGAAGCAGGGAGTGATTGCAAAGTTACTCGATTTCTTTGAGAAATATTTAGGCCTAGTTTAAAACATATGTGAAAGTAAAGGGGGCAAACGCAAATGGCAATAGTGCAAAAGACGCTTAAGGATGCCGGTTTTGACGGTGTTTTCACAGAAGTGTCACATGACGAAAAGCTGGGTTTAATAAACCCTTACCAGTTGCGCTTGTTTCAACTGAGAGTGGTTGACAATGCGTTCTCTTTCGATGCCCTTAAGAAGTTTCTATTGAAAAACATAGGCCAATACATTTACTCGCGGGAACGCATAAAGAAGTTTATGAATGATGATGAGATAACGCTCATTGGTCTGAAAGCAGTCGAATTGTTGCACGACCGTTGCAACGGCGATTTGACTTGGCTTGGTGACGAACTGGGTGACCTGATGCTGTATGTGTTTTTGGAACAGGTACTTGATGCTCCAAAAGTGTTCAGCAAATTTGACACCCCGTCCGATGAGTTGCTGACGACCGGCACCGGCTGCGTTCATTTACTGCAGACCGGCGCGGGAATGCCATCTTTTCAGATGGTGTTTGGCAAGTCTCGCATCGTAGGAGACCCAAAGGATGCAATCGACGATGCCTTTATCACACTTGAAGCGATAAAGAATGACACTTCACGGGAAATCCGACTTGTAGAAAGCACAGCGTTTGATAAGGAGTTTGCACCGGAAGTTGCCAAACAATTAAAAAACATCATCATCCCTAGCAAAGGACAAACTATTGCCCATGATACTGCGTTTGGCGTGTTTCTCGGTTACTCGTTGGGAATAGAAAAAAACCGCCCATCTGCAGAATTTCGCGAACTAGTAGCAAAAAAAATGCGAAAGGATATTCAAGCTCATGTCTCCTATATCATAGATAAGATTAAAACTGCGGGGTTGGAGCATTATTCGTTTTACTTTTATTTTTTGCCATTCAATGAAGCGGATGAAGACAAGCAAGAGATTATGAAGTCCCTTCTTGGATTTAAGGGAGGGGTGCAAAGTGGCGGATAGGAACACTGTTTCATTAGGTGATGTCATATTTGATGATATTGACAAGAATCCCTATCTTAATGAGTTGTATGAGAATATCTTATACAACTATTCGTTGCGCCTCTTTCAAATTAAGAGTGAATACAAGCCTGTAAATATTTCTGATGCTCTACGTTTTGCCGACATATTGTCAAAATCGCCTGCTGACCGCCATTTGACTTGGGCACAAGAAATGGTCGCACTATTAAAGGAGATAGAGCCTAATAATCCGGAAATAGATATATACCTTAATTCGGTACTTTCAAATACAGGTAATTATCAGGGGCTTGAAACAGCTGAGAATAAAAAAGTTGCCCCGATATCCGTTCGCCGTAATCTGCTTGAACGTTTTCATGAAGAATACAGTAAAGAACTGGTGTCCATTCCTGCTGAGCCTGATAAGTTGTTTTTTCGACCACAACGACAAATCTATGACCGTCTGACAGAGCCATATTTCAGCTATTCGGGTCCCACCTCTATGGGCAAGTCCTTTATTATGAGGATGTTTATAAAGAAGCAAGTACAGGACGGTATGAAGTTCAATTACGCTCTGATTGTACCTACCAAAGCACTTATTAATGAAGTGTCGAGTAAAATTATTAGCGACCTCGGCGCACTCCTTAAAGAAATGAATTATCGTGTCGTTACATCTGCCGGAGCATTGGCACTAGAGGAAGAACACAACTTCATCTATGTTCTCACACCTGAGCGACTGCTTTATCTTCTGATTCGTCACAAGGATAAAGATATTGACTACTTATTTATCGATGAAGCACACAAAATCACATCCAAGGACAAGCGTAGCACCTTCTATTATAAAAACATAGATATGCTCGCTCAGCGAGAGCGAAAACCTCACATCATTTTTGCTTCACCTAACATTCCAAATCCTGAGATCTATCTCAAGTTAGTTCCTGAAGCGTTTGACGCTACCAATCTGGATTACAATAAACTGGCTACAAGTTTTTCACCTGTAAGCCAAGTAAAATACCTAATTGACTGTGTTGATGGAGGCATACATCTGTTTAATGACCGTAGTGGTCAACTAATGGAAATCAGCAAAGCTGCAATAAAAGTGCCGTTCAACAATATTGTCTCCCACTTAGGTAAGGGTGTTCAGACTATTATATACTTCAACTCAAAAGACAAAGCTATTCAAGCAGCAATTGATTATGCGAAGTACGAACAGGATAAAAATGACAGTGAACTCGATGCTGTCGCCAGGGAGATCGCGAATCAAGTCCACAAGGATTATTTTCTCGCAAAATTAATTAAGAAAGGTATTGCTTACCACATTGGCTATCTACCAGCTTCTATTCGCATGAAAATAGAAAAGCTGTTTCGTGACAGAAAAATCGTGGCAATGTTTTGTACCAGTACGCTTGTTGAAGGCGTTAATCTGCCCGCTGATAATTTGTTTATCACTACTTACAGAAAAGGCCGTGGACAAACAAAAATGACTGCCGTTGATTTTAGAAATCTTGTCGGACGAGTCGGACGCATCAATTACAACCTATATGGCAATGTGTTCTTGGTTCGACTTGAGGAGAATCTTCAGGTTAAAGATTTTGTTGAGCTACTTGAAAAGAAAGTACCGGAACAGAAACTCTCCCTTGTCACTGAACTAAAACCCAAGCAAAAAAAGCAAATTGTCACATGCCTGTTGCAAGGACACACCAACTTGGTAAAAGACCAAGGGCAATCGCAGGACTCTTTTGATTTAACAAGAAAGTTTTGCCTAATTTTGCTCAGAGACATAATGAAGGGTAGAAACAGCATTGTAAGACGAGAGTTCAGCGAATTCTTAACACCGGAAGATGAAAGCAAAATCAAGGCGATATTTGAAAGAGATGATATAAAACCGGATGACGATATCAATACATCTGTTGATCAAACTAAAAGCTTATCTGCCAACATTGCGTGGGGGTTAGAGTATCCCACTATTGATGGTGATGGACGCACAGAGCATGGTGAGCCACAAGCTTTCCTTGAGAAGTTATATGATATTTTTGGTTGGGGTAAATGTGAAAGTTCCGAAACTATCGGTAATAAAAAACGCCTTAGTTGGTATGCCGTTATTCTACGTCATTGGGTTAGTGGCAATGGGCTCGGAATGATTATCGACAAATCGCTTACCTATGCACAAAATAGTCCCAACTATAAAGTCCGCATTGGCGGTCAATTAATTCCTTATAATCATCAATCAATGATGCACAGAAACATCGTCATGTCGGAAACACTCCAAGCGATTGAGAGTGTCGTTCTGTTCAGCTTTGCAAACTACTTTTTGAGGTTTTCAGAAGCATACAAGCGGATTCACGGCATTGAGGGTGACATGAGCAACGATTGGTATGAATTCGTCGAATACGGCACAACAAACAAACTGACAATATTCCTCCAGCGGAACGGATTCTCTCGTGAAACAGCCCTGTTTATTCGGAAACACCGGAGTGAGTATGTGGTTGGGTTAGACGACAGCAGACCTGTCAAAATAAAAAAAGACATCCTCAACTGCGGTAATTTCAGTGTGATTTCAGAGGTTGAGAATATGAGCATCAACAACCCTGACTTATTTGTTGATTGAAGCCAGAGGATAAATTTTAGGGAGGCAAACGCCATGGCAGGCAAAAATATGAATTATTTTCTGATGGATAGCACCCCAAACGGACGCATCAAGTGTACGCTTGCTAATTGGACAGGTGTCGCCTATAAAATTCCACGGGTAAAGCTTGTGGACTGTAAGAACATTGACTACCTTAAACAGAGTGGGGTATATTTCCTTTTCAGTAAAGGTGATGGCGACAAACCCTTAGTTTATGTCGGTCAATCTGGGACTCGAAAAAATGGAGAAGGTATTTTGAACCGTTTAAAAGAACATCACGCCTCCCCGAAACAAGGCCTTGAAGATTGGTATGAAGCTGTAGCTTTCACGACTTCAAATAACATTTTTGGGGCAACCGAGATTAGTTGGCTTGAAAATCGATTCTTTGCCCTTGCCGTAAATGCTAATCGTTACGAAGCTAAGAACGGAAATGAACCTAATGCCGGAAATGTTACAGAAGAAAAAGAGAGCGAACTTGAAGAGTATGTGGAGTATGCAAAAATTGTGATGGGTGTACTTGGACATTTGGTATTCGAGCCATTAGTTCAAAATCGAACAATCCATAATACAGATCATGAAGAGGACGACAACCTTGAGTTTTTTATGGAGCAAAAAATGCAGAACACCGGCATGACAGTAAAAGCGAAATGCAAACGTTCAAGTGAAGGATATATCGTTTTACGTGGCAGTGTTATCAATTCTAAAACCAATGAAAAGACTTGCTCAGGGGTAGCAAAAAAGGCTCGTGAAAAGGCCAAGGTAGATGAAAATTATACGCTTTTAGAAGACGTGCTCTTTTCGTCACCATCTGCTGCTTCGATGTTTGTAACGGGTGCAAGCTCTAATGGATATACTGCTTGGAAAACTGTTGAAGGCAGAACCTTGAAAGACGTTGAAACGAGTGAGGCCGAGGAATTATAAAGAATGTATTTATTTGATAAAGTTATTGCGTGATTATATATATAAGTTCTATTAACTAAACCAACACATAAGACGTTGTGTGAGAAATATGGAGGTGTCGCTTTGAGTTATTGGGTTATTAAACATGGTGAAGTAATTCTGCAAGAAATTATAAGCACAATTACAACACGTTACAAAACAGTTACTCGTGCAATCAACAGAGAATTTTGGAATCTGCAAAGTGATACAGATCATAGTTTGCTTGTCGGTTCATACGGCAGAGGTACTGCAATAGATACGAGCGATATAGATGTTCTTGTCGAATTACCTAAGAATGAATATGACAGGTATGACATTGTGAAAGGTAACGGACAGTCGCGTCTATTGCAAGCTGTGCGAAATACGATATTGACTTCTTATCCAAGAAGCGATATTAGGGCTGACGGACAAGTAGTCAAAATCGCATTCGCTGATGGAATTAGGTTTGAGATTCTCCCTGCCTTTCGCAATGAGAGTTATTGGGATGATAGCTATACATATACTTATCCTGACTCGAATATGGGGGGTAACTGGCGGTCAACAAACCCATTAGCAGAACAGAAAGCTATGAAAGCTAAAAATATTAGTAGTAATGGTTTGCTTTTAGACACTTGCAAGCATTTTCGTAGAGTGCGAGACGATAGATTTAGTAGTTATCATCTTTCTGGAATTGTTATTGATAGTTTTGTTTATGCGGCAATGGGAAACTGGCAGTGGACACGCGAGGGAGTTGCTTCGTCTGCTTCTCCTGGAGATTATGAGAGGGTTTTGGCCGATTACCTAAAACAGCAACTATTATCTTCCTTTCCGATAAAATTATATGCACCTGGAAGTAATCAAACTGTGGATACAGATTCAAGTATTGAATGCCTTATAAAAGTGGTCAATTATATAGTAGGATAGAACATATTTAGTAGACTAAAACGGAGGTATGTATGGAAGCGAATTCGCGTCACAGAGACGCTCTCAGGACTCAAATCAGAGAAGCTTACGGGCGTATTGTATATACTTACACAACGCATCTAAAAAAGATGAATCGATTGGATAAGTGCAATCGGCAAATAAAATATACGCAAATCTTCCTGTCAGCAATTTCTACAGGTGGTTTTTTAGGTTCAATGATTACAAATCAGTTTTTCCTAACCTGTATTGGTGGCATATTTTCGACAGCTTTGCTTTTCTTAAACCTTTATTTCAAAGAATTTAATCTTGCTGAAGAGTCAAAACAACATCGAATTACTGCGGACAATTTATGGATAATACGAGAACAGTACATTTCACTACTTACCGATTTTGATATTCTCTCAGAGAAAGACATAGTGTCAAAACGAGATAACCTTCAGAAACAAACTTTTGAAGTTTATAATGCGTCACCTAAAACAGATGCCAAAAGTTATAGAGCCGCTCAAAAAGCTCTAAAAAGTGAAGAAGAACAATTCTTCACACCTGATGAAATTGATAAAATGCTACCGGTTCACCTGAGGATGGAAAGTAATTAAGTTGGTCTGTAATATAGTGGTTAACATTTATTAGACAGTTTGGAGTGATAGAGTGAGAGCTCACACAGTAATTTTAGGCGCAGGAGCAACAGTAGCTACTATTCCTGACGGAGATAAATACGGGAACAAGTCATCTGTTATGAACGGGTTAATTAAAAAGTTAAATTTGGATGAGATTCTTAATGGTATCTCGTTAAGTACAAGCAGTGACAACCTTGAAGATATATATTCAGAGCTATATTTAAGGCCAGATTGCAAAGAAACTATAATAAAACTGGAGAAAACACTATATGATTATTTTGCTGCGCTCGAACTTCCTGACTATCCAACCATATATGATTATCTTGTTTTGAGCTTAACAGAAAAGGATGCAATTGCTACATTTAATTGGGATCCATTATTAATACAAGCTTACGTTAGGTGCAATAAGATTACAAATAATTTACCCCATATATTCTGCTTACACGGGAATGTTGGAGTTGGATACTGTGCAGAGCATAGAGAGTTCGGTTCAATAGATGCTATATGTCCTGCCTGTAGAAAGCCTTTTCCACCTACAAAACTACTATATCCTGTTAATCACAAAAATTACACCGGTGATGAATATATAAAAGGTTGTTGGGATGCCACCGAATATATAATTGAAAACTCTTATATGCTGACAATTTTTGGTTACAGCGCTCCATCAAGTGATATTGAAGCTGTAAGACTGCTAAAAAAGGCATGGGGTGACCTGGATAAACGGCAACTTGAGGAGGTATCAATTATAGACATAATTAGCGAAAATGAAATTATAAAGAAGTGGGAGCAGTTTATATATTCACATCATTATAGGTATTCAAACGACTTCTTTCATTCTTATCTAGGAATGTTCCCCAGACGAAGTTGCGAAACAGTATTTGCTACAGTTCAACTTAATGTAGCTCCGGATTGTAGCAAGGGGTTTCATAAAGATATGACATGGGATGATATTAGAAATACTTTAAGCGATGTATTAAATGAAGAAATAAAAACTCCGAAAGGGAAAAACTATCCACTACATTATTTTAGAAAAGAACAGTTTTCGTAAGCTTAGTATAATTTCATCATGTAAAACAGACATCATTCATACTTATTTTTGGCTCAATATATCGACTTATTCCCGCGAACGAATAAAAGCTGTTGAACTGTTCCCGCGAACAGATAGTACCCATAAAATCCACTATTGACCTATTCCCGCGAACGAGCAAAACGAAAAACACAGACCAGACATCGAGGTGAGCCTATCGTTCCATGTTGAGTGCGTAGCATTGATGTCTAGGATAGAAAATTAAAATGTAGTTAAAGCATTGATATATAAGGGTTTTTAAGTGTTAGTAAGAGTGAAGTGATTTCTAGCAAAAGAAACTATTATGGAAAACCCATATTTTTATTGTTTGAGGGAACAAGTCCGAAATTAAGGATATTCTAGGGTTGAGTATGTAAGTTAGATGAAAAGTGGGGTTGTGTAGGTGGGATAGATGTTTGGGAATATATTATGTCGAAAGAAATATATAAAACTTTAATTATATCACATTTATTAAAAAAAACCCTGGACTTTTTCAAATAATTATGGTAAAGTATACTTATAAAAAGATATGGAGGAATAATTATGCCTTATGCAATTGATTTGTTTTGTGGGGCAGGAGGAATGAGCGAAGGCCTAATACAAGCAGGATTTCATATTCTGTTTTCAAGTGATATTAATGAAGATGTAAAAAAAACATATATGAATAGACATGAACAACTCGGTCTAATACAAGGGGTAAACACATACTTCCATATGGGAGATATAAAGGAATTGACAGGTGAGTTCATTTGGGATTCTATTAAAAAGTTGCAAATGTTTAAGGGTGGGAAAGTGCCTAAAGACATAGATGCAATATTTGGTGGACCACCTTGTCAAGGATTTAGTAGGGCAGGAAGAAGAAACTCAGATGACCCAAGAAACTTATTATTTAAAGAGTATTTAAGAGTTATAAGTGAGGTAAATCCTAAATATGTGGTAATGGAAAATGTTGTAGGGTTTATGGACACGAAGTTCTGTGACTTTGTCGGTATCACAGGTAATAAATATGAGGGCGAAATGATTGCACCCGACATATTAAGAAATGAATTTAGTCTCATAGGATTTAATACCTTAGAACCCCAAATATTAGATGCTGCTGATTACGGTGTACCTCAAAGAAGAAATAGAGCCATTTTTATGGCATATAGAAATGATGTAAATCCACCTAAATATCCTCTACCCACAATCGATGAAAATAATAGAGTTAATTTACAGGATGCAATAAGTGATTTAATAAGAGACCCGCGTATAAAAGAACAAGTTTCTCAAAACCAGCTGTCACAGTTTCAGATAGATTCTATAAATGGGAGAACGCCCGATATTAATGGAAACACAATTCATAGCAATGAGATAATTGTGAATAATGAGGTTTCCAGTCATACGGAATTAATAAAAGAGCGTTTTTCACTTTTCCTTGAGGGTGAGGATGGGAGTCAGCTAAGAAATAGAATCCAAGATAAGGGAATAAATCTTAAAGGAAAGGATAGCTTGATAGCCCATTGTTCGAATACACTGAAAATGAGTATTGAAGAAGTGGTTAATAGATTTAGAGATGGAAATGTTACAGCTGAGATGTTGGATGTTTTGCTAACTAAGAAAAATATTAGAAGTCGTCTTGATAGAACTAAACCATCTGCAACAGTTATGACAATCGCTGATGATTACATTTCTCCATTTGAAGCTAGGACTTTTACAGTGCGTGAATTGGCAAGATTACAATCCTTTGACGATAGCTTTGTGTTTTTAGGGAAAAGAACCACTGGTGGGATACGTAGGAGAGTTGAAGTTCCGCAATATACTCAAGTAGGTAATGCTGTGCCACCGCTTTTAGCAAGAGCTATTGCTAAAGAAATAATCAATGTTTTATAGGCTGAGGGATATCTCCTCAGCCTGTTTTAATTTAAAAGGTGCTATAAATTGAAATACTTGTACTCAGTTTTTAATAAAGGCAAATTATTTTTTATAGTTGTCAAATGGTTGCTTACATGTCCAGATTTTAAATTTCGTTCCAGCATTTCTTTAATAGAACTTGCTACCCCAGATTTTGTTGCAAGCCCCCAATAGTTACCTCCACTTATATTTCTAACCCTCTGCACAGCAACAGAAGTTGGTGTTAGTTTTTCCAGTTTAACTGTAGGTACCGTAGCAAATGAATATGAAAAGTTTGCAATATCTGCTATGGAATAACCCTCTCTCCCTATAGTTATACCTGTTCTAAAAGTTTTAGCCGAATAGATCATATCCCAAAGCATGGGAATTTGAGCATTATCATTCCAGTTTGTTTTACATTGTATTATGTGAATTTCTATCTCCTTAAAATCATTAGCACATAATGAATTGAGAATTGGAAGTAGATTATACTTTTTGCTACGTCCCTTATATGTAGGTACAGAATCCCCGTTAACATCAGTAACAGAGATCAGATCTTTGTCAATGGAATAATGGTCTCTATCAGGAAAAGTAATTGCTATTAGGTCAGATTCAGTATTTGATATAAAATTATTATAATTTACTGTAATTGCATTACTGATAGGCTTAGGAATTAATTCCTTGTGGTGTTTAACTACAACCGTCCTGCGACCAATGAGACATAAATTAAGATACCAACAAATAAGGGCTTCCCAGTTTGCTCCCCCGCCAGAAACATCACTTTGGCTTCTGCTTGTAGATGTATTTGTGGTGTAAAAGATATCTTTCAAATTATCCCCTAAAGATAATAATTGATATTGTGTGGGTGCAGGAGCTAATGTATTAATTTTAGTCTGCCATGTTGGCCAAGCTTTGTTAAACCCCTTAGTCGAAAAAAGCCTATTAATTGAAACTTCTCTCAGATACTCTATAATATTTTGACTCATTATAAATCCTCCTAAAATTAGAATATATCTATTAAAATATTAACCACGGTCGATCTCCATAATATCTTCTAGTTCACAATCTAGTGCTTTACATATCTTAAGTAGCACCTCTGTGGTGATATTATCACCTCTCCCAAGCTTGGCCATTGAAGCAGTACTAATACCAGATGCTTCTATTAAGTCTTTCTTTTTCATGTCTCTATCAATAAGAAGTTTCCAGAGTCTTTTATAACTTATTGACATATTATCACCTCGCTTAATAAATAATTGTATCACAAAAAGAAAAACGACACAAATTTAATTTACAATCACATAATATGTGTTTATTGTGATAAATATTTATTATGCTATAATTTACATATAGACTATTGCGAAAAATAAAAATATAGACTCTCATATTAAAAGGAGGTGTTGATAGTGCGATGGGATAAAGCAGGTGTTCCCCATAAGGGGTGGCAGTATATAGGTGTGGAGGATTTAGGAGAATATGTGGAAGCTGGAGAACCCATAAATTATGAACAATGCGAGATGTGTGGCAATGAAAAGATTCGATATGTACATCTATTAGAACATCCAGATTATCATGGAGAGATACGTGTGGGGTGTGTATGTGCATCTAATATGATAGATGATTATATTGACCCTAAAGAATCTGAAAGAGAACTGAGAAATCGAGCTAATCGGAGAAAGAATTTTATGAAGCAAGAGTGGCGTTTTAAATCAGATACAGGTAACTATACCCTTCGATATAAGGGCAACTATATTACCATTATGAAAAGTAAGTTTAATTCTAATTGGGGTGTTATCTTTAAAGGTAAGCAACTATGGAAATATAATGGAAGGAGAATTACTGATCTTCATACTGCAAAAGCTGTGGCATTTAATTTGTTTGATGAATTATATGAGTCTCATGAGCAAATACAGCCACATTGGGATGGTGAACGTTGGGTTTATTATTAATATTGCTATTTTAAATTAATCGTTATTGTAGGATGGGAGGATTATTTATGGCGAATACTCGATCATTTACAGAATACGTGGCAAAGACTTTTGACAATCAATTCTGGGCAGCAGCCGAGACGTATCTTGATGAAAATATAGAATCATTAGATATAGAATTGTACAGAATCCGTAAAGCTGGAGAACCAGAAATTGCTGATGTTAAGGTTGAACATGTATGGGTTGATGATTTGCCAGAAATGAAAATCCAGTTTGATGTGGCTTTGTCAGTTACATTTGAAATCCCTGAAGCAGATTATCACTATGATGATTCGGAGGAGAAGACAATATGGCTAATGGTACGTTGTTCTGGTGATATTGGATGTAATCTAGAAGACTTTAATATTTTTGAAGTATCTTCATATACAGGAAAAAACCGTGCCAAAAATCCTTTAGATGATTCCCTTGTTCCTTATATCTCTTATGAAAAGCTAGATGAAGTGGCTACAGCATTTCTTGAAGAATATTATCCCGAGGCTCTTAAGATAACTCAATATGGACAAGACCCTATTTGGGTTGACCCTAATATTCTTACTGAGAGATTAGGGCTAACAATAAAAAACCAGCGAATAAGAGAAGATTCATCAGTATTTGGTCAGATTTACTTTGTAGATACTGAAGCTGAAATGTATGATTCAAATATTCAAAGCAATGTAACTATGCAGATTGAAGGGAAAACTATTGTAGTCGATCCCTATATGTACTTGCTTAGAAATCTAGGTTCTGTTAATAATACAATAATACATGAGTGTGTCCACTGGGTAAAACACAGAAAAGTATTTGAACTGGAAAAACTATATAATGAAACAGCCTCTCATATAAGCTGTGAAGTAAAAGGTGGGGCAATTTCAACAGTATCAAAAAAATCTACAGAGTGGATGGAAAAGCAAGCTAACCAATTGACCCCACGGATACAAATGCCCGCAGAACCCTTTAGGATAAAGGCCAATCAATATATAGCAAAATTTATGCGTGAATCAAATGCGAGGCATACAGTAGATGTGATGGAGCAAGTTATCACAGCATTAGAGACTAGCTTTGCAGTATCTAAGCAAGCAGCTAAGATTAGGCTTGTAGAGTTAGGTTTCGAAGAAGCTATCGGTACATACACATATCTTGATGGTCATTATGTAAAACCTCATGGTTTTCGCAAAGGAGCAATTAAGATAAATCAGACTTTTTCTTTAAGTGCTCAAGATGCAGCCATTGAAAGATTTGTTAATCCTGAACTTCGTGCCTTAACCGCTAATGGTGATTATCTTTTTGTAGATAATCATTTTGTATATAATGCACCACTTTATGTAGAGTACGATGAAAATGGAAGATTAGCTTTAACAGGGTATGCTCGTTCTCATATGGATGAATGTTGTCTCGTTTTTGACATGAGAATCACTAGCAAAATTGAGAACATTTATCATACGGCATGTTTCTTAAATCGTGAAGCAAGCGATATTACATTTGAAATAAAATATCATAATGGCTACCAAAATGCTCCGCAGGAAAGACAAATAGCCATGAGAAAAAAGCAACAGGAAGAATATATTGAGATTCGCAAAAGAATGACGGATGACCCAGAACAATGTATGCAATTGCTTCTTGATTGGAGAAAGATGTCATATACTGATTTAGGCTTGGAAATAGACCGTGATCCAAAAACAATAAGTCGTACAGTTAAAGGTTTAACATCACCAAAGGTAGAAACGGCCGCCCTTATATGCTTTGGACTTCGTCTGCCACCAATTATCAGTGAAAAGCTTATGTCTGTACTACAATGCCCATTAAATCATTTGAATACTGATCACCAATGGATTAATGAAGCTTTACATATTAAATATCCCGAACCTTTATGGGCAGTTCAAGAATATCTTTCACAATATGGAGTAGAAATTTAAAAATTATTTTATGAAAAACGGACATGGGATGTCCTTTTTAGTAGATTTTCATAAACAGACCTTTATTTTATTAAGGGTCTGTTTTTTATGTCGCAAACATCAAACTCATACTAGCGAATTGAAACATAACTCAATACATAAATACATATTGACGCATAGGTAAAATTATGATATTATATTGAAAAAGTAGTAGAAAGGAGTGAGTGGAAATGACGGAAGAGTTTAATAAAAAGATAATGTTAGACAACATTTCTTTCCTTTTAAATGAATCTGGGAAGAAAATAGGCGAGCTAGAAACAGAAGCAGGTGTAAGTACTGGATATATTTCGAGAATAAGTAAGGACGAGAAAACTAAACCAGGGATAGAATTTATTATGAAAGTCGCTGAGTCTTTAAATACTAGTATAGATACCTTATTAAAAGTAGAACTTGGAGAAATGACACCTACTGAGCGATATCTTGTATCTTTCCTTGAGAAATTAAACAAAGATACTTTGGATGATAGGCTAGATTGGAACATTGAATCTGCAGATGAATTACAGCGAGTAGAAACAGATATGAACGGTTATGTAGACCATCCTCTTTTAAGCTACGAAACTTTTTATGAAGAAAGTGAATGCGAGTATCCAGAAGAGGTTTCTAGAGTTGTTTTTATATCAAAATCATTTGACTGTAGAACGGCAATTAATGGTGATTGTTTTAACCTACGTTTAAAAAATAATTCATATCTCTATATAATGAATATAAGTAAGAGTGTCCACAATGTTAATGATTCGGATGCTTTTGCTAAGGAAATTTGGATGTACACACCTGGAGTAGGTGCGAGCTATTTATGTAGTAATAAAGATGTGTCGCCATTAGCGCTATTGGTAGAGAATCTATATCTAACAGTAAGTGAACGTACGAAACACCCGAGGATAAAAAATGAACTTAAGTATATCATTGATTCATTTATGGAAGATGACATAAGTGATGATGAAGAAGAACTTCCATTTTAATTAGGAGGGAGATGCATGATAAAACAACCCATTAGAGATTTAAGTACTTCTAAACCAGTGCCACCACGATTTTGTGATGTGGTTGTCGATGGTGATAAAGTTTACTTAGAACAAAAAATCAGTAAAAACAAATATGTAACAATTCATTGGGATGATATCGTTCATCAAGTAGAATCGGTTATAGAAAGAAGTAAAGTAAGATAATAAAGAGAAATTACCGCAATCTGCCCCGTAACCAATCGAGGAGCAAACAGCCGGAGTTATCTATAAAGCCTAAGAAAAGGCAGAATAGATAGCTCCGGTTTTTTGTTTTTATGGGACATAGCGTGTCCATTTTCAAAAAAATATTCGTGATATATCTATTAGTAAGCAAGTCCTAAAGACTTCTAAATAAAAATTCAAAGTCCGAGATGGCCATCAGGACGGAGGATGCATAAAGAATTTTAAATATAGCGATAAAGGCTGTATTTAGAAGGAAATGCACCCACCGTTACTTCGTGTACCTATTTTTAGGAACTAGTAGCCTGTGGCCATCTTCATAATAGATTCTTTTTGCATCCTTCCGTCAAGTTTCGGACGGAAAGGATGAAAGATGAAATTAAAAATAAGATTTGATAAGTATTTTCAGTCTATTGAGTTAAATGAAAAAGAAACTGAGGAAATGTGGATCAGCTTATCAATAGAAGAAGAGTATGACTCACAAGAAGAAAAAGAAAAACTAATTCAAGAAAAATTCAATGAAGAGTTTAATAAGCCTGAGTTTAATAATTGGAGAAAACACAATAGACGAATTTCTATGCCAGAGATGCCCTTTAGAAAAGACGATCAGGAGCAAGACCTTACGGACCATATGGACTATATTCCTGATTACACAGATTTAGAAAATCGAGACAGAAAAGCTGACTATGAATTTTACTGTGAACTACTTCGCAAGAACTTAACTACCAAGCAAGCAGAAGCTTTCATAGCTGTGCATCTTGACGGAGTACCAGCAAATGAGTACGCAGATAGCGTTGGCACTAGTAAAAGCAATATATCTCATCATTTAGCTGCAGCAAAAAAGAAATTAAAAAAGATTTTTCCAAACACCTCAACTTTCCCCTCTTCTCTTGGCTTATAAGTAGGGGCTAGAAATTAAAGCTCTCAGAAAGAGGTGAAACCTATGAAGCATAATTTAAAAATTAGTGTTTCAAAAAAACCTCAAGATGGAGGAATAGTATCCTGTCGGAATATCACCATTAGAGAACGACTTTTTCGTTTCTTCTTAGGTGAAAAACAGAAAATTACTATTCTAGTTCCTGGGGATACGGTACAGGAACTTGCCATTAGTGAGGCAAAGGAAGGAGGGGTGAAGCATGAGCAAAATAAAGCTACTTCTTGATGTGGTTTCAGATATGCGTTCGCTTGCAGATAGTATAGAGGTTGTTGCAAATGCAATAACCAGTGGTGATAGCGAAAATGTAGAGATAACCGCTACAAAAGTAAAAGAGGCAAAGCCAAATAAGATTACTTTAGAAGAAGTTAGAGGAGTACTGGCTAAGAAGAGTCAAGCAGGTCTAACTTCTGAAGTAAGAGATTTAATTAAGAAGTATGGTGGTGAAAAGTTAAGCGAAGTTGATCCTAGCCACTATGGTTCCTTACTAGAAGATGCGGAGGTGTTAGGTAATGGGTAAACACGCAATACTTTCAGCATCTGGAGCACATAGATGGTTAGAATGTACGCCTGCAGCTAGGCTTGAGTTAGAGTTTAAAGACCAAGAGTCAACTGCAGCTGCACAGGGCACTGCGGCTCATAACCTTTGTGAACATAAGCTTAAAAAGGCACTCCATATAAGAAGTAAAAGACCAGTTTCAGAGTTTAATGATGATGAAATGGAAGAACACAGTGATGCTTATGTGGAGTATGTCTTAGAGCAACTTGAGGAAGTGAAGAAGAATTGTAAAGATCCACTAGTATTAATAGAAGAAAGATTGGATTTTTCCTGCTATGTTCCAGAAGGATTTGGTACGGCAGATACAATAATCATCGGTGATAAGAATCTGCATATAATTGACATGAAATACGGACAAGGAATACTTGTATATGCAGAAGACAATCCACAGATGAAACTATATGCCTTGGGAGCTCTAGCATCTTATGAAAGTTTATATGACATTGAGGAAGTGACAATGCACATTTTCCAACCTAGAAGAGAGAATGTTAGCGCCTGGACTATTTCAGTAGATGAACTCAGAAAGTGGGCAGAAAATGATTTAGTACCGAAGGCTAAATTGGCCTTTAAAGGCGAGGGAGAATATCTTCCAGGTGACTGGTGTACTTTTTGCCGAGCTGCAGTTAAATGTAGAGCAAGAGCAGATGAAAAACTAAGACTAGCACAGTCAGAATTTAAACTCCCACCTCTACTTACAGATAATGAGATAGAAAAAATTTTATCCAAACTATCGGACCTTACTAGGTGGGCAAATGAAATTGTTGCCTATGCTACAGATGCTGCAGTCAATCATGGTAAGGAGTGGAGTGGTTTTAAAGTTGTTGAGGGTCGGTCCAACCGCAAATATAAAGATGAGGATAAGGTAGCAGAAGTAGCCAAAGCGAATGGTTATAAGGACATATACCGAACCAGCCTTATTACTCTTACAGAAATGGAAAAACTCATGGGTAAACAAAAATTTAAGGATATACTAGGTGACTTTATTATCAAACCGCCTGGTAAGCCTACCCTAGTTCCATTATCAGATAAAAGACAAGCCTTAAATGTATCAAGTGCGAAAACTGAATTTAATAAAATTATGGAGGTATAAGAATATGATTAATCAAAGCAAAACAAAAGTTATTACAGGTGTAGATACCAGACTAAGTTACTTCAATGGATGGGAACCAGTATCCATAAATGGCGGAGCAGAAAGGTATAGCGTGTCAGTCTTAATCCCCAAAACTGATACAGAAACAATTAACGCTATCCATGCGGCGGTGGATGCAGCTATTGAAGAAGGACTTCATAAGTTCGGAGGAAAGAAGCCTAATAAGGCGGCTATAAAGCTACCCCTTAGAGATGGAGATGCGGAGCGAGACGATGAAGCTTATAAGGGGCATTATTTTGTAAATGCAAATAGTATGACTGCTCCTCAAATTGTGGACAAAGCAGTAAGACCAATTTTAGATAGAAGTGAAGTTTATAGTGGTTGCTACGCAAGGGTATCTCTTAATTTCTATGCTTTTAACTCTAATGGAAACAAGGGAGTGGCATGTGGACTTGGAAACATTCAAAAGATTAAGGATGGTGAACCCCTTGGTGGCAGAACTAATGCAGCTGATGAATTCACCACAATAGAAGATGATGATTTCTTAGCATAAAAGTTAAGGCAAAATTATAAATAAGGTGGTGGTGTGTGCTGCCACCTTATTTATATTGGAAAGGACGGTAAGAGATGAAATCTATTTCAATAGATATAGAGACTTACTCAAGTATTAACTTAGGGAAATCTGGGGTTTATCGCTATGCCGAGAATGATGATTTTGAAATACTATTATTTGCTTATTCGGTAGACGGTGGAGAGGTAAAGGTTGTAGATTTAGCCAATGGAGAGAAAATTCCTAGAAGTATTACAGATGCCCTTAAAGATGAAGAAATTATCAAATGGGCCTTTAATGCCATGTTTGAAAGGGTGTGCCTCTCTAAGTTTTTAGGCTTAGAAACAGGCAAATATTTAAATCCTTCATCCTGGAGATGCTCCATGGTTTGGTCTGCCTATATGGGTCTACCTCTATCCCTTGAAAGTGTAGGTGCAGTACTAGGTTTAGAAAAACAAAAATTGACGGAGGGTAAAGATCTAATAAGATATTTTTGCATACCCTGTAATCCAACAAAAACAAATGGTGGAAGAACTCGTAATTTTCCAAAACATGATAGAGACAGGTGGCAGAGGTTTAAAGAATACAATGCCCGTGATGTAGAAACTGAGATGTTAATTCAAGAAAAACTATTTAAATTTCCAGTGCCTGATTTTATTTGGAAAGAGTATGAGATGGATCAAATAATAAATGACCGTGGGATTGCCATAGATATGGATTTTGTAAAGCAAGCTGTTTATATAGATGGGGTTTCTAGTGAAAATCTAATGACTGTTATGCAGGATATTACCAAACTAGAAAACCCTAACTCGGTGCAACAGATGAAAGGGTGGCTTCTAGAAAATGGAATAGAAACAGAGAGTCTAGGTAAGAAAGCAGTTGCAAAACTTCTGGAAAGTGCCAAGGAGCCTTATAAAACAGTATTGGAACTTAGGCAAAAGCTTGCTAAATCTTCTATAAAGAAATATGCAGCAATGAAAAATGCAGTATGCGGTGATGGACGGGCAAGGGGGATGTTTCAATTCTATGGTGCTAATAGAACAGGCAGGTTTTCAGGAAGGCTTATTCAATTACAAAACCTACCTCAAAACCATATGAAAGATCTAGGAGAAGCTCGGTCACTAGTTAGAAGTAAAAATACTGAGGCTTTAGAATTACTCTATGAAGATATTCCAGATACATTATCCCAGCTTATTCGCACCTCATTTATACCTAAAAAAGATAAAAAGTTTATTGTTGCAGATTTTTCAGCTATTGAAGCTAGGGTTATTGCATGGCTAGCAAATGAAAAATGGAGAATAGATGTATTTGCAGATGGCGGAGATATATACTGTGCTTCAGCTTCACAGATGTTTAATATTCCAGTAGAGAAAAATGGGATAAACGGACACCTTAGACAAAAAGGTAAAATTGCAGAACTGGCACTTGGCTATGGCGGAAGCATAGGAGCCTTAAAATCTATGGGAGCCTTAGACATGGGTCTTAAAGAGGAAGAATTACAGCCTCTGGTATATGCCTGGCGGCAATCAAATCCAAATATTACTAAGCTTTGGTGGGATGTTGACAGAGCAGCAAAGAACTGTGTTAAGGAAAAAATCCCTACTAAAACTCATGGAATAAAATTCATTTATCAAAATGGAATGCTTTTTATTGTTTTACCATCAGGTAGAAAGCTTGCCTATGTGAAGCCTAGAATGGGCGAAAATAAATTTGGTGGTGAGGCTGTGACCTATGAAGGGGTCGGTGGAACTAAAAAATGGGAACGAATAGAAAGCTATGGACCAAAATTTGTAGAGAATATTGTTCAGGGGATTAGTCGTGATATTTTGTGTCATGCAATGAAATCATTAAAAGATTACTATATTGTGGCTCATGTCCATGATGAAATAATAATAGAAGCAAACATAGATGCATCGCTTTCTCAGGTTTGTGAGGAGATGGCAAAAACACCTAGCTGGGCAAAGGGTTTATTATTAGGTGCAGATGGATTTGAGTGTCTGTTTTATCAAAAAGATTAAAATAAATTTTATAAAAGCTCAACTTTCCCTTCCTCCTGTGGCTATTAAGTAGAGGCACTTACCTCTAAATAAAATCACAGGAGGTTTTTTTATGAAAGAACTGATACCTAAAGACAAATATGGTGTGTTTGCTGACACCAATGATACAGCAAGAGTAGATAGTCTTTTTGTAGCAGAGTTTTTTGAAAAACAACACAAACACGTCCTGCGGGATATATCTAGAATTACTGAGCCCAAATCTGGGCTGAGTGAAGAATTTATTAAAACTAATTTTAAAGCTGGTTTTTATAAGGATTCTACTGGAAGAAAGCTACCTTGTTATTTTATGACCAGAGATGGTTTCACTATGTTAGTGATGGGATACACAGGGCCAAAAGCTATGAGATTCAAGGAAATCTACATCAGAAGATTTAATGAGATGGAGCAGTTTATCAAAACTCTTGTATCTGCTAGAAAAGAATTCCCCTTGCTTACAGATAATATCAAGCTACTTCATGAAAATCCAAAACCATATCATTTTAGTAATGAATGCGACATGTTAAATCGAATTGTAACAGGTATGTCCGCTAAACAATTTAGAATAGCCAACGGGATAGAAAAAGGAAAAAGTATCCGTCCATATCTATCAGAATCACAAATTAAGATGTTAGAAACATTACAAAAGGTAGATGTTGGACTTTTGGTAGCTGTTCCAGAATATCAGCAGCGAAAGCGTTATTTAGAGTGGTACAAAATGAAAATTGAAAACAGCGAGGAGGTTAACTAGGGTGACAAAAAAGATTAGTAAGTTTAATGCTGAGGGTTATCATGATCCCACTCCCCATGAAGCTTTAACAAATATTTCGAAGGAAGAAAAGAAATCTAAGTTTAGACCATTAGTATATATAGCTTCCCCTTTCTCAGGAGATATGAAAAGAAATGCGGAAAGGGCTAGAGGTTATTGTAGACTGGCAGTTTCTAAAGGCTATATTCCACTAGCACCGCATCTTCATTACCCTCAATTTATGGATGATGAGGACAAGGAAGAAAGAGAGCTGGGTCTGTTCTTCGGCCTTGTTCTCTTGGGAAAATGTAATGAAATGTGGGTCTTTAATAAAATTTCAGCTGGCGTAGCCAAGGAGATAGCTAAGGCAAAAAAGCGTGGTATGCCTATTAAATATTTCAACGATAGGTGCGAGGAGGTCGATGGTCTATGAAAATTGCTATAGGTAATAGTCGCATGGATAAAAAGTGGAAAAACAAAGATATTTCATGGGCTGACTTCTGTGCCAGAGTAAAAACAACACAAAGAACAACTGAGACCGTTGAAGAATATAGAAAAATGAAAAAAGGCATGCAGGATGATATTAAAGACGTGGGCGGTTTTGTTGGAGGATATTTAAAAGGAGGCAGACGGAAAAAAGGCAATGTCCTATGTCGGTCTATACTTACTCTTGATATGGATTATGGCACTCCTGATATTTGGGATCAGATTACTAAGTTCTTTGATTTTAAATGCCTTGTTTATTCTACCCATAGACATACTCCAGAGAATCCAAGACTTAGACTTATTATTCCACTTTCCCGTGAAATAAGTGAAGAAGAATATGCAGCAGTGGGTAGGATGGTTGCAAAAGAAATAGGAATAGACCTCTTTGATGATACAACCTATGAAGCACATCGTCTTATGTATTGGCCTTCAACCTCTTCAAATGGAGAGTTTGTATTTAAAGAACAAGATGGAGATTTATTAAATCCAGATGACTTTCTTTCAAAATATATAGATTGGAGGGATACTTCAACTTGGCCAGTATCGAGTAGGCAATCTGAAATTGTAAAAAGAACTGTAAAAGAGCAAGCAGATCCTTTATTGAAAGAGGGTATTGTAGGAACCTTCTGTCGTGCTTATGGAATTCGTGATGCAATTAAGAAATTTCTAGCTGCAGTTTATGAGCCATCTGCCTTAGAAGGACGCTATGACTATATTCCAGCGGATAGTAGTGCTGGAGTAATAATTTATGATGATAAATTTGCATATAGTCATCATGCTACAGATCCTGCTAGTGGTCTACTACTTAATGCCTTTGACCTTGTTAGAATTCATAAATTTGGCTCTTTAGATGATAGGGTCTCTACAACCACATCCCCAGGAAGGATGCCTTCATTTAAAGCTATGTCAGAGTTTGTCATAAAAGATGAACTGGTAAAGGCTGAGTTTGTAAAAGAAAGACAAGCACAAGCCAAAGAAGAATTTAGCGATGAAGACTGGCAGACTTCTTTAGAACTAGACAGACAAGGAAAGATAAAAGACACCTTGGATAATTTTGTTTTAATCATAAGGCATGATGATGGCCTACAGCATATAGCTTTTAACTGCCATCGAGACGGGATTGATGCTAAAGGAGGCCTTCCTTGGGAGCAGATAAAAGGTGGCTGGAATGATTCTGATAACGCCTTGCTTAAAGTTTATCTAAGTAATAAATATGGAGTTTATTCACCTACGAAAACTAAGGATGCAATTCTAGCAGTTGCAACGGAAAGAGCCTACCATCCTATAAAGGATTTTTTAGAATCGCTTCCAAAATGGGATGGTATTAATCGAGTAGAAAATCTGTTAGTAGACTATTTTGGAGCTGCTGACAATTCCTATACAAGAGCAGTTATAAGAAAAACTATGGTAGCTGCAGTGGCTCGTATCTATAAACCTGGGACTAAATTTGATAGTGTTCTTATTCTAAATGGTCCACAAGGAATAGGAAAATCCACCTTCTTTGCGAAGCTTGCAGGTGAGTGGTTTTCCGATAGTTTAACCCTTACTGATATGAAGGACAAAGCTGGACCTGAAAAACTACAAGGTTACTGGATGCTAGAACTTGGGGAACTTGCTGGAATGAGAAAGACCGATGTGGAGGTTGTAAAATCATTTATTTCTAGATCAGATGATAAATATCGTGCAAGCTATGGAGTCAATGTGGAAAGTCACCCTAGGCAATGTGTAATAGTAGGTTCTACTAATGCCGAGAGTGGTTTTCTTCGTGATATTACGGGAAATAGAAGATTCTGGCCTGTACGAATAAGTGGAGAAAGCAATAAAAAAGCATGGCAAATGAGTAAGGAAGAAGTCCAGCAGATATGGGCAGAAACCCTCGTCTTATATAAAAAGGGAGAAAAACTCTACCTTGAAGGTGATGATGTAGCCCAGGCAACCAGCGAGCAGGCTGATGCTATGGAAACAGATGAAAGAGAGGGCCTTGTTAGGACATATTTAGACACCCTTTTACCAGAGGATTGGGATGACATGTCTTTATACGAGCGTAGAAATTTCCTCGGCGGTAGCGAGTTTGGCGGCGAAAGCCGTGTAGGTACTGTAAAACGGAAGTTAGTTTGCAACATGGAAATTTGGTGTGAGTGTTTTGGCAAAGATGCATCATCGATGAAAATAGCAGATTCTTATGCCATTGGAGCAATCATGAGAAAGATCCGTGGCTGGGACAAGTATGCAGGGAACAAGAACGGAGTTGTTACCTTTCCTGTCTATGGAAGACAGCGAGCCTACGCTAGAGTTGATGAACAAGAAAAGTTGTAGAACAAGTTGTTACAAAACTTGTTCACTCTTAAACATTGATGGAATAAGGGAATAGGACGGTTGGGAACAAGTGTAACAAGAACTATCTATATAAGAAGAAATTATATAAATAAAGAATAGTAGCCTGTGCATATACACATACACGCACGTGTAGGAAAAATGGTTAATAGTTGTTTTCTTGTTCCTAGCCTTTTTATAGGAGGTTTCTATGTTAGAAAAATATATAGAAAAAAAGTTAGTACAAGCAGTAAAAAACATGGGAGGCATGGCAGCCAAATTTGTAAGTCCAGGTTTAGATGGGGTGCCTGACAGAATAGTTTTACTTCCAAATGGAAAGATGGCCTTTGTTGAATTAAAAGCTAAAGGAAAAAAACTCAGACCACTTCAAAGAAGGAGAATAAAGCAGTTAAGGAATCTAGGTTTTCCATGCTATGTGGTAGATGATACAGAGCAGATTGGAGGGGTTATTGATGAAATATTATCCTCATGATTACCAGACCTATGCAACTAATTTTATTTTAGAAAACTCTATAGCTGCTATTTTTCTAGAAATGGGACTTGGCAAAAGTGTTATTACCTTAACTGCAATACTTGATTTATGCCTTGATAGTTTTGAAGTTGGTAAAGTATTAGTTATTGCACCACTTAGAGTTGCAAGAGATACATGGCCAGCTGAAATAAATAAATGGGAGCATTTAAAAGATTTAGATTTTGCAGTAGCTATAGGAACAGAAAAAGAAAGATTATCAGCCTTAAAAACACCTGCAAGTGTTTATTTAATAAACAGGGAAAATGTAGACTGGTTGATAAATAAAAGTGGCCTACCTTTTGATTATGACATGGTTGTAATTGATGAGTTATCGTCTTTTAAATCCCACACAGCAAAAAGATTCAAGAGTCTACTAAAAGTAAGACCTAAAATTAAGCGAATAGTTGGACTTACAGGAACACCTTCAAGTAATGGGCTTATGGATTTGTGGGCAGAGTTTCGGATCTTAGACATGGGAAAAAGACTAGGAAGGTATATAAGCCACTACCGAAGTGCTTTCTTTCAGCCTGATAAGAGAAATCAACATATGATATTTTCTTATAAACCACTATTTGGAGCTGAAAAGGAAATATATGAATTAATTTCTGATATCACCATTTCTATGAAATCAGTGGATTTTCTTCAAATGCCAAAATGCTTAATAAATGAAGTACCTGTAAGCCTTAGTGTAAATGAACATTTAATATATGACGGATTTAGAAAAGAAATGGTTATTGAACTAGCCAATGAGGAAATAGATGCGGTAAATGCAGCGGTTCTTTCCAGTAAGTTATTACAGATGTCAAATGGAGCAGTCTATGACGAAGATAAAAAGGTTCACTTTATTCATAATCGTAAGCTTGATGCACTAGAGGATTTAATTGAAGGAGCAAATGGAAAACCCGTACTTATTGCATATTGGTATAAGCATGATCTAGAACGGATAAAAGAGAGATTTACAGTAAGAGAAATCAAGACTTCAAAGGATATAAAAGAGTGGAACCATGGAGAAATTCCTGTAGCAGTAATTCATCCAGCTTCAGCGGGGCATGGGCTCAATTTACAAAGTGGAGGGTCAACTATTATTTGGTTTAGTTTGACTTGGTCCTTAGAACTTTACCAGCAAACAAATGCAAGGCTATGGAGACAAGGTCAAAATGAAACGGTTGTAATCCACCACATTATTACTAAAGGAACTATTGATGAGGATGTTATGAAAGCATTGAAACGAAAAGAAAAAACACAAGAAGATCTTATAGATGCAGTAAAAGCAAACTTAAGCAGAAGGAGGAGAGCGGGATGAATAAAAAATATGAAGATTTGGCTAATGCCATTGTTCTAACAGCAGTTAAGGATTACCGTGCTGCACTTAGAAAACTAAATAAACATCCACGAAATCAAGCTGCTTTAAATACAAAAGAAGAAGTTGAACGTTTCTTTCATTCTAGCTGGTATAAACTTCTTACCAGCCTTGACCCAGATATGCTTATTAAACAACTGAATGAGGAGGTAGCATCATGAACGCAAAGGATTATTTAAATAAAGCTTATCGTCTAGACCAAAGAATTAATAGTAAGCTTGAGCAAGTAGAGTCTTTAAATGCACTTGCTACTAAAGCCACTTCTACCCTATCCGATATGCCAAGAAGTCCTAACAGAGCTACCTCCAAAATGGCAGATGCTATAGATAAAATTATTGACCTTCAAGCTGAAATCAATAAAGACATTGATATGCTTATCGATTTGAAAACTGAAATTGTAGCTCTTATAAAGAAAGTAAAGAATCAGGAGTATCAAACCTTACTTGAGAAACGATACCTTTGCTTCGAAACTTGGGAGCAGATTGCAGTTGATATGGATTATAGCATTCAGCATATTTATAGACTTAGAGACAGAGCTTTAGCAGAAACAACCACTCTTTTGAAAAATGATAGGAAATGTTAGTAGATGTTCATAGACTTACTTGATACTATTAAGATAGAAAAACTTTAAACCTTCACAGAAAATCTGTGGAGGTTTTTTCATGCCTAAAAAGGAGGTGCTAGAATGCCAAGGAAACCTAAGAGTCCCTGTTCCTATCCTGGCTGTCCTAAGCTTACTGATGATAGGTACTGTGAAAAACATAAGCGGTTAACAAATAAAAACTATAACAAGTACCAAAGAGATCCTAAGTCCAACAAAAGATACGGCAGGGCTTGGAAACGAATCAGAGACAGATACGTCAAAGAGTATCCCCTTTGTGAGGAATGTAAGAAACACGGAAAGCTTACTCCTGTGGAGGAAGTGCATCACATCGTACCACTGTCCAAAGGTGGTGGCAATGAGTTTAGTAATCTTATGAGCTTATGCAAGTCTTGTCACTCAAGCATCACAGCTAAAAGTGGTGAGCGGTGGGGGTAGTAAATCTCTAAAACTTTCATAAGCGGACAGCGGCGTGGGCCTTCGTGTAAAAAAATGCAGTTTCAAAGGGGGTAATAGGCTAAGAGAAAAATGAGGTGATGAAAATATGGCTAAAGACGGCACTAATAGAGGTGGTGCTCGTATAGGAGCTGGTGCTAAAAAGAAGGCTTTAGTAGATAAAATTACCGAGGGTAATCCTGGCGGTAGGACACTTACAATAATGGAATTTCAAAATGCAGCAGACCTAGAGGGTATAGAAATGCCAGAGCCAAGCAAAATGTTAGAGGCCGTTCAAAAAGATGGAAAGACTCTAGTTGCTGGAGATATTTATAGGGATACATGGAACTGGCTAAATGAAAGAGGCTGTGCTGCTCTTATCTCTCCCCAGCTTCTCGAAAGGTATGCTATGAGCGTAGCTAGATGGATCCAATGTGAAGAAGCAGTTACTGAATTTGGTTTTTTAGCCAAACATCCAACAACAGGAAATGCAATGCAAAGTCCCTATGTTGCCATGAGCCAAAACTATATGACACAGACCAATAGGCTCTGGCTTGAAATATTCCAAATTGTAAAAGAGAACTCTCTATCAGAATACACAGGAAATAATCCTCAAGACAATGTAATGGAAAGATTATTAACTGCTCGTACAGGTAAATAAAATATTGGAGGTAGAAATGAAAAGAGAAAAATCATCTGAAAGTGTATGTATAGGACATCCTGATAAACTCTGCGATTTAATTGCAGACAATATACTAGATGCAGCCTTTAGAAAAGATAAGGCTTCAAGAGTTGCTTGTGAGGTAATGGCAACCAAGGGAAAGATAATCGTGGCGGGCGAAATCACCTGTAGCGAGAAATTAGATATTAGAAACATCGTAAGACAGACCTTAAAAAAAGTGGGATATAATCCTCTTAAGTTCTTGATTTATGTATTTGTACAGAAACAGAGCCCAGATATTAAGGCTGGTGTAGATAATGCTTTAGAGTTTAGGGAGGGAATAAAGGATCCATATAGCTTAATAGGTGCTGGTGACCAGGGAACTATGTATGGCTATGCTACAAGGGAAACTAAAGAAATGCTCCCTCTTCCCATTGTTTTATCTAATAAAATAACTAAGAGGCTGGATAAGGCAAGGAAAGATAAGTTGATTAAGGGTATTTTCCCAGACGGAAAAGCTCAGGTCACTATTGAATATGAGGATAATAAACCCGTAAGGGTAAAGACCATAGTTGTTTCCACCCACCATCATAAAGATAAGGATTATGAGGAATTAAAAAGAGAAATTATCCACACTGTTCTTTACCCTGCTTTTGAGGACTTTCCTTTTGATGAAAAGACAGAAATCCTAATCAACCCTTCAGGAAGGTTTGTTATTGGTGGACCTACTGCTGATACAGGTCTAACAGGTAGAAAGTTAATGGTAGATACTTATGGAGGTCTGGCTTCCCATGGAGGCGGAGCTCTTTGTGGAAAGGATCCAACCAAGGTCGATAGAAGTGGAGCCTATATGGCTAGATTCATAGCTAAGCATATTATATGGGGCGATTTTGCAGACGAATGTGAGGTCGCTCTTTCTTATGCCATTGGAAAGGCAAACCCTGTCTCCTTTTCTATTAATACTTTTGGAAGCGGGACTGTTTCCGATGAAATTTTAACCAAGGCCTGCAAGGGTGTATTTAATTTAAAGCCTGCAGCTATAATTGAACACCTAAGGCTTAGGGATATTAGCTATTCCGAAACAGCAACCTACGGACATTTTTCTAGTGTACTCTTTCCTTGGGAGAGCCTAGATAAATATGATGAGCTTAAAAAGGCGGTGGAAAAGTATGCAGATAGAAAAAATTAAAATAGAAAAATTAAATCCTGCTCCCTACAATCCTAGAAAGGACTTAAGGCCAGGGGATCCTGAGTATGAAAAGCTAAAAAACTCTATTCTTACCTTTGGTTATGTAGAACCAGTTCTTTGGAATAAAAGGACTGGCCATATAATTGGCGGCCACCAAAGATATAAGGTTTTAGTAGAAATGGGTCAAAAAGAAATCGACTGCGTTGTAGTTGATATGGATGAGGAAAATGAAAAGGCTTTAAATATTGCTCTTAATAAGGTTAGTGGTGATTGGGACAAAGAAAAACTAATGCTGCTAATTACAGATTTACAAGGTGTAGATTTTGATGTTTCCTTAACTGGTTTTGATCCTGCAGAGCTTGATGACCTTTTTAAAGACACTCTTAAAGATAATATTAAAGAAGATGATTTTGATGTTGAAGAAGAACTTAAAAAACCTGCCCTTTCAAAACTAGGTGACCTATGGCTACTTGGAAGGCACAGACTTTTATGTGGAGATTCAACTAAAATAGAAAGCTATGAAACTTTAATGGATGGAAAGCTTGCCAACTTAACTGTTACTGATCCACCCTACAATGTTAATTATGAGGGGACTGCAGGAAAGATTAAAAATGACAACATGGCAAATGATGCCTTCTACGACTTCCTCCTCTCTTCTTTTCAAGGGATGGAAAAAGTTATGGCTAAGGATGCATCTATTTATGTCTTTCATGCTGATACTGAGGGCTTAAATTTTAGGAAGGCTTTTTCTGATGCAGGCTTTTATTTATCTGGCACCTGTATTTGGAAGAAACAATCTTTGGTCCTTGGTAGGTCTCCATACCAATGGCAACATGAACCAGTTCTCTTTGGCTGGAAAAATAAAGGTAAGCACAACTGGTATTCTGATAGGAAGCAAACTACGATCTGGGAATTTGAAAAGCCTAAAAGAAATAAAGACCATCCAACTATGAAACCTGTAGCCTTGGTAGCCTATCCTATTTTAAATTCTAGCTTAACTAATTCTATAGTACTGGATCCTTTTGGAGGGTCAGGCTCTACCTTAATTGCCTGTGAGCAAACAGACAGAATATGCAACACTATAGAATTAGATGAGAAATATACAGATGTTATTGTAAAAAGATATATCGAACAAGTGGGAAGCTCAGATGATGTATATCTTTTAAGGAATGGGAAAAAGCTGCCCTACACTGATATTGCCAAGGATTAGAGAAAATGCGAGGCCACAGAAGGCCCACACAGGCCTTTAAAAAAGGATTAGGTATAAACCTTTGGCTGAAAATTCGATATAACTTGCTATTATTCTTCCTTTGAGTGATATATGTAGTACCACATAAAGGAGGGGTTTTTAATGGATAGAAAAGAATTAGTAAATGCTTTAAGCAAGCATTTAGGACTTAAGGTAAAATACCTGGGAGTTCCCAGCTTTGCTTATGAAATTGGAGATTTTACTGTAACTAGAGAAGGAAAGATCCTAAATAAGGCAGGTGATGAAATGACACTAGAACAAATAAAAGAAACTAGTTTAGAAGATGAGTTTACTCAGATAGAGATTGCCTTCCCCCTAGAAGGGCACGATGCTCGGTCTATAAGAAATCTTTTAAATATGATTTATAGCAAGGAGACTTTAATTAAAAAAGTTTATGCACTTGAAGATACGATTGTAGAGAAAGAAGTAATTGACGCAATTTCTAGTCTTGAAGACTTGGATGAGATTTTAAAACTTATTAATGAGAACAATTGCAAAGGCATCTCCTTTGAAGATGAAAAAATTACCTTTAAATTTATTAAAGGAGACATAAAAATATCATCAGAATTCCTAAGCCTTCTAATTAAGAAAGCTAAAGAGTTAAAATATGCAACTTCTAAGCAAGTTGAAACTGATAATGACAAATATAGTTTTAGGACCTGGCTAATTAGACTTGGTATGGTAGGAGCAGATTATAAGGAGCATAGAAAGTTTCTACTATCAAAGCTTGAAGGAAGCTCTGCATTTAGAAATGGACTTCCAGCAAGCAAGGAGGCATAAAACTATGAAAGAAATTAGCTATGAAATATTAAAAAAACTAAAGGAAGATTTCTCAAAAGGAACTAGAGTTGAGCTTATCAAAATGGATGACCCTTATACAACTTTAAAAGCTGGAGATAAAGGAACAGTTGCCTTCATTGATGACCTAGCTACTATCCATGTAAATTGGGATAAAGGTAGCTCTTTAGGATTAATTTATGGAGAGGATTTATTTAGGAAAACCAAGGATTAAAAATAAGCTGAAACCCTTGAAAATACTGTGTTTATAGTGAAAATAGTACTTGCTATATATTCCCTTCTGAGTGATATATGTATGTAACAAAAACACACCAGAAAGGGGACAAGAAAATGCTTAGAAAAAACTTTGGAATTGAAATTGAATTCACAGGCATTACAAGGAGGAAAGCAGCAAAAATAATAGCAGAACATCTTGAAGGAACTTCAAGGCAAAACGGTAGAGACTTCAAGGTAACAGCGGCTGACGGAAGAGCCTGGCAAGTAGTTTATGACGGCAGCATAAGATGTCAGAAAAGAGTTAATGGACAAAAAGTACCAGCAACTAATGAATATAGCGTTGAGATTGTTAGCCCGATTTTAAGCTACAAGGAGGACATTGAAAGCCTTCAGGAGCTAGTAAGAAAAATAAGAAAAGCTGGAGGCTTTGCCAACAAAACAACAGGTATCCACATACACCTAAACGGAGGCGATCATACTCCTAGGTCCTTGAGAAACTTCTTGAATATTATTTACTCAAGAAATGACCTCCTCTACACTAGCCTGGAGATTGAAAGAGAGAGAATGAGATACTGCAAAAAGATGGATGAAAGCCTAGTAAAGGAAATGAACAAGAAAAAGCCCACCAGCTTTAAACAAATAGAAGATATTTGGTACAAAGGCTACTACCAAAGTAGAGATAGACATTACCATGACAGCAGATACCACTTCCTGAACTTACACAGCTTTTTCAACGGAGTGGGAACTGTAGAGCTTAGAGGCTTTAATGGAACACTCCATGCTGGAAAAATAAGAACCTACATCCTTTTAAGCTTGGCCATGAATGAGCAGGCCTTAACACAGAAGTTTGCCAGCAGCAAAAAGCCACAGATAGAAAATCCAAAATTTGCAATGAGAACCTGGCTTACTAGAATCGGCTTCATAGGAGATGACTTTAAAAACCCAAGAGAGCACCTTTGTAAACTCCTAGAAGGCTCTGCAGCTTGGAGGTTTCGTGAATCCGCTTGAGAATAGCGGCTGCTAAAAGCCACGAGGGGGACTTCCCCCTCTTAAGCTGGTAGAAGGGGTAAATGTACCCACTTCAAATACAAAGCCCACACAGGCGAAACTGTGGCCAAAGAAAGGAAGATGAATATGAAGAAGAAACTATATCTAGCCTATGGCTCCAATTTAAACCTATCTCAAATGGCTAGTAGATGCCCAACTGCTAAGGTTATAGGAGCTAGTGAACTAAAAGATTACAAGCTTTTATTTAGAGGTCCTACTGGAGCTGCTGTTGCTACTGTAGAGCCTTCAAAGGGTGATTCAGTTCCAGTTCTCATATGGGAAATTACTAAAAGCGATGAAGATGCCCTTGATAGATATGAAGGCTTCCCCTTTCTCTATCGCAAAGAAAGCTTAACGGTCAAAATTAAAGGCAGAAACAGAAAAGTTATGGCCTACATTATGAATGAAGGCAGAGCACTTGGTCAGCCTAGCATGTACTATTATTCAGTAATTCATGATGGCTATAGGGCCCAAAACTTCAATGATGAAGTTTTAAAGATTGCCTTGGAAGATTCTATAGAAAGGATTAAGGTGGCCAAAGATGCTGGAGAAGATTAAAGAGCAAATCTTAATCATTAGAGAAAGCGGCGTAACAAATATGTTTGATATTAATAGAGTTCAATACGAGGCCAATCAACTGGAGTTCTATGAACTAGTTATTTTCCTAGAGGATGAAAAGGAAAAATATATCCAATTTATAATGACTGGTGAACTTTAAAGAAAGTGTGCTTATATTGAAAATAGTACTTGCTATATATCCCTTTTAGAGTGATATATGTAGGTAACAAAATACACTTTCAAGGAGGAAATGAAGATGAAAAAGGGCGATATTTATAAAGTAAAAGGTAAAGAATTATTTTATCAATTCGTTGGTTATTGGGGAGGAGATTTAGTTTTTGCTCCAATGGGTGAAGAAGAAAATCAAGTGCAAATTTATAGCATTGAGGAATTAAAAGAATTTATTAGCTTAGGCTACTTTAGCAAGCTTCATCCAGTAACTAAAAAATAAAATATCAACAGAAACAAAGAGCTTCTTAGAGGCTCTTTTCTTTTGCCTAAATGAAGGGAGGCGGCAAAAATTAGGAAACTCAAAGACTATAAGCCAACTAAGTTTATGGCCAAAGACTCCGTTTATAATAAGGATGCCGCTGATTATGCGGTTTCATTTATACAGGCTCTAACTCACACCAAAGGTCGGTGGGCAGGGAAACATTTTGAACTTATAGATTGGCAAGAACAAATCATAAGAGATTTATTTGGAATAATTAAGCCAAATGGCTATAGGCAATTTAATACAGCCTATGTGGAAATACCAAAGAAAATGGGAAAATCTGAGCTGGCAGCAGCCATTGCCCTTCTCCTCACCTGTGGTGACGGTGAACAAAGAGCTGAGGTTTATGGTGCTGCAGCCGATAGAAACCAAGCTTCCATAGTTTTTAATGTGGCGGCTGATATGGTTAGAATGTGTCCACCTCTAGCTAAGAGAGTTAAAATTTTAGATTCAATGAAGAGATTAATCTATCAGCCAACAGGAAGTGTATATCAAGTCCTGTCTGCTGATGTTAAAAATAAACACGGTTTCAATACTCATGGAGTTGTCTTTGATGAACTCCATACCCAACCTAATAGAAAACTATATGATGTTCTAACTAAAGGGTCTGGGGATGCAAGAACCCAGCCTCTTTACTTCTTAATAACTACAGCTGGAGACAATCAAAATTCTATCTGTTGGGAGGTTCATCAAAAGGCTGTAGATTTACTTGAAGGTAGAAAAACAGACTCTACCTTTTACCCTGTTATTTATGGTGCTGATATGGATGATGATTGGACAGATCCTAAGGTTTGGAAAAAAGCTAATCCCTCTCTAGGAATTACCGTAACTATGGATAAGGTAGAAGCGGCCTTTGAATCAGCTAAGCAAAATCCCGCAGAGGAAAATTCTTTCAGACAGCTAAGGCTTAACCAATGGGTAAAACAAGCTGTAAGATGGATGCCCATGGATAAATGGGATGCCTGTTCTTTTAAAGTTGATCCTAAAAGCTTGAAAGGTAGAATTTGTTATGGTGGTCTTGACCTATCATCTTCTACAGATATTACAGCCTTTGTTTTAGTCTTTCCACCAGAAGATGAGGATGATAAATATGCTATTCTTCCCTACTTCTGGCTACCAGAAGAAACTCTTGATTTAAGGGTAAGACGAGACCATGTAAATTATGATTTATGGGAGAGACAAGGATACATCAAAACTACTGAAGGAAATGTAGTCCACTATGGTTTTATAGAAAATTTCATAGAGGAATTAGGAATGGAATATAACATTAGAGAAATCGCCTTTGACCGCTGGGGAGCAATTCAAATGACACAGAACCTTGAAGGTATGGGTTTTACTGTTGTTCCCTTTGGCCAGGGCTTTAAAGATATGAGTCCTCCTACAAAAGAGTTAATGAAATTGACTCTAGAAGAAAAACTAGCCCATGGTGGTCATCCAGTCCTTCGTTGGATGATGGATAATATTTTTGTAAGAACTGATCCTGCTGGAAATGTTAAGCCAGATAAGGAAAAGTCCTCTGAAAAGATAGATGGTGCTGTAGCAACAATAATGGCTTTAGATAGAGCCTTAAGAAATGATGGACTTAATACTGGTAGTGTCTATGATGAAAGGGGCATTCTAGTTTTCTAGACTTATTTAAGGAGGTGATCCTATTAATATATTTTCAAGATTATTTAAGCAAGGATCTAAACCTAGAAACTCTTTATTTGGATCCACCTATAGCTTTTTCTTTGGCTCCACTTCCAGTGGTAAGAATGTCAACGAAAGAACAGCTATGCAAACAACTGCAGTTTATGCTTGCGTGAGAATTTTAGCAGAAACAATAGCTTCACTGCCGTTACACACTTATATGAATAATGAAAATGGGAAAGAAAAAGCAAGAGGACATCCTGTATACCATCTCCTTGCAGATTCTCCCAACCCTGAGATGACTTCATTCGTGTTCAGAGAAACACTGATGGGTCATCTTTTATTATGGGGAAATTCCTATTCACAAATAATCAGAGATGGCAATGGAAAAGTTATAGCACTTTATCCATTACTTCCTGACAAGATGAAAGTTGAAAGAAGTGATAAGGGAGAAATCTATTATTTATACACTAGCGAAGGGAAAGAACATCTCTTAAGAAATACTGAGATTCTTCATATTCCAGGACTAGGATTTGATGGTCTCATTGGCTATTCACCTATTGCCATGGCTAAAAATGCTATTGGGATGGCCATTGCTACTGAGGAATATGGAGCTAAGTTCTTTGCTAATGGAGCAAACCCTGGTGGAGTTTTAGAACATCCTGGAGTTGTAAAAGATCCTCACAGAATTAGAGATAGTTGGAATCAAGTCTATCAAGGTACATCAAATGCCCATAGGGTTGCTGTTCTTGAAGAAGGAATGAAGTTTTCTCCAATAGGTATTCCACCTGAGCAAGCTCAGTTTTTAGAAACCAGGAAATATCAGACTGAGGAAATATGCAGGATATTCAGAGTTCCACCACACTTGGTCGGTGATTTAGAAAGGGCTACATTTTCTAACATAGAACATCAGTCGATTAGCTTTGTGGTCCATACAATTAGACCTTGGCTGGTCAGAATAGAGCAGTCAATAAACAAGGCACTTTTCTCAGACTCTGAAAAAGAGAAATACTTTGTATCCTTTGTGGTGGAAGGCCTCCTTAGGGGTGACTACGAATCTAGAATGCGTGGTTATTCTATCGGTATTCAAAATGGCTTTATGTCCCCCAATGATGTAAGAGCCTTAGAGAATATGAACCCTATACCCCTGGATGAAGGTGGAAACACATATATGGTTAATGGCAATATGCTCAAACTTAAAGATGTTGGAGCTTATGCAAATAATAATGGAGGTGATGAAAATAAAGAAGTTTTGGAATTTTATAAAGAATGAAGATGGTGAAAGGACCCTATACTTTGATGGCTATATTGCAGAGGATAGCTGGTTTGATGATGATATTACTCCTAAAAAGTTCAAAGCAGAACTTATGGAATCAGATGGTGATATTTCTGTCTGGATCAATTCCCCTGGTGGAGATGTCTTTGCAGCCAGCCAAATCTACAACATGCTAAAAGAGTATAAAGGGAAAGTCGATGTAAAGATTGATGGTTTAGCCGCTTCTGCTGCTTCTGTTATAGCTATGGCAGGCGATGAAATTTCAATGTCCCCTGTGGCCATGCTTATGATCCATAATCCTTCCACCCTTATTTGGGGTGAAGAAGCAGATATGGTAAAGGCTAGGGAAATGTTAGCAGAGGTTAAAGAAAGCATCATCAATGCTTACGAGGTCAAAACCAAACTTTCTAGAGAAAAAATATCCAAAATGATGGATATGGAAACCTGGATGAGTGCTAAAAAGGCAGTGGAACTGGGATTTGCTAACAAGGTTTTATATGAGGAAGCAGATGCTGATCTCTATGTTTCTAATGGCTTCATCTTTGAAAAAGTAGCAGTTGTTAACTCATTAAGAAGTAAGTTCCCAAAAATAGAAGAAGAAAAGAAACCAGAAAATGAAACTGGCACTTCTCATAAGGAGCTTATGACTAGATTAAATCTAATTAAAAAATAAATGGAGGTTTTATAGAATGAATAAAATAATTGAACTTAGAGAAAAAAGAGCTAAGCTTTGGGAATCAACTAAGGCTTTTTTAGATTCAAGAAGAAATGAAAATGGGCTTCTTTCAGCTGAAGATACTGCCACATATGAAAGAATGGAAGAAGATGTAATGAACTTAGGTGAAGAAATAAAGAGGCTTGAAAGACAGGCTGTAATTGATTTAGAACTATCCAAGCCTACCTCCTCTCCTATATCTTCCAAGCCTGGTATGAAGGATGAGGAAGAAAAGACAGGTCGAGCTTCAGATGATTATAAGAAGGCTTTCTGGAATGCTATGAGAATGAAAAACCCAAGCAACCAAATTTATAACTCTCTTTCCATAGGAGAAGATTCTGAAGGTGGATATCTGGCACCAGATGAGTTTGAAAGAACTCTTATTACCACTCTTGAAGAGGAGAATATCTTTAGAAAGCTAGCTAAAGTTATCAAGACTTCCAGCGGTGATAGGAAGATTCCAGTTGTGGTAACCAAAGGATCTGCAGCCTGGCTTGATGAAGGAGAGGACTTTGAAGAAAGCGACTCTGTATTTGGACAAACATCTATTGGAGCATATAAGCTTGGAACAATGATTAAAGTATCTGATGAGCTATTAAATGATAGTGTTTTCTCTATTGAAAATTATATAGCTACTGAGTTTGCTAGAAGAATTGGTGCCAAGGAGGAAGAAGCATTTATAGTTGGTGATGGAGATGGAAAGCCAACAGGAATCTTTCATGCTACAGCTGGTGGTCAGCTTGGAGTAACCGCTGCTTCTGCTACGGCTATTACCGCAGATGAGATTATTGATTTAGTTTATTCCTTAAAGGCTCCTTATAGAAAAAATGCTGTATTTATTATGAATGATGCAACTGTTAAGGCTGTTCGTAAGCTAAAAGATGGCCAAGGACAATATCTATGGCAACCATCCCTGACTGCTGGAACACCAGATACTCTTTTAAATAGGCCAGTTTATACATCTGCCTATGCTCCTATTATTGAAGCAGGTGCGTCTACTATTGCTTTTGGTGACTTTGGATACTACTGGATTGCTGATAGGCAAGGTCGCTCTTTCAAGAGACTAAATGAATTATTTGCTACTAGTGGACAGGTAGGTTTCCTAGGCAGTCAGAGAGTCGATGGAAAGTTAATCCTTCCTGAAGCTGTCAAAGTCCTTAAACAAAAATAAGGAGGTAAAAGTATGGCTTATAATACTAAAAATTATACTGAACAAGGCGGAGAAAAAACTGTCATAGGTGGAACTTTAGAAATTAAAGAAGGAGCTACAGTAACTGGGCTCCCTTCTCCCACCTTACCCGATCCTGTAGTAATACCTATATTAGATTTTCAAGCTGATAGTGAGGCTACTGATGTAGAGGGTTTAGTAGAAGATTTCAATGCCCTTCTTTCAAAGCTTAAAGCCGCTGGATTTATGGAAGAGGAAGCTGAAGGAGAAACTGAAGAATAGAATGAAAGGATGGTGGCGGTGATGACTTTACTTGAAAGTGTAAAGGCAAATTTAATATTAGAGCATGATGAAGATGATGAGCTATTAGAGGTCTATATTGCCGCCTCTATCTCCTATGCCGAGAGTTTTCAACATCTAGAAGAAGGTTTTTATAGTGATAATGAAATGAGCCCTGTAACTAGGCAGGCAATTATCATGCTCTCTTCCCACTTCTATGAAAGTAGGGATGGTAGTACAGGAGGTTTCTTTTCTGACACTGCTCTAGCAGGACAGCAAGCACGAGAAACTATTAATAATCTCCTAAGGCTAGACAAGAATTGGAAGGTGTAATTATGAGTATTGGGAAATTAAGAACACCTATAAATCTAATTATTGTAGAAAAAGTCAAAGATAAAGAAGGCTTTACTAGGGATAATTTAAATTCATTAGCAGAAGTTAGAGCCTACAGAGAAGATAAAAATGCTAGTAAAAGATGGACTAATAGAGCTATATTTCCTGATGCTACTACTCTCTTTATATTTCGTAGGATACCCAAGGTATTAATTACAAGTGAAATGCTAATTATCTGTCAGGATGAATACTTTGAAATCATAAGTGTAGAAAACATTAGAAACAGAAATATGTATATTGAGGTTTTAGCAAAAAAGGTGGTGATTCTTAATGGCGAAGGTGACGATGAGAATGCCTGAAGATTTTCTTCTTAAAATTTCTAAGCTTGGAGATAAGACAGATGAAATTGTACCTAAAGTTTTAGAGTCTGGCGGAGAAGTTATATTAAATGAAGTAAGGTCTAATCTTAAATCCTCAATTGGAAGAAATACAAAGATAAGGAGCCGTTCTACTGGTGAGCTAGTTTCCTCTCTAGGCCTTACGCCAGTTCTTATGGATAGGCGAGGACATCATAATATAAAGGTAGGTTTTAAAGAACCAAGAAGTGATGGGGATAGTAATGCCAAGATAGCAAATATCCTTGAATATGGCAGATCCAATCAAGCAGCTAAACCTTTTTTAAAGCCTGCAAGAAGAACTTCAAGAGCACTTTGCATAGAAGCCATGAAAGATAGATTTGAGACGGAGGTTAAGGACCTATGACCATTTTAGAAGAACTAAATACTCTTATAGAAGATCTAGGTATCTCTGTTGAAACAGGATTATTTTCAAAAAAACCTCCAGATCTCTATTTGGTTTTAACCCCTCTGGTAGATTTATTTGAGGTTTATGCAGATAATCTACCAGAGTATGAAATGCAGGAAGTAAGACTATCTTTATTTTCTAAAGGCAACTATATAAAAACAAAAAATACACTAACCCGTACTTTAATAGGTGCGGGTTTTACTATTACTGATATGAGATACATCGGCCATGAGGATGATACAGGATATCACCACTATGCCATTGATGTAATAAAAACATATAAATTTGAATTAGATAAGGAGGATTAGATTATGGCAACAATAGGTCTTGATAGACTTTATTATGCAAAAATAAATGAAGAATCAAATGGTGATGAAACTTATGATACTCCTGAGCCCTTAGCAAAAGCCATTACGGCAGAACTTTCTGTAGAGCTTGCAGAAGCAACCCTTTATGCGGATGATGGTGCTGCAGAAATTATAAAGGAATTTAAAAACGGAACTCTCTCCCTTGGTATTGATGATATTGGAACTGCTATTGCCAGTGATTTAACTGGAGCTACAATTGATGACAACAAGGTTCTAATTTCTTCTAGTGAGGATGGCGGCGATCCTGTTGCCATTGGTTTTAGGGCTAAAAAAGCCAACGGTAAATACAGATATTTCTGGCTCTATAGAGTGAAGTTTGGTATTCCTGCCACAAACCTAACTACTAAGGGTGACAGTATTACTTTCTCCACTCCAACTATAGAAGGAACTGTGCTTCGTAGAAATAAGCTAGATGGTCAAGGGAAACATCCTTGGAAAGCTGAAGTTAATGAAGGTGATGAAGGCGTAACTACTGAAATAATTACAGGTTGGTACACTGAAGTTTATGAACCTGTCTTTGCGGCTGGAGGTGACGATTAGATGATTGAGACTGACAGAAAAAGCCTAATAACAATTGGTGGTAAAGAATACAGCCTCATTCTAACCACAAAGGCCACAAAGGAAATAGCTAAGAGATATGGTGGTCTTGAAAATTTAGGTGAAAAGATAATGAAGGCAGAAAACTTTGAGATGGCCCTAGAAGAAATTGTATGGCTTATTGCTCTACTTGCCAATCAAAGCATTTTAATAAATAACAGATTAAATGGAGAAAAAGAAGAACTACTAACTGAAGATGATGTGGAACTTCTAACCTCTCCCCATGAGCTGGCAACCTACAAAGATGCCATTATGGAGGCTATGTTTAAGGGAACTAAAAGAAATGTAGAATCAGAGGAAACTGAATCAAAAAACGTGGAAGTCGAGTAAGCGATGAAGAATTGTTTGCTCGACTTATTTATTATGGTGTAAGCCAGCTTCATAGACCAGAGGTTGAAGTCTGGCTTATGCCTATAGGGGAGCTACTAGACCAGTGGGAAATTCATAAACAATTTACTGGACTTGCCAAGCCTAAAAGAGAAATATTTATTGATGATATTATTCCAGCTGGAATTTAAGGAGTATTTTACGTATATGATATACTTATTTATTATAGGGTGGAGGAGGGACCTGCTAATGGATGAGTATAAATTTTACTATGATGAGTCAGAACATAGTAGGAAAATAAATTTAAGAACTATTACAGCAGATAATTATTATGATAACTTTATTGTTGCAATAGTTGGTTGGAAATCTAAATATGAGAAAAATTTCTTTGAAAAATATACCACTTTTGAAGAAAAATATAAACACCGACAATCAAAAGGTGAACTTAAAAGTCAGACAATACGTCAGAATCAATTTAAATATGGCTTTGCGTCTTTAAATAGTGACAATGCAAATTTAATTGAAGATTTTTTTAATTTGTTTGATGAAAATATTCTAGTTTATTATTCAGTTATTAGTAAAATTGAGCATTTAGTAAATCAAATTTTTGACGGCTATAAAAATAGCCTTGCTTATGATATGGACGCTATGAGATATTCAATTACAAAAGCAATAATAGTCTATAAACCTGAGGATGTTATGAATGGAATTTATGAAAATACAGGAGAATTTATAGGTGTATTAAGAGATTTCTTCATCACTCAGATAGAGAAAAACAAAGCCAATAAAGAATTAAAAGAAATGGAAATAAAACAATTTAAACAAATTCTTATGATTTTAGACGATATATCAGTTATAAAATCAATAGATTGGAATTACAATCCTCCTTTTTATGGTTTTAAGTATTTTCTTAAGGAAAGATCAATAGATAATTATTATCTTACTATTGATAGAGAAGGAGAGAAAAGTAAGACAGCAAAAGCAGCCCAGCAGATGGGTCTGATTAGGGTTAAGGAAATTGATTCATTAAACTCTATAGGGGTTCGTGCAGCCGATATGCTCGCAGGTATAATTTCAAAGCTATTAAAATCACTGCATAGTGTGTTGAGCCCAAATACAAAGGAGAGACAGTTAGAAAAACACATCCTTAGTAGTGATTGGTTTAAACTTAATGAGCAGCAATTATCTCTTTATAAAAAACTACACTATATTTTAGTGGATTTAAATAAGTCATGGTATAAATCTTTTGGTGGAACTTATTCGGATAATTTGGTTTCATTAATTGCCCTATTAAATTTTATGAGTCATTTTGAAACTATAGAATCGATAGAAGATATTTCTATGCAAGGAGAATATTTTAATGCTTATGCCTGTGAAAGCCTTGCATATCACTATCAAAATATAAGTTATAAGCTTCCAATAACCCCAATAGAGGAAAAAACAAAAGATTATTTTAAGAATCAACGAGGAGCAAAAGTTTATTTTGATATAAACAAGCAGCCATTGTTAGAAATAAAAGAGGGAAGTACTGTTTATGATGTCTTGTCTGTTGGAGTTGATAAGGAGATGGTTCCTACAATCACGATTGATGGAGCAGAGGTGAAATGCTATCGTCTTCCAATTGAATTAACAGATTGGGCGATAACCTTATTTGCTTTAGCAAGTAGAGGAGAAAACATACTACCCTCAAAAGTAATGTTTACAAAAGAAAAAGAAAATTTATATGCTGACATTTTGTAGCAAGAAGAGTTGTTTTATCTCTGATTAATAATATTAAATACTAGTATCAATATGAGAGCAATCAAAAGGTTGCTCTTTTTTCATGCCCATTTTTAAGGAGGTGATTACTTGTCTGATTTTGGTTTAAAAATAGGTATTGAGGGTGAAAGACAATTTAAGAATGCCCTTAGAGAAATAAATCAAAGCTTCAGAGTTCTAGGTTCTGAAATGAAACTTGTATCCTCTGAGTTTGATCGAAATGATAAATCAATAAAGGCTATTACTGCCAGAAATAATCAACTTAATAAAGAAATTGATGCACAAAAAGACAAGATATCTACCTTAGAAAAAGCCCTGGCCAATGCCGCCTCCTCCTTTGGTGAAAATGACAGAAGGACTCTAGCGTGGCAGATCCAGCTAAACAACGCCAATGCTGAACTTAACAACATGGAAAGAGAATTAAAAGAGTCTCAGACTGAAGTTAAAAAGCTAAATAAGGAAAAAATAGATAAGTTGGTCGGTGGCTTAAAACAGGCTGGTGAGATTGCAGGTAAAACTCTAGTTGCAGGACTTAAAGCCGCAGCTGCTGCTATGGCTGCTATTGGTGCTGGTGCTGTTGCTACTGGTAAGTGGATAAAAGATTCCTTAAATGTCTATGCAGATTATGAAGACTCCATGAAACAGGTCCAAGCTACTATGGGACTTGTTGGCGATGAAGGTGAAGAAGCCTTTAAGAAACTATCCCAAGCTGCCAAAGATGCAGGTGCTAGTACTAGGTTTTCTGCTTCTGAATCTGCAGATGCCTTAAACTTTCTAGCCCTTGCAGGTTATGATGCTGAAGAAGCTATTGAGGCCCTTCCTGGTGTTTTAACCTTGGCAGCCGCTGGTGGTATGGATCTAGCCAAGGCTTCAGATCTAGTAACAGACTCAATGGCGGCACTTGGCCTTGAAATATCAGACATGGATTCCTACATGGATATGATGGCTAAAACATCTCAAAAATCCAATACCAATGTAGAGCAGCTTGGTGAAGGAATTCTAGTCGCTGGTGCCACCATGAAAAATGCAGGCCAAGATCTAGACACTCTTAATGTTATGCTGGGAGTTTTAGCAAATAGAGGTATTAAAGGTGCTGAGGGCGGAACAAAACTTAGAAATATAATCATGAGCCTTACTTCTCCCACCTCGGCAGCAGCAAAACAACTAGATGCATTAGGGATAAGTGTTACTGATTCATCAGGAAATATCCGAGAGATGAATGACATCTTTGAAGACCTAAACAGAGAATTAGGTGGCCTTTCTGAATCAGACAAGATGAATGCCCTAAGTAATATCTTTAATAAACAAGACCTAGCTGGTGTAAATGCTCTTCTTTCTGGTACTGGTGATGAGATGAATAATCTCTATAAAGAACTAGAGAATGCTGACGGAGCAGCCCAGCAAATGTCTGAAACAATGGAAAGTGGTCTGGCAGGTTCAGTTAGAAGTTTAAAGTCTGCCTATGAAGGCCTTCAAATAGTTATTGGAGAACAGTTTTCAGATATGGCAGGTGAAGTGGTAGGTGATGTTACTTCCCTTGTAAGAGATGTAACTGAAATATTAAATGATGGATTTCAAGAGGGTGATATTACTGCCATAGGTGAGCGAATATCATCTTTTTTAATGGATGGAATAAAAAGAATTAGTGAGTACCTACCTGAAGTAATAGAGATGGTATCTATGATGCTGACTGAGCTTGTAAATGTGTTAGTAGAGCTGATTCCTACTTTGCTTCCACCACTTTTAGAAGGGGCTATTGCTCTTCTTACTGGAATAATTGATGCCATTGTAGGAAATATAGAACCTTTAATTGAAATGGTGGTCTACCTTGTAACAACGGTAGCTGAGTTTATTATTGAAAACTTACCTATGCTTGTTGAGGCAGCTATACAAATAGTTGTAGCCTTAGCCCTTGGAATTGCAGAAGCATTGCCTGAGCTAATTCCATCTATTGTAGATGCTATTATTTTAATCGTTGAAACACTACTAGCCAATATGGATCAGATATTAAATGCAGCCTTACAAATAATAATGGGACTTGCTAGAGGCTTAGTTGAGGCCCTGCCTAGGCTTATAGAAGCCTTACCAAAAATAATAAATGGGATAATTAATTTTATTACTAACAACCTACCACTAATTGTAGAGATGGGAATTAAAATAGTTCTTCAATTAGCTGTAGGTTTAATTAAGGCAATCCCTCAGCTGATAGCCGCCATTCCTCAAATAGTTGTGGCCTTGATCACTGGAATTGGCAAGGCTGCTGTTTCAATAGTAAGCGTAGGTAAAGACATAGTTAAGGGTCTATGGAATGGAATAGCCTCAATGGTTACTTGGATAAAAGATAAGATTAGTGGCTTTGTAGGTGGAATTGTAAGCGGAGTTAAGGGTGTTCTTGGTATTAAATCTCCTTCTACTGTCTTTGCAGGCATAGGAGATAACATGGCTCTTGGTCTTGGTGAGGGTTTTGATAAGGCCATGGATAAAGTATCAGATGATATTGAAGGAGCTATTCCTAGAGATTTTGATATCGATTCAAATGTTAACTTACATGGAACAGGTGGACCCGCAGCTGCTTTTGGTTCAGGACCTCTTGTGACTGTAGAGCAAATGATTGTAAGAAGTGAAGAAGATATAAGAAAAATATCCCAAGAATTATATAACTTGATGCAGACTGGATCAAGGGCACAGGGAAGATTTATAACTGTTTAAGGAGGTGTTTGTTTGGGTTTTACATTTAATGGAGTACATTCTAAAGATATGAAAATTAAAGCAAGGCTTACTAGCTGGCAAGCATCTCCTGCTCCTAGAAATGCCTATGAAATTGTACCAGGAAAAATAGGAGTTGCAGACTTTGGTTGCGATAGTTCAGAAAGATACATTAAGATCAGCTGCAATATTTATCCTCAAAGAAAGCTTGAAAACTTAATCAAGGTCCTTGATGATATTTCAGCCTGGCTTAATCCAATGGGGGGTCTCAAGCAATTAGTACTTGATGATATACCTGATAGATATTTCTCGGCAAGATTAAATACAGAAATAGACTGTGAAAGGATACTCTCTAGTGCAGGAGCCTTTGAACTGACCTTTATCTGCCCAGATCCAAATGGATATGCCTTAACAGATGAGAGCTTTACTATTTCACAGGTTGGAACTCAAAATATAACTAGAGCTATAGGAAATATAGAATCTTATCCAATTTACCAGATAAAAGGAATTATTGATTCATCATCTGCTTCCTTTATAAAAATAATAACCAATGGTGATGAACTAAAACTTACAGGAAGATTATCTGCTGGAGAAACCTTAATAATAGATAGCTCTCTTCTTACCGCTAAGGTGGTTGACAGTAATGGAAATGTCCTAAGAAATGGACTTCCTATTTTAGACGAGTTAAACTTTCCTGTTCTAAACAAGGGAGCTAATCAAGTAAAAATAGAGACTAGTAGTGCCACTTTTTCTGAATTAAAGATTTATTCAAAGAGTTGTTGGAGGTGATATAGTGGCCATTAAATCAGTCTTAAAAACACAAACAGATTTTACTGGAGAGTTTCCTCTTAATGAAAAGACACAAGGTCTATGGAGATTTAATGAAAGTACAGCTGGTGAAGAGACAAAAACTGCCGATGAAACTTCTTATAAAAGAGATTTCTTTGTATCAGCTTGGTCAGGAACATCCGCCTCCTTTCCTGCAGGAAAACTAGGTCATTATTTTAGATTTAATGTTGTAAATCCTACAAGTGAAAAGTCCCACCTACTTGCTACCAATGATGGTAGCTTTTTTACTGATTTAGGTGAAAAAATTGTATGTGGTGGTTGGATAAACCCTACGACATATTCTGTAGGACAAAATTTTATCCCTATTTTTAATACTAGACAAGGACCAGGACAACCAATCTTTTATATCTCTTTATACCAAGGTAGGCCTAGGTTAATGCTATATAACTCTTCAGGATCCTTAATTTATGATCAGACAGAAACACCAACCATAACTTTAAAAAATAATGGCTGGTATTTTATCGCTACTATAATTAAAGTTAATAATAAAACTGTTCAATACCTAGTATGTGATCGTAGCGATGGAGCAATTTGGACTTCTCCTATAAGAAGCTTTACAGGAGAATTAAATAAAACTTGTACAGCAGATATTGTGATGGGTATGCATGCAAATACCTATTATTATGCTGGTGGCCTCGATGATTGGTTTTATGAAAAAGATTCTGACTTAACTATAGATAATTTAATTGATCACTTTAAGAATTCTATGATGGCAAATGGCGGAGATTTAACATCAAATGTTGATGCCTTAACAGAAGCTGATTCTGTTCTACTTAGAAAAATTGATGGAGATTATCCTTCAAGCGGAGTCTTATATACTAGGTCAGCAGAATGTTCCTTGGCTGGAACAGGCAGGGTTTCTATTTTAAGCGAATATACTGCAGGAGAAACATCAATAGCTCTTGTAGAAACTTCCACCTCTGATGATTTAGATAACTGGACTCAGTGGCAGGCACTAGGGCCAAATGGGGAGCTTCAATCTCCCAATAAGGCCTTAATTAGATATAGGGTAACCCTTACATCAACTAATCCATCTAAGAGTCCTAGGTTATTAGAAATACAGCTTCACGATATACCAAGGCCACCCTATGAAAGGTTAGGATTTGCTAGACCTGTAGTCTTAGATTCAAATGGTGCTTGGGAGTCGGTCCTTGATAATGCCTTCGATGTTATTGTCACAAGTGAGGTTAATGGAGCAGATATATTAGAGTTTAAATTACCATTCCATGATCCTAAGAGAGAAAGCCTCAATAATGAAAAACAGGTTCAAATAGTAAATGATGTTTATCGAATAAGGACCATTAAGGATGAAAAAACTGCAGATGGAAAGGTCATAAGTTATGTTTATGCCGAGGCGGCTTTCTATGATTTATCTTTTAGTATAGAAAAAGAAAACAGATACTTTACTGCTGACCTTCCTAATGCTCCTATGAATTATGCCTTACTGGGGACAGGCTGGTCCTTAGGAAATGTAACTGTTTCTACTAAAAGAACCTGGGAATCCACAGAAAGAAATGCCCTCTCTATTTTGAGAGCTACTCAAAATATACATGGTGGAGATTTAATCTTTGACAGTGCCAACCGTCTAGTCCATCTTTTAAGTTTTGGTGGAACAGATAGTGGTGCTTTATTTTCCTATAAGAAAAACATGAAGAGTATAGAAAGGACTGTAGATACTAGAAGCCTTGTTACCAGGCTTTACGCCTATGGTAAAGATGGAATGACCTTTGCATCAATTAACAATGGCAAAGATTATGTGGAAGATTTCTCTTACTCGACTGAACTTAGGATTGGAAGTCTTGATGCTTCTTCCTTTACCAACCCTTATCAAATGCTAGAGTTTGCTAATATGAGACTTGGCCAGTATGCAAAACCTAGAATATCCTATGTTTTATCAGCTATGGATCTCTCTATTTTAACTGGCTATGAACATGAAACATGGAACCTAGGCGATATTGTAACTGTCCATGATAAGGAGTTAAACCTTTATGTAAAAACGAGAATTATTAGAAGGCAATACAATCTTCAAGAGCCCTGGAAAACAGTCCTAGAATTATCTACTAAGTTAAGAGAACTTGGAGATTCATCAGCCCAGTGGGATAAGGCTGCAGATACACTTTCTTCTACAGATGTATTAGATAGACAGGAAGTTAAAGACCTGGTTCCATTTAATCATTTAAGAAATTCCAGAGCGGATGATGGAATGACCTACTGGCTTAATTCTGGTTTTTCAGTAGATCCTAATAATGGTGTTTCAGGTGATGCTTCCTTTAAGGCAGATGGAGTTTTAGGAATGACTAAGAGTTTATCTCAGACAGTTTTTCCTGCCAACAGAAGAAACTACACTCTTTCAGCTCAAATAGCATCGGAAAACTTAACGAAAGGTCCTAATGGCCAAGTAGGAATTGAAGTCCTTATAGAATATGAGGATGGAACGAGTGAAACTAGGATAATTGAATTATTTTAGGAGGGAAAATTTATGGTCTTTTTTAATGAAGTAGTCCATGGCATATCCTCTTATAAGAAAATAAAGTCCTTAACTGTTAGACTCTTTATTTCAGATTCCACAGGATCTGTTTATTTTACAGACCTATTTTTACAAGGTGGTTCAATTGCCACAGGCTGGACTGGCCATGTTTCAGAAATAAAATGGACTCTTGATGGGTAGGTGGATTGATGATATTTACAAGGTTTTCCGAGAGCTTTAACTTAAAGGAAGATAAGAAAGTATTTTCTATAAGAGTTAAGCCTTTTATAAATGATTGTAGTGGTAGGATCTATTTTACTGACCTCCAGCTCCAAGAAGGCTCCAACCTTACAGGTTATACTCCAAATACAGAAATAATGCTTGAAAGATATAAGGAAAATGGAAATATTGCTCCTAAGAGATTTTACAATGGAATCGTAAGAGGTAAAGAAACTGTTGTCCTTTTTAATCTTGGCAAAACATCAGCAGGACTAGATGTTTACATCTATCCAATACAAAACATGGAGGCGAATAGTATAGAGCTTTCCCAAGGGGCTGGTGCCCACAAATTAAAATTAAAATCAGCCTTTAACAAGGAAGATGAAATTAAAATAAAAGCCTCTACTAGGGAGTGCCTTAGAAACAATAGCCCAACTACTAAGGAGGGCTTTTTTCAATATACGGCTGCAAGTGATAGCAAGCATAATGTAAAGCTTGAGGATAAGAAATCAGCTAGGGTCCTATTTGAATTTGAAGAAATGCAGGAAGGCGGTGAAAAACTATGAATTATCTTAAGGGTAAAAAGTGCATGGTCTGGTCTTTTATGGGTAATGCCAGAATGTATGAAGCCTTAAGAGATTATGGAGACCGCCTTGATACAGTTGGAATTTTCACCTTTGAAGTAGATATCACAGGAACAATTACAGAAACAGGAACAAGTATCTCCAGTATGATGCCCTATATAAATAAGTGGCCACATATCAAATGGCTCCTTACAATTATGAACCATGGTACTGCATCTATCTTTACTGCTCTTAGAAATAATACAGGCGGTGCAAAGGATAAGTTTCTAAATGAAATTATACGAATCATGGATAAATATCCTTGGTGCTCAGGAGTTGATATTGACCTAGAACGTGGCGGTGGCTTTGAAAATAGGAATGCTGCTAACCAGCTCTTTAAAGATATCTATGAAAGAGTTAAAAACTATGATTCATCAAAGCTAGTAAATATATGCCTTCCTGGAATGACAAGTGTAGAAGGCTCAGTGGGTGGTGAAAATTGGTGTGTTTATGAGGACTTAAACCCTTACTGTGATACTGCAGCTATTATGAGTTATGGTATGGCCTGGGCTGGTTCTGCTCCTGGACCTGTTTCTCCTAGAGACTGGCTTGAAGGCATCTATGATTATGCATCAAGGGTTATGGATCCAGATAAAATATTTTTAGGCCTTCCAGGTTATGGTTGGAACTGGCGGATACATGATACTCCAGAAAACTTAGGTATTAGCTATAGGGGAATATCAAACACTTATTATGCAGCACAGCTTTGGATGACTGGTGGTTACAATTTTACAGATGATGGACCACCTCAACCTATGATTCCAATAATAGCCTACTGGGATGACTATGATAAGGTTGCCTGGGCTTTACCTCATATTTATGACTATATGGAAGGAGCTGATTCTACTAATAGAACCTATCCCTTAATAAGTGCAAGCTATAACCGCCGCAGATACTTAACTGCCTATGGCAAGGAGCAAAAGGCAGACTTTGGAACTATTTATATAGACCGACATGGGGGAAATCCAGAAGTTTATAATGATGGGATTATACTTTCAGATACTACTGCTACAATTAGAGAGGATGGCGAGGCTGTATATGAATTTGAAGTTACAAACTCAGGAACTTATGACCTTGCTATTAAAGTCGTCTTTCCTTTTTGGGATAAAAACAATATCAAAGTATCCTTAGACGGAGTTAGTAAAAGCTTCAATGAAAATAGGCTCTGGTGGCCTTACTGGAGAACTAGCTGTTGGCTATCTTTAGCATCTAGTGTCTTTCTTTCGGCTGGAAGTCATGCTGTCAGCATAAGTAGTAGCACTCCTGGTGTTATCTTCTCTGGCTTTAGGGTCTGCTCTAAATTTGAAGAGGAACTTTCTGCAGGAGAAGCTGAGTTTACCCTTTCACCTAGGATGTTTAAAGATGTAAATGGAAATATGGCAGAGCCAGATAGAGGTTTTAAATTAACAACTGAAGTCTTAAGGAGAAAACCCGACTCAGCATTAATTTGGTATGAGGACTTTAGGGATCCTAATCCACTCCTTCCTAGCTATTGGAAAACATTAAGTGGTGAGTGGAATGTATGGAAAAACCCTAATGATACTTCAAATAGGCCTTATTCTCAGCTTGACGGTTATGGACAACTTGCATGGAATTACACTAACTTCTCTGATATCCACCTAAGAGCTAGAATAGCTTTTACTGAAGAAACTAGTGGCAGGGCAGGGGTATTTTGTGGTGATGTTTTCTGTTGCTTAAATTATAATACTCAGCGAATCGAGCTATATAAAGGATCATCCCTACTTGCTAGTTATAATACGGAAATAGGAAGAACGCCAACATCTGAACTTCGCTCTAACCCAAGGATGTATACCATCGAAATGAGGATACGAGGTAATAGAGTTAGAGTTTATTCAGGAGCAAGTAATATCCTTCGTTTCACAGCAAATCTTAGTGGTTTTATTGGAGGTTATGCTGGAGTTCGCTCTGATGGTCGAATTCTTTCTGAACTATTAAGAATGGGCGATTCATGGACTTATGAGCCATATGAAAGATTTGATGTGGTATTTCCAGATGGGAGTAAAACTGAGTATGGAAGACTTAATAGAACTGGTGTAACTTGGGATAACGAGTTTCAAGTTTTTACTGTTAATAACGATGTAGAAGAATCTGCCACGAGAAGTGAAGATATTTCTATGGACTACGACTTCTTCCATTCAGATCTTTTACCTCTTAGCTGTGGAAATGATTATACAGTAAAGGTTATTCCAAAGGATATCAATATTTGGTTATCAAGACTTTTCCTTGGTGATGCTGATGGCTTTTCTATTCTCTATTATCAAGATGTAGATAGTCTTGTTTACTGGTCAAATGAAGCTGCATATAGGTGGAAACTTAGGGGAATTGCTATCTGGTCTTTAGGTCAAGAAGATATGAGGCTTTGGGAGGCACTCCCTAAACAAATATAACACCCAGAAGCAATATCGTCAAAAAGCCTAAGCAGCTTACAGTAAACAACAATAAATAGTTTTTCAAAGCAGCGTAGCCGCCTAGGGTAAGAGCCCTTGTCATTAACAATGCCGGGGGAAATAAACTACCGAAATAGTTAACCAGCCCCTCCTTCTCAACGAGAATCCTTTGAATAAATTCTTGTTCTCCGCCAGCGGGGATACTGCCTAAAAGGTAATTGAACCCAATAGTAAAAACTATCATCGCTATCAAACCGATAAACTGTAAGATATCTTTCTTCCTGCTTAGATTGGTAAGTCTCATAAGGAACAGCACGCCCGCAGAGGCTATTGTCAAAGGGAGGACCGGCAGCAACAGAAACAGCAGGCTGCCCCCGATCCAGTAAAATAGGGGGCCCCCGCTCCTTACACCATATATTAACAAAGCGGGAACAAAAATTGGCAGAATAGTAATACCTGAACACGCTGTAATGGAATCATATAGCAATATAATAAATTATGTAAATGAAAGCAAACAATATCTTCAATCTGCGAAAGATGAATTTGCCTCCATAGCAGATTCATGGCTATGTGCTTATGGACTGGCATATGACTGTACAATAGTTACTTTAGAAAAACTTCAAATAGATACTAAAAAAAGAATTTTAATTCCAAATATTTGTACAGACTTTGAAATTAAATATATTGATTTACTACAGTTTATGAGGGCAATAGGCATTAAACTAACGTAAGCTATAAATATTCATTTCAAAATCGTAGCAACCGCAGGGATAATCCCCGCGGTCATGTGGCCATGCTTTTATTCTTTTACTTTGATTTCAATCTCCACTCTACGATTGACGCGTCCAGCTTCTTCACGGAAGTTCCCTTCAACATCAACATCTGCTACTTTTAATGTGCTATCCCCTTTGCCATCAACTGAGAAGGTCCAACCGTCTACACTATTTTCCGAAGACCAGCTTTCAAACCAGTCTTTAACAGTAGTTGCACGATTTAGAGATAATTTTTTGTTGGATGATGCGTCTCCTCGACTATCAGTATGGCCAATAAAGGTTAGCTTGCCATCAGACAATGATGTATGGACACTTTCCGCCACCACCATCTCGGCTTCTTTATGTTTTCTACATCTCCTCTAGCAATGAATATATAATAATCGTTTTATCATGGGGAACTTCCGAATAGATATGAGCAAGGGACATTTCTTTAAAATCCTCATCCATATTGGCATCGTAAATTGTTAATCCTTGTAGTCCGCCCGATTCCTTTATATAAGCGTTAATTTCTGCAATCCTCTCTTCATCAGCCCATAGATCCGTATCCAGACCCATATCACCTAGCAAATCAGTCAATGGTGTTGAATATGCATACCATTCTGTCTTACTGCTTCTAAATTCCTTAAGATTTGCATGGTTTTTGTAAAAATCATTTACCGTCTCAGCCGAATCGGTGGTGATATAGACAATCTCATCTTCGCTACTGTAGGCAAGCTCGGCATTTGGATAGACAGAAACATTTGTGCCTGCCACCATTTCTCCAGGTTGTTCTGCCTCTTTGATTTGATCTTCATTGTCCACAGCATCCTTATCTGCATCTGCCGTGGAAGCTTCTTGCTTTGTGTCAAAATCATTATCAGTAACATCAGAATCAGCTGCATTATTTGTACCACCACATCCAACTAATAATAAGACCAGCAAAGTTGTCAAAATAATCATAATTAATTTTTTCATTTTTAACTCCCTCCCCTATACATACAGGATACTATAATTTCTTTTTGAATACAACCCAAAATAAATTGGAATACTTCGCATATAAGGCTAATTAAGAAAAATAAGAAGATCTTCTTACCAGTAGTCCATTTTCTAAATAGAATGCCTGAATATATACCAAGAGGCATAAAAATTACTACGTTCATGACAATTTCACGGAAATCAAGTTTGCCATTTATTATTAAAGATTCATTAAAAGGAATTAGATTTATACTTCTCATATAACCTAATTTTGAAAATGGTGCATTAAATTTAAATACTATTATCCATAATACAGCAATTAAATAAATAACAAATAATACTTTAGTTAACTTGTTTGTTTTACTATCATCTTTCACATTGTTCCTCCAATATTTTTACAAATCCCTGTTTGTCATTATAATATCACATGTTTAACCTTGCTTCAATTAGCCTTATACCTAAATTCCACGTGTGTTTTTTATTAGCTTCAAAAATCACTATTTCACGAAGAATTTAGACTGCTTCTCACACATTGTAACATTATTTACAACCACCTTTCAATCATTTTTGATAAATCATTGATTTCATCTTTGCTGCAATGATACTTAATAAACTCTGCAAGTTATCCACAGAGCAACACTCAATTTTATTGATGATATTCTTATTATACCAGACATTTTTCATACACTCCCTTGTACGGATAGTTTTCCGACAACTTCATGATTACATATCTTGCGGTTTTGATTATTTTTGCTGCAAGAAATACATACTTCAAACGAAAGGTCTTTATTTGCTGTCTGTATTCTGAAGAGTCCAAGGAATCAAACTTGAACAACAAAAATAGGTTATATGAAAGCATCATCATTTGAAACACGGCTTCATTCGCCCAAAATGACTTTAGCAAGAGATGACCCACCGCCATGTCGTATTTGGCTTCTTTGATATAGTTTTCAGCATTACCACGCTTTTCATAGTATATAACTACTTTTTCAGAAAGCAAGGTAGTATTTGTTACAAAGAAAAAGTAGTCGTATTCGGAACCTTCTAAAAGTGATAATTGTGCTCTTTCTTTTTCTGGTTTCAGTACGCGAGATACGACAAATCTTCTGTCTTTTTCCCATTTAACTAATTTTGTATACAGTTCTGTAGTTTCTCTACCTTCTTCTCCTTTAACGAATACAATTGATGAATTCGTTGCTTGTGAGGTGAGTGTAGAATAACTTTTGGCTTTAATTAAATATTTGCATCCAAGAGATTCTATCGTTTCGATAATTTTTTCATCAAAGTAGCCACTATCCATTCGAAATAAAATTTCTAAATCGTCTGATTTGATGTTAGCAACAATTTCTTTGATCATTTCCGCAGCACCGTTTGCAGTGTAAGTATTGCCACTTCTTACAAATCCGGTAACATATGCTTTTAATTCGTCGCAAAATGCAAATTGGATATTGTAGCATCGGTTTCCCAGTTTCTTAGGATTATATCCTTTTGACGCACCTTCTTGATGACCTTCTACGTTAATTACACTACTATCAATATCAATCGTAATGGATGTCAATTTACTTTTAGTGAGCAGTTTTTTAAAGACTTTAAAATTAATGTCTCTAAACATTTGGGTTGTCTTGAAGTTGAAGTTTCCTAGAAACCGTGACACTGTTTCAGGTTCTTTTACGGAAATATCAAACTCGTTGACGAGGGGATCATTTTGAAGTAGCTTTAGACGTTCTAACTTATCAATGCCAATGAAGTGACCGCAGAGCATGGTCTTTATATGATTCATCTTGATTTTATTTGTTGAGTCATTATCAAATACGAGGTCATTTTCAATAAAATCAAAAATCCCATTGCTTTTTGCATTCTCAAGGAGCAGAAAAAGACCTGCATTTGATGTTAGATTCTTAGCTTTGAAATCAATTTTATTAATCATAATTAGAACCCCTTTTTACTACTTTTCTTACTATTATTTTACCATATATCGAGTCATAAAAGCTGATAATTTAACATATTTTTGAGCACTTTTCTTTCACCCAATGGGTGAAAGCTGAATTTCGAAGGAACGCATATTTATCAAGGCTTTGATTATGCTTTTTGAAGTACTGACGTAGAATCTAGGTAACAATAAATATATATTTAGGAGTATTTGCAAGTTCTGCAGATGCTCCTTTTTTATGTGCAAAATTATTTTTAGGAGGTCGTATGTATGAAGGAAATTTGGAACTGGGTACAAGTTGCTCTCACAGCCCTCGGTGGCTTTTTAGGCTGGTTTCTAGGAGGTTTTGATGGGTTTTTATATGCTTTAGTTGCTTTGATGGTGGCTGATTATATCACTGGGGTTATGTGTGCCATTGTAGATAAAACTCTATCCAGCGAAGTTGGATTTAGAGGGATATTTAAGAAGGTGCTCATCTTTGTTTTAGTTGGGATTGGCCATATCATCGATACAAACCTTATTGGGGACGGAAATGTGCTTAGGACTGCTATTATCTTTTTCTACTGTTCTAATGAGGGTGTTTCCATGCTTGAAAATGCTTCTAGGCTTGGACTTCCAATACCAGAGAAATTAAAAGATGTCTTAGCCCAGCTACACAATAAAGGGGGAAATAATTAATGAATTTAAGAAAACTTATTTTTACTAATAATGCATGTTATAAAGCTGGAAGAAAGATTAAGCCTAAAGGAATTATGGTTCATTCTACTGGTGCAAACAATCCTAACCTTAGAAGGTATGTGGGTCCAGATGATGGGCTACTTGGTAAAAATCAATATAATAATCATTGGAATCAAGATAGACCAGATGGCAGGCAAGTCTGCGTTCATGCCTTTATTGGCAAGCTTAAGGATGGGTCTATCGCCACTTATCAAACCCTGCCTTGGGATCATAGAGGATGGCATGCAGGTGGTGATGCTAACAATACGCATATAGGTTTTGAAATCTGTGAAGATAATCATACTGATGCTACCTACTTTAATAAGGTTTATAAAGAAGCTGTCGAACTATGTGTGCATCTTTGCAAGCTCTATAATCTTACTGAAAAAGATATCATTGGTCACTATGAAGGACATCAAAAAGGAATAGCTAGTAACCACAGCGATCCTAGAAATTGGTTTCCAAAGCACGGTAAAAGTATGGATGCTTTTAGGGCAGATGTTAAAGCAACACTATGTTGCAAAAATGATTCAAAAAAGACACCTGAATCACCTTCTTCTACTAAACTGTATAGAGTTCAAGTAGGAGCATATGCTGTTAAAGCTAATGCAGACAAGCAACTGGCAAAAGCTAAAAAAGCTGGCTTTACTGATGCCTTTATAAAATATGATTGAGAAGTTAGATATAGCCTGTGGGAATTATTCCTGCAGGCACTTTTTTTATGCACATTTTTAAATATATTTTATAAAACCTCAACTTATAGCTCTTCCTGTGGCTATTAAGTAGGAGGTAATGCTATATGAAACAAACGGAGAACAAAAATGTACAACAGATAACAGAGGAAACTTTTGAGAGTAACGATCTAAAAAGAAGAATGTCTGAAGAACAAATACAGCGTGAATTTAATTATATCCAGGCTGAAAACATCTTAAAAAAGATGCTTGAAAAGGGACTAATTAATGAGCTCGAATTTAACAGAATCACAGAGCTAAATCGTAAAACTTTCTCACCATTTTTAGCGAAGATAATGCCCTAAAGAAGTTGATATATAAGTGTTTTAACGGTAATATGTGACCTACAAAAAAGGGGGTGAGACAATGAGAAAGATAACAAAAATAGAAGCAAACAGACCTGATCCTTTTAGTGTGCCAAAAATGCGAGTAGCAGCTTATTGCAGAGTTTCTACAGATAGTGATGAACAACTTGAAAGTCTGCAGGCTCAAAAGAGTCACTATGAAAATTATATAAAAGCAAACTCAGAATGGGAGTATGTAGGTATTTACTATGATGAAGGCATTAGTGGCACAAAGAAAGAGAACAGACAAGGTCTGCAAAGGATGATGTCTGATTGTGAAAATAAAAAGATAGACTTAATCGTTACAAAATCAATTAGTAGATTTGCTAGAAATACTACTGACTGCTTAGAAATGGTAAGAAGGTTGATAGAGCTTGGAGTGTTTATCTACTTTGAAAAAGAAAATATAAATACTAAATCCATGGAAAGTGAATTAATGTTATCAGTTTTAAGTAGTCTAGCAGAAAGTGAGTCAATCTCAATTTCAGAAAACAACAAGTGGGCTATTCAAAAAAGGTTTCAAAATGGCACTTTTAAGATTTCATATCCACCATATGGGTACGAGAACATAGATGGGAAAATGGTTATAAATCATGAACAAGCTAAGATAGTTAAATATATTTTTAGTGAAGCTTTAGCTGGAAAAGGAACTCAAAAAATAGCAGATGATTTAAATAATAAAAGAATTCCTTCTAAAAGAAGAGCTGGTTGGACAGCCACTACAATTAGAGGAATTCTTAAAAATGAAAAATATACTGGTGATGTTATCTTACAAAAAACGTATACAGATAGCAAATTTAATAGGCATATAAACAATGGAGAAAAGAATAAATACTTTATTCAAAATCACCATGAGCCAATAATTAGCCACAAGGAATTTGAAACTGTTGCAAGGGTTATAGAACAAAGAGCCAAAGAAAAAGGCATAGAACAAAGAAACAGTAAATATCAAAATAGATATCCCTTTACTAGCAAAATTATCTGTTCGGAGTGTGGCAGCACATTTAAGAGGAGAATTCATTCTTCTGGAAAAAGGAAATATGTAGCTTGGTGTTGCACAAAGCATTTAGAAGATATATCAGAATGTTCAATGAAGTTTATCCGAGATGAAGATATAAAGATGGTTTTTGTAACCATGATAAACAAACTTATCTTTGGAAAGGATTTTATATTAAAACCTCTCTTAGAAGGTCTTCGACTCATGAGTAAGTCAGATAATATTTCTAAAATTGAAGCTTTAGAAAAAGAGATAGATGACAATACAAGTCAGAAAGAATTGCTGGTAAAGCTTATGGCAAAAGGATACTTAGAGCCAGCACTTTATAATAGAGAAAAGAATGAACTTCTGATGAAAAAAGAAAAGCTTACAGAGCAAAGAGATGCATTAATTGATGACTTGAACAGCGAATTATCAAAAGGGCAGGAAGTAAATAATTTAATTAAGTATGTAAACAAGGCAGGGTCATTAAAAGAATTTGATGATGAAGCCTTTGATAATCATGTAGAAGAAATAATAGTTTTTTCAAGGCAGGAGATTGGCTTTGTTTTAAAGAGTGGAATTACCCTTAGGGAAAGGATGTGAGTGAAGTGGGGCATGTACCATATGGCTATAAAATAATTGATGGCTCTGCCCATATATTTGAGGGAGAAGCCGAAAAGGTTAGAAGGTTATTTGAAAATTACTTATCAGGACTTTCCTTAACAAAGGCAGCGAAGGAAGCTGGAATAAATTCTTACCATGGAACTGTTGGAAGAATGCTTAGAAACAAACGCTATTTAGGAGACGATTATTATCCTTCTATTATAGATAAATCAGTTTTCGACAAGGCAGAAATAGAAAGAAATAAAAGAGCGAAAAAACTAGGTAGAATTTTTGAACCTAAAGAAGAGAAAAAAGTTTCAGCTATAACTGAATTTACTATAGGTGAAATAAAAAAGGAGTATCCTGATCCATTTACTCAAGCTGAATATGTATACAGTTTAATTAGAGAGAAGGAGGTGCAAGATGGCAGTTAATAAAAATGTTGTTATCATTCCTGCCGTAAGGCGTGCTGGAAATAGTGAAAATAAAGATGAAATACCAAAATTACGAGTAGCTGCATATTGCAGAGTTTCAACAGAGAGTGAAGAGCAAGCCAGTAGCTATGATGTACAGATAGAACACTATACAGATTTTATTAAAAAGAATAATGAATGGACATTTGCAGGTATTTTTGCTGATGATGGTATAAGTGGAACTAACACTAAAAAACGAGATGAATTTAATAAAATGATTGATGAGTGTATGGCAGGCAAGATCGACATGATAATTACAAAGTCAATAAGTAGATTCGCAAGAAACACATTAGATTGTCTCCACTATATTAGAAAGCTTAAGGAGAAAAATGTAGCTGTTTATTTTGAAAAGGAGAATATCAATACACTGGATGCCAAGGGAGAAATCATGATAACCATTATGGCTTCCTTGGCACAACAGGAAAGTCAATCCTTAAGTCAGAATGTTAAGCTTGGATATCAGTACAGATACCAGCAAGGTCAAGTTATGGTTAACTGCTCTAGATTTTTAGGATATACCAAAGACGAAAACAAGAAGCTAGTCATAGTTCCTGAAGAGGCAGAAATCATTAAAAGAATTTATAGGGAATATCTTGAAGGCTCTTCTATGGACAAGATTAAAAAAGGTTTAGAAGCTGATGGAGTTCTTACAGGAGCGGGTGGAAAGAGGTGGCATACCAGCTCCATTAGAAAAATTCTGAGTAATGAAAAATATATAGGGGATGCACTTCTACAAAAAACTTATACCGTAGACTTTCTAACTAAGAAGAGGGTGAAAAATAACGGGATAGTCCCTCAATATTATGTTGAAAATAACCACGAAGCAATTATACCACGTGAAATATATATGCAAGTCCAAGAAGAACTTGTTCGCCGAAGCAGAGGCCATATAAGTTCAAGTGGAAAAAGAAGAAACTTTAGTTCAAACCATGCCTTTTCACAGATTGTCTTTTGTGGGGAATGCGGTGAAATCTTTCGTAGGGTTCATTGGAACAATAGTGGAAAGAAATCAATTGTCTGGAGATGTGTGAGCAGGCTTGAGAATACAGGCTTATCTTGCAAGGCCAGAACAGTAGGAGAAGATATTCTACATGAAAAAACTGTAGAGGCAATTAATATATTGCTGGGGCAGAAGAATGATTTTTTACCCCAACTAAAGAAGAACATAGAAACAGTAGTATTTGAAACCAGCAATGAAGCTGTAGAGAAGATAGATAAAAAGATGCTAGAGTTACAAAAGGAACTGCTTCAAAAAGCCAATGCTAAAGAGGATTATAATGATGTAGCTGGAAAAATTTATAGCCTTAGGGAAGAAAGGCATAGGGCTTTAACTGAGCAGGCTGAAAGAAAAGGATCTAAGCAAAAACTGGAGGAAATGGAGAAGTTCTTAAATGAGCAAGATAGCCTACTAGAAGAATATGATGAAAGGCTGGTAAGAATGCTGATTGATAAGGTTACAGTTTTTGATGATAAGCTTACAGTAGAGTTTAAGTCAGGTGCAGAAATAGATGTGGTTACATAAAGTCACTTTCTAATCCCTTTTTATTTTCCCACATTATTAAATAAAAAGCTCAATTGGAATTGTTATTATTGAGCTTTTTCATCTAAGGCTTAATTTAATGTTCATCTTTAAAAGTTAAGGTTAATATATTAAATAGAATGCTAGAACAATGGCAAATAAATTTAAATTGTCTGTTAATCGGGTGAATCGTTCGTGGATTGTATTGCAAATCTTAGAGTAAAATTATCGTAGGCAATTTAATAAAAAGATAAGGGAAGAACCCAAAATAGGTCTTCCCATAATCACGATTTTCCTGTAGTTTGAGAATTGAGAGAAACCAAACGAAAGGAGATCGTGATATGAATAGTTTAACTGGTGAGGGGCTAACATTCAAGGAGATTGAGAGAAGTTTTTTTGAAATAGGTTGTGAAGTTGCTAAAACACTTATGGGTGAGTTTTTGGGAAAACTTGATAAAGAGCTTTGCAAGAACAGAAATAAAGCGGAGCTAAGGCATAAAGGGATACGAAAAAGCTCAATTAAGACACTCATGGGAGAAGTGCCTTTAAGCCGGAGACTGTATAGAAGATTTAAAGAAGATGGAAGTAGTGAATATGTGTTTTTACTAGATGAAGAAATCGGACTTGATACTATAGGGCTCATATCTCCTAACCTTGTGGAAAAAGCACTTGAGCATAGCTGTGAGATGTCTTACCGGGAAGTAGCTAAAGCTGTCTCAAACTTCACAAATCAGCCCATAAGCCACCAAGGTGTATGGAATATCGTACAGGTTGTAGGAGAAAGGCAGGAGAAAGCAGAAAAGATTCTGATAGACTCTTTTAATGAAAATAAGCTGTCAGGAAGTAGAGAAATTCCAGTTCTGTTTGAAGAAGCTGATGGTCTGTGGCTTTCCATGCAGGGCAAGAGTAGGAAAAAGTCCTCAACTTCAAAGGGCAAAAAGGAACTAAAGATAGGGATAATGTATGAGGGATGGGAAAAAAGATATGCCTCCTCAAAAGAGTATAAAACAGTTGAAAAAACAGCATTTGCCGGCTATATGAAGCCAGATGAGTTTAAAAATCTAAGGGATGCTGCAATAGCAAAAAAATATAATGTTGATGAGATAGTATATAGGGTATTAAATGGTGACGGTGCATCTTGGATAAGAAGCGGACATGATTTAGAGACAGATATTTTTCAACTGGATCCTTATCATCTTGCTAAGAGTGTAATCCGTAATGTTTACGACAAGCAGGCGAGACGAAATATACTAAGGTGGCTCAAGGGTGGAGAAATAGATAAAGCATTAAACAAAATAGAGAGTTTAAAATATGAATGTGGTGGTGTGGAAAGCGAAGTAAAGAAGCTTACTACCCTTGAGAATTATATAAAAAACAATATTGACGGCATAGTCGTATATAAAGACAGGCTAGACAATATTCTTCCAGATCCACCAGATGGTTTGGAGTATAGGACTTTAGGCACTATGGAGAGGAATGTAAATATATTTGCAAAGCGTATGAAAGGGGCAAAAAGCTGGAGTGAGAGAGGTGCAAATAATTTATCAAAAATCATAGCACTAAAAATGGGAAAAGGCTTTAAAGATAAGATATCAGCGCTTGTGTCGGGACACCTTTCAGAAAGAGTTACAGAGCGTTTTATAGAATCTCTTAGCAGCAGCAAAGTAGCAGTGAAAAAAGCTGTTAAAAAGTCACTATATCCGTTGCATCAGGGACAATTACCGTTTTCAAATTGCAAGGTAACAAATGGTAGGAAAGTAATCCGTAGAATGTTTGACCTTAAAACATTCAGCGAAATGGTATACAGATGATGAAGTAGCGTTTATGCCGCGAAAGCCCCTTTACGATGAGTGCGGCATGTGAGGCTGCATAGCTAGGCATCAACCATACTCCAACGCCCCGCTGCTTGTTCAGAATGGGTGGTGCCCATGATGCCTGAGAACATGCTGATAGAGGCTCATTATCAAGGGGACCGTGGAATAAATGCGGTAAACAAGGTTAAATATAGTCCATTAGAACACTGGTATATTCTTACTATTGGAAAAATAAATAAATTGCCCACGATTGCTTGACACAAACATCCTCTCAGCTCAATTTGACATCATTATAGAAAGGTGATATAATCAAACGAGTGTATTAATTGCCAATATTGATATTGATTGAAGTGTTTTACTTTTTGAAACAACAGAACTACGATTTAGTTAGTTCTGGGGAGTGGGTGTATTGGATAATGAAAAAAACTGTTAGCCAAAAAACCTTTTTCTTAATCTTAGCTGTAACTTTCACTTTTATTTTGGTTGGTTGTTTTAGTAATGATGATACTAATATTAGTCATTTGACAAACGCAAGAGACGCAATATCCAATCAAGACTATAATTTGGCCAAGAGGTATGCTGAATCAGTCGTTAAAAAGGAATCAAATAACAATGAAGCACAAATCATGCTTGAATATTTAAAATATAAAGACAATATACTGTTAGCAACTTTTTGGGAGAATGATCCTGAGGCTATGCGTTATATAGCACCAATAGTTCACGATATTAACAGAAAAGATCCACGTTATGAAGCACCTGTATTAGTTTTAGCAGCGGCATGGGGACAAACAGATATGGTTAAGATATTGCTTGAGGCGGGGGCAGATCCTAATTATGGTTCTGATAAAGATGGCCTTACTGCTCTTATGTGGGCTTGCAAAAACTTTGAAGAACAGCTGGAAATGGTAAAAGCTTTGCTTGAAGCAGGTGCCGATATACATGCTAAATCAATTTATAATGAAACTCCTCTCTCAATAGCAGAAGAATATATGAACCCCCATATTGTTTTACTCATTAATGAGTACAGTGAGACACTTAAAGAGAAAGAAGCTGAATAGGTTGAATACGATAAAAAAGGTGGCAAGAAGTGCAAGATAAATTAGTGGGTCTATTTTGTACATAATTTTGAATTAAATCCATGAATAAGAAAGGTTGGGATTATTGTGTTTAAGAAAAGTATTTTATTGTTTGTAGTGGTGGTGTTGATCTTAACAGTGAGTGCTTGTTCGGGTAATAATGAGGCTCCTGATATTGGAACAGATAACATTGAAGATGTTTCTACAGATAATGGTTCAAGCGAAGACAGCCGTGAATCTGATACTTCTGGGTTCGTGCCTAGTGTGGCCGTTCCCGAAGATCTACCTATCTATCCAGGAGCAGAACTATGGAGTGACATGCCGTCTGCTGGAGAGCGCTGGCAATGGCTTTACCAAACAACCGATAGTGGTAACGATATCGTAGACTTCTTCGTGGATGCGTTTCAAGACCTCGGATTTGAGATCGATTTTGATTATACCTTTGCTGAACGTGAAGAGTTCTCTATCACCACCGCTGATCATATCGTCCAGGTGTATTGGCTAGATAGCGAAGAGATTGATGATGTTACTGCAGACACGCCAAACAGAGGATACGGCATCATTGTAGATCAAGAAAGATGGGCGGCTCGTTAGTTGCCTGTGATACTGCTGAAGAAGAAATAAGAATAATAACCCTTGAGGATGTTGTATTTACAATATTTTCAGGGGTCATTTTTTATACCGAGAGCTATACTAATGTATAAATAGTTTCTTGAATACTGTCAAGTGCAATGGATGCCACTATCATTTTCTGCCAGCCCAGCATCTCCCTCCCAATTATAATTTTCTATATCAATTTTCGTATAAAAAAAACAGATACTTACTAAGTATAGTAAACATCCGTTTCGCTCGTTTAATAGGATTATAAAAATTGAAATTAAGTTTTTTACTTGTCACAATTCTATCGTTATTGTTTTGGAACTCCAGGCGGGTAATATAAAGGAGGCACTTTAATCCATCCTCTTTTTCTCATCAAATTCTTCAAGGTAGCTCCAAAGCTTACTTGCTCTGATTGAAATGCAAACCACATAACGCCTACACCTTTACACATACATTGTATCCCCCTTGTTTTGCGCCTGCAAGTGCCGTTTTTTTCTCATGTTTTCGGAATATTGCTCGATTAGCGAAAGTTAAAAGCATAAGTGTCCTATGAAATGCAATCGACCTGTTTCCCCATACGACCGTTTCTCAAAAAACAGCTAAAAACCGATTGACCTGTTCCCCCATACGTCGGGGTCAAAAATCAGCTCCTGACATCAATGCCATCAACTCGGGGCATGTGGAGACATGCGTTCTTTTGTCCAAACTCGACACCTGCAAGCGTATCGAGGTTAAAACGGAAGTCGAACTTGATTATGAGGTATCTTCCAAAATCAAATCTATTGCACCTATTCGCAAAGACGATGTATACGGTGGTTACCGTGTAAAGATGGATGCGGTTTTTTAGGATACGCCGCTGTCTATCGATGTGTCCACGGGAGATGTGATTACTCCGTATACCGTAGAGTATGAAATAGTTGGTACTATAGATGAAAATGTTCAAACTTCTCTATGGGGATACAATATTGAAACGGTGTTGGCGGAAAAAATAGAAACGATTTTGAGCAGGGGTGCAGCAAATACAAAGGAGCAAATTTATATGCCATTAATTATCTGTCCTGAATGTAAAAATAAAATTTCTGACCGAGCAGAAGCCTGTCCACATTGTGGTTTACCGGCAAAATATTTTAATGCACCTATAGTTACTGACGACGCAAGGGCTGAGTCTGAATTATCTCAACCTCTTGATTTGGTTTCACTTCGTAATACTTTAATTGCTTTTGATCATAGTTATCAGGTGCTCTTTCACTCAAATCATTATATTACTGCACGTGAGTTAGCGGGTCTTCAATCTTCGTTTGGTATATGGGCGGAACGGTTGAAAGATAAAGCTGCATACTCATATTGCAAGGATAATGCTCACCGTTTTGCGATTGATTTTGAAATGGTGAATGTCTGTTTACGCCGCTATGAATCTTTAACTGAAGATGTAGAAAACCATAATAATCTATATGTTGATAATATCGTAGAGCAAAACTCAGAATATTTCGACACATTACTTAAAGATATAGACCCAAACATAAAGCTTGATAATGAGCAACGGCGAGCCGTGGTAACTGATGAAGATTATTGTTTGTTAGTTGCCGGTGCGGGTGCGGGTAAAACTACAACGATGGCAGCCAAGGTAAAGTACCTTGTTGAAAAGAAGCATATTCCTCCGGAAGATATTATTGTTATTTCCTATACACGCAAAGCCATCGATGAGCTTAAAGAGCGCATTAATAAAGATCTTTGTATTCCTGCAAAGATTTGTACTTTTCATTCTTTTGCGTACGATATAGTTCGTAAATTTAGTGATATACCGCCTGAAGTTAATTATTCCGCTTATAATATTATTTTTGAAATGCTAGAAAAAGAAGTCTTTCATAATAAAACTCTCCTACGTAAACTTCTGCTCTTTCTTGGCTTTTATTTTGATTTACCTGCTGATGTAATGAACTATGATAATCTTAACCAGTTTCATTTGGCAAAGGCCGCTCAAGATTATGAAACCTTAAAAAGTGGTGCAGGGGAATATATAAAAAAAGTTGCAAAACAGAGGGGACGCTCAATGCGTACGCTCACCGGTGAATATTTGCGTTCTGTTCAAGAGGCACAGATAGCTAACTTTTTATATCTCAACGGTCTGGAATATGAATATGAACCTGTTTATCCTTATGCAATTCGTGGTGCAAGAAAAAAATATACACCTGACTTTATTATAAGACAAGGTGAACACGAAGCATATCTTGAACATTATGCGGTTAGCGAAAGTGGATTTAGCTATGTTCTTACACCACAGGAAATTGCGAAGTATTCAAATGCCATAAAGGACAAACGTAAACTTCATCGGCAACTTGGAACAAACTTATTAGAAACATGGGCATGGTATAAGGATAGGCGACATCTAACTGAACATTTGAGAGAATTATTATTGAATGAAGGTTTTGTTCTCAAAGAGCGTGATTTTTCGGAAGTATATAAAAAAATTACTGAAACCAGTAAGGATAAATATGTGTTCAAAATGGTTCAGTTTCTAATGACTTTTATCGCTCAGTTTAAAACTTGCGGGTATGATGCCGGCGGATTTGAAGCACTACGGGCTAAGACTGATAACCCACGAACACATCTCTTTTTAGATATTGCAGAACCTGTATATAATTATTATCAGAAACAGCTTTCAGCACAAAACCGTATTGATTTTGAGGACATGATCAACGATGCTCATTTTTATCTGGCAGAAATTGAGCGCCAGCAACTGGAACTTCCATACAAATATATAATCATCGATGAATTTCAGGACATTGCTCGACAACGCTTTAACTTAACAAAACGATTAAGTGAGATAACACATGCCAAGGTTGTAGCCGTCGGAGATGACTGGCAATCAATCTTTGCTTTCTCCGGGTCTGAGATAGGGCTTTTTACACGTTTTCTGGAATTGATGGGTAGTGGCGTTGAAATGCAAATTACGCACACTTACCGCAATTCTCAGGAGCTTATCGATATTGCAGGTGGCTTTGTACAAAAAAACACTACACAAATTCAAAAACAATTGATTTCACCTAAGCGACTTGCAAATCCAATTGTATTAACAGAGTTTGATGATAGTTTTAAACCGGACTATGCAATGGCAGAAGCAGCAGAGAAAACCATAAAATGCATTATAGAAGAATATGGCGAAGAAAAGTCTATTCTGATGATCGGTCGGTACAATAATGATAATTATAAATTATGTAGGTCGGGTAGATTTACGGAGTTACCTGGAAATCGTATCAAGTGTGAAAAATATCCCAACACTAGCCTAGTCTTTATGACTGCGCACAGTGCAAAAGGATTAGGTTTTGATAATGTAATCTTATTGAACATGTTCGAGGGGAAGTTCGGGTTTCCTTGCCAGCTTGAGGATGATCCTATTATGAAATTGGTACGATTTGAAGATACTTCTATACCATTTGCAGAAGAACGACGACTATTCTATGTTGCACTTACTCGTACAAAGAATCGTGTGTATATACTTACTCCTCAACGTAGACCTTCTCGTTTTTTAATAGAATTAATTAACGATTATAAAATTTCACATTCTAAGAACCTTAATATGGAAACGGTTGATTTGTTCCGTCTAAGGTGTCCGGTTTGTGGGTATCCTTTAAAATATGAATTCAACAAGAATTATGGCATAGGATTATATTTATGTACAAATGAGCCGGAAGTCTGTGATTTTATGACCAATAGCAAGGTGCATCTCCATGATATTTATAAATGTGACCAATGTAAGGACGGTTATATGATTGTAAAAGCTAAGGGAAACGATGCTTTTTATGGTTGCACTGGTTATGATAGCGGTACTAAGAGCGGATGTAGAAATACGCGCCCAATTTTTAATCTAAAAAGTTAACGAATAATCGTACGGCAATATGTAGATGAACTGGACAAACTTCACTTTTGTGTTAACTCTAAAGATGATGTTGGTACGATAGACGAGTTTGAGAACAGCCTCATGCCGAGTGCGTGGCGCTGATGTTGAGAAAGTGAAGACCGAGGCTAATAAAGCTTCACGCATTTAACAGGCTTATTCCCATTCACTAATGATTTCTTTTACAAATGCAACCAGATTTCTTTCGGCTTTACTTGCAGTTTCTATAACCTCGCTGTGACTTAGTTCTGCATTGCCGAGTCCGGCTGCCCTGTTTGTAATTAATGAGATGCCCAAGACAGTCATTCCGCCGTGTCTGGCAACTATCGCCTCGGGAACGGTCGACATGCCCACAATATCCGCCCCCAATGCGCGATATGCCAAAATTTCGGCTGGTGTTTCGAACATCGGTCCCGGGAAATATGAGTAGATTCCTTCTTTAATCTCTATGCCGCTCTTTTGTGCAACTTTATATGCAAGCGCTCTTGCTTCACGGCTGTAAACCTCGGTCATGTCGGTGAATCTCAGTCCGAAGTTATCAAGATTGGGGCCTCTTAACGGCGAAGGACAGAAAAGCCCTATATGGTCTTTAATGAGCATAATAGTTCCCGGCGTTAAGTCGTCACGAATACCCCCGCAGGCGTTCGTTAGGATAAGTTTTTTTATTCCGAGCCTTTGAAAAACGCGAATTCCGAGGGTTACCGTTTCCATGTCGTGCCCTTCGTAATAATGGAAGCGCCCTTTCATGGCAATAACCGTTTGATTGTTTATTTTACCTATGATAAGTTTGCCGTCGTGCCCCTCCAATGTCGGAGCGGGGAAATATGGGATATCGCTATAGTTGAGTTCAATCGGATTTTCAATCTCGCTTGCAATCGGTCCCAGGCCGGAGCCCAATACTATGGCTATGTCAATTTTTCCGTCGTAGTGTTTCTTAATATAATCAGCGGCAGCATCAATTTTTTTATACATTTTAACACCTCCGTTTTTCTACATTATACCGTTTTTTATTTACAATGAAAGCATTCAATTTCTTGCAAAGAGAGCTTTTCTCCTGCAATAATAATCTTTGAATATACAAAAAACTGACTTCGGTTTAACTTGCAAGTTGAAGACAGATTTATATAATAAGAATGTATGCAAAACAAACATCTGTTTTATTGAAAGTTTAGGGAGAAATAAAATGATTAACGAATTTATAAGAACAAAAATAGTTTGTACTATAGGCCCTGCGTCCGAGGATAGGGAAACTCTCGGCAAAATGATAGATGCAGGTATGGACGTATGCAGGCTCAATTTTTCGCATGGGTCACATGAAGAACACAAGAAGAGAATAGACACAATAAAAGAAGTGCGGCATGAAAAAGGCGCGCCTATAGCCATACTTTTAGACACAAGAGGCCCTGAAATCAGGACAGGGGATTTTGAAGAAAAAGACATAAGACTTGAGGTGGGTCAAGCCTTTACTATAACTATGGATGATGTTATAGGAAACAAGGAAAGATGCACGATAACTTACAAGGAGCTTGTAAAAGATGTGTCCGTCGGAGACAGAATACTTATCGACGACGGTCTTATAGAGCTCTCGGTCAAAGAACTCAGCGAAAAAGATATGGTCTGTGAAGTTATAAATTCAGGTGTTATAAATAACAAAAAAGGCGTTAATGTTCCCAATGTCAAGATAAATTTACCCGCTATTACAGCCAAGGACGAAAGCGATATTATATTCGGTATAGAAAACGACATAGACTATATAGCGGCATCGTTTGTAAGGAAAGCCAGCGATGTAATCGAAATTAAAGAAATACTTGAAAATAACGGCGGGAAAAAAATAAAAATAATAGCAAAAATAGAAAATCAGGAAGGCGTAGACAATATTAAGGAAATTCTTGATGTTGCCGACGGAATAATGATAGCCAGGGGAGACCTCGGTGTGGAAGTACCGACGGAGCAGATGCCTATATTGCAAAAAGAACTTATAAAAGCCTGCAACAAAAGTTCAAAGCCCGTAATCACAGCTACACAGATGCTGGACTCCATGATAAGAAATCCGAGACCCACGAGAGCGGAAGTGACGGACGTTGCAAACGCAATATTCGACGGTACGGATGCGATAATGCTTTCGGGAGAGACAGCTGCGGGAAACTATCCTGTACAAGCGGTGGAAACCATGAACAGAATCGCGCACGCTGCAGAGAGCACAATAGATTATGACGGCAACCTTCACAACAGAAAACTGGATAAGCAGCTAACAGTAACAAATGCAATTTCACACGCCACTTGCACTACGGCATCGGATTTGAAAGCGAAAGCTATAGTAACGGCAACGGCAAGCGGATACACTGCGCGTATGGTATCATCTTACAAACCTGCATCTCCTATAATTGCATCAACCAACAGCGAAAAGGCTTATAGGCAGATAAATCTTCTGTGGGGAGTAATACCTATAAAAGGCGCTGACGCAAGCTGCACCGAAGACCTGATACAAGGCGCTGTAGACGAGGCAGTATTGCAAGGACATATAAAAGACGGTGACTTGGTGGTAATAACGGCGGGAGTTCCTGTGGGAAAATCCGGCACCACAAACTTAATAAAAGTTCATATCGCCACCAAGATTATTGTTCAAGGCATAGGAGTGGGGAACAGCAAGGTTTTCGGCAAAGCGCAAATAGTAAACGCTGAAACGACAGCTCAAATGTTCCAAAAAGGCAACATACTCGTAGCTTCAAGCACTAATAAAGATATGATGGAAATGATGGAAAAAGCTTCCGCTATAGTTGCCGAATCGGACGGGATTACAATACACGCCGCAAAAGTCGGACTCCGCTTAGGCATTCCCGTAATTGTGGGCGCAAAAGATGCGACAAAGCTTATAAAAGACGGAGAAAAAGTGACCGTGGATGCGGAGTTCGGCAGGGTATACTCCGGCGAAATAAAAATGCTTTAAAGCTTTGGATAGAAAAACTTGCCTTTTTTAATATATTCCCGAGAATGTGATATATATGTGTGTGGTGTTGATATAAAACAGTGAATCAGTGAAAATCCTGCGTTTTAAGCAGTTTATAGAAATCTCGTTTAAAATGATGGATAAGGAAAAAACCAAAAAAATACAAATATGATGTTGAAGGCTATTGATAATATGTCGAATACGACATATTATTAAGGTGATGAGAAGAGGAACAGGAATGTATGAGATTAGTTTTTACGACACTGAAGATGGGAGACTTCCGGTTCAAGAATTCCTTGATTCCCTAGAACCTAAGCTTTTAGCAAAGACAATTAGAACGATTGATTTATTAGAAGCAAATGGTTCTAAACTTAGAGAACCCCATTCTAAACTTATTGAAGACGGAATATTCGAGCTGAGAACGCAACTGGGAACTGATATTACAAGAGTTTTATATTTTTTGTTGTTGGCAAAAAGGCAATATTGACAAATGGGTTTATAAAGAAGACAAAGAAGACTCCAAAGTCGGAAATAGAGCTTGCGAAAAAATATAAAGCCGATTATGAACGGAGGTATGACTAATGAGCAACTACAATGATTATAAAAAGAAGGCGCTTCAGAATCCTGAAGTAAAAGCTGAATATGATGCGTTGCAGCCTGAATATGATATTATTCAAGCAATGATAGACGCAAGAATTGGATTAAACATTACACAAAAGGAATTGTCGGCCAGAACCGGCATTACACAGGCTGATATTAGCAGAATTGAGGGTGGAACAAGGAATCCTAGCCTTAATATGGTAAAAAAATTAGCTGAAGGATTAGGCATGCAGCTGAAACTGGAGTTTGTTCCAATAAAAACTAAATAATAAAATTTGCTTTATTATAATTCAGCATAAGAATTAATGAGGCGTGCTCTAAGAGGGCATGCCTCAATTGAGAGTTGACAGGGCTATCTTAAGCCGAAGATTGACGATAAAATGGCATTATGGCGGAACAACTCGAGCTTTTTGGAGAAAACTTAAAAAAATAAAGACAATTCCGATTTGTCGGAAAAGGAGGAATGTAATTTGTCCATGAAAATCGATTTTTTGGGACACAGCGGTTTTTTTGTTGAAAGCGAAAGCGTATTGCTGCTGTTTGACTATTATTACGGAGACCTTTCGTTTTTAGCAGAGAAGCCGAAAGAAAAGCCGCTTTTTGTGTTTGCGAGCCACGCTCACGAGGATCATTTTAACCCCGCAATTTTTTCTCTTGCCGATGTTCACAAGCGAACTAAATATCTTCTGTCGTTTGATATAAAAGGAAATCCTGCCGTGCCGGACGACCGCGATATTCAGTATTTGGATGCCGAGAGGACATATGAGATTGAAGGGCTTGGTTCGGTGGAAACGCTTATTTCAACCGACGAGGGCGTTGCGTTTCTCGTTAAAACCGCTTGCGAAACACTCTTTTATGCGGGAGACCTTCATTGGTGGGACTGGCCCGGCGAAGACCCGGAATGGCTCAATGAGCAAGAGACCGTTTTCAAGCGCGAGATAAAAAAGCTTGCGAGTACGCCTATCGACGTCGCCTTTGCGGTTTTAGACAGCAGGCTCGAGGAAAATTACTGGAAGGGCATGGCGCTTATTCTGTCTACTCTGCGTCCGCGGTATGTGCTGCCGATGCACTTCTGTGAGGACAAAAGCGTTGTGAGCAGGTTTAAAGAGCTTCCCGTCTCGCGGGAATCGAAAACGATTTTGCTTGATACTGCAAAAGAAACCCATTGGGAAATATAAAAGAGGAGGAATATATTATGAAATTCAAAATGATTCACGAAAACTACAATGTAACCGACCTGGAGCGCTCGCTTAAGTTCTATGATGAGGCGCTGGGGCTTAAGGAAAAACGCCGCAAAACAGCGGAAGACGGCTCGTTTATCCTTGTGTATCTGGGGAACGAAGAGAGCGATTTTGAGCTGGAGCTCACCTGGCTCAGAGACCATCCCGAACCCTATAATCTCGGGGACGAGGAATTCCACCTGGCGTTTCAGACAGACGATTTCGAAGCCGCGCACGCACTGCATAAAAAAATGGACTGCATCTGCTTCGAAAATCCCGAAATGGGCATATATTTTATTAAAGACCCGGACGGATACTGGCTGGAAATATTGCCGACCCGATAAAAGCGGCTTAATTACTCCCGAGATGTCCTGTTGTCCAAACTCAAAGCTGACAAGGATATATGGATAGAACTTGGAAAGGAAGAATTAAGCGCAGCAGATTTTTCTAAGCTTTATTAGAAAATTAAAGCATAAGTTTTAGAAAACATTGCAAAAAACAGTCAGGGCTCTCCGATGTTTGCGGAGAGCCCGACTGTTCAGCATATAAATATATGGAGCCCTTTTTCTGTGAAGCTTCTGAGCTTATTTAATTTTCTTTAAGAAATCATCGAGTACCATTTCAAGATTCGGCTGGCCGATTTCCTGAAGCTGATATTCAACCTTAACGCAGGGCTTTTTGATTTCGATGACACGCTTTAAGTCAATAGGCGTTGCAATGATAACGCTGTCGCAGTCGCAGGCGTCAATCGTTGCGGCAAGGTCTTTCATCTGCTCGTCGCCATATCCCATGGCCGGCAGCACCGTTCCTATTTCAGGGTAGCTTTGGAAGGTGTTTTTGAGTTTTCCCACTGCATATGGACGCGGATTCACCAACTCGGCTGCGCCGAAGCGCTGTGCCGCAACAACCCCAGCGCCGATTTTCATTTCGCCGTGAGTCAGTGTCGGCCCGTCTTCTATAACGAGAACGCGCTTGCCGCTTATTGCGGATATGTCGTCAACAGAAAGGGTGCTTGCCGCGTCGATAACAGTTGTGTTCGGGTTCACCTTTCTAATATTTTCGCGGACTGTATTTATGTCCTTATAATCGGCGCTGTCGATTTTGTTAATCACCACGGCATCTGCCGTTCTCAAGACAACCTCGCCGGGGTAATATGAGACCTCATGACCGGGGCGGAGCGGATCTGCGATTGCAATCATCAAATCGGGTGTATAAAAGGAGAAGTCGTTGTTTCCTCCGTCCCAGAGAATCACATCGCATCCTGCCGGGTCGTTTTCGGCGGCGCGCAGAATTGCCTCATAATCGACGCCCGCATAAATCACATTGCCGCGGACGATATGGGGCTCATACTCCTCCATTTCCTCAATGGTGCAGGAGTGCTTTGCCAGATCGTCTATCGTGGCAAAACGCTGTACCTTCTGTTCGCTTAAATTGCCATAGGGCATGGGATGGCGCACAGCGACGACCTTCAGATCTTTTTCATTTAAAATCTCAACAATTTTGCGGGAGGTCTGGCTCTTTCCGCAGCCTGTCCGCACTGCACAAACGGCAATGACGGGCTTGCTGCTTTTAATCATCGTTGCCTTGGGGCCGAGGAGTGTAAAGTCGGCGCCGGCAGCATTGACAAGAGCGGCGAGGTTCATAAGTTTTTGATAATGAATGTCGCTATAAGAAAAAATGCACTCATCGATGTTTTCGTTTTTGATGAGTTCGGCAAGCTCACTTTGCTCAACAATCGGTATCCCTTCGGGATATAGGGAGCCTGCGAGATCCGCAGGATAACGGCGGCCGGCTATGTTGGGAATCTGGGCGGCGGTGAAAGCCGCAACTTTGTAGTTGGGATTGTTTCTGTAGACAGTGTTGAAGTTGTGAAAATCGCGGCCTGCCGCACCGATAATAACTATTTTTTTTGTCATGAGTCTACTCCTAATCAGATAAAAAATTTTTATAGTGTTACTACAACGGATAACTGTAGTGTAAGAGTAACCGGTATTGGAATTTACTTGTGAATTAAAGATTTTTTGCTTGAGCGGCTCTCATTCATGCGGCGCTGAATATTTATACACGCTAAATTTAGTAAACTATCTGCTGAGAGCCCGTTTTCTGCTTTGAGTCCCATAAAACACCTGTATTTACACCGTTGTTTTCGGTGCTGCAACATCATAACCTATTTTCAAATAAAATACAATGCATTTTTATGCACAAATATTGAAAATTATGAATCAAAGTTTTAGTACATTTGCTTTACTTTTTAACCGCGCTGTTTTACTATTGCATATATAAGGCTTTTAAAATGATTCGTTTGCTTTCTTTGCCGAAAATCAAAATATGACCGAATGAAAAGCAGAAATTCGACTGAATATAATGTTGGAGTTTTACAGAAGCATGAGATATAATTATAAAAACAATGTCACAAAACCGGATAAAAAAGACCTGTATCGGCTGGAAAAACTTAGATAAACTCTAGGTTGATATTTGATATATTTGCCTATTCTGATGATATTAATGTTTTTCGTTGCGAATCTAAGCAGAACTTGGATTAATAGAATGAGAAGGGAACAGTTTAAGATAAATCAGTTGCAATTGTGTTTTAAAAGAACACGATATGCGAAGAAATAATGGGCAGGAGTTTAGAAAAATATAGAGATTTTGATTTGCATTGTCCAAGTTAAAAGAAAGCTCGGGGTGATTGAAAATAGTTATAGCAATAACAATAAAGATATTCTAAATACTTATGTCTTTATTTAATTAAAATATATTTAAGGAGTATATTATGGCTACAAAATTAGAAACAGGGTATGAGAAAATTAAAGCTCAGGTACAAAGCATAGTCGATACACATGGCTATGCTAATGAATCCGCCGCTTTTGGGCATTTTATAGTTAAAAACTTGTTTAACATCGATGATCAATTAGCGATAGAAGCTATAACGGATGGAGGAGGTGACAATGGAATTGATGCATTATACATAGACAGAACTGAAGAACCTGTAGTTTTACATTTTTTACAATTTAAATTCCCAAACTCTATAGATACGATAGATAAAGGATATGAGGATAAAGAAATATCTCTATTAACAACTGGAACATTAGAATTTTTAAAAGAACAAAAATTAAATGAAAACAACTGGAACAAAGAATTAATAGACAAATCTCTAGAAGTTAGAGAGCTTGAAGGATACACCATTAAATTATGGAATATTCGCTATACTAGTGTAAATTCTTCAAGGATAAAAGAAAAGTTGCAAGTGTTTTCACAAAAAATCGAATATGCAGTTTTAAATGAATGCACATCTGAGGTTTGGGGTGCAAGAGAAATAATGGAGCTGTATGCTGAAAAAGTAGAAAGAAAGTTTCCAGACCTGCAAATAGAAGCTACCCCAAGCGCTCAAATAGGACGATTTCAACATGAAAATTATATTACATATAATGCTGTAACTTCTGTTAAAGAGCTTTATTGTGCTGTTAAAGATTATAGAGAAAGACTTTTTGAATCAAATGTAAGATATTATAATTCTAGAACAGAAGTAACGAAAGGAATTCGTAGAACATTAACAACAGAGCCGGAGAATTTTTTCTTACTAAACAACGGCATTACAATTGTAGCTAAAAAGGTGAACATTAATCTTACAAGGTTGAACTTAAAATCATCAAGTATTATTAATGGTGCACAAACGGTAGGTTCTATATTAGAAGTGTTAGATAATGCAACAAGTATAGACGAGTTTTCTGAATCGTATATTTTGTTACGAATAATAGAAATAGCAAAAGATGAGCAAGGGTTGTTAAACAAAACAGTTGGCACACTAAACACTCAAACAAAAATGTTTAATGCATTTAGCATTAGTAATGATGATAGACTCAAAAAATTACAGGAAGAAGTAGAAAAAAATACACTCATTCCATATTTCTTAGAGCTCAAATACAATGAATTCGATACACTTAAACAGCAAGGACACATAGATAAATACAAAAAGAACTTAGTTGATGCCGAAAAATTAATACAAATTTACACAGCATATAACTATGCACCCTCAAAGGCATACTTAGCTAAATTAAGAGTTTCTGAGCTTTTTGAAGATGATAAACATATAAATAGTGTCTTAAATAAACTGACAATAGTTCGATTTAAAGAAATAGTAGATATATACTGGGAAATTAAAGAGGTCATTAAAAAGTTCAGACAATATAGGAATGGAACAAACGATGAAATATTAAATTATTTAGGAATTGAAGAAAGTGCTATAGATGAATATCAGTTTTTAACTACTTCTGATATATTAATTTTATTTACGATGGGAACTTTAGTTAAAAAAAACAAACAGAAAGGCAACGATGACTTAAGATTAGCGATTAATATAATAAAAACATTTATTGTTAAACTAGGAAATGATAATAGGTCATTAGCAACAATTACTAAGACAAAGTCAACTTTTGAAGGAATAAAAAAATATATTTACGAAGAAATGTATTAACAAGAACCCTATTAATACTAATTTAAAAAAGTGTCCACATCAGCACTTTGAGCTATACAGCCCAATTTGCATTGTTAAAAATTATGGAGACGCTCATGTATAAGCTCTTTGTTTACGGAACATTAAAATCCAAAGCTGTACAGCAAAATTGTTCCGCCATGAACTGGAATTAATTAATGCGGAACTGTGAGAGCATTCCATAAACACAACGGAATAATATTTTTATTTCTATCCAAATAAGCAAGCTTATAAACACACCCCCTCTTGGTCAATCGACCAAGAGGGGGATTGCCGTTTATGCTTATTTCTTTTGAAATAGGAAAGTTAAAAATCTACATGCCGTGTACAAAACAAACACAGTCGCGATGACGGTTTGAATCAAAACAACTCTGTTCATCCTCGGCAACTCGCTTTCACTTATAACTAGGACAAAAATAATGGCAAGTTCCCTTAAACGTATTGACTTGCCCTTAATTTATGCTATTATTTAAGGGAATAGTGTGGGAGATGAGGGAATGAGAGAATTTAACTACAGCAAAATTAAAGATAAAAAATGGGATTCGGAAGTCCTCGGGCTTGTTGCCGCCATATATAAAGAAGCGGGCAAGCAGGAACTCTATTTAAAGCAAAGACCCGAAGAGCTTGAAAAGCTGGTCGATATTGCAAAGGTTCAGAGTACCGAAGCATCCAATGCCATTGAGGGTATCGTAACAACTGGCACTCGAATAAGGCAGCTTGTCGGTGAAAAAACAACTCCGAGAAATCGCAACGAACAGGAGATTGTAGGCTATAGGGATGTGTTGGGAATTATCCACGAGAACTTTGATGCTATTCCGATTACGCAAAACTATATTCTTCAGCTGCACAAAATACTTTACAGCCATATGAACAATCCTTTGGCAGGACGTACGAAAACCGTGCAGAATTACATCAGCGCGACATATCCCGATGGACATACGGAAATCCTATTCACTCCTCTTGCCCCTTACGAGACAGCGGAGGCATTAGACAGAATCTGCGAAGAGTACAATTGCGTTATCGGCAATATGGAAGTAGAGCCGCTTATTGCAATTCCGGTGTTTATTCACGATTTTTTGTGCATACATCCGTTTAACGACGGCAACGGCCGCATGAGCAGACTTCTCACAACGCTTCTTCTTTACCGAAACGGGTTTTATGTTGGCAAGTATATTTCACTCGAAGCAAAGATCGCTGAAAATAAAGAGCTCTACTACGATTCGCTTTTAAAATCGCAGATTGACTGGTATGAAGGAGCCGACAATAAGCTTCCGTTTATAAAGTATTTGCTGGGTACTATTTTAGCCGCATATAGAGACTTTGAAGTACGCTTCGAGCTGGTCGAGACAAAACTGCCCGCGCTCGAAACAGTCAGGCTTGCAACGCAGAACAAGATAGGACATTTTACCAAGCAGGATATTAGGGAACTTTGCCCTTCGCTGAGTTTAAGCTCTGTTGAAGGCGCACTGCGAAAGCTGCTTGAGTCCGGTGAAATAAAGCGCTTCGGCGTCGGAAAAAACACATACTATTGCAGAATAACTTGAGATTCCCTTAAAAATAAATACTTCCCCTTAAAAAGCGGCTGCTTTTAAGGGGAAGTATTTATGCGCTGAAAACGACTAAAACAAAAAGTTAAAATTATCTGCAAAGCCCTTAAATCTGTAGAAATTTTACAAAACACATAATTACATTTTTAATAAACCTTTCAGATTCGTGATAAAATCTGAAGGGTATTATTATGCGCTACACAGCGTTTATGCTCGCTTAAAACAAGCGGAGGGGAAAATAGCGCACGGAGACTAATCAGAATTTTTAAAGGTGACGGTTATGAAGATATTAATTATGAATGGTGGGCCTCATAGGGGAAACACTTGGCTTTTGACGGAAGAAGCGAAGCGGTTTTTGCTTGAATTTGATGAAAATATATTATTTAAAGAGATACATTTATCGGATATCGGACTTCCGTTCTGCACGGGATGCAGCAATTGTTTTCGCAAAGGACACAAAACCTGCCCGCATAACAGGATTATTCAGCCTATAATGGATATGATAGAAGAGAGCGATGCGGTTATTTTTTCCGTGCCGTGCTATCAGGGGCATTTGCCGGGGATAATGAAAAACTTTACGGATCATCTGGCATTTATGATACATCGTCCGAGATATTTTACAAAGAAAGCGCTTATCATTTCCACTACCGGAGGCGTTTCTGCAGGCAGCACGACAAAGGCCCTGGCAGCCACTTTGCAGGGCTGGGGGTTTAATAAATGCTATCAGCTGCCCGTAACGGCGCTGAGCTGGAATGCATATAAACCGAGCAAAAAAGATTTGAAAAAGACTTATGACATCGCAAAACGGTTTTATCTTGACGTTAAGTCGGGGAAAATGCACACGCCCGGTATCGGAGTTCTTATCCCCTTCAATCTGTTCCAAGCGATGTGCGTCGGAAACAAGGGGGAAGAAGAATACCCCACGGAGGACAACAATTTCTGGCCGCAGTACCATGGTATGAGATATGCACCGGGAATACCCTTAACTCCGGGAAAGCGATTTGCAGGGCGGCTTATATATTTGATTGGGAAGAAATTGTCGAAGTCTATGGTGATTACATATAAGAAATAACAGCACATTTACGGCTTGCAAAAAAGCTTGGCAGCTTAATTGCTCGGCAGGAGCGACAGAATGATTATATACCGTGGAGACCGGCGATGAAGGATAAAAAAATGAGTGCAGTTTACATCATACTTAAAATAATAATGTGGGCGCTCGTCATCCTTTTTTTGGGAGATACGGTTATCCAAACGATTTCATATTCGTTTTATAAGGGAGATAAAACGAAGAAGGAAGTGAAATTTGCCCCGGAAAAGATCGAGTTTAATGGTGCTTTGACGGGATACGGATATAATCTTGATCAGGAATCGGACAAGATTATTCTGTGCTTCGGCGGGTCTGAGTATATCGCCTACAATACGGCGGGGATGTACGGAGGATATTATGACTGTCCTTTTATTTCTGTCGATTACTATGGAACGCAGGACAGCCGAGGGAAAATGAACCTCAATACCATGAAACAGTCTGCGGAAGAACTCTATGACTGGGCGGCAGAGCAATACCCCGAGAAAGAAGTTCTTGTCATGGGGCACAGCTATGGCTGCGGTATGGCGGCATACCTTGCAAGTGTGAGGAGCTGCCGGCAGCTGATACTATTGGCAGGCTATCGGACAAGCGCGGATATGTACAATAAAATTCTTCCAATCTATTGGGGACCGCTGCAGGTATTTATCAAGAACAACATTCAGCTTAATGAGTACGCTAAAGATACGAGCTGCCCGGTAACTGTAATCGGATCGGACGCCGATGCAACACTTTCCACAGCGCTTCAGGAGAAAGTGGCCTCTTGCTACAGCTCTGCAAATCTGAAGATATTTGAAGGGGTAAAGCACGAAAACTACCTGACGACGCCGGAAGTGATTGCTTATATAAAAGAGATAATAAAATCTTTGTGAAAAGAGCAGGTGGACCTCAAGCCTTTGATATGTTTCCGAGAAGCAGTTATGTGAAGGCAAGCGCCATTTTGTCCAAACATGATGTTTGCAAGCATATCGAGATTAAAACTGATATGGATGAGTTTGATTGAATTCATTTTTGTGCTAATTTAGATCATGATATTAGCACGAATAGGTGTTTTTGAAGAATGTATATAAAAATCACTTTACGTTTGCGCTACAAAATGATAGAATCTGTAGCGTGGAGGTGAAGTAAGTTGAAAAAAATAGATCAAATTGTCCAACTGTTGGAAGAAGGAAACGGATATATCAGAACAAGCGATGCTTTGGCATTAGACATTTCGGCTCCCTATTTCTATGACTTTGCGAAAAAGCATAAGTTAGTTCGTGTGGCAAGGGGACTATACAAAACGGAAGACGCATGGGATGATGAACTCTATGTTATCAGCTCATTAAATAGGCAAGTTTGTTTTTCGCATGAAACGGCTTTGTTTTTAAATAATCTTATGGAGCGAGAGCCTTTCGAGATTACTGTATCCGCTCCTCGTGGATATAATGCTGCTCATCTGCGTCGGCGCCAGATTCGAGTCTTTCAACTCGATAAAAAGAAGTTCTTATTAGGAAAAACGGAACTTTCTACGCCTTTTGATAACATGGTTGTCTCATATAATAAGGAGCGAGCTGTTTGTGATTTGCTTCGAAACAAAGAGAATACGGACATTCAAATTTTTCAGTATGCCTTCAAGCTTTACTTTGAACGGCGAGATAAAGATATTCCTTTGTTGATGCAATATGCTAAGATTTTTAATATTGAAGACATTATGAGGAAATACATGGAGGTCCTCTTATGATTCGCAATTCCAGGCAATTGAAGGCAAAGATTGAGCAATTCACAAAAGGAGACAGTCTGAAGTCGCAAAGTTATCTCCGCAGTTTTTTCATGGAGCGATTTTTAGAGCGCATTTCTGAATCTCCTTACAAGGAGAGATTTATTTTAAAAGGGGGACTACTAATCGCTTCTCTTGTTGGGCTAGATTTGCGTTCGACAATGGACATTGATTCCACTGTAAAGGGTATTCTGCTCAATCAAGAAGAAGCGACAGAAGTTATACAGGAAATTTCGGAGACGCCGGTTGACGACTCTGTGAGTTTTGTCATTTCTAAAATCACAAAGATTATGGATGAACACGATTATTCGGGGTTTCGTTTTGCGCTTCAGGGAAGTTTCGACGGAATTCGTCAGGCTATCAGAATTGATTTATCAACGGGAGATGTTATTACACCGCGGGCAATTTCTTATGACTATCATTTGATGTTTGAAGAACGCAGTATCCGGCTGATGACTTATAATTTAGAAACCTTGCTTGCAGAAAAGTTGGAAACAATGTTTGCCAGAGGAACGGCCAATACCAGAATGAGAGATTTTTATGACGTCTACCTTTTGACAAAAGAAGGGCACTTCGATTTGTCTGTTTTGAAAAAGGCCATTGTAAATACGAGTAATAAGCGAGGAACGAAATCTCAGCTTGAGAACTATAGTTCTATAATGCACGATGTTTCCAGCAGTGAGATTATGAAGTCGGCATGGAACAATTTTGTAAACCAATCCTATTTTGTTGGGGAACTATCTTGGGAAGAGGTTGCAGACGAATGTTTTATTCTCTTCGAAAGAGCTTTGTCGCAGTAATAAGTTTGGACAGTTACGCATGTGGAGACAGTGGTTTTAATATCAAAAAGGTGAAAGCCATTTAAAAGCAGGTTGACATCAGGACTAACGCCTCAATACACATCAGTGCAGAAATTTTGCAAAGCTTATAATTATATTTTATGAACAACAGTTCATATTCGTGATAGAATGTGAAAAAGATTATTAGATGCCGCAAGACGTCTATGCTCGCTTAAAATATGAGGAGGGGGAAATGTTTTGAAGGTAATCTTACACGATTTGGATTCTTCATACAGCGAACGGCTTTCAGCAAAATGCGATGCAGTTGTTGAAGCGGACGGGAAATATGCCCCTTGTCAAGGCTGTTTCAGCTGTTGGGCAAAGCATCCGGCGGAATGCTTTATGAAGGATAAGCTGCAGCAGACATGCCGCATTTTGGGGCGAGCGGACGAGCTTATCGTCATCACAAAAAACCTTTACGGCTCTTACAGTACAAATATAAAAACCGTGTTGGATAGAACAATAGGAGCCTCTACGCCGCTTTTCACATACAGAGCATGGGAGGTGCACCACGTACTGCGCTATGGAAAGCATTCTCTTTTTAAGGTGCTTGTATATGGCGATATTGCGAAAAAGGAAAAAGCAACATTCGCTTACATGGCAAAAAGAAACGCCATTAACTACGGATACAAAGAGTCCGATGTGCTGTTTTTTGACTCGGCTTCGGAAGCGGAGAGTGCTGTATGAAAACGGTGTTTATAAACTGCAGTCCCAAAAAGAATTTCAGCTCATCGTCGTACCTTGCATTCATACTGCGTCTGTTTGTAAAGGGCGAAAAGCTTACAAAAAAACTTAGAAGTAAAAAAGATTATGAGGGTATTTTCGAAGAGCTTAAAAGTGCGGCAAATATAGTGCTCTGTCTTCCTTTATATGTCGACGGCCCCCCTTCTCATGTTTTGGCTTTTTTAGAAGAGGCGGAAAAGTTCTTTTTGGAGAATAATTTGCACCCCAATCTCTATTGTGTTGCCAACAACGGTTTCATAGAAGGGCGGCAGAACGAGCCGCTTATGCGGGTGATTGAAAACTTTTGCATTAGAGCGGAAATTAACTGGCGCGGCGGAGTGGGTGTCGGCGGAGGTGTAATGCTGAATGTTACGCGAATAATTTTTATGGTTCTGGCAGCTGTTTTTTCTATTCAGCTTATAATAATCGGCGTACAGACAGGGAATTATTTGCACACAGGAGTTCTTTTGACTTTTTTAAAAAACGCCGGACTGCTTTTGTTTTTTAACGCAGGGGCTTTGTTCTTTCTCATAAGGATGAGAACAGCTATCAGCAAGGGCGGCTTTTTTGGAAAACACTACACACGTGCTTTGATTCCTTCTTTTATTTTTATCCCCTTTGCCAATCTGTTCTTTATAATTATTTCACTCTTTAAGGGCGGTCTTTTTAGAGGCTGGCTTGCGAAAAAATAAATCCAAAAAAGTAAGATAGCAAAGCGGCAAAACTCTTGATAATATAATTTAGGCGCACTATGATTTTTAATACGTTGTAGAAGCATTCACTTTTCAAGCAACAAAAATAATTGAGAAAACCGTTTAATAACACAGGATATAAAGGGGAAATGAATAATCCGACATGATGAAAGCCGGAAAATACCGATTCATTTCCTCTAAGCAGCCATTTTTGAAAGCATAAGTGTATTTAATTTTACAAAAAGATACTATATAATATAACTATAATTTATATCAAGAGCTTCACCGGAAGTGCAAATTCTTAGGAGTTATTAAAGATGAAGATCAAATTAGAACACAAGATTTTTTTCTGGCTGGTTTTATTGATGTTTACTTCAGGATATCTCAACTCATCGTCTATAATTCTGTACTCTTATTCCATTTCACACCATACCGGGAATCTGACCCAGATTGCCATCAGTTTTTATAAAGATATCCCACTTCAGACAGTGAGTTTGATTGGGGTTGTCGCGGCTTTCTTTTTAGGCGGTGTTTTATCGGGATTTTTATTTTATGAGTACGATGCGGGATTTTCCAAAAAGTTTGGGACATTGCTCATTATCGACGGCATTTTACTTTTTATTATTCATTATTTTATAGAGGATATTTTTATCAGATATACGACTATTTCCTTTATTATGGGCAATCAGAATGCGTTTCTCGTTCGATACGAAGGCATAACTACAAGAAGCAGCCATATTACGGGTTATCTCACCGATGCGGCTGTATGTCTCGGCAGGATGATGCGAGGTAAAAAGAGTGATGTACGCCCTTTTTTGGTTTTGATATTTAAAATACTGGGATTCATGATAGGTGCGGCTATCGGTTGTTATTTAACACAGATTGACGCAAGATTGCACCTTGTGCTTCCGGCAGTGATATATATATTGGCGGGATTTTTCTATTACACACATATATATGAAAAGGATGCAGAAGAAAAAGCCCTAGTAAATGAATGATATTGATATATGCCTTTTATAGGGAATCTATATTTCTATAGAGTCAAGTATAAAACCTTATTTGAAAATCGCAAGCAAGATAAAACTTTCAACGATAGTAGCTATAATCAAGATTACAATAAATCTTGAATATTCTTTATATAGGGAGGCATTATCTACTCTCATATATTCTGCGGTAAAGAGCTGGCAGAGGTGTATAGGTGAAAAGAAATATCCTATAAAACTCCAAGTAAAGGCAATATGGGACAAGGCTGTCATTCTTCCCACAGACAAAGAAATGCCGCCTATTACAGGGAGGATTACTCCCATAGCTGCCGGCTGAAAACCGGTGGCCAGTGCGAAAAATGCGGATATTCCTATCATGGCAGGAATTAGGGCGCCGGGATTGGAGAGAAAAGATTCCAGCATCCTGTTAAATTCAGGAAAACTGCTTATGGTAGCCTGAATCAAATAGACGCCGAAAATTGTCAAAAATACATTTATATTAATTCCCTTAATAAAGTCTTTTATAAAAGTCTTTTCAGACTTTAAAAGGTAAAGAATTGAAATGTTTGCCAAAATTCCTATATGGAAGGGAGTTTTAAACGCAACATTTAAAATTACGGCAAAATATATTGGCAATGTATATAGAGCCAGCTGCAAAAAGTTCTTTATTGCAGAATCTTCTCTGCTTCGCGGCTTTTCGTCTTTGATGTCTCTTATATAGGTGAAGTATCCGAGAGTTGCGTAAATAATTACATATATAATATTTAAACCTATTACCTTGTAAACGCTGACTTGGGGCAACAACAATGCTATGAGTAAAAAAGAACTGGAATATGGCATAAAGTGCATTGAAATGTGACGGAAAATCATATTTATGACTGCCCGCCTGGGTTTTTCAACAACCAATTCATCGCCAATCTTGTCAATAAAGGGGGCAGAAATAATCGCTCCTCCGGGCACCATCAAAAGGCCTATCAAGGCAGGTAAAAACATAAGCTGGAGCTTCTTATTGGCTACCACCTTGTTGAGCTTATCAATAATTATTTCTATAAACCCATAATTTTTGAGGAGGGTTCCCAAGATTCCGATTTCCAAAACTATCAGGTATTGTCCGATTTTTTTCGGCTCCAGCATTGTGGACTTAAAGATTTGTCCTATGACATCCAAGCCCAGACTTGGAATAAGCATCATAACCAAGGCGCTGATAAGAATTGAATAGGCAATGGGCACCTTCTTCTTTGTCAAAATAGGAATAAAAGAAAAACCTACTATTACTGCCAGTGTCTGTCTCACAAATAATCCTCTCTTTGTGTTAATCCATTAGATATTACCACAAAATCCGCTCTGTGTAACATAAATAAGAAAACGTTCACTTTTCTATTTTTTTACACTTAAAGCGGGTTTAATTTTTTTAAAAAACTTGGATTTGATCCTGCATCGTTTTGGGGGCTGCACATCCCTCGGAGTTTCGCCGCTTTAAGCAGTTTAAAAGATCCAACTCTCCATAAATTCCTTCATCTATAGAAGCTTCGAAGGTCTGATAATCATTTAAAATTTCCTGTGGAGATGTTTTGGAGATCTGATGGCTGAGACTCGGAGCTTTATGGAAAAGAAAAACAAATTATACCATGCTCCGAGTTTGTTGCCGGAGCAGCTCTAACATATGGTGTAGTTTTGTAAATGATGTGACACCAAAAAAAGTATTCCTAAAAGTTGACTAAGGTATCATTAAAACATAGTTCTAATTTAGCTCTTTGTTCCAGAGGAGACCGCCAAGCGAGTATTGGCTTTGGTGTATTGTTGTATCGGTATAAATAACGCTTCATCTGTGTTTTCAAGTCATCATACGAATAAAACTTAAGCTGATTGTAAAATCTTTCTTGGTCTATTCTGTGGCTGCGTTCCACCTTCCCGTTGTGTCGTGGAGTTCGAGGGCGTATAAGTTTGTGTTCTATGTCAAGTTCTGAGCAGAGTATGTCCATCGGATGAATTCGCTTGGTGTCTTTTAGATGCGTAAACTCAACGCCGTTGTCAGTTTGAATGATTTTGGGCTTGTATCCAAAATACTCAATAGCTCGTTTAATGAAATCTACGGTGGAATATGAACTGAGTTCACGATAGGGATAAATGAATCTTTCTCTTGAAGCTTCATCTATGACAGTGTATTGGAAGAAAGCATTTTCATACTCTCCAACATAGCAAGCTTTAGGAACAAATTTTACATCCATCTGCCACTTCTCGCCGATATTCTCCGGAGTTTGGTATGGTTTGGGCTTGTATTTGGTCTTGGTCGATTTGATAGGTTGTTTTGTGTATCCGAGCTTTGCGTATATACGGTAGAGGGAACCGGGATGTCTTGAATATCCTTTGTTTAACCGAAGCTTTCCATAAATTTCACAAATGGATGCATTTGGATTTCGTCTGTGATAGTTCTTTATCCACTTGATTTCTTTCTTAGAGTGAGAAGAAGGATGAGGAGATTTGGGCCGATGAGATTTATCAAGCAAGGACTCTTTAGACCCATCATACTTCTTGTTCCATCGCATTAAAGAGGATTTTGATATCTTGTATCTCCTACATACAAAAGCAACGGAATTCCCACTTTGATAAAGCTTTACAGCATGAAGACGTGTTTGAATTTCATGTGGCAAGTAACGCTGTGAATATGTTATATTATTCATGGCGATAGGATCCTTTCATTAGCTTTTTTGGTGGTAACAAACATTCTAATGAAACCTGTCGCTTTTTTCTACCCCTATAGTGTCACATCTATTGTAAACCTACAGTTGCCGGAGCAGCTCTAACATATGGTCGCTTGCGCCAAAGTTGCGAGATAAGGTATAATAGCGCAGATAAGAAACAGCAGCTGAGAATTAATGTTTATTGCAGACATATATAATTTATATAGCTAATAAAACTAAAAAAGAAAGAGGAAAGTGTAATGAAAGAAAGGGCAAAAAGAAAAATGCGACTCAGGTCTGTGTTGGCAGTCGTTATGACTGCAGCAATCTTAATATCGGCTCTGTCAGGTTGCAGCAACACCAAGGCCGCAGATAACACCAAACCTGCAGAGAGCGTTAAGCCGGCAGAAAGTACCAAAGCTCCGGAAAGTCCTAAGGTTCCGGATAATTCCAAAGTCTTCAGCAATTCCGGAATGAACATCACCTTAACAAACGAATTTGAAGAATTTGAATATGAAGGCTATACGGTCTGTTATGCTTCCGAAGAGGTTGCAGTCTTTGCTTTAAAAGAAGCGTTTGCCGATTATGAAGGACTTAAAAACTATACCCTCGAAGAATATGGCGAAGTGATTTTGGAAGTTAATAAGGCACATTCGCCCTTGGAAGTAAGAGACATTGACGGCATTAAGAACATTACTTATACATTTAATAACCCTGATACGGGAGACACATATAAATATTTCACGGTTCTGTATAAGGTTTCCGATGCGTTTTGGATGGTGCAGTTTGCTACTTTTGAAGAAGAATATCCCAAACACGAAGAGCAGTTTATCGACTGGGCAAAGATGATTAGTTTTTCCGAGTAGGTTTTAGCTTAAGATATTCAACACTAATCAAAAGCAAAAATGGAAAATAATAAGGAATAAATGTTTTGCAAAGGGCGAAAAACACCCCGAGCAAAATATTTATAATTTTATGTCTTTCATTTTAAGAACAGACTTTTAGTTTTCTACCGTCTTTTTAGATTCCTTCGGCACATAGTTCACTAAAAGAGTGCCCAAAGAGATTAAAGCAAGGGCAATTAAAATTCGCCAATTCCAGATGTCATCATTAAGCAGAACCCAGCTGAAGAAAGCTCCGAAAACAGGAATAAAAGAGTGAAATATTACAACATGGCTTGTGGTTTTGGTTTTAAGCAGCATAGACCATATGCCGTATGCCAAGGAAGCTACAAGCATCAAAAAGAACATTATGCCTATTCCGCGGATATCCGGTATGCCTACACGGCCTCCCATCAAGACGGAAATAATGACCAAAGACAGGCCGCCAAGCAGGAACTGATAGCCGGTTAAAGCCAGCGGGTTATGTTTTTTGCCGAATTTGCTCATGAAGAAGTTTGCAAGGGCATTCATCAGAGATGACATTAAAACAAGTCCTTCGGCATTCAGACGAAACTGAAAGTTGAAATTTTTGCCTATGTTCAACACAATTATCCCGATAAGACCTAAAACAGTAGCCAAAAGCTTTCTGCCCGTTAGCGGCTCTGTTCTGAAAATCATTGTAACAAGAATTACGGTAAAGAAAACGCTTGTGCCGGTTAAAATGGCGCCGACTGATGCCTGAACTGCAGCCAGTCCCAGATATAAAAAGATATATTGGAAAAAGGTTTGGAAAACAGACAAGACAACGATAGGAGCTATCATGTTTTTGCTCAGCGCAGGGCTTTCTCCGGTAAGGAGCTTAGTTATAAGCAGGGTGATGATGCCCGCGCCGACAAAACGGATGCCCGCAAATAAGATGATGTTAAAAGACTCCGATGTGTCCACAGGAAAGATGGTATAGCCGAGCTTAATGGTCGGCGATGCCGTGCCCCAAAGCACGGTACAAAAAAGTGCCGCTAAAATCCAAGCATATTCTTTTAAAACATTTAACACGTGCTTCATTTTTACCCCAATTAAAACGGAAATTTTGATGATAGTGAAGGGCTCTTATGCCTTCGCTATATTTGTTCCAATCTGTTCCATAAAAAGCTTATATTTTTCGCTTAATCCCGGTTGCGGTTGAATATGATGGGCTCTTTTCTGGGCGGAACTTTCTTTATTTCACTTGCGGGATAGCCGATTGTCATTGCGCATACCAGCTCATATCCGTCCTCAACCCCATATGCGCTCTTAAATTCCGAAGAGTTTAAATATTCGGCGGCAAAACCTATCCAGCAGGTTCCCACGCCAATTCCGTGAGCGGCAAGCATGATGTTTGCAGCGGCAAGCGTGCAGTCGTTCACATAGAAGGGAGACTTTGCGTTGCCGTAGATTAGCAGGAGGTTTGAGGAGTTTTGGAATACTCTGTAATCGGGGTTCGAGAGCAGCCTGTGATAAGGAGTGTTGATTGGGAGGGTCTCAAGCCGTTTTGCTTTGGCAGGTTCATCGTGCTTTAATATTTCTTCTTTGCCTTGCATAACGAGAAAGGCCCAGGGCTGCTTGTTTCTTGCAGAGGCCGCCATTGTGCCAAACCTTATGAGCTCGTCCATAGTCTCGCAGCTTATAATTTCGTCGGTAAAGTTGCGAACACTTCTGCGTGTCGAAATAGCTTCGAAAACACTCATATTCTTATTTTCACTCATGTTAATTCCTCCGTTTGTGCTGTATTTCATATTGGCTTAATTATACTCGATTGCTGTAATATAGGTCAAATATTCAGCTGAAGACAATCAAAAAGAGAACTTAAAGAACTTTAAAAACTCAAATGTAAAGAAAATTTTTCTTCCCAAAGCACAGCATATGTATTGACAATTTAAGATAGCACTCGTTATACTCGCACCAGCAAATTCAGACTTTATATTCAAGATAATGAGCAAAGCGGACAGTCATAGTTTTAGTTTAACTAACGGAAAGAATGTAATTAAAGTCTCCCCACCCGTCACTAATAGGTATCTAGATATTCGTTATAGCGGAGGTGCGTTATGGATACAGCTACACTTTCCCTGATAATATTTATTGCGACTATAGTTCTTTTTATAATCGATAAATTGCCTATGGCAACCACTGCCGTTTTGGGGTGCACTGTCATGGTTCTCAGCGGAGTCAGTGATTTCAGAACGGCGTTTGGTCAATTTTCCTCAGCAACGGTTATTTTGACCATCGGCGTTATGATAATCGGCGAGTCAGTCTCGGAAACCGGACTGGCGGACTTCATAGGGAATTGGATTGTTAAAGTGTCCAAGGGTTCGGAAAAAAAGCTGATTGCTGCGGCGTATTTTGCGTCTTGCTGCATGTCGGCATTCCTTACCAATTCCGCTGTGCTGGCTATTTTCATGCCTATTGTTATCGGCATAGGCAGATCCAACAAAGCTATAAAACCGAGAAACATTATAATGCCCATTGCATATGGATGTGTCTTGGGCGGAGCGTCAACTTTGGTGGGGTCCACTCAACAGATGACGGCTCAGGGCCTGCTTGAAGAAACCGGCAACCGCGTGTTCAGAACATTTGACTTTACCCCGGTTGTGGGCATAATTATTATCCTCGGCGGTATTTATTGTCTTACTATAGGCTATAGCCTCGGTCAAAAGATATGGGGCAATAGGCCCGACGAAACCGACGAGTTTAAAAGTACGCATATTGCCGTGGAAGCAAATAAGCCGAAAATGATTATTATGACCTTGATTTTCACAGCCACAGTTGTTTTATATATTACGGAGTGGATTCCTCTCGCAGTAACCAGCACCTCTGCGGCCCTCCTATGTATTATCACCGGCTGCATAAGTCAAAAGAAAGCCATCTTTTCTGTTGACTGGAACATAATCGGCAGACTTGCGGCAAGTCTTGGTCTTGCAAAGGCCTTGGAGTCTGCAGGCGGCACTGCCCTGATAACAGAGATATTCAAAAATGTAGTAGGCGAAAATATATCCCCTCTGCTTCTGTTCTGCATTGTCGTATTTCTTGTTCAGATGACAAGCAATTTTATGTCCAATTCTACCGCAATCCTCATAGTCCTGCCCATAATTATAGCTATTGCTCCCGAGATGGGGCTCAACACTTATGCCTATGCCTTGGGTATCACTATCGGCGCAGGCGTTCCGCTTATCTGCCCACTGGCAAGCTCCACACTTGGAATGTCCATGTCCGCAGGCTATAAATTTAATGACTATTTTAAGTATTCAATCATTTTTGAGCTTATTTCCTACTTTACTATTATCATTCTTGTTCCCCTGCTTTACCGACTTACTGTTTAATTTATTGTAAAATCGGATATCTTACAAGAAAATACATTTCCAAGAGGGAGATAGGGCTGTATTGAGAAACGTCCTATCTCTTTCTTAAAACAGATTTTTATCATTTGCGATAAGCATAAATATCAGTATAATGATATTAAGATTAGGAAGATGCGCCGAAAACAGAACGAAAAAGCGGCGCAGAAGACAATAAATAGCCGGATTTGTAGAGTGAAAATTTAGGAGAAAACAATGAACAATAGAATAATCCAAACTTATGGCGAAGATTTGCGAAAGATGACACGAGAAGTTCTTGAAGAGGCAAAGCTTGGAAAAATGATACCAAAGGGCGCTTATATTGGCATTAAACCGAACTTGGTGGTGGCTAAACCTGCGTCTTCGGGAGCGACTACATCACCGATTATAGCCTCGACCCTGATTGAATATCTGAAAGAGCGGGGACACAGCAATCTTGTAATTTTAGAAAGCGCATGGGCGGGGGAAAGCACTAAAAAAGCCTTTAAGGTTTGCGGTTACGAGGAGATTTCTCGAAAATACGGCGTGCCGCTTTTTGATATTAAGCAAGATACCTACAGCATTAAAACTTTTAGGGGTATGGATATGGAAATAAGCGACAAAGTACTCTCGTTGGACTTTCTCATAAACATACCCGTGTTAAAGGGACACTGCCAGACGCTGATAACAGGAGCTCTTAAGAACATGAAGGGCTGTATTTCAGATAGGGAAAAAAGAAGATTCCACGCGCGCGGCCTTCATACGCCCATTGCCTATGTAAACAAGATAATTAAACAGGATTTTATTTTAGTCGACGGCATATGTGGAGACCTCGATTTTGAAGAGGGCGGAAATCCCGTGCAGATGAACCGCATTTTTTGCGGTACAGACCCCGTTTTGGTTGATTCATATATAGCCGATAATATAGGTTACAGGCCGTATGATGTTGAATATATAAAAATTGCGGAAGACATTGGAGTCGGGAGCGCCGATATCGAAAATGCCGAGATAATTGTGCTGAGCCGAGACGAGAGCATTGCAAAGCCTTCTCCCTCACGAAAAGTACAAAAGCTTTCGCAATATGCAGATGCAAAGGACGCATGCTCGGCATGCTATGCAAATTTGATACGCGCATTGGCAAGGCTAGAGGACGAGGGTTTGATATATAAGTTTAAGAACAATCCCGTTCTAATCGGACAGGGCTATAAGGACACCGAGGCTGACGGGGTTGGTGTGGGACAGTGCACTTCCGGCATATGCAAAAGCATAGGCGGCTGCCCGCCTTCAACCTCGGCTATACTTGATTTTCTTAAGAAGCAATAAACTGATATACATTCTTTGAAACCAGAAACAAAAAGGAAAGGAGTCGCTATGAGCAAGTACTATATCGCAAGCTGTGTATTTACGCCGCAGTTTCCGGAACTGAGTTTTAAAATTCAGGATTATGTGGAGAAAAACTTCGGTTTTTCTGTAGTTAGATGCTGTGTACCTGATTATAAGCTAAAAGAGATTGAAGAAAGAATGCCAGAAGGCAAAGTACGAGAAAGTTGGAGCAAATTGACCGACTCGGGGCGCTTTAAAGCGGGCGATGAGGTTTGGTCGCTTTGCCACAACTGCAACAATATTATCGAAGAAGTGAATTCAGGTGTGAAGGTCCATTCGTTGTGGGAACTTATAGACTCCGACGAAAAGTTCCCGATTCCCCAATATCCCGACCTTAATGTGACAGTGCAAGACTGCTGGCGGGCAAGAACGCGCTCCGACGAGCAAAAGGCTGTGCGAAGCCTGCTTGATAAAATGCAGATAAGCTGGCAGGAGGCGCCAGAGAACCACGAGAAAACGGAGTTTTGCGGGGTTTCGTTATATCGTCCTCAGCCGCTGAGAAACCCGAAGATAGCGCCGAAATTTTATGTTGAAGGCGCTGTCGGAAAATTCATGCCGCATACGGAAGAGCAGCAAACCGAGATAATGAAAGAATATTGCAAACAGCATAAAACCGATACTGTGATATGCTACTGCCACTATTGTCTGGAGGGACTTAAATTTGGAGATGTTGACGCAAGGCATCTGGCGCAGATGCTATTTCCTTAGTCAAAATAAAAAGAACACTAAAAAAGCAGGTGAGACAGATGAATAAAACAGAGGTATATGATTTTCTAAAACAAAAAGGAATTTCCTATGAAGCAACGGAACACAAGGCTGTTTTCAATATGGAAGAGCTTAATGAGGTCAATCTTCCCTACCCTGAGGACAATGCTAAGAATCTCTTTGTTCGTGACGACAAAAGGAGAAATTACTATTTGATAACCGTAAAAGGCGATAAGCGGGTGAATTTAAAAGAGTTTAGGAAGACATACGGCACGAAACCGCTTACTTTCGCATCTGGTGAGGACCTGCTCAATATTATGAAGCTTGAGCCGGGAGCAGTTACGCCTTTAGGCTTGCTGAACGACGACGAAAGACGAGTTGAATTTTATTTTGACAAGAGCTTTCTCCAGGGAAATGCAAGAATAGGATGCCATCCGAACGACAATACGGCGACAGTGTGGCTGAACAGCCGCGACTTATTAAAACTTATTGAAGAGCACGGAAATACTGTTCGCATTGTAGAGATTTAAATTTCTATTTCCAATAATATATGCTTCACATGTCCTGAGACAACAGCATCTCAGGGAAAATGTGAAGCATATACTTTTTGGCAAAAGCCGGCGAACAAGGCGTGAAGATGCATTAAAATAAAATGATTTTATCTAATCTATGCTCGGGCGCTGCCCCTCGGTCACTCCCAAGAAGACGGTTTTAAGCATAAGATCAATCATCTCTTCTTTGGAAAAAAGTTTATTGCCCCGATTATACCAATAGCGTATGGTCTCGTAAAATATGCTGCAAACAATATCTGCCTTGTAGTCGACAACATTGTCCGATTCTTTTAAATCCAGGGGGGCATATTTTAAAATCAGCTCCCTCAACTTGGCCTTCAGTTTTGTCTGAAAAGACAAGCTTCCTCTCTGACCCAAAAGAAAACTTAGCTTTTCGTCCGAGGGTTTATCTATCTGCATAAATATCTCTACTATCTGGCGGCTGTTTTTAGAAAATGTAGCCGCCCTTAGTTTTTTAAAGTTTTCTTCCGAGGGCAGCAACCCGTCTTCAATCTGATTATGCAGGTCTTCAATATCCAAAAAATAAGCGTAAAAAGTCCCCCTGTTGTATCCCGCCCTGTCGGTAATCATTTTTACCGTAATTTTGCCCGGGATATCAGAGCTGTAAAGATCCCAGTAGGCATCCATTATATCCTGCTTGGTTTCCGAGATGATTTCCGTTTGTTTTTTATCCATAACATTCTCCTTTTGTAAGCTGACAACCCGACAAAAGCTGTCCTTTTGTTTATTGATATAAAAACAAGAAGTAGATATAATACATTATAGCAACAACATGTTGTCGGGTCAAATTTTAGAGATAAAACTGCTCTTTAATCAGAAAAATATGATTTTAATAGGAGGTATATATGAAAGATAATAACTATAACAACCCGAACCCCAAAAAAATGCCGCGGTCGCTGCTTTATTATTATGGAGTCGCCTTTTTGGTTATCTTGATTTTTAACATGGTTATTATGCCGGCGTTTTTGTCAAGACAGGTGCGGACGACGACATATTTTGATTTTATTAATTCTATAGAAGCGGGCGAAGTACAGGAAGTACAGTTTTTGGACACGGAAATCAGATACACCAAAATAGAAAACGGACAGCTTCGTATTTTTAAAACGGGCATAGTAGATAATCCCGAACTGCCACAAATGCTGCAGGAAAAAGGAATTAACTATGCCGCCGAAATTCCCGAAAAACCGAACCTGCTGCTTTCGGCTCTGCTAAGTTACGGTATACCCATTCTAATCTTCTTCTTAATAGGAAGACAAATCAACAAAAATATGGCGAGTAAAATGGGCGCGGCCGGATTGAATATCCACGGTCAGGGAGGGGCCAAGGTTTACACACCCGATAAGGATAAAAAGACCTTTGAAGATGTGGCGGGACAGGAAGAAGCCAAAGAGTCCCTGATGGAAATTATCGACTACCTGAACAATCCCAAAAAATATGAAGAAGTAGGCGCTCAATGTCCGAAGGGTGTGCTTTTAGTCGGTCCCCCTGGAACGGGAAAGACTTTGATGGCAAAAGCTGTGGCCGGAGAGGCGGATGTGCCTTTCTTCCCAATCTCGGGCTCTGAATTTGTTGAGATGTTTGTGGGCAGAGGCGCGGCAAGAGTGAGAGAGCTCTTTGATCAGGCGAGCAAACAGGCGCCCTGCATAGTTTTTATAGACGAGATAGACACCATAGGCAAGAGGCGAGATTCGCAGTTCAGCACCAACGATGAGCGTGAGCAAACTCTAAATCAGCTCCTAACGGAGATGGACGGTTTTGAGGGCAACAAGGGCGTTATCATCCTTGCTGCCACAAACAGGCCCGATGTTTTAGACCCCGCTCTGCTTCGTCCGGGCCGATTTGACCGTCAGGTGAGAGTTGAGTTGCCCGACCTGATAGGCAGAGAGGAAATCTTAAAAGTACATTTAAAGAAAGTTAAGACAGATAAAAACATCGATGTCAACCTTATCGCGCGCATGACTGCGGGAGCTTCGGGAGCTCAGCTTGCAAACATTGTGAACGAGGCGGCTTTGAGAACTGTCCGAATGGGCGGAAGCCGTGTCACCACATATGACCTAGCCGAATCGGTTGAGACGATAATTGCCGGAGCCGAAAAGAAAAACGCCATTCTCTCGGAAAAGGAAAAGCGTATTGTGGCTTACCACGAAATCGGTCACGCCCTTGTCGCCGCGATGCAAACAGGCTCGGCGCCCGTACAAAAGATTACAATCGTTCCCCGAACTTCCGGCGCCTTGGGCTATACCATGCAGGTGGATGAAGAAGAGAAAGTGCTTGTGAGCAAAGAAGATGCTTACAGACAGCTGGAAGTGCTTTGCGGAGGAAGAGCGGCCGAAGAGATTGTGTTTGACATTGTGACAACAGGCGCCTCCAACGATATTGAAAGAGCTACCGACCTTGCGAGAAAGATGGTAACCCGCTACGGAATGTCCGATAAATTCGGCATGATGGCACTGCAAACCGGAGGAAACGCATATATGGGCGAATCGGGACAATCGACATGTTCACCCGAAACTGCTCGCTTGGTGGATGAAGAAATCAGAAGCATCATTGCCGAGGCGCACGAGAGAGCGAGAACTATCCTAAGAGAAAACCGTGAGAAGATGGATGAGCTTGCAGAATATCTGCTCGAAAAGGAAACCATAAACGGCGAAGAATTTATGAATATTCTGAATTAATAAGCGACTTAATCTAAAGCAAAACCAAAAGGAAAGCATTTTTACGCTTTCCTTTTTTCTTGAGCATCTCGGCACTTGATTTCACAGGCTGCGGCAGCTATGATACAAAAAGATAAAAGAAACCGAGGTAAAAAGATGAGCGCAAACTTAGACCTTGAATTTATGAGAGAGGCCATACGTCTTTCGGAAGAGGCTGTAAATAACGGAAACGAGCCGTTCGGCGCGGTTCTTGTTAAAGACGGCAAAATCGTTTTCCGGAACGAGAACCAGATATACACGATGCACGACCCGACATTCCATGGCGAGGCCGGACTTATTCGCAGATTCTGCGCCGAAACGGGAATTACGGATTTATCGGAATATACGATGTACTCAAGTTGCGAGCCCTGCTTTATGTGCAGCGGAGCGATGGTCTGGGTTAAGCTCGGTCGGCTTGTGTATGCGGCAAGCAACAAGGAACTCGAGGAAATTTTGGGGAATGAGGGCTGCAACTGCTCAAAAATGGTGTTTGAAAATTCTTTCCATCAGCCCGAGGTCACAGGCGGCGTTATGAGAGAGGAAAGCCTTAAGATCCTCCGCAAATACTTTGCCTCACATAAAAAAGGCTAAAACTCTACCGGATAATATAAAAAATAACAGCTCATATATTAAGGCTAAGACTCCATCATAGACAAAGGCAGCTCAATTGCGCCGCACATATGTATCCAGAGTTATCGGGATACCGATATATTTTGTGTCCCTGCCGTCAGACAGAAATTCTTCCAAACACTCACGCCGTCCGGTGGTATGCGCTACCGGTATGCCGGAGAAGATGGAGGCTTCTTTTATAACCTCGTATCCGCGTCGCAGATCGTCAGCGCTGGCGTAGGACATCAGATTTGAGTTGTTGACAAAGCCGCTTAATGTCTGGCGGGCGAAACCCTCCATCTCGCCTTTTAGCTTAATTATCTTCTCCGCAGTCTCGGACATGGGGCGAAACACATTGACAATATCGTATACCTCCAATTGCTCCGAGGCCAATTCTGCAAAGTCCTGATGATATCTGGCCAAAGATATGGCCCCTGCCGGATCTCCGCCCACATCAAAAATAACAAGGTCCCAGTCCTGATCAAATGCTGAGGCTACAGCAGCCGGCATAACGGTCTGAGAAACTCCCTTTCCTACAAAGGTGGGAGAAACCACGCTTATATGCTTATTCTCCAGCAGCTTTATTTGGTCGGACATGCGATAATAGTCATTAATTCGGTCAAGATCGACAGCTAAGGTGCGTTTACCCTGAGCCGAGGCCATCAACGCCATGTTGATTGCAATTTCAGTTTTACCGGAACCGTAATTTCCAATAAGAATAATAATCTTTTTCAAGTGACTTTTCCCCCAGTCGATTTTTGAATTTCATCTACCGGATGATTTTAGTCTAAAATGATTTTGCTGTAAAGCTGTAAATCGGGGAAAGAGTAAAGTCGTAAAAGAATTAGGCGTTGAATTCGTCGCGGAGCATCGGCTCCTGCAAGTGATGCTTTGGAGATATTTAGAATTTATTGAAACAGTAAAAACACTGCCGAAAGAAGTGAAAGAAATGAATATCGAACTGAAAGAATGGAGCTTGGAGCTTGAGGACGAGCTCATTAGAATATGCAACGCCGTAAACCGCACTTATCTGTCTAATTGCCTGCCAAATCCCTACACCGAGAAAGATGCGGAATTCTGGCTCGGCATGGTGACAGAGCGCGAGGGGAAAAGCGGCATCTACCGCGCGATATATTATAACAATGAGCTTGTCGGGAACATTTCCGTCGAGCAGGCGGAAGATGTCTACATTAAAAACGGTGAGATTGGATATTATGTAATAGATAAATATAAGTCCAAGGGCGTTATGACCGAGGCGATCAGACAAATATGCGAGCTTGCTTTCTCTAAACTCGATATCATAAGAATATCGGGCGCTGTGTACGAGCCGAACATCGCATCAAGAAGAGTTCTCGAGAAAAACGGCTTCGTGAGCGAGGGCGTTCGGAAAAGCGCTGTATTCAAGAGTGGCAATATATACAATCTTTGTCTATACGGAAAATTAAAGTAAAAATTTTAAGAAAATCGAAAGAATTTTAAAAAATCACCCTGCGTAAGGTATTGCTTGTTACGCTGCGTAATGCATTAGCATTAGGGCGAAAGGAGGTGAACGCTATGTCAAGATACACAACGGGAGAGATCGCAAAGCTCTGCGGAGTGACGGTGAGAACGGTTCAATATTACGACACAAGGGGAATTTTAATCCCGACCGAGCTTACGGAAGGGGGCAGACGCCTCTATTCCGAGGAAGACTTAAACCGCATGAGAACAATTTGTTTTCTCAGGGAGCTTGGACTTCCCATCGATTCCATCTCTCAGCTTCTTGCAGAAGAAGAACCGGAAAGGGTGATCTCTTTGATTTTAGAGCAGCAGGAGCAGGCGCTGAAGGATGAAATCGGAGAGCGGCAGGAAAAGCTTGAGAAGCTCGAAGCTCTTAAAAAGGGAGTTAAAAGCGGCAAGGACTTTTCTTTCGAACAAATCGGCGACATAGCGCACACAATGGCAAGCAAGAAAAAACTTAAAAAACTTCACTTAACTATGCTGCTTACGGGTATTCCCGTCAGTATTTTGCAATGGGGAGCAATAATTCTGGGCTTTATGAAGCGCATATGGTGGCCGCTTTTGGTGTGGCTCGCCGTCGCTGTCCCCTATGGGGTTTGGGTGTCGAGATATTATTTCCGCAGTGTGGCCTACATCTGCCCGAACTGCCATGCCGTGTTCAAGCCTGCAATGAAAGAGGCGTTTTGGGCAAGACATACGCCGACAACCCGCAAACTGACATGTACGTCATGCGGACATCACGGCTTTTGCGTGGAAGTGTATGGGAAGGATGACGAAAAGAATGGATAAATTCATGGAGTTCCTGCCTTTTTTAATTCCTCTGATAATCGCGCAGTTTGCTCTGCTGGGCTATACGATTCACCATATTTTAACTCACGATAAATACAAGAGAGGCACGCGCACAATGTGGCTTATTATCGCGATTGTGCTTATGAACTTTATCGGTCCCATAATCTATTTTATTTTCGGCAAGGAGGATGCGTAAGTGTCTGTTTTACGCAACGAAGGACTTTATAAAAGCTTCGGCGATAAAGAGGTGCTGAAGGGCCTTGAGCTGAGCGTTCCCGAGGGCTGTGTTTTCGGTTTAGTGGGCAAAAACGGCGCGGGGAAAACGACGACCATGAAAATTGCGCTCGGTCTTCTCAAAGCGGACGCTGGCGAGATTGCGCTTGCCGGAGAAAAGGTAATCTATGGGCAAACGGCAAGCAACAGGCACATCGGCTACCTTCCCGATGTGCCCGAGTTTTATCCTTTTATGACGGCACCCGAATACCTTTATTTTTGCGGCGATATAAGCGGAATCAAAAAGAGCGAGGCCGAGAAAAGAGGCGCAGAGCTACTGAATTTGGTCGGTCTTGCGGGCGAGCGGCACCGTATAAAGGGCTTTTCGAGAGGCATGAAGCAGCGGCTAGGGATTGCGCAGGCGCTTCTGGGAAAACCGAAGCTTCTTATTTGCGATGAGCCGACCTCCGCCCTCGACCCTGTGGGGAGAAAAGAAATTCTGGAAATTCTCTCGTCGGTAAAAGATCAGACAACGGTTCTTTTTTCAACGCACATACTCTCGGATGTCGAACGGATATGCACCGATATCGCTTTTATGAACGACGGAGTTATACATACACAGGGGAAGCTTTCGGACATTAAATCCAAGCGCCGCACAAACGAATATTTTTTGGAAACCGAAAGAACCTCTGATGTTCAAAGACTTTTGGAAATTTTCCCCAAAGCTAAAATACAGGGCGCAAACACGCTTTCGTTCAGCGAAAGAGATTATTCCCAATTTGAGCTGCTCGGTTTTGTTGCGGAAAATAAAATTACGATTTTAAAGGCCGAGAGAGCCGAGCCGAGCTTGGAATCGCTCTTTATGGAGGTGCTTGGGAAATGAAATCCTTAATTGCCTTTAGCAAAAAAGAACGGATGGAGCAGGCGCGCTCGGGAAAACTTCTTATTATCGGGATAATGTTTGTTTTGATGGGAATTATGAATCCGGCAATCGCAAAGATGACCCCTTGGCTTTTGGAAATGATGAGCGAATCTCTTGAGAAAATCGGCATGACAATAACGCAGATAAAGGTGAGCGCGTTGGACTCTTGGCAGCAGTTTTATAAAAATATTCCCATGGGCTTAATAGCCTTTTTGCTCATTGAGGGCGGGATATTCACCAAAGAATACGAGAGCGGAACGCTACTGCTCTCACTCACCAAGGGGTTGGAGCGTTATAAGGTTGTAGTTTCAAAAGCCTTTGTGCTGATTGCGCTGTGGACTGTGGGATACTGGCTCTGCTTCGTTATAAGCTACGGCTACAACGCATATTTTTGGGATAACTCCGTTGCGCAGAATTTAATCCCCTCGGCTGTAAACTGGTGGATTTTCGGCTTATTTATCCTCTCGCTAACGGTGTTCTTTTCCGTTCTTTCTAAGTCTAATTCCGCTGTGTTCGGCGGAGTCGGCGGCTCTGTGCTTGCGATGTATATTTTAAGCTTATTCCCCAAACTGAAAGAGTACTTTCCCCTGATGCTCGCAGACGGAAACTCGCTTATATCCGGACTTAAAGATGTTAAAGCTTACGGCACCGCCGTTTGCATTACGATAGTTTTATCCGCACTCTGTTTTGCCGCAAGCATTCCGATATTCAACAAAAAACAGCTTTAGTAAATAATTAAGATAGCGAAAGCCCTGCAAGTTTTACGCTTGCAAGGCAGTTTAATTAATTCCCACTTTTACTCCCGGTATTACACTAGAAATGGGCTTAGACAAAGTTTTAGGACCTTTGGCACTAATTGGTATGATTATGGGTTCTGTCTTCGCTTTAGAGCAAACGGATATAAAAAGGAGATTGGCTTATTCCTCTGTGGCGCAAGTAGGCTACCTATTACTAGGGATGTCTGCTTTTTCAGAGCTGGGAGTTTCTGCAACAATGTTCCACATTACAACCCATGCTTTAATGAAATCTGCTCTATTCCTTTGTGCAGGTGCTGTAATTTATCAAACAGGAAAGCGTGGAATTAAGGATTTTGAAAGAATAGGATACAAAATGCCAATTACTATGTTGGTTTTCACGATAGGGTCTCTTTCTATGGTAGGTATTCATATGTTTAATGGATTTATTAGTAAGTGGAATTTAGCGATGGCATCAGTCCAAGGAGGAAAGTTCTCATATGTAGTATTAATCATGCTTAGTAGTTTCCTTAATGCTATGTATTATTTGCCGATTGTGCTTTCAGCATTTCTCAAGAAGGGTGAACAAACTGATTTAACATACGAAAAAGATAAAGTTCCAATGAGTATGCTTATTCCAATGCTACTTTTAGGAGCAGGGTGTCTTTTATTTGGACTTTATCCTCAACTGGTAATGAATATTGTAGAAAAAGGAATCGCCTACCTCTATTTCTAAATAAAAATGGATGAATGGACCTGTTCATTTGATAAAGAAAGCAAGGAGAATGACATGTCTGAAAACAGTATTACGAATAATTCAGAACACGCACATACTGAAGTACGCGTTATTTCAGATAAGCTGGATATTGTAAATATAGCTACATATATTATTACAGTCCTGTCATTAGTCATATTTGCAGCTAGCCTTAACGGTAAATATCCCGCTTTATACAACTATGCTCTTAACTACACAAAGAGCCATCCGTATTTTCCGGCCGCAATTATCGCATTGCCATTTGTTCAAGCATTGGTATCTTCCCTTGCAGCTTATTTTTCCAAGGGAAAAGCAGATGATTTTCTGGAAGGATTGTCAAGCGTGACAGCATTGGTTTGTTTTTTGATGATTTTATTCATCTATCCCAATGTGTTGCAAGAAGGGATAAGGCTCGATTATACAAGCTTTTTAGGAAGAGGGCTTTTCCTAAAAATAGATATGCTTAGTCTAACGATGTTGACATTAACATCATTAGTATGGATTTTTGCCATGATTTATTCCCCAAATTATATGGCAGTGGAAGAAAACAGGACACGATTTTACGTAGCCCTAGCCGTTACTTATGGTGCAATTATAGGTACGTTGATGGGGGGAGATGCACTCACTACTTTCTTCTTCTTTGAGATAATGACCTTTGCTTCTTCATTGTTGGTCTTTCACTCTCAGAATGAGGACGCAATGGATGCAGGAAATCTCTATACTTATTATATTGGGGTTTTTGGAGGGCTTGCCATATTAATGGGAGCTCTATGCCTGAACTATACAACAGGAAACATCAACTTTGTTCCACAAGCAGCTGAGCTTTTAGCTATGGGAAATGTCCGCTACCTTATTGCATTTTGCTTTATCATCGGTTTCGCCGTAAAAGCAGGTATGGTACCGGTACATATATGGCTACCAAAAGCCCATCCAGTTGCACCCACTCCAGCCAGTGCTCTTCTTTCCGGTATTATGATTAAAGTTGGCGCATATGGAATTTTAAGTGTATGTACTAGCTACTTTTTCCCGGTTATGGGCACAGAATATGGCGACCCATTATGGGGACCTTCTCATGACGTAGGAGCAGTAATCATTTGGGTTGGGATTATCACCATGGGAATAGGGGTTTTTATGGCCCTTCAACAAGGAAACATGAAAAGAATGCTTGCCTACCATAGTGTAAGTCAAATTGGTTATGTAATTATGGGGATAGGGGTTGCCGCCTACCTTGGGGTTAAAGGACCTATGGGTTATACAGGCGGTGTGTATCATATGATTAACCATGCCCTATTCAAAGCCCTTCTGTTTATGGTGGCCGGAGCCGTTTATCTACAAACCCACTCTTTAGACATGTACAAATTTGGAGGTTTTTGGAGAAAGATGCCAATTACGGCATTATTCTGCCTTATTGCTGCCCTAGGAATAACGGGAATGCCTCTTTTTAATGGATATGCCAGCAAGACTATTTTGCACCATGCCATTGTAGAAGCTTACGAATATGGTTCTCCTGTATTCCGACATGCAGAAACTGCATTTAACATTATAAGTATGGGAACGGCTTGTTCATTTATTAAGTTTTTTGGCTTTATATTCTATGGAAATAAAATTCCGGAAGAGTATAAGAATATTAAAAGCGGATACAGGATGCAAGATTTAGCTATGTCCGGCATTGCCTTATTAATCATTTATATTGGAACACATCCAAAATTTGTCTTGGATCACTTCTTGATACCGGCAGCTAATTCTGTAGCTTATAGTCATGAATTTATTCATCACCATTTAGATCACATCCAATTATTTAATGCAGCGGACATGAAGGGAATGATTCCGGTTTATATTGGCGGTGCTACCATCTTTGTATTAGGAATTAAGTTTCATTTGTTCCACATACATTTCCCTAAATGGTTTAAGTTTGACTATCTACTCTTATTCCCTTTATACCTCATCACAGATTTTTATATAAATGGATGAGCAAAGAGGATTACAATCCGGTTTATGATGAGCAAGGATTAAGAATACGAATAAGTATGATGTTGAACCTGTTTGCAGCAAAATACGACCGTTTCTATACATGGGCTTGAAAACAAGGTGCTGTTCTTTATATCAAATCTGGGGAAGTTCGGAAAAGCATTTGAAGCAATGACAGGTAGTTTTGAAAATGAAATAATAAGAACAGATTATATTGCTATTGCGAATAAATTTGAGACTATGACTGAAAAAACAGAGGATTATATGGTTGGAGGGTTAAATAAAATAAGAAAAATTGCCTTTGACCGTGAGTACCAATTGATCCGTAACGATGTTATACTCTATACAATACTCTTAACTCTAGCCTTGCTGGTACTGTTATTAGCATTCTTCTAGGGATTAGATTTATAGAAGATTGTATAGTTTATAGGAAAGCCGGCTATTGTCGGCAAAACTTAGAATAAAAATGGAGGTAACATTATGACAATTCATGCACCGGATTTTTACGTTGACAACGCAGATTCAGCTAAGAAGTTACTAGTTGAAGGCAACAAGAGGTTTGTTTCAGGTGAACTTCAAAGTAAAGCTAGCTACGCTGAAGACAGAAAAACCTTATTAGGCGGACAGAAGCCATTTGCCACAATATTATCTTGTTCAGATTCCAGAGTTGTACCGGAAATACTTTTTGACCAAAAGTTAGGGGATCTTTTTGTAATCCGAAATGCCGGTAATGTACTTGATGATGCAGTACTTGGAACTATCGAGTATGCTGCCGGACACTTGAAATGCCCTTTAATTGTTGTACTTGGTCACAATTTATGTGGAGCGGTAACATCAGCAGTAGGAAAAGGAGAGGCAAGCGAATATCTTCAAAAAATAATGGGCAAAATTAATGGCGCAATAGGCGATATAGAAAATGTTGACGAAGCGATTGATGCAAATGCAAAAAGCATTGTAGAAGAAATCAAAGAGAATGCCGTGGTTAAAGAGTCAGGCGCTGTAGTTGTACAAGCATTTTATGACCTAGACAGTGGTGAAGTAAGCTGGCAGTAATTAAAAGTGCTAGTCAAGAACTCCCATAAGCGTTACCATTGTAGGATGAATTAATAAAATTACAATAGAGAGGGTAGTTCACATAGTTTTAGTCAAAAAATAAATTAATATAAAAGAGCGACTCTGCTAGGATTTCTTAGAGAGTTGCTTTTTTATGAAGTAAATTAAACTCGTTATTTTTATAATAATTCTTCAAACTATATTAATAGGAAGTGTGAGAGTTTTTCTGTAAATTAGTCTCCTATGGTAAATTAACTTGATTTCCGGGTTAAGAGTCTTTAAAACCAAGACTTTCCCCGGTCGTTATCAGAATAAAAGAGATGTCAAGGAGCCTCTCTTTCGAGGGGCTCCTTGAGCATTTTAAGTGAATTAATCCGAAAGTCTTCCTTCGTACATAATGCAGAACTCTCCGCAGACTGTATCCCAGTCTCTCAATGGCATGTTCCATTTTTTAGCAATCTGCATGGCTGATAGATAGAGAGCCTTTAGCAAAGCTTTATCACTCGGAAAGACCGACCTCTGCATATTCAGTTTTTTGTAAAGGCTATTTAGGCTCTCGATTGCGTTTGTTGTGTAGACAATCTTTCCGGTGCTCATGGGAAACTTGAAAATGGGACTGAGAGCATTCCGGTTTTGCTCCCAGCTTTTCGTGGCATTCGGATATTTGGATGACCATTTTTCGGTAACAGAGTCCAGATTTGCCTCATCCGGAGCAAGATATACCTACACCGCCGCTGCTTGCATTACTCTTGTTTTATCCGTATTCTGCTTTGCCGTAAGTATTCCTATATTCAACAAAAAACAGCTTTAGATTATAGCGCTTTTGAGATAAAATATAGTCTACAAAAAACAGCATCGCTTTGATTTATATTATATCTTTCACAACTGGTCATTTTATATGTGCAACTATGAAATTTTATCTTTTGATAAGTTAGAATTCGGGGTGATATTGTGGCATCAAGTAAAGAATATCTTAATTTCATTTTAGAACAGCTGTCTACGTTAGATGAAATAAGCTATAGAGCGATGATGGGCGAATATATTTTATACTACAAGGGCAAAATCGTCGGCGGAATGTACGATGACCGATTGCTTGTTAAGCCCGTCAAATCGGCAATAGATTATATGCCTAACGCAGAGTATGAGCTTCCGTATGAGGGGGCAAAAGAAATGCTTTTGGTGGACGGATGTAGATGACGAAGAACACCTTACCGGATTGTTCGATGCTATGTTTGATGAACTGCCGGTTCAAAAACCTAAAAAGAGGAAATAAATTTAATTAAATTTTACGAGATATTTTTAAATCGTCTCATTGCATAGACTTTAAAAACCGACTATTCTTAGCTTAGGAGGTGGACAATATGGCCAATGAAGATAAGAAAGATTTTAACGCCATGCTGCACGACAGCAAGGACATGCCTAAATTCCAAACGATAACAGACGAGGGAAGCATAAAAAAATACGGCGGAAACAGAATGTTTTTTGCGCCGCCGATTGACTATGATATTGTAATGAGGAAAATTCCGTTCGGAAAACTTATAACTGTCGGGAAAATCCGCGAGAATTTTGCCAAGAAGTCGGGAGCGGATTTTACAGAGCCGATTACGGCGGGTGTTTTTGTGTCTATCGCCGCATGGGCGAGCCATCAGCGAACGGAGGACAAAACCCCTTTCTGGAGAACGCTTAAAGCAAACGGCGAGCTTAATGAAAAATACCCGGGCGGCGCAGAAGCGCAAAAAGAAAAGCTGGAAGCAGAGGGACACACGATAATACAAAAAGGCAGAAAAAATATAAGATACTATGTGAAAGATTATGAAATCGCCCTCTTTGAACTGGATTAATGAGTAGAGAGAATCCGTGAGAGGAGAAAACAGTATGAACATAAAAGAATTTTGGAAAGACGTTTTAGAGCAAAATAAAGAAAAACTGAGAGGCTATTTTCATGAAGATGCCGTTATCAGGTGGCATTGCAGCAACGAGCTTTTCACTGTTTCGGAATATATAAGGGCAAATTGCGAATACCCCGGGGAGTGGAGCGGCGAGATTGAACGGATTGAAGAAACGGCCGAAACGATAATCACTGCCGTAAAAGTCTACCCGAGAGATAAAAGCGCTTCTTTTCATGTTGTCAGCTTTTTGAAGATGGAAAACGGACTGATTCTTGAGACGGACGAATACTGGGCAGATGACGGAAAAGCTCCCGAATGGCGACGAGAGATGAATATTGGAAGACCGATTAGATAAATTAGAATTTGTGAGGTATAAGATGGTTGTCAAAGATAGGATAGAAAAAAAGAATATAATTATTGTATTATTCTTATCAACCTTGCTTGGAATAATATCCCTGTTATTAAATCTTCAAACAATTGATGAATTAAATACACAGGCAGCTCCAATAGGTTTGGCAATCAGGATAGCATTATCATATATTTTTAATGGTGCTACTTGGGCAATTCTTTTGATATTTTCTGGCATGATGACACAAAAATGGTGGCAGTCTATCTTGTTATCGTTAATATCCGCTTTTGTTGCTCTTTCTGTACATTATGGATTGGGGATAGCAATTGGTTATTTCGATGAACTTGGAGATAACATCGTATGGTATATAAAAGCAATGCCTCTTGGTATTATTTTAGGACTTATAGGTTATTTTTCTCAACTGAATAATTCTATTGGTAATATATTGAAAATGATTATACCTGCTCTTTTGATTATAGAACCATTTTATTTGGGCAGATTCACAACTTATTGGTATAATCGCCCAGTTGTTAATTTGGCTAATAAAATAGCTGCTTGGTTAGAATTATCAATAGGTATATTGATTGTTATCTTGTTTTTATTTGTCTTTAGAAAAGAAAAAAATGCAAAATCAAATGTATAGAAAATTTCAGTTTGTTAGATTAGCAAATTCTAATTTGTCGAGGTGAAAACATGAATTTTAAAACAAGTAAACAAATATTGATTATAGGGCTTTTAATTGCAATAGCTCTGCTGGTTGTTGCAAAGGTGTCGGGAGACGATATGCTCGGATATGTCGGGATAGCGGTAATGCTTATTGCATTTGCGCAGAGCCTGGTATTTTTCCGCTGCCCGAAGTGCAAAGCATCTCTGCTTAGAAAAAAAGGAGCTGTTTTAAAAAGATGTCCGAAGTGTGGCCGTGACTTATTAAAATAAGAAGACCGATTAGATAAAGTAGAAGCTGAAGGGGTGTAGAAAATGAAAAAGATAGTTTGGTATTTGCCTGCAATTGTTTACACTATTGCAGTTATTGCATTAAAGAATGGTTTTAGCATAATTACACCATTATGGTATGTATGGTGTGCCTTATTATGGCTTAGTGGATTTTTATTTGACAATCAAAAGGTGTGGGGGGGTTATTTCGGGATTGCTTCCAGCTGTTCATCTTTTGTATATGAGTACGAAATACACAGGTCAGACAATCAATATTGAAATGCCCCTGGGTGTTATTACAGGCATATATATTATAATCTGTGGTGTGTATGTTCAGAAAAAGCAAGTTCAAAGATAAAGGTAAATCCCAGTTTTTCGAGATGAAGCCGCAAAAAGATTAAAAACCATGTGTTTATTAAACCGAATAATGAATTAAAGGCAAGTATAAAACAAGAAAAATATCCAAAATTCAAAAATTTTAAAAACCGAGCAGATTTTTGCTGTTTTCTTTAAGCTAGAGCGCAAAAATAATGTTCGGTTAATGTTTTATATTTTTCAAATAAGAATCATACTTTATCATCTGTTATAGGCTGTTTAGGGAAACGGATTTTAACTGAAACAGCACTTAAAAGCGGATGAGGCATTTGTATGAAAAGGTTTAGAAAATATTTGATTGGCCTGCTGATCTTTACAATGATTTTGGCGCAGAGCCCCGCCGTGTTGGCAACAGGACTTGCGGATGATAATGGCGCAGAGCTTTCGGCCGAGGAATTGGACAAAGCAATCATCATAAGTATTATTTTCTTTTATACGTGGATGTTTATCCCCGGCTATACTCCAAAAAGAATTATTCCGCTTTGCGTGAGTTCAAGTGTTTTTGCCTTCCTCTTGCTTGTGAATTTTACATACCAAATATATAATAAATAGGTACACTCTACTTTTTGTTGATGGGAGTGCTTTCGTTTCTTTGTGTTTTAGGGATTTTTACATTTATAAAAAACTTACAGCGCAACTACTGGTGGAGATGGATATATTTATTCGGGGGTGTTTATCTTCTGTTTGACCTGATTGCCATTGCAACGGGTTTGGAGTTTTGGAATAAACTTTTGTTGCGGATGTTTGATGTGAATTCGGCATATTGGAATCTTATATGGTCATTCTTCATATTGATAGGAGGCTTTGCCTTTTTTTTTTGGGCGTAAAACTGCTTAGGCAGGGAAACAGCAAACTATAATTAACAGGAGAGCGAGTATGTTTTATTTTATAAGGCACGGCAAAACCGATTATTCCGAGCGAAACATAAAGATATATCAAGGCTTCGGCGTAAATCTTTCGAAACTCTCGGAATTGGGCGTTTCTCAGGTTAAAGAAGCCGCAAAAGACGAGAGACTGAAAGGCACCGATTTAATTTTGAGTTCTCCTTACACAAGAGCGCTTCAGACTGCGGCAATTCTTTCAAAAGAACTGGGCGCCGATATTGTTTTAGAAAGCGATTTACACGAGTGGTTGGCGAACAAAAACTATATATATGAAAAGGATAAAACGACAGAAAAGGCTTATATTGAATATAGGAAAAAACAAGGCAAATATCCCAAGGGCAAAGAAAAGCCGTGGGAAAGCGCCGATGCTGTTAAAAAACGAGTTTTGAACGTGCTTTGTAAATATCGCGAATACAAAAAGGTGATAGTTGCCTGCCACGGAATTATGATTGAGGCCGCAACAGGCAAAGAGCTTCCCGAATGCGCGGGAATAGTTGAGTTTGACTTGGCGGATTAGTAGTTGCCGCCTCGCTTTGCGCTTTGGAAATACTGTTTGCAATAATCTTGTTCAGGGAACTGAAACAGATAAATTAAAGAAATAAAATGCTGATTTGAGGAGGGCAAGAAAATGAACAAGAAGACAAAAGACTTGGAAAAAACAGCTCTCGGCATTGCCGTGATGTTCGGTCTATTCTGGCTTTATTCATTATTTGTAAAACCGCTCTTGCCTTTTCCGGAGATTATAAAGGGCGTATTAGGCCTTGCGCTGCTGTATGGGGCGGGTCTGGGACTCTTTGTTTTGATAACTAAGAATGTATCAAAAGAGTCATACGCCCGCAAAGAAAAAGGCGGAGTTTCGGTCAAAGCACTTATTCTGTGCTTTTTGCTTCAATGCAGCGCCTTTATGGTTTTGAATATTTTGGCGATTGCAACTTCAATTTTCGGCGGAGTCAGTCCCTCAAGCGAAATAACGCCGATGACTAAGTCTATGCTGTTTATGCTGCTTTTATTTAACCCTATTGTTGAGGAGTATGTCTTCAGGCATTTGTTTGCAAGCAGGCTGCTAAAATATGGTGAAAGATTTTATATTTTAGTATCGGCCTATTGTTTTGCCGTTGTGCACGGGGTATCTGTGGGCTTTGCGCATATAGTTTATACATTTATCTTGGGGCTTGTTTGGTCATATCTCACGGTCAAATCGGGCAGTATTGTTTTGGCGGTTATTATGCATGCCGTGTCCAACCTTTTTAACGCCGTAATTATACAGCTGCTTGGCGCTTCCATTTCCATAGAGGTGATGGCAGTCTACTCTTTTCTGATTATAGCGCTGGGCGTAATCGGCCTTATCATATATATTATAAACAGGAAAAAACTTATCCTGGACGGCACTTCGGGTATTTTCGATAAGCAGGCCGTAAAAGATTTGTTTAGCAACAAGGGTATTTTGCTCTACACGGCGCTTACCCTTGTTGTGATAGTACTAAAGGGTATCATATAATAAAATGTAAAGAATAATATAAACTCCATAATTTACCACTTATGGCCTTAAAACGACCACCTATCGAGAATCGCTTGAAAACGATTCTTGGTTTTATTATATTCAAGTCGTAACGGAAAGGAGATGAGTAAATGCAGATTGAAATCATGATTGATGAGAATTGCAAAGAACCTAAAATCATTGTTGTGGCAGACAAAGTGACCGAAGAGCTTAATGCGCTTATTAAAAGGCTTTCCGATTCTCCGCCGCAAATACTTGCGGGGTTTAAGGACGAAACCGTGGAGCTTTTAGAGCCAAACGATATTTACCGCATTTTTGCGGAATCCGGTAAAGTGCTTGCCGAAACAACTCGCGGAGAGTACACGCTCCGTCTGCGGCTTTACGAAGTTGAAAACAGGCTGGACAGTTTCAATTTTGTGAGAATATCAAACTCGGACATCATCAATTTGAAAAAAGTCAAGGGCTTTGATTTGAGCTTTGCGGGTACAATTTGCGTTACTCTTTCAAACGGAACGGCTTCTTATGTATCAAGGCGATATGTCGCCAAAATTAAACAATTATTAGGAATATGAGGTGGTAAAAATGAAAAAAATTATAATTAAACGCGGTTTTCTTGGATTTCCTATCGGAATTGCAATAGGTTTTACGGTTGCATTGATTATCTCTGCCTTTGTTATCGATGATGGTTTATTCCACGTTGCCAGCCCTGAAATTATCGAAAGAATGGGCAATGAACTGAATGCGGTCATCTTTCAAACTATACTCAGCGGAATAGTGGGGATGGGATTTGCGATGGCATCGGTTATATGGGAAATTGATTCGTGGAGTCTTGCAAAACAAAGCGGTATTTACTTTGCGATTGCCTGCGCCGTCATGCTTCCAATCGCCTATTTTGCAAACTGGATGCCTCATTCAACTGCCGGAGTTTTGCGGTATGTGGGTATTTTTATAGTGATTTTCATCATTGTTTGGCTGATTCAATACTTTGTATGGAAAAGCAAGATTAAGAAAATGAATGAAGGGGTTACAAACATTCACGACATAAAATAAGCGTCCGAAAACATTATTCTAAAAAAAAGAGGGCGGACTTTCACTTGCTCTGAAAATCCGTCCTCTTTTTGGCTGTTTGGTGATGAAAGTTCGTTTAATGCGATTCTAATTTATGCTATAATACTCACATAATATATGTAGATAATCAGATAAAAGGAGGAATATAGGAAATGCTAAACCACATGTTTTCGATGAACAGAGAGCAATTCAAAGCGCTTATGGAAAAAACCGACCTGGCGTTTCTTCCGGTAAGCCCGATGGAGGCGCACGGGCCGCACCTGCCGCTTGGTTCAGATGTACTCACCGCCTGCCAGATGTGCGACGACGCCGCAAGAAAGCTCCAAGATGAGGGGATAGAGTCGCTTATCGCCGCTCCGATTAACTACTGTCTTGCGGATGTCGCCAGCTGTTTTCCGGGCACCGCAACAATTAGGGCCGAAACAGTAACGGCCCTTGTGGAAGATGTTTGCACAAGCCTTGCCGGCAGGGGCTTTAAGAAAATTCTTTTTGTCAGCGGACATGCCGAGCCTGCAAATATGGAAGCCATTATTCAGGGAGGAGAAAATGTCAGGAAAAAATATCCCGATTTTAAATATTTCTTCTCGGAGTGGTTCACAAAGGGGCTCCCTTTGACCTATCATGTTCTGCGCGAGGAGCATCCCGAGTGGGATATTCACGCAGGCGAGATTGAGAGCTCTCAAATAATGTATATCCGTCCCGAGTGGGTTAATGAAGAAGCGATGAGGGCGCTCAAAGTCAATAACGAGGCTGAGTTTTTCGGCGAAAGGCTTGCGGCGGGCGTTGACAACTTTATCGATCTTGGCGCGCCCGACACCTATTTCGGAGACCCTGCGAAGGCAACAGCCGAAACCGGAAGAAAAATATTCGACATAGTCAGCGATTTTATTGTTAAAGAGGTTAAGGAATATCTTCTGTAATAAAGAGATTCTAAAGCTGCAATTCAGCTTAGCGCGGCACTCAATATCGGCATACTTCGGAGGTAATTTATGATGAAGAAAAATATAATTATAGCGCTTGCATCGGCGCTTTTAACGTTGCTGCTGCCGTTTTTGGCAGTCACTTTCAAGGGCGGCGGTGAAGGAGAGACGATGTACCTTGTTATGTTTTTCTCATTGTATCCAATGGCGGCCATATTAAACGGCATTATATCCGGGCAAGATATCAAAGCTTGCTGGTTTCAGCCGCTTTTGTTCTCGGCTCTCTTTGTTCTCGGAACATGGATATTCTTAAAAATGGGCGAGAGCGATTTTCTGAGCTACGGTGCGAGATATTTGATTCTGGGCTACGCTGTAGCTTTGCTAAGCGCATGGTTTACACACAGAAGGCGGAAAGCCGCTGAAAAAGAAATGCAAAAGAAGAAGTAAATCTCTTAATATTTCAAAAATTATGCGGCGGGAAGAACACTTCCCGCCGCAGTCTTTTTTCCGAAGTTTTTCTAAAACATTATCCGCGTTTGCATAACAGATTTTACATATGAATGCTATAATAAAAAGCGGTAAACATACAGAATTTAAGGGGCATAAAATAGATGGAATTTGATGAATATGGGATTAAAAGATAAATTCTAGTTTTTGGAGGAAGCAATTATGGATAGATTAAAAGAACTTTATGAAGCAAAAACTGCGGCGCAGAAGGTTGTTGCGAGAATAGATAACGCCTTATCTTCTTTGGACAGCGCGTCGTCTTGGGGGATTATAGATTTGTTTGGCGGAGGAATGTTTTCGAGTTTTGTTAAAAGAGAAAGAATCAGAGACGCAAACAGCGAAATTAAAGAAATATCTCATTCACTAAAGCTGCTGAATAAAGAGCTTGAAGATGTGAATATGCATCTGCCGGCAGAGATCAGCGATGCTATGAGTGACAACATCTTTGATATTTGGTTCGACAATATCTTTACGGATATAAGAGTGCAGGGAGAAATAAAAGAGCAAATAATAGAACTTAAAAATTTCAGGGCGTCTGTCATTGAGCTGATCGAGAAGCTCAATTCCGAGATGGAGAGCTATATGTAGAAAATTGCCTTGCCGAAGAGCCCGATTTCGAGAATCAAGAGATTTTGATAGAGCAAATAGAGCGGGAAGTCGAAAAGTTTATAGTGGCTATAAACACTAAGATTACAAGCTGAATCAATTTGGAAAAAATTCTCAAATAATATTTTTAATTAGTTGGGAGTAAAAATTATGGGAATTTACTATAGATACTTTATGTCTAATAATCCTACAGAATTATTTAATAAAAAAGTATATGAGAATTTCGTGTTAGAGTTAATGAATTTGTCGGAAATAGTTTTCCCCAATACCTACAGTATGATACCTAACCAATCCGACGGGCAATGTGACTTTATCGACCATGATTCTGGGGAAGAATATGAAGCCAAGCAACCTTTTCAGTCAGAGCAAATTAAACTGCTTACAAACGGTGAAAAACATAGCCCGAAAATAGGGGGAGTGGTTTGAAGAAATGGAAAATGGGACTCACGAGTTTGATTTACAAAAACTTGAAAGTGACCCTGAACATATTTCTAAAACTAAGCTTTATAAAATAATGAAAGATCAAATACTTCGTGTGCTTCGCGGTAAGAAAGGTGAAAAGGAAGTAAACATTATTTTTTTCTTGCCTTATCCTCTTGCCTTTGATTCTAAGAAAAGTTTTATTCCACAATATACTTTAGATTTTTTGGATGTAATTTATGAAAAACTGAAAGAAGAAATCTTTCTAGGAAAACGAAAAATATATGTTATTTATCCTTCGTTCGAGATAAACACTTTCGTTTTACGAAATATGTGTGAAAAGAAAAGAGAATACATTACGCATGATAAACTTGCAAAGTATTTTACATTTGAAATAATTGACAGCATTGAAACCATGAAAAATGATTAAAACTTATGTTTGTTAGCATAGGTGTTTATGTCATTTTTATAATTCTCTGTTATGAGCATATATTTTGTGTACATAAAGAAAAATTGAAGCAGGGAGACGCAAATCCGAATGGATAAAAAACTTTTTTCTCAAGCCATAATTAAATACCTTTCGGGCCTCGCAGTAATTTTGGCCCTGCTCTTTATTCCGGCGGGAACGCTTAAATTTTGGAACGCGTGGCTGTTTATCGCCGTTCTTTTTATTCCCGTGCTTATTGTGGGGATTATTTTGGCAATAAAAAATCCCGAGCTTTTGCGCAAAAGGTTAAACGCAAAAGAAAAAGAAACGGAACAAAAAGGCGTGATGGTCCTGAGCGCGCTCATGTTTATCGGCGGCTTTATTGTTGCGGGTCTGGACCACCGCTCCGGGTGGTCCGCTTTGCCCAAGGGCGCGGTTTTTGCGGCGACGGCTGTCTTCTTGCTCTCATATCTGCTTTATGCGGAGGTCTTGCGCGAAAATGCCTATCTTTCCAGAACAATAGAGGTTCAAAAAAATCAAAAAGTAGTCGATACGGGGCTATACGGCATTGTGAGACACCCGATGTACGCCGCAACAATACTGCTGTTTTTGTCTATGCCCTTGGTGCTCGGCTCTCTGTTCTCGTTTATTATTTTTCTGATGTATCCTGCAATCACGGTCAAAAGGATAAAAAACGAGGAAGAAGTTTTGGAAAGGGAATTGGAGGGCTACTCGGAATATAAAAGCCGTGTGAAGTATAGGCTAATACCCTTTGTTTGGTGATATTGCTTTTTGATAAAAGAACTTTGACGAATATGATGCTCGTTGATAAACTTAAATTTATGGAGGTGCTTAGATAATATGTGCAGTCAAAATCGCGTTGCGGTTCTGTTTATCCATGGTATTCTGGGAACTCCAAAGCATTTCAATCTTTTTTTGCCATTAGTTCCTTCGGACTGGTCCATATGCAATATACTGCTAAAAGGGCACGGCGGCAGTGTAAAAGATTTTTCGCGGGCATCCATGTCCGAGTGGAAACAGCAGATAAAGAACTCCCTTGATGAATTGCTAAAAGCTCACGACCGAGTTATTTTGGTCGCACATTCAATGGGAACACTGTTTGCAATCCAAGAGGCAGCAGAAAAACCTATAGATGAGCTGTTTCTTTTAAATGTCCCGTTAAAACTGTGTGTTACTGTTAGATTCTTAAGAACCACATGGAAAGTTTTTCGAGGGAAGATTAAGCCTGAGGACAAATGGGCTTTAGCCGCGCAAAATGCGTACAGCATAGAAAGAGACAGCCATATTTTAAGATATCTCGCTTGGATTCCAAGGTATCTTGAGCTTTTTTCCGAAATAAGAAAAACGCGAAAAGCTATACAAAAGGTGCCAGTGCCGTCTCACGTATATCTATCCATGCATGATGAGATTGTCTCTCCTGAATCTTGCAAATTACTCAAAAACAACACCTGCATGACAGTTAAAATGCTGAACGGCTCCGGCCATTATTACTATTCCCCGGAGGATCAATCTTTATTAATTGAGGATTTCAAAAAAATGATTCTCGGCAAAAAGGCAGTTTGAAATTTGAGGTGAGTGAAATGACAGAAAAAACATACAAAACAAAGTCTGGGACAATTCACTATTGGATTAACATTTTCGATGTTAATCCAATAACGCTGGTCTTTTTGCCCGGTTTAACGGCAGACCACAGATTATTCGATAAACAGATTGAATATTTTAAAGATAAATACAACGTGTTTGTTTGGGATGCTCCCGCCCACGCCTCTTCATGGCCGTTTGAGTTCGATTTCAGCTTGGAAGACAAGGCGAAATGGCTCTGCGGAATCCTTGAGCAGGAGAATATCACGAAGCCTGTCATTATAGGCCAATCTATGGGCGGCTATGTGGGACAGGCTTTTGCGCAGCTTTATCCCGATAAACTGAAGGGCTTTGTTTCCATAGATTCAACGCCCTTGCAGAGGAAGTATGTGACGGCTATTGAACTTTGGACTTTAAAAAGAACAGAGCCTATGTATTTCTATTTTCCGTGGAAATGGCTGCTCAAAGCGGGGACGAGGGGTGTTGCCGAGTCTGAATACGGCAGGAAACTGATGTATGAGATGATGACAGTGTATAACTGGGATAAGAGAAGATATTCCAAACTTTCGGGACACGGGTTTAAAATTATTGCGGAAGCGATGGAAAAAGATTTGCCGTATGAAATTAAATGCCCTGCTTTGCTGATTTGCGGTAAAAAAGACAAGGCCGGCTCGTGCGTCAGATTCAATAGAGCTTGGCATAAAAATACGGGTATTCCTATTGAATGGATAAAAGATGCGGGACACAATTCAAATACTGATAAGCCGGAAACCGTCAACAATTTAATTGAAACATTTGTTCAGCAATTGCAATAGGGAAAAATCGGGATTATATTAAGAGAAATTAGAAAGTTGCGGGGGTTTAAGCAATGTTGTGGAATGCTAAAAACGGAGTTGTCGCTGTCGGCGACACGGACATGGATTATGTTTCTTTCGGATACGGCGAAAAAGCGCTGATTTTTCTGCCCGGTTTATCGGATGGGCTAAAAACGGTGAAGGGAAAGGCCTTGTTCCTTGCCGGATATTACAGAATCTTTTTTGAGGAATATACCGTTTATATGCTCAGCAGAAAAAACGACTTGCCCGAGGTTTATTCTATACGGGAAATGGCAGACGATGCGGCAGAGGTCATGAAAGCGCTTGGAATCAATAAAGCGGTTGTCACGGGCGCGTCGCAGGGCGGCATGGTTGCGCAGTATCTTGCGATAAACTATCCGGAAATGGTCGAAAAGCTAGTTATAGTTGTTTCTGCACCCCGTGTAAATGATACAATCCGAGAGTGTGTCAATCGGTGGATTGATTATGCGGAGCGGGGCGATCACAAAGAGCTGACGATAGACACTATAGAAAAAAGCTATTCTCCCAAGGCACTTGATAAGCTCAGGAAAACATATCCGTTTATCGGGCTACTCGGAAAACCGGCGAGCTACAAAAGGTATCTCATCAATGCAAACGCAATCCGTTCGTTCGATGCCTACCGCGAGCTTAAAAAAATAAACTGCCCCACACTCATAATAGGCGGCGGAGAAGACCAAATAGTGGGGATAGAGGGCTCTTATGAACTTCATGAACAAATTTCGGACAGCGAACTTTATGTATATGAAGAGCTGGGCCATGCCGTGTATGAAGAAGCGGAAGATTTAAACGAGCGCATCTTCAGATTTCTAGAGGAGAAAGAATAGCAGAAGCTTCGGATATAACACGCCGAAGGCATGTCGGGGCAAAGCAGAATCTGCGGGGAATTTAAACTATGTTGTGGAACGCAAAAAACGGAGCTGTCGCAATAGGCGACACGGAAATGAACTATGTTTCTTTTGGATACGGCGAAAAAGCGCTTGTTCTTCTGCCCGGCTTGTCGGACGGACTGGGCACTGTAAAAGGAAAGGCTCTGCTTTTGGCAAAGCCATATGAGCTGTTTTTTGAAAAATATACCGTTTATATCTTCAGCAGAAAAAACGAAATGCTGGAGACATATTCTATCCGAGAAATGGCAGATGATATGGCGCAGGCCATGAAAAAGCTCGGGCTAAAAAAAGCGTTCGTCACGGGCGTATCGCAGGGCGGCATGATTGCGCAGTATCTTGCAATAGACCATGCGGAAATGGTTGAAAAGCTTGTGATAGCTGTTTCTGCGCCTCGGGTAAATGAAACATTGCGAGAGTGTGTAGATCGGTGGATTGATTATGCGAAAGAGGGCAAGCATAAAAAGCTGATGATAGACACTGCAGAAAAAAGCTATTCTTATGAGTATCTTAAAAAGCTCAGGAGAATGTATCCCATTATTGGCTTCATCGGAAAACCGAAAAACTATAAAAGATTTCTCATCAATGCAAACGCAATCCTTTCGTTTGATGCATTCCAAGAGCTTAAAAAGATAAACTGTCCCACACTCATAATAGGCGGCGAAAAAGACCGAATAGTGGGGATAGAGGGCTCTTATGAACTTCACGAACAAATTTCGGACAGCAAACTTTATGTATATAAAGAATTGGGTCATGCCGCATATGAAGAAGCGGAAGATTTCAATAAGCGGGTTTTCAGATTTCTCGAGTCGGAACAGCAGTAAAAAATCCGCAAATCGGCTGTGAACAGTGTGTTCATATGTCAATTTTGGGAACAAAGAAGAAGGGAGTCTGACGGAGAAAATGGATTATCAAAAGCTTTTGGAAATCAGCGACGACTGGCTGAAATACGCAATTCTGCTTAACTTGTGTCACGAACATAAAGACAATATCGTCGAAATCAGAAATGCGGCGTTGGCCGACAGCCGTATAAAAAGATACCTTTCTGACATAAAAAACTTTCACGGAAGCTTGGTGACAAATCATAAGAATCCCGATTTGCCGATACACAAACTGCTGTTTCTGCTTGACCTCGGATTTGGCGCGGAAGTTCCTGAAATTAAAGCGGCCGTTGATGAAATTCTAGAGCACAGGGACGAAAACGGCGTTTATCAGTCTATGACCAATATACCCAAACATTTCGGCGGCGCAGGCGAGGACGTATTCAGCTGGTGCCTGTGCGATGCGCCCCTGCTTTTTCTTGCTCTGCTGAAGGCGGGTGTGGATTACCGCGAATACTTAAAACCCGGTGTTGACTATCTTGTATCCCTATGCCGCGATAACGGCTTCCCCTGCGCCGTGTCACCCGAGCTGGGCAGGTTTCGCGGTCCGGGGAGAAAGGACGACTGCTGTCCGTATGCGACTCTTATTATGGCCGATTTGCTCTCATACATACCGGAATATAAGGATTCTCAGGCTGCTGTTACATCTGTAAAAGCGCTGCTCAACCTGTGGGAAAACAGCCTCAGTCAGCATCCTTATATGTTCTTCATGGGCACGGACTTTCGTAAGCTGAAAGCGCCCTCAATTTGGTATGATATTGTCAGCGTGGCCGGAGTTCTAAGTAAATACGAGTTGGCGCGGGACGACCCGCGATTTCTTGAAATGATTGAACATATAAAAGCCAAGCAAGACGAAAACGGCCTTTTCACGCCCGAATCGGTGTACCTTAAATTGAAAGACTGGGATTTCGGGCAGAAAAAAGCTCCGTCTCCTTATTTGACATACCTCTGCTATCGAATTTTTGAACTGAATTGAATGAATCAGAATTTATAGGGAATAGAAAAATGTTTTATGAGACAAACGAGCTGAAAGATAAAGAGATATTTCTAAAGCTAAACAGAACTTCTAATGAAAAACCGGAGAAGGGCTATCTTCCGGCCTATTATTTTGATATCTGCTTAGCTGGCGGTGTTAAAGTCGGGGATTGCGATTTAAGGATAGGGCATAACGAAAAAACTTATATAGGAGGGAACATCGGCTATAATGTTGATGAAGAATATAGGGGAAATCGTTATGCCGCTAAAGCGTGCAGACTGCTTTTTAATTTAGCTAAGAAGCACAATTTAAAATATTTGATAATTACTTGCGATACTGACAATATTGCCTCAAATCGAACTTGTGAAATTTTGGGCGGCGAGTTTCTTGAAATTGCTGATGTACCCGAAACGAACGAGATGTATGATGAAGGAATACGACAAGTTAATATTTATAAATTTGACCTGTAATTTTTGGAGTTTATGAATAAGGGAAAGTCAGGCAAATAAGAAATAATATCAGTCCGAGGAAATAGCTATGTATCAAACAAAAAACAAGACTTACGCAATGATTGCAGTATTATATTTTATTGCGATGATGTTCGGATATTATCTGATGGGAGTTTTGTATAAAAGCGGCAACAAGTATTTTTCGGGAGTACAGTGGCTGTTTTTAATAATTGCGGTTTTGATTGTACTGATAAAAGATAAAAGCTTTTCAAATCTCGGTTTTACAAAAGAAAAGATTAAATCGAACCTGCTGATTGCCGCAATAATCGCAGCGGCTTCAATAGCTTTTGCTTTTTTATACACAGACATGTCTGCGGCCGTAATCGCAAAAGCGGCATCATATTATTTGTTCTATGTTGCGCTTTTGGAAGAAGTTATATTCAGAGGATTTATGCAAAACTATTTATTCGGGCTTCGTTTAAACAGAAAGATGATTTATATAATAGGAGCGGTATTTTTTGCCTTGGTGCATTTGCCGTTTCAGATGTTTGTAAACGACATGCTTTCTTTTTCGTATATCATTACCGCGATTCCGCAATTAATATTTACCTTTTTTCTGCACCTTATCATGTGTTTTATCACATATAAGAGAAAAGATATTTTAATGCCCACCGCGCTGCATTTTGCATTGAATTTTGTGCAGGAAGTGCTGTAAACCGTAAGCAGAGATAAATTCCGCTTTGCTATATTAAATCCCCCAATCCCGAAAACAAGAAGGCTTTGGAAATATACGGGCACATAGGAATGATAGAAAAGGAAGTGGCCTGCCGTGCTGCGCAACCCTGAATATTCGCAGACATATTTTGAAATGACGATAAAAATTAAAGGATAAGGAGAACTGACAATGCTGGATAAATCAAGATTAAACGAGGCGATTGCCTGCTATAAGAAAGAACTTACAGAAGGGGATAGGTGGGAAAAAGAAAAATATAAGTGGGAGGCAATAAAATGCTTTCAGGATAACTGGGACTTAAACGCTCCCGATTTTGCCGAAATGCTGAAAGCTTCTTTGGCCAAAACACACAATCTTCTGACGTCCTTAAATTATTATCCCCAAAAAATGCTGGAGATATATACAGAAGCAGCGCCCGAAGAGGTGAAAGCGAGTTTTATTGCGCTGTTTGACGAAACACAGGATGTAGTCGAAAGGATATTGGCCTTTAAAGAGAGTTTATCTAAAATACATGAGAAGCGTGGCAAAGAAGGACAGCATTACCAAACTGAAAACACGATATCAGCATATCTCTGGTTTAGATATCCCGATAAGTATTGTTTGTATAAGTTCACCGAGGTAAAAAATACGGCAGAAAAACTTGGCAGCGAGCTCCAATTTAAGGGCGGTGCCTATAGAAATAATCTGAAAAACTTTTATGCGCTTTGTAATGAAATTAAAGCCAAGTTCAATCAAGACGAAGAGCTGAGAGGCATGCTCGAATCTCGTATTACGGAAGAGTGTTATTCCGACCCCGAGCTCATGACGCTAACACAAGACTTTGTAATCTATGTCGGAAAAATTTGGGAGCCGGGCGAACCAGGTGATGACATAGAGGATGAACAGAGCAATGAAGGAGAAAAAGAGAAAAAAACTCCGCCTGGCGATAAAACAGGAAAAGGAGAAAAAGTTCCGGAACAATACTGGTGGCTGAATGCAAACCCCAAAATTTGGAGTTTTTCAAACATTGCCGTTGGAGAAGAGCAGGCGTATACGCTATATAATGAAAACGGGAACAAACGACGGATTTTTCAGAATTTTTTGGATGCAAAGGCCGGGGACTTGGTTATCGCTTATGAATCCAATCCTGTAAAACAGGTTGTCGCCATTGCCAGAGTATCTGCTGAGCAGGACGGAGAAAAAATTTGCTTCGAAAAGCTCGAGGGGCTTTATTCGCCGATAGACTATTCAGTGTTGAAAACCTATCCCGAATTGGAGAAAGTGGAGCACTTTGTAAACCCGAATGGAACTCTTTTTAAACTTACGAAGTCTGAATATGATTTTATTTTGGATGTAATCCGAAAAAAGAATCCGGTTGAAAAATACTCAAAAGAAGACTTTCTCGAAGAGGTTTTTATGTCGGAAGAAAAGTACGACAGAATTGTTTCGGTGCTCAAAAAGAAAAAGAACATCATTCTTCAAGGTGCGCCGGGTGTTGGTAAAACTTTCGCGGCCAAAAGGCTGGCCTATTCCGTCATGGGCGAAAAGGAAGAGAGCCGAATCGAGCTGATACAGTTCCATCAAAACTATTCTTACGAAGACTTTATGATGGGATATAAGCCTGAGGGCGAGAGCTTTGAGCTTAAATACGGTGTTTTCTACCGTTTCTGCCAAAGGGCAGCAAACAACCCCGAAAAAGATTATTTCTTTATAATAGACGAGATTAACCGCGGCAACATGAGCAAGATTTTCGGCGAACTCCTCATGCTTATCGAGAATGATTATCGCGGAACCAAGACAACTCTTGCCTACAACGGACAGAGCTTTTCGGTGCCGAAGAACCTGCACATTATCGGCATGATGAACACTGCCGACAGAAGCCTTGCCATGATAGACTACGCCCTAAGGCGACGCTTCAGCTTCTTTGATATGGAGCCGGGGTTCGATTCCGAAGGATTCTTAAAATATCAAGAAGAACTCGACGATGCAAGCTTCAATGCGCTGATTTCAAAGGTTAAAGAGCTCAACAAAGATATAACGGCGGATAATTCCCTCGGGAAGGGCTTTTGCATCGGTCACAGCTATTTCTGCGGCATTGAGGAATGCACGGCGGAGCTTCTTTTAGAAATTATTGAATGCGACATTATCCCGATGCTCAGCGAATATTGGTTTGACGACTCCAGCAAATTGCAGCGCTGGGAAAATGCGCTGCGCGGTATGTTTCAATGAGCAAGGGCAAGAACATTTTAATAAAAAATGTTTATTACATGCTGGCCTATGCCTTTCAGGCGCTGAATCAGTCTGAATATGAAAATCTGGCGGTGGAAGAGTTCGAGGACATGCACACTCTTTTTGCCGCAATTTTATCCAAAGGCATCGGACTTCAACTTAAGCAGGGACTGTATAAAGAGTATATTTGCCGGCAGGAAGATTTATCCGTACTGCGCGGGAAAATCAATGTTACCGAAAGCATCAAAAACAAAATAGCAAGAAAGCAAGTTCTAAACTGCGAATTTGATGAATTTTCCGAGAACAATCAGCTCAACCAAATACTAAAAACAACGGCCATGCTTCTGCTTAGACACAGCAAGGTAAAGTCCGATTACAAAGACGAGCTTAAAAAGAAAATGATGTTTTTCTCGAATATTGATATGCTCGAGCCGAAATCAATCAGGTGGTCGGCAATCAGATTCAGAAGAAACAGCAGAAGCTACCGCATTCTTATCAGCATTTGTCAGCTTATAGTCGAGGGCATGCTTATTACAACAGATACAGGGGAATACAGGCTGGCTAACTTTTTCGATGAGCAGAGTATGAACCGCCTCTACGAGAAATTTGTTCTGGAATACTACACACAGAAATATCCCACTCTTTCTGTAAGTGCAGCGCAAATTCCTTGGTCTTTGGACGATGGAATTGGAACGATGCTGCCCACAATGCAGAGCGATATTCATCTGCAAAAAGGCAATACCGTGCTGATTATCGACACGAAGTACTACAGCCGCAGTACACAAACATTTTATGAGAAACACACCATTCACTCAGGCAATCTTTATCAGATTTTTACTTATGTAAAAAACCGAGATTACAGCTTCGGCGAAGAAGAGCGCGAGGTTTCGGGAATGCTTTTATACGCAAGGACGAAAGATGAAATTCAGCCCGACAGCGTGTACAGGATGCACGGAAATCGCATATCGGTTAAAACGCTCGACCTCAACAAAGAGTTTCCAGTCATCGAGCAGCAGCTTGCCGATATTGTAAACTCGCATTTTGATTTGTGAGGAAGCAAAATCACATGCGAAGTTGTAACATAACAGTCGGCGGTCTGCCTATTGAGATAAAGAGAAATAAGGGGCAAAAGAACATATATATCCGCGTGGACTCACCCGAGGGGAACATTAAAGTCAGCGCGCCCGAAAGAGTGAAAAATGATGAGGTTAAACGCCTTATTTCAGAAAAGCTCGAGGAGATAACAAAAATTCGCGAAAAGGTTCTAAAAAGGGAAGAACTTAAAAAGCGCGAGTATGTTTCTGGTGAAATTTACTATCTTTGGGGCAAGTCCTACCGCCTGCAAGTTGTTTTCGAGGGCAAAAAGAGCTCCGTTTCGAAAACACCGACGGAAATTATAATGACTGCGCCCGAGGGAACAGACGAGAGCGCAAGAGAAAAACTGCTCTTAGACTTTTACAGAGAAGAGCTTAAGCTTGCGCTTAAAAAGCTTTTGCCCGAGTGCGAGAAAAAGACGGGAGTTCGCGCCAATGAGGCGCGCATAAAAAATATGAAAACCCGCTGGGGCAGCTGCAACATAAAAGAGCGCAGAATCTGGGTGAGCCTTAAGCTTGCCGAAAAGCCTGCCGAGTGCCTTGAGTATGTCATAATCCACGAGATTACCCACCTGCTCGAGAAGAGCCACAACCGCAGATTTTACACCCTGCTCGAGGGGTTTTACCCGAAGTGGAAAGAGACGAAAAAGCTTCTTTCCGCCACGCCTGAGGTTTAAAACCCGCACATCTCAAGCTTCGCTTTATATAATTAAGCTTATAAACGGCATTTTGGCCGCGTTTTTCGGCTTTTATTTAATTGACAGGTAAAACAGAAGAGTTTTAAAATATTAATGGACTTTGTTAAAACTGAAAGTGAGGAGGGCTTACTATGCTTAGAGATAATTTTCATCAGGAAATGGCAGATAAAATCTGGCAATGTTCAAAAGATGCTGTATCCATCGAGGCTTTCAGCAAAAACTATCCGGAAATGACCTTGAGCGACAGCCGCAAGATTCAGATGATCAACATAGCCCGCAGATTGGATGAGGGGCACAGAATGGTGGGCAAAAAAGTGGGGGCGACCAACAAAGTTATGCAGGAGCTGCTGAATTTGCAGGAGCCCGTAATGGGCTACTTGCTCAGCGATATCATAAAAAATCAGAGAGAAACCATTGTACGCGCTTCACAAATCAACCCCTTTATCGAGTGCGAAATCGGCTTTGTAATGTCCGAGCCTCTGTCCGGCCCCAACGCTCAGCCATACGATGTATTGAGCCGTGTGGCGGGCGCAATACCCACTATCGAAGTGCCCGATATGCGCATTCATGGCGATGTTCAAATACTCGACGCTTTGGCGGACAATGTCTACAACGGATATCTTGTTGTGGGCGATGTTTTAACGGATGTTCGCGGACTGGATTTTGCCAACATTCCTATAACACTATATAAAAACGGCGAGGCGGTTTGCTATTCCGGCAGCGCGGCGGCAATGGGCAGCCCTGTTTATGTGGTGGCATGGCTTGCCAACAAACTGTATGAATACGGTGAACGCATCGAAAAAGGCGATATCGTAATCACAGGCTCCCTCAACCCCGCCTTTTACATCGAAGCGGGCGACACATTTATGGGAGACTTCGGGCCTTTAGGTCGGGTGCAGGCAAAGTTTGTATAGCGGAAAGCTCTGAACTTAAAACATTTTAGTGAACTTTTGTACCAACAAAAAGCCAAAAAGTTCTTAATTATATTTTGCAATTTAGCGAATAAACAAGCTTCTCTTTGCAGTTCTTTATTCTTTATATTGATAAAGCAATCGGTCTTTGTTATACTCGGCGTTAAATAAGGGAAAGATGTCTCCCTTGGTAATACCAAAACCGCTATTCTGCTGATGACGTCTACAAAGTGTTTTTGTGGATGTGTCAGTTTTTTGTTATAGGAGATCTTTATGTTAAACTCACTGGCTTTAATATTTTTAATAGGGCTTGCTCTTTCGGCATTGTGTAAAAAAATACATATACCGGGTCTTGTAGGAATGCTGTTTACAGGAATTCTTCTCGGGCCGTACGGATTAGATTTGCTTGATAATTTAATTCTATTCGCATCGTCAGAGTTGAGGGCTATAGCTTTGATTATTATTTTGCTCAGAGCGGGTTTATCATTAGATATTGAGGATTTAAGAGAAATCGGAAGGCCTGCCTTACTTATGAGCATTATTCCTGCTACAGCTGAAATTATTGCATATCTTATTTTTGCTCCTAAAATTTTGGGCTTATCATTAATTGACAGCGCCTTGTTGGGAAGTGTTATTTCAGCTATTTCACCGGCCGTAGTTGTGCCTCGTATGATATCACTGATAGAAAACAGATATGGCAGGGAAAAAAGCGTACCGCAATTGATATTGGCGGGAGCGACGTGTGACGATGTATATGTTATAGTTTTATTTACCACATTTTTATCTATGGCTAAAGGCGATGGCACAAGCTTGAATTTGCTCGGCTTGTTAAAAGTGCCCATATCTATAACTTCAGGTATAATTTTCGGGCTGGTTGCGGGATATGCTTTATTTCATTTTTTCGAGATGAATTATGTTAAGAAAAAACACATTAGAAACAGTGTTAAAGTTATAGTGATTTTAAGCATATCATTTCTTTTTATGACAGTAGAAAACTTGACCTCGGGATATATTTCAGGCTTACTTGCAATTATGAGCTTGGCCATAATGCTAAGGTATGAAAGCATAGAACATGTGTCAGCAAGATTATCAATAAAATTCGACAAATTGTGGCTTGCGGCCGAAGTAATGCTGTTCGTATTGGTGGGAGCCGCTGTAGATATAAGATACACTCTAAGCGCAGGGATTCCTGCTTTGGTTCTAATATTTATAGCGCTTGTATTTAGGAGTGTAGGTGTGCTTGTGTCTTTAATAGGCACAAATCTTAATAGAAAAGAACGGCTGTTTTGCGTAATAGCATATATTCCTAAAGCTACGGTGCAGGCCGCTATAGGTGGAATGGCTTTGTCGGCGGGACTTCCTTCCGGGAAAATTATACTTTCTGTAGCTGTTTTATCAATAATTATAACTGCTCCGCTCGGAGCATTTGCAATAGATTTTAATTACAAAAAACTCTTAGATATAGGATGAGCGAGTGAGGATATATAACGGATGAAATAAGCACAAACTCAAGCACAAAAGCGCTTTACCTCTCTTTTCTAAAGAGGCGGGTGGTTTCGCAGAAGCCGGAATGGATTTAGGATTGCATATTCTTATGCTTAAAATTTAAAAAGTTGTTGCTATATGCCACAAATCCTGTTAGGCTGTAGATGGCTAATTGTATATGTTTATAACTGAGTCGAATTTATAGGAGGCAAAATTTATGTTTAAAATCGGAAGAAAAGTCGACAACAGAATGCTCAGAAATCGCCTTGTCCGCCGCGCTTACGAAAAAGGCAGAAGAGCGGCGCTCGCTCGCCGAACAGATTGGCGAGAGCTTGGACTGGGAGTGGTATTTGGACTGGTGCTGGGTCTCGGGCTGGGGTTTGGCCTCGGTCTCGTACTGGGAGGCCGCTGCAAAGAATTTTGCTGCACGTCTCTTGAAGAGAACAAGGAAGACTTTCCCCAAGCTGCGGAGCTTTCGGAAGAAGAAAGCTTGGAATAATCTAAGACGGATTTTGAATAGACTTAAATATGGCGGAGAGCAAAGCTCTCCGCCATATTATAAAAACTTAAAAGCGTTTTAGGGAACTTTTGTGCAAATAAAACTAAAAAAGTTCCCTAAAAATTTCTTGCAATTTAGGGAACAAAAGTTTATTATAAAACTGTAAAAGTTCCCTAAAGGAGAATGCAAAATGGAAAACAACTTTGCGCGTATTCAAGCCCTCTTGCATGAAAAGGCCGACTGTCAGGCCCGAATAAATTTAATACCCTACGACGGCTCGCCGGAAGTGAAGGAAAATTCCAGCGGTAAATACTTATATATGAGAAAAAGAATTGGCGGAAGGCTAACATCAACATATGTAGATGTCTATTCAGACGATCTTTACACGCTTTTATTACAAAACTCCAAGGAACTGCGAAGTTTAAGAAGAAGTGTTCGCCGAATAGACAACGAGCTTGCAAAGTTGGGATATAAGTCCTCAGAGCTTTCGCCCCGTGTAATTCAAAACCTTGCATTTGCACGAGCCAATATGAAGATAAACATCTATGACCAAGCCGTTTTGGAGGGGGTTGCAACCTCGTTTCCGCAAACAGAAAACATAATAGATAACGGAACTGTAAGCGGCATGACCGCAAGCGATATTCAAAAGATACTCAACTTAAAACGCGCATGGGAATTTATATTAGATAACGATGTAATTCAAGCCAAATCGGATTACTATTTGCTGTGTCACATTGCGCAGATAATAAACGAAGGCTTCTTTGCTTCCGGCGGAAAAATAAGGGGAGTGTCTGTAAGCATCGGTGGGAGCTCTTACAAACCGTCGATTCCCGAGGAATTTGTTGTGAGAGAAAAAATTTCAGAGATTTTGCAGTCGGATAAAAGCGCAATCGACATAGCGATAGACCTTTGCATGTATTGCATGAAAACGCAGGTGTTTATTGACGGGAACAAGCGCGTAGCAATTATTTATGCAAATCATTTTCTGATAAGCCAAGGTCAGGGATTTCTTGTCATTCCCGAGGAGAATGTTCCCGAGTTCAAAGAAAAACTGCTGGCATATTATGAAGGGGAAAGTATAGAAACTATAAGAAAATTTTTAAAGGAAAATTGCTGGAAAAACTTTTAACAGAGCATTTTAGGGAACTTTCGCGCTGATAAAAGGTCGTAAAGTTCCCTAAATTTTAATTAAAAATTTTCAAAAAAGTTATTGACATATGCCATTAACTCTGCTATGCTTAATTTAGTTAATGGCATATGCCATAAACTGAGTCGAATTTAAGGAGGTGAAATGTATGTTTGGAATGGGTAGAGGAAGAGCTGCCGGCAGAGGACTCGGAAGAGGTTTAGGCCGAGGCATGCGCGGCGGAGCACCGGGCGCATGCAGAAGGCTAGGACTCGGACTGGGAGTCGGACTTGGTCTCGGTCTCGGGCTGGGCTATGGCAGAGGTTTTTGCCGCATGTCTCCTGAAGAGAGGGAGAAAGCCCTGCTAAGAGCCGAGGAGCTTTCAAAAACGGACAGCTTGGAAGAAAGTAATATAGAGTCTGAATAGATTTAATAAAAAAGGTTTGGGAGCAAAGTTCCCCTGCCTTATTAAAAAGGAGGACAAAGTGTCCAGACCGAGAAAATGCAGAAGAGTCTGCGGACTGCCTCAAAACGAAAGCTTTATACCCGCCGCCCCGCACGGGCACAAAGAGCCCGTCATCCTGAGCATAGATGAATACGAGGCGATTCGCCTTATCGACAGACAAAATCTGTCTCAGGAGGAGTGCGGCGAGTATATGCAGGTAGCCAGAACGACAGTTCAGCAGATTTATTCCGAAGCAAGAAAAAAAATAGCGGATGCGCTTGTGGAAGGCCGCGCCCTGCACATTAGGGGCGGAGACTACCGCCTTTGCGAGGGCAACTCAAATCACTGCGGACGCGGCGTTTGCAGGCGTCATCAACACGGACGCATGTCCGAAAAAGAATAAAAAGGAGAATAAAAAATGAAAATAGCAATACCTCTGGATGAAAACAAGACATCTGTATGCGTATCTTTCGGACGCGCGCCGTTTTTCCTTTTCAGCGAAAACGGCAAGACAGAAATTTTGGAAAACCCTGCAGCCAAAGCGCGGGGCGGAGCGGGAATTAAGGCCGCGCAGTTTGTGCTGGATCAAAAGGCCGACACCCTCATAACACCGCGACTCGGCGACAATGCGGCGGGAGTGTTTAAGGTCGCCGGCACGAAAATATATAAGTCGGAGTTCGAATCGGCAGCCGAAAATGTTGAAGCGTGCGTTGCCGGAAAGCTCTCGGAGCTTACGAGCTTTCATGAAGGGTTCCACGCCTGAGAATGAAAATAGCGATACTCAGCGGCAAGGGCGGAGCGGGAAAGACCTTCGCGGCGGTAAATCTTGCGGCTGCTGCCGGAAAATCGGTATATATAGACTGCGATATAGAGGAGCCGAACGGAAGGCTTTTCCTTAAGCCCGAAGTCGAAACCGAAGAGAGCGTAAAGGTAAAGCTGCCGAAATTTGATAAAGAGCTCTGCGACGGGTGCCGCCTCTGTGTGGACCTGTGCCGCTTTAATGCCCTGACTTTTGTGGGCGGGAGCCCCATGCTCTTTCCAGAGGTCTGCCATTCATGCGGACTTTGCAGAATCGCCTGTCCCCGCGGAGCCGTTTCCGAGATAGACAAGCCTATAGGCACGCTCGAGATCGGAAAGAGCGGGGATGTGCGAGTGGTTACGGGATGTATGAATCCCGGAGAAGCGACGGGCCTGCCGATAATAGACAGGGCATTGAGTCATGCCGGCAAAGCCGGGGAGCTCACATTTATAGATTGCCCGCCCGGGAGCGCCTGCTCGGTTATGGACTGTGTTAAAGATTCCGATTACTGCCTCTTGGTGGCCGAGCCGACGGCTTTCGGAACTCACAACTTCAAAATGGTCTATGAGCTCTGCCGTCTTTTCGGAAAACCCTACGGAGTGGTGATAAACAAGGCGGATACGGAGTATCCTCCGCTCGAGGATTACTGCCGCAAACACTCGATTCCGGTCCTGCGCCGTATTCCCTACAGCGAAGCCCTGGCGCGCTGCGGCGCCAATGCCGAGCTCGCGTATTATAAAGAGGAGTATGCCGCGGAACTTTTTGACGACTTGCTCTCTAAAATCAAAGAGGAAGTCAAAGAAAAAGTCGGAGAGGGGGTTGAGGCATGAAAAAACTGCTGATTTTAAGCGGCAAGGGCGGCAGCGGAAAAACAACGGTTGCCGCGGCCTTTATCGATTTTTTGAACATTAAAGCGCTTGCCGACTGCGATGTAGACGCCCCCAACCTCCACCTTGTCATGGAAATGAAGAGTCAGCCCGAGAGGAAGGACTATTACGGCCTGCAAAAATCGGCCATCGATAGCGAAAAATGTGTGGCCTGCGGCGTCTGCATGGAAAATTGCAGGTTCGGAGCCATCTCACTCAAGGACGGAAAGTATTTTGTCGACGAATTTGCCTGCGAGGGCTGCGGGGTCTGCAGTTTTGTGTGCCCCAACGGAGCCGCGGCGCTTTATGATGACAAAGCCGGAGAACAGATGCTCTACAAAGAGGAGCGGGTTTTCTCAACGGCGCAGCTCAAAATGGGCAGGGGAAATTCCGGCCTGCTTGTTTCCGAGGTTAAAAAGGATCTGTATAATTCGGCCGCGGATAAGAAGCTTGCCATAATCGACGGCTCGCCCGGAATCGGCTGTCCGGTTATCGCCTCGGTTACCGGTGTGGATTTGGTGCTTGTTGTTGCCGAGCCCTCGATTTCGGGAATTCACGATATGGAGCGTGTGCTTAAAACGGCCGAGATTCTGCAGGTTAAAACAGCCGTGTGTGTGAACAAGCACGATGTCAGCTTTGATAGCACCGAGAAAATCAGAGAAATCTGTGAAGAAGAAGGAATAGCCTTTGTAGGCTGTATTCCCTACGACAAAAGCGCATCCGAAGCCATCAACGAGGGCAAGAGCCTTGCCTTTGTCGACTGCCCCGCAAGCGCGGCAATCAAAACCGTGCTGCACAACACCATGGAGCTCTTGTAGGGAATAACGGCACTAAAGACAGGTGTTTTATAAAAATAAGAAACTATAAGATATAAATTAAAGGAGCAATAAAGATGAAAATAGCGGTAGCGCGTATGGGTAATAATGTGGCGGAACACTTCGGCCACTGCGAAAACTTCGGGATTTATGAAAGCGAGAACAAGGCCGTGGTATCGGAGCAGAGCGTGGCAAACCCCGGGCACAAGCCGGGCTTTCTGCCCAATTTCCTGGCCGATATGGGCGTTAAGGTGATTATTTCCGGAGGCATGGGCGGCGGCGCCGTGGATATTTTTAACGAGCGCGGAGTCGAGGTCGTAGTGGGCGCCAAGGGCGATTCCAAAGCGGCCGTCGAGGCCTATCTGCGCGGAGAGCTTAAAACCACGGGCAGCATCTGCCGCGAGCATTCCCACGACTGCGGAGAGCAGTGATAATAGAAGCTGTTTTAGGGTTTAGCGAAAAATGTTCACGACCCCATCTGACGCCTGACGGCGCCATCTTCCCCTTATCGAATGGGAAGAACAAGACTTTACGAAAACCAAGCTAGCCGTATTTAGTTTTAGCTTACCGGTTCATAAAATACGCAAATCTGCGATATTCCCTTGCCCGCCCTGTGTAAGGGCGGGTGGCACGGCGCAAGCCGTGACGGGCGGGTTGACAAAACAAGCAGATATGGTTTGCTGTTAGTATTTTAACTTAGACCAGATATTAGCCTACATCAGCCACTCAAATTTACGGAAGTATACACTGCGGCGGAGCAACCCCTCAGTCAAAAACCCTGCGGGTTTTTGACAGCTCCCCTTACACAGTGGAGCCAAGGCGTTGTCGTTACAGTCCTGCCTTTCCTCCGCCTTAAGCACAAGGGGGAGGTGACGACCGAAGTCGCAGAGTAGAATTGATGCTCAAAGCGGTGCGACATTGAAGCTTGCATATCATAAAAACTTAAAAACATTTCAGGGAACTTTTGTCTTATCAAAAAGCAAAAATTCCCTGTTTTTTATGCCGCAAAACCCTTTGAGCTTCTCTCATTTTGTGAGTGACTTTTTATGAGAGCCTATGTTATTATATTTCCCGACCTTATCCGAGGAGATAAGCATTGGAAACAAAGCTCTTTACAAAAAACTTCATTCTTCTGACAGCGGCTTCCATTATGGGCTGCGCCGGCGGCATTGCGGGAGGCTTCGCCCTTTCGTTCTTTGTTTTCGACGAAACCGGCAGCACGCTGGCTTCGGCGCTTGTCCTGTCCATACAGCTTCTGCCCCACATCTTTGTGCCGCTGCTTGCTGCTCCGATTATGGATCGTCTGCCCCGGCTTGCCTTTTTGGTCGGCGGCGATGCGGCAAACGGAATTATCTATGCGGCTATGGGGCTGTGGCTGATGTTTTTTAAGTTTTCTTATACGGGATATTTGGCGGTATCCCTTGTTTTGGCCTGCCTCGGCGCAGTTGACCAGCTGGCATATGTAAGCATCTATCCCGAGCTGCTTCCGAAGGGCGCGGAACAAAAAGGATTTGCCGTCTCCACCATGCTCTACCCCGTTTTAAGCGTTATAATGATGCCTCTGGCGGCTGTCCTGCTCGACACGCTGGGAGTAGCGCGTCTGCTGATAGCCCAGGGCGGCCTCTCCCTTGCTGCAGCGATAACAGAGAGCTTTATAAAGCTTGACGAGAGCGAGAAAAAGATGCGCGAGCCCTATTCCTTCAAGCTTTGGGCAGACGATATCAAAGAAGGCCTTAACTACTTCAAAAGAGAGCGCGGCCTGCGCTCTGTCTATACTTATATGGCCATTTCAAACGGAGTGGCAAGCGGGCTCTATCCGATTTTGGTGGCGTTTTTCAGAAGCTTCCCCGGAATGACTGCCACTATGTATTCGTTCTTCTCGGCGGTGGAGTTTATCGGCAGAACAATAGGAAGCGCCGTGCAATATCGCATTAAAGTTCCCAAGAAGAAAAAGTTCGGATTCATTCTTTTTGTCTATCAGGCCTATGCCGTCATGGATATGATTTTGCTTTGGATACCCTATCCGCTCATGCTTTTAAACCGCGGTATTTGCGGTTTTTTGGGGAACAACAGTGCCATAATGCGCGAGGCCGCCGTGCAGATTTACATCCCCTCAAACCTCAGAGCCAGAGTAAACGCCCTGAACAACGTGCTCATCACTTTCGGTGCGAGCGTGTTTTCTCTTTTAATCGGCCTGCTCGGAGAGGTCTTGGACTACCGCCTCTGCATGACAATTGGAGGCGCCGTCACCTTAGTGGCTTCGACCATCCTGATTTGGGGCGGAAGAAAGGATGTCAGAAAAATTTACGAGCTCGAAGACGAGCAGGCAGCTGCTCGTCTCGGCGTTTAAAAATACTTATAACAATTAGATATTCAAAAATTGGGCCGGTCGGGGGAATTTCTCCCGGCTGGCTCGGCTTTTATTTGCGCAAAGGGAGACATGTTCAAAAAACAGGGAAATTGCCGTTTTACTGCACAATTTTCCTTATTTAAGAAAAAATGACAAAAATATTTCAGAAATTTGCAAGAAAGTAGCCGATTTTTTAAAAATTTCCCAAAAAAGCTGTATACAAAAGCGAAAACCGGTGGTATACTTTGCGTAGTAGCAAGCAAATTCAATAAAAGAGCGGCTTTTAGCTCGCTTGGCTCAAAGAGTTAAAACTTGTAATTAAGATTAACCTAAAGGGAGGTTTAATCATGAAAAAGCTCCTAGCATTCATTTTGCCGGTGCTGATGTTTTTGGCGCTTCTTGCGCCGACACCGGCATTGGCTGCAAATGTAAATGTGGAATTCAGCATAATAGATCAGGACGGTGTCAACATTGACGGACTAAACGGCAATGTTAGCCTGAATCGCACTAAAGACGGAGGAACAACTAATGTTGATACGTGGCCCGCAAACTCACTGCCGAGAACTGAGAGCCTCGAGGTAAACGGAGCGACAGGGGACTACTATTGGTTCAGACTCTTGGAAATTAACCCCGGATATGCCCATCCGGGCATAGTTAGGTTTAGGGTTAAAGAGGACGGCACGATAATCAAATTCAGCATTGACGGAGAGATATTCCAAAAAAACAAAGTGTGGCTGAGAGCCTATAGAACAGACGACACGGCGACTTTACATGTTCGGGATATCGATAATCCCGGAGTAGATATATCCGGCGTTCGAATGCGCTTTGTATCCGGCACCGGAGACGATGCAGGCAGTAACCCGGAATTTTTTTATTTTGATAGCGCAGACGGGGGGATGAAGGTTTGGCTGTGGCCGCAAGGCACTAATTACGAGTGGTACCATAATAGGTTTAACATCGCCAACGAAGATACGATTCCGGCAGGATACGAGGTTGCCGATGAATGTTTAGAACCGGATTTAAGCGCGGGTATCGTTAAATTTAAGCGTGAAAGCGAAGGCGGAGGTTACAGAGTAGATGTCAAATACCCCAAAGACTCGGGGTTTTCTGTAAATCAGAACGGTACCGAGGTGGTTTTCTGGCTTAAAAAATCAACTGTGGCGGACGTAAACGTCAGGGCAATGGATAAAAACGGAAATGCCGTTGCCGGTGTTTCGCTTCACCTTCTGCGCCATAACGGCACGGAATTTGCTGCCTATCCCGATTATCCGGACGACCACATAAGTACAATCGCAAATCCGTGGGCGCTTAAGCTTCGTCCGGGAAACTATAGAGTCGTAGAGGGCAGCACTCCCTTGCCTGAGCCGTATATGTGGAGGCGACATGTTGAAATAAACGTGGACGATGACGGCGCTGTTACATTCAACAGCTCCGAATTGGGCGAATGGAAGCCTGCGGAGCCCGGCAACACGGTACCCCTTAAGCTCAACCGCGGCGCTCATGTAAGCTTTAAAAAAGTGGATGAGAACGAAAACCTCTTTTTGACGGAGACTCAGCCCGGGTATAATGCCGAAAAAACTGCCAAATTTGATCTTCATGTGTGGGATCCGGATACCTCAATGTGGTGTACGGTCGGCGGCAGTCAGCACAATACAAAAGACGAAAACCCGTGGGAGTATCATATCCCGGCAGGCGACTACTATCTTGAAGAGTTCGAGGCGCCTTGGTATTATAAAGCCGCACCCGACTATCATTTCAGATTGAAAGAAGACGGAACGTTAGTCCCGCTCACAGGCGGAGTGGAGGGCGCGCCTATTACCGAGATAAAAATTAAAAACGAGCTGAAACCTCAACATAATGTTCCCATAAAGAAGACCGATGAGAACAACAATCTCTTCATCGAAGAGGGAAAGCCCGGATATGATGCCAAAAAAACCGCCGAGTTCGAGCTTTTGAGGTGGAAGGCGGATGCCGCTAACTGGTTTGCGGTTGACGGTACGAAACACAACACAAAAGACCAAAACCCGTGGGAGTATCATATCCCGGCAGGCGACTACAAGCTGACCGAGACCAAGGCGCCCGAGGGCTACTACAACGCCATAGACTACACTTTCAGAGTTAAAGACGACGGCAAAATATTCTCTCTGTTAGGCTCCGCAGAGCATGAGGAAATCACCGAGATAAAAGTGGAAAACGAGCGCATCCCCGTTTATCCGATACGCTTTTCCGTACTTGACAAAGCAGGTTTCGAAGAAATATCGGGCGTAAAGGTGGATTTGAATAAGGGAAACGGCGATTATATAGACGGCTGGACGACGGACGGAAACATCAAAACCATCGAGCTTCCCGAAGCTGAGTACGGATTTGCGTATATGATTGGAGGCGGTTATGCGCAGGGCGTGTGGCTCAAGTTCAGAGTAAACAGCGAGGGCAAAGTTGATATATACAATCCGAAAACGTCGACTTGGACGCCGAGAGGCGATAACCTTGTTCAGCTCACACTTGAAAAGGGCGTTAAAGTTATATTCAGAAAAGTCGATATCACAAATCCCACCGCAGAGCTTGCCGGCGCAAGCCTTACTTTGGAAGAAGATACAGATCCGCCAAAAACAGGATTCTTTGCAGGGTGGGAATCGGGCGAGCCTGAGGAGTGGTTTTTGAAAAAGGGCGCTGACTATGCTTATATAGAGGAAGATGCGCCTGCCGGTTACTCGCTTTCGAGCGACAGCAGGGTATATTTTCGTATTACATCAAGCGGAGAGCTTGAGGTCGAGGATAAAGACGGCGAATATCATGTGGCTTTAAACAATGTGGTGGCATTGCCAAACGTCCCGACAAGTGAATTTGAAAAATTGCTTTTTCTCAATGCGCGGGATAAAGACGGCGCACCCGCCAATCTACCCTGGGCGGAGCTCGTAATTCAGCAAAAAGTCGGTAGCAATTTTGTAACTCTGCCTTGGCACGCCTATGTTTCGAAAAATATTCCCCACGGAGTAAGGCTTACGAATGGAACATACAGGCTGTTCTCAATTGCGCCGCCCGACGGCTATGTCGACGATACGGGCTTTACCGAATTTGTTGTTTCAGATACCGGAGTGACGACAAGCGACCCGGAGCTCTCGGAGCCGTTTGGAATCCACACAGTCGTGCACATAAACTTTATAAAAGCAGACCCTAATACAACAAATATCAAGGTCAATAAGGTTTGGAACGACAACAACAACCAAGACGGACTGCGCCCCGAAAGCATCACCGTTGAGCTTTTAGCCGATGGGGCAAGTACGGGAAAACAGCTGGTACTCAATGAGGCAAACCTCTGGAAGGGCAGCTTCCAGAATGTGCCTGACGATGGTAAAACCTACACTCTAAAGGAAGTTTCCGGTCCCGGATACAGTACTGAGATAACCGGCAACGCCTCGGACGGATTTACGATTACAAACACTCACACGCCGAGCAAGATTGATATAGACGTCACAGAACTCTGGAACGACAAAGACAATCAAGACGGCAAACGTCCCGACTCGGTGAGGGTAAAACTCTTGGTAGACGGAACTTATTCGGGCAATTTTATTGACATCACAAAGGCGACCTCTTGGAAAGGAAGCTTTGCGGGGCTGGACGAGTATAAAGGCGGAAAGAAGATTGTCTACACCATAGAGCAGGACCCCATTGGCGAGGGCTATGCCTCTGTGATAACGGGCAAAGCGGCAAGCGGCTTTGTTGTTACAAGCACCCGCGCGCCGAGCAAGATCGACATAGAAGTAACTAAGCTTTGGAAAGACTCGGACAATAAGGCTCTAAAGAGGCCCGATTCCGTGACCCTAAGGCTCTATGCCAACGGTAAAGACAGCGGCATAAAATTGGAAATCACAAAGGCCGGCGGCTGGAAGGGAACATTCACGGGAGTTGACGAGTACAAGGACGGAAAGAAAATAGTCTATACTGTAAGAGAAAATCCGGTTCAGTACTATAAATATGCCGTCAAGGGCGACGCCGCAAAGGGCTTCACTGTCACCAATACCTACAGCCCCTATGTGAATGTTTATGTACCCAAAATGGGCGACACATCTAACTTGCAGCTTTACGCCGGTATTTGCCTGCTTGCAGCGGCGGGGCTTGCCTCTCTTATGCTTTGGAAATATCTCGAAAAAGAAAGAGCAAAAAGCGTTGAAAGTGAAGAGAGCGTTGAAAACGAAGAAGACGAGTAGCTTTCTTGTCGTCGGTTTCTAAGATTTTAAAACTTTGGGGAGATAAGAGAGCCTGTTGAGAACATAAGATTATAAAACACAGCCCCCTTCGTCGGAACGAAAACCCGACGAAGGGGGATTTTAAAAGCTGAAATCTGTAAAATATGCGACAATTCCTTGCCCTCCCTATGTAAGCCTGCAAATAAAAAGTCAAGCCCAAAATGATGTAAAATCTTCGATATAATCTTGCCCGCCCTGTGCAAGGGCGGGTGGCACGGCGTAAGCCGTGACGGGCGGGTTGACAAAACAAATAGATATAGTTTGCTGTTAGTTTTTTAATTCAGGCTAGATATTAGCCTATATCAACCACTTAAATTTATGGGAATATATACTGCGGCAGAGCAACCCCTCAGTCAAAAACCCGCAGGTTTTTTGACAGCTCCCCTTACACAGTGGAGCCAAGAAAAAGGGCGCAAAACATATGAGTTTTAAGCGTGCCTATTAAATTCACGCACCCTTTGATATATTGCTTTTATGAATAAAAAAGAGCGGGAATTTAAAGAAAAAGTAAAAAACTATATAAAAAAGAGAGAGGCCGAGGAGCGTTTTCCCTCGCTTCAAGGCCTGCTTTTAGAGCTCGACCTCAGCGAGGCGGAGATAATAGAGCTCGCCGAGAGCAAAGAGATTAAAAGAGAGCTTAATATGTTAAAGCTCTGCAGGGAAGACTGGCTACTCAACAAGCTCCTCTCCGAGGGGAAGAACGCAAGCGGCATAGGCCATATACTTAAACTAGAGGAAGAGGGAGTTATAATAAAAGAGCCCAAGAGCCGCGGCAAGGTGCTGCACATCATCACCCACGGTCTCGGCGAGGGCGCCGAGCTGTAGGTAAAACAAAATAAAAAGCCGGCCCGTGAAACTTAAGTCACGGACCGGCTTTTTCACGCCTGCTTATTCTGCGGCGCTGAGGGCGTTTAACCTCTTTGCCATTGAGCTCTTGAGGTTGGCGGCCTTGTTCTTGTGAATAAGACCCTTAGCAACGGCCTTGTCGAGCTGCTTTACGGTTAGGGGGAAAAGCGTCTCGGCGGCCTCGCGGTTTTCCTCTGCAATGGCGCTGTCGTACTTGCGAATCTGACTGCGAAGCGCTGTTCTCTTGGCCTTGTTTTCCATGAAGGCCTTCTCGTTCGTTTTAGCTCTCTTAATCGAGGACTTAAGATTTGCCATATTTCCGGTTTCACCTCCTCATAAATAAAGTCTGGCAAAAAATAATTCTAGCATCGAAAGCTTATTTAATCAAGGAGAATTTGCCTTTAGAAAAGAAAACCCGCAAGCGGGGGAGAATAATTACAAGAATCTTTGAACTAGCTGTTGACATATACAAGAATCTTTTATATATTTGCTTTAGTTAAAAGATACTTGGAGGAAAAAATGAGTTTAGTTGATGAAAGCTGCCGGGGCTGCAAATATCTCTACGAGGGCTTCGACTTGAGCGGCCCTGTGGATCTCTGCGAGTTCTATCTTATAAGGGGCATTCACCGCGGCTGCCCCGCCGGAGAGGGCTGCAATCGCTATATGAAAAGCGCAAAATCCGACAGAGACAAGAGAAGGGCCCTTCAAAGAAAAATCTATGCCGATGTTATGAGGATAAGGGCGCGGAGGCTTCGGAAAAATGGGTAGAAAAGCAGAGGGCGACAGTCCGGAGATGATAAAAGCCTGTCTTTCCTGCCCAAAACCCGAATGTACGAACTGCTTTGCGCCGAAGAGAAAAAGAAAGAGGAGGAAGAAAAATGAAAGACTGCCTGATAAGAGCGATTAAAACCTTTATACAGGCCTTTTTGGGGGTGCTCATCCCGAAGCTGATTGTGGTTTTAGAGGAGGCTCCAAACCTTATGAGCCTGAATTTCGAACTTGTCTATGCTCTCCTGCCTGCGGCCCTTGCCGCCGGTATCTCGGCCATATGGAATATCTGGCTGCTCATGTCGAGAGAGCGCAAGGCGAAAGAAAACGGTGCAGGAGAGAGCGAATGAAAGAAGACAAGCTTAAAGAGTGCAAACGCCGCATAGAGAGGCTTGAAGACAGGATGCTCTGCCAGGAAGAGCTTAGGGCGAGTTTGGCCGCTATGGCAAACGAGCAGGACAACATGAAGCTCAGCCTCAACGAGATAAAGCTCGAGCTCAAGCGCATTGCACTCATTCCGGCAAAACGCTGGGAAAATCTTTTCGAAAAGCTTATATGGGCGGCGCTTGCGGGCGGCTCGGCCTATATTCTGGGCACTCTTGGGCTCTGATATGGAGCCCCTTTTATTTATAAGCGCGCTGATTGCGCTTTTTTCGCTCTTTGTTTCGGTCTTTACGCTGGCAACTCTGCTTGCGGCAATGCGCCGACCGCCGAACGCAGCAGTAAAAAGCAAGAGGAAAAAGAGCCCTCAGGAGCGCGAGGCCGAGAAGGAAGCGCGGCTCTACCGCGAGGGCGTTGAGAACATTCTGGGCTATTGGCCGATAGAAAAGGAGGGCAAAGAGACTGAAGACGGAAAGCATTGAGATTTTCAAAGAATATGAGCGCCTCAGAGCTTATAAAGAGAGCCTAAACCTCTTCGAGCGGGTAAAGCGGAACGAAAACTTCTTCATAGGCAGGCAGTGGGAGGGAGTTCGCGCAAACGGACTTCCCACACCGGTGATAAACTTCATCAAAAGGGTGACGCTCTTCGTCATAGCCTCGAACACCTCAAACAAGCTGGAGTTTAGGGCGACGGTTTTAAACAGCGAGAATCCGAGGCGCGAACTCATAGAAAAGGCGGTGAACTCGGAGCTTAAAAAGATAACGAAGTCGCAGCGGCTCTCGAGGCTCACGAGGGAGTTTTTCCTAAACGCCGCCGTCGACGGCGACGCGGCAAGCTACAGCTTTTGGGAAGACAGCCCCGAGGGCGGCCTGATCCGAACGGAGCTCATTCCTAACACGCAGATTTATTTCGGAAATTCAGCAAGCTATGATGTGCAGCCGCAGCCCTTTATAATCATCGAGCGCCTTGAAGAAACCGAGAACTTAAGAAAGCGGGCGAGGCTGAACGGCGAGGAAAACTATAACGATATTGTCCCCGAGCCGGAATATAAAAACTCTGTCGCGCCGAAAACAAGGGTGCTTCTAAAGCTCTTTAAAAAAGACGGGGAGGTCTATGCCGCCGAGTGCACAAAAGATGTCTTTGTGCGCCGCCCGTGGGCGCTGGGGCTCAGGCGCTATCCCGTTTCTTATATGTCGTGGGACTACATAAGAAACTCCTGTCACGGCGAGGCCCTTGTGAGTTCGCTCATACCGAATCAGATTTTCGTGAACAAGCTCTTCGCAATGAGCCTCATATCTCTCACATCCATGGCCTTTCCCAAGATAGTCTACGACAAGACGAGGATAGAGAGCTGGGACAACGGTGTGGGCAAGGCGATAGGGGTTTTCGGCGGCGGGGTAGAGGGTGTTGCCAAGGTGCTCTCTCCCGCCGAGATTTCGCCGCAGGTTTCGGAGTTCATAAGGCTCTCTATTGAGCTGAGTCAAACTGCGGCGGGCGCGACGGGCACGGCTCTTGGCGAGGGCGCGCCCTATAACACCTCGGCGATTTTGGCCCTGCAAAAGGCCGCCGCAACCTCAAACGAGTTTACAAAGCAGAATCTCTATGATGCGGTGGAGGACTTGGGGCTGGGCTATCTCGATTTTCTGGCGGGATATATGGGAGAAAGGCTTATCGACGGCGAGCTTTTCGACTTTGCCGAGATAAGAGAGCTGGGGATTGAACTCTCTTTAGATGTCGGCGCTTCGGCCTATTGGAGCGAGCTGGGCTCGGTTTCAACCCTTAACGCCCTGCTCTCTCAAAACAAAATAGGCATCGAAGACTATTTAAAGCGCATACCCGATGAGCTCATATCCGACAGGCAGGGGCTCTTGGAGGATATAGCCGAAAGGGAAACGAGATTTAAGATTTAAAAATGAAAGGAGAAGGTATGGAAGAAGAAACAAAGGACTTAAAGACCGAAGAACAGGCGGACTTATCTTATTTTGAAGCGGAGAACGAACAGGAGCCTGCCGAGGAGCCGAGGGAAGAAAGCGGAGAGAGCGAGGAAGCGGAAGACGAGCTGGGCCGCGCCGCCGCCGAGCTTTTGGAAAAGCACCCCGAGATTGCAGAGAGGCTTAAAAGCGGCGAAGAGGTTTTTACCGACGGCTTTTTCGAAAATCTCAACGCGGGCATGAGCCTCAGCGCCGCCTACGAGCACGAAGAGCTGAAATCTAGGCTTGCCTCTGCCGAGGCCGAGGCCCAGCGCTACAAAGAGCTTTATAAAACCGAGAGCCGGCTCAGGCAGAACAAGGAGCGCTCGAGCGGAAGCCTAAAGGGCGAGAGCGCGGGTGAAGCCCTCGACGACTTTGAACTCGGTTTTTTGGAAGACTGAAAATTTTAGGGAGGAACTATGTCAATCAATTTAGCAGAAAAAGCATCGGCAAAACTTTCGGAGAGCTTTACGCTCTCGTCCTGCACCGAGGGGCTCTTTTCCCAGAAATACGACTGGACGGGCGTTGCCACCGTCAAGGTCTACACCCTCGACAATCTGCAGCTCAACGACTATCAGAGGTCCGCCACGCAGAACCGCTTCGGCGTACTCGAGGAACTCGGCGACACAGTGCAGGAGATGACCGTTTCGCAGGATAAGAGCTTTAACGGCGCCATCGACAAGGGCAACAACACCAGCCAGCTCATGCTCAAGGCGGCCGCCAGAGTTTTAAAGCAGAACATCAGGGCGGTTATAATCCCCGAGCTCGATAAATACAGGCTTCTCAAGCTCTCGGCAAACGCAGGACAGAAGGAGTATTCGCAAAGCCTCTCAAAGTCCGATGCGATAGAGAAGATAATGAAGGCCAACGCCAAGCTCTCGAACGAGAACGTGCCGCTCAGCGGCAGGGTGCTTTTCATCGGAAGCACCGAGGCCATAAAGCTCAAGCTTGCCGATCAGGCCATTGCGCTCGAAAAGACGGGCGAACAGGCGCTTGTCCACGGGGTCTGCGGGCTCATAGACGGGGCGCAGATTCGCATTGTGCCCGACAGCTACATGCCCACAGGCTGCCTCTTCATAATAGCCGCCAAGGGAGCGGCCGTTGCGCCCAAAAAGCTAGAGACCTACAGGATACTCAAGGACCACCCCGATGTCGACGGCCATGTCATACAGGGGCGCATAATGCACGACTGCTTTGTCCTCAAGGCAAAGGAAAAGGGCGTTTACGCCGCCTTCTCCGGGCCCGCCGCCTGATGAGCAGCGCTCAGGAAGTCTTTGACGCCGCCCTCGCCCTCATGGACGAGGGCGAGGGCGGAAGCCTTGAGCCGGAGCCGGGTTTTTCAGATAGGGCTCTTAAGCTTATGAACAGCTTAAGGGCCGAGATACTCTCGCTTCTCGGCGACAGAAGCCTCTATGCGCCTATAGAGAACATGGAGTCGGAGCTTGAGGGGCTCAGCCCGGCCTTCGCCCTCGGCGCCCTGCCCTACGGCATCGCGGCGCATCTTTTAATCGACGAGCAGAGCGCCATGTCTGCCTTCTATCACGAACGCTACACCGAGCTGATCTATGGTCTTTCGAAGCGCGCAAAGTCGCAGAGCGAGGATATAAAAAATCTCTATTGGGGGGAAGCGGAATAAAAATAACAGAAGAAAAGCTCGAGTTTTTCCCCAAGCCTCGCTTAAGGCGTGAGACCTCTATGCTCGTTTTGCACCACTCGGCGGGAGAGGGCTCGGTGAAAGCTGTGCACAACTACCACAGAGGCTTTGGCTGGTCGGGCATCGGCTATCACTTTTATGTGCGCCGAGACGGAAGCGTTTACAGGGGCAGGGCGGAAGACAGCATCGGTTCGCACACAGGCGGCGGCTATAACAGCTTCTCCATAGCTGTCTGCGCCGAGGGCAACTTCGAGCGCGAGAAGATGGGAAAAGTACAGGCCGAGAGCCTGCGGGAGCTCTGCGCTTATCTCAAAGCTAGATACCCCGGCATTGTCATAAAACTGCACCGCGAGCTCGACTGCACCGTCTGCCCGGGACAAAACTTCCCAAAGGAATTTATTTTGGGCAAAAGTCAAAGCATAAGGCCTAAGAGCAAAGATATCGAGATAAAAACTCCGCTCGATGACAGAAGGCGAAAGATAAAAGCTTTTCAGCTTTGGATAAACAGGCAGGAGGGCTCGGAAAAACTGATTCTCGACGGAATTTTCGGCCAAAAAACACTTAAAGAAACGGTTAAGATAATACAAAAAGAGCTCAACCTCCACCGCAATGCAAAGCTTGCTGTTGATGGGCTCTTCGGGGTGAAAACCCGCGCGGCCTTCACGCCGCCGCTTAAAAAGGGCGATATCTCGCCCTTGGTTTTCTGCCTTCAGGGACTTCTCATCCGCCGATTTCACGACTGCGGAGAGATAGACGGAGTTTTCGGCAGCCGCACCGAGGCGGCCTTGAGAGCCTTTCAGCGGGAGCAAAATCTAAAAATAGACGGCTTGGCGGGAAGAGAGAGCTTTTACGCCCTCTGCCGAAAATAATTAAAAAACTCAACCTCGGGGCTGTAGTTAAATCTACAGCCCCGAACTTGTTGAACAAGCCGACACACGCCCGTTTCAGCTCAGCTTTCCTCTTGGCTCCACTGTGCAAGGGGAGCTGTCGAAAACCCACAGGGTTTTTGACTGAGGGGTTGCTCCTACACAGCGATTATTTTAATCAAACTAAGCGGCTGATGTCTGCTCAATCAATTTCTGCTTTACAAAAAGATAAAACGTTCAATGTGCTTAATGTTTTGTCAACCCTCCCGTCACGGCATGCGCCGTGCCACCCGCCCTTACACAGGGCGGGCAAGGACAGGCTGAGCGCTTAGACTTAAAAACAAACAACAATTACAAGAATTTTGTAATATCTGCTTGCAATCCTCATATTCTTTGGATATAATGATAGAAAATAAGGGGGGTGAGCCTTATGAGCTTCGGCGAAAAGCTGAAAGCGCGAAGAGAAGAGCTCGGCATGACACAGGCCGAGCTGGGCAGGCTTTTGGGAGTTACAGGGGCCTCTGTCGGAAACTATGAAAATTTCGTGAGCATGCCCAAGGCCGATGTCTTAAGCCGCATTTTCCGCGCTCTCGATACCGATGCAAACTTCCTCTTCGAAGACTACTTGGGCAAAAGGAGCTTCGATGTCCTCTCAATCGAGGAGCGCCGCCTCTTAGAGGACTATAATAAGCTCGACAGGCACGGAAAAGACCTTATAAATACAATCATGCGCTCCGAGCTCACACGCCTCGGAGAGATCAGAGAGAAAGAGCCGCGCTTTATCCGCCACTATCTCGAGCCGGCCGCCGCGGGCTTTGCAAACCCCGTTTTGGGAAGCGAGTTCGAGCTTATCGAGGCGGATTCCTCGGTGCCATACGAGGCGGACTTTTGCATAGATATTAGGGGTGACTCGATGGAACCCTATATAAAAGACGGCGAGCGCGTCTATGTCCAGCGCGACGCCACAGTGAACGAATTTTCGGACGTCGGCGTTTTCTATTATAACGGCGAGGTCTTGTGCAAGCAGTTTTGTCTGGATATCTACGGAATACTCCACCTGCTTTCGGCAAATCCCGAGAGGGAGAGCATGAATGTCGAGATAGGCCCCGACGATGCCGAGAACCTTGTCTGCTTCGGAAAAGTCATACTCAAAAAGAAGCTCCCCCGGCCGCTTTATGTGTAGACATATATTTATTTTTTTAATAAACTGATAATCGATATAAAAACCAATGAAACTGATAGCTTGTGTGTTGCTTAGAGCAACTATCTACCAAAATAATGGTTGTAAGCAACACATAAGCTTAAGAGAAAAAAGAGGTAGTGTATGCGATTTATATTGAAAGTTATCTTATTTCCGATTAGTCTTATATTATCAATTTTGACAGCTTTTCTGACATTCTTGCTTGGTGTTGGAACGGCATTACTGTATATCGTTATGATATTCTGCATATTTGGAGCACTAGCTTCTTTCGTTCAAGGAGAAATCGGAATAGGTATATCTGGACTGGTTATCGGCTTCCTGTTTAGTCCTTATGGACTTCCTATGATAGGAGCAACAGTGATAGCATCGGTATTATTGTATTATGTTTGTTGGATTTTATATTATCAAGGGGTTATGGGCGTAGCCGTTATCTTGGGATTAACAATATTTCCGTGCATCGCATTTTTCTTATTTGCAATTGACAGGCATAATTA
>JAXGSB010000001.1:525000-1870000 GCA_040765295.1 Candidatus Scatomorpha sp. | reverse complement strand
GAATCGCCATGTTCTTCTACGGCATGGAAATCATGGGCACGGGACTTAAGAACAGCTCGGGCGAGGCTCTTAAGGGTCTGATGCAGCGGCTAACCAAAAATACCATTACGGGCTTGCTCACGGGTATGTTAGTGACGGGTATTATTCAGTCATCGTCAGCCACAATCGTCATAACCGTTGGCCTAATGGCGGCGGGCATGATCACCTTAAAACAAAGCGTCAGCATAGTCATGGGCGCAAATATAGGCACAACAATTACGGCGCAGATAATCAGACTTATGGATGTCGATACGGGCGGAAGCCTCGTGCTTGAGCTCATTAGTCCCGACAATCTGGCGCCGCTTGCCGTGTTTGTGGGCTTTAATTCTCTTCGTAAAAAAGAGGAAAGCCATAGGAGTTGGGCAGATACTCGCAGGTTTCGGCCTTTTGTTTATTGGCCTCCTTATGATGAAGGATTCGGCAAAGCCGCTGGCAGATTCTCCGGCCTTCCTGAATATGCTTGAAAGCTTCTCTAAGATGCCGCTTTTAGGTATCCTTGCAGGTATTGTAATTACGGTTATATTGCAGTCGTCCTCTGTCGTTGTCGGTATGATTCAGGCCTTGAGCTCCACAGGCATAATGACATTTTCGGCCATCTATCCCGTAATCATGGGCATTAATATAGGCACCTGCATAGTGACAGCCGTGCTCTGCTTTATTAACAGCTCGAAGGATGCAAAGCGCACGGCGGTTACACACATTCTCTTCAATGTAATAGGCACCATAACCTTTATGATAGTAATAAGAATAATGAGGGGGCAGGCATGCTCTCCAATCTTATGAGCGGCACTCTGAACTCGGGCAGCATAGCCAACTTCCAAACCTTCTTCAATGTGGCGACGGCAGCCATGCTCTTCCCCTTTGCCGGCTTCCTCATGAAGGCCTCACTTTTGATTATAAAGCCGGACGAAGACGAGAAGGAAAGAGCCAAAGAGTCGGATATGCTGAGCGAAAATCTGATTCTCTCCCCGGGAATAGCCATTGCTGCGGCAAAATCCACGGTTTTGCATATGGGAAAACTGGCTGTAGACAACATGATTAAGGCGAGAGGGCAGTTTTCGAACTATAAAATAGAAACATCGGCCTGCATAGACGGCAAGGAGAACAGGATAGACATTCTTACGGATAAGGTGGACAACTTTATGATAAGCCTTTCAAGACAGGCGGGCGATGTGATTTCGGATGGAGAGATAGCCCTTATAATGCAGGCCTCGCCGAATTTTGAGCGTATAGGCGACTACGCCACAAATCTCGACGAACTTGCCGGGCGGCTGGATGCCGGACGGCAGGGTTTTTCAGATGTGGCGAATAGGGAGCTCGATGTTCTCTTCGATGCCGTTGAGGAGATATTGGAGCTCACTATGAGCGCCCTTGAGAGCGACTCCGAGGAACTTGCGCGAAAGATAGAGCCGCTCGAGGAGGTGATAGACGACTTGGTGCTTCTAATGCGCGACGGCCACATAGAGCGTCTGCGCCTCGAGATTTGCCATGTGCAAAGCGGCCTTATTTTCCTCGAGATACTCACAAATCTCGAGCGTGCAGCCGACCAGTGCTCGAACATAGCCCTCAACCTTTTGGCAAAAGATAATGAAGAAATCAGAGCAAGCCACCACAAATATCTCCAAAAGCTGCATCACGACGGCGGCCGTGAATACGGAGCCGAGTATGAGCGCCAGCGCGGGAGATATATAGGAAGACTGGGAAAAAAGAACTGAGCATTTATTTTTCATAAATAATGCGGAGTATATCAAATTGATATGCTCCGTATTTTCTGTTGTTTTCATATATAATAAGAAAAAATAATTTAAAAAATGTGCTAAAATATTGATGTTACGGAGAGTGACAACGATGTCACAGACGGTTTATTGAGCAAACATACTTTCGGACATAAAATGAAACTGAAAAAACAAACCGGAGGTAAGAAAAATGACTTTAGGCGAAAAAATTAAAGAAGCAAGAAAGCGCTGCGGTCTCTCTCAAGAGCAGCTTGCGGAAAAGATGATGGTGTCGAGGTCTGCCGTTGCAAAATGGGAAGCCGACAACGGACTTCCCGATATAGACAATCTGAAAGCGCTGGCAAAGCTTCTGAATGTCAGCATCGATTTTTTACTGGATGACGGTGAGACGCTCATAGCGTCGATGATTCGTGAACCTTATGATCTTTCAAACTACGGAAAAGGCATTAGGAAAAAGAAGAAAGACCGTGTGATTCGCGAGAAGTTTCCCGATGCCGAAATACACACTCTGCTTGGAGCGCAGAAGCTCAGCAAAAGTGAAAAATGGATTGATAATTTGCTCGGTTTTCTCACTGATGCGCCTTTTGGAATACCAAGAATAATAAACGGTTTAAAAAATTTGGATAAGGAATTTTATCTTGTTGCTCAGGGCGAAAAACAGTTTTTCGTTACAATAAGCGATGAGTTTATAGAAACCCGTCAGCTCGCAAAGCAAATCACGGACAAAAAATTTGAAATCGGCAACTGGGAATTTATAAAATGCAAATATGAGGCAGGCAAGAATGAGCAAGAAACAAAATAAGGGAAAACGGCAATCTTAATTAAAACTAAGCATAAGCATGTATAAGGAGCATATCGCTTTGATATGCTCCGTGTTCATTTTTGGCGACGACCCCATCTCCCGCCTTGCGGCGGTATCTTCCCCTTATCGAATGGGAAGAAATAGATTGTACGAAGTCCACAACCATCGTTTTTGTTTAACTTTCTAATTAACCTTTGCTTTGTTTTTGCGGAGTATAAATCAAAAAACGCTTAGTTCTTAAAACTTTGACAGCACCGTGTTCTTTCCTCTTGAGACCAAGGGGAAAGTGCCGACGAAGTCGGCGAATGGGGATTATGTATAGAAGTCAAACATTTGTGACACAAGCCCATAAAAAATAGTTTACAAAATCGCTTTAAATTTATCTCATTTCATCCGAGCATTTTGTCAAGGATTTAAGCAAGGCGTCCCTTGACGAAGGCGATAGATGAAATATAATCCTAAGAAGCGTTTTCAAAGTATTCTTGAATGACTTCTTCGGAACTTTTAAAATCAAGAACCTTACGATATGTTCCGTTACTAATGCTTTCATGACGTTTGACTGCTTTTATCATCTCTTCTTCACTGACAAATCGTCTTTTTCGGTAAAATCGTTCTTCATCTTCTCTATGACTTCTTTCAACATGACCATTTTCCCATGGACTGTATGGAGCTGTCCGGATGTGCTTAATCTCCAGTTTTTTCATCATCTTTTCAAATCGGGATTTCTTGTCGGTTTGTTCCGGATCATTGCAAAATTCTTTACCGTTATCCGTCTGAAGATGTTCTATCTTGAAGCCAATCTTATCTTCCAAAGTTTCTAAAAAGCTACTCGTTGTGTAAGTACTGTTCTCGTTAACTATACTTAAAACTCTTTTTCGTGAGAATACATCTATAGCTGTTATTTGATAGTACCGTGAATGATAACTTGCAAAACCGATGCATTCAACAGGTATATATTTAATATCCATTTGTACTAATTGACCCGGATATTCGGCTTCTCTGATTTTCTTGGATACCTTTTTCTTCCGACATGCTTTCTTTTTGGGCTTGTCAAGCTGCTTCTTCCTTATCTGTCTGCACATTGAGTCATACGAGCGGGTATAGCCTTCGTCGCAACACTTCCTATAAACATGAGCAAGACCACGATAGTTGTGATGACGATACATATGTCGAATAAGCGCAATTTCCGACTCTGTATGCTGATTTGGATGAGAACGAGGTCTCCTTGACTTTTTCCTTAGTGATTCAAGAGTACCATCGTAACGTTTTCTCCAATAGCTAACATATTGCCTTGTTGTGTGATACTTTCTCGCTGCCTGGGCATTGTTATTGTGTCTGATTGCGTATGTTACAATACGCTTGCGGTGACGCATGCCTTCTGTTATACTTTTCATGAGAGAGCTCCTTTCTTTCTTGGTTAACGATTCTTGCAAATCTATTATACCAAAGGGCTCTCTTTTTCTTTTTTATTGTGTCACATATGTATTATCGCATTACACGACGAAGTCGGCGAATGGGGATTAATGCATGAGCCTTACGGCATAGACAATTAAAATTTATGAATATCTTTAATTAAAAAACAAGATATAAAATCTGCGATAATCTTTTGCCCTCCCTGTGCAAGGGAGGGAAGTTAGGTTACCATCTGAAGTGCAACACCCTTAAAAAAAGTAAAGACAATGTATAACCCGAAGTGTAAAATGTTAATCACGACAAAAACAATCAACACCGGAGGTTCGTACATTGTCTTACAAACATCTTACACTAGAGGAGAGAAAATATCTACAGCAACTTTTGTCAGAAGGTCTTAGCATGAGAAAAATTGCGGCTATACTTGAGCGCAGTCCATCAACTATCAGTAGAGAGATAAAGAGAAACAGGTCAAAATTAAAACCACATAGAAAACCTGACAACCATTATTGGTACAACCATTGGCGTGCACAAAATCTTTACATAAGAAGACGTAGGGAGCAATACCGCAGAGCTCTGATTCCCGAATCTCCGGAGTGGGAATACATCATAGAAGGACTCAGCAATTTTTGGCCTCCCGAGGCTATTTGCGGACGATGGCGGAAACAGTATCCGGAAAGAAAACCGCTACATTTTTCGACAATATACCGCTACATCTCCAGGAAAGAGTTTCCTTCGATAAAAAAGGAAACACATTTAAGACGGCGCGGCAAGCGTTTGCAGACTAGAAACGCCAATTACAACAGCATTCAGCCCGATCGTATTATTCCTGAATGGCCGGATAAAATTCGTAATCGCACAAGACTTGGAGATTGGGAAGGGGATACTCTTTATGGAGGCATTGGCAAGGGCTTAATCGTAACCTTGGTGGATAGAAAGAGTCGCTTTCTAAAAATCGGCTTGCTAGAAAAACGTGTCGCTGAACGAACCAGGTTGATTATTGAGAAATTACTAAAAGGATTGCCGGTAAACAGCATAAGTTTAGACAACGGTTCAGAGTTTTCTGAGTTTCATAAATTGGAAGAAAATCTAAACACAATGGTTTATTTTGCCGAGCCGCACAAACCGTGGCAGCGTGGTACAAACGAGAACACTAACGATATTATTAGATTTTTCTTTCCTAAAGGTTTTGATTTCAGGAAGGTCACAGATGAGGACATCTCAAATAGTTGAAGACTTAATCAATGACCGTCCGAAAAAATGTCTTAACCGGAAAACTCCGCGTGAAGTTTTTCTGCAAAAAAGTGTTGCATTTGATTGACAATCTACCGAGGCGCGGCGCAAGCCGCGACGGGAGAGTTGACAAAACACTTGGTGCTATGCTCCCAACTCCAACAACAGTTTCACACCCAATACAACCGAAGGTATTCTGTAACTTGGCGGAAGGTTAGAGAGAATTACAACTGCCGTTTTATTCTCTAAGTTAAAAGCTAAATACGAATTATAATTATCCGTTCCGCCGGCGTGCCATATAATGTTGTTTTCTTTATCTATAGCCCACGCCATGCCGATTTCGTCAATATTTATATCCATTAACTTGTAATCGTCTGTGGAAGCGTCAACCCTTTTTAGGCTTGTATGAGTATCAGCTAAATAAGGATTTTTCTCAAGATTCATTTGCGCGTAGATTAGCATATCGCTGATATCGGATAATAGTGCTCCGGCAGGAATGTATCCGTCATCCGACTTCCAAGCCATATATTTGCCAAGCTCTCCGCTTTGATCGGAAATTCGGGTGGAGTTGAGATTTAGCTCCGTTTTCGCAAAGTCATTGAGAAGTGTTGTGCAGTCGCTCTTGTAAACCGATTCAAGAACAAGTCCCAAAACGGCGTATCCGAAATTGGAGTATTTATAGCCGTAACTGTTCTTTTGCATGTTAAGATTTTCGGCTTTTTCAATTATCATGTCTTTTGATATTCCGTAATAATCGTTTCTTCCTTTAAAGAAATTTGCAATCATGGGAGTTTCGAAATGCAAGCCTTTATATCCCGATGTGTGAGTTAATAATTCTTTGATTGTAGGATATTTTTTATTTGCCGGAAGATTCAAATATTTATCTATGGTATCTTCAAGGGAAATTTTACCTTCTTTAAGAGCTTTGTTAATAAGAGAAGCTGTAAATGTCTTTGTTATAGAGCCTATCTCATAAGTATATTCAGTGTCTGAAATCTCTTTAGCATCCATACCGTACACGGTGTATGAAGGTTTGCCGTCCTTTATAATTCCGACAGTAATGACTGCGTCGGGATTATTTTGAGTTGTATATTCAAGAGCCTCACGAAAACTTAGCCCCGGTATTTTCCCCATCTGTATTTTTCCGTATATCATCATTCCGCCAAGAACGAGAACAATGCAGAAAACAATGAGCGCAAGAGCTGTTAAAACTTTCTTTTTTCTTGTTTTCTTTGTTTTGCTCATCGAATAGCCCCCTTATTTGCCTCATTTTTATTATACACGATACATGGAAAGAAAGGCCTCTGGCGTCCGACTTATCGAAAATATTACAAAACCCACACACTCCGTGTACAATAAAAGCTCGCCGCTTCATGGCAACTTAATCCCCATCCGCCGACTTCGCCGGCACCTTGTATTATAGAGTAGTAGCTTTTATGACCTGCTCCGAGGTCGTATGCTACAATATTTGAGATACTGCGGATTGGTTTTCGGCACCTACCGCTCGACGGTTATCGGAAGGATCCAACCACAGCCCTTTGCAGTTTTGTTAATAAGTTAGATACCGCTCGACGGTTTATGTGGAACAAGGTTACATTAGCAAAGAGTTCTGTGGTTCTAAACAGCATCGAAATATATTTCCGGGGGTATTTTTATGATTTGTGTTGGTATTGATGTTGCAAAGGACAAACATGACTGCTTCATCATGAACTCCGATGGAGAAATTCTGGCAGATGTGTTTACAATTCCGAATAACAGAGAAGGCTACTATACTTTGCTTCAATGTATTCGTTTCTGTAACAACGACAAAGCAGACATAGTTAAAGTAGGGATTGAGGCTACAGGACATTACAGCTACAACATACTCGGGTTCCTTCTAGACAATGATCTGACCACCTTTGTCATTAACCCGCTGCACACCAACCTCTATCGGAAAAGTCTCAGCCTTAGGAAGACGAAGACTGATCGCATTGATGCTCGAACAATCGCTGCTATGCTTATGTCCGGTATGGACCTCAAGCCCTACACGAGAACAGAATATCACAACGAAGCGTTAAAGTCACTAACGAGATACTGCTTCAGCAAAGTTCAGGAACGAGCACGGCTCAAACAGTCAATGTCCAGATTAGCAACTATTCTCTTTCCCGAACTGGAAAGCTTGGTTTCTTCGCTTCATTTGGCTTCCGTCTATGCTCTTCTCTATGAATTTCCAAGTGCTCGGCATATTGCGGATGCTCACCTAACTCGACTGAAGGCTGTGTTGAATGAGTCTTCAAAAGGACGCTATGAGCGAGACAAGGCTGTTGAGTTCGCAATGCAGCTCGCCAATCAGTAGGCTCTCACATGCCGGCCAAGTCTCTTGAGCTGAAGCATACAATCTATCTAATTCGAATACTAGATGCTGAGATTGATGAGATTGAAGCTGAAATTTCTGCAATCGTGAATTCCTTGAACTCTACAATTATGACAATACCGGGCGTAGGCTCTCGTACAGGCGCTATGATTCTTGCCGAAATTGGGGATTTCTCACGCTTTGATTCGCCTGACAAGATACTTGCCTATGCAGGGCTTTCTCCTTCTACCTATCAATCCGGTAAACTAAATGCCTGCGGCGCTCACTCCCGCATGGAAAAGTTGGGTTCTCACTATTTGCGATTTGCCCTATTTAACGCTGCAAAATATGTCTGCTTTTGGGAACCGACATTTGCTGCTTATCTGGCAAAAAAGCGAGCTGAGGGGAAACACTACAATGTTGCAGTTTCTCATGCGGCTAAGAAACTTGTCAGAGTGATATGGGCTTTGCAGAAATCCGGCGAGCCCTTCCGCTCTTTGACATAGTCTGAAAGATTTACTAATATCCAGAGCGCCGTAAGACGCTCTTGTTGTTGTGCTTTTTACTTGTCTAATCTTCTGCTTCAATTTTCTTATTTTACTACTTGACTTTTAATAGTTAGTCTTCCCCTTAAAAAGAGGAAGGAACAAGGTGCAGTCAAAGTATTAAAAATAAGCGTTTTTGATTTATATTGCTAAAGGAAACAGCCTAATAGAGCTTGGGTTATATGAAGCTAAAACTTAAAACGGTGCACTAGTGAACAAAAATTGGACACATAAATTCAAAAATCAGACATAAATATTTATTTAGTGGACACCGAATTAGGTAAGTTGGACTCTCGGTATTGCACAGGGGTCAGATAGTTAAGAGAATAGGCTGGTCTCTGTTCGTTGAAAAAATGAATATATTCATCTATTTCATCCTCAACAGGACGCTCTCCGGTAGTATGAAAATCCATGAACAGCTCTGCCTTAATCCAACCGTTGATTGCTTCCATCGCGGCGTTATCCGTAGGTTTACCCGCACGAGACATGGAGCGTGTTATGTTGTACATAGGAAGTAATTCATTAAATGCTTTGGATGTATAAACAGAGCCTTGATCAGAATGAAGCACCGTTTCATATTCCGGATGTTGTTTTTTAATCTCTATCACATCCTCGAGTCCACTGATGTATGTCATTCGGTCACCACGCTTAGCGGACAGAGAGTGACTTACAATTTCATTGTTCCACAAATCCATATACAGCACAAGTTCGTAGTATACACCCTTAACATTGAATGCAGTCATGTCACTGACTATACATTGCAAAGGAGCGTCAATCTGTAACTCTGACATAAGCAGATTGGGAAATACTTTGATTGGGTCTCCGGACTTTTTGTACTTGTAACGTTTGGATTTGCTCTTTATTCCCGCTTCTTTGCAACATTTGTGAGCATATGGATCCGAAAGGACAAGTCCTGTATCCAAGCGTATTTTAGCATTGAGCCACCGGTATCCATGTGAAGGATATTTCAAATGATACTGCCTAAACAGAACAATGTTGCTGACAAAGCTTTTTGTTCTGTCCGATGGATTTGAAAGTCTCTTCTTCCAACTGTAGAAGCTGCTCCGCTGTATTCCCATTGTTTCACAGAGTAGTTTTACCGGAAACCTTCCCGAGAGTTCCATAATCACTTGATATTCTTGTTGCCGTACAGAATTACCGTACCATCCCCTTTCACCTCGTATCCTTTTTTTAACCGTGCCTCAGTAATCTTGGACTTAACAAGCTCCTGAATTAATTCTTCCTTCGACATGGATTCATATTCTTCTATTCCGTCCGGATTTTTCTTAAATGTTGGTGTTTCCAGCCTTTTTCTTCTTTTCTTTGGCAGCAGCTTATTCGTGTCACGATAGAGCCTCATATATTCCCGAGCAGTAGTTTCGCTGACTCCGTATGTTTCTGCCGCCCAAGACCGACTAATTTCTCCGGTATAGAGTTGACGACCAATCTCGAGTCGTTCTTCTTTTGAATATTTCAAAGCAAGCCTCCTAATCACTTTTGGGGGTCTATGTACATAATGTCCACTATATAATACACCTTGTGTACAAAATATACCCCCTCCGTGTCCAATAAAAGCTTACCACTTCATCAGATGGGATCGTCAGCGTTTTAAAGCTTTTCTCAATTTTGGCTTCAAACGTATAGATTTCGCGCTTTCCCTTGGCTTTCCTGTGTAGGGGAGCTGGCTTTAAGCAAATTTGAAGATTGAGCAAGCTATAATGAAGAATAATCTAAATTAAACACATCAACCCCAGTCGCGGCGCATGTCGCGCCACGACTTTTCCCCTTTTACACAAGTGGGGCATGGGTGATGCGAAAACTTGTACATAAAAAAAGACGAACGCAAACATGCGCTCGTCTTTTTGTACAGCAAAACCACACGCTAGGCGTGTGGTTCAAGAGAGCTTAAGCGAAGAGGTAGAAAAGAAGACTCCTTTTGCATAGAATAAAAGTGCGGTCAGCCAACTGCACAGAAAATGCAAAAGGAGGGCATTCATAATGAGTATGAATGACATAAATAGTTTATCTCACACGAAATGGAATTGCAAATATCATATAGTATTTGCTCCAAAATATCGTAGGAAGGTATTTTACGGAGAAAAGAAAGCGGAAGTAGGAAGGATACTCAGGCAACTATGTGAGTGGAAAGGAGTAAAAATAATAGAAGCAGAGTGTTGTGTCGACCACATACATATGTTGCTAGAAATTCCTCCTAAAATGTCAATATCGAGCTTCATGGGATATCTAAAAGGAAAAAGCGCAACAATGCTGTATGAGCAATTCGGCGAGCTGAAATACAAGTACAGAAATCGAGAGTTCTGGTGTAAGGGATACTATGTTGACACAGCAGGGAAAAACACGAGCCGAATTGCAGAGTATATCAAGAATCAGCTTAAAGAGGATAAACTTGGAGAACAGTTAACAATACCGTCAGCTGGCCCTTTTAAGGGCAGCAAGTAGCAATCCTTAAGCAGTTGGCAGACCGTATTATGCGTTTGACGCATACGCTAAGAACATAGGGCTATGCCCGCATGTGAAAAACCACCCGCTTGGCGGGTGGATGTTTATTATTTTTAGTATCTTTATTAAAGTATCTCAATAAGGTCTAAAAGCGGCTTCATCTCTTCCACAACGGCTTCCTCTATTCTGCCTTCGTCGGCGAGCTTTGAAAACTCGGCATCCATGGGCAGACGAACGGAGAGATTTATGTCGAAGCGCTCGCTCTCTTCCTTGATTTTGGACTTGCCGAATATCTCGTGAACTTCGCCGCAGTCGGGGCATTTGAAGTACGACATATTCTCGACCAATGCGACAATGGGTATATCAACTATCGCGGTCATGTTAACGGCCTTTTCGACTATATCGGAAACCAGCTCCTGCGGAGTTGTAACTATAATTACGCCCTTTATAGGCAGAGACTGGAATACCGTCAGGGGAACGTCGCCGGTTCCGGGCGGCATATCGACAAACATATAGTCGACTTCCTCCCAAAGAACATCGGACCAAAACTGGGTGACAACCCCTGCCAGCACGGGGCCGCGCCATACAACCGGCTCGCCCGCATAGCCGAGAAGCAGGTTCATGCTCATTACCTGGGTGCCCTTCGAGCTTATCGAGGGGAAGAGATATGTCTCGGTGGCCTCGGCGGACTCATTAAGTCCGAAAAGTCTGGGAATTGAGGGACCTGTTATATCTGCGTCTAGAACAGCCGCCTTGTAGCCGCGCTCCTGCATGCCCTTTGCGAGCAGAGCCGTGACCATCGACTTGCCCACGCCGCCCTTGCCGCTCATAACGGCAAATACCTTTTTAACACTTGCGCCCGGCATGAGGGGCTTTTTAAATTCGGAAAAATCCATTCCTCCGCCGCCCTGCGCGTGGCTGCAGTTGCTGCTGCAGCTCGAGCAGTCGTGTGTGCAGTCCTCGAAGTCTTCTCCGTTGCCGCCCTGATGCCTCATTATGCGTTCTTCATTTTTTGCTGAAATTATCATAGTTTACCTCTTTTTTATCTGTAGTTGTTATCTTCTGGAGGTCTCCTTCTCGTTCTGCCCTCCGGCGGTCTTCCGGAGCCGGGAGGCCTCGGTCTCTGCGGACTGCGGCCGGAGCGAGAAGGCCGACCTCTCTTATTTTTCTCGTTATATCGGATATCACCAAAGTCGTCTCGGCGCATACTCTCGGTTCTTCGTCTCAGCTCTTCCCTGCGCTGCCTCTCTCTCCTCACTTCGTTTAAGTACCTTTTGTGCATTATCCTGTATCTGATTACAATGACAAAGTATGCCAGGAGCACCAGTATTAAAACGACAAGAATCACCTTGACCCAGAAAAGATCCAAGGCTCCGCCCAGCGCGGCCTTTATGTATTCTATTTTGCTGAGTTCAACTCCCGCGCTTGAGACCAGCGGCACGGTGCCGTAGCTCACGCCCTCGCGGTAGAGTGTCACTTCACCCAGAATTTCGCCGGCCGAGATTGGAGCGCGGAGAGTCTCGCCCTTATCGTATGCGAAAATCCTTATCTGCTTATCGAAAGTGAACACGCTGAGGTCCGTGTCGCTCGGTAAGAGCGCCGTCAGCCCTGTTTGAGGTCTGAGCACAAGCTTTTCGCCCTCGGCCGCCAGTTCGACATCGACTTCCTTTAAAAGCTCCGCGGAGGAGAGTATTTCGACATATGAAAAATTGTTGAAAACCCAGTCATATAGCTTGCGGGTATCGGTGAAATTGTCATATACCACGGCGCCGTTGTTGTCGCGCGCCTCGCCGCCCATAACTATTGCCATAAGGTTTATGTTTTCTCTAGAGGCAGTGGAAATAAGGCAGTAGCCGGCCTTGCTGGTATATCCCGTTTTGACTCCGGCGGCAAACTCATAGAAGTTGCCCGGAAAATACTTGCTCTCGGAGTTTATAAGTCCGTTGGAGTTTGAAAGCTCCCTCGGTCCCGAAACGTTGGTTGCCGGCACGGTATATTTGGCCGTGTTGCAAATCTGCCTGAAAAGTTCGTTTTTAAGCGCCTCGCGGGTGATGAGATACATATCTCTGGGCGTGGTGTAGTGATCCTCCTCGGACAGGCCGTGGGGGTTTTTGAAGTTGGTGTCCAGACAGCCTATGGCCGTCGCCTTCGAGTTCATCTCGTTTACAAAGGCTTGGACCGAGCCGCTCAGCCCTTCGGCCAGCATATTGCAGCCCTCGTTGGCCGATTCCAGCAGTATGCAGTAAAGAAGATTTCGAATGCTCATTGTTTCGCCTGGAACGATGTTCGACGTCGAGCCGTCTTCGACCATGTCACTCAGCACAGCGGCAGATGCTGTGATGTTCTGGTCGAGAGAAACAGTCCCTCTGTCTACAGCGTCCAAAACCACGAGAGCTGTCATTATCTTGGTCAGCGAAGCCGGTTCCGCCCTCGCATCGGCCATGCGATCAATGAGAGTTCTCTCGGACGCTGTGTCTATGAGCAGTATTTTTTTACTATTTAAAGCCGGCTCGTCCAAGGCCAAAGAGGAAATCGGAAGTATCCCGAGCAAAAGGACAAGCAGCAAAACTATGCCAATCAGGTTTCTTTTCTTCATCTGAAACTCCGTTTTCAAAAACATTCGACATTTGATTATACAAATAAAGCCGATTAAAATCAATAGCAAGGAGATTGGGATACGGCTTAAAATTGTAGGTTTACAATAGATGTGACACTATAGGGGTAGAAAAAAGCGACAGGTTTCATTAGAATGTTTGTTACCACCAAAAAAGCTAATGAAAGGATCCTATCGCCATGAATAATATAACATATTCACAGCGTTACTTGCCACATGAAATTCAAACACGTCTTCATGCTGTAAAGCTTTATCAAAGTGGGAATTCCGTTGCTTTTGTATGTAGGAGATACAAGATATCAAAATCCTCTTTAATGCGATGGAACAAGAAGTATGATGGGTCTAAAGAGTCCTTGCTTGATAAATCTCATCGGCCCAAATCTCCTCATCCTTCTTCTCACTCTAAGAAAGAAATCAAGTGGATAAAGAACTATCACAGACGAAATCCAAATGCATCCATTTGTGAAATTTATGGAAAGCTTCGGTTAAACAAAGGATATTCAAGACATCCCGGTTCCCTCTACCGTATATACGCAAAGCTCGGATACACAAAACAACCTATCAAATCGACCAAGACCAAATACAAGCCCAAACCATACCAAACTCCGGAGAATATCGGCGAGAAGTGGCAGATGGATGTAAAATTTGTTCCTAAAGCTTGCTATGTTGGAGAGTATGAAAATGCTTTCTTCCAATACACTGTCATAGATGAAGCTTCAAGAGAAAGATTCATTTATCCCTATCGTGAACTCAGTTCATATTCCACCGTAGATTTCATTAAACGAGCTATTGAGTATTTTGGATACAAGCCCAAAATCATTCAAACTGACAACGGCGTTGAGTTTACGCATCTAAAAGACACCAAGCGAATTCATCCGATGGACATACTCTGCTCAGAACTTGACATAGAACACAAACTTATACGCCCTCGAACTCCACGACACAACGGGAAGGTGGAACGCAGCCACAGAATAGACCAAGAAAGATTTTACAATCAGCTTAAGTTTTATTCGTATGATGACTTGAAAACACAGATGAAGCGTTATTTATACCGATACAACAATACACCAAAGCCAATACTCGCTTGGCGGTCTCCTCTGGAACAAAGAGCTAAATTAGAACTATGTTTTAATGATACCTTAGTCAACTTTTAGGAATACTTTTTTTGGTGTCACATCATTTACAAAACTACAAAGGAGATTGGGATACGGCTTAAAATTGTATAGAAGTCAAACATTTGTGACACAAGCCCATAAAAAATAGTTTACAAAATCGCTTTAAATTTATCTCATTTCATCCGAGCATTTTGTCAAGGATTTAAGCAAGGCGTCCCTTGACGAAGGCGATAGATGAAATATAATCCTAAGAAGCGTTTTCAAAGTATTCTTGAATGACTTCTTCGGAACTTTTAAAATCAAGAACCTTACGATATGTTCCGTTACTAATGCTTTCATGACGTTTGACTGCTTTTATCATCTCTTCTTCACTGACAAATCGTCTTTTTCGGTAAAATCGTTCTTCATCTTCTCTATGACTTCTTTCAACATGACCATTTTCCCATGGACTGTATGGAGCTGTCCGGATGTGCTTAATCTCCAGTTTTTTCATCATCTTTTCAAATCGGGATTTCTTGTCGGTTTGTTCCGGATCATTGCAAAATTCTTTACCGTTATCCGTCTGAAGATGTTCTATCTTGAAGCCAATCTTATCTTCCAAAGTTTCTAAAAAGCTACTCGTTGTGTAAGTACTGTTCTCGTTAACTATACTTAAAACTCTTTTTCGTGAGAATACATCTATAGCTGTTATTTGATAGTACCGTGAATGATAACTTGCAAAACCGATGCATTCAACAGGTATATATTTAATATCCATTTGTACTAATTGACCCGGATATTCGGCTTCTCTGATTTTCTTGGATACCTTTTTCTTCCGACATGCTTTCTTTTTGGGCTTGTCAAGCTGCTTCTTCCTTATCTGTCTGCACATTGAGTCATACGAGCGGGTATAGCCTTCGTCGCAACACTTCCTATAAACATGAGCAAGACCACGATAGTTGTGATGACGATACATATGTCGAATAAGCGCAATTTCCGACTCTGTATGCTGATTTGGATGAGAACGAGGTCTCCTTGACTTTTTCCTTAGTGATTCAAGAGTACCATCGTAACGTTTTCTCCAATAGCTAACATATTGCCTTGTTGTGTGATACTTTCTCGCTGCCTGGGCATTGTTATTGTGTCTGATTGCGTATGTTACAATACGCTTGCGGTGACGCATGCCTTCTGTTATACTTTTCATGAGAGAGCTCCTTTCTTTCTTGGTTAACGATTCTTGCAAATCTATTATACCAAAGGGCTCTCTTTTTCTTTTTTATTGTGTCACATATGTATTATCGCATTACAAAGGAGATTGGGACACGGCTTAAAAAATTCCCTCTCCGATTTAATTCGGCATAGATTTATGATAATATTAGTTTATATAATCTTCCGAGCGGAAATTGAGGTGTTATTGTGCGTATACTGCTGGTTGACGACGAGGAGAGCTTGGTTAAAGGAATAAAATTCAATCTCGAAAATGAGGGTTATGAGGTGGATGTCTGCTACGACGGCGAGTGCGCCCTGATGAAGGCGCGTTCTCAGACCTATGATCTCATACTCCTGGATGTCATGATGCCGAAGCTCGACGGAATTTCGGCCTGTCAGGAGATACGCAAGTTCTCGAATGTGCCCATAGTTATGCTGACGGCCAAGGGCGAGGATACCGACAAGCTTGTGGGCTTCGAGTCCGGCGCCGACGACTATGTTCTAAAACCCTTCAACATACTTGAATTGAAGGCCAGAATCAGAGCCATTCTCAGGCGCAGTCAAACAAGCGAAAACCGTCGGGACGATTTTTTAGAGCTGAGGGCTCTAAAGATAGACCCTAAAAAACGCAAGCTCTTGAAGGACGAGCAGGAAATTGAGCTCACAATGAGAGAGTTCGACCTTCTCATATTTTTGATGAAAAATCCCGGCCAGGTATTTTCGAGAGATGCTCTTTTGACTCAGGTCTGGGGCTATGACTATATGGGCGATGTCCGCACCGTGGATGTCCACATAAGGCGGCTGAGGGAAAAGCTCGAGAGTGATCCCGGCGAGCCCGAATACATACAGACCAAGTGGGGTGTGGGCTATTTTTTGGCAGAGTGAAAATTTTAAGAAAAGCGCTGCCGAGAAGCTTGAGGGCTTAAAGAAGGTAAGCGGCTACACACAGTTTCGCCTCATAGGGGGCTTTGTTTTGCTGCTTGTGGCCCTTTTAATCTGCCTGAACACGATACCTCTTATGTATTTCAGAGACGTTCTTGCAAGCGAGAAAGAGCGGGCTCTTCGCGCAAAGGCCATGATGATTTCCTCGTCTTTGGCGCCTCTAAGCCGCCTAAGCGGCGACTCGGTTTTGCAGGTTTTGGATATTTTGGATTTAGAGCCCGACTCGCGCACGGTGGTCAGCAACGAAGACGCCGTTTCGGTCTATGACAACCTCGGCGGCTCGAGGGGCAAGCTTATGCTCTTTCCCGAACTGCTCTCGGCCCTCGATAAAAACGAGGTTTTCAGAGGAAAGTATGAGGGCGGCGTGTTCTATTCCAAGCTGGCCGTGCCCATTTTCTCTTCGGGAAAAATTGTCGGCACTGTCTACCTGAGCGAGAAAGACGAGGAAATGTCGAAGATAATTTCCACCATTCAAGGCAGGTTCTTCATAATTTCCCTCGCTGTCTGCGTCCTGGCAATCTTTTTGGCCATAGTCATGAGCCGCGGCTACTGGAATCGTATGAGAAATCTGAGCGCCGCCATAAGCCTTGTGCGCGACGGCGACTATGAGCACCGCATACACTTAGAGGGCCGAGACGAGCTCAAGATGCTGGCCAACGAGTTTAACGAGCTCACCGAGCGCCTGCAGGAGACCGACGCTGTGCGCAGGCGCTTTGTCTCGGATGCCTCGCACGAGCTTAAAACTCCCCTCTCTGCCATAACCCTGCTCTCCGACAGCATCGTTCAAAACGAAGATATGGACTCGGATACCCTCCGCGATTTTGTTGCCGACATAAGCAAAGAGGCTAGCAGACTTTCTCGCACCAGCGAGAAGCTCCTCTCCCTCTCGAGACTCGACGGAGCTGTCGAATCTCCCAAGGAAAAGATTGAGCTCTGCGCTTTACTTGCGGATGTCTCTAAAACTTTAAGGCCATTGGCCGAAAAAAAGAATATAGAGATAAAGACCGACTGCGAGAAAAACCTTTATCTTTTTGAAAACTCCGACGAGCTCTTTCAGGTGCTCTTCAATCTCATCGAAAACGCCCTTAAATATTCCAACGATTCCGGCGAGGTTATCATAAGCGCCGAAAAGCTCGATAAAACAATCAAAATCTCGGTTGCCGACCGCGGCATGGGCATAGACGACGAAGAGAAGGAGCTGGTTTTCGGGCGCTTCTACAGGGTAGACAAGGCGAGAAGCCGCGAGAGCGGCGGCTCGGGGCTCGGACTTTCCATTGTTCAAAGCTCGGTGGAGGCCATGGGCGGAAGCATAGAGCTTAAAGACAACCCCGGCGGCGGCAGCATTTTCGAGCTTAAGCTCCGCGCCTATGATTCGGGCAGAGAGGAGGGCGAAGAATGAAAAGAGCGTTTTTGGTCCTTATATACCTGCTTCTGCTGCTCTCTCTCGCCGCCTGCGGCGACGGAAAGCGCCCCTGCATAGATGTTTACCGACTCGGGCCCCAGGCTTCCGGTCTCGGCTACGGCCTTGTGAGCGAGTCGGTGGCGCTTGAGCCCGGCATAAGTCCCCTAAGCTATATAATCGGAATAATAAACGCCGAGCCCAAACAGCAGGGTATAAAAAAAACCCTGCCTGAGGGCATATACATAATCGCCTTCGAAAAGCAGGGAAAAACGCTCACCCTAAAGCTCTCGGGCGGCTTTAATGACATTCACGGCCCTCAGAGAGCCCTGGCCGAGGCCGCGCTCATTATGACTTTTACGGATTTTTCCGACATAGAGCTTGTCTCGATGGAAGAGGGCGGCAGACTTATAATGAATCCAAAAGGTAAAAACTCCATCCTTTTTGAGGATACGAGTATAATCATAGAGAAATAGAGGAAAAAACATGAGCAATTTAAAACGCTTGCAGGAAAGACTCGTCACGGAAGACTTAGACGGCTTACTGCTTTTTGACGAGAACAACATACGCTGGCTGGGCGGCTTTCACATAAGCGACGGCGCGGCCTTGGTAACGCATGAGAGCTGCTTTTTATTCACGGACTCGAGATATATAGAAGCGGCCGAGGCCGCACTGCCCAAGGAAATCACTCCCCTGCTCTGCTCGGGACAAAGCCCCGTTATGAAGCAGATTTCGGACAGAGTGGCCGAAAAAGGCGTGAGGCGCCTCGGCATCGAGGACGACAAAATTAATCTAAGGCTCTATCTCAGTCTAAAAGAAAAGTTGGACGCCGAGCTTTTGGAAAAGGGCGCGCTTATGTCCTCGCTGCGCTCGATAAAGAGCGAGGATGAACTCAGGAGCTTGGAGGCCGCGCAGGACATCTCGGAGTTTGCCTTCTTCGAGATTATAAAGAGGATTAAGCCCGGCGTGAGCGAGTTCGACATAGCCGCCGAGCTTAGCTATCAGATGCTCAAATTCGGCGCCGAGGGAAATTCCTTCCCGCCCATCTGCCTTGTCGGAAAGCGCTGCTCCTTGCCGCACGGCGTGCCCTCGGAGGCAAAGGCCGAATCCGGACAGTTTATACTGATGGACTTTGGCTGTGTGAAAAACGGCTACTGCTCCGACATGACAAGAACTATCGCTCTCGGCGGTGTAAGCGAGGAGATGGAGCTTATATACAACACTGTTTTAAGGGCCCAGAACGCAGGTCTCGAGAAAATCAGGGCGGGTGTGAGCGGGGCTGAAGTTCATGACGCCGCCGCCGATGTCATCGAAAAAGCCGGCTTCGGCCAATATTTCGGTCACGGCTTCGGCCACGGAGTCGGTCTCGATATACATGAGGATCCGAGAGTCTCCCCCGCAAATAAAGACCCCCTGTCGGCGGGCGCTGTTGTCTCGGCAGAGCCGGGAATTTACATTCCTGATAAAATCGGCGTGAGGATAGAAAATGTTGTATATATCACCGAGGACGGCTATAAGCCGATAACCAAACTCGGAACAGAGCTCATGATAATATAGCTTTACAGCCATAATATCTGCAAATGCGCTTGCTTATAGTCAGATTTAAAAATCTTTACAGATTTTGATAAATACTTTATAAAACCCGCGCCGCCCGTAAGCCTTCGCTTAGGGCGGCGCGGTATTGAGCTGCAGCTTATTAATCCACCACCATTGTAATTTCGACTTCGAAATCCCTTTTGACCTCTTCCAGTATGGCATCGACCTGGGTTTCGATATATCCGCTCTTGCGCTTGGCAACACCGGTGAGAGCCTCTCTCAGAAACTCGGCTGCTTCTTTCTCACGCTCTCCTCTGATTTCGAAGCTCACATTTTCAAAGTAGACAACACTTTTCATAATACATCCTCCAATAATTATACTCATTCCGAGTAATTCTATCATATAAGAGGCTTAAAGTAAAATTTCAAAAATGTTTTTCATTTTTGAGTCTTTTAAGTATTACAGACGCCACCAGCCCCGTGAACACGCCCGTGACTACGCCCGATACCAGCAGTATGGGGAGATAGTAAAAAATCTTTATGTTTCCGCCAACCGCGGCGGCAACCGTGAGCTGACCTATGTTGTGAGCAACAGCCGAGAGAGCGCTGAGCGCCCAGAGCAGGTTTTTCTCGAAAAACTTGAAGCCCAAAGCCATGACCGCATAGGCCAAGAGACCGCCGCCGAGACTGAAAAGCATGGCCGAGACGGAGCCTCCGAATACCGATCCCAAAATTATTTTTATGAGCAGCACGACGAGAGCCTCTTTCCTGCCCAAAAAGCCGATTGTTATGAGCACAACGGCGTTCGAGAGCCCCGGCTTCACTCCCGGGATGGGAACTAAGGGCGGGATTTGCGCCTCTAATATGAAAACAGTTAGGGCTATAGCTCCCAAAAGAGCTGTGAAGCTCAGTCTTTTAAGCTTAGTCATAGTGTTCGCCCTCTATCTCTATCATGAGCCTGTGCGGCATGCAGACTATGGGAAGCCCCGACTTTGTAACCCTGCCGCGACTCACGCAGATTTGGTCGGGACAGTCGGCCTCGATGACCTCTACCCCTCCGGGGCTCACCTCTATTATGTTATAGCCGCCGCCGGAAAATTCTATCTTTTTAGTATAAGCAAGCACCACTGCGTTTAAATCTATGCGTTCCAAAAGCACCCCGTCTTGATAAATAGAGGCGTATTTGGCGCTCTCGCCGTTATTCAGTTTAAGGTGCAGGAAGATGCCCGCAATCACAATTACTGTGAAAAAACCTATCCAAAAAAACTTCTTTTTCAGCATGCTAAAATTCTACTCAGCCGCGGCTTTCTTGTCAAGCTTTGGAGAGGCGTGGTATAATTTAAGCTCCGAAGTTTTCGGATTTTTAACCGCCTCGAAAGGTAAAGATTATTTGGATTTTTTGCTTTTAGAAACTATCCGCTCTTATGAGCCCTACATTAAATACACACTGCCGATACTCAGCGCGCTTCTTTTGCTCCGCTGTCTTTTCTCCATGCTCTCGCACAAAAGCGAGCCGGAGGTATGGGCTATGATAGTCGGCACAAACGGCGACAAGTTCCCCGTTTTGCACTGGGAGTGCATTATAGGAAAGTCCCGCGGCGCCGACATCTCGGTTGACGACCCGAAGGCCGCCTCGCTCCACGCCACGCTGATTCGTCAGCCGAACGGCAAGTGGTATATAAGCACACTCAAGCGGCGTTACAAGCTTCTTTTAAACAAGGAGGAGGTGGGCAGCGGTAAGACCGAGCTTGTCACCGGCGATACCTTTACCATAGGCCGCAGAAGCTATAAGTTTAAAGCCTTAAGCCCCAAGGGAAGAGCCAAAGTCGAGGCCTCGCGTCTCCCGGCCGGCTACGCAATCGGCCCCGCGTTCAGCCTTTTCATACTTTCGCTCTTCGAGCTTCTTTTGGCGTTTTCACTTTGCTTTCGCATGGACGAGAAATATTTTTATGAGATTTTGTTTTCGTTTTCGCTGCTTGTTCTTGTCGAGTGGCTTCTATATTTTTTGATGCGCATAATGGGAAGAAGCGGCTTCGAGCCCGAGCTTTTGGCCTTTTTTCTCTCGTCTATCGGGCTGGGCGTGGTGGTGAGCTCCAGACCGGAAGAGACCTTCGTGGCGCTCCTCACCATAATGGGAGGCGTTCTGCTCTTTATCCTGCTCGGCCTGTGGCTCCGCGACTTTAGAAGAGTCAGGCTTATGCAGTTTCCCCTTGCGGTGTTCGCCGTCTCTCTGCTCGCATTCTGCGCTGTCTTTGGAACCTCAATATTCGGCGCTAAAAACTGGATTGTAATAGGCAGCTTCTCGATTCAACCTTCGGAATTTGTGAAGGTGGCCTATATCTTTGCAGGGGCGGCGGCTATGGACCGTCTGTTTTTAAAGCGCGAGCTCTATGTTTTCATCATATTTTCCGCCATCTGCGTCATACTCCTCACACTGATGGGCGACTTCGGCACGGCCTTTGTCTTCTTTTCCACCTTCCTCATCATAGCCTTTATGCGCTCGGGCAGCTTTGCCACCGTCGCCCTCTCGATAGCGGGCGCCGCCTTTGCAAGCTTTTTGGCTTTTACCTTAAGACCCTATATAGCCGAACGCTTCGACACCTGGGGGCATGTTTGGGAAAATGTGTGGGACAAGGGTTTCCAACAGGCCAAGGCCATGAGCGCGGTTGCCACCGGCGGACTTTTCGGCAAGGGCGCCGGAGCAGGCAGCTTAAAGAGTGTTTTTGCCGCCAACACCGACTTAGTTTTTGCCATGGTTTCGGAGGAGCTGGGCTTTATTGTTGCCCTCTGCGCCTTTTTGGCGATTGTCTCCCTCGGCTTTTTCACTGTAAAAAACGCAAGGCAGGGGCGCGGAGCCTATTTCACTATAGCGGGCTGCGGCGCGGCGGGCATGATGCTGGTGCAAACCGCCCTGAATGTTTTCGGGAGCCTCGACCTGCTGCCTTTCACGGGCGTCACCTTTCCCTTTGTATCTAAGGGCGGCTCGTCTTTGGTCTCGTGCTTCATGCTGCTCGCCTTCATAAAGGCCAGCGATACGAGGCGCGACGCTTCGTTTATAGTCAAGCCCCTGGTCAGCAACAGAGAGCTGAGAGAGGAGGAATGAGATGACAAAGGTAACCAAGCGCTCGTTTTTGCTTATTATCCTCTCTCTCTTGCTTCTGGTCGGCATGGGTATTTTCGTATACAGGCTCTATGAATATGGGGGAAGCTGGGCGGGCTTTTTTGAATATCGCAAGTTCTCGGCCGAAGTTTACGACAGAAACGGCATACCCCTCTATGTGTCCGACGGGACCGACGGCGGCTTTGCCGAAGACAAGCTCGTGAGAGAAGCCTGTTTTCAGATTTTGGGAGACTATTCAGGCAACGTCGAGGGAGGGATACTCCGAGAAATGAGGAACCGTCTAAACCGCTACAGCTTTTTGACGGGTAAGTTTGAAAGGTCCCCGCTCACTCTCTCGCTCGACGCAAAGCTTCTCAGAGCCTCGCAGATAGCAATGCGCGACAAAAGCGGCGTGCTCATTTTTATGAACTACAAGACGGGTGAGATTCTATGCTCAATCTCCGCCCCGAACTTGGACCCGAACGAGTTTTATGAAGAGCCGCCCGAAGGAGCCTTTCTGAACAAGTGCCTGGTCTCAAGCTACGTGCCCGGCTCCGTCTTTAAGCTCCCATCGCTCTGCGCCGCTCTGGAGCTTAAGCCCTCGATCGTTGAGGAGGAGTTTTTCTGTCCGGGCAGCATGATTATAGACGGAAGCGAGCTCAACTGCTGGGATGCTCACGGACAAGTCGATCTAAAAGAGGCCTTTGCGAGCTCCTGCAATGTGGCCTTCGCCAAGTTCATCATCACTTTGAATAAGACTGAATATGAGGACCTTATTCGTGGATACAAGGTCACCGAGCCTTTCAGCATTGACGGTCTGCATGTGAGCGGCGGCAACTTCGACCTTGTGGATTCAGGCAGGATAGGCCTCGCTTGGGCCTCTATAGGTCAGCACAAGGACCTTATAAACCCCTTGGGCATGCTACGATTTTTAACGGGAGTTTTAAATCAGGGCAAGATGGTGACTCCCACAATAATTGCCCTTAAAGAGGGCGAAAACCCGAAATTCAGGAAGATTATGCCTGCCGATATAGCAGACACAGCCAAGGCAATGCTCATAAACAATGTGGAAACTTATTACGGCGCCGAGCTCTTTCACGGCTATGAAGCGGGAGCCAAGACCGGCACGGCCGAGCTGGGCGATGACACTTCAAATTCCCTCTTTATGGGCTTTTTAAACAGCGAGGAATATCCCATTGCCTTCATCTGCATCATAGAGGGCGGAGGCTCGGGCCTTAGAACCGCCGGAGCCGTCGTTTCTTCGGTGCTGGGCTCTTATTTGGGTTAGTAAAAAACATTAAAGGGATGCAGTGTTCTGCATCCCTTTATTGTACAGCAAAACCACACGCTAGGCGTGTGGTTCAAGAGAGCTTAAGCGAAGAGGTAGAAAAGAAGACTCCTTTTGCATAGAATAAAAGTGCGGTCAGCCAACTGCACAGAAAATGCAAAAGGAGGGCATTCATAATGAGTATGAATGACATAAATAGTTTATCTCACACGAAATGGAATTGCAAATATCATATAGTATTTGCTCCAAAATATCGTAGGAAGGTATTTTACGGAGAAAAGAAAGCGGAAGTAGGAAGGATACTCAGGCAACTATGTGAGTGGAAAGGAGTAAAAATAATAGAAGCAGAGTGTTGTGTCGACCACATACATATGTTGCTAGAAATTCCTCCTAAAATGTCAATATCGAGCTTCATGGGATATCTAAAAGGAAAAAGCGCAACAATGCTGTATGAGCAATTCGGCGAGCTGAAATACAAGTACAGAAATCGAGAGTTCTGGTGTAAGGGATACTATGTTGACACAGCAGGGAAAAACACGAGCCGAATTGCAGAGTATATCAAGAATCAGCTTAAAGAGGATAAACTTGGAGAACAGTTAACAATACCGTCAGCTGGCCCTTTTAAGGGCAGCAAGTAGCAATCCTTAAGCAGTTGGCAGACCGTATTATGCGTTTGACGCATACGCTAAGAACATAGGGCTATGCCCGCATGTGAAAAACCACCCGCTTGGCGGGTGGATGTTTATTTTCAGTATTTTAAATCTGCTTAGCCCTCACCGAATACGCTCTTAAGACGTTTCATCTGCTCTTCCACATAGGCTCTGGGGCAGGCGTAGTTGAAGCGAACAAAGCCGGCGCCGCTCTCGCCGAACCAGGTGCCCGGGTCTCCAACCACCTGCGCTTCTTCTATCACCTTCTTTAAGATTTCTTCATTGCTGAGGCCGGTATCTCTAAAATCAAACCACGCAAGATAGGTGCCCTCATGCTTTCCGATTTTAATCTTTGGCATGTATTCTGCCAGATAGGACCTCGCATATTCAATATTGCCGGCAATATACTGCATAAGTTCATCGACGAAGCTGTCGCCATGCTCATAAGCGGCGGTTCCCGCAACAGGGCCGAAGTTCTGAGTTGCAGGAATACGGTTGATGCCGTACATCCGATGTGATAATCGTGTTCTGTTTTCTTCATTGGGAATAGTCAGAAGCGAAGAAGTTAAACCCGCAAGATTGAAGGTTTTGCTGGGACTGTGAGCGAAAATAAGAATGTCGTAGTATTCTTCAAATTTTCCGCAAGATGTAAAGTGAAAGCCCGGCATAATGAGATCTGCGTGAAGCTCGTCATTGAACACAATTACATTGTTTCTTTTGCAAATCTCCAAAATTCTTTTGAGTTCTTCCTCTGTCCATACACGGGCCACGGGATTGTGAGGGCTGCACAGAATCATAAGCGTGTTGTTCGGGTCGGCGGCTTTTTTCTCTAGGTCTTCAAAATCCATCTCATAATAGCCGTTTTTCTCGACCAGCTGATTCATAATTACTTGGCGGTTGTTGTTAGCGGGGCCGCTCATAAACGGATAGTAGACAGGTGTTTGAATAATTACGCCCTCGCCGGGTTTTGTGAATTCCTGAATGGCGCTGTTGATAGCGGTAACAACGCCCGTGGAAAACAGCATCCACTTAGGATCGCACTCCCAAGAGTATCGACGAGAGAACCATTTGCAGGCGGCTTCTCTGAAAGAATCTATGGTGTTCTCATTGGAATAGCCGAAGATTCCATGCTCCACCTGCTTATGGAGTGCATCAATAATCTCGGGCATACAGCGAAAATCCATGTCCGCAACCCACATTGGCAGAGCTTTCTCTTCATCAATATTTAAGCCCGCATATTGCTTGCTGTAGCCCTCCCACTTCATGCTGCAGGTGCCGCTGCGGTCGATAATCTCATCAAAATTGAATTTCATAAGCTGATTCCTCTTTCATATCTCATATTTTAGCATTGGCGGCACTGTGTCCGCAACATTTCTCGTGTCATGTTAATGACAAAACAATTTTCATATATACTTTTAATAGTATTTTTTAGTACATACTAATTATTTCATAAAAAGTATGACAAGAGTGAGCTTTAATTTTGCCCTGCCGGATAAGCTTAACCATCCATCGAAAAATCATATATTTCTTCAAAATTATCATCCATAAATTCAAAATCGAATATATGCAGATAATCAAAGGTCTGCTCACAATATGTCACCAGCCCTTTTTCGTATTCGATTTTTGCTTTTCCCAGATTATTCTTTACATCCTCTTCGCTGACATTATCATATATGTCTTCAATATTAGACTTTATAAAAAGAACTATCTTATCAAAATTATCATGATAATTTTTCGCTATTACTTTTACTCTATCTTCGAAATTATCATCCGGTTTATTATCCCAAGCAAAAATCAAATCTTCATATTCATAAATGTACTGCTCTAAACTTTCATCATATTTCATTTTCTTCTCCACAAAGCAGAATAGAATTTATCAGTCATTTATTTCCATATACTTCACTGATTAACAATTAATCAAACCGTCATTTCCTTTGATATGTTCTTCGTGAGGTTTTCTTTAATCATAGAAGTCTAATTATATTGTATCATATGAGCATAAGAGGAAAAAAGCCTAAAAATCTAAAAAGCGAAACCGCCGATAGAGATGCGATGATTACAAAAACGAAGAGCATAAAATTATCTAATATCAACTTCGGCATATATGAATACAAAATTGATAAACTTAAAGAATACGCAAAAAAGAGGAGTGATTTACTCCTCTTTGATTAACTCTGAAGACTTATGTTTGATAAAAATCTACTTTCACACTTTCAAGACACGCCGAGATGCCGGACTAAGCAAGTAAGCAGGCAGGCAGAGCTGTCCGTGTTAAGCTGTATTTTTCTCCAGCAGTTTTTGCTTGAACTTGCGAAGTTTAAGCCCGAATTTGCCGGTAGATATAGTGTTTACCAGAATCATACCGTAAGCAAAGCCGGAGCCTATACCCCCAATAAAGTCGTAAGGGCTAGCGTTATCCAGTCCCATTGCTCTAATAATAAAAAACACCGTAAAGCCTATGAGCGCAAGTATATTGAGAAGATGCACCCTCTTTGTAAAAATGTTTTTTTCCTCATTGCTGTAATCGGCAACCTGCATTACGGTTTCTTTTAATTCCTTGTCCATTTCCTCACTTCTCCTTTCACCACTTATTAATTCCCGAAGGTCGACCTGATAGAAATCAGCCAATTCTATCAAAAGGTCTAAATCGGGCAAATTGCTTCCGGTTTCCCACCTTGATACTGTTCTCCTGGAAACAAAGAGAGTTTCGGCCAATCCCTCCTGTGTGAGCCCTTTTTCTTTTCGAAGTTCTTTCAAGAAATCTCCAAATTTTTTTAAATCCATCTCCCTACCTCCTTACGATTAACAGTTTAGTTAAAGTTTAAGTGCTTGAACAGGACATAAAGCGAGCATATGCAATTTTTGCCGACATGAGACAAACCGTGTCCCATATTTAAGAGTTTTAGTTTCGCTTTCTTTATTGTTTTCAACTTGCTTATAAACAGTATTCGCCAGAACCTTTCAGTCTTAGATTTAATTCTATGGCTCGAAATTAAACTTGGATAGATTTTTAGAATCAATACTCTCTTATTATCTTCCATTTATTATACAGATTGTCCATAGAATATCTTGCATTTGCCGGACTGGTAGAGGGGAGCTCAACGGCTTTAAAGCCCGTTTTCTGCTCCTGATATTTTTTATAGTAGCGGTAAGCAGTCCCACCGTTGCAGAAAACCTGACTTATATCCGCCTCTTTAAAAATAGGACTTAAATCTGAGGGAACTGCGTTTTGAATACTGGCATCGCCGGACCCGATGATATCACACTGAAAAATGACATCGTAGACGGCAATTTGGCGCTGCAAAAGAAAGGCTCTTCTTTCTTCAATATCCGTACTCAGTTTCACGCCAAAAATCCGCTCAAGCAAAGGCCAGAAACGATTTTGAGGATGTCCGTAAAAGAAGCCATATTCTCTGGTCTTTACAGAGGGAAAGGAGCCCAAGATTAAAATTTTTGAATCGACCCTAAAAAGAGGCCGAAGCGGATGGGTAACGGTTTGATGTTTGCTCATTTTTTACTCTCTTATCTGCTTGCTTCCACACAACTTTATGAAATACTCCTCGCTGAGATCCTTATGAAAAACTATTCTCTTCACCGTGATTTTTATTTTTTTCATAATCTATTTCCTTGCAAAATGTAGTTTTAATGGTTCTAAAATAAGTTAAAACCAAATTTTATGCATTGCTTTTAGCGACTCTTCAGTTAACGGATAGCCTATTGATTCTCCAATAACCGAATCAATTCCACAATAAGGACAGACAGCAGTCCAATCCGGATTATCTTTACACCAATCATCAATTTCGTCCGGTGAAAATATCGCGCCACAATAGAAACATCCACATTTCTTTTCATTCTCAAGCATCTTTTTATTGGCAAAAGAATATTTATGAGCCTCAAATCCGTCCATAAAACTCACCTCCGCAAATTACAACTCCTCTTCCACTATTACAATCAAAATTGCGCTCTTTTTTATGCTTTATTCAAATTTAAGCACAAGCGAATCACAAACAGGCACATATCCGATTTTCAAATAAATGCTGTTTGAGGTGGGGTTAGACAAATCCGTATATAAAACGCATCTTTTATACCCTTTATCCAGCGCCAATTGACTGAGCTGAGACACGGTTGAGCTTGCGTATCCGTTTCTTTGAAAATACGGCGGCGTGTAGACATAGGCCACGCCTATGGATGTCGGCAATTCTCTTGTGAATCCCGCCATCGAAACGGGGCTCCCGTCAACTTCCAAAACATAAAGTCTCCCGGAATCAATCATATATTGCGCCGCTTTGCTGTCCTGCGGGATAGTCATTTCGAGTTTTCCGTATTCTTCGCCGGAAGAAAACGCACTGAGCCAATACGGCAGGAAGTGCATATCTTTGTTGCTGACAGGACGGATTTTGCCTTTACGCTCTATATTCGGATTTACTTTTTCCAAATCATAAATCCTCTGATTAGTTCCCACGATGCAGCTAAGCCCTTTTATTGCGGAGTATTTATCTGCAAAGGTCTGCGCCAACGCCTTTTCCGCCATTACGCCGGGTATGTTTTCATCTCTCAGCCCCCCAATTAAGCAGTCCAGCGCCTCGGGCACGAGCTCATTATCTGTTGAATAAAGCGTCAAGTTGTGCGGGGGAGTCATCAGCGCGGTGAGTATGATTTTTCCCTCTTCGGAAACTGTTGCCATAAGCCAGTTAATCGGATCCCGCCAGTCTGTTTTGTCTTTCCCCTCAACTCCGATTATGAGATTCCCCAAAAGAATCATGTTTTGAGCCTCATGGCGCATTAAAATTTCGTAAGTGTCGTTATAAAATTCCTTAACGCAAGAATATTTTTTAAATTCCATATTTCCTCCACACTTTATATAAATTTCTAATTATTTATCAAGTTCAAAACTTATAAACTCCACTTCAGTAATTCTTGTAAATCACACAAGTGCTGCCGACATCAAAAAATCCGTCATCGTATTTTAAGATTTTCTGATTTACAGTGTATCACTAATTGTTGTGTTTTTCGACTCTATTTAAACAATACCTCTTAAACAACACCTCTTCACTTATCAAATCTTTTCATATTCTATACTAATGTTAAAGAAATTTCACAAAAAGGCTTGACAAAAAAGCTTGGTTAGCTTATGCTAACTACGATGTGCAATTAATTTCGGAAAGACAGAAATTTTAAGGAGTGAGTATTGTATAGACAGATCTGGTTGCAGTTTTCTAAAAAATGAAATGATGTTATTTTTTCGTCTCTTTCTTGTTTTTTCCGGGAATTTATTGTCACATTGACTAATTTCTTATTTTAATGGAGGAATTTTCGTGAAGAAAAAGATCTTTCTAACATTTTTGAGTTTTGTACTCGTATTATCTCTGGCAGCTTGTTCTAAGGCCCCCAGCTCAGCTCCCGAAAGCAGCAAGGAACCAGAACAAACAAGCCAAGCTGAAGAACCTAAGGTTGAAGAAAAAGAAGCTGTTGATTTTGTCAAGCTTGCCGAGGGCTATTTTATTTCTGAAGAAGAGGCTTTAAAAGCTTATGGGCTTGAGAAAAAGGGATTGTCCGTAATTGCTCTCTCTTGGCCCGACAACATTTACTTAGTGGATGCCGGAGCGAATATTGCAGCGCTTCCCGATAATCATCATATTCCCGAAGATATTTTGGAGAAGTATCCTTCTTTTACAGACCACGACGGCAATATAGATTATGAAAAGCTTGAAGAGTTGGACTTTGATGTGATAATTGCTTCTCAGGGGGCCATAGAGAAAGACGAGGCTTTAAAAGAAATCGTTGATAAAAAAGCTATCAAAGTTTTGCAAATTCCTCAAAGCAAGACTTACGATGAAGTGCTCAAAAATATTGCGGTACTGTCAACAGCCTTTGGGGACGAGAATGTTGCCAAAGAAAATATCGCCGCCTATCTTGAAAGAGTAGAAGAAGCAAAGGCTCTTGGAGAAGGCTGTGAAAAAAGAAATGTTGCAGTGATAATGGTAACTGCAGACGGAGAATTTATACTTAGCGCCGGCAGCTTTGCAGATAGCTTGATTGCAAAATTGGAGCTTAATAACGTTGCTGCTGGCATGAAGTTAGAGGGAGAAGCTGATCAATTCGGATTTTACGCATCTCCCGGCATGGATAAACTTGCCGAAGCCAAAACCGATGCTCTTGTGCTAATGGTAAGAATGAAAGGCGACCCGAAGGCTAGAGAAGCCGCTTGCGAAGAGCTTATAAACTCCATTAAAGAAACTTTCGGCGAAGATTCAGACCTTGTAAAAAACGAAAAATATGAAATCGTAGATCATCACGGAATTATAGCTGTTTCACCTGTCACAATATCGGGTATAGAGAATATAGCATCTATTGTATTTGAGTAAGGCGGCATATACATATCAATATGTATTTATTAATCGTTTTGGCAGTGGAGCTGCTCCTGATTTACAGATTTTCCAAAGAAATTAGGACAAATAGCAAGCTTATATACCTATTAAGCGCATCGCTTTCTGTTTTGGGAGCACTCTACGCTTTCTCGGAATTTAGGCAATCGATTCCCGAAAGCATAAGATTTCTAAGATATTTTTACGAAAGGCTTTTTATCAACGGACTTTTGCCCTCATCCCTATTTATAATAGTTATGGCTACTGCGGCCTTTAATAAAAAGTGGGATTTAACCCGAAAGCTGTACTCGGTCAGAGCTGAGCTTTCTATAATTGCGAGTATTTTTATATTTTCCCATATCCTAATTTATTCTGTAAAATTCGGCGTAGTGTTTTGGGAATTTGCTCTGGATAACTCATGGAAGCTTCTCTTTAGCCGCATGCTTATACCGTTGCTTCTTTATTTAGATGCTATCGTGTGTTTTATAATTGTCCTTCCGCTTTTTATAACATCATTCCCCAGAGTTCGGAAGAAAATGAGCGCAAAGAGCTGGAAAAAACTCCAAAAATGGTCCTATTTGTTATATTTTTTAATATATCTTCATGCTTTTTTACTCAATGGACCGTTTTTAAGAAGATACATCGATTTGGCAGTATACACTCTTATTTTTGCGGCTTATCTGTATGGCAGGATAATAAACGAAAGGGCAAGAAAAATAAAATTAATACCGAGAGATTAAACAGCTGTCGATTTTCTTGATAGTTTAAACTTGCGTTCTATTTAATGTAAACATTTGTGCTTAAATTTGGAGGACAATATGAATTTTAAAAAATCTGCTTCTGTATTTATTTTAGCTTTGACTATTTTTCTATCCGCCTGCTCGGGCGAGAGTTCCTCGTCCCCTGCCGAAAAAACATCACCTGCAGTCGAAACATCAGCATCTGCAATATATAAAGACGGCGAATATACGGCAAGCGCTACCGGGTATTCAGGCGGATTAAAAGTAAAAGTCGTTATAGAAGACGACAAAATTAAGTCGGTAGAAATAATTTCACACAATGAGGTCGGGAAGCAATATTATGAAGAAGCCATAGAAAAAATCCCTCAGGCAATTGTTCTGGCACAATCTACTGAAGTTGATGCCATAACAGGAGCTACAAAAACCTCTAAAGGAATTATCAAAGCTGTAAACAAGGTTCTTGAAGAGGCTAAACTTAAATAAGTCCACATTCTTTTCATCCCATAATCATATAAAAGAAACCGCTGAATCTGCCTTTGACAAGGTATTTCCGGCGGTTTCTCATATTTATTATGAAATATTCGCTTCTATTGTTTTTATTGCTTGGGATAAATCTTGCAAACACCGTCCATATAGGGAGCTGGGGAAGTATGTTCACACTGCCATCGGCGCCGCAGAGATTGTTTTTCCACTCCGGCATTAGCTTTACTATATAGAGGAGCAAAATGAATTAAATGCACGTATTCAAAACTCTTAACGCTTTTTATAAACTCTAATCGACATTATCTTGTTTCCTATGTACTGCAAATCAAGATAGTTGCCTTCCTTGTCATACCCGCTAAAGCTCGTATCATACTTTGAGTATTCCTTTTTAAATCCGGCTTCGTAACAGGCCTCGGCATATTCTCTAAAGTCTTCCTTTGTCGTCTCGCCTACGAATATTACAAAATTGCTAGGGGATTCACTTTCGATATAGGCGTAAGTCGATTTAGGTACGGGCAAGAGTTTTGCTATATCGCTTTTTGGCCATTTTATGTTGGACAGGGGCAGAGGGGCTTCAATACTAAGCGACAGCTCTTTATAACTTGTATAGTAATACAGATTGAGACAATAGCCTTCTTCGTTATGAGCCTTATAAGAATAGCTGCTTTTTTCGACATCAACGGTAAATCCTTTGTTTTTGCATTCCTCAATGTAGATTTCAAACTGCGTTTGCTCGACGGCTCTCATCTCCACCCATAATTCCCTATCGCTGTTTAATTCGATTTCTCCGATATTTGTGGGCGGTTCGGGGAGCTCAAGCGCTAAGCCCGACGCAGGCCATGTGAACGTGGTGGTAGTATCTGTTCTTCTGTATTCATATGTATCAAATGTATCCTTAAAAGACATATATAAGACAAATATGACCAGCACTGCCGAAGATATTATAATTTTAATGAGCAGAGTTTTTTTAAGCTTTTTTTCGCTTTTCAGGATGGCGGCATAGGCGTCTTTGGCTATCTTATCGCCCTTGAACATGATTTCAGCTTTTTCGAAGAGATCGGTCGCCTTGTTTTTCCAAATTTTTACCCACCGCGAAGTGTTGCGGTCTATCTTTTTTGCGCCGAGCGCGGCCATGGCGGATTTAATATATAAGAGGCCCTCAAGTATATTTTCTCTGTCGTTGGGGAAGGTAAAGTTGTTGATGTAATGAGCCTTTTTCTCCTCCTCCAGAGTAAACGGAGCAGGCCTTATAAAACAATAGAATTGATATAAGAAATAAAAAATAAGCGGGATGCAGACAAAGATTACATTTAAAATAACCCAAAGTATCTTCACTGTCGGGGTCCAGGAATTCCAGCCTTTTTGCAGTTTTTGCGAGCCGGCGGCAATAGCATTGTCCAGTTTATTTATATTGCCGGAAAATTCTTTAATAGCCGGCGGTATGTCGTCGGAGGAGATTTCGGCGCCGCAGCTGGGACATTTTGCAGTAAAACTCGGAATATTATCCCCGCAGTTCGGGCACTTATCAACTTTCTCAAAGTTTACCCGGATGGCAGATGAGCCCGTAGGATATCCGCATTCTGCGCAGAACTTAGTGCGCCCGTTTATCCTGCTTCCGCAGTTTACGCAAAAAACTTCGCTTTTCCCATTTTTATCTGCCGATTTTTTATTGCCAACATTCGCCATCTTTCTCCGCCTCTCTTTTCGTCTTTTGTTCTTGGAATATATCTGTTATTAAAGCGCAGTCATTCAGATGCTGCCGAGGAATTCCGTTTCTTTATCTATCATAATCAATATTTGTCTAAGGTGCAATAAAAAATCCGCAGGCCGAAAAAGCCTGCAGATTTTAATCTTTTATTATAAATATTTACTTATTTCCGGATTCAAGTTATCGGGGTCCGCCGTTATGCTTATCGTAAATCTGACTTCTTCTTTCTCGCCAAATTCCGAAACCCAGTCTAGGAAACTGGAAGCCTCGTCAGCTCTCTCTTCGCTGAAGAGTTTGTGGAAATTATCGATGAAGATGTGGGTTATGTCGTAGTTGCCGGCTCTGAGTCCGCTTATAAATCCCTTCATAAATTCGAAGGTGCCGATATTGTAGTCACTCGCATAGATGAGTCTTGCCTGATAGGGTATATCGAAGGTGAGATTTCTGTCTTTTTCTATGCAGACGACATCACCGTGTTCCTCTTCTACCGCCTTAACCACCAAGTCGACAAGTTCTTTCGTCTTGCCGGAGCCTTTGGGCCCGACAATGAGGTTTATCATTAGGCATCTCTCCTTTTTTTATTATTATCCTTGATTTATTCTATCATTCAAAAGAGTCTAATTCAAGCTTTAGATATTATTAAAACTTTATCTAAGTTTTACAAAACTCTGTCGAGAATTATGGGGGGCAGTTCTACAGGCTCTGCAGAGATGTTTATAGCAGCTCTAAGCCTCTTTTCCGCTCTTTCGGCGGAGGGCAGGTCTCTTGCGTGAATTTTTGCAATTAAATCTCCTTTTTGCACCTTATAGCCGCACTTTTTATTAAATTCAATGCCGACTCTGAGGTCTATCTCGTCGTCCTTCTTCGCTCTGCCGCCGCCAAGCTCCATGGCGATAAGTCCCACGCTGTCGGCCTCTATCCGCGATATGAAACCCTCTTCTTCGGCACAGGCCTCGTGTATTACGGGAGCCGTTATTAGAACGCCGCTGTCATCGAGCGAACTCGTATCGCCGCCTTGAGCCGCCACCATCTGCCTTAGCTTTTTAAGCGCCGAGCCGTTTTTGATATTCTCTTCAAGCTTTACCGCGGCCTCTTCCTCGGTTTCAAAAAGACCTGCCGCCACAAGCGTTTCGGCGCAGAGCGCCATGCAAAGAGCATAAAAACGCGGCTCCGCCTCGCCCTTTAAAAAGTCTATGGCTTCTTTAACCTCGAGGGCGTTGCCGACCATGTAGCCGAGGGGCTCGCTCATATCCGTGATAAATGCAGAGCACTGCTTGCCGGCCCTTTTTCCTATCTCTACCATTTCACCGGCAAGCTCTCTTGCGCTCTCCAGGTTTTTCATAAGCGCGCCCTCGCCGCACTTTACATCCAGCGAGATGATGTCGGCGCCCGCCGCCAGCTTTTTCGACATTATGCTCGAGGCTATAAGCGGGATTGAGTCCACGGTGCCCGTGACATCCCGAAGAGCGTAGAGCTTTTTATCGGCAGGGACCAGATTCTGCGTCTGTGAGGCTATTGCAAGTCCGTATTTGTTCACAATTTCAATAAACCTCTCTTCGGAAAGCTCTGAATTAAAACCTTTAAAGCTCATGAGCTTATCCAGCGTTCCGCCCGTAAAGCCGAGGCCTCTCCCCGAGAGCTTTGCCATCTTTATGCCGCAGGAGGCCAAGAGCGGCACTATCGCTATCGAGGTTTTGTCGCCCACGCCGCCGCTCGAGTGCTTATCGGCCTTTATGCCTTCTATGCCGCTAAGGTCAATAATATCGCCGCTTTTCAGCATGGCGCTAGTTAGATAGCTCGTCTCCGACTTGCTCATGCCTTTCAGCACAATGGCCATCAATAGCGCCGAAACCTGATAGTCGGCAATCTCACCTGAATCCATTCCCTCGATGAAAAAATTAATCTCTTCCTCGCTCAGTTCCATGGCTTTTTTCTTTTTTTCTATAATCTCGACTATGTTCATACCTTGCCCTCCGAGTCTTATATTTTCCAATCTTTCTTAAATTATATTATATTAGTTCATTTTGTCAATTTGTTTGACAGCGGCGCCTTTATGTGTTATAAATTCATTGCCCTAAAAGGGGCGCTTGAGGAAAATAGCTTGCACCGCTTCACAGAGAGCGCAGGTCTTAGGCTTAGAGCCCGCGCGTTGCAGGAGAGCTTAGTTCGCCTTAAAGCTTACCGGCTAATTCCCGGCGGTGTAATGCCCGTTATCGCAAAAGAGTGTCGCATTTTGTGCGAAATTAAGGTGGTACCGCGGAGTTTTGCTTCGTCCTTTATCGGACGAGGTTTTTTTATTTTTGGGAGGAATAAGATGAAGAAAATCATATTGGAGCTTGAGGAGAGATCCTTAGCCGAGATTGCCCTCGCCTCGAGCTTGGAGGAAGTAGAGACCGCGAGGCTCAAGTATCTCGGCAAGAAGGGCGAGCTCACCGGACTTTTAAAGCAGATGGGCAGCGTTGCCCCCGAGGAAAGACCGGTTATCGGCGCTCTCACAAACTCGCTGAGGGAAAAGCTCACCGAAGCCATAGCTTCTAAAAAGGCGGATATCGAGGCCCAAGAGCTTAAAAGAAAACTCACGGAGGACTCGCTCGATATCACTCTGCCCGCAAAAGACCTTAGATTGGGCAAAAAGCACCCCCTCACCCTCGTCATCGACGAGATGAAGGAGCTCTTTTTGGGCATGGGCTTTTCGATATACGACGGACCCGAGATTGAGCTTTCGGAATATAACTTCGACAGATTAAACTCGCCCGCGAACCACCCCTCGAGAGAGTGGACCGACACCTTCTATCTCGACCCCCTCTCGCAAACTCTCTTAAGAGCGCACACCTCCTCGATGGAGCCGCGTATAATGGAGAGCGTCGAGCCTCCCATAAAGGCCGCTGTCTTCGGCCGCTGCTACAGAAAAGACGAGGTCGACGCCACGCACAGCCCGATGTTCCACCAGATGGAGGGACTTTATATCGATAAGGGCATTAGCTTTGCAAATCTTAAGTCTTCGCTGCACAAGATGGCAACCTTGATGTACGGCCCCGATACAAAAACCCGTTTCAGACCGCACCACTTCCCCTTCACCGAGCCGAGCTGCGAGATGGACGTGCAGTGCCACGAGTGCGGCGGAATCGGCTGCCGCATATGCAAGGGCGAGGGTTGGATTGAGCTTTTGGGCGCCGGCGTCTGCAACCCCAAAATTCTTAAGATGAGCGGGATTGACCCCGAGATTTATTCGGGCTGGGCCTTCGGCATGGGACTTGAAAGAGCCGCAATGCGCCGCTTTAACATCTCGGACTTGAGGCTCCTCTTCGAGAACGACCTGCGCTTTTTAGAGCAGTTTTAATTGGAGGGCACAACATGATTATTTCCAGAAAATGGCTCAACTCTTACTTGGAGCCGAACTTAAATGATATGGACGACAAGGTCTTTGCCGCGCGCATGACGATGACCGGCTCGAAAGTCGAAAGTATTGAGCGCTTCGGCGATGATATAGGCGGTGTTTATATTGCAAGAATACTCTCTATAAAGCCGCACGAAAACGCCGATACCCTCTCTGTTTTGGAAGTGAGCGCGGGAGATAAGGGAGTGTTCAAGATAGTCAGCGGCGCTCCCAACTTAGAGCCGGGCGCCCTCTGCCTGCTGGGAGTTCCGAGCGCTAAGATCGGAAAAGGGCAGGTTTTAGAGGCAAGAAGCTTTAGGGGCGTTTTATCCGAAGGCATGCTTCTCTCGGCCGCCGAGCTCGGTCTCAGCTCTCACGAGCTTCCCGGCGCTCATCCCGACGGCATCTACATAGTAAAAGACGAAAATCTACGCGAGGGCATGCCGCTATCCGCTCTTTTCGATATGAGCGACAGCGTCTTTGAGTTCGAAATCACCCCCAACAGACCCGACTGCCTTTCATACATAGGCCTTGCGCGCGAGGCGGCGGCAAGCTTCGAGAGAGAGCTCAAAATAGCTCAGCCCAAAGATAGACCCCTCGCCGGAGAAAACACAGTTTTACCATCTATTACGATTGAAGACCCGAAGCTCTGCCTGAGGTACATGGGCGGCATGGTGAAAAATGTGAAAATCGAGCCCTCTCCCAAGTGGCTCAGGGAAAGACTGCACTTTTCGGGAGTTCGCCCAATTAACAACATTGTTGACATCACGAACTATGTGATGCTCGAGTACGGCCAGCCCATGCACGCCTTCGACTTCGGCACAATAGACGGCGGGATTACTGTCAGGCTTCCCCGCGAGGGCGAAACAATAACAAGTCTCGACGGAAATGTGAGAGACATAGACTCCGATGCCCTTTTAATCTGCGACGACTCGCGGCCCGTCGGCATTGCCGGCGTTATGGGCGGAGAGGGCTCGGAGATTACCAATGATACTAAGAACGTCTTTTTCGAATCAGCCAATTTCGATGCAAGCTCGATAAGAAAAACAGCCCGGAAGCTGAATATGCGCACTGAATCTTCCTCGAGATTCTCCAAGGGCATCGACCCCGAGCTCTGCCGCGCGGGACTTTTGAAGGCGCTTCAGCTCGTTGAAGAGCTCGGAGCGGGCGAAGTTGTAAACGAGATTTGCGACGAATATCCCGGCAAAAAAGAGCCTCTCTATCTTCCCTTCGAGCCCGAAAAGATAAACAAGGTTATCGGAAGCTCTTTGGATTCGGAATTTATGCTTAAAACCTTGGAAAAGCTCGGCTTTTCCTATGACGGAAAGCTGATTCGCGTTCCCTCGTGGAGAGAAGACTTGGATCCCGACTATCCCGCAAATCACCTCGGTGAGGAAGTTTGCAGAATCTACGGCTATGATGTTTTGGCTCCCAAAGATTCGGGCGGCTCGGGCGAAATTGCCGGAAAATACACCGACTTTCAAAAAGTGCAAATCAAGCTTTCCGAGGTTGCGAGGGCGGCGGGCTACTATGAGATAGTGACGTATTCCTTCTTCTCTCCCGGAAACTTCGACCTTATCAACCTCGCGGAAGATTCCGCCAAGAGAGACGGAATAGTAATACTGAACCCCCTGGGCGAGGACACTTCGATGATGAGGACGACTACACTTCCCGCCATGCTCGAAACTCTGGCTCGCAACCAAAACTATAAGAACAAAAATGCCAGACTCTATGACTTCGGCAGAATTTATTTAAAGCGCGAAGGCGATGTTTTGGCCGATGAAAGACCCTTCCTCACCCTCGGCGCCTATGGCGACATGGACTTCTTCGAGCTCAAGGGCCACATCGAGGCCATGCTGAAAGGGCTTAGGATAGAGAACTACTCCTTTATAAGAGACGACGGCGAGGGCGCCTATCATCCCGGCAGAGCTGCCGCCGTTTACATCGGCAATGAGAAAATCGGAATTATGGGCGAAATTCACCCCGTCTGCGTTAAAAACTATTCTCTTAGCGGCGCGGTCTTTGCCGCCGAGCTCGATATGCTAAAGCTCACCGAGCATTTGGGCAAGACCCCCGAGTATAAGCCCTTGGCTCTCTTCCCCGCCACCTTGCGCGATATATCCCTTGTTCTGGATAAAGAAATAAGCGCCGGGGACTTGAGGGAGAATATTCTTAAATTCGGAGGAGAGCTCCTCGAAAGCGCCGAGGTCTTCGATGTCTATGAGGGCGCGGGCATAGCCGAGGGCAAAAAGGCCATAGCTCTTTCGCTCAGCTTTAGAAGTGAGAGTGAAACCCTGAGAGACGCCGTGGTCGATGAGCTTATTGAGAAGATTTTAGAGGGAGTTGAAAAAGAACTCGGAGCAAGGCTCAGATAAAAATTCTTATATAAAATGGCTGTAGGAAACTACGGCCATTTTTATAGTAATTCGCAATATTTTCACGTATATAGTGGCTCACTTGCGTAAAGGGCGGGCATAGGATTACCGCAAATTTGCGGATTTTACGGTTTTGTGGAAGACGTTTCTAAAGATATATTCCCAACGCCGGAAGCTGTAATCACCAATCCCCATTCGCCGACTTTGTCGGCACTTTTCCCCTCGTATTATATATTCATAGCCATTCTTTACCTTTTATATAGGTTAGGCTATCCTGTTAATGATACTGTGGTTTGGTTACTTTCCCCTACCACTTGATGGTTTTCCTAAGGCTCCAACCACAGTCTCTTTGTTAATTCGTTAATCAGTTAGATACCGCTCGACGGTTTATGTAGAACGAGGATACGACCGCAAAGAGCCCTGTGGGTCTTAACAGTATCAAAATCTATTTTGAAAGGAGAAAATCTATGATTTTTGTCGAAATTGATGTCGCCAAGGATAAACATGTTTGCTTTATCTCCGGCTCTGACGGCAAAGCCCTATTCGGCTCATTCAGCATCACTAACAACATGGATGGTTTTACAAACCTTTATGAGAATATCTCATCTGTGGCGGATGACATGAGCAAAGTAAAAGTAGGTCTCGAAGCTACCGGTCACTACTCTTACAACATATTGGGATATATCCTCGGCAAAGGAATTACCACATATGTTGTTGATCCGTTACAAACAAGTCTTTTCAGAAAATATCAAAATCGCAGAAAGACAAAAACGGATAGAATTGACGCCCAATCAATTGCAAATTTGCTAATGACCGATTCAAGCCTTGAGCCCTACTCTATAGCATCATATCACAATGAAGAGCTCAAGTCATTAACTCGCTATCGATTTTCTAAGGTCAATGAAAGGGCAAAACTCAAAACTTCAATATCCAGACTGGTTAATATCTTGTTCCCTGAACTTGAGAACCTTGTATCAACTCTACATATTAAGTCCGTATATGCTCTATTATCTGAGTTTCCCGGAGCTTCGTGTGTAGCTTCGGCTCATATGACTCATTTAACGCACATTTTGCATACTACATCAAAATGCTACTATGGGAAAGATAAAGCCGCTGAGATTAGAGATGCCGCCAGACGTTCTATTGGTTCTATAATGCCCGCCAAGTCTCTTGAACTACGGCATACTATTAACCTTGCTAATATTCTCAGTGACGAGATTGATGAGATTGAAGTAAAAATCAGAGAAATTATGAATGAGCTGGATTCTCCGATTCTTGGAATCCACGGAATCTCTTACCGCATGGGAGCAATGATTCTTGCTGAGATTGGCGACTTCAGCAGATTCTCATCTCCGGATCGGATACTTGCATATGCAGGTATGTCACCGTCAACTTATCAGTCTGGTCAGCTCATATCTTCTCATGCTCGCATGGAAAAACGAGGTTCTAAATATCTCAGATACGCTCTAATCAATGCAACAACATATGTTTGCCGTTGGGATAAAACTTTCGCAGTTTATTTAGCTAAAAAGAGAGCTGAAGGTAAGCATTACTATGTTGCTATTACTCACGCAGCTAAGAAACTTGTTCGTCTGATATGCGCTTTACAAACAAGCGGTAAACAGTACAAAATAGCAACGTAGACTTTTTCCCATAATTAATACTTTGCAAGGCATCAAAGATGTCTACTTTTGTTATGCAGTTTTCTTGCTACAAACTTATCCGAAATCAAATCTCAAATTTTATTCATGATTAGCCCTTTTTATACTTGACATTTGATAGTTAGTCTTTTGCCAAAGGGGAAAGAAAACTCTCTGCAAATCGCCATACCTGCAATTAGTTTAGCTTAACCGGCTCAATAAGGCTTGCAACTTAGACGCAGCACAATCTGTTCCTTCCTCCTTTTTAAAGGGGAAGACTAACTATTAAAAGTCAAGAGGTCCATACCTGAAGTGGTAAGCTTTTATTGGACACGAAGGGGGTATATTTTGTACACAAGGTGTATTATATAGTGGTCATTATATACATAGACCCTCAAAAGAGATTAGGAGGCTTGCTTTGAAATATTCAAAAGAAGAACGACTCGAGATTGGTCGTCAACTCTATACCGGAGAAATTAGTCGGTCTTGGGCGGCAGAAACATACGGAGTCAGCGAAACTACTGCTCGGGAATATATGAGGCTCTATCGTGACACGAATAAGCTGCTGCCAAAGAAAAGAAGAAAAAGGCTGGAAACACCAACATTTAAGAAAAATCCGGACGGAATAGAAGAATATGAATCCATGTCGAAGGAAGAATTAATTCAGGAGCTTGTTAAGTCCAAGATTACTGAGGCACGGTTAAAAAAAGGATACGAGGTGAAAGGGGATGGTACGGTAATTCTGTACGGCAACAAGAATATCAAGTGATTATGGAACTCTCGGGAAGGTTTCCGGTAAAACTACTCTGTGAAACAATGGGAATACAGCGGAGCAGCTTCTACAGTTGGAAGAAGAGACTTTCAAATCCATCGGACAGAACAAAAAGCTTTGTCAGCAACATTGTTCTGTTTAGGCAGTATCATTTGAAATATCCTTCACATGGATACCGGTGGCTCAATGCTAAAATACGCTTGGATACAGGACTTGTCCTTTCGGATCCATATGCTCACAAATGTTGCAAAGAAGCGGGAATAAAGAGCAAATCCAAACGTTACAAGTACAAAAAGTCCGGAGACCCAATCAAAGTATTTCCCAATCTGCTTATGTCAGAGTTACAGATTGACGCTCCTTTGCAATGTATAGTCAGTGACATGACTGCATTCAATGTTAAGGGTGTATACTACGAACTTGTGCTGTATATGGATTTGTGGAACAATGAAATTGTAAGTCACTCTCTGTCCGCTAAGCGTGGTGACCGAATGACATACATCAGTGGACTCGAGGATGTGATAGAGATTAAAAAACAACATCCGGAATATGAAACGGTGCTTCATTCTGATCAAGGCTCTGTTTATACATCCAAAGCATTTAATGAATTACTTCCTATGTACAACATAACACGCTCCATGTCTCGTGCGGGTAAACCTACGGATAACGCCGCGATGGAAGCAATCAACGGTTGGATTAAGGCAGAGCTGTTCATGGATTTTCATATTACCGGAGAGCGTCCTGTTGAGGATGAAATAGATGAATATATTCATTTTTTCAACGAACAGAGACCAGCCTATTCTCTTAACTATCTGACCCCTGTGCAATACCGAGAGTCCAACTTACCTAATTCGGTGTTCACTATTTATGTCTGATTTTTGAATTTATGTGTCCAATTTTTGTTGACTAGTGCATACCGGACATAAGCATAGCAGCGATTGTTCGAGCATCAATGCGATCAGTCTTCGTCTTCCTAAGGCTGAGACTTTTCCGATAGAGGTTGGTGTGCAGCGGGTTAATGACAAAGGTGGTCAGATCATTGTCTAGAAGGAACCCGAGTATGTTGTAGCTGTAATGTCCTGTAGCCTCAATCCCTACTTTAACTATGTCTGCTTTGTCGTTGTTACAGAAACGAATACATTGAAGCAAAGTATAGTAGCCTTCTCTGTTATTCGGAATTGTAAACACATCTGCCAGAATTTCTCCATCGGAGTTCATGATGAAGCAGTCATGTTTGTCCTTTGCAACATCAATACCAACACAAATCATAAAAATACCCCCGGAAATATATTTCGATGCTGTTTAGAACCACAGAACTCTTTGCTAATGTAACCTTGTTCCACATAAACCGTCGAGCGGTATCTAACTTATTAACAAAACTGCAAAGGGCTGTGGTTGGATCCTTCCGATAACCGTCGAGCGGTAGGTGCCGAAAACCAATCCGCAGTATCTCAAATATTGTAGCATACGACCTCGGAGCAGGTCATAAAAGCTACTACTCTATAATACAAGGTGCCGGCGAAGTCGGCGGATGGGGATTGGTGCATCGGTCAAAGTCTTCGCTTATACAAATGAGCCAAAGAGTATGTTTTTGCTTATTTAATGTAGTAAGAGAGCAAAGGCTTCACCGCTCTGCCTTTCGGGCTTCCTTTCTTTTTTGCGCCCTTATCTCTTAAAAGAGAACTGAGGGCGGCGCCCGTCTTCACGGAAGAGCCTCCGCTTTGAGAATAAGCCCCGCCGGAGCTTCGTCCCGCGGCCTTAGAGGGCTTCAGCTCTTTAAACGATGCGTCCACCCGCTTGGCCTCGTTTAATAGCCGCTCCATTAGCTTCGCTCTGAAACTCTCGCCCAGAATCTCTCTCTGCTCCGAGTAATCTTTTCCAAGCTCGGCATCAGCTCTTACGGCGGAGTTTTTAAGCTCCCGTATAAGGCCCTCGCCCCTTTCCCTCTCGCGGGCTCTTCTTGCCTCTAAAATTGCCCTTATAAGTTCAAGCTGTCCCGAACCCAGCCCTTTCATGGCCTCGCTGCCTCGCATATTCTCGGATTCTAAAAAGCTTTTAAGGCCTTCGTTTTTAAGAGCCGCCCGCTCTTTCGCAAGCGCCTCCGCCGCCTTTTGCTCTGCTTCCCGCCGCTTTTTCTCAAAGCTCCTCAGAAGCTTCAAGGCCTCGGCCTTTTCCTGCTCGCTTATAAGTCTTCGAATCTCGTCCGAAAAATCCTGCACCTTGTAATAACCTCTTGGTCTTTCTTCCAATGTTTTTCCTCCTTTATCTGCTGAGTCGCATGCCCTCTGTCCTGAAATAGAGAGCTTTTATTTTAAGCTTCGACTGTGTTTTCAGTTTAAAACCCATGCTCAAATATCCTCTCAGCCTAAACTTCTGCCTTCGAGCGCCAAGCTCGGCGTTATCGTCGGTGAAGCTTATCTCTTTTTCCGAAAGTTTTCCGCCATCCCCCAAGACGGCAAAGTCAAGCGCCGAGCCCGGGAGCGCCTCGGCGCTGATCCAGGCCGTTGTCAGATTTTTCCTTATAAAAGGATAGTCCGCACCGAGCTTAAGGCTCTCATACTCAGCGTTTATCACACTTCCGTCGTCTGTCGAGAGCTCATCGCTCAAAAGACAGAGCTTGCCGTCACGGCTTCCGAACAAAAGCATTGCGCCCTGCCTTAAAAAACAGCTTACACTTAAACCCTCATAGCAGAAAAAGTCTCCGCTTTTAATATTCTGAACAATAAGCCTGCCGTCGGGGAGCATTAGATAATACTGCCGCTTTTCTCTGTCATAATAGCTCTTTGCCTCTTCCAAATTCACGCCCGCAAGGAGCTTCGAGATTTTAGCAGATACCTGCCGCTGCTCATACTCGGCCTCGCGCGAGCCAGGAACGGGCAGCCACTCCAGAACGGAAGAGGCGTCGAGACTTCTCACATGGTTTTCAACAAGCGCAAGCTCAAAGGGCGCGGCGTTTCCGAAGCTTCGGTTCACAGAGCGGATGTAATAGGCCGCCAAGGGCCTGCCGTCTGGCAAATTTAATCTATCTGCGCTGAGTTCCCAGCAGCTTCCTTTTTTGAACAGAAAAAGCGAGGACTGCTGCCTGATTATGCCGGTGAGGGGACTGTTTTCCTCACCGATGTCGGCATAGCCGTGAATGGGGAAATAGTCCGCTCTCGGCCGCAGATTTTCATCATGAGAGGAGAATAAAAGTCTGTTCGTCTTTGAACTGCACAAAAAGACCACCGAGCGAGCCCCGTCGCTGAAGAGCTCGGCTTCTTCCATCGAGAGCACAAGTTCCCGCTGCGAGCCCTCTTCCGAAAAGCATATCTCAAGGGCGTTCTCACCGAGCGAGAGCTCCTCGCCTATCTGCACATAGCGGCTCTCGGGACTGAAACTGTAGTCCAAAATTATAATTCCCTTCACAAGGTCCTTTACATAGTCCACAGAAGCCACATTTTTAGAGGGAAGCTTAAAAAGAGTTTCGCCCTCCTCGACATTGTAGCGGACTCTCACCGAGGAAGTCAGAAGGTTTCGCTCCTCTCTCTCCGATCCCTCGCCCTCGGCGCTCAGGTTCGAAAAAATAAGCGGCATATAGCCCTGAACCTCACAAATTCTGCTGCCCGTAAACTCGAGATATGAGTTGTTCGAGAGTATGTAGGCCATGTCCGAAAAACCGAAGATGCAAACCCTCTCTTCCGTGTCTATATCGCGGAGCTTTCTCTTCTGCCAAGCTGTCGCTGTCTCCCTAAGCTCCCAAAGTGCGCCTCCCGCCGCGGCGAGCATGGTTTCTCTTCCCCCAACCCTGCCCGACCATAAGGCTTTCACGGCCCTCTCACCCTCAAAGCCTTCGGGAACAAGGTCAATGAGTGTGTGCGAGCCCGGCCTTAAGCTGAGGCTTCCGTCTTCCATAAGCTCAAAGTTCACAGATTTTGCCGCCTCGCAGCCCTTTCGCGCCAAAGAGTCAATAAGATTCAGACCTCCGAAGCGCTCGATGCCGATAACGCTCTCGTGTCCTTGCTTTATCTTGGCCATAAACGCCCCCTTTTAATCAATCTAGCTAATCAGAAATATATTTAAGGAAACGCTTTTTGTAAACGGACACAAAAAACCGCCGCAGAAAAAACTGCGGCGGCTTCGATAAGGCTGACTTATGTCTTAAATTTTATCCCATAAATACAACTGCGCCCTCGTAAGTTTCGTCGATGAACTTCTTCACGGCGGGGTCGTTCAGGGCCTCGATAAGGGCGAGGGTCTTCTCGCTCTCCTCGTCTCCCTCGCGGACGGCCAGAACGTTTCCGTAGGTCTGGGCAGCCTTAGAGTCGGAGCTCTCAGTAGAGAGGGCGTCCTTACCGGCGTTGAGTCCGGCTTGGAGAGCGTAGTTGCCGTTTATAACTCCCAAATCCACATCGGGGAGGGAAAGAGCAATCTGCTCGGCGGCCATCTCGATAATATCGAGGTTCTTGGGATTCTCAACTATGTCGAGCTTGGTAGCGTTGAAGTCGGCGCCTTCCTTCAGCTTGATAAGACCCTCTTTTTCAAGCAGGAGCAGAGCTCTGGCTTCATTGGAGCCGTCGTTCGGAATCGCTATCTTGGCGCCGTCTTTAAGGTCGGCAAGGGACTTTGTCTTTCCGGGGAATATGCCCATCGGCTCGTAGTGAACAATCTTAACCGCGACTATCTTGGTGCCGTGCTCCTTGTTGAAGAGCTCGAGATAGGGGGTGTGCTGGAAGAAGTTGGCGTCGAGATCGCCTTCGTCGAGCGTGGTGTTGGGGAGCACATAGTCAGTGAACTCCTTGATGTCGAGGATATAGCCCTTCTCCTCGAGTATGGGCTTTATAACCTCCAGAATTTCGGCATGGGGGGTGACGGATGCGCCGATTGTGATTACGACTTTCTCAGCCTCAGGCTTTGCAGGCTCCGCCGTTGCCGGCTTTTGTCCGCAGGCGGCAAGTAGCGAGAAGCAGAGTATAAGCGCCAGTGTGAGAACAATAATTTTCTTCGTTTTCATTTTTATATCCTCCTAATATTATTTTTATTTTAATCTTTTGTCGAACTTTACCGAGAAGTAGTTTCCTAAAGTCTGGAAAAACCAGACCATGAGCACGAGCAGGACTATCATGCCCGACATTATGTCGGTGCGGCCTCTGTAGTAGCCGTAGTTAATGGCTATGGCGCCGAGACCCGAGCCTCCGACAATACCTGCCATGGCGTTATAGCTCAAAACCGTCATTGTGACTATGGCAGCCCCGTTTATGAGCGAGGGTCTTGCCTCGGGGAGAATGACGTGGCAGATAATCTCGAAGGGCGAGGCTCCCATAGATAGGGACGCTTCGATTACGCCCCGATCCACCTCCTTTGCAGAGCCTTCAGCCATTCTGGCAATGAAGGGAAAAGCCGCTATTACCAAGGGAACTATCGTGGCCTTGCTTCCCACCGCCGTGCCGACTATAAAGCGGGTGATGGGAACAACCCAGACCAAAAGTATGAGGAAAGGCACGGAGCGCAGAAAGTTCACCACGCCGCCCAAAATCCTGTAGAGCGTCCTGCTGGGGCTGAGGCCCTCGTCGGAGACGGCAAAGAGTACAAGCCCAAGCGGCAGACCTATTACATATGCGAGCAGAGTTGAGAGCACGGTCACATACAGGGTGTCTAAAATTCCATATCCGATCAGTTCAATCATTGCTGTCCTCTCTTCCGAAGTTTATGCCTTTATCGCGAAGCCAGTTCTGCATCTTATAAGAGCTCTCCCTGTTTTCGGGCAGTCTTATCAGGGTGTGTCCGTAGATTTTGCCGTCGATTACTCTGGTATCGGCATATACCAGGTTCACGCAGTCGCCGACATCCAGCACCATCTGCGAGAGTATAGGGCTGTCGGTCACATCGCCGTCGAAGATGAGCCTGATAAGCTCGCCGCCGCCCTGCAGTCTCGTGAGCTGGTCGCTGGCAGGGAAGAAGAGTCTTCTGCCGGCCTCGCTCTTGGGCCTTTTAAAAACCTCGTTCACGGGCCCCTGCTCGACTATGCGGCTGTCGGAGATGATTGCGACTCTCGAGCAAATCTGCTCAACGACCTTCATCTCGTGGGTGATTATTATCACCGTAACTTGCATTTTGTCGCTCAAGTCCTTTATGAGCTTAAGAATCTGGTCGGTCGTGTTCGGGTCCAAGGCGCTTGTCGCCTCGTCGCAGAGCAAAACCGAAGGCCTTGTCACAAGCGCGCGGGCTATAGCCACTCTCTGCTTCTGTCCGCCGCTGAGTTGGGCGGGATAGGCGTTTTTCTTATCTTCGATGTCGACAAGCCTGAGGAGCTCCATAGCTCTCTCTTCGGCTTCCTTTTTGGGGACCTTCGCAAGCTTAAGCGGAAAGAGCACATTCTCGAAGGCCGTCTTCTGCATGAGCAGGTTGAATCCCTGAAAAATCATGCCGATGTCGCGCCGCTTTTTGCGAAGCTCCTTATTGCTGAGTGCGGTGAGCTCCACTCCGTCAAGCTTAATCGAGCCGTAATCGGGCCGCTCCAACAGGTTTATCGAGCGGACCAGAGTCGACTTGCCGGCTCCCGAAAGACCTATGATGCCGAATATCTCGCCTCTTTCAATCTCGAGATTAATCTCGGAGAGCGCCCAGATTTTCCCGTCGCCCTCGCCAAAGGTCTTTGTAAGATTTTTAATGCTTATTATGGAATCCAATTATTTATAACCTCCGAAACGAAAAACGCCCCTGACAAAAAAGTCAGGGGCGAAAAAATCGCGTTACCACCCTAATTCACGGCAGACTCGCATCATGCCGCCTCACTGAGTACCATCATACCCACTTCGCTATAACGGGCTCACCCGTCGCAGCCTGTGCCCTAGGCAGTCGGTGCGCAACTCCGGAGCCATCTTCAGCAGTAACTTTCGCTCCCTCTCTCAGCAATTTGAGGGCTCTCTGTGCCGAAACTTAAAGCCTACTCTCTCCTTCAAGGTCTTTGGCAGATAACACTATAAAAGAGATTTTTATAAAAGTCAAGCTGAAAAGAATATAAATTTTAAGCATTTTACGTCATATTGCTGTGAAAAATGATGAATTTTTGCAGATATAAACTTAAAGTTCACGCTTCGCGCCTTCCCTTGGCTCCACCGTGTAGGGGGAGCTGTCGAAAACCGCAGGTTTTTGACTGAGGGGTTGTTCTGCTGCAGTAGTATCTTCTATTAATTACAGTGGCTAATGTCGGCTTAATATCTGAGCTGCATTTCAAATAAACTCAGCAGCACACTATGTCTATTTGTCTGTCAACCCTCCCGTCACGGCTTGCGCCGCGCCACCCGCCCTTGCACAGGGCGGGCAAGAGAAATTGCAAATTTTGCATATTTTAGCTTTTCAACTTGGGGCTTCCTCAACTTAACTTGTAAATGCCAAAGGTTTCGCGCTTTCCCTTGGCTCCCCTGCGCAAAAGAGCCGTTTTTGGACATAAAAAAAGACTGACACTAAAACAGCGTCAGCCTTTTATTATTCACGGGTTCAATGTAATTTCATGTCCTCCCAGTAAATTTTTTATGCCAGTATAAAAACCATAATCATCAATACTGAAATCATATATTCCTAATTTAAACTTAATTTCTTCAATATCTTCATAATCTTTGATGCCGTATTTCTCTAAGTCTTCTTTAGTAAATTGTATATTACTAAAACTGCATTTGCCGCCATCAACTTCTGTGTACCATCCCGATTGATCTGACTTAAATCCGTTTACATAAATGGAATCACGACGACAAATCATAAGCCTTTTATCAGTTTTATTTATAACAAACGTCTCGAAATTATACTCTTCGCGGTCAAATCTTTCTTTATACTTTTCATTAGCCTCCCCCACGAAGATTACGGTAGCATATTCATTGTCTAAAATAATCTTGTCGGAAGGCTGCGCCTCTCTTACAAATTCAGCGGCTTTGTCTTCTCCGTAAGGATATATATGGACTGTTTTTCTCTCAAGAACATTTTCATGACTACTGTCATCCTGAACTTGGAAGACCAGTTCAATGTCGGTATAGTCGCCAATATCATTATAACAAAAATTCCAATCCGAGAGGTAGATTTTGCTGTCGCGCTTTACGCCGGGAGCAAGCGTTTCGTTAAACCAGCACAAGAATGAAACTCCGTTAACAGCTGCCGAATTCAAGCTAAAACAATAAGTTTTATCGGACGACTTGTTTTCCAAGAGTGTATTGAGGTAAAAAGTGCCCGATTCTTCACGCCCAAACCCGGTAATTGTGATTTTGCATTCTTTATTGTCGGCAACAACCTGCTCGGTGAAGGTGATTTCCTTCTCCTCTGCGGCGTCTGTTTTGCCCTCTAAGCCGCCGGCGCTTTCACCCTGCGGGGGGGGGGGGTACGGTTTCTCCGCCGCAAGCTGTAAGCGAAAGGAGCATTAAAGCTGTGAGCAGCAGTGCTGTAAATCTTTTCATTTTTTCCTCCTTTTAAAAACTTTGTTTAATTAAATTTATATAAAAATAAATTTCCGAGTTTTATAAAACAATAAACACAAAATAAAACTCACCGCAATTTTGGGCAGAGAAGCGTTTATTGAGATTTGTTCAATAGAAAGTATAATACCACAAACAGGCGAGAAAAAGAAGCCAAAAACAAAAGAGTTTTCTCCACCTTGAGTCTAAGGGGGAGATGCCGACCGCAGTCGGCAGAGGGGGATTGATGCTCAAATCTCACAATTTCGCGCTTTTACTTGGCTCCCCTGTGCAAGGGGAGCTGGCAAAAACCGCAGGTTTTTGACTGAGGGGTTGTTCCGCCGCAGTATATTTCTTTGAATAACTAAAGTGGCTGATATCGGCTTAATAACTGTACTGCATTGCAAACGACTTTACAGCTCATTATACTCAAGTCTTTTTGTCAACCCTCCCGTCACGGCTAACGCCGCGCCACCCGCCCTTACACAGGGCGGGCAAGGGATTATCGCAGATTTTTAAATTACGCCGTTAGGCGTCAGATGGGGTCGTCGTTATCCTCAAACTATACTATCCTGTCGAAAAGCTTGTCGAGTTCGTTCCTCGAATAAGAGAATACAACAGGCCTTCCGTGGGGACAAAAGCGTATCTCGCCCGAGAGAACTTTTTTGCAAAGCTCTAAAAGCTCTTCGGGCTCGGCGGAATCTCCCGCCTTCAAAGCGGCCCGGCAGGCCACTGTTTTAAGCCGCTCTTCCTGCCTTTTATCGCCCGCATCACGAGGAGAGCGCACTCCGCTCAAAAGCTCCTCCAAAAGTGGCTGAGCCTCCGAGGCCGAAATGCCCCTCGGAACAGCCCTGACTATAAAGGTCGAGGGGCCGAAGTCGTCTATCTCAAATCCCAATTTATTAAGCTCCTCACGCTCCTCAGCGAGTCTCAGGCAGCTCTCTTCATCAAGGCTTATAATCTGCGGCGAGAGGAGAGCCTGAGCCGGAGGCGCGTTCTTTTGCTCTAAGAGCGCATTAAAAATTATTCTCTCGTGCACCGCGTGTTTATCTATGATATAAAGCCTGTCTTCATACTCGCAGAGTATATAGAGGCTAAGAGCCTCGCCTATAACTCTGGGCGGCTCGGAAAGCTCCTGCTTCTCGGGTGTTTTTTCGGAAACCGCTTTATATTCCGCTTGCGGCTCTTTCAAAACCGCGGCAGGGCTCGCCGGCTTTTTAGGCTCTTCTTTTTTGAAGAGGCTCTCGTCGTATAAAAGCCTGTAGAGCTCTTTGTTGGCTTCCGACGGAACCGTTCTCGGCTCAAAGTCGGCAGAGGATTTAGAGGGCTTAGGAGATTGGCGTGCCGGAGCGGGAGCCTCTTTTGGGGCAGGTTCTGCCGCTGTTAAAGAAAGTTCATCTGCGGCTAAGGGCGAGCCCTCGGGTTTTGATAGCGCCGTTAAAACGGAATAGTAAACCGCATCGAAAACTTCCTTTTCGTTAGAGAAGCGAACCTCCGTCTTCTGCGGATGGACGTTTACATCTATCTGCGAGAGCTTAATATCGAGATAAATCACGGCGGCGGGGTAGCGCCCCTTGAGTATATTGTTTTTGTAAGCGCCCTCGAGTGCCGAGAGCAGGAGAGGAGAGCGCACGAAGCGGCCGTTTATAAAGAAATACTGCAAGGCCCTGTTGCCTCTGGCCTTATGTGGCTTCGAGATAAAGCCCCGAACCCTTATGTTCTCATAGTCCGACTGAAGGGGGATAAGGTCAAAGCTGAGCTCTCTGCCCAAAACCGCATAGATGCAGTTAAGTATGTCTCCGTCGCCGGGGGTGAGAAATTCCTGCACACCGTCTTTTATAAACTTGACCGAAACCTCGGGGTGCGAGAGCGCTATGTTCGAGGCCGCCTTTTTGCATGCGGCCGCCTCGGCCCTGTCGCTCTTTAAAAACTTGAGCCTTGCGGGGGTGTTATAGAATATGCCCTTTACAACAACGGTGGTGCCAAGGGGGCCTCCGCCCTCGTGAAAATCCGTTATTTCTCCGGCCTTGAGTTTTAAGCTCGTCATTTTTGGAGAGCCCTCTTCTCGGGTATAGAGCTCGAGCTCCGAAACCGCGGCTATGGACGAGAGAGCCTCGCCCCTAAAGCCCAGAGTGCCGATTGCCTCAAGTCCGCGCTCGTCATAGAGCTTGCTTGTGGCGTGGCGGAAAAATGCGTTGGCGGCATCCTCGGCGCTCATGCCGCAGCCGTCGTCGGTGATGCGGATGAGTTCGCGGCCGCCCGACCTTATCTCAATGCTTATATTTTCAGCTCCGGCGTCTATGGAGTTTTCCATCAGCTCCTTTATAACGGAAGCGGGGCGCTCAACAACTTCGCCGGCCGCAATCAGATCCGCCAGATATGGGGATAAAAGCTTGATTTTTCCCAAAATTCTGCACTCCTTCCAAGGGGAAGCTTCGCCTTATTATAGAGCAGAACGATTGAACTTTCCAGCTTAAGATGCTAAAATAATAGGTCAAAACCAAGATAAAGGGCGGGACGGATGAGAAGACCTCGCGTGGAGATAGAAAGAGAAAAGACAGAAGAGCAAAAGCGGCTTGCCGAGAGCATAGGCGAGAGTTTCGCCAATGAGGGCAAATTTCCCAAGGCGTTGGTACGCACTTTCGGCTGCCAGCAAAACGAGGCCGACAGTGAAATGCTCCGCGGTTATTTAGAGCTTATGGGCTATGCCTTTACAGAGGACGAGACGGAGGCCGACCTAATACTAATAAACACCTGCGCTGTCAGGGAGAATGCCGAACTTCGTGTGTTCGGGCATTTGGGAGCGCTGACACATGCAAAAAAGGCCAATCCCGATATGATGATAGTTCTTTGCGGCTGCATGGCAAGGCAGAAGCATGTGGCCGAAAAGGTGAAAAAGTCATACAGGCATGTGAACCTCATCTTCGGCCCCCAGGAGCTCTGGCGCTTCCCCGAACTCTATTTAAAAGCGAAGGAAAGGCCCAAGAAGATTGTTTGCAGCCTGGACGGAGTTGACGCCGTGGCGGAGGAACTGCCGCGGGCGAGAGACGGAGGCGTAAAGGCCTTTCTGCCGATAATGTACGGCTGCAACAATTTCTGCACCTACTGCGTTGTGCCCTATCTTCGCGGCCCCGAGCGCTCGCGGCGCCCCGACATAATAATAAAAGAAGCCGAAAAACTTCTTTCAGAGGGCGTAAAAGACATAACGCTTCTCGGACAGAATGTAAACTCATACGGACGCGGACTTTCGGAGGATAAGAATTTTGCAGGCCTTCTAAGGGATATTGATAAGCTTCCGGGCGATTTTTGGCTTCGCTTTATGACAAGCCACCCCAAGGATGCGGGAGAAGAGCTCTTCAGGGCAATGGCCGAGAGCTCTCACTGCGCAAAGCATCTCCACCTTCCGGTGCAGGCGGGCTCGAACAGGGTTTTAAAGGCGATGAACCGCCGCTATACGAGAGAGGAATACCTCGAAAAGGCCAGAACGGTCAAAAAACTCATACCCGATTTGGTCCTCACCACCGATGTAATAGTGGGTTTTCCCGGCGAGACGGCAGATGAATTTTCAGATACACTCAGCCTCATAGAAGAGGTCCGCTTCGACGCCATGTTCACCTTTATATACTCTCCCCGCAAAAACACCGCAGCCGCCAAGATGGAAGACCCCTTCAGCGCGGAGGAAAAGCAAGAGAGATTCATGCGCCTTTTGGATATTCAAAATCAAATCTCCAAGGAAAAGCATGAGGAATATATAGGCAAAGACATAGAAGTTTTGGTCGACGGCGTTGAGGAAGACGGCGAGACTTTAAGCTCCAGAACCTCGGGCGGCAGGCTCGTGCACCTCAAGGGATATAAGAACGCCGTGGGACATTTCAGAACAGCTCACATAGAACGAGCGAGCACCTGGACACTCTTCGGCTCGCTTATAGATTAGGAGAAAAGCGTGAAAAAGAAGCTCACCCCGATGAAAAAACAATATCTCGAGATAAAGAGAGAGCATCCCGACGCGCTTCTCTTCTTCAGGCTCGGAGACTTCTATGAGCTCTTCGATGAGGACGCGATAATCGCCTCGCGCGAGCTGGAGATTACACTCACAAGCCGCGACAGGGGAGTGCCCGAGGAAGAGCAGACCCCGATGTGCGGAGTGCCCTTCCACTCGGTCGAGCCCTATATTGCAAAGCTCATAGAAAAGGGCTATAAGGTGGCCGTCTGCGAGCAGACGGAGGACCCGAAGTTTGCCAAGGGCATAGTGCAAAGAGAAGTCATACGCACCATAAGCGCGGGAACGCTTATGGAGGACGGCATGCTCACAGAGGGAAGAAACAACTACCTCGCCGCCCTTCTGCAGGAGGAAGAGAGCTTGGAACTCGCTGTCTGTGAGTTTTCGAGGGGAGAATTTCTGCTCTACAGCTTTAATAAAGACGAAGTTCAAAGCCTTATAAACACCATAGTCTCTCTCAGCCCCAGCGAGCTCTTGCTTCACCCCTCGGCTCTGGAGTTGGACGCCCTAAGGGAGTTTATAAAGGCGCAGAGCATATACTGCAGCCTGAGAGATAAAAGCTTAGGGAAAGATGCCGAGTGCGCCTTTTTTGAACATTTTTCCGATAAAGACGATTTAGGGGAAAAGAAAAAAACTCTGCCTCCGGCCTCTTTAAAGGCAGCCTTGCTGCTCACCGACTATATAATCGAAACTCAAAAGAGCCTTCCCAAAACCTTGGACTTTCCCAAACTTGTGGATAAGGGCCTCTACATGGAGCTCGGATTTGAAGCCAGAAGAGCCTTGGAGCTCACCGAGAGCATGAGCCGCGAGAAGGGCTCGAAATCGCTTTTAAAGGTGCTCGACAGAACCCGGACGGCAATGGGCAAGCGCTTATTTAGAACCTGGGTAGAGCGCCCGCTTCTCGATATTCTGCTGATCACCGAGAGACAAAACGCCGTGGAGGAGCTCTTTCGCGAGAGCAGAATCCGCGAGGAGATTAGGCTTGCGCTCAAGGATGTCTCCGATTTGGAGCGCCTCACCACCAGAATAAATATGAAGAGCGCGGGCCCAAACGACCTCTTGGCGCTGGGAAGAAGTTCAGAGCCCATAGGCTGCATAAAGGCCCTGTGCCAAGGACTTAGCGCAAGGCGGCTAAGAGAGATAAGCCTTTTGAGCACTCTCAACGAGATAGCGGAGCTCATAGGCCGCAGCATAGACGAAAATGCCCCCAACAACTTAAGAGACGGGGGAGTTATAAAAAAAGGCTACTCCGAAGAGGTGGACAGACTCCGCGGAATAAAGCAAAACAGCGCAAAGCTGCTTAGGGACCTGGAGCAGAGAGAGCGCGAAAAATTGGGGATAAAAAAGCTGAAGCTGGGCTATAATAGAGTCTTCGGCTACTACATAGACATACCAAACAGCGCGAGGGATAAGGAGCTGCCGGAAGAGTACATAAGAAAGCAGACACTGGTCTCCTCCGAGCGCTATTTCACGCCCGAGCTTAAAGAGCTCGAGGGCGAGATACTCGGCGCCTCCGAGAGAGCGCTGGCCTTGGAGCAGGAGCTTTTCTCGGACCTTTTATCAAAAATATCCGAGCGCACCGAGGAGATAATCGACACGGCGGGGAAGATAGCCATGCTCGATTCGCTCTGCTCTTTGGCGGCAGTTGCAATCGAGAACGGCTATGTTCGTCCGCAGATAGAGCCACGGACGGGTATCTATATAAGAGAGGGACGGCACCCTGTCGTCGAGCTCACGCTCGAGGACGAGATTTTTGTGCCCAACGATGTGAACTTAAACAAAAATTACCGTCTTGCCCTCATAACGGGGCCGAATATGGCGGGAAAATCCACATATATGCGCATGACGGCCCTCATTGTTCTCATGGCGCAGATGGGCTCCTTTGTGCCCGCGGACGAGTGCAGGCTCGGCATTGTCGACAGGGTGTTCACAAGAATAGGCGCCTTCGACGACATAACGAGGGGCAAGTCCACCTTTATGGTCGAGATGAGCGAGGTTGCCGAAATACTTGAAAACGCCACCGAGCGCAGCCTTCTCATTCTGGACGAGGTCGGCAGAGGCACATCCACCTACGACGGCATGGCGATAGCCAGAGCCCTCATAGAGCACTGCGCCGAAAAGCGCAGACTCGGCGCTCTCACAATGTTTTCCACTCACTACCACGAACTCACGGCCCTCGAGGGCAAGGTTGAAGGGCTCAAGAACTACTCTTTAAGGGCGATAAAAGAGGGCGGCAAGCTCCGCTTTATGCGCAGGATTATAGAGGGCCCGGCAGACGAGAGCTACGGCATAGAAGTTGCCAAGCTCGCAGGAGTTCGCGAATCGCTCATAAGAAGCGCAAAAAAATATCTCGAAGAGCTCGAGAGCGGCTCGTTCAGGGAAGAGGCCTTTGCAGTCTCAGCCAATGAAGACACTCAGCTTTCGCTCACGGATTTGAGGGAGAGAAAGCTCATAGACAAGCTCAAAATTTTGGAGCTCGAGAATATAACGCCCCTGGAGGCGATGAACATTCTCTCCGAGCTCAAGAAGGAGGCGGAGTTTTAAGTGGATATGAGAGACGGCCGTCCGCAGCTGCCCAAAGCTTCCCCCTTTAAAGATACGATGGCAAAGGGGACGAGAATAAGCCTTATAATCTCTATCTTTCTCTTCTCCATTGCCCTTCCCATACTTTTATATTTTTTGTCAGCTAAAGCGAGTTTAAGTTCTCTCGGAGAGGTGGAACTCAGCCTTCTTAGCGGCGGCGCCACACTGCTGGGAATTTTTACCTTCGGCTACTCTTATCTCAAAGAGCATTTCGAGAGCATAAGGGGGAACGCGCTCCTTATACTTCGCTACATTATTCTCGCCATGCTTTTAAAGTTTGCCTTGGAGCTCATTGTTCAGTCTATATACTTCTTTTTGAGCATAGAGATTGCAAGCACAGAAAATAATGAAGCGATTTTGGAGCTCAGCCGAAACAATTTTAAAAGAATGCTCGGGCTCACCGTTATAATAGCGCCGATAGTCGAGGAAGTCTTTTTCAGAGGCTGCCTGTTCGGCGGGCTCTATAAATACGGCAGGGCGCTTGCCTACGCCGTTTCGGTTCTCGGTTTTTCACTTTTGCATGTGGCGGGCTTTATGATAACAGATTTCAGTTTCTCGCAGATTGCACAGCTTATCCTGTATGTGCCCGCCTCGGTTGCGCTGGCATACTGCTATGAGAAGAGCGGAAATATATGGGCAAGTATAGCTATGCATTCGGGAATAAACGCCCTTGCGATGTTTGTCCTGAACAAACTGGCCTAAAAACACCAAAAAAGATGGTAGCGCGTAAGCTCGGAAAGGGGAATAAAGGCCGTGAATAAAACAGCTAAAGGCGCGATTGTGATTCCTTGCTACAACGAGGAGGCGGCTCTGCCTGTCTCCGCGCCGATTATAAGAGAAAAGCTTCTAGGCCTCATAGAAAAAGGCCTGCTCTCAGACGAGAGCAGGGTGATTTTCATAAACGACGGAAGCCGCGACAGAACTTGGGAAATCATAGAAGACCTTGCGAAGGCCTATCCGCATATAGAGGGGATAGCCCTCAGCCGCAATCAGGGACATCAAAACGCCCTTCTTGCCGGGCTTATGGAAGAGAGAGAGAACTTCGACTTTCTCATATCCATGGACGCCGACCTGCAGGACGACATAGATGCTATTGATCTCATGATAGAAGAATATTACAAGGGTGCGGATCTGGTTCTCGGTGTGAGAGCATCAAGGGAGACAGACAGCGCATTTAAGAGAGGCACCGCAGAGCTCTTTTATAAAATTCTTCGAAAATTAGGAGCCGAAACCGTGCATAACCACGCCGATTTCAGGCTTATGAGCCGAAAGGCCCTAAGCGCGCTCTCGGAATTCGAGGAGGTGAACCTCTATCTTCGGGGGCTCATACCGCTTCTCGGGATGCGCTGTGTGACCGTGCCTTACGAGAGAAAAGAGAGGGTAGCGGGAGAGACGCACTATCCGCTCGGCAAGATGATAGCTCTCGCCAAAAACGGCATTACAAGCCTTTCGATGAAGCCGCTGACACTGATTACAAGCATAGGCATTTTCGTGGCTGTTTTGAGCTTTATAGGGGTGCTCTGGGCGGTGACAATGACGCTGCTGAAAAGAACCGTTCCCGGCTGGGCCTCCACGACCTCGATAATCTGCTTTGTGAGCGGAGTGCAGCTCATCTCTCTGGGCGTTATCGGGGAATACATCGGCAAAATGTATATGGAGACAAAGCGCCGTCCTCGCTATATAGTCTACGAGAAAACCAGGGACAAAAAATAAAAAAAGAGCGGCCTCCGAAAAGACCGCTCGTCTATATATAAAAACAGCTTCGAGCTGAAAGCTCGAAGCTGCAGGGCACTATTTAATTTCTATACTTGTTACCTGGGGTAAAATCTCTTCCTTTTTCGGAAGGGTGAGCTTCAAGATGCCGTCTGTGTACTCGGCGTCTATTTTGTCGTGGTCAATGTCTTCGATGCCGAAGCTGCGCTTGAAGGAGCCGTATCTGCGCTCTCTTCTCAAGTAGCCTTCTCTTTCCTCCTCGCTCTCTTCCCTTCTCTCCGCCTCAATCGTCAGCAAATCGCCGTCGATGTTAATCTTGAGGTCTTCCTTCTTGAAGCCGGGAAGCTCTGCCGAGAGCTCATAACCGCCCTCGACCTCCTTGATGTCGGTGCGGAATGAAGCGATGTCCCTCTCGGGGAAGGAGAAGAAATCGTCGTCCATGAAAAAGGGACGCATACCTAAACGTCTGCTGTAAGGAACAATCTTAAACATATTATAAAAACCTCCATTTAAATCGTAATTTCAAATCTCTTTAAGTTCCGTTTTAAGTTCATATATAAAATACCATACAAAAGTGAATAAATCATTAATGAAAGGTGAACAAAACGTAAACTTTAGCACTCGGTGACAGAGAGTGCTAAAAACTGGCCATATTTTACCGAAATAGGCAAAAATATGAAAAAAACCTTGGAATTCAGCCTGCTGCAAGAATTATTGACAAGCGCTCAGGCATTTCATATAATCGCAAAAGAAGCTTTTTAAGGGGCGTAATTATGGTGAATTTTACAAGAGAAGATATAATAAGAAGAGTAAGAGAAGATGAGATAGACTTTATAAGCATGCAGTTTACCGACGTGTTCGGCAGGATGAAGAATGTGTCCATATCCTCGGCTCAGATAGAAAAGGCCCTGGACAATAAGATAGCCATGGACGGTTCGTCGATTGAGGGCTTCACGAGGATACATGAGTCGGATCAGTATCTCTATCCCGACCTTAACAGCTTCGCAATTCTGCCCTGGCACAAGGAGCACGGCAAGGTGGCGAGGCTCATCTGCGATGTCTACAACCCCGACGGAACTCCCTTCGAGGGCGATCCGCGCTATGTTTTGAAGCGCGTGCTCAAAAAGGCCGAGAGCATGGGATTCACCTTCAATGCGGGACCCGAGTGCGAGTTCTTTTTGTTTGAGGAAGATAAATACGGAAAGCCCACCCCCAAAACTCAGGACGAGGCGGGATACTTTGACTTGGGCCCCTTCGACAAGGGCGAGATAATGAGACAGAGGCTTTGTCTCACGCTGGAGGAGATGGGCTTTAATATAGAAGCCTCCCACCACGAGAGCGCGGCAGGTCAGCACGAGATAGGTTTCAAATATGACGAGGCGCTCAGGGCGGCGGACAACATAGCCACATTTAAGGTTGCGGCTAAGACCCTTTCGCAAGAGCACGGCTTCCACGCCACTTTTATGCCCAAGCCCATATTCGGGGTGCCGGGTTCGGGTATGCACACCAATATGTCGCTTATGCAGGAGGGAAGGAATATATTCTTTGATGAGAGCGATGAGCGAGGCCTCTCCGAAGAGGCCTATGGCTTTATTGCGGGCCTAATGGAGCACATAAAGGGCATGAGCGCAATACTCAATCCGCTGGTGAACTCATATAAGAGGCTGGTATCAGGCTTTGAGGCTCCCTGCTATGTGACATGGTCGGCCTCAAACCGCTCGGCGCTGATTCGAATCCCCTCCGAAAGGGGAGAGGGTACGAGAGTGGAGCTGAGAAGCCCCGACCCTGCGGCCAATCCCTACCTTGCTCTGGCGGTTTGCCTGGCCGCCGGTCTCGACGGCATAGAGCGCGCCCTGGAGCCTCCGAGGGAGGTCACCGGCAATGTCTACGGCTTTTGCGAAGATGTGAGAAGATCAAAGGGAGTTGAAAAGCTTCCCGAAAACCTCTTCGAGGCTGTAAAGCACATGTGTCAGGACAGTCTCATAGTGGAAACACTGGGAGAGCATGTCTACAACGCCTATGTCGAAGGCAAGCTCAAAGAGTGGGAAGAATACAACACGCAGGTCACATCCTGGGAAATAGATAAATATTTGGTGATTTATTGATTTAAAACTTGGACAAAATGGTATATAATAGAAAATTGTCAAAGTTAGAAAGTTTGGGTAAAGAACTTAAAAGGAAGTAAGATGAGATTTTTAAATAAAAAATCAATAATCATTCTGCCCCTGCTGTTTTTGACGCTTGGCATTGCGGCGGCCGCGAGCGCCGAGGGGGAAGATCTCCCAAAGCCGACAGCTTCGCCCACGGTTACACCGACAACGAAACCGACGCCTACGCCTACACCCACGCCGACTCCGACAGCTTCGCCGTCCTACTTTGCGTCCATAGTCTATAAAGACTCTTGGGACGAGAGCGGAAACGCCGCCGACTACTTTTTCAACAAGAACTATGAGCAGCTGGTGGGAGAAGAGTCGTGGAAGTGGAAAACAAAGCCTAAAAATATAGCTGCGGCGTTTAAAAATACCGTTACAGGGGAAACACATTTTTTTAATCCCGATGAATACATCTATGCAGCCAGCGTCTACAAGCTGCCGCTCAACATGTACTATGCGGACCGCATAGCCGCAGGCGAAATGAGTTTAGACACCCCTGTAGCTGGAATAAAATATGAGCTCTTAATGAATTCAAGTATTGTCTCCTCAAACAACGACACGGCACATATGCTCAGAACTTCTGTTGTGTGGGATTTTCGTGTATATCACGATATGATGCAGGAGTATTTTTTTCCGGAAAAGAAAGACAGGGCAGACATAGACCCACTCTACTATCGGAGCCACTACTACAATCAGCGCATGGTTATGAACTTTTTGAGCGCGCTCTACGATGACCCGGAAACCTACGGCTACATAGTAGACAGGATGAAAACAGCTATGCCGAGAAACAGCCTTTTTAAGGGTATAGATACGGGCTATGAGGTGGCACACAAGTACGGATTCTACCCCACCGAAAGCTATAATGCGCTTAACGATGTGGGCATAGTCTATACGCCTGAGCCCATACTTATCTCAATGTTCACAAAGAACAGCAATGCGGCGCCTATAGCCAAGTACCTTGTCCTAATGGTAGATTGGTCCAAGTACTGCGCCGAGATGAGGCAGGGACAGGAGAGGGCCATGGCTGCGGCAGCTATAAGTGCGGATTTATCACTAGAAGGGTGAGCAATTTGAAAAAACATGAGCGCGTATCCCGAAAAGAATCTTGAGTGTTTTGCTTTGGAAGACGAGAAGGAAAAAGTCCGGGCAGGGAACTTTAAGGGGAGTAAAATGAGATTTTTAAATAAAAAATCAATAATAGCTCTGCTGGTGCTGCTTTTGATGCTTGGCTTCACGGCGGCCGCAAGTGCTGAGGGGGAAGGGGAAGAACCCGCGCCGCCGACAACAGAACCTGCGCCCACGCCTGCTCCGACAGCTCAGCCCGCTGCGCCCAAGCCCACAGCTCCGCCGCCCAACTTTGCGGCCATAGTATATGAAGGCTCTTGGGACGAGAGCGGAAACGCCGCCGACTACTTTTTCAACAAAAACTACGAGCAGCTGGTGGGTGAGGAGTCGTGGAAGTGGAAGGTAAATCCCAAAAACATAGCCACTGCTTTTAAAAACACAGTTACGGGGGAGACGCGATTTTTAAATCCCGATGAGTACATCTACGCCGCCAGCGTCTACAAGCTGCCGCTCAATATGTACTATGCGGATCGCATAGCCGCGGGTGAAATGAGCATGGACACTCCCATCGGGGGCGTCAGGTATGAACTCTTGATGAATTCCAGTATTGTCTCCTCAAACAACAGCACCGCGCAAAAACTCAGAGATGCCGTCACATGGGATTTCGGGGAGTATCAGGACATAGTGCTGGAGTATCTTTTTCCGGATGAGAAAGACAGGGTGAAGGTGGATCCCATCTTCTATAGGAGCCACTACTACAATCAGCGCATGGTCATAAACTTTTTAAGCATACTCTACGAGAACTCGGGAAAATACGGCTATATTATAGATAAGATGAAAATATCCATGCCGAGAGACAGCCTTTTTAAAGGTATAGACACGGGCTATGAAGTGGCGCACAAGTACGGGCTTTTCACTATCGACGGCTATCAGGCGCTCAACGATGTGGGCATAGTCTACATGCCCGAGCCCATACTGATTTCAATGTTTACAAAGAATACAAGCGCGGCGCCGATAGCCAAGTACCTTGTGCTTATGGTAGACTGGTCGAAGTACTGCTCTGGAATGAGGCAGGCGCAGGAGAACGCCATGGCTGCGGCAACTATAGATGCAGATTTATTAGCTTAGGGGTGAGCAATTTGAAGAAGAAGAAAAAGAGATATAAGCGCATATATCCCGAAAAGAATATAGACCTTGCAGGTCCGGAAGCTGAGGAAAAATCGGAAGGCGCAGAAGGGGTCGAGGCCAAGGAAGCTTTGCCCAAGCTCGGCTTTGGGACTATAGTAAAAAGGGCATTAATCGTGTTCCTCACCACTGTTGTAGCCTTGCTCCTGTTCCTTACAGCGACGGTCTACATTCTGTCGAAGGGCCCTTCCAATACGGCGACGGGTATTTTTGTCCGTTCCGTGAGGGAGACGAGCGCCATAGGATTTTTGGCCAATGTCTTTCTCAGCGACGAAGAAGTTGAGAGCTATTATGAAGCCGACAATGAGGAGATAAAGAACGAGCTCACAGATGCCTCTCTCATCACGGTAATGAAAGGCATGGAATCTCAGCCTTCAAGCTCGGATATTGAGATTTTGGATATAAAGGGAGCAAGCTTCAAGGGGAAACTGATGATAATCAAGGACCCGAGCAGAGTTTTCTTAGGTACCTCAAACTCGTTTGCGCGCGGGCAGAAGCTGGAAGATATTATAGAAGAGAACAACGCCATCGGCGGTGTAAACGGCGGCGGTTTTGACGACCCGGGCGGCGCCGGCAAGGGCGGAACACCTCTCGGCGTTGTAATATGCGAGGGACAGACGAGAAATCCGAGCGGCCAGAACTACTGGACGGCAGCTATGGATGAAAACAATGTCCTTCACGTCGGCTGGATGAATTCGGCCGCCGCCGAAGAGCTCAAAGCGCGCTGGGCGGTGAGTTACGGCCCGGCTTTGGTCTTAAACGGCGAGAAGGTTGACAATCCCGAAAGCGGTCTCAATCCCCGCACCGCGGTGGGCCAAAGAGCCGACGGCGCGATTTTGCTGCTGGTTATAGACGGAAGACAGGTAAACGCCATCGGAGCCTCGTTCTCCGACACGGCGGATGTGTTGCTGGAGTACGGAGCCGTAAATGCCCTGAACCTCGACGGCGGATCTTCGTCCCAGATGTTCTATGAGGGAGTTGCGCTGAACTCCTACCCGACTATAGTCGGCGCTCGCGACATCCCGAATGCAATCCTTGTGAGATAAGGGGGAGAGAAAATGAAGTCAAAGTTTGCAAAAAATCTGTTTATATACATACTTATACTGCTCATCCTCGCTTTCTCCGCCTGCGCAGTTCTCTGGTACTACTTGGATGCCTTCGAGAAATCCCAAAGTGTAAATTATGCCAAGGCCTATGTTGCGCAGCAAGATAAGGATTATTTTATAAAAGGCATAGAGAACATTCTCGAGAAGAAGAGAATTTTTGTAAAAGAAGGACTCACTCAGGAAGATTTGGGCCTGAACTTCGAGGAAAGCGCAGTGCTCAGTGTGAGAGAAAAAAGCCGTGACAGCGAAAATGCCGTCACCGAAGTTTTGGCAAACGGCAAGAAGATCGCCGAGATTGCGCTAAAAAAAGGCGGGCCTTTGGGCTTCGGCTTCCACTCTTGGGAGCTTACGACCATAGAGTTTTTCCCCGGCGAGGACAAGGAATTTATTATAATGGTCCCCAAGGGATATGAGGTATATATAAATGACGAAAAACTCGACGAAAGATTCGAGATTGACGGCACGGCCAACTATCCGATAGACTTCAACGTCTCATACGATAAATTCCCCGAATCGAATATCTACAGTGTTGAAAAACTCTACGGACCTCTGGAATTTGCCGCCAAGAACGAAACGGGAGGCGACGCAGAGGTAAGGGTAGTCGGCAGCACTATATATGTAATGCCTGCGCCCGACAAGTCGTTCGAGTTTATAGCCGCCGGCGATGCCACGGTTATGATAAACGGTGAGCCGGCCGAGGTGGAGCCCGAGCCTTTTGATTTTGCTACAATAAACATACCGGCAGGTTTGATAGGGCAGACCTATATGGTCTATAGAGGTGAGGGGCTCTATGCAGAGCCTGAGATTCAGGTTACAAACAAAGACGGCCAAGCCCTTGAGGGACTTGTGAAGCTCGGCGGCACAACGGTTTATGCGCTCGGCAGGTCTGAGGATATACCCGAGGAGCGCAGCACGAAGACACTTGAATTTTGCGAGAAGTATTTAGCCTATGGCGCCAATAGGGGCAACAACCCCGACGGAAACTTCTATGCTCTCACATCGCAGCTTATAGCCGGAACCGGCATTTATGAAAAACTTGAAAAGACCAAGGTTTCTCTCAGGTGGGTAGACTGCACTGCCTTCGAAATGGAGCGCTGCGAGCTTGTGAGCTATGCTGAAATCTCCGATGAGATGTTCTACTGCAATGTCGAATACAGGCTCAAAAACGGCATCAGAAGAGTGGTCCTCACAGTTGAAGAGAGCCTCCAGCTTTTGTTTTTGGATGACGGCAGCGGCAGTCCAAAGCTCCTCTCCATAGAGCACAACGAAATAGAAAACGGATAAAGGATTAAATATCTTGGAAAACTACACCGCAATAGTCCCCTCATTAAACCCAGATTTAAAGCTTTTGAATACCGTAAAATCCCTCATAGCCGAGGGATTTTCGGACATTGTAGTTATTAATGACGGCAGCAGTGAAGAATATGAAGATATATTCTCTCTTATTGAGGAGATGGAAGAGTGCACTCTGCTCAGACATGAAAAGAACATGGGCAAGGGCAGGGCGCTCAAAACTGCCTTGGCTCACCTCTTGGAGCGGGGCGAGACAGAGGGTGTAGTTACCTTAGACGGCGACGGACAGCATCTAGCGAAGGATGTTGCCGCGGTCGTCCGTCTTTCGGCTCAAAATCCGGATGCGCTGGTGCTCGGCTCCAGAGATTTTTTGAGCGAGCACTCGGATATGCCTTTAAAGAGCCGCTTCGGCAACAGAACCACCTCTCTGGTTTTGAAGCTCTCTACCGGTATAGATTTAAGAGACACACAGACAGGTCTCAGGGCAATTTCGGCAAAGCATATAAAAGGCCTTCTCTCTATTGCCGGCGAGCGCTATGAGTATGAGATGAATATGCTCTTAGAGCTCCACTCGGCAGGGATACCCTTCATAGAGAAGGAAATAGAGACGGTCTACGAGGACCAGAACAAGGGCTCGCACTTCAATGTGTTCAGAGACTCTCTGCTCATCTACGGATTTATTTTTAAGTTTATTCTAAGTTCGCTAATATCCTTTCTTGTAGACATTGCGGCCTTTTACCTTCTGCACAGATTTGTCTTTATATTTTTGAACGGTGCGGCTCAGATTTTGGCCTCAACTCTTTCGGCAAGACTAGTATCGTCCTTCTTCAATTTCAACCTAAACCGCAAGCATGTATTTAAGAAAGAGAAAAACTATAAGCAGAGCCTGCTTCGCTACTTTATCCTGGCAGCTTTGATACTCCTGCTCTCGGCCGGCTGCGTGAGCATTTTGGCGCTTTTATTTAAGGCAGAGAAGAGCTTTGCGCGCACCCTAATCAAGACTGTGGTCGATACGGTGCTCTTCATCATGAGCTACAGAGTACAGCGAAACTGGGTTTTCAAGGAGGAGAACAAAAAATAGATATAAAAGGCGAAAAATCCCGCCGAGCGGGCATACTTCTCGATATTTCCTCAGTCTGCGGAAGAGCGCACAAGGGGCGCTTAGGTCGCGAGGCTGAGGAATTTGCCGATTTTCTGGCGGCGGCGGGACAGAGAGTTTGGCAGATACTCCCCACAGGACCGAGAGCAAAGGGGAACAGTCCCTACAGCCTGCACTCAAGCTTTGCGGGAAACACCGAGTATATAGACTTAGATAAGCTCTGCGACTTAGGCGTTATAGAAAAAAGAGAGCTCTCAAACTGCAAGAGCGATGCCGAGGGGCTTGAACTCGCCGCCAATGCGATAGGAGGGCGTGACAGCGGCTATCTTCGCTTTTTGGAGAGCGAGAACTTCTGGCTCGAGGACTTTGCGCTCTACATGGCTATAAGGAAAGATATCGGAAAAATCCGAGACTTCTGGCCGGAGGATATAAGGCGCAGAGAGAGCGCGGCTATGCTCCAATATTCTAAAAAACTTAAAAAAGAGACTGAGCTCATAAAGAAAACTCAGTATCTCTTCTTTCTCGAGTGGAGAGCGTTTAGCAATTATCTAAAAAATAAAGATATAAAACTCATGGGAGATCTTCCCATCTATGTGTCCTCAGACTCGGCGGAGGTCTGGGCAAAACCTGATGCTTTTCTATTGGACGAAAAGCTCATTCCCTCTATGATTGCGGGAGTGCCTCCCGATGACTTTTCCGAGGAGGGGCAGCTTTGGGAGAATCCCGTGTACAACTGGGTAGAGCTTAAAAAAGAGGGCTACGAGTTCTGGATAGAGCGTCTGAAAAAGAACCTCTCGCTTTTCGACATTCTCAGGCTCGACCATTTCAGAGGTTTCGAGAGCTACTGGGCGGTTCCGGCAGGAGCCAAGAGGGCCGATGATGGAGGAGCTTGGTACTCCGGGCCCGGCAAAGAGCTTATCGAGAAGATTAAGAACTCTCTAAACGGCAAACAAATTATAGCCGAGGACTTGGGGATTGTGACTCCCGAAGTTGAGGAACTTTTGACCTATTCAGGTTGGCCGTCGACGAGGGTATTGCAGTTCGGTTTAATCGACGGACCGCTCTCCACTCACTTTCCTTTGAATGTGGGTGCAAACAGCGTTCTCTACACCGGCACGCACGACAACGACACGCTTATGGGTTTTTTAAAGTCTGTGGGAGAAGCTAAGAGAGAAAGCTTTGCCGAAATGCTGGGCTGCAAACGGACAGAACTTTTCGAAAATATTCTAAGGGCAGGATCAAGTTCGAAAGCGGAGCTCTTCATAGTTCCGATGCAGGACTATCTAAAATTGGGGAGCGAGGCGCGGATGAACATTCCCGGCGTGGCCGAGGGAAACTGGAGCTGGCAAATGAAGGCATCCGACTTAAGCGATAAACTTGCCGACAGCATAAACGAGCTGAGAAAAAGCTCGGGAAGATAGAAAGCGAAGAGCTGCGGCTCTTCGCTTTTTATCTGTTCTATAGTTTTATTACAACGGTCTTAAGACCTTTTCGTTTTGCATATTCTATCGTATAGCTCGTGCCGCCCACAAGACCGGCGCTCACGGCCAAAAGTTTGTCGGAGATGTCCACCATATAGCGGTTTCTAAGCTGCATACAGAAGCTGTGATAATGAGAAGAAAGAACGGTCTGAATTTCACAATGAGCTAAAATGTCCTTATAGCGATCCTTGAGCTCAGCCGTGGGCAGGGAATCCGGCTGCCCTGCAAAGGGTATGGCGGCCTCTAAGACTATGTCGCGCTTTTCGCGAGCCAGCCTTATGACTTCCTCGGCGAAGTAAAAGTCGCAACCTGCAGCCATGCCGCAGACAAAACGTCTCACGCCTTCATCATAAAAGAGATGCAGCTGCTCGGCGATTAGCTCTTTGAGTTCAAGGCACCTGCTGTCGCTTTCGTCATAGCCCCAGGGGAGTTTCTGCGGCCTGTGACCGCTGAAGCAGCAGGTGAATTCCGACTTGTAGTGAGGGAAGAGTTCCGTGCCGGAGCTCATTATAAGCTCGGGCAAGCTAGTCTCCGAACCTGCCGTAATTCTGAGACCTGTCCGTATAGGCAAAGCCTTGGTTTTGCTGTCTGTCGTGGGCAAGCCTCATATCGTAGAAGCCGGCAAGAGTTGTCGTGTAGTAAGGCAGCACATAGATATTAAGCGGGAAGAGCAGGGCCGTGAGCAGATGCCAGAGTATGAAGCTGAGGTCCAAAACAAAGAGCTTGCCCTTGTACCCCTTGGTGAGTTTCTTGGATTCTCTGATACAGTCCAAAACACTCATGTGAGGGTTATCAATCAGCAGAAACGGAGCAAACCTATAGCGGTAGACGGCGATTATGCCGGGAACAACTAGGAGCAGGGACCAGAGAAATACAAAGATGCCCGTAACAATCTGCAGCAGGAGTATTCTGAAAAACATTTCAAAGCCGTCGAAGAGCATGCCGACGCTGTTGGGCTGTCTTCTGTATACGGCCATGCAAAAGACCAGAACACCGTAGCTTACAACGGAAGTCATAATATTCAAAAGGAATGAAAGAATGCCGGCAAAAACTCCGCTTTCATAGTTGTAAGAGTAGAGTATATATTCAATCGCTCTTTCGCTGCCCTTAAGAAGCTCCGTCAAGGCGCCCTTGGGCAAGTTCAAAGAAAGCACCAGTGATGAAGACACAAGAGAAATGACCATAAACAAAAGGCTCATGAGATAGGGGCTGGCTTGAGACTGGCTCATGGCGAGCTTTGCCTCGCGCTTTAATGCGGCTCTGTTGTAATTCATGAAATTCGCTCCTTAATCTTTGAATTTAACTTTGAGAAACTTCAGCTATAATTATAGCAGATTTTTTTAATGAGGGAAGAGATTAGCTTCATTTCGTCAGAAAGAAATAGGAAAAAACAGCTGCCTCAACAAAAACGATGAGAGGTATTCCGATATAAAACTTGGGATGCTTTGTCTTGTGCCTAAAGCGCTTCATACCTAAGCAGACGCCCAGTCCTCCGCCGAACAGGGCGAGGCTGAAAAAGATCTTTTCGGGAACACGACGCATATTACCTGCGGCAAGTTTTTTGTCGGTTCCCATGAGTATAAAGGAGATTAGATTTACAAGAATAAGATAAACAATAAGTCCGCTGCCGATTTCCATTTTTATCTCTTCAAATGTATTCCACTCTGCCGCGGTAGAGTCCGGCAGTGCCGTTCTTTTTGACGTAGTAACCGAGGCTGCTGTCTTCGATTACAGAGAGGCGGTCTCCCTTTTTAACACTTAGATAGCAGTAGCCGAAGTCGCTGGATCTCAAGTCTCCGTTTTGGTCGCGATATAAAAAGCTCTTTAATATCTTGAGCCGCTCTCCGCTTTCTCGAAGCTTAGCTTCCACAAAATCCTCGCCTTCCGAGAGGATTTCAATCTTGTTCCTGCCCCAGCGCACATAGCAGAAGTCCGGGCTTCCCTCGCAGTCATCCAAAGCCCTGGCTACGGGGAAACTGTCGTAGGATTTGAAATCGAAGCTCCCGTCGGGGTTTATTATAAGGGCATTCAGCTGCCCCACGGGAATGAGGGAGCAGCCTCCGTCTATACTTATAATCTTGCTATTATGGTCAAAAATCGGATTTGCGCTGGTGACGCCCGTTCCATAGAGCATGGAGGGAGTGTGTCCGACCACAAGCCATTTTGAAAACTTGTGGCCCTGATACAGGAAAAAGTCGTTTTTCATGCAGTCCCAAGAGTCCCAAAACTCCTCCGGTCCGGCAGGCAGACCGCCGTGTACAAAATCGGCCCGCTCCGTTCTTATTATGTGAGGGCATGCCCTTATAAAATCAAGCTCCGGCTTGAAGTTCTCCCTTATAAAAGGACGCACGTCCGAAAAGCTCAGGCTCTCGTCAAGTGTCAAATTCAGCTCCGCCGCCATCTGCGAGAGAAAGGAGCGGCCCTTTTCGCCTGCGGTGCTCAGCATATAATACATGAGATACTTGTCGGACTGAGGTCTGGGATTGTCTATCTCATAGGTCCAGCTGTCGCAGTTGCCCTGAAGCGCATGAAGCTCACAGCTTTTTTTAAGCTCCATAAGATAGCGCAGGGTTTCAAGGCTGTGGTCGCCCTTTTCCATAAAGTCTCCGACTATTATTATCACATCGTCAGGCCTTAAAGAAACAAGCTTTAAAAGTTCTTTTAAATAGGGGAGATTTCCGTGTATGTCGGAAATGGCAATAATCCGCCGCCCGGAAAAGTCGTAATTTTCTATACGCGCCTTCATAGGATTTCCTTTTCCATATAGATGAGTTCCGAGGCGACACCAGGATTGAGGCCTTTTTTCTCATAGTCGAGATGAAGGTAAAAGCCTATAGCGTTTTCGTTTGTGACAGCCACATTGAGGGAGCAGATTTTTTTGCCTCTCTCCTTCATAAGCGCCTCGGCCGCGCCCATGAGTGTGCGTCCCAGTCCCGAATTCCTATATTCCGGCTCTGTGTAAATAAGAGCTACTCTGCCGATGTCGGGATCGTCGGTCTCAAACATAAGTTCCAAAACACCGAGTTTTTTGCCGTTTAAGGAAGGAAGCAAAACCGTGTCGGGGTCAGTTCTCGACCGCGCCTGAGCATTGATAAGATATATGCCTGCCCAAAAACCGTCTGCGTTGCCATGAGCCTCTAACCAGCTTTTCCGGTAGCAGCTTGCATAATATCCTCTGCCCATATCGCTTTCGAGTGAGAGGGGAGAGAGACACAGCTTCGAGAGATCGTGCTTTTGTTTTCCTCTTCCGGAGGAGATGTCTGCAAGATGGGCGTCGTCGTTATAGTAGTCAACAGCTATAACGCCGTCTTTGACTAAAAGCCGCGTTACGGAGGTGTTGGCTCCGTGAGGAATAGAAAAATCTATGTTCTCGCCCATGTAGAGGCAGAGATAAGAGCGAACTAGGGCGCCATGTGTAAATGCGGCTATTGTTTTGCCCGGTTTTTGCTCGGCCATGCTCAAAAGAAAGCCCTTCAGCCTTAGAGCGGCATCCCTGTAGTTCTCTGCGCCCTCGGGAGCCCAGTTTAAAGGGTTGGTTCTGAACAGCTCCGCCTGTTCAAAGTCGGCATATCTCAGATAGGGCCAGGAACGAGATTCCCAAGCACCCATACTCAGTTCTCTGAGCTCTGCAGTTTTTTGTATAGGGAGGCCCCTAGGCTCCGCCAAAGCTTTGGCGGTATCCACAGCCCTTATAAGATCGCTCGAGTAAATCTCATCTATATACACGCCCCGAAAGCGCTCTTCGAGACTTAAAAGCTGAGCTTTAGAGCCTTTTAAAAGCGGCATATCCCAATGCCCTTGCACTCTGCGATAATAATTTCCAAGCGCCTCTGCATGTCTTATCAAATAAACTTCGGTCAATTTCAGCTCCTTTTTATTGGGGACGGAAAATATAACACATCGATTATAGTATATTTTATAAAAATAATAAAGCTCTCGCTCGTTAAAGGATGCAGGCGAAGCAACTGTCCTGCAGCGGTTTATATTAAAAATTTCCGATATACATAAAAACACCGGCCTTGTGCTCTTCGCTCAAAACCGGAGTTTGGTATGTGGGCTCTTTTCGGGAATACCCGATATAAAGCCGCTTCTTAAAAAATATTTAACTTATTTTATCAATAAATTTTTCATATAAATTTTTAGCCCTGTTCAAAGCAAGCCGCGCCGCATGGCGCAGGTCCTGTTTGCGCAGGTATACTGCAGCATCTTTCATCTTTGAGGGAAGATAGAGCAAAATATTCCCGAGTCTGTATCGCTTAGAACTGTATACTCCCTGAAGCCCGCGCGAGATTTCACCAATACGCCGACTCGCCTGTCTGTATGTAAGCTCTGCAGTGTCGCAGTATTCCCAAAACTCATCTTCACTCGGGGCAGAGTCGCATATATCCTTTCCCTCCGAAACGGTATCAAGAATTTCCCTCCACACAGAGGGCATGTCGTAAGCCATAAAGGCCTCGGCGTCACTCCGAGCGGCTTCACTCATCTTCCGCCACCTGTCCTCGTCCTGAAAAATCTCCAGAACGGCCTCGGCGGCAGCCTCAAAGTCGCGCCACGGCACGCTGACGGCAGCTTCGGATTGCTTTGTAAAAGTCAGGTACGGCAGCTCGTAGCTGACGACAGGGAGTCCATGGGCCAGGCTTAATCCGAGCGTCGTATCAAAGTCCTCAAAATCGGAGGTCAGCAGCAGAAGTCCGGCTTCGGAATAAAGTTCCGAGAGATCGGATTTATTTCTCTCAAAGATCAGATGATCGCCTAGATTGAGCTGCTCTGCATGCCCGCGCAGCTTTTTTTTGCTGCTCTCATCCATATAGCTGCAGATACGCAAGGTGACATCGCCCATGCGCTGCAGCACGAGGTAAAGAATTTCCAAGGCGTCTTCGGGGTTCCTGCTCTTGTCGTAAGTTTTGCCGACCCAGAGAAGTTCATGCATCCGTCTCTCGGAAGCAGCGGAGTACTCCACACGGGGGAGGGGGACCGTGATTTGAAAAGTGCGCCGGTTTACGCGTGACCGGAAGATTCTGTCCGCAGAGGAAAGTGTGACTACAGCATCGGCATATGCATAGACTGCCCGATTAGCGGGAATATCTGAGCTGCCGTAAATAGGGTCTGCCACATGAGGCGAGTGGCAGTAGAGCATATAAGCGCAGCCCGTGCTCTTCACCGTGCAGAAGTCCAAACCTCCGAAGTCGGAAGAAAAGTCGTAGTTAATAAAAATGTCTATGTGCTTATTCAAAATGCAGTCTCTCAGCTTGCGGTAGCGAATAAGATAGTCGCCGTGCTCGCAACCTTCCAAGCCCAGGCAAACACGCTTCACATCCTCTGCCAGAGGACAATACGGCGGACTTCCATCCTTATCGCTTATGATGATTACCCTATAGCCCGCCTCAGTCAAATAATCAGCTGTTCGACAGAGCGCTTTTCCGGGGCCGTCGCCGCAGAGGCAGTGACAATAGAGTCCCACGGTTTTAGCGGCTCTACGGGTATAGGGGAAGAGTTCACCCGGATTAGCAAGATCTGTCAGTTTCTTGAGAGAAGACTCACAGAAATCACTCAGACTTACAATGAACTGCTCCGCGCCGAACTGCTCGAGGATAAGTTTTGTCATATCCTCATGCTCGCTCTTGGGGAGAAATTTGATGCGCTCTAAAAAACCGAAAATTTGCTCACGCTCATACAGACTTATATATCTGAAATAAGTCTCTTCCAAGGTCTTTTCACATGCAAATTCTCGACAAAGCCTGAAAACATTTAAGACTGAATTTAGATCCTGAACAAGTTCGGTCTTGTTATAGGCGTCGGCTACAGGGATATCCGTGCCGAAGCGGTGTCGAATCAGCTTCTTGGAAGATCCGCAGTATGAGTTCACATAGAGAGCGGCAATAAAACTGAAGTAAAAATCGTCACAGAGATTTATGTGATCCTTTTGCATTTTTGACGCCGCTTTCCGGGCGAGCTCTATGCTGTAGCACTTGCTTCGGAGATCGTGTTTTATTTGCTTCTTCTCATAAAAAGCTCGGCGGTAGCCCTTGGAGTCGAGCCTTGCGCGCTTGGGGCTGAAGTGCTTCTCCAACCGCGCTCTCTCCGACTGAGATTTTACAACGGTATATTCCGGCTCTGTGCCGAAACCCAAAATGTCACAGGCTTTTCTTTTCAGCACTTTGGCCAAGGCACTGCAGCAGTTCGGCATCAGCATGTCGCCGCTGTCTAAAAAGAGAAGATAGTCTCCGCCTGCCCTTTCAATTCCCAAGAGTCTGCTGCAGCTTGAGCCGCTGCTTTCTTCAAGGTAAATAGGGATAAAGTTTTCCCTGTTTTCAAATGACCCTATTATTTCCCGGCTTCGGTCTGTGGAAGCGTCATCCACGCATATGAGCTCAATGTCCGCATAATCTTGCTCCAGGGCGCTGCATATTGCACGCTCCAAGGAGCTCTCATTGTTGCGGCTAGTAATAACAATCGAAAACTTTATTTTTTTTTCTTCTTCATCTATCGGGATTTCTTCCTGTCCTTTCAGAAAACTCACAGCTGCTCTGTAAGCTTTTCGCAATTTCTCAAGCGCGAGTGAAACAGTATAACGAAGACCCCGATGCCGCAGACACCATATTGCGCTCTTTATTTTTGAGGGGAGATAAAGGAGTATATTTCCGAGCTTGTATCTCTTGGAGGCATAAACACCCGCTAGTTTCTCATTTGACTCGGCCAGCGCTGCGTTAAAGGAGTCCTCATAGAAATCGCTCAGACTTGCGATAAACTGCTCTGCGCCGAAATTATCGAGAACAAGTTTTATCATTTCCTTGTGCTCGCTCTTGGGAATAAGCTTGATGCGTTTTAAAAAACTGAAGACCTGTTCACGCTCATGCAATTCTATATGCTTAAAATAAGACTCTTCAAGGCCCTGTTCATGCGAGAATTCTCGGCAGCGTCTGAAAACATTTAAGACCGAGTTTAGATCCTGGGCAAGTTTGGTCTCGGTATAAGCATCTCCAGCAGGGATGCCCGTGCCGAGGCTGCAGCGAATCAGTTTGTCGGGAATCCCGAAATATGAGTTTACATAGCGGCCGGAAACAAAATTAAAGTAGTAATCGTCATAGAGGTTTATATAATCTTTGTGCATAACCGCCGCGGTTTTGCGGGCGAGCTCTATACTGTAGCACCTGTTCCAAAGGGTATGTTTTATCAGGCGCTCTTCATAGAAGGCGAGGCGGTAGCTTTCCCCATCCATATCTTTGCACAAAGGGCTGAACTCGGCATTTATATACGCCTCATCAGGCTCGGATTCTACAGGCTCATGTTCTATTTCAACAGCAAAGGCTAAGATATCATAGGGCTTTTTTTGTAAAACAGAGGCGAGCGTACTGCAACAGTTCGGAGTCAGCATGCCGTCGCTGTCTAAAAATAGAAGATAGTCTCCGCTTGCCCTTTCAATGCCCGAGAGTCTGCTGCAGCTTGAGCCGCTGTTTTCCTCGTGCAAGATCGGAATAAAGTTTTCGCCCTCTTCAAACAACTTTATTTTTTCCAGACTTCGGTCTGTAGAGGCGTCGTCCACACAGATGACTTCAATACTCGGGTAGTCCTGCTCCAAAGCACTGCGTATTGCGCGCTCTAATGTGCTCTCGTTGTTATAATTGGCAATTACAATCGAAAACTTCATGCGGCTCACCCCCTGAAAACTGAGTATAAAAAGTAAAATTCGAAGCAAAAAGATGCTCTGCAAGTTGGTTTTTGATGATGTTTTTGAATCTTGCCGAATATTTATGAGATTATATTAATTGTACTATAAGTTGTTGAAAAAACAAAGAAGTTTAGTATAAAAACAGCTTTTCAGCCGGCAGGCAACCGGAGTTGACCGCCTTTGGGTTTTGGGATATAATAAACAGTCGAAATCCGCTTAATTTTGGAATAAAACAGGGGTGTCTGATGAGTAAAAAAGCAGAGAAAAAGGCGAATATTCTAATCAGCGGAGACTACGGAGAAGGCAATATAGGCGATGAGATTATTCTCTCAGAGCTTGTAAAGCTTCTTTCAAAGGCGTTTCCGGAAGCGCAGCTCTCGGTTATAACAAAAAAACCGGAGACAGCCGCCGCCCTGGGCGTCGAGGCCGTGCAGGCGAAAAACCCATTCAGGCTTCGAGCCGCTGTGGAGAAGGCCGATGTTATGGTGAGTGCAGGAGGCATAATGCTTGAGAATATGCTGCTGCACAAGAGTCTGGGGAGCTATCTGCAGCTTTTAGAGCTGGCAAGGCAGAAGAAGACGGCGGTCTTCTTTCACTCTTTTTCAATCAGCCCGCTGCTCAGAAGGCGTGAGCGAAAAAAGCTGAGCTCAGCTGTTGTCAGCAATGCGCGCTTCATATCTCTGAGAGACAGAGAGAGCTATGAGTGGCTTAAAAAGTCCGGAATTAATGGGGGAGAGCTTCACCTCATGAGTGACTTGGCGGTGTCGCTGGAGCTTCGTGAAAATACCCCGGAGGCAAAAAAGAAAAAACCCTATGCCGCTTTCTGTCTTAAAGAAAGCGAAAACACGCATAGAGAGCTCAGAGAACTTAAAAAATTTGCTAAAGGACTCTATAAAGACGAAGGGCTGGGAATCCTTCTCGCGGCGCTGTCGGACGAAGACAGAAGAATTGAGAAGATGTTCATTGATGCCCTCATCGAAGAGAGGGTGCCGCATATCAGTCTCGGTGAGGGTGTGGCCTACGAAGATCTGGCTTTAATTATCTCTCAAAGCGAATTTGTTCTTTCCGAAAGACTGCATGGACTTGTTTTTGCAGCCCTTGGCGGAGCGAGGGCTATGGGTCTCAGCCAGAGGGATAAGATAAGAGAGTTTGCAGCGGAAATGGCTTATCCGCTCCAAGACGGCGCAGCCGCCACAGCTGAGACGCTTTTCGAGGCCTTCAAAAAGCAAAAAGAGGAGTTTTCAAGAGAGAACTCGAAGCAGAGACTAAGTGAACTCCGAAAAATAAATGCGAGTGTCAACAGCGTTCTTATCGAAGCTATCAGAGAGGAGCTTCGACTATGATTAATACGGCTATTTTGTCCTTTGGCGCCGGCGGATTTCAGATACAGTGTGTACTTGACTCAATCTTTTTTGAAGAGCTTGAGAACATAGAGCTTTCGGCAGTGATAGTCAATCAGGAAAACAGCCGCGCTTTAGAGAGAGCCCGGCATGCAGGTGTGCCGGTATATCTTGTCAACAGAGAGCTCTTTCCAAATGAAGCCAGTTTCACCTTGGCCATACTCAACAAACTTGCCGACCTTGACATTGAGCTTGTCATCGCGCCCGGAGTGGGCGAGAGAATTGCGCCCAGTTTGGCCTGCGCCTTCGCCGGCAGGATAATAGCGACTAAGCATAGCCTTTACCCCGCTTTTTTAAATGCCGGAGAAGAAGAGAGTCTCAAAAAAAGCTTGGAAATGGGACTCAAGCTCAGCGGCAGCACGGTTTTTATGCCCGATAAGGAGGGCAATGTCGGTAAAATTCTCTATCAAAAAGCTGTTCCCGTTTTAGAGGGAGATGACAAATATTCCCTCTTGCACAGAATTTTGGACGAGGCGGAAAGCGAGATACTTTTGGAGGCAATCAGAGACTGCTGCGATAAACTGGCTGCCGAAAAAAAAGAGCGAGAAGAAAGGGAAAAAGAATCCGAAGAAGGCCGAGAGCAGGCGGAGAATACACGAAAGAGCGAGGCTGTGCCGGAATCGGAAAATTCTCCCGAAACAGAACTTTGTGAAAGAGCGGAAGAGGAATCGAGTGGCTAAGTTGAAACTCCTTGTCATAAGCGGCCCTACGGCCTCGGGGAAGACGGAGTTCGGAATTCGACTGGCCGAGGAGCTCGGCGGGGAAATCATATCGGCAGACTCCATGCAAATATACAAGGGGCTAAATATAGGCACGGCGAAGCCCACAAAAGAAGAGCAGGCGAGAGTTCCACACCACCTGATAGACATTTTAGAGCCTCATGAGAGCTATTCCGTGGCGGCCTTCTTAAAAGACGCCGAGGCTGTGAGCGAAGATATAACAGAAAGAGGAAAACTTCCCATAGTTGTCGGAGGCACCTGGCTTTACATCGATTCCCTGCTCAAGGGCAGGGAATTTTCCGAGGAAGGCGAAGAGGAGTTTCGCAGGCTCACCAGAAAAGAACTGACCGAGCGCTATGATGAAATAGGCGGCAATGCAATGCTGAACGAACTTCGTCAGTTCGACCCGGAGAGGGCGGAGCGGCTTGCAGCTAACGACAAAAAGCGCATAGTGAGAGCTTATGAGTTTTATCTTCTCACGGGCAAAACAATAACTCAGTTCGACAAAGAGAGCCAAGAGCGAAAAAGCAAATTCAAGTCGCTTTGCTTTGCTCTCGGCTTTAAAGAGAGAAAAACACTCTATGATCGCATAGAGCGCAGGGCTGAAAAAATGCTCTCCGAGGGCATATTGGAAGAGGCTGCATATCTCATGAGCCTAAAACTTCCCCGGAGCGCAGGAGCAATGCAAGCTATAGGCTATAAGGAGCTCTTTCCCTACCTCAGGGGAGAGTGCACACTAGATGATGCCGAGACCGAACTTAAGAAAAATTCACGAAGATATGCCAAGCGGCAACTCACCTTTATGAGAGCCGCCGAGAATTTAAATTGGATAGAGTTTGATTTGATGCCCGACATGGACTTTGCCATGCGCGAGGCGCTTTCAATAATAGAGAAAGAGAAATTCTTATAAAAAAATGAACGGAAAAGTTGCAGAGAACTTAAAAAAAATAAAAGAACGCGTGCTTATAGCCTCTAACGGCAGAGAGGTACATGTTCTCGCCGCTTCAAAGCAGAAGGGAAGCGCGCTCATACGCGAGGCAATAGATGCTGGAGTGTGGGGCTGCGGAGAAAACAGGGTGCAAGAGCTCCTGCGCAAGAAAGCGGAGGGCGCATATGAGGGCGCAAGACTCCACTTTATAGGAACGCTGCAGTCCAACAAGGTGAAAAACATTGTGGGCGAGTGTGACCTAATCGAGTCGGTGTCGAGCGAAAAACTCCTCAGGCTCATATCAAATCGAGCCGAAGGACAGGGAATAATTCAGGACATATTGCTGCAAGTCAACATTGGAAAAGAAGAGAGCAAGGGCGGTTTTTTAAAGGAAGAAGTTCCCAAAGCCCTGGAGCTTGCGAGCGAGCTTAAAGGAATTTACGTAAGAGGCATTATGGCCATACCTCCGCCGTTGGAGAAAAATGCCGAAAAATCACCTTTTTTTGAGGAAATGTACGAGCTTTTTGTTGACAGCAGCCAAAAAAGATATAATAATGTGTCTATGGATTTTTTATCCATGGGCATGAGCCAAGATTTTGAACTTGCAATACAAAACGGCGCGAACCTTGTCCGCGTCGGCAGTGCCATCTTCGGAGAAAGAAAATACTGATTTTGGCCTCAAGTACAGGCTGAGGCCCTTATATAGAAGGAATGATATTATTGGGACTATTTGACGAGCTTAAGAGACTGACAAGACCATACGAAGAAGACGACGATTTTTTCGATGAGGCCGATGCACCGGCACCCATCGGCAGTCAAAGCGGATCCGGCTATTTCGGACGTCCGGAACGCCAGAGTTTTTTTGCGGAAGAGAGCCTGGATGAGCAGGAACAAATGATGGACGAGCCCCTGCCGCCTCTGCGAATAAGGCAGGAGAGCCGCAGGGAGAGAAAAAGCAAGCCCGCCCCTTCGTACGGAGGCAGAGGGCAAAAAGTGGTTCTTATCACGCCCATGCACTTTGAGGACGGAACGGGAATTGCGAATCACCTAAAAGACGGAAATACGGTTATTATGAATATCGAAAATACCGACAAAGCAACAGCGAGAAGAATGCTCGACTTTCTCTCGGGCGTTGCCTACACCTTGGGTGGAAAAATCCAAAAGGTTTCGGGCAGCATATTCCTCATAATGCCCCAGAATGCCGATGTCCTCGACGAAGTCGTGATGGGCCAGTTTTCCGCGGACGGAGGCAGCGGCTACAGCTTTTAACAGACAAATTGCTAGAAATATAGGCTAAGTAAGATTAGAAAGGGATGATATTATGACTCCTCAGGATATTAGAGAACAGAGTTTCGAAAAGGCGGTATTTGGCGGCTTTGACATGGGCGCAGTCGAGAGCTTCCTAGGTGAAGTGGCAGACGAGTTTGAGGCGATTTATAAGGACAACATGACGCTCAGAGCCAAAATGAAGGTGCTTGTAGATAAAATTGAAGAGTACCGCAGAACAGAAGATTCAATGCGTCTGGCTCTGGATGCCAGCCGCAGGATAGCCCTCGAGATGGAAGAAAAGGCAAAGAGTGAAGCCGAAAGCTTGCTTGAGAATGCCAAAATAGAAGCTCTTGAGGCGAGAGAGAAACTCCAAAGAGAAAACGAAGAGGCCGAGCAGATGCTCCTTCGTGCCAAGGAGTCTGTGGCTTCCTACTTTGAGAACGCCAGAGCGCTCTGTGTAAATCAGCTCGACCTGCTCGACAGGCTCTCGGAGAGCAAGGCCTTCAGAGAAGAGCCGACTCGGATTCCTGTGTCCGAGCCGATAGCAGCGCCTGCCGAGCCTGAAGAAGCGAAGGAGGAAGAGCTTGAAGAGGAACAGGTTTTTGCTCCCCTGTTCAGTAGGGAAGAGGAGTCTTACAGCATTCCCGAAATACCCGAGACTCCCGAAAATACGGAAGAGGATTTTACAAGGAGATACAATATGGCGCCCGAGTTTCGCGAAGAAGAAGCTTTGGAAGACCAGACCAGATTTTTCTAGGATTATAAGTTTAAATAATGCGCTCTTGCAGCGCAAAGTAATGGAGAGATAGAATGTCCCGTGATTATAACAAAACAGTAAATTTACCGAAGACCGATTTTCCCATGAGAGCCTCACTCCCCGTGAGGGAACCGAAGATGCTCGAGGAAATGTATGAACTCGGGCTCTACGAGAGAATGCTCGAGAAAAATGAAGGCCGCCCGATTTTCGACTTGCACGACGGCCCTCCTTTCTCAAACGGCATGATACACATGGGAACAGCCTTAAATAAATGCATCAAGGATTTTATCACGAGATATAAGGCCATAAGTGGGCACAAAGCAATTTTTATCCCGGGCTGGGATAACCACGGCATGCCCATAGAGTCAGAAATAATCAAGCACCAGCAGATCTGCCACAAGGAGATGACAGCCTCCGAGTTCCGCAGCGCCTGCCAAGAGTTTGCGCAGAAATATGTAGAAATACAGAGAGAGCAGTTTATGCGCATGGCCTGCTTGGGTGATTGGGATAACTATTATCTCACGATGAATCCCAAGTTCGAAGCCGAAGAAGTCAAGGTTTTCGGCACAATGTATGAAAAGGGCTATATCTATAGGGGCAAAAAGCCGGTCTATTGGTGCCCGCACGACGAAACAGCGCTTGCTGAAGCCGAGATAGAATACGGAGATGACCACTGCCGCACCATCTATGTTCGCTTTAAGCTGAAAGACGACAAGGGCAAGCTCCCGATGCTCGATCTCGATAATACCTATTTTGTCATCTGGACAACAACGGCATGGACGCTTCCCGGAAACCTCGCCATCTGCCTTGGCCCGAATATACGCTATGTTGCGGCAAAGCTTCCCACGGGCGAGACCTATATTATCGCCAAGGAGCTCGTCGAAGCATTTAAAAAGGCCTGCGGCTTCTCTGAGCTCGAAGAAATTCTGGAACTTCCCGGCTCGGAATTCGAACTTATGGTCGCAGAGCATCCCTTCTTAAACAGAGACAGCCTTATAATCAACGATGACTTTGTCAGTGTTGAGTCCGGTACGGGCTGCGTGCACATCGCTCCCGGCCACGGCCACGAAGACTATGAAATCTGCAGAGCATACGACCGCCGCGGTATAGAGATAGGCATAATCGTCCCTGTTGACGATCACGGCAGAATGACTGAGGAGGCCGGCAAGTATGAAGGCCTAAAAACCGATGAGGCCTCGGAAGAGATAGTCAAAGACCTCGCCGAGAGCGGCGCTTTGGTTGCCTACGAGGATATCATGCATCAGTATCCGCACTGCTGGCGCTGCAAGACGCCCATACTCTACAGAGCCACCGACCAGTGGTTCTGCTCTGTCGACGCTTTCAAAGAAGAAGCGGTCAGAGCCGCGGGCGAGGTCGAGTGGATTCCCGAGTGGGGCCACGAGCGCATGGTCGCAATGATTAGGGAAAGAGCCGACTGGTGCATTTCCCGTCAGAGAAAATGGGGACTTCCCATACCTGTTTTCTATTGCGGCGACTGCGGAAAACCCGTCTGCACACCCGAGACAATAGAAAAAGTTTCCAAAATTTTCGGCAAGGAGTCATCCAACGCATGGTTCGACAAAGACGCCGCCTATCTTCTGCCCGAGAACTTTAACTGCCCCCACTGCGGCAATAGCGGCAAATTTACAAAGGAAACAGATACTCTTGACGGCTGGTTCGATTCGGGCAGCACGCACATTGCCTCGATGGAGCTCGATTCTCCGGGCAGATGGCCTGCCGAGATGTATCTCGAGGGCGGCGACCAGTTCAGAGGCTGGTTCCAGTCGTCTCTGCTTATAGGAGTTGCCCTGAAGGGCAAGGCGCCCTATAAGTCCTGTCTCTGCCACGGCTGGACAGTCGACGGCGAAGGCAAGGCCATGCACAAGTCGCTGGGCAACGGCATCTACCCCGAGGAGGTAATTCCCAAATACGGCGCCGAACTCATAAGGCTTTGGGTCGGCTCAACCGATTACCGCCTCGATGTCAGATGCTCCGAAGCCATATTCAAGCAGCTTTCCGAGAAGTATCTCAAGATAAGAAATACAGCCCGATTCATACTCGGCAACATACACGATTTTGATCCTGCCGAGAGCTTTGACACCGATAAGCTCCACACTCTCGACCGCTGGGCTCTGCACAGGCTCAACGAGCTCACCGAAAAGTGCATAGATGCCTTCGAAAAGTATGAGTTCTATATTGTCACAAACGCCATTCACCAGTTCTGTGTTGTCGATATGTCGAGCTTCTACCTCGATATAATCAAAGACAGGCTCTATTGTGAGGCTCCAGATTCTTTAGGCAGAAGAGCGGCGCAATACACCATGTACGAGATTCTCGACAGAATAGTAAGACTGCTCGCCCCCATACTCGCATTTACAACAAACGAGATTTGGCAGAGCATGCCCCACAGAGCCGAGGACGATGTGCGCCATGTCATGTTAAACGACATAAAGAAGCCCGAAGAGTCCTTTAAAATGAGCGACGACGAGCTTAAAGACTGGGAACTCCTGCTCGCGCTTCGCGATGAGGTCAACAAGGCCATAGAGCTTGCCCGCAACGAGAAAAAGGTCGGAAAACCCTTGGATGCCAAGCTCACAATAAAGAAAAGCTCAAAGATTGAGCCGCTTTTGAGCTGGGATTTAAGAACCCTCTTCATAGTTTCCGAACTTGGCTTTACCGATGCAGAGATCGAGGGCTTTAAGAGCGAGAAACTCGAGGGAGTAGTAATAAAGGTTGAAGCCAGCGAGCTTCCCAAGTGCCCACGCTGTTGGATGCGCACCGAGGATATCGGAGCCGACGAGACGGAGCCGGAACTCTGCGCCCGCTGCGCCGCAACATTAAAAAGCATAAAGAGCTAAAACAAAAGGAGGCGCAAGTAAGATGCTATACGCCATAGTAGCAGTTCTAATCATCATCGCGGACCAGCTACTCAAGTACTGGGTCACTCTGAATATCCCCCTGAACGAAGGGATAATAAATCTTGTTCCCGGAGTCATAAGTCTTGTGAATATTCACAACAAGGGAGCCGCTTTCGGCATGCTGCAAAACGGCAGAGTTCTCTTTATTGTAATAGCTGTGGTCTTCATAGCCATCGTGGTATATGCCTTGGCCTCCAACATCATAAGAGCGCCGCTCGGCAGATGGTCCGCAGTAGGAGTGCTCGCCGGAGCCATAGGAAACTGCATCGACAGAATAATGAACGGATATGTCGTAGACATGTTCAAATTGGAGTTTATAAACCACGCCATTTTCAATATAGCCGACGTGTTTATTTCCGTCTGCGGAGTTATATTCTGCATCTACATCATCTTGGGCAAGGACGAAGAGCCCGAGCCCGAGCCCGTGCCGGAAACCCAGTACAGACCAAATGTGCAGGAACTCAGAGCGCTCAGCCGTCGCCCCGGCATGGGAAAAGCCGCAAGCGAAAGTGAGCCTCTCGGCAGAGAGGCCGAGAACTTGGGTCCCAGAAAGCTTGAAGCGGGCGAGACTATTCCGGCGCTGCGCCGAAAGTACGAGTCGGATGAAAATAGAGCTTCGACTGAGACTAGGCGCGCTATGGGAATCGACAGCAGAAATGCCAGACCTGCCCAGAGAAGAGAGCCATCCGATGACGAAATGAAAAGACACGGCGCTATTGCGCTAAAAGAGCGGAGCGTGCGCGAGGAAGAGAGCCGGAACCCCTTTGCCAAGTGGGATTTGGCCACAAAGCGTGAGCGGAAAACGGAAAGAGCGCCTCGCGCCGAGAGCGCCAGACCGCGTTATCCCGAAATGCAGCGTCCGATAGAGCCCACGGATCAAAGGCCTGTTGAGCGGGTACAGCCTGCCGGAGTTCCCGAGCTTGAGGCGAAGCCTGAGAGCTTCAGACCGCCCCGGCCGTCCGGGACCGAGGCCGCTCCTCCGATGCCCGAAGTAAGGCGTCCGGAATCGAGCAAAGGCGGCTTTGATCTGGAAGATATACTTGCAGAGTTTAAGTAGAAGTGATAATAAAAATAAAGACAGAGGAGAGCGGAGAGAGAATTGACGCTCTCCTTTCTCGAAAAATAGAAAATCTAAGCCGTTCCGAGGCGGCAAGACTCTGCGACAGGGGTCTTGTGAGGCTCGGCGGCAAGCCTATTAAAAAGAGCTTTAAGAGTGAAAAGGGCGACACATATGAGATAAAGATGGAAGAGCCTGTTGCCGACATTTTGCCCGAGAATATAGCTCTTCAAATCGAGTATGAGGACGAGTTTATTGCTATTGTGAACAAACCCAGAGGTATGCTTGTCTATCCCGCCGGAGGGGTGTCGAGCGGCACGCTTTTAAATGCACTTATGTACCGCTATGGTGAAAATCTTTCAAAACAGGCGGGCATAGAGCGGGCAGGCATAGTCCACAGGCTTGATAAAGACAGCTCCGGACTGCTTTTAATTGCCAAGAGCGAAGAGGCGCATGCAAAACTCACACAGCTCCTGCTTCGCCGCGAAGTGAGCCGTATCTATGAGGGAATAACAAAGGGTTGTCCCGTCGATACCGAGGGAGAGATAGAAGAGCCGATAAATCGCCATCCGGGACTCAGGATAAAGATGGCCACGGGCTTTGGGGGCAGAGAGGCCAAAACAAGTTTTAAACTAATAAAGCCCTACAAAGGGTATGCCCACATGCGTTTTATTCTGCATACGGGCAGAACTCACCAGATAAGAGTTCACGCCCGGAGCATGGGATGTCCGCTTTTGGGCGACGGAGTTTACGGCAAGGGCAGAGAACTGGGTATCATCGGGCACTGCCTGCACGCAAAGGAGCTGGGATTTGAGCACCCCATAAGCGGCAAGAGAATAGAAATTGTCTCCGAACTGCCCGGGTATTTTAAGGAAATTCTCGAAAAACTCGAAAAGTTGTACAGTATAGACTAAAGAAAACAGAGTTTTATGATATAATTATTGCCGTGTTTCAATTTAGAGAGAAATGAGAAGCAGATGGAAGATAAGAAAAAAAGCGAATACACGCCAAACGAAATAATACTTTTAAAACTGGGTGAAACGGCTCTTAAAGGCCAGAACAAGCGCAGCTTTGAAAACAGATTGATGCACAGCATAAGAACGAGGCTTGGAAGCGAAAACTTCAAGGTTTACGCCATGCAGTCAACCATATATGTTGAACCCAAAAAAGAAAGCGATCTCGACGAGGCAATGGAAAAACTCAAAAAACTCTTCGGAGTTGTATACCTTATGAAAGCCGCCGTCTGTCCAAAGGACGAAAACGAAATTGCCAAAACCGCAATAGCCTACCTCGGCGATGAGCTCAAAAAGGCCGAGAGCTTTGCCGTCAAGTGCAAGAGGGCGGACAAGAGTTTTCATCTTAATAGCCCCGAGCTCTCGAGCTTTGTGGGCGGCGAGATTTTAAAATCCGGAGTTTGCCGAAAGGTCTCGCTCACCGAGCCCGATTTCAGCGTCGAGCTCGAGATAAGAGACAGGGCGGCCTTCGTTCACAGTGCGCCGATAAAGGGCGCGGGCGGACTTCCGGTCGGAACGGCGGGCGCGGCAATCTCTCTGCTCTCGGGAGGCATCGACAGTCCCGTTTCAAGCTATATGATGGCAAAAAGGGGTCTTAAGATAATACCCCTGCACTTTTTCTCCTTTCCCTATACCTCCGAAATGGCCAAGGAAAAGGTAATAAGGCTTGCTGAAATTGTTGCGGAATACAGCGACTCAAAGGAGCTTCTGATAGTCCCCTTCACCAAAATACAGGAAGCCATAAAGCTTAAAACGCCCGACGCCTTCGGGACTATACTCACAAGGCGCTTCATGATGAGAATTGCCGAGAGAGTGGCGCTTATGTACAAAGCCAAAGGGATAGTCACGGGAGAAAATCTCGGGCAGGTTGCCTCACAAACTCTCGAGGCCATGGCGGCCATACAAGAGGTCATAAAAATGCCGGTTCTTCAGCCGCTTTGCGGAATGGACAAGGCCGAGATAGTGGCGACAGCCAGAGAGATAGGCAGCTTCGAAACCTCGATTTTACCCTACGAAGACTGCTGCACGGTGTTCACTCCCAAAAAACCTAAGACGAGACCGAGACTTGGCGAGGTTCGAGATGCCGAGGCTCCGCTTTTAGATCAGATGGAAGAGCTCATAAATGAGGCCATAAAAAATATCGAAAGGGTACGACTCAAATGAAGGCAGAGTTAATAGCGATAGGAACAGAAATACTTCTGGGCACCACCATAAATTCGAATGCCGCCATGATTTCGGCCCTTCTGAGCGAGATGGGCATAGATGTCTATTGGGAAAGTGTTGTCGGAGACAACATGGAAAGAGCTGCCGAAGCTGTCAGAAGGGCGGCGGAGAGGGCAGATATAATAATAACAACAGGAGGCTTAGGCCCAACCTGTGATGACATCACCAAGGAAGCGGTGGCCGCAGCTTTCGGTGTGGGCTTGGAGGAAAACCGGGAAGAGAAAGAGTGGCTTATAGAGCTCTTCCGGGCGCGCGGAAGCGAGCTCACCGAGAACAACTACAGTCAGATTATGCTTCCCGAAGGCTCAAAGCCCATAAGGAACAGCCGAGGGACAGCACCCGGCTGCCGATTCGAAAAGGACGGCAAGATTGTGTTAATGCTTCCCGGCCCTCCGCACGAGCTCGAGGCCATGTTGACTGAAAGTGTTAGGGGCATACTCATGAAGCTCTCGGGTGGAATTATAGTCTCACACAAGCTCAATCTTTTCGGCATATCGGAAAGTTTAATGGAGTTGAAGCTCAGGGACTATATGAGGGAGCTCAACAACCCCACGCTTGCTCCCTACGCCGCGAAAGGTGAGTGCACGCTCAGGGTTACCGCCAAGGCGGAAAGCGCTGAGGAAGCCGAGAAGATGATGGAGCCTGTAATAGATAGAGTGAAAGAAACTTTCGGCAACTTCATCTACGGCATGGACTACGACGGTTTAGAACAGATGGTAATCGAACAGCTCATAGAAAAAAAGCTCACTCTCGCCTGCGCGGAATCCTGCACGGGAGGTCTTCTGTCCAAACGGCTGAGCGATATTCCGGGGGCCTCCAAGGCGTTCCTAGGCTCTGTAATAAGCTACACAAACGAGGTTAAGAACAAGCTTCTCGGCGTACCTAATAATCTCATAGAAGAAAAGGGCGCCGTGAGTGAGGAAGTTGCCGCTTTTATGGCGATGAATGTGAGAGAGCTTATAGGGTCAAGCTTCGGCATCGGCATAACGGGGCTGGCCGGGCCCGAAGGCGACGGCATAAACCCGATCGGCCTTGTATATATAGCGCTAAGTACGAAAGACAGCCTCTATGTGAGAAAAGTACACGTCAAAGCCAGAAACCGCGGCGCAGTCAGGCTCTATGCCGGATCGCATGCGCTGGATATGGTAAGGAGAAAAATTCAGGGAATAAATGTTGAGGAGATAGTATAAATTGAAGATTTACATGGCGAGACACAGCCAGTCCGAAGGAAATATAAAAAACATCTTTTACGGCAGAACGGATTTTCCGCTAACTGCAAAAGGAGAGGAAGAGGCGATAAATCTGGGCAAAGAACTTGCCCTATACGAAATAACAAGGTGCTACTCAAGCACACTCAAAAGGGCCAGGCACACAGCAGAGCTTGCGCTCCAAAACTATGAGATGCCGCTCAGTCTGCATGACGAACTTGTGGAGCAGGATATGGGAGAGTGGGAGTGTTTAGAGTTTACAGAGGTTGTAGAGGATTTGAGGCGAGAAGGTGCAAGGCTCGTAAGAGCTTGGCCTGAGGTAGAGATCCCGGGCGGCGAGAGCTTTGAGGATGTTAAAAACAGAGTAAAACCGCTATTGGATAAAATTATAGAAGAGAATAAGGACGTGCTTATAGTTGCGCATTACGGAAGCTTAACAGCTATCTGCGCTCTGCTTCTGGGGATGGATAATGCAACTGCCGGAGCTTTGAACTTCAAGCACGAGAGGCTCTCCTGCATAGAGTATGAAAACGGTCTTGGAAGGCTCAACTTCCTAAACAGGTAAAATAAAACCGAGGTCTTTAGATAAAGAACTCGGTTTTAAAGTTTTTAAAGGCTTTTTATATCACTATACTAAGGGCGCGAAGATGCTGAGTACATCGCGTGCTACCTTTACAAGATAGGGCGTAGATTTGCAGTGCTCCTTGGTAATTTCAGTGCATTCGGGCAAAAGCTCTAAAAACGCATCCCTCATCTGGAGCACAGACTTTGTCTTATAAAGCCAAACTGCCGATTCATAATTTAAATGAAAACTCCTGAAGCTGAAGTTTATGCTGCCGCAGATGCCGTAGTCGTCATCGGCGACTATGGTTTTAGAATGCATAAAGCCGGGAGCGTATTCATAAACCCTAACTCCGGCATTCAAAAGAGGCTCGTAGTAGGACTTGGTAACCATGTTCACCAGTTTTTTATCGGGAATGCCCGGGACGACAATTTTCACATCGACACCGCTCTTAACGGCTATGGAGAGAGCGCTCAAGATGCTCTCGTCCAGCGAGAGATAGGGTGTGCATATATAGATATAGCGCTGAGCCTTGGAAATCATACTTATATAGGAGTTCATGCCCACAGGCTCGTCGTCGACGGGACTGTCGCAAAACGGAATGCAGTAGCCGTCGGAGCGATTTTCCCCTAAGAGAGAAACCTCGGGAAGCTCATGTACTTTCATTGAAGGATTCAGCTTAAACACATAATTCCACATCGAGAGGAACATCATCATAAAGCCGTGAGCGGCCTCGCCCTCCACCCGTATTCCCGAGTCATACCAGTGACCGAAGCGGGTGATAATGTTGGCATACTCATCGGCAAGATTCACGCCGCCGGTGTAGGCTATGATCCCATCGATAACACAGATTTTTCTGTGGTTTCTGTTCATATATGTGCCTGTGATAATTGGCAGAAAGCGCTGAAAGACGCCGCATTTTATGCCTTTCTTCGCAAGTTCCTCTGGATATTTTGCGCTCATGCGCAATATTGTGCCGAAGTCATCATAGATAATTTTCACATCAACACCCTCGGCAGCTTTTCGCTCCAGCACCTCGAGAAAGCGGTCCCAAAGCTTGCCCTTACCTATGATGAAAAATTCCAAATATATAAAGCACTCGGCCTTTTCCAAGTCCTCAAGAAGCCGCTCGAAGAAAAGTTCACCGCTCTTTAAGTACTCGCTTGTGCTGTTTTTATATAGAGGCGCCAATGCGGCTCTGTCAAGGTACTCGGCCTGCAGGGCGGCATTTTCCGATTTTTCTCTCAGCTCGCTTATAGGAACTTTTTCAAAGGGATTGTGTTCTCTAAAGTCTACCGGAGGGCCGCCAAGCTGTTGCCTGCGTTCCTCGGATATCCAATCCTGACTCGTAAGCAAAAACATCGCCACGCCGAAAATCGGCAGAAGAGCAATAAGCGCTATCCACAGAGTCTTATAGGCATAGGAACCCCGTCTTCTGAGTATGTAGATCGAGAGCATAATCGTAATGACGGTGTAAATACCCTGAACATAGGCATAGTTATCACTGAAATATCTGAGTGCCAGAAACAGTACCGCCATCTGCAAGATCAGAAAGCTTGTAATGATGCCCATCCTGGAAAAGAACAGTTTTATAAATTTCATTTCCATACCTCGCGGAAGAAAAGCTTGAGTGAATTATATCAAAACATCATATTTTTGTCGAGCAAACATTACGACGGAGCAGATGTAAAATGTATAAATATAAAAGAGATTCAGCGCAATAGACAAGAAATAAACAGGGAAATTACTTGCTTTTTGCTTTTCATTGTTTACAAATGCCTGTTTTTTATGGTATTATTATGCAAAAAGAGAGTATATTATAAAAAATATATTTCTGCAGTTTAAATTGGGAGGAAAAAAAGAGAGATTATCCCGGCAATAATTGCATGCAGAAAGCAGGGGCAGGGGCGGGGAATAAAGAAAACCGGCGTCTGTAATTTTTTCTTGCACAAGAAATGCTCTCCGCAATACAAACTCAAAACCACTTTAAGAAACTGCATATGATATACTTGTTTATATAGAAAGGATGTTCGTATGATAGAGTATGTAAATGTCAGCAAGTCTTATGGAGATAAAACGGTCGTAGAGAATCTGAATTTAAAAATCGAAGAGGGCCAATTTGCAACCCTAATCGGAAGCTCGGGCTGCGGCAAGACGACCACCTTAAAAATGCTCAACGGTTTGATCCCTTATGATTCCGGGCAGATTTTAATCAAAGGGGTGAATATCAATGAATATGAGCCGAACAACCTCAGACGAAGGATAGGCTATGTAATCCAAAGTATTGGACTGTTTCCCAATATGACTGTTGAAGAAAACATCAGCGCAGTCCCGGAACTTCTAAAATGGGATAAGAAAAAAACTCATTCCAGGGTTGTAGAGTTAATGGACTTGGTTGGGATGCCCTATGAAAAATACGGAAAATATTATCCCAGGCAGCTCTCGGGAGGGCAGCAGCAGAGAGTCGGAGTAATGCGAGCTCTTGCAGCCGATCCCGATATCATACTGATGGACGAACCTTTCGGAGCTTTGGACCCCATTACAAGGGACATCATGCAGGAAGAGGTCAGGAGGATACAAAAAAAGCTAAAAAAAACCATCCTCTTTGTGACTCACGATATGAATGAAGCTGTCAAGATGAGCGATGTTATCATATTTATGGATCAGGGTAAAATCATACAGAAGGCTTCTCCTTCAAAAATGTTGGAAAATCCCGCTAACGACACTATCAGAGAGTTTTTAGGCATACATTTGAGCGAGAGAAAGCCGGGCAAAGACCTTCTCTGTAAAGACGTCATGAGAAAGCCCGCAATTACTCAAAACCTCAAAGATTCTCCGAAGGAAGCGGTTTGGCTTATGAGAGAAAAGTCGATAGACACCCTGATCATTGTGGATGATGATAACAAATATAGGGGTATAATAAATATTGATACCTTGTACGCAAACAAAGACAAACTGAACACCGTAGAAGAGCTCTTATCTCATGATCATAAGACTATTGACGCATACGAGAGTGCAAAAACAGGCTTTGAGCTGTTGGAGGCGGTGGACTTTAATTTTTTAATTGTTTTAGAAAATGAAGAGCCCGTAGGCATACTGACCAAAACATCCATGGCCGACGGTATGGCTGCCTATTTATGGGAAGGAAAGGAGTAGGCGATGGCAGGTTTTTTTTCCTTATACGGTAAGCTGCTTTTAAGTTCAATAGTCACCCATGTTGTATATGTGCTTGTATGCGTAAGCATCGGGGGCATAATCGGCCTTTGTCTTGGGACGCTTCTTTCGAGATATAGAAGTGTTTCCAGGGCGGTCATTCCCTTACTTTCAATATTTCAGACCATACCCGGTATTGTTTTTATCGGTATACTTTTTATGTACACGGGAATGAGACCTATCACAATCATCATCGCGCTTTCAATCTATGCCGTGTTTCCGGTTTTAAAAAACACTTATTTGGGATTAATCGAGGTTCCTTACGAGTATTTAGAGGCCGCAAAAGGCTGCGGCATGAATCAGATGCAGTCCCTGTTCAAAGTAGAACTTCCCATGGCCCTGCCCGTTATATTTTCCGGAATAAGAATGTCTACGATTTATATAACAAGCTGGACGGTTTTGGCAGCCATGATAGGTCAGGGAGGACTCGGGAATTTTGTTTACACGGGAGTTGCGGCAAATGATTCAAGGCTGATTATTGCCGGCGCAATACCTTCCGCCGTTATCGCAGTTACTCTGTCCAGATTTGTAGATTTTTTAAGAGATAGGCTTGTTTCAGACGGAATAAAGGGGGACTTAGCATGATAAATGCCGCCTTGGAACACTTATTTCTTGTCTTTGTAACGGTGATTTTTTCCACGCTGATAGGGGTCCCTTTGGGAATACTTGCATATTTTAATAAAACCCTGAGAAAAATTATTTTGACCTCCGTGGATATAATGCAGACCATTCCTTCTCTGGCAACTTTGGGAATCATCATGGTGTTTTTCGGAAGCGGCAAACTGACCACTATAGTCGGCCTTACACTGTATTCACTGCTCGCCATTGTGAACAGCACCTATGTCGGTTTTAACAATATAGCTCCCGAGATCCTGGAGGCGGCAAAAGGAATAGGTATGGACAGAAAGACGAGACTCTTTAAATTAATGCTCCCGCTCAGTGTGCCTATGATTTTCTCCGGAATCAAAATATCCACAGTTACCGCCGTGGGAACTGCCGTTTTCGGCACTTTTGTAGGCGGCGGAGGATTGGGAGGAATCATAAACAGAGGCATAAGAATACAAAATATGGAGATGATCATCAAGGGGATGTTGCTGATTATGGCCATGTCCTTGGGGCTTGATGCAATCATGACGAAAATTGAAGACAGGTTGAACGCAAAGTATAAGAACATAGGATAATAAGGAGGAATATTATGAAAAAAACAATTAGAAAAGCGATGAGTAAAATATGCCTGGTTTTAGCTTTACTGCTGCTGTTATCTGCCTGCGGCGCTTCCTCGGGCTCGGGTAAACTTAGGATAATTGACTCAAGAATCAGCGAAGGCAAATTAATTATAGCTATGGTTAAGATGCTGATTGAAGATAGGACAGATGTTAAAGTTGAAATCATGGACGAGATGAGCGCGGTAAACTCATATAACGAGATATTGAGAGGGAATGCGGATGCATTCAACACCTATGACGGGACAGCTCTGACCACATTTTTGCACTACGATGTGGAAGATCTGCCGGCAGGCTCAAGCATTCATGAATTTGTAAATGAAAAGCTTGCCAATGACAAACTGGAACTGCTTAAAAAACTTGGAAACAACAACACCTATGCCATAGCCGTAACCCCTGCGGTTATGGAGAAATATAATCTTAAAACAATTTCGGAACTGGCGGAATGCGCGCCCGAGTTGGTCTTCGGCGCCGAGCATGATTTTTTCACCGAGGAAGGCAATATCAAGTTCGGGCCCTTCTCGAAAGAATACAATCTGACTTTTAAGGATACTTACAGAGTAGACTTAGGTCTGAAGTACGCGGCGCTCTCAAGTGAAGAAATGGATGTAACGGTGGTTTACACTACAGACGGACTGAATCTCAAAACAGATTTGACTATATTGGAAGACGACAAAGGCTTTTTCCCTGACTATTTCGGGGCATTGATGGTAAGAAGTGAAATTTTTGAAAAATACGGAGAAGAGCTGCGAGATGTGATGAATCTTTTGGAAGGCCTGCTCCCCAACGATGAAATGACCAAGCTTACCTATGCCGTAGACATTGAAATGAGAGATATAAATGAAGTGGCAAAAGAATTTTTGGTAGAAAACGGACTTCTAAAATAAAGAAGCGCTAAAAAAATAAAGCAAGAAAAGAGTAAGCTCCGAGCCTTAAAAGCTCGGAGCTTTGCCTTTTTATAAAAACTTAACTTCGTCTTCTTCCGCCCGAGACGATGAGCAACAGTCTGAGAAGCTGGACCAGAGATACGGCGAGGGCTGCGACATAGGTCATTGCCGCCGCAGAGAGAACCTTTTTCACGGGTTTTGTCTCGTCTTCGCGAAGTATGCCGTATTCGCCTATCTTGGCAAGCGCTCTGGAGCTTGCATTGAACTCCGTGGGCAGGGTGAGGAGCTGAAAAACAACCACCAAGCCGAAAAGAACGATGCCGCCGTAGGCAAGGAGAATAAAGTCTTGAGATACTCGGCTCAAAAACAGCCCCAAAAGTACAAGGGGGATAGAGAGCTGAGAGCCTATACTTGTCACCGGAATAATGGCATTCCTGATTTTAAGGGGTGTGTAGCTCTCGGCATGCTGTATGGCGTGGCCAACCTCGTGGGCGGCAATGCCGACAGCGACGGCCGAGCTGCCGTCGTGAATATCCTGTGAGAGGCTGATGGTCCGGTTTCTGGGGTCGTAGTGGTCTGTAAGCTGGCCATCAATCTTCATGATGCGGACATTGCGCAAACCGTTTCTGTCGAGTATGAGGCGCGCAGCCTGTGCGCCCGTCATGCCGCTTGACGTTCCGAGATTCTTATATTTTCTATATGTTCCGTTTACCTTTGCGCTTGCCCAAAGCGAAAAAATAACGGCGGGCAGAACTAAGATTATATAGGTGATGTCAAAATACATTTTATCTTCCTTTCTTATTTTCTTATCTGAAGAGCAGAATCAATATCACGCCCGGAGCGCCCAAAACGCCCGAAATCAGGCAGTTTAAGAAGTTTATCTCAATGCTGGTGCCGAATATGCCGGCCACAAAGTTGAATACAAGCAGGGTTAAAAGGCCGGAACCGGCGTGGATAATAATTTTCCAAACCAGCTTAAAGGGAGCCTTAAAAAGCTTTATCAGCAGTATGACGAGTATTATGGCAATAATGATAAGCGAGTAATTCATATCGCGCACTCCTTGCGGTTTATCTGCATATCTCTACACTTATATTATAACTTAATACAGCCCAAGAGTCCAGAGTAAAACCTGCCCCCAAGTGGAAAATAAGAGGCCGGTTCAAAATCAAAGAACTTGCAAAACAGCCCAACATATCGTAAAATTAAAGTGTAAAAAAGGCTTTTTGTTGCAGATATTGTGTCTGCAACAGACATCCGAGCTTAAAGATAAAGAGGTAGGTATATGGCAAAACTGCCGACAACAAGTTACAACAACGAAAGTATAAGCAGCCTTAAGGGAGAAGACAGGGTCAGGCTACGGCCCTCGGTAATCTTCGGCTCCGACGGCATAGAGGGCTGCCAGCATGCGATTTTCGAGATTCTTTCAAATTCGATAGATGAGGCCAGGGCCGGTTATGGCAACAAAATTATTCTCACCCGCTATCTGGATAAGAGCATAGAGTGCGAGGATTTCGGAAGGGGCTGCCCCGTGGACTGGAATCCGAAAGAAGAACGCTACAACTGGGAGCTCGTTTTCTGCGAGCTCTACGCCGGCGGCAAATATATGAATGCCGAGGGAGAAAACTATGAATACTCTCTGGGGCTCAACGGTCTCGGCTCCTGCGCCACTCAGTACGCATCGCGATATATGGATGTCGAGGTATACAGAGACGAGCACAAATACAATCTGCACTTCGAGCGGGGCAGGGCGGTGGGCGAGATGCAGAAGGAAGAGGCCAGGCGCCACAGAACGGGCACCCGCATACGCTTTTTGCCCGATCTGGAAGTCTTTACCGACATTGACATACCGAGAGAATACTTTTCCGATATGCTCAAAAGGCAGGCGGTGGTGAACGAGGGAGTGCGCTTCGTTTTCAGGGACGAGATTTCTCCCGGAAAGTTCGAAGAAGAGGAATTTTACTTTGAGAACGGCATAAGAGATTATGTCGAAGAGCTTGCAGGTCCGGATCGCCTAAGTGAGCCCAGATATTTCGAGACCGAGCGCCGCGGCCGCGACAGGCCGGACAGAGAGGAGTATAAGCTCAAAATCTCCTTCGCGTTCTGCTTTACGCGACAGAACAGCGCCATAGAGTACTATCACAATTCCTCATGGCTGGAATACGGCGGCGCGCCCGACAAGGCGACGAGAAACGCCTTTGTCTATGCTCTCGACGACTATATAAAGCGGGAGGATAAATATCAGAAAAACGAGCGCAAGCTTGCCTTTACCGATATTGAAGACTCCCTGATACTTGTGACAAACTGCTTTTCAACAATGGCCTCATACGAAAACCAGACGAAGAAGGCTGTAAACAACAGCTTTATTCAAAAGGCCATGACGGAGTTTATGAGAGAGAACCTGAAGATTTTCCTCATCGAAAACAAGGCCGAGGCCGACAGGATTATAGAGCAGGTTCTCATAAACAAGCGAAGCCGCGAAGAGGCCGAGAAGACAAGACTGAGTATACGCACAAAGCTGAAGGGCACACTCAAGTTTTCCGACAGAGTCGAAAAGTTTGTCGACTGCCGCAGCCGCGACGTCTCTAAGCGTGAGCTCTACATAGTCGAGGGCGATTCCGCTCTCGGCGCCTGCAAGCAGTCGAGGAATGCCGAATTTCAGGGCATAATGCCGGTGCGGGGCAAGATACTAAACTGCCTCAAGGCAGACTATTCAAGAATCTTCAAGTCGGATGTCATCATGGACCTCATGAAGGTTTTGGGCTGCGGGGTCGAGGTGCCCAAAAGGCACAAAGGGCTTGCCTCCTTCGACCTAGACGCTCTGCGCTGGTCAAAGATAATCATCTGCACCGATGCCGATGTCGACGGCTTCCAGATAAGAACACTCATATTGGCCATGTTCTATCGCTTGGCGCCGACCCTGATAAGAGAGGGCTACACCTACATAGCCGAATCTCCACTGTATGAGATAAGCGACGGAAAGACCACCCACTTTGCCTATTCCGACTCGGAGAAAAACGAAACGGTACAGAAGCTGGGTTCAAAAAGGGTTCAGGTAAAGCGCTCAAAGGGCTTGGGTGAGAACGATCCCGAGATGATGTGGCTCACCACAATGAATCCCGAAACGAGAAAGCTTATCAGGGTTGTGCCCGAGGATGTTAAGCGCACTGCGGAGTTCTTCGATCTGCTTTTGGGCGACAATCTGGCGGGCAGAAAGCAGTTTATCAGCGACTTCGGCTCCAACTATATGGACCTGGTTGACGTATCGTAAGAGGGCTTATAAATGGCAAGAAAGAGAAAAGAAAAGACCGAATCGAGTATAGATAAAAAGCTTCTTGAAAACGTCAAGGGACTGAGGGCAGAGGTCACAGAGATGCCGGTAAGCGTCACTCTGGAGACCAACTATATGCCCTACGCCATGAGCGTAATTTTATCCAGAGCAATACCCGAGATAGACGGCTTCAAGCCCTCTCACCGCAAGCTTCTCTACACAATGTATAAGATGGGGCTTCTCGGCGGCCAAAAAATTAAATCGGCCAACATTGTGGGACAGACCATGCAGCTAAACCCTCACGGAGACGCATCCATATACGAAACAATGGTTCGTCTTTCCAAGGGATATGAGGCCTTAAATGCCCCTTTCGTAGACAGTAAGGGCAACTTCGGCAAGGTCTATTCCCGAGACATGGCCTATGCCGCCCCCCGATATACCGAGGCAAAGCTCACGGAGATATGCAGGGAAATTTTCAGAGACATAGACTCCGACACCGTGGACTTTGTCCCGAACTACGACAACACAAAAAACGAGCCGACGCTTCTGCCCACAAGCTATCCCAACCTCTTGGTTTCCGCCAACACGGGCATAGCTGTCGGCATGGCCTCGAACATCTGTGGTTTCAATCTCAAAGAGACCTGCGAGACCGCCATAGCCCTGATGAACGACAGTGATGCAGATGTAATGCAGACGCTCAAAGCTCCGGATTTTCCGACGGGCGGCGAGATAATCATGGACGAGCAGAAGATGCGCGAGATATATGAGACGGGCCGCGGCAGCTTCAAAATTCGAGCCAAGTGGCAGTATGAGAAAAAGGGCAACCTTATAGAAATAAGAGAGATACCCTATACAACGACCATAGAGGCCGTAATGGACAAGATTGCCGATCTGATTAAGAGCGGCAAGCTGAAAGAGATTTCCGATGTGAGAGACGAGAGCGATCTCAAGGGGCTCCTCATCACGATAGACCTAAAGAGAGGAGCCGATCCCGAGGCTCTCATGCAGAAGCTTTTCAGAATGACTCCGCTGCTCGACAGCTTTTCCTGCAACTTCAACATCCTCATAGCCGGCACACCCCAAGTGCTCGGAGTCAGGGAAATTTTAGACGAGTGGACTGCTTGGAGAGAAGAGTGTGTGAAGCGCAGAGTCTATTTTGATCTGAAACGCAAGAAGGAAAGACTTCACCTGCTCATGGGTCTTTCGAAAATCCTGCTCGATATCGACAAGGCCATAGCCATAATCCGCAAAACAGAGCTCGAGGCGGACGTAATCCCCAACCTTATGACTGGATTCGGGATAGATGAAACGCAGGCCGAATTTGTTGCTGAGATCAAGCTTCGCAATATAAATCGGGAGTACATACTCAAGAAAATATCCGAGAAGGAAGAGCTTCTTGACGACATAAAGGGGCTGGAAGAAACCCTCAAGAGCAGGGCGAAAATTCGCAAGCTTATCATAAAGGAGCTAGAAGAGGTCATAAAGAAATACGGCAGCGAGCGGAAAAGCTCCATAGTCTATGCCGAGGACATCGAGGAATTTACAGAGGAAGAGATCGATGCCTATCCCTGCCACCTGATTGTTTCCGAGCAGGGCTATGTTAAAAACCTCAATCCTCAGGGCCTGAAGAGCTCCGGCGAGCAGAAGTTTAAAGAGGGAGACAGGGAGCTGTATTCCTTCGACTGCGAGAGCTCAGACACACTCCTTATTTTCTCCGACAAGGCCCAGGTATATAAGATGCGTGTCGACGAGATACCCGAGGCCAAGGCCTCTCAACTCGGAAGCTTCCTATCCTCTCTTCTGGAGATGGACGAGGACGAAAACTTCCTCGATCTCGTACACCCCGAGGAATACGCCAGGGACCTCATCTTCGTCTTCGAAAACGGCAAACTCCTGCGCACGCCCATAGATTCCTACGAAACCAAGCAGAACAGGCGAAAATTAATAAACGCCTATAATGCCGAAAGTCCCGTAGTAAAGATTTTTCACTTAAGAGAAGAGGACGAGATAGTCCTCGTGTCCGATGAGAACAGAGCCCTGATTGTGGGCAGCGACAGGGTAGTCATGAGAAAGTCGAGAACCGCACAGGGCAACGCCGTAATGAAGCTTAAAGAAGGCAAAAAAGTCGTCTCGGCGCTGCGCTTTTCCGAGAGCGATATAAAGCAGAAGGCCAGATACCGGGCGAGAACCTTCCCCGCCAGGGGCGCAGTGCTCAAAGAAGAGGATATGGGACTTATTCAAATGACTTTGCTTTAAGGAGAACAGATGAACTTTAAGCTGCTTAGGGGATATATCAAAGAGTATTTTATGATTTTCGCGGGTTCTCTCTTCTATGCCGCCGGATTTCAGATTTTTCTCTACCGCAACGATATAATCACGGGCGGGGTCACAGGCATCGCAATGATAATAAACCTCATAAGCCACCTGCCTGTCGGCATACTCGTTATAATCATGAACATACCTCTGTTTATAATGGCGAGAATGAGCTTCGGCAGAAGATCCACCATAGCCTCGCTTATATGCATGACAGTGTCATCGTTAATGATAGACGCAATAGCTTTATACAGCATAGACCTCGGCAATGTGGACATGATGGTTTCCTCTATCTACGGAGGCCTTTTAATGGGAATAGGACTCGGAGTTGTATATCTCACGGGGGCGACAACGGGTGGCGTCGATATCATGGCAAAGTTTCTGCGCTCGAAGTGGCAGCACATAAATTTGGGCACCATAATACTGATACTGGATATAGTGGTAATTGTTGTCTTTGCAATCAGTTTCAAGAAGGTTGAGTCGGCTCTCTATGCTTTAATCGCCATGTTCATAAACGCCACGGTAGTCGATGTCGTGCTCTATGGTCTCAAGAGCTCAAAGGCCTGCTATATTATCAGCGAGAAAAGTGATACAATAAAGCAAAGGCTGCTGGACGAACTGGATAGGGGAGTCACCGTGCTCCACGGAGAGGGCGGCTACACGGGCGAGAGGAAAGATATTTTGCTCTGCACCATAAACAAAAGACAGATTTCTCAGGTGAGAAGTATAATCAAGCAGGAAGACTCGGCAGCCTTCGTCATGGTTTCGGATGTCAGAGACGTCTTTGGCGACGGCTTTGAGGATATACACAGCAACAAATAAGAAAAATCGAAAGGAGAAAAAACATGGATCTTAAAAAACTTGAAAAGAGCTTAATCGGAAACGGTGCAAGCTACAAGTACTTCGAAACAAAGGAAGAGGCCAAGGACTACCTTCTCGAGGCGCTCTCCGGTACAACAGTTGGCATAGGCGGCTCCAAGACAGTCGAGGCTCTCGGGCTCTACGAGGAGCTCACCCAGAAGTCCGAGGTTCACTGGCACTGGAAGACTCAACCGGCTCACGAGGTTCACAAAAAGGCGGCTGTGGCAGAAGCCTATATATGCTCGGCAAACGGCCTGAGTGAGGATGGAGTAATAGTCAACATTGATGGCACAGGCAACAGAATAGCCTCGATGTTTTTCGGACACAAGAGGCTCTTCATTGTAGCCGGAGTGAATAAAATTCGCAAAACCTATGAAGAGGCGGTCGAGAGGGCGTGGAAGGTTGCGTCTCCTCTCAACGCGAAGCGCTTCGGCTTGGACGAGAGCAAGATTCCATCCATAGCCAAGGGTGTGGCCACTCTCATCAGACCCATGAACGGCCAGAAGCTGGAAGTAATCATCATCAACGAGGAACTGGGATACTGATATTTTGAAATCAGCCGGAAAAAAATCCTCGCTTTTGCTCTGTCTGCTCGCTCTCTCAATGCTCTTATCGGCCTGCTCGTCAATTTTCGACAAGGAATATCTGAGCATTAAAAAGGCGACGGAGCAGAAAGCAAGCGAAAGCGAGGACATAGGCTACGAGGTGGAAAACTACCTCGAGCTGAAGCTTTTTTTAACAAGACTTGTCGTCGAGCACGGCGAGCTGGGTAAATTAAGCTTTAAAAACTATAAGGGAAACGTAAACGAGGACCTTGCAGCGGTCTGCAGGGACATAAGCTCCAAAATGGCCCTCGGAGTCTACTGTGTGGACTTTATATCCTACGATATCGACAGAACGGTTTCACATCTCGGGGCTATAGTCTATATAAACTACAAGAAGACCAAGGAAGAAACCGATGCCATAAAGTCGGTGAACACTGCGGAAGAGGGAATCAAGCTCATAGCCGACGCCATGCAAAACGGAGACGAGCTCCTGGTTTTACACATAAGAAGCTCCAAACTCACAGAGGATGAACTCAGAGACTTTGTAGAGAAAAAATACTTGGAGTCTCCTGTAAAATTCCCACTTAGACCGGGAGTTCTTGTCGGGACCTACGACAGCGGCGACACCTCCAAAATCTATGAGATTAGGCTGGATTACGGGATGGACAAGTCCGAGCGCATCAGGCTTTCGTCGAGCTGCTCAAGAGAAATAAAGAATTTAACCGAGCAGTTTAAAGACAGGTCCGAAGGGGTAAGAGCCATGGAGCTTATCAATTTACTCCGAACTACCGTGGAGCTCGACGAAACGGCCGAGGGCTCGCTGAAAAACGCGCTTATAGATAAAGTAAGCTCAAGCGAGGGCTTTCCAATCTTGCTTAAGGCCTGCTGCGACGAGCTCGGCATAGAGAGCTTTGTGGTAAAAGGCAGACTTAATAAAAGCGAGAGCTACTGGAACATTTTGAAAATCGAGGGTGAGTATTACCACTTCGATATCGGCAGATATAAAAAGACGGGACAAACGGCCTTTCTCTTTGCGAGCGACGAAAAGATGAAGGGCGAGTACTTCTGGGACTTCGAGGAGTACCCCGCCTGCAAGGGCAAGCTGCAATACGAAAATTTCTCCGGCTGAGATAATAAAATATTAAAGCGCTGCGGCGATTTTGCAAAATACAGAAACAGACTTCTCATGTCTCTGAATCCTGGTTAAAAAGATAAGTGATAAGCCACAAAAATCTTGTGGCTTATCGCTTATATGCGTATAATGTCTTAATATCTTTAAAAAAGAGTCGGAAGACAGAGGCTTAATTCTCAGGATTACGATAAAATTCACATAAAGCTTAATTACTTATTAAAATATATTCGGGATTATTACACGCACTAAAGGAGAAAATATGGGACAAAGCATGGCGATGAAAATTCTCTCTCAAAACTTGCTCGAGGGAGAGCTTAAACAGGGGAATGAAGTAAAAATTAAGGTCAATCAGACCTTAACCCAAGATTCTACAGGTACAATGGTGTATCTGCAGCTGGAAAAGCTCGAGATAGACGCCGTTAAGACCGACCTGTCCGTGGCATACATAGACCACAATATGCTGCAGCAGGGATTTAAAAATGCCGACGACCATGAATTTATAAAATCGGTGGCAAAAAGACACAATATCATCTATTCCAAGGCGGGCGGCGGCATCTGCCACCAGGTGCATCTCGAGAGATTCGGCAAGCCGAACACGGTGCTCATAGGCTCCGATTCCCACACTCCGACAGGCGGCGGACTCGGACAGGTAGCAATCGGCGCGGGCGGATTAGATGTGGCCGTAGCCATGGCAAAGGGCTTTTACAACATAGTTGCGCCTAAAATATATAACATAAAGCTCGCGGGCAGGCTTGCAGACTACGCAAACGGCAAGGACGTAATACTCAAAATTCTGCAAAAACTCACTGTCAAAGGTGGTACGGGCTATATCATGGAATATACGGGAGAGGGCGTCAAAAATCTCTCCGTTACCGACAGGGCGACCATCGCCAATATGGGCGCGGAGCTGGGGGCTACGACTTCAATATTCCCGAGCGACGAGAGAACGAGAGGGTTCTTAAAAGCTCAGGGTAGAGAAGAAGACTTCACACCCTTAGAACCGGATGCGGACGCCTCATATGACGAAACCTTGGAAATCAACTTAAGCGATATTGTGCCCATGGCGGCCTGCCCGCATCTGCCCGACAATGTGAAGAGGGTGAGCGAGATTAAAAACCTCAAAATAGACCAGGTGGCAATAGGCTCCTGCACCAACTCCTCATACAGCGATATGATGAAGGCCGCAAAAATACTTGAGAATAAGATAATTCACAAGGACGTAAGCCTTGTCATATCCCCGGGCTCGGCAAATATTATGAGAATTCTGGCCGAAAACGGAGCCTTGTCAACATTTATCAAGGCGGGGGCAAGAATACTCGAGTCGGGCTGCGGCCCTTGCATAGGCATGGGACAAGCGCCAAAGTCCGGCGGCGTGTCGCTTCGCACCTTCAACCGCAACTTCAAGGCAAGGTCGGGGACTGCGGATGCCGAGGTCTATCTTGTGTCGCCGCAAACAGCTGCAATTTCCGCGATTAAGGGGTATCTAAGCAGCCCCGAAAATCTCGATATAGATTTAAAAGTGGAAGAACTTAAGTCCTACGGCAAAAACGAGGCTTACTTTATCTATCCTACAGAGGAAGACAGAAACAGTCCCGTTATAATGGGACCGAATATTAAAGAAGTACCCGTCGGCAGTCCGCTCGGAGAAAAAATCGAAGGCAAAATCATTTTAAAAGCGGGCGACAATGTAACGACAGACGATATATGCCCCTCGAATGCAAAGCTGCTGCCCTTCAGGTCAAATGTGCCCTATTTATCGAACTTTGCGTTCAGCACAATAACCCCCGATTTTAAAAAGCTCGCAGATAAAAATAACGGCGGTATTGTTGTGGGCGGAGAGAACTACGGACAGGGCTCGTCTCGCGAACACGCGGCGCTTGTGCCATTGTATCTCGGAGTGAAAGCCGTAGTTGCAAAATCATTTGCAAGGATACACTTTTCAAATCTTGTAAATTCGGGTATTATTCCGCTTATATTCACAGATGCGGCGGACTACGACAAAATAGACTTTATGGACGATATAGAAATACCCGATATCCAAAAAGCAATAAAAAGCGGCAAGGCGACGCTTTATAATAAGACGAAAAATGTTGAGATAAGCCTAAAGTCCGAGTTTTCCGAAAGGCAGATAGATGTCTTAAAGGCGGGCGGATATTTAAACTACGTCAGAACCAATTAATAAGCCGGAGAATAAATGTTAAGGAGCGCAGATATGAGGGCTAAAGAGATAAGCGTCATCATCGGTGACGGAATAAGCGAAGAGATTACAAATTGCACGCTTAAAGTAATCAAACGCTTAACTCCCGATATGGAGTTTGATATTAAGAGAGCCGGCATAGAGGTCTTTGAGAAAACAGGCAAGCTCTTGGAAGAAGGACTTATCGAAAGTTTTGACAAAAACAAAGTCTCTCTCAAGGGACCCATCGGCACGCCCATAGGCGAGGGCTTCAGAAGTATAAACGTTGAGCTTCGAAAGAGATTCGACCTTTATGCGAACATAAGGCCTATTAAAACCTATACGGAATATGCCAAATACCAAGATGTGGATATAGTAATATTCAGGGAAAACACCGAAGACCTCTATGCAGGAGTGGAAGAAAAAATCTCCGACGACGAGATGCACTCCGTAAAGATTATCACAAGAGAAAAATCCGAAAGAATAGCCAGAAAAGCTTATGAATATGCGCTCGAGAACAATCGTAAAAAAGTGACCATAGTTACAAAGGCCAACATTATGAAGCTCACAGACGGCCTGTTTTTGGAGGTTTGCAGAAAAGTAGGCGAGAAGTTTCCGCAGATCGAAACAGAGGAAAAACTTGTGGACAACGTGGCCATGCAGCTTGTTTTAAATCCCGCAAACTTCGACATAATACTCACTCAAAACCTATACGGCGATATACTGTCCGACCTTTGCGCAGGACTCGTGGGCGGACTCGGCCTTGCCTCGTCAGCGAATATAGGCGATACTCACGCCATGTTCGAAGCGGTGCACGGCACGGCTCCGCGAATGGCGGGACTGAACACAGCAAACCCAACGGCGCTCATGTTTTCGGCAACAATGATGCTCAAGCATCTGGGCTACAGAGAAGAAAGCCGGAGAATGTATGATGCCATTTACAGGGTGCTGCAAGAGAGAGAGAAATGCACTAAGGATCTGGGCGGCAGGGCATCAACCACCGAATACACCGATTATGTAATCGAGTATTTATAAATAAGGAAAAAGACTATGGAACAAAAACTGGTAAAACTTGATTCTATAAGCGAAAAACTGCTTAGAGAAGCAGAAAAAAACACATATATAGATCCCGCTTTATACGATAAATACTCTGTTAAAAGGGGACTTAGAAACGCAAACGGCACCGGCGTGCTCGTAGGCATCACAAACGTGGCGGCGGTAGAAGGCTACGAAATTAAAGACGGGCAAAAAATAGCCGTAGACGGCGAACTTTTCTACCGCGGAATATCTGTGGGAGAAATGATAGAAAACTTCCAAAAAGAAAACAGGTTCGGCTTTGAAGAGACGATATTCCTACTTCTTTTCGGCAGTTTGCCCTCAAGAGAGGACCTCGATGCATTTGAAAAGCTTCTCAGAGAAAACCGCAGTTTTCCGAGCGACTTCACCCAGGATGTGCTTCTCAAGCTTCCAAGCAAAAACATAATGAACAAGCTCCAAAGAGCCATACTTTCCATGTATTCCTACGACGACAACGCGGATGATATAACGCTCGAGAACAACATTATCCAGTCACTCAACATCATATCCAAAATGCCCATGATGATAGCCTACTCATTCCAAATGATGAAGCACTATTATGAAGGCAGGTCGCTTGTTATCCACAACCCCTTAGACGATTGCTCCACGGCCGAAAATATGCTTTATCTTATGAGAAGAGAAGGTGAGTTCACTGATTTGGAAGCCAAGCTTCTCGATTTGTGCCTCGTGGTACATGCCGACCACGGCGGCGGCAACAACTCCGCCTTTGCAACACATGTAGTATCGTCCACCGGTACGGATATATACTCCGCATTGGCGACCGCTATAGGCTCATTAAAAGGACCGAAGCACGGCGGCGCAAATCACAAAGTCGAAACGATGAAAGAGGACATAATTAAAAACTGCAGCTACAATAATAAGTCGGAATTGGAAAACTATCTCAAAAAAATCTTAGACAAGCGGGCCTTCGACGGCAAGGGGCTTGTCTACGGTATGGGACACGCTATCTACACCATTTCCGACCCGAGAACCGCCATACTCAAGAAGATGGCGGGAGAGCTGGCGATAGAAAAAGGAGCTGCGGAAGAATTTGAGCTGCTCGACAATATAGAAAGCATCACAAAGAGAATATTTAAGGAGGAAAAGGACAAGGCTATCTGCGCAAATGTCGACCTTTACTCCGGATTTGTCTACAAGATACTCGGCATAGAAAAAGAGCTCTACACTCCCATGTTTGCCCTTGCCCGAATGGCGGGCTGGTGCGCTCACAGACTGGAGCAAATCAGAGACGAAAAGATTATCCGTCCCGCATATGTGTCCAACCACAACAAAACTGTATACACACCTATGAATGAACGAGCGAGCGTTACGAAATAGTGTTCAACGATGCTAAAGAAGAGATCAGATATTAAAACAGAATTTAAATAATCTTGACATTTGTGAGGGATATGCTAGAATATCCTCCGCAGAGATGCGGGCGTAGCTCATCCGGTAGAGCGCCACCTTGCCAAGGTGGAGGTAGCGAGTTCGAGCCTCGTCGCCCGCTCCAAGAATTTTAAGACCTCGGAATTTTTCCGGGGTCTTTTTATCGAAAAAAGAAAAGAAACGATAAAAATAGACAAATGCAAAATTCTTTGTTGGAATAATGACAATAAATCTTTGTAAACAGAGTTGACAATATGTTGAAGCTGCTCTATAATCTAAACAAGTTTCTCAATCAAATACAAATAAAGGAAGTGACTCGCAATGGAAAAGAAAAAAAGCGGCTTAACTGCGGCGGCTGTGGGTATCGCCATGGTCTGGATGGGAACACACTTCGGCCCCGGTATTGCAAGCGGTACGCAGGTTAACGTGTACTACATACAGTACGGCATTCCCGGATTCTTTGCCATGTTTTTGGCTATGGGCTTGCTGGCGGTGTGTCTCTACATCTCAACCGAGGCATCCAGAATCTACAAGACCTATGAATACAAGTCGTGGATTCAGAACATCTTCGGTGTAAAGTGGGTTTCGTATCTCTTCGATCTCTCCTTCATCGTAACCTGCATAACAGCCATGGGCGGCAGCCTGAACGCCGTAGCAACGCTTATACAGAACACCCTTGGGATAAACTATTGGATAGGCGTCGCGTTGGTTGTTATCTGCGGAGCGCTGCTCTGCGCCTACGGAGCCGAGCTCGTCAGAAGGGCATCGTCCTACATGATGTTCCTTGTTGTCGGAGTGCTGCTTCTCATCATTATCATGGTCGCTCTCTACGGCGACGGAGATCTGAAGGGGGCCTTCGCCTTTACGAACACAACGCTCGATCCGGCAAACTTCAGCTGGCCCAAGGCGATGTGGAGCGCCGTTATCTACGCTGCATTCCAGGCAACCGTCATAGCCAACATCGCATCGGTTGCGGATACAATTAAGAGCCGCAGAGAGTCGAAAACGGCAGCTCTCGTAGGCTTTGTTTCCAACGTCGGCCTGCTCGTAATAATCGGCCTTATGCTCTTCTCCTACACCAGCGTATTCGCAATCACAAAGGAGGCTCTGCCGATTTTCGCCGTTTTGCAGAGGCTCAATTTCCCCTGGATGACAACCATATATGTGGCAGTCGTCTTTATCGCGGTGCTCTCAACCGTTGTCGGATTTGCATTCGCCGGCGTTGCGAGATTCAGTGTATACTATCAGCCCAAGGAAGGCGAGAGGAGCAGCCTGCGCGACGGACTCTTTGTTGCTGTCTTGCTCATAGTCTGCGCTCTTGCTTCCAGGTTCGGCATCCTCAAGCTTGTATCTGTCGGCTATAAGGCTCTCGGATATCTCAATCTGCCCATACTTATTCTCTCCTCTCTGATACTCGGCTCACGCAAGATAAGCAGGAAGTATCTCGAAGAGAACAACATCGAAGTCGAGGGCTTGGATTAAATTCAGGATTTAGCCTGTATTTAGTTTGAAAAAATATAAATATAGGCTCGTTCATAAGGCTCTGGATACTCAGAGCCTTATGCTTAAAATATGGGAAAATCAATCGAAAGCACAAAACAGCTTAAAACAAGGAGGAATGTTAAAGTGAAAATCGCAATGCTGGGCAGCGGAGCGACCGGCAGTGTATTCGCCAGCTATCTCAAAATGGGCGGAGCCGACGACATAGTTCTGGTCGATCTCTACAAGGACCACATGGATAAGGTGGCTAAAGACGGAATGAAATTCACCGATCCCCGCGGCACCTTCCATTTAGAAGGCTTCAAAACTGCCTATTCCGCCGAGAATATCGGAATTGTAGACATTGCCATAATCATGGTCAAGGCAACTCAAACAGAGGAGCTTTTGGAAAAATCCATGGCCTGCATAGGCGAGCACACGGTAGTGGCCACCCTGCAAAACGGCCTCGGCAATGATGAGCACGTTAAGAAATTTGTCCCTGCCGACAGAGTTCTCTTCGGTTGCGGAAACATGGGAACCGAGCTTCACGGGCCCGGCGTCTGTGTGGCAAAGCCCTTGGGCGGCGAGAATATGTATTTCGGCGCATCCGAGAACAGCGAACTCACCGAAAAGGCCGGAAACTACCTCAAGGAGTGCTTCGAAAAGGGCGGTCTTTCCGTGCATTTCTACGATGATGTGCGTCCCGCAATTTGGAAGAAGGCCACTTCAAATGCCGGAATGAACACGGTTTGCGCCGTTCTACGTCTCAAGGTCAGCGAGGTCATGGCTCACCCCTGCGGCTCGGAGCTTGTCTGGTCGATATGGAAAGAGGCATCCGATGTTTCCGAGGCTATGGGAATTGAGGGTGTTTGGGAATTCACCGTGGGCAATATCGACAATCTTATGGCAGCAATCGGAAACTACTATCCCTCGATGGCTCAGGATATGCTCTTTGGAAAGCGGCAGACGGAGGTCACAGCCCTCACGGGAGCCGTTTCCGACTATGGCAGGAAATACGGTGTTCCCACACCCGTATGCGATGTATTGACTAAGGTAGTAAAAGCTATCGAGGCCAACTACGACAAACAGGTCTTGCAGTAAACTGTTAAACAGGCGGGAGAAAACTTTGGTAAAAAAAATTATCTCTAAGCTCAATAAGATGGCGAAGAATTTTGTGCTCATAGGTGAGGCCGGCTCGGGCAAGACAGAGCTCTCTCTAAGTCTTGCCGCCGAAATGCAAAAGCTCGGTGAGAGGCAGGTATACTTTCTCGACATGGATCAGACAAAACCCCTCCTCAGAGCCCGCGACAGCGAAGCTTTTTTGAGAAGAGCGGGGGTCGAGATGCCCATGGAGCGGCAGTTTATGGATGCCCCGACGGTTTTGCCGGGAGTTATGCAAAGACTCGGCGACCCGAACGTCTGCGCTATTTTAGACATCGGCGGCGGAGCCTACGGCAGCCACATGATAGCCCAGTTTGAAGAAGCCATAAATTCCGGAAACACGGCAACGCTGTATCTGGTAAACCCCTATCGCCCCTGGTCGAGAAACCGAGAGGCCGTAGAGGAAACAATGAGGCGAACAGTGGGGGCTGCCGCGATAAAGCAGGTGCATATCGTTGCAAATCCCAATCTCGGCTATGAGACTGATGCCGATGCCATAATCAAAGGCGTAGACAAGATAAAAGAGCTTTTCCCCGAGAAGGAGATACTTTTTCTATGCGTCGATGAGAGTCTTGCCGATGAGCTTGAGAGAAAAGACTTGCCGGATATATTCCCCGTAAGTATCAACAATTTACCCGCCTGGCTGCAGTAAAATTTTATTATTAAATGGAGTGAAAGCAATGGCAAAAGGTAGAGTCGAATTTTATACCGAAGCATGTAAGAGCTGCCTCTACTGCATCGATGTTTGCCCGAACGAAGTTCTGGGCACCGGTTCCGAGGTTAATGCCAAGGGCTATAACTATGTGCAGGCTCTTTACCCGGAAAAGTGCATCGGTTGCGGATTGTGCGCGCGCATCTGTCCGGATGCCGTGATAAGCGTATATAGGGAGGTGGGTTAAATGTCAGAAAAGATTCTTATGAAGGGTACGGAGGCCGTAGCGGAAGCCGCGGCCAGGGCGGGTTGCCGCTTTTTCGCGGGATACCCGATAACCCCGCAAAACGAAATGCCCGAGTACATGTCCCGCAGAATGCCGGAAGTGGGCGGAGTTTTCATTCAGGGTGAAAGCGAAGTCGCCTCTGTGAACATGCTTTTCGGAGCGGCGGCGGCGGGCGTGAGATGTATGACATCTTCGTCTTCCTGCGGTATCGCTCTCAAGAGCGAAGGGATAGCCTTCCTCGCGGGAGCCAGAATGCCCTCGGTTATAGCAAACTTCCAGCGCGGAGGCCCGGGAATAGGCGATATTAAACCTGCGCAGCAGGACTACTTTCAAGCAACAAAGGCTGCAGGCAACGGCGGATTCCAAATGCTGGTGCTCGCGCCCTGTTCGGTGCAGGAAGCTGTGGATATGACGTTCAGATCCTTCGAGCTTGCCGACAAATACAGAATGCCCACCTATCTTCTGCTCGACGGAATGATAGGCGCCATGATGGAGCCTGTATACTTCCCCGAGCCCCTGAGTGAAGAGGAAGTTAAGAGGATTCGCGAGAGCAAAACCTATGCCGCGCGCGGCCGCAAGGGCGGAAAATTTCACCAAATACAGTGCGGCCCCGGCTTAGACCCGAACATCAACCAGGAAGAACTGAACATAAAAGATATGGCTATGTATGAGCAGTGGCAAAGGGATGAGGTCGAGTACGAGATGGATGTGCCCGAAGACTCAGAGCTCATACTCACCGGCTACGGTTCTTCCGGCCGTATAGCCAAGTCCGCTCTCCAGATTCTCAGGAAAGAGGGCTACAAAGTGGGCTTTATTCGTCCGCTAAAGGTAAACCCCTTCCCCTTTGAGGCATTCGAGAAGCTGAATTACGAGAAGCTTCGCGGAATAGTGGTGGCAGAGATGTCCATCCCGCCCCAGTACGGTGTCGATGTGCAGCATGCCGTCCACGGCAGAACAAAGATAGAAATGGCGCTTTCATCAGGCGGGCAGATACTTGAGCGCAGCCTGGTTCTTGAAACTGCCAGAAAGCTTTACGGCGAGAAATAGGGGGGAATCAAATGAAAGAAAGAACGGTATTCGAAAGACCGAGCGGAATTTTTGAAGGCGCCGTAACGGGTTACTGCCCCGGCTGCCTGCATTCCTCAACGGTCAAGACTATAATGGAAGTACTGGATGAACTCGACATGGTTCACGATTCCACCTGGGTACAGGGTGTGGGCTGTGGAGCTCTTGCAGTGACATATATGAACATAGACACGATAGCCGCGCCTCACGGAAGGGCCTGCGCAATTGCGAGCGCTTTCAAACGCTGCAGCCCCGAAACGCTTATATTCACATATCAGGGCGACGGAGACCTTGCCGCCATAGGCTTGGCCGAAACAATGTCGGCCGCCAACAGGGGCGAGAATATAACGGTTATCTTCATAAACAACGGCACCTACGGCATGACGGGCGGACAGATGGCCCCTACAACCTTGGCAGGCGCCATGTCGTCAACAACTCCCGGGGGAAGAAATCCCGAGGAACACGGCTATCCCATGCACATGTGCGAACTTCTAAGCACCCTCAAGGCTCCCGCCTACATAGCCAGAGTCACCTGCGCCGATGTGAAAAATGCGGTAAAGGCGAAGGCCGCCGTGAAAAAGGCGTTCCAGTATCAGCTGGAGGGCAAGGGTTTCAGCTTTGTCGAGTTTGTTTCTAACTGTCCAACCAACTGGGGGATGTCGCCGGTCAAGTCGCTTGAGCATCTGCAGAATGTAGTGCTTGAGGAATTCCCCTTGGGCGAGTTCAGGGCGAAGTGAGGAGGCTTATAGATGGAAACTAATATTATTATTGCAGGTTTTGGCGGACAGGGAGTCATGGTAATCGGCCAGCTCCTAGCCTACACTGCCAGTGAACAGACAGAAAAACATGTCACCTACTTCCCCTCTTACGGGGCGGAGCAGCGCGGCGGCACGGCCAACTGCTATGTGGTTATCTCCGATGAAGAGATAGGGGCTGCCAAGGTCGGCAAGGCCGATGTGCTCATAATACTCAACGAGCCGTCCATGGTACGCTTTAAAAACTCTGTCGCTCCCGGCGGCGCCGTCATAGTAAACAGCACCATAGTCAAAAATGTTCCCGAATATGATGATGCAACGGTAATAAATGTCGATGCGGGCAATATAGCCAACGAGATTGGCAACCCCAGAGTTATGAACCTGGTCATGGCGGGAGCGTTAATAGGCTACAGCGAAATCCTGCCCCCCGATGCGGTCTTGCAGACAGCCTTTGATAAGCTGGGCAAAAAGCGTCCGGAGTTCAACCCGCTCAATGAGCAGGCGTTCAAGAGGGGACTTGAGATAGGCCGCGCTGCAAAAAAATAGTCGGAAAGAGGAAAGGCCATGACATATGAAGAGTTTTTGAATGTGCTTAAAGACTTGGGCTCGGCAATCACCGCAACCTTCGGAAACTTCTGCGAGGTTGCCATCTCGGACGTCGATAAGCCCGAGGCTATACTCTACATATTTAACGGCCATGTTACGGGACGTGAAGTCGGAGATTCCTTAGATCCTCGCGATCTTGAGCGTGTGGCGATGAGCGCCGATGGTTACTACATCAACTACCACAAAGAGGGCAGGAAGAGTGATCTCAAGTCCTCCACGCTCACCTTCGAGGCTTTCGGCCACAGGATAGCGTTCTGCATAAACTGCGACATCAGCTATTTCAAGCTGATAAACAACTTCGTCGGCGACTTTCTGGATACCGGTGTTATATCCGAGGAGCCGAAGGAGGAGCTCTCTATGGAAGAGAGCGTTAAGAGCGCCATTATAGCAGTCGGCAAGCCTGTAAATCTGATGAACAAGGCAGACAGACTCGAAGTGATAAGGATTCTCGATAAACAGGGAATGCTCAAAATGCAAAAGAGTATAGCCACCATAGCGAAAATGCTCTGTGTTTCCCGCTACACGGTCTATAACTATCTGGGCGAACTGGGCATAAAGTAAGAACTTATTCAAAGATAAAAGCCGCGAATTTTCGCGGCTTTTATCTTTTGAATCCCCGGGATAAATGATGAAAAAAGAAGGACAAATGTTTTAAGAAAAGAAGGCTGCTGCCTCTCATAATTTTTGAAAAAACAGACCGGATATGCTAAAATAACAGGGCACATAAGTTTTCGCTCAGGCGAAGCTGCAGCAAACAATTTGGAGAAGAAAAATGAAATACGATTTAATTATAGTCGGAGCCGGCCCTGCGGGCATATTCACCGCGCTCGAGATGATAAAGCTGGGCTCAAAGAAGAAAATACTCATGATAGAAAAAGGCAGGAGCATAGAAAAACGCGCTTGCCCCAAGTCCAAAACCGGAAAATGCATGAACTGCAAGCCGTACTGTCATATAACAACGGGCTTTTCGGGCGCAGGGGCCTTTTCCGACGGCAAGCTTTCGCTCTCCACAGAGGTGGGAGGAGAGCTCCCCAAGCTTCTGGGCGAAAGGGATGCCGAAGAGCTCATAAAATATACCGACAATATCTATCTCGAGTTCGGCGCCGATCTGCATATAGAAGGTCTCGGCAACACCGAGGCGGTAAAGCGCATTAGAGCAAGAGCTATAAAGGCGGGTCTAAAACTTGTGGACTGCCCCATAAGACATATGGGAACAGAAAAGGCGCACGAGCTCTACCTCAGCATAGAAAAGCACCTTCTTAAAAGCGGAGTGGAAATTCTCTTCGAAACGGAGTGTCTAAACTTAATAATAGAAGAGCAGGTCTGCAAGGGCGTATACATAAAAGATGGGGAGGAGAAAAAAGCCATCTACTCAGATCACACGGTTGTGGCAACGGGCAGGAGAGGGGCTGACTGGCTCGAAACGCTCTGCTCCGAGCACGGCATTGACCACGCCCCCTCTACAGTCGATATCGGCGTGCGGGTCGAGGTGAGAAACGAGATTATGGAGGAAGTCAACGAAGCTCTGTACGAGTCCAAACTCATCGGCTATCCGCCACCTTTCAAAAACAAGGTGAGAACTTTCTGCCAAAATCCCGGCGGAGTCGTCTCACAGGAAAACTACGACAACGATCTTGCTGTCGTCAACGGCCACGCCTATAAGGAACGAAAGAGCAAGAACACCAATCTTGCTATACTCTGCTCTCACAACTTCTCGGTGCCCTTCAATCAGCCGATAGCCTACGCCCAAAAGATAGGCGAGCTCACCAACATGCTTGCAAACGGCCACATCTTGGTACAGCGCTTCGGCGATATTCTCGACGGCAAGCGCACTTGGGAAAAAGAACTCATGCAGAGCAATGTGAGGCCCACTCTGCCCGATGCCGTGGCGGGCGATATCACAGCCGCCATGCCGTACAGGTCCATGACAAACATAATAAACTTTATAAAGGCGATGGATATGGTCGTTCCCGGCTTTGCCTCATATGAAACACTGCTCTACTCGCCCGAGCTCAAGTTCTATTCCAATAAGGTCAATATGGATAAGGAGCTCAACACCAATGTCAAGGGTCTCCACTGTCTCGGCGACTCTTCGGGCTGGACAAGGGGACTCATCATGTCCAGCGCAATGGGTGTTTGGATGGGAAGAAGACTCGCATAGTGTTCAAGCTGAGCTCTGAATACAAACCCTCGGGAGATCAGCCCGAGGCCATAGAAAAGCTCAGTAAGGGAGTTTTAGACGGAGATAAGCATCAGTGTCTTCTGGGCGTCACCGGTTCGGGCAAGACCTTCACAATGGCGAATGTCATTGTTAAAGCCCAAAAGCCCGTGCTGGTTCTCGCCCACAACAAGACGCTGGCAGGCCAGCTTTACGGCGAGTTTAAAGAGCTCTTTCCCGAAAACGCGGTGGAGTACTTTGTCTCCTACTATGATTACTATCAGCCCGAGGCATATCTGCCTGTGAGCGATACATATATAGAAAAAGATGCGTCTATAAATGACGAGATAGAGCGCCTCCGTCACAGCGCAACCTCTGCGCTCGGCGAAAGGCGCGATGTCATTATTGTGGCCTCGGTCTCCTGCATCTACGGACTTGGAGACCCGATTGATTATACCCAAATGGTGCTCTCGCTGCGTCAGGGGCATGTTATAGACAGAGACGAGCTCATGAAGAAGCTTATCGAGATAAGATATGAGCGAAACGACATAGCCTTCGAGCGAAACAGCTTCAGAGTTCGCGGCGACACAATAGAGATTTTTCCCGTCTACTCCAGAGACAAGGCCATTAGAATAGAATTTTTCGGAGACGAGATAGAAAGAATATCCGAGTTTTCGCCCGTGAGCGGGGTGGCCAGCCGTGAGCTTCTGCACGTCGCCGTCTACCCGGCCTCCCACTATGTGACCACGAAGGAAAAGATGGAAAGGGCCATAGCCGAGATTCAAAGCGAATGTGAGGAGCGGGTGAAGTATTTCGAGGAAAATCGCAAGCTCATCGAGGCTCAAAGAATAAGGGAACGTGTCAGCTTCGATACAGAAATGATGCGCGAGCTCGGCTACTGCTCGGGCATAGAAAACTACAGCAGGATTATCTCCGGCAGAGAGCCGGGCTCGGCGCCCATGACGCTCATAGACTATTTCCCCTCCGACTTTCTCATCTTCATCGATGAGTCGCACGCCACACTGCCGCAGCTCAGGGCCATGTACAGGGGCGACAAGGCAAGAAAAGACAACCTTGTTAAGTACGGCTTCCGCCTGCCCTCGGCATATGACAACCGCCCTCTCAAGTTCGAGGAGTTCGAGGAAAAGGTGAATCAGGTAATCTATGTTTCCGCCACTCCCGGAGAGTACGAAAAGGAAAAGAGCGGAGAGATAACAGAGCAGATAATAAGGCCGACAGGGCTTTTGGATCCAAAAATAAGCGTGCGGCCGATAAAGGGCCAGATAGACGACCTCATACACGAGGTCAAAGAGAGGGTCAAGATGGGGGAGAGAACTCTCATCACCACTCTCACAAAGCGGATGGCTGAGGATCTCACCGACTTTCTCACACACGCCGGCATACGCTGCCGCTACATGCACCACGATATCGGCGCCATAGAGCGCATGGAGATAATCAGAGATTTAAGACTGGGCGAGTTTGACGCGCTCATAGGCATAAACCTGCTTCGAGAAGGACTCGATCTTCCCGAGGTTTCGCTGATTGTCATCTTAGATGCCGACAAAGAGGGATTTTTGCGCTCGGAGACAAGTCTCATACAGACAATAGGCAGGGCAGCCAGAAACGTGCGCGGCGAGGTCATAATGTATGCCGATAAAGAGACCTCGGCCATGAAGGCCGCCATAGAAGAGACTGCCCGCCGCCGCAGGAAACAGAACGAATACAACAAAAAACACAGCATTGTCCCCAAGACCATAGTAAAGGGCGTCAGGGAAGTTATGGAGATATCCAAGGCTCCGAGCGTCAAGAGGGCGGACGGAGTGAAGATGACGGCCAAGGAGCTCGAAAAGGAGATTAAGCGCCTCGAGAGGAACATGAAGGAATATGCCAGACTTTTAGAGTATGAGCTTGCGGCCGTAATGAGAGACCAGATTATAAAGCTCAGGGGCGAGATGCAAAAGGCGAGGGATAAGAAAAAATGAAACTGATGATATTTGACGGAAACAGCATAATAAACAGGGCCTTCTATGGAATCAGGCAGCCGCTCACAGCTCCCGACGGACGGCCGACAAATGCCGTATACGGCTTTTTGAACATACTTAACAAACTTATTAAGGACTACAACCCCAGCCACCTGATGGTAGCCTTCGACAAAAAGGGCAAGACCTTCCGCCATGAGATGTTCGAGGAATATAAGGCCGGGCGCAAGCCCATGCCCGATGAGCTCGCCGTGCAGCTTCCCATGCTCAAAGAGGTACTAGCTGCCATGAGAGTGCCCGTTATCGAAAGAGAGGGCTTTGAGGCCGACGATATATTGGGGACGGTTTCGGAGATTTGCAAAAGCTGTGAGGACGCCTGCCTGCTTGTAAGCGGCGACAGGGACCTCTTCCAGCTCATAAATCCCAAGGGCGCCGTTTTCTTCACAGGCGGCAAGGCGGGCACGGGAGAGTACTACGATGTGGAGAGATTCGAAGATGAATACGGCTTCGAGCCGAAGCACATGGTGGATTTTAAGGCCCTCATGGGCGACAGTTCCGACAATATACCCGGTGTCAGGGGTGTCGGAGAAAAGACTGCCTCGGCCCTTATCAGAGATTACAAAAGCATAGAAAAAATATACTCGGAGCTGGATTCTCTGGACATAAAAGAGAGCGTAAAAAAGAGACTTCGCGAGGGCGAGGAGCTTGCAAGGCTCTCCTATGAGCTTGCCGAAATAGACAAAGATGCGCCGATAGATTTTAAGTTCGAAGACGCCGTTTTCGACGGAGTCTATGCGCCCAATCTCTATAATGTGCTAATGGACTTGGGGCTGAAAAGCTTTATAAGAAACTGGGGTATAAAAGAGCCGGACGACACGCCGCCGCTTTTTAGAGAGTTTAAAGCGCGGCCAGCGGGTTTAGAGCAAAAAAACCTTCTAAGTGTGGGGGAGATTGAAGAGTTTCTCAAAAAAGAGCAAAACTTTACAGTCCATTTCAAAGACGGCTTGGATGAGATTCATATCTCCGACGGCGAGGATAAGCTCTTGATAAAAAGAAACAACTTTTCCGAGAGCGAGTATCACAAGCTTCTCTCGGCGCTTATGAAGCCCGAGGTCAAAAAAATCTCCGAAAATATAAAAGACACTATGCGCCTTGCTTTAGAGGAAGGAATTGAGCCCGAGGGCTTTATCTTCGATACGGCGCTTGCCGCCTATCTTCTCGACTCCACAATAAGAGACTACGAGAGCGAAAGCCTTAAAAACATATATTCCCTCAGCTCGGACGACAAGCTCGTGCAGCTTCTGGAGCTCTATGAGATACAGAGCGAAAAGCTCCGCGACACAAACATGGAAAAGCTCTACTATGAGATAGAGCTTCCTCTGGCCGGAGTCTTGGCCGATATGGAAAAGAGGGGCTTTTTAATCGACAAAGAGGCGCTAATCGATTTCGGAGAGGAGTTGGGCGAAAGAATATCCGAGCTCGAGAGAGATATCTATGCTCTCGGCGGCATGGAGGTAAATATTAATTCCCCCAAGCAGCTCTCGGAGCTCCTCTACGACAAGCTCTCTCTTCCGGCTATGAGGAAGACGAAGACGGGCTTCAGCACCGATGCCGAGACCCTTGAGAAAATCAAGCACCTGCACCCGGTAGTTTCACTGATTTTGGAATATAGAGAGCTGAGCAAGCTGAAGAGCACCTATACCGACGGTTTACTTCCACTCATAGCTTTTGACGGCAGAATACACACAAACTTCAAGATGACCGTGACGGCCACGGGAAGACTCTCGAGCACGGAGCCCAACCTGCAAAACATACCCATAAGAAAAGAGCTCGGCTCGGCTTTGAGAAAGATGTTTATAGCGGCCGAGGACTGCTGTCTGATAGACGCCGACTACAGCCAGATCGAGCTTAGAATATTGGCCCATGTTTCCGGCGATAAGACCATGATAGAGGCTTTCAAGGCCGGAGAGGATATACATCGCATGACCGCAGCGGTCGTGCTTGGAAAAGAACCGGGCGAAGTGACGGCGGAGGAGCGCAGCTCGGCAAAGGCCGTGAACTTCGGCATAGTCTACGGTATTTCCGCCTTCTCGCTGGCAGGCGATATAAAAAAGAGCGTGAAAGAAGCGAACAACTACATAAACTCCTATCTTAAAAAATACAGCGCAGTCAAGGAATATCTCGAAGAGAGTAAGAAACAGGCGCGCGAGCGCGGCTATGCAGAGACAATCTTCGGAAGGCGCAGGCCGATTCCCGAGCTGAAATCCCGAAACTTCAACCAGAGAAGCTTCGGCGAGAGAGTCGCCATGAACATGCCGATACAGGGCGCCGCGGCGGATATAATAAAGCTCGCCATGGTGAGGGCTGACAGACGCATGAGGCGCGAGGGGCTCAAAGCCAGGCTCATACTTCAGGTACACGATGAGCTTGTTGTCGAGTGTGTAAAGAGCGATGCCGAGAAGGCCGCCCGCATACTCAAAGAGGAAATGGAGGGGGCAGCACAGCTCTCGCTTCCCCTCACGGTGGATATAAAAACCGGCCAAAACTGGGCGGAGGCCCACTGATATGAAAGCTCTCGAAATAATCAAAGCAAATCACGGGAACCTGGATGATATAAATGAAATTGAGGCAGAGGCATCCCTAAACCCATGGCCGAAAGAGATAACGGAGTCTTATTTAAAATCCGAAAGCGCAGTCTTTTTTCTGGCCCTTTCAGCTAATGAGCCGGCAGGATATATCTCACTCAGCTTTGTTTTGGATGAGGGCTCTGTATTAAATGTGGCGGTAAAAAAGAGTTTTCGCCGCCGTGGCATAGCCAAGGCTCTCCTTAAAGCGGCCAAGGCCTTTGCAAAGGACAATAAATTCGCCTTTTTGAGTTTAGAGGTGCGAGAGAGCAATTTTCCCGCCATAGCTCTCTATGAGGGCGAGGGCTTCAGGCTTGCGGGAAAGCGCCCCGCTTACTATGAAAAACCGAAAGAGGATGCTCTCATCATGCAGTATGAGGTAAATAGATGAAGATATTGGGAATAGAATCGAGCTGCGACGAAACAGCCGTTGCGATAGTGAAAGACGGAAGAGAGATACTATCTTCTCTCGTATACTCACAGATAGGTAAGCATGCAGTCTACGGCGGAGTTGTGCCGGAGATCGCTTCGCGCTGCCATGTCGAGACTATCTCCGGGCTCTGCTCGCAGGCGCTGAAGGAGGCCGGAATTGAGCTTGAGGAAATAGACGCCGTGGCGGTGTGCCACGCTCCGGGGCTTATAGGCGCTCTTTTGGTCGGTATAAGCTTTGCAAAGGGCTTGGCCTATGCCGCCGATAAGCCCATAGTTCCGGTGCACCATATAAAGGGACATGTCGCCGCAAACTATCTGGCTTTCCCCGATTTAGAGCCTCCCTTTATCTGCCTCTCGGTTTCGGGCGGCAACAGCCTGATTTTGGATGTGAAAGACTATACCGAAATAGTCACCCTCGGCTCAAGCTGCGACGATGCGGCGGGTGAGTGCTTCGACAAGGTGGCCAGAGTAATGGGCCTGCCCTATCCCGGCGGAAAATACATAGACGAGCTCAGCCGCGGCGGCGACGAGAACAAATACAAGCTCCCGCAGGGACATATTGAGGGAAACCCCTTGGATATGAGCTTCTCGGGACTTAAGACTGCAAGCATAAACCTCATACACAACGCAGAGCAAAAGGGAGAAGAGATAGACAGAAGCTCGCTGGCGGCGTCTTTTTCAAAAACCGTTAGCGAAAGCCTCCTCAGCCGCAGCCTTCTGGCGCTGGAGCAGAGCGGATATAAAAAGCTCTGCCTTGCAGGCGGCGTTGCGGCAAATTCAAGAATAAGGGCGGACTTTAAGAAAGCCGCCGAAGAGAGAGGCTTCGAGCTCTTCATGCCGCCTCTAAGTCTCTGCGGAGACAATGCCGCCATGATTGCGGCGCAGGGATATTTTGAATTTATAGCGGGAAACACAGCGGAGCTCGATTTAAACGGCTGCGCTTCAATGGAGCTTTAAGATGGAAGGAAATTCAGGGCACAGACAGCGCCTTAAAGAGCGATTTTTAAAAGAGGGGCTTAAAAGCTTCAGAGACGAAGAGGTCTTAGAGCTTCTTCTCTTCTATGTTCAGCCGAGAAAAGACACCAAAAGACAGGCAAAAGAGCTCGTAGCAAGATTCGAAACTTTGGAAGGAGTTTTAACAGCCGAGCCGGAACTCCTCACGCAGATAAAAGGAGTGGGCAGCGAGAGCGCCCTCTTCTTAAAGCTTATGGGAGAGCTTGGCAGAAGGCTTTACAGCGGAACCAGGAGGAAGAAAAAGAAGATATTATGCCTCGAGGATGCCTTAGAGCAGATAAAGCCTCTGTTTATGCTCAAAAAGCGTGAGGAAGTATATATACTCTGTTTGGATTCCGAGAAAAAGCTCTTAGCCACAAGACTAATCTCCGAAGGAATAGCCAATCAGGCTGAAATCAACGTGAGGAGAGCTGTGGAGGAGAGCCTGCGCTTTGGTTCAAGCTCTGTCATACTCGCGCACAATCACCCAGGAGGTTCGGCGGAGCCCTCCTTCGAGGACGAGGAGACGACAAGAAAACTAAAAGATGCCTTGGGACTTTTGGGCATAGAACTCAGCGACCACATCATAATAGCCGGAGATGAACACTGTTCAATGGCGGCGTCAATGAAGCTTTAAGCGGACACAAATCCCAAAGGTGTAACAATTTTATGTAAACAATAAAACAAGCTCAAATTAAATTGAAGAAATTCAAATGTTAAAAACAGTAAATTTCATCGAGATATAAGGCCGTTTTCGGGCTTTCAATGTTTGAAACTGTGTTGAAACTGTGCGAAACTGCAAAGAAAACTCTTATTTTAATAATTATGTAAAACGAAGAGTAACAAAAAGTGCTCTAAAGGTTACTTTTGTAATTTTTGTGAAAAATTCTTGAAAAGATTTGGAATGACCTTTTTGGGCAAAAAGGGTGCAGAGATTGACAAAAAGGAAAAAATAAACTATTATCTTATAGCGTCGGATATGCTAATGTAGCTCAGTCGGTAGAGCAGCTGATTCGTAATCAGCAGGTCGTGTGTTCGAGTCACATCATTAGCTCCAAGGTCGGGAGGAAATCCCGGCCTTTTTATATTTCTCTTCAACTTAGAACTTGAAGAGAGCAGGTTTTTGTGATATGATTAATCACAAGGTCACCGAGCCGGGAGCTCGGATAAAATTGAAAAGGAGAAACTTATGAATCTCGCAACTACAACGATAGCAGAGCTTCTTGACAATCCGAAAGCTTGTGAAGTTCTCAACTCCATTGAGCCGGCCATTTTAAAGAGCCCAATGGTCAAGCTCGTAAAGAAAAAGACCGTCGCCGAAGTCTTTGCAATGGTTCCCGACAAGAAGGTTCCCGCCGAGACAAAGGAACGCATCAGAAAGGCCCTCGAGGAGGTCTAAACTTCAACAAGCAATAGGCTCAAACAGAGGCTCGCTCTGCAATATAAAGAGAGAGCCTCTCATTATACAAAAGAGTCGGAAAGCAGCTGCTTTCCGACTCTGCGTTTATTGAATTTGCTTTTCAGCTTACAGCTTGTCCAGGTACTCTTCAAAGAGGGTGTCGAGGTATTCCGAGGCCTCTTTGCCGCGTCCGGCCTCTACAAGGTCCAAGGTCTTTGTTCCCTGCGCATAGAGGGCTTTCGCGCCCCAAAAGCGAACACTCGACTCCCACAGCGTAAAGCCGACATGCCTGAAGGCGTTCATGATGAGAGGGAAGAGCTTGTTCTGAGAGGCCTTGCAGACATTGTAGTGAAAATCCGAGAGGGCCTGCGCCTGCGCGGAGATGGAGGCATTCTGCTCTCCCAAGCGGCGGATTTCCTCCAGAAGAAGCCTGAGATTCGCCATGTCTTCTTCGCTGTGGCTGTTGCCGAGCTTTATAAGGGCGCCGCCTTCGATAGCGCTGCGGAGCTCGATTATCGAGACTATCATCTGCCTGTCAAGCTTGCCGCCGTTGTATTTTATTATGGCGTTTAAGGTTTCAAGGTTGCCGTTTTCCGCAAAGTCGGCCACAAAGCTTCCGCTTCTCGGAAAAATCTCCACAAAGCCCATACGCTCAAGGGTCTCCAGTCCGAGGTGAACTATCGACTTGGATATCTTCATCTGTTCGGAGAGCTCCCTCTCGGAGGGGAGCTTGTCTCCCGGCTTGAGCTCGCCGGAGAGTATCATGCCCTGTATTTTCTCTATAAAAAGCTCCTTTATAGTCGGAGCGACTATCTGTTCAAATTTCAAAAAACTTCCTCCTTATCTTATTTGGTGCCGAAGACTCTGTCTCCGGCGTCACCCAGGCCCGGCACTATGTAGCCGTGCTCATTCAACTTTTCGTCCACACCGGCGATGTATATGGAGATGTCGGGATGGTGTTTTTGCATGCGCTCTATTCCTTCGGGAGCGGCGATGATACACATGAGCTTAATGCTTTTTGCGCCAGACTCCTTCAAAAAATCGGCCGCGGCGACGGCGCTGCCGCCTGTTGCAAGCATGGGGTCAACCACTATAGCGTCGCGCTCTGCAATATCAGAGGGCATTTTGTAATAATATTTTACGGGCTCTAAGGTCTCGGGATCTCTGTAGATACCTACGTGGCCGACCTTGGCGCCGGGAATAAGGGTGACTATGCCGTCAACCATGCCGAGTCCCGCCCGCAATATCGGTACAATGGCAAGCTTCTTGCCGGCTATCTGCCTGCAATGCGCCATGGCGACAGGGGTTTCGACTTCTATGTCCTCCAGAGGAAGATCGCGTGTTGCCTCATAGCACATCAGCATGGCAATTTCATTTGTGATTTCCCGAAATTCCTTTACGCAGGTTTCCTTATTTCTAAGAATAGACAGCTTGTGCTGTATAAGCGGATGGTCGAATACATGAACATTGCCCATTTTCAATACACCTCATTAAATCATTAAACTTTCTTAAGTCTTTCCCGCTCCGCCTGCGAGAGCCTCAGATAAGAGGGCAGGATCGAGGCGACATCTTGCGGTTTAAGCTCTGAAGCTGCTGCCGCAACTCCGGAGGCCCTCTGTAAAAGCAGGCTTTCCGGCAACAGCTTGAGATTTAATCTGATTTTACCGTTAGTCTGATTATAGCACAACTTAGCTCCATCTCCAAGAAGAAAAACAGTTTTTTTAAATTTTTCAAGCTCAGCCAGAAGCTCCGAGCATGGAATAGCCCTATCCTCGCAGAGTCTTTCGATTTTATCGCCGGAAAGTGTGAAAAACGCAGAGTAAAATTCGTTTCTGCGCGCATCCATGGCGGCGCAGATTACAGCGTCTTCGTGAAGTCCTCGGCAGTTTTGCGCTAAAGCCAGCAAGGTAGAGACTCCGAAAGCCTGCTTTCCGGCTCCCAAACAGAGACCTTTAAGAGTTGAGAGTCCGATTCTAAGTCCGGTGAAAGAGCCGGGCCCTGCGGATGCTGCAAGATAGTCCATATCTTTAAGCAAAAAATCGGTGTTTTTGAGTATGTCGTCTATCATGGGCATGAGGGTTTTCGAGTGGGTCAGCCCTGTATTTTGAAAATATTCCGCCAGAATTTTACCATCCTCAAATATACAGACAGAGGCGCTCTTGGCGCTTGAGTCAAAGGCTAAAATCCGCATCTATATTCCCTCCGAAAGAGATCTTTCTTTCATTGTCGCCGAGTTTTTCAATCCTTACCCTTATCTCCTCGCCTGTGTATATGTCGTCAACAATCTCACTCCACTCCACAGCGATAATGCAGTCCCTCTGCAGATAGTCTTCCCAGCCTATGTCAAAGAGCTCGTCGGAGCCCGAAAGCCTGTACATATCGAAATGTATAAGGGTTTTGCCGTTTTCGCTCAGCTCGTTAACTATGGTGAACGTGGGGCTTAAGACTTTCTTTTTTATTCCGAGACCCCGGGCAAGCCCTCTCACAAAGGCTGTCTTCCCGGCGCCCAGGTCGCCGTAGAGCGCAACTATACTCTGCGGCCCCAGTTTTGCCGCGAGCTCACGGCCCAGATTTTCCGTTTCTTTTTCGCTTTTTGTCACTATCTGGAGCATAGGCACCTCCGCAATTACTCTAAAGATTATACACAAAGCCCGAGTTTGCGTAAAGGGATATTGTGTGCTAAAATTAGGCGAAATTCTAAAACGGTGGTTAGCATGAAGAAATATCTTCCATTTATAAAGGAGTTTACAAAAAGAGCCGACATACCGCTTTTGCTCGTGGCTTTTGCCTGCAGCATCTACGGCCTAGTGGCAATTTCCAGCGCAACTCAATCCTATGTGAACTCAGCGCAGTACACTATAGTTCAGATTCTGGCGATATTTATCGGACTCGGGGTCTTCGTGTTTATGACAGTCCTCGATGCGGAAATACTGGCCGACAAGTGGGGCTGGCTTGTGCTGTTTAACATACTTATCATGTTTTCTCTAATCCCCTTCGGCGTCACCAGCGCCACGGGCAACAAGGGCTGGCTGCGCTTTCTCGGTATAGGTCTTCAACCTTCTGAGGTAGCAAAGATAGCCTATATTATCGTTATGGCCAAGCATATAACATATCTTAAAAAGAGAAACGAGCTGCACAAGTTTAAGAGCGTTTTAACGCTTTTGGGGCACTTTATGGCCATGTTCGCCCTCATCATACTGACGTCGGAGGACCTCGGCAGCGCTCTCGTTTACTTCTTTATCTTTATAACAATGCTCTTTGCGGCAGGCTTTAAGATATACTGGTTTTTGGCGGGCTTTGCCTCCATAGCGGTGGTCACACCCCTCCTTTGGAACAACTTTTTAAAGCCTTACCAGCGAAACAGAATCTTAGCGCCCTACGACCCCACAATAGACCCCAAAAACGACGGTATAAACTGGCAGCCCTACATATCCAAGCTGGGACTTGCCTCCGGAAGACTTAAAGGTACGGGTTACGGACAGGGTCAGCAGAGCCAGTCGAATGCGCTTTTCGGCAAGCACACCGACTTCATTTTTGCCGTTATAGGAGAAGAGTTCGGCATGATCGGCTGCCTCATAGTATTTGCTCTCCTTATTACTCTCATAATTCGCTGCATAATTGTAGGCGCAAGAGCCAACGACGACCTTGGAACACTTATTTGCTTCGGAGTTGCCGGAACGCTTATTTTCCAGACCTTCGAAAATATCGGCATGTGCATAGGCATAGCTCCGGTTATCGGCATAACCCTGCCGTTCTTCAGCTACGGCGGCTCGTCGATTGTTTCTATGTATGCGGCCATAGGGCTGGTCTCGGGGGTAAAATATAAGCCCAAACCCAAGCTGTTCAGATACAGCTACATCTCATAAAATTAAGACTCCATCGGAAGACGGAGTCTTAATTTTTTAGACTAAATTATTATTTATCAGCGCTTTTCTGAGCTTCGCTTTCGGCCGGTTCATCAGAGGCTTCATCTGCCTTGGTAAACAGAGCTTTGAAGCGCTCCCAGAAGCCTGTTTCGGGCGGGAGCTCAAGCTCGGGTTTTTCCTTAGCGGGGGCATCTATGGGGTCAGTCATCATTACAAACTGCACAAGCGCACAGTTCGTGTTCTTCTCGCTGAGGTAAGATATAGGCTCATATTCACCGAGCTCAAGATCTCCCATAAGCTCCTTTATCTTAGCGGGGATACCTGCAGTGCCGGCGCTCAGCTGTCCCAAGCCGCCCGAGAGCCGGTTGGCTCCGTCGGAGAGTTGGGACATGCCGCCGTAGAGCTGTCCCCAGTTGGCAGCCAAGGTGTCCACACCCTGAGTGTACTGAACAATGCCGTTGTGAAGCTGGGAGTACGCGCCGGCAAACTGACTCAGGCCATTCGTAAGTTCACTGATGTCTCCCACGCCGCCGCTGGCTATTATATTTTCAACGGCAGCGGCAGCGGCTCTCAAGCTAATAGCTTGTGCTCTCAAGGCCGCCGCATTGGTTGCGGTGTCGCCGGAGACCTGAATATTTTCCATGGTTGTCTCCCATACACCCTTAAGCGCCATTGAAGCTCTGTAGTTTGCTATAAGCTGCTCCAGAGTGGCATTGCCGGGGTTGTTTATTCTGAGTTCGGCTATGCCTCCCTCGTCAACAGGCTGAATTTGGTCTAAGGCGGCGCTAAATGCCCCTATAGCTGCATTCAGTCCTCCGGGAATAGTTTCAAGACTGCCTGCTGCAGCATCCAAATTGTCGGCTATCGAATACAGGGTGGCGGGCAGGAAAGCTATGGCATCCACATCAAAGTTTTCAGACAGAGACGAGAAGTTTTCAAGCATTGCGCCCATGTTATTTACAGCATCCAAGACCTGAGCAGAGCCGTCTCTCAGAGTTCCCGAGTTTTGTGAAAGGAGCATGAGACCTTCACCGAATTGGGAAGAGCCGTCTTTAAGCGCATTAATGCCGCCGGCCAGCTGTCCGGCGCCGGCGCTTAGCGCGCCGACAGCGTTGGAAAGCTGCACAAGACCGTCGGTGAGGTCCTTAACCTCGCCCAGCTGATCGGCCAAGCTGAAGGGGACAGCGGCTATGCTTATGCCCGGCATCTCAAAATCTTCTACCTCCGCCTTCACCGTGACATCGAGATCGCTTCCGGGAAGACCGAAGAGAGTGAGCAGCTTGGTGCCGCCGGCGTTGGCAATAGTGGCGCCCTCGGCCTCAATGTTGCCTGTCTTTTCTGCGTCCAGACTTATGCTGATCTGCATGAAAAAATAATTTCTAAAGCTCTCGTCGACGTTTTCATTGGCTCTGGATTTAAGAGATATCTCTAAAAGACCGCTCTTGCCTCCCAGGTTTTCAGCCGACACTTCCTTGCCGTCGAGCTTGTAGCCGATATCGAAGAACCAAGGAAGATTCTTAGTGCTGAGAAAGGACTTGAAGTAAAACTTGCCCTTGGGCACATTCATAATAGCTTCGTCGCCGACGAGCTCAATTTCCTGTGTGTCCGAAAGATTTTCAATTTCCTTAAAGGGGCCGAAGTAAGAGGTCTTAAGCTCCTTCTCGGAGTCTATGAGACAGACGCTGTACATGCCGTCCACATTGCCGCTCGTGCCCATCAGAGCATATATGACCTCCTCCGACAGCAGTCCGGGGAGCTCTTCTGTTTCCTCCTTCTCCTCCTCAAGCGCAAGGACAGGCAGCAGGCCCGCCATGAGCGAGAAGAGCAGCAAAACAGCTAAAAATAAACTTGTGATTCTTTTCATATCTATCGCATCCTTTAATGCTCTTATGAGCCTTTATCTATTGGCTCTGAGTTTTCTTCTTGTCAAGGCTGATTTCAGCCCTAAGCGAGGACATCTGGGAATTCAGCTCTCTTATCTCTGCCAAAAGTTCATCCTGACGGAGCCTCGCCTTATTTTTCATCTTGAGCTTGCGAATTTCTTCCCTGAGTTCTTCGTTTTGGGCTCTTGTCTTCAATGCCTCTTCTCTGATTGTCTCGAGTTCAGCGGAGATATTTCTGACGAAGAGGGAGAGTTCCTTAATATAGGCCTCTTCAAAGTCGGAGTCTTCTTCGTCGAAGCTGCCTTCTTCGAAATGACCATCTACGCCGGAGCGGTCAAGGTAGTAAAGATTGGGGAGCTTAAGCTCGCCGTCTTCTTCAGCATACACTGTGTTTAGCCTTGCCTTCTGCTCTTTCAAAGCTGTGTTTTCGTCGGGCAGATAAGGGCCGAATGTCTGGACACTGTATTCGTCTTCAAGCGCAGTTTCAAACTCAAACTCAGGCTCGGCTTCCGCAACGGGCTGTTTTGACTTGGTTATTTTTTTCTTGAGAGAGGAAAACAGGGAGGCCTTTGCAGGTTTTGGAGAAACCGAGACCGCAGGCCGGAGAAGAGGCTCAACAGAAGCGTTCGATGCAGACGCAAAAGCAGGCTCGGTCTCGCAGGACTTAGAGAGACGTTTTTGCAATGTGAGTTTCTGTGTGAGCGGGTCGAAGATAATCAGAAGAGCAGGCAGGGCAAAGACCACCATGCTGAAGGAGAGCATCGTGCCGATGGCGAGAAGCTTGCCTATGTCGACAACCACGCCCATAGAAGATGTCAGCTGCAGGGTAAAACCTGCGGTGGTGAGCACGACGGCCGAGGTTAAAACGGATAAGAGGTGGTGAGTTAAGGAGTCCTTGACGGCGTCATATGCCGTCATTGTCTTTCTCGCAGACACATAGCCGTCGGTAATCAAAATGGCATAGTCTATAGTTGCGCCAAGCTGTACGGCGTTTATAATCAGATAGCCCAGATAAACCAGACTTGAGCCTCTGAAATAGGGTATGGCCAGATTTATCCAGATGGCATTTTCTATAACAAAGAGAAGAATAAAGGGCAGGGTTAAAGACTTGAAGCTGAAGAGCAGGGTTAAGAAGACAAAGGCGATGGCGATGCCGTTTACAAACACAGAGTCGCTGAGTATAACCGTCTTCATATCTCTAAGGTTGGTGCTCTTACCGCAGACCCAGTACTCATCATAGTATTTGGCGCAGGTGGCCCTCACGGCGTCGACGGTCTCGAAGGCAACAGCGCCCTCTTCTTTGGTGTCTGTCGACAGTATGATTCGCGAGTAGTTTTCAGATTGTAAGAGGGAGAGGGCATCCGTAGGAACGAGCACATCGGGAATTTGAGCGCCCACTGCCGTGACATAGGAGATTATGCTGTTCACATGGGGGATGTCGTCAAGCTCCCGGACAAGCTGAGCCTGCGTGCCCAGATCGCCCATGGGGGTGACTATAACGATGGCGGTGTTTTCGCCAAAGATTTCATTGATTTTTTGGGTCTCCTGATAGAACTGATGACTCTGCCCCGCCTCGCCGTTTCCATAGAGAAAATCGGTTTTGTCCTTGCCTATGAAGCAGGGCACAGCCAGCACCAGCGCAAGTAAGAGCATTGGAATTCTCACCTTCAGAATATTTTTACTCAGGTTGGGGAACTCCGGTATAATCCGCTTATGGCTGAACCTGTCAATCAGCTTAAGGTTCATAAGGATAATCGACGGGAAAAGGGTGAGGGCGCAGATATAGCTGAAGACCACACCCTTGGCCAGATTTAAGCCCAGGTCGATACCTATGCCGAAACGCATGAACATTAGGGCGACGAAACCGAAAATGGTGGTGAGAGCCGAGGCGGCTATTGCGGTGAATGACTCTTCTATGGATTTCTGCATGGCAAAGTGGACATCGTCGTAGATTTTGCGATTTCTCTCAAAGCTGCTTAAGAGGAAGATGAGATAGTCCATAGAAACCGCCAGCTGCAATATCGGCGCTGTGGACTGTGTTACAAAAGATATTTCGCCGAAGAGGGCGCTGAAGCCCATGTTTAAAAGGATTGCCACTCCCAAGACAAAGAGAACGAGAAACGGAAGTGTCCAGGAGGTGGTTGTAAGAGCCAGTACGAGGACACCGACGGGTACAATGATAGAGGCAATCGGAATAATTTCTTTGACTATCTGCCTCTGGTAGTAGGCGTTCTGTATTGCCGTGCCTGAAAGCATGACATCCTCACCCAAAAGCTCCCGTATCATGTCGGTTGCGGGGACTTCTTTTCCGCCCTCGATAGTGACGGAAAACTGAGCTATGCCGTCCTTTAAATACTCGTTCAGAAGGGCCTTATCGATAAAAGGCAGGGGCTTTTTTACATCGACGACATCGTCCAGCCATAAAACAGCGGTAACCCCCTCAATCGAGGCAAGCTTCTTCTTGGCTTCCAGAGCCTCCGAAACGGTGACATCGGGCAAGACGACTCTGGCGTTCGGCACCATCGAGCTGAACTCTTTCTCCATTATCTCCAAGGCAACCGTACTCTCCACATCGTCGGGCAGGTAGCTCGCAAGGTTGTAGTTTACCTCAAGCCTAAAGAGCAGAACCCCGCTGATTATCGAAAGTATTATGAAGGCGAAGAATATTTTTTTGTAGTGTTTCGTGATTAAAGCTGCAAGTTTTTCCATCTTAATCCCCGCTAAACAAACTGTTGACTTTCTTTCGACTTGTATATTATAATCAAAATGAAAAAAGTTCAAGAAACAATATTCTTTAAAATGTAAGTTCCTAAACAGTAAAGCAACAATGAGTTGATTATCTCAGAATAGATAAAAAATTAACAAAGAAAGAGGCGGAAAAAGATGGAAGACGCAAGAGTACGCTACACAAAAATGACTATTAAAAATTCGCTGATTGAACTTCTGGTTGAAAAACCCATATCCAAGGTCAGCGTCACCGAGCTCTGCAAACAGGCGGGTATAAACAGAGCCACTTTCTACAGCCACTATGTCGACATTTTCGATTTATACAAACAGGTGGAGGATGAACTCATCGCCAAAGTTGCCGAGAATCTCGGCCCTATTCTCAGTGACGAATGCAGCAACACCGAAGAGGTGTTGGAGAGCTTCTTTGTTTTTGTAGATGAAAACCGGGATATATGCAGGCACTTCCTTTCAAATATAGACGACACGGGATTTACCGCCAAGGTCGTGGGCTTTATAGAGAGGGAATTCACAAACAAGTGGGCGCACAGCCGCGACATCCCTGAAAAAATGCTTAAACCGACGGTCCTTTTTGCGGCAACCGGCTCCATAGGGATTTTGAGAGAGTGGCTCAAGGGAAATGTAAAGCTGAGCCCTGCGCAGCTTTCCCAAATAATTATAATGCTTACCGAGAAGGGAATCTCCGGTATGATCTGAAAGGCCGGCCGATCCAGATAAAAAAGCGCCCGTCAAGCGGGTGATTTTACAGCACAAAAATGCCCCGAGAGCAATTTACGTTTCTCGGGGCAAATCTAATTTTTATTCGCTTTCTTTCGGACTGATCTTACATATATAGGCTATATTTCCCTTGAACAATTCGGGGGCAAAGGCGGTCGGGTCGTTGGCTATAAGGTTGAAAACCCACTCGCCATCCTCGTTTTTGAAAAAGATAAGGTAGTCCCTGTCGCCAAGCATTATCCTGTCGGATATCGGGTCACCCTGCTTCCAAGGGAAAAAGGCCGGGGTTTCCCCGCTTAGAGAAATGTAGTTGTTATCCTTGTCTTTATATATGCCGAACCAGAAAAACTTTGCCGTCGAGCCTTCCATAAGACCCAGAATCTTCTCATATTCTTCCTCATCGGCTATTGTCAGGAGCTCTCCGCCCATGAGCTTGCAGGCATCTCTGGCCTCGGTGAAGGAGAGATTGTCGATGTATATCTTATAGCTAATCTCGCCCTTTTCACTGTCTCCGATGGAGGCCTGATATTTTGTGCCCTCCGATTTTACGATTGCATTCTCTCCCTCCGAATCCGAAGATAGAGCATCCATGTATTGCAGCTGGGCGAACACACTCTTGCCGCTGATGTCGGTAAGATGCATGTATGTGGGATAGAGAGACGCTATGAAGAGCAAAACAAGTAAAAAAATATAGAGTACGCCAAGCCGTCTTCTCTTGGCCATTCTTATATCTTCCAAGACAAAGTCTTTCTGCACTTTATAATTGAAATATTTTGTACTTTCCGAGTCTTGGGCTTCACTTGTGTTTACTATATTATTATCTTCACTACCGGAATTTTGGTTGTGCATTTATATCGTCCTTTCGGCTGAGCAAAAGCTTTCAAACATGAAAATACTAACAAGAAAGAGCCTTTTAGTCAACCTAATTCTAAGCAAGCAGGGAAGGAGGGCCTTTGAAAGCTATGGACAATGTTTTTGTTTGAATGTGAAATTGTGATATGGTATAATTAGACGACTTCTAAAAAATATGATAAGCTTTTTCTTGCAATTTTGCTTTCGGGCCCTTAAGACACAAGGGGACGAAAAGCAAGGGCGCGAGTATTGAACGGAGGAGTGTTTATGGCAGCCTATATACTGCTCATAGCGGGAATGATATTTCTTGCAATTTTTCTTTTTATGAGAGACAAAAACTCATCTGTCCTCGCAATTATTTTTAAAACTTCGGTCTCGCTCTGCTTTATAGCGGCGGCCCTTGTAGCTTTAATCGGAAGGGCGGAGGGCATATCGAAAGAGCTTGTTTCAAGCTCCGGTCTGATAATCCCCGGACTGGTTTTGGGGCTTGTCGGAGATGTTTTTCTGGACTTTAAGGCCTATTTCAAGAGCCTTAGAAACACATATTCCGGAGCCCAAAGGGATCATGACCTGGTAACTTACTTCGGCATGGTTTCATTCGGCTTGGGACACATACTCTATATTGCAGCGCTTTTAAAGAGAATCCCGAACGTCTCCGGCTTTTTGTTATACTCATTTTTAATCTCAATCGCAGCGACCGCGGCAATCATAGGCTTTTCCGTTTTTGTGATGAAAATGTGCTTCGGCAAGTTTATTGTTCCCGTAATTTCTTACAGCATTCTGCTCACCCTCTTCACTGCGTTCACAGGCTTTATCCTCGTCTCCGGCACAGGTAGCTTGGCTGTAAAAATGCTCTTTTCAGGCTCCCTTCTCTTTTTGCTTTCGGACTTAATACTCTCGATAACATACTTCAGCAAGAGCACCGACTACGAGCGCAAGGGCCTTATGAACCCCGAGAGCCGCCTTATGATAAGCGCAAACCACATAACATACTACGCAGCCCAATTTACTATAGCGCTGTCTATTATATATCTATAAATCGTACGGAAAGAGCCACTCTATCGAATTTAAAGAGAAAACTTGTATAATAATAGGCACAAGAAAAAGAGAAACTCTCTTTCAGCGAGTAAAACCGCTCTGACAGCTGGTTTAAACATAGTGAGATTTTATATATAATATTAGAGTACCTTAACTCTACTATTTTTATCTTTTTCTACTGCAGTTGGAGGGTTTTTCTTGCGCGAGAAATACAGGGAGCAATTTCGGATTTTAGGGCTCAAGATTGCCTATTACAGAAAGCTTCGAGGCCTTACTCAGGAGCAGATGGCAGAGGCAATAGGCCGTTCGTTGAGCTTTGTGAGCCAGATTGAGGCCAACAACGCAAGAGAAGTCAAGGGAATTTCACTTGAGACACTGTTTAAAATCAGCTCTGTTTTGGAGATTCCCGTTTCAAAGCTCTTCGACTCGGATTAAATCGGCATAAATTTTGCGGGGTTACCCGCAAATTTATATAGCGGCGAAGCCGCAAAAAATTAAGGAGGATATCATATGAAGATGAAAAAGCTGTTAGCTCTTATGCTTGCATTCGTCATGATTCTGGCGCTGGCCGCTTGCGGACAGACTGCCGAAAAGCCCGCAGCGGGCGACAGTAAAGCTGAGGCTGAAGAGCCCTTTGTGCTTGATCCCGAGAATTTTACGGTTGCGGATCTTGCCAGGGCTGAGTATGGCACAGCCTATGTTTCTCTCTACGAAAAGTTCGGCAAGGAAACCACCATCGATGATGTGACCGAAGATCCCGACACGGGTCTTGCCTACGCCACTTTCGAGGGCGAAGAGTACGAGCTCGGAATGGACTTCCTTTCCATGGCCATGGTCTACAACGCCGAGGTTCCGGAGGGCAGCAAGTTCAAGAGCTCCGAGGACATTTACGCCGAGTGGTGGAAGCTCTACATCCAGCGCTGGAACTATCTGGTGCCGGAGGTTCCCCTCTATTCCAACGAGTATTACGATGTCTACAACACCAAGATTACGGGTGTTCAGGAAAATCCCACAAACCCCTTCTGGGGTCCCGCGAGAGCTCTTTTTGACTGGAGCAGTGAGAAGGCCAATAAAGACATCATTCTCGGCAACACAACAGAGCTCGGCGGCAAGTTCCGTTATCCCGGCTTTGGAGCAAACAACCCCGTAGCGTCCGATAACGATATCGGATTCCTGGTGAACGGCCTTGAAACCGTCGTCACCACGAAAGAAGGCGGACTTGCAGTAAACGAGACCGTTGTTAAGAACCTTACGGAAACCTTGAACGAAGACGGCTCCAAGACATTTGAGATCGAGATCAACTCCGATCTTCTGTTCTCCGACGGCTCCGAGGTCAAAGCGGTCAACTATCTGCCCCATGTGCTCGTGTTCTCCAGCCCTGTCGGCGCAGCAGCCGCAAACAGAGATCACAAGTCGGGCCTCACGATGGTGGGCTATGCGGACTTCAGTGCATACACCGGCCCCGGCAGCGAAGAGGGCGCAAAGGAATTCAAGGGTCTCAGACTCCTTGGAGACTATAAGTTCTCCGTCACCATCGACGCTGAGCACATTCCCTATTTCTACGATATAAGCTATGCCAGCTTCTCTCCCACGGTTCTCCCTCTCTGGCTTGGTGAAAGCACCATCCATGACGACGGCGAAGGCGTCTATCTGAGCGACGACTTCTACGAGATGGTCGAGCTTACGGAAGCCGAGAAGGCAGAAGCTGAAAAAGCCGAAGCTGAAAAAGCAAAAGAGGGCGAAGAAAAGAAGGAAGGTCCTCTCAAGAAGTATGTCATGGCAGAACACATAAAGGCATCTTCTCTCAATACGGATGAAACCTACGCATACTCCGGCGCCTATGTGGTAAAGAAGTACGACGATACCGACAAGTCCGTCATACTCGAGAGAAACCCCAATTTCAAGGGCAACTACGAGGGCACGGTTCCCACAATAGAGAAGATAACCTATAAGAAGATAGTCTCCGAGACACAGCTCGAAGACTTCAAGACAGGCGGCGTTGACCTTCTTGCCGGCATCACCGGCGGCGCGGCCACAGACGAGGCCATTACAGCGGCCGACACCTCAGGCGGCAAGTTTGCCTATATCCACTACAGCCGCGCAGGCTATGGAAAGCTGGGCTTCCGCGCCGACTACGGTCCCGTACAGTACACCGAGGTTCGCCAGGCCATTGCCTACTGCATGGACAGAGCGCAGTTTGCAAAGGACTTCACAGGCGGCTACGGCGGTGTTGTCGACGGCCCCTACTACAAAGACGCATGGATGAACAAGGTAGCCGTTGAAAACGGCATGCAGCTCAACGCCTACGCCACCTCCGCCGATGCAGCCATAGAGGTTCTCGAAGAGGGCGGCTGGATATACGACAAGGACGGCAAGGACTATGTGGAAGGCGTCCGCTACAAGAAGATCGAGGGCGCAAGAGCCTCCGAGAACGACATCAACTACAAGTCTAAGGACGGCGCATACACAACCGCCAAGGTCGGCGATGACTACTACATGCCTCTCGCGCTCAACTGGTACGGCACCGTCAACAACGAGTTCACAGACCTCTTGGTAACGGGCTTCATGGAGAACGAAAATATGACAGCGGCCGGTTTTGTTGTTCAGAATCAGATAGGCGACTTCCCCCCGATGCTTGACGAGCTCTATCAGAGTGCAGTCTATGGCTTCTATTCCGGCTCTCCCATGTACTGCTGCTTTAACTTCGCAACAGGCTTCAACAGCGCAGTTTACGACTATTCCTACAACTGGACAATCGATCCCGGCATGTATGACGACTATTCAATCTGCTACTTCAAGGACCTCGCTGACGTCTACATAATAAGCGAGTAAAGTCCGGCAGAAATCGCAAAACACTAAATTCACAGCGCTGCAGTCAGCGCTTTTGCCCAGAGCAAACTACACAGAAGAGGTTTTCCTCTTCTGTGTGGTTTTTACTTATTAGACTTGATTTTAGTCCCTTTTTCCTTTATTATTTCCACAGCATATTTTACGCAAAACTTGCACGCCTTAAGGCAAGATGCCTGCGAACGGGGCGGTCGAACGGGTGAAACGGAGTTTTTTTAATGGCCAGATACATTGCAAAGAGAATCGTGTACATGCTTATCATGCTGCTGGTGCTCTCTTTTATCATGTTTTTAATCTACAACCTGATGCCGAGCAACAGGGCATACACAGATGCCAGAGACGACCTGCAGTCTATGAAGGGCAAGCTTCCTGCCAAGCAGCAGGCCGAGATGTTCGATAAGCTCTACCTCGATTATCAGAGGAGGTACGGCACCGACACCGACAATCTCGCAATAAGATACCTCAGGTGGATCGGTGTCTATCCCATGTATTACGGGAACTACGACGGACTTCTTCAAGGAAACTTCGGATACTCCTATGATGCCAGAGACGATGTTGTCAATGTTGTAAAGAGCCCCCTGAAGACAACCCTTTTTATAAATATCTTCGCCACAGCGCTGGCCTTGGGTATTTCAATACCTCTGGGCATCCACTGTGCTGTGAAGAGAGGTAAGGCTACCGATCAGATTGTGCAGATAATCACCATTATCGGTTACAGCCTGCCCGTTTTCCTCATTGCGATAGTTTCTATTTGGATATTCAGCTCCAATCTCGGAATTCTGCCGCCGAGCGGCATGAAGACTCCCGGCAGCATGTACACCGGCTTTAAGTATTTTAAAGACCGCATGTACTATATGACATTGCCGCTCATAGTCATGACTTTCTGTTCTTTAGGCGGCATGACGAGATATGTGAGGGCTTCAATGATAGAGGCGCTGAGCATGGACTGTATAAGAACTGCCAGGGCCAAGGGCGTCAAGGAGAAGACGGTCATCTACTCCCACGCCTTCAGAAACGCGCTTATTCCGATAGTCACCCTGGTGGTCGGATGGTTTATGTCCCTTTTCTCCGGCTCCCTCGTTGTTGAGAGCACCTTCGGCATACACGGTATGGGAAGACTGATGATACAGGCTCTAAGAGGCGCCGATTTCGATGTCATTATGCTTATGCAGTGCTTTTACGTGGCGCTCGGGCTTTTGGGCAACCTCATTATCGACATTCTGTACGGCGTTGTTGACCCCAGAGTAAGGGTAAGCAAGTAGGAAGGCGGTATCCAGATGAACAAAAATACTGACGAAAAGAAATCTCATACCACACCCGCTTCGCCCTTTATGCGCGCCGCGAGAAGGCTTTTCTTCGGCGGCAGCCGAGAGCTTGCAGATGAGCTTGAAGCCAGACAGCAAGACGCAAACAGTGTCGAGGAGATTATTAGTCCGGGAAGGCAGATTTTTAACAACTTTATGGAGCAAAAGCTTGCGGTGTTTGCTTTCTGTCTTGTCACGGCTATCTTCCTCTTTGTAATTATAGGGCCGAAGTTTATGCCCACCTACTACGACAGCTACACCGAGGTAACCCAGCAGAATATTCCCCCAAATCTCACAATGCTTAGCGTGCCCAAGGAGCTTAAGAACGACATTAAGATGATAGATTCCTTCGGCAGCTTCACCGTGGGGCTTTCGAATTCAGGCAAAGTCTATGTTTGGGGAGCAACGAGCCTCGGTACAACCGGAATTGATATGAAAAACATTCCTCAGGAAGTTTTGGACGCCAAAATCGAGTTTGTCGCCGTCGGAATAGATCACGCCATCGCCATCGACTCCGAGGGCAAGGTTTACGGCTGGGGCAACAACAGGCTCGGCCAATACGGGCGCTCCGAGAAGATGGACATGAACCCCAATATCACCATGATGCCCGAGGTTTTGGAGAGGGGCATTGATGTAAGCAAGATCAAAAAGGTGACCTGCGGCTACCAGTGTTCCGCCATACTGATGGAGAACGGAAAACTCTATATCTGGGGCAACAGGCACGCCTATGCGAACTTAGACAGCTTTATAGGCAAGGATGACCTTGTCGATATAGACTTCAACTTAAACTACATAGTCGGCGTTGACAGGGAAGGCAAATCGGTGTTTACAGGTCAGAGAGGTCTTTTCTCCAAGTTCCGCGAGAGTATAAAGGATAGGGGAGAGAGTCCCAGAGACTTTTTAAAAGGCAGAAAAATAGTCCAGATTGCCGCCACAAACTCCAACGTGTGCTTAAAGCTGAGCGACGGCTCGGTTGCCCTTGCAGGAGACTTCGGCTCCAGAGACGAGGACTTGCCCGTTCTCCACGAGGGCGAGTTCTTTGAAAAGGTTGTTTCGGGCTCCCACCACTACACAGGCCTCACCAGCGAAGGCAGGGTCTTATCGTGGGGAGATGTCACGCTGGGACAGACCAAGGCGCCCGCAAGAATCAAAGGAGTAAGCGAAATTTTCGCCGGCTCCGCTCAGTCTTACGCCGTAGACGAAAACGGCAAACTCTTGGCCAAGTGGGGCAACAAGGGCTATCTTTTCGGAACGGACATGTACGGGGCCGATGTATACAAGCGCATCATTAAAGGCGGCTTTATGACAATGACGATAGGTTCCGTTGCGGTTATCATCTCCTCAATAATCGGCGTTATCATCGGCTCTGTTTCCGGCTACTTCGGCGGCCGCACCGACATGGTGCTCATGCGTTTTATGGAGATTTTCTCGGCGATACCCTTCCTTCCCTTTGCGCTTACGCTCTCTGCCGTAATGTCGCAGATGACGCTGAGCTCCAATATGCGAATATTTATAATCATGCTTATCTTGGGTGTGCTCTCCTGGCCGGGACTTGCCAGACTTGTCCGCGGTCAGATACTCCTCGCCCGCGAGAGCGAATACGTGCTGGCGGCAAGGGCGATGGGCGTGAAGAGCTCGAAGATAGTCTTCAGGCACATTCTGCCGAATATCTTTTCCGTCATCCTCGTAACACTCACGCTGGACTTTGCAACCTGTCTGCTCATAGAATCCACACTCAGCTATCTCGGATTCGGCGTTCCCTATCCTCAGCCGAGCTGGGGCAACATGCTCTACGGCTGCAACAACTCCACCATAATTAAAAACTTCTGGTGGCAATGGGTCTTCCCCTCGCTCTTCTTAGGCATAACCACAATCAGCATAAACATTGTGGGCGACACTCTGAGAGATGTTATGGATCCGAAGTCCAACCCTGAAAAGTGAGGTAGAATAATGGCGCTGCTTGAAATAAAAGGTTTAAAAACATATTTCAAAACCAAAAAGGGTATTGTCAAGGCTGTTGAGGATGTTTCATACAATCTCGAGGCGGGCAAGACCATGGGCATAGTCGGCGAGTCGGGTTCGGGCAAGAGCGTTTCGGCCATGAGCATAATTCAGCTTTTGGACGCCAACGGCTATATTGCCGCCGGCAGCATAAAACTCGACGGCAAAGAGCTCACTACAATGAGCTTGGAGGAGATGTATCATATTCGCGGAAACGATGTCTCCGTCATCTTCCAAGAGCCCATGACCTCATTAAACCCCGTGTTCACGGTTGAAAGACAGCTCTCGGAGCCGCTGATGATACACCAGGGCATGAGCCGCAAGGAGAGCGCCGAGGAAGTTGTTAAACTGCTCAGGGAGGTTCAAATCCCGAACCCCAAGGCTGTAGCCAAGCAATATCCTCACCAGCTCTCGGGCGGCATGAGACAGAGAGTTATGATCGCCATGGCGCTTGCCTGCAAGCCCAAGATTCTGATTGCGGACGAGCCCACAACGGCTCTCGATGTCACCATACAGGCGCAGATTCTAAAGCTTATGAATGAGCTGCAAAAGGAGCGCGGCACCGCCATCATTTTCATCACGCACGACCTCGGCGTTATAAACGAGATGGCTGACGACGTTGCCGTCATGTACTGCGGGCAGGTTGTAGAGCAGGCAAATTCCCGCACGATATTCACCTTCGGCGAGATGAGCCACCCCTATACCGAGGGACTGATGAACTCTATTCCCAGACTCGATATCGAAAGGGGAGATCTAAAACCCATCGAAGGCGTAGTTCCGCATCCGCTGAACATGCCCAAGGGCTGCAAGTTCGCCCCTAGGTGCCCTTACTCCACGCAGAGGTGTATCGATGAAGAGCCTGAGCTAAGGCAGGTCTCCGAAGACCAATATATAAGATGCTTTTATCCCGAGAAGGAGGTGAGACTCAGTGCCGAACACCAAATCAAACTTGTTAAATGTAACTAATTTAAAGAAATACTTCCCCATCGGCAGGCGCTCCATCTTCAAAAACGACCAGATGTATGTCCGCGCAAACGACGGCATAAGCCTCGAGATACACGAAGGCGAGACTCTCGGTCTTGTCGGCGAGTCGGGCTGTGGAAAGTCCACCTTCGGAAGGGTTATCCTTCAGCTCTATTCTCAGACTTCCGGCTCGACAATGTATTACGGCAAAAGTCTTGCCGAAATTGCCCCCAGGTATGTTGTAGATACGCTCAAAAACGCCGATAAGATGGTTTCAAAGTACCACGAGCTCAGGGAAAAGGCCGACGAGGCCGCCCTTAAACTTGAGGAAGCCGGAGAGAGCGCCAGCTTTGAGCTGGCTAACGAGGCCGAGCAGGCGGAGTTTGCCGCAAGCAACGCCCTTGACCACACAGCCAAAATATTGGGCGGTTTTATGGCGCTTCAGGATATCTCCGAGCCGGCAGCCGCCATGCTGGAGCTTTTCGAGCACAGAGTGAAGCTGGCTGAGAAGCAGAGCAAGCTTGAAGACCTCGAGTATAAAAAGTCCAAAATCTCCCCTACTGCAGGAAAATCGGGCTCATCAAGGCTCCAAAAACTCGATAATTCCATCAGCGAGACAGAGGCGGAAATCGAAAAACTGGAAAAAGAGATTCTACCGCTCGAGGATAGGGTTGAGCAGCTCAAGGCGAAGTACTCGCAGCTCCCCGATTTCGAGAAGTACGAGGCGCTCCGCGACCAGGGCATCGACCTTTCACGCCTCAGCTATGATGAGAGCCGCTCGCTGCGCAAGGATTTGCAGATTATCTTCCAAGACCCCTATTCGTCTCTCAACCCCAGACTCACAATCGGACAAATAATAGAGGAGGGCATTGTCACCCACAAGATGTATGCCGCCGGTTCCGACGAGGCCAGGGAATATGTCCTCAAGGTTATGGAGGAGTGCGGACTGCAAAACTATATGCTCCACCGCTATCCCTATCAGTTTTCCGGCGGTCAGCGTCAGAGAATCTGCATAGCCAGAGCTCTTGCCGTAAAGCCCAAGTTCCTCGTCTGCGACGAATGCGTTTCGGCTCTCGACGTTTCAATTCAGTCGCAGATTATAAATCTGCTCTTAGAGCTCAAAGAAAAGCAGAATCTCACCTATCTATTCATCTCGCACGACCTCTCCGTTGTGAAATACATCTCCGACAGAATAGGCGTCATGTATCTGGGAAATATAGTCGAGCTGACAGATAAGGACAAGCTCTTTTCCGATCCGAGGCACCCCTATACAATAGCGCTGCTCTCGTCCATACCCACAACGGACCCCGACAGCGCACAGCGAGACAGGATAATTCTCGAGGGGAATATCCCCAGCCCGATAAACCCGCCTTCGGGATGCAAATTCCACACCCGCTGCTATATGGCATGCGACAAGTGCAGGAGGATAAATCCCCCTCTCGTCGAGGTGGAGCCCGGGCACTTTGTTGCCTGCCACTACAGCGAAAGAAAGCTCGGAGAAGACGGGGAGCTCCTCTTCGATTGGCGCAGCTGCGGGGAAGATATCGAGATTGAGGAATAGACGGGATGTCGTTTTTCAAGAAAATTCCGACTCTCAGCAAAGAAGAGGAAGAGGTAAAGCTGGAAGAGATCGGCTGCGAGACAGAGAAAAGCGATTTTAAGGCAATGTGGCTCTCCGCTGTTTTAAGTCTTTGGCTCCCTGCTGTTCTGGCAATACTTGCGCTTTCCGCTGTAATTTACTTTCTATTCACTTAAAAATTCGGGACGTCCTTTTCAGGGCGTCCTTTTATGATATAATCAATAAAAAACATCGGAGGTACAGCCTTTGACTGATATAAGTCTTATTTTGGAAATAGCGGCGGTTGTGCTGCTCTTTATTCTCATACTGCTAGTGCTCTTTCGCGACAAGACCACGGCACTTTCAAAAAAGTTTGAGGAACAGCTCAGAGAGAGCGAGAACGAGCTTTTGGCAGATTTGGGCCGCCGGCTCAGCGAGAGCTCAACAGAGGAGTTCAAGCGCTTTGAAATTATGCAAAACAGCCTGCAGAGCTCTCTGCAAAACAGCCGCGAGGAGAGCAGTAAGCGCAGCTTAGATTTCGAGAACAGGGTAATCTCGAGCATGACCGCTCTCAAGAACGAAAACACCGAGAATCTCACAAAGAGCCGCGAGGATATAAACAAATTCTTCATGGAGTTTTCGGAACTCTCGAACGCAAAAATATCAGGACTGCAAAAAGACAACAGCCTGAGCCTGGAGAAGATAAATCAGACGCTCGAGAATAAAATCGGCGAGCTGAGAGAAGGCAACGAAAAAAGACTTGCCGAAATGCAGAACATCGTCGACGAGAAGCTCCAGTCAACTCTGGAAACGCGCATATCACAGTCTTTCGAGCTGGTCAACAAGCAGCTCGAGAGCGTACAGCGGGGACTTGGCGAAATGCAAAGTCTTGCCGCCGACACAAAGGACTTAAAAAGAGCCCTCATCAATGTCAAGGAGCGCGGCACCTATGGCGAAGTGCGGCTTGAAAAACTGCTTTCCGACATCCTCTCCGAGCAGCAATACGGCACGAATGTCGAAATACAAGACGGCAAGCGCGTCGAGTTTGCGGTCTATCTCCCGGGCTCCGAAGAGCGGCCGCTCCTTTTGCCGATAGACTCGAAGTTCCCGATAGAAGACTACAACAGGCTCCTGGATGCCGAGACAAAGGTCGAGATTGAGGCCGCCAGAAAGGCGCTTCTTGCTTCAATCAGAAGCTTTGCCAAGGATATACACGACAAATATATTGCGCCGCCCGCGACAACGGACTTTGCACTCATGTTTTTGCCCACCGAAGGCCTCTATGCCGAGGTGGTCTCGAACGCCGCATTTTTTGAAGAATTGCGGGACAAATTCAAGGTTACGCCTGTCGGCATAACAACCCTCTCGGCCTTTCTAAACTCGCTCCAAATCGGCTTTAAAACCCTTGCCCTCGAACAGAGGTCGCAGGAGGTTTGGGACACCTTAAGAGCCGTCAAGACCGAATTTCAAAAGTTCGGCGAGGTTCTGCAGAGAGCCAAAGCTCAGCTGCGCACAGTGGACAGGACCTTGGACGAGGCTGTCGGCGTGAGGACAAGGGCCATAAATCGCAGGCTCAGAGATGTCGAGCAGCTCCCCGAGGGCAGCATCGGCCTTCTCGACGAGGGAGATATCTTCGACGAGGAAGAACTGCTCTAAGATAGACTGAAAATAAAGTTTTCTTAAATTAAAATAAATAAGCAAATGAAAGAGAATGTAAGCATCTTGTATATTTTCGGTGCAGGATGTATTATTGTTGCTGCAAATGAAATCATGGTGGGGTGAGGTTATATGAGGCCGATAGTTCTTACTGTTGATATAGGCACGCAGAGTCTTCGCGCCGTCCTGGTTGATACCGAGGGCAATCTTTTGAATATGGTTCAGGATCGCTTTGAAAAACCCTATTTTTCACCTCAGCCGAACTGGGCCGAGCAGCGCGCGGACTTCTATTGGGAAAGGCTGTGCAAGGCGTGCAGAAAGCTGCGGGATGAAAGCGGAGAGCTTTGGCAGCGCTTAAAGGGAGTTAGCGTCACCACAATACGCGACAGCATAATATGTTTGGATAAAAAGGGCATCCCTCTCAGATCCATGATACTTTGGCTCGATAAAAGAAAGACCGAGCACAAGAAAAAGCTCCCACTTTTAGACAGGCTGATTTATCTTGTAGCCGGAATGAAGAAGCCTACCGAAATGATAAGGGAGATCTCAGCCGTCAACTGGATCAGGGAGTACGAGCCGGAAATTTGGGAAAAGACCGACAAAATTGTGCTTCTCTCCACATACATACACTTCAAGCTCTGCGGTAAAATTATCGACAGCACTGCCGGAGTTATGTCCCACTTGCCCTACGACAATAAAAAACGAAGATGGATGAAAAAGGGAGAACTCAACTATGTTCTCTTTCCGGTCGAGCCTGAAAAGCTCTGCGAGCTTGTCGAGCCGGGCGATATTTTGGGAGAGATAAGCCAAACGGCCGCTTCCGAGAGCGGCATACCCGCCGGCCTGCCGCTTGTGGCCACAGGCTCCGACAAGGGCTGCGAAACGCTCGGACTCGGATGCACAAGTCCCGAAAAGCTGGCGCTCAGCTTCGGTACAATCGCAACGGCTCAGCGCACCTGCGCAAAATATGTCGAGTCGCAGAGATACTTTCCCGCCTATGTCTCGCCCCTCAAAGGGCACTATAATCCCGAAGTCGAGGTGTATCGCGGATACTGGCTGATATCCTGGTTCATAAAGGAATTTGCCGAAAAAGAGCAAAAAGAGGCGCTCGAAAAGGGCGTGTCCGCGGAAGAGATTTTAAACGAAAGACTCAAGGAAATACCCCCCGGCTGCGACGGCCTTATCTTTCAGCCGTATTTTACGCCCGGAGTTTCCATGCCCGTTGCCCGAGGCGCGATAACGGGTTTTTCCGATTTCCACACCCGCATCCATATTTACAGGTCGATTATCGAGGGAATCAACTTTGCCCTGATGGACGGCATAAATGAATTTGAAAGACGGACCGGAATGAGGTCAAAGGAGCTCTATCTAGCAGGCGGCGGCTCGCAGAGCAGCGAGATTTGCCAGATAACGGCAGATATGTTCGGCCTTCCGGCATATAGAACGCAGACTCACGAGGCCTCCTCCATAGGAAGCGCCATGGTCACCTTTACAGCGCTGGGCTATTTTGAAAACATGGACGAAGCCTTGGCTAAGATGGTGCATATAAAAGATGTCTTTATGCCCAATATGGAAAATCACGCCCTATATGCAAAGCTCTACAGAGAAGTTTTTACCCATATTTTCGCAAAGCTGCAGCCGCTTTATTCCAAGCTGGGTCATATTATGGAAGCTTAATTTTAAGCTGCGATCTTGACAAAGACAGCTTTCTTTGCTATCATACACCCTACGGGATTTGAGATCCCGCTTTAAGGGGGTTTAGCTCAGCTGGGAGAGCGCTTGAATGGCATTCAAGAGGTCAGCGGTTCGATCCCGCTAATCTCCACCAAAAAATAAACCGCAAAGCCTTATAAATCAAGGGTTTTGCGGTTTTCTTTATCTTTTTTTGTTAAGTTATAAATATGTAATGCTGCAACTGACACTGCAACAGGGACTGCTTATGCTGTCAGCCAAGAACTTTTTGTCTTCATCTTCTTTGAAAATAACGTAGTGAAAAAATGGGCAGCTGCCTGCGTGGAGTCAAGTCCACAAAGTGGTGTAAATTCTCTTGGTACAAGTTAATTCCTAGGCGGCTTCCTCAGAGCCTTTCGAATACCCAGCAGACTGCGCCTCCTCCACCGGGGTCAGGGCTTCTCGAATAGACTCGGGAGATAAGTAACGTTTCCCTGTCAGCCACCCTTCATTGGTATCCATGAGCAATGCGCCCACGAGTCGTTGTAGAGATTCACGATTAGGAAAAATCCGAATCACCCGTTCTCTGCGACGGATTTCTTGGTTCAGCCGCTCAATAGAGTTAGATGTTCTCAGTCTTCTGCGTAAAGGAAGAGGCAGAAACAAGATTTGCATCGCATCTTCAAATCCTTCTTCCAAGATTTCCATGGCTTTTGGAGCTTTCTCTCCAAAGATCTCGAGAATGCTTCGGAGTAGACGTCTGGCCGTCTCCATGTTGGAAGCCTCATAAAGGCTACGAAGCTCTTGCTTGAAATCCGCCTGCTGACTCTTTGGGCACTTGCCTAAGATATTACGAGAAAAATGAGTCTGGCAGCGTTGCCAAGATGTGCCTTTAAAGTGCTTTTTAATCGCATTCACAAGCCCGGAATGCGCATCTGAAACCACTAAGCGTACATCTTTCAAGCCTATGTCCTTGAGGTTTTGGAACAGGACACTCCAACTGTCTTCCGTTTCGGTATCTGCGATATGAGTTCCTAAGATTTCTCGGTAGCCTTCTTCGTTGACTCCTGTTGCAAGGAGAAGACCCACAGAATGTACACATCCGTCTTCCCGCACTTTGGTATAAAGCGCATCGACGATGACGAAAGGATAGCGCTTCTCTAACGGACGATTCAAAAAGGCATCTACCGCAGGATCCAATTTGGCGCATAATGCGGAAACGGTAGACTTAGAGAATTCCGTTCCGCAGAGTTCTTCGGTAATGGCGCTGACCTTCCTTGTGGAAACGCCTTGGATGACCATCTCCATCATGGAGAGAACGAGAGCCTGTTCACTTCGCTGATATCTTGCAAAGAGTTCCGTGCTGAAGGCACCGTTACGAAGTCTGGGAACCGATAAGGTTAATGTTCCAATACGAGTTTTCATACTCCTGTCGCGGGTTCCGTTGCGATATGCTTGGCGGTCTGCATTTCTCTCGTAGTACCCGGCTCCTATTTGCTCGGATGCTTGCGCTTGCAGTACTTGGTTGAGAATACTCTCCATGAGCTTGGCAAATGCTTTATCTTTGCCGCTTTGTGTAAATAGGTCTTTCAAAATCTCGGTTTCTACGGTAATATTAAGTTGAGCCATTGTTTGCCTCCTCGGTACTTTAGTTGTGGTGACTTGATTATACCAAGGGCGAGCTTTTGGCTCTTTATATTTACACCATTATATGGGCTTTATCCTGCGTGGTAAAATAGACTGATCCTTAGAAAATAGTGGCGTGGTATTAGCGGAGAGCTACATTAATATCGAAAGCTTTTAACCGATAGTCCAAACTCCTTATTCAGGTTCGGGCTTTTACAGTACAAAAGAGCCGCCATGTTGTTTGTGGCGGCTCTTAGAGTAAATCACTATCTAGCTGCGGAGAGCAATGATTGCATTGACGATTTCAATACCGGTATCGCCTATCTTTGCAGCAGCATCCTGCCAGTAGTCCACACACACAGAAGCAGGCTCTGCAGGATCATCCCATTCAGAAACGGTTGCACCCTCTTCTGCGTACAGACGGTAATACTCTTCATCTGCTGCGATGACCTTTTCAGCATGAGCTGCAGTCAGGCTTTCAAAGGTCTCGGTCAGGAGGGTCTGAACCTCTGCGGGGAAGTTGTCCCAAGTCATAGTGTTGAACTCCAGCGCACAGGAGGAGAACATGTGACCAGACTTAAGAATGTAAGGACCTACTTTGTGGAAACCGCCGGGATAAATAGAGTTGTTGGGGCATTCCATGCCTTCGCAAACACCAGTGCTCATTGCGGTATAAACTTCACTGTAAGAAACAACGGTGGGAGCCATACCAAGGAGATTTGCTACATCTTTGTAAACCTGGATTTCGGGAACGCGTAGAATAACGTCTTCGCACTCTTCAAGGTTGGAGATTTTCATCTTGGTGCAGATGTTGCGGACACCATTTACATAATAGCCAACAACATGAAGGTTGGAAACTCTACCCAATGCTTCACCAAACTTATTCATAATGTCACTGCTCAGAACAGCTTGCTGATGCTCATAAGACTGAATCAGAAAGGGGTAGAATAGAATTGCATACTCATCGCAGAAGTTCTCAAGCTGAGAAGTATCGGTAAGAGTGCAGTCAATAGCGCCAAGATCAGTCTGTTCAATTAGCTCGGTGATGGTGCCCATAGAGCCGCCGGGATAGTAGTCCCACTGGATTGCGCCTTCAGACTTTTCAGTGACCAGTTTCATCCACTCATCGACCAGCTCTACAGCAAGCTCACCACCAGCATATCCGTGAGCAAACTTAATGGTGATGGGGTCCATTGCTGCCCAAGAAAATTCCTCGGCAGCTGTAGCGGGAGCCGCAGCGGGGGCTTCTTCTTTTGCGCCACACGCACACAGGGAAAATATCATGCACAGTGCAAGCAGCAGAATCAACATTTTTTTCATTGTTTTTCTCCTTAAAAAAATTTTTGAGCGTTGCTCAATAAATTACAACATAGAGGGTAGCCAAGTGCCAATTTGGGGGATAAAAATCATCATGACTATGACTGTTGCCATCACCAAAACATAAGGAATAATGGGTTTTACCGTTTTCATGACAGGAGTGCCATCAATGCCGCAGACAACGTACAACAGAGTACCCACAGGAGGGGTGATAGTGCAAGTAAGGAATGATGTAGTAAAGACTATGGCGAAATGAGTAAAGTCAATACCCAGTGTGGCCACAATAGGGGTAAGGATGGGCATGAGCATTAGGCAGGAGGCAATAGAATCAATGAAGCAACCAAGGAACAGACCTAGAACTAGAATAAACAGCAGAAATGCCTGCTGATTGGGCAAATAAGCGAGAACAAAATTCGCAACAATCTTATCGGTACTAAGGGAAGTGAGCATGTAGGCAAACACGCCGGAGCACGCAATTAGCAGCATAGGACCGATAGAAGAGATAGTTGCCTCGGTTAAACAATGGCGAAGTTTCTTAAAATTCAGAGTTTTTGCACAGAAACCGTAAATAATACCGTAAAGAACAGCAATAACACCAGATTCAGTAGCAGTGAATATGCCAGAGAGAATACCTCCTAGAATGATAACAGGCATCATCAGTGCGGCAAATGCATTTTTAAAAGTAGACCAAACATATGCCAAACCCTGAAACGGAGTAGTGGGAATATTATGCTTCTTTGCATAGAGATAGTTAACTACCATAAAGCCAAGGCCCATCATAACTCCAGGAACAACACCAGCCATAAAAAGCTTGGATATATTGGAGCTGGTAGCATTACAGAGGATCACCATAAATATGCTTGGAGGAATAATGGGTCCGAGAGAACCGGCAGCTGCGATAATCGCGACAGCCTGGCCATCTTCATAGCCACTCTTCTTGAGAGAGGGCAACATAACAGAACCGATAGCAGCACCGTCGGCGTTTGCAGAGCCAGAAACACCAGCCATGATTATGCCGGTAAGAGTGGCGGTATGTGCAAGACCCCCTCGAATGTGACCGACGAGAGAGTTTGCAAAATTAATGATTCGCTCAGTGATGCCGGTGGTTTCCATTACCTGGCCAGCCAGCATGAAGAAAGGAATTGCCATCAGAGAGAAGCTATCGTGCTGAGCATACATTTTTGAGGCAATTATAAAACCAGGTACGTCGCCAGAAACAAGAAGCCATCCTGTTGCAGAAACACCCATACAAATATGGATGGGACAGCCAATCAACAACAAAATGAAGAATATAATAAAAGCAAGGATTAGCATTATGCCTGTCCCTCCTTACTACGATCCGCAAAATGAAGAAGAAGTTTCTCTACCATGACCATAGCAACAAAGAGGTTGGAAAGGATCATAGAGCTGTACATTAATGTGAGAGGAATGCGCACGCCAGAAGTAAATCGGCCAACAACAGAGCTGGCAAGTACTATAGCCTGATATCCATAGTATACAGAGAACAAAATAATAAGCAATTTAATAAAGGCCTCAACCCAAAATCTCAAGCCACTGGGAAAGGCGTGCAACAATAAATCGAAAGCCATTGCGGAGTCGCGATAAAACATGATTGCGGCGCCAAGCATCATCATCCATATGAAAAGATAACGGCTTGACTGCTCTGTCCAGTCAAGGGGATTGCCAAGAACACGGCGACAGAATACCTGAGCAATGATAAAGCAAACGGCTACGCCCAACATTATCGCAAGCAGATATTCCAAAAAAGTGATAAGGGTCTTATTAGCCCTGGCAAGAGTCTTCAATTTTATACCTCCAATGGGAAATGATCAGAGTTCTACAATAGCTCCGTTGCCTACCAGAGTGTCCCGAAGTTGCTTTACATCAACATCAGCCACGCGAACCTTACTCTTGACTGCCAAAGCGGCAGCGGTGCCTGCAGCTTCACCAAGAGCAAGGCAGCAGCCCATTACTCGGAGCACAGCCAAAGCATAAGAATCAACGGAGATAGAGCGTCCGGTCACGAGAATGCCATCAACATTTTCGGGAATCATTGAACCATAGGGAACACCAATAGCGTGGCCTACAGGCTGGAAGTACAAACCAACGCCGGAGAGATGGATATCACAGTTATATCCACCAAGAGCGATGGAATCATCAGGGATATTCAGACCATCAATGTCCTCCTTAGTTACTGTGCGCAAACCCTTAATACGGCGGCTCTCACGGACACCAGCAAACGAGCCAATATTTGCGATAAAGCACTCGGAAAAGCCAGGGCAATACTTGCGGAAGAAACGAGTTACCATTGCGACTTGACGGTAAAGCTCGTCGGTTGCTTTACTCATCTGAAGGGGGTCAGTAGGGTCCACGTCAACGACGCGAGTTGCGTTGATAAGATACTCGCCCTTGTTAGGCTGAGTTGCAAAAATAACGCGATCACGAGGAATATCAAAATCGCCGTTCGCCCTTGCCTTTTCGATGAATTCGCCAAAGCAGGTGACATAGATTGCAGGGGAATTGAAGAGGTACTCCTTATCATAGTGCATGCCATAGGTAGCGGGAGATTTGTATGTGTCGGGATTCTCTTTGATGTATTTCATGAACTCCTCGGTGTTTACACCGCCAAGGCAGAAGGTGAGGCTGACAGGCTGTACCTTACCGGCCTTTGAGCGGCCAGGATCATATGCTTCCTTCTTAGTCTGCTCAGAGATAACAGCGTTCAACTCCTCAGGCTGACCAAGTTCAAACTTTGCACCTGCAAGATATGCAGCGTGTGCATCGCCAGTAGCATCAACAAGAACAGAGCATTCAGCATCGTAGACCCAGCTTCCGGAAAGAAAACTTGCAGCAGTCACGGTGCCATTGATAACTTTTACATCAAGGAGAGAAGCGTTGTATATGATGTCAACGCCAGCTTCAATGCACTTCTTAGAGGAGACTATGCGCCACCACCAAGGAGAAATGGTAGTGATAGAATTGTGCAGGGGGCAACGAAGATCACCGAAAGCCATTTCTTCTCCCTTTAGCTCATTCACGATTTCGTCGACTATGCCACCTACAACTTTGTTCAGCTGCCTGTCAAGAATACCAAGGGCAGGCATGCCAGTTGCCATTAATCCACCCAAACCGCCAGAACGCTCTATTAACAGAGTTTTACTACCACCGCGGGCAGCTGCAATAGCAGCAGGTACACCAGCGGTACCGCCGCCTACAACAATTACATCATACTTGCCAAGATTTTTGTAATCCATCACTTTCATCCTTTCAACAATAGATTTTGCTTATCCTGCACAAACTTAACATATAAAACTCTTTCCTTTTAGCTAATTATAACCACTTTTCATAGAAAAAACACTATATATTTTTGTTGTATTTTATGCGGTTTTTGTCGGATTATATTGAAGTTTACGCGAAAATTGACATATTGGCTTAATAAAATATTTTTGAACAAAAACGAGTGATATCTTTTGGGCAAGAGCATACAAATTCAAAAAAGTTAAATTCTATACAGCTATTTTTCACTTGTAACAATACTGGCGATAAACGGTAGGGGTGACTCCTTCAAAACGCTTAAATAAACGGATGAAGTGACTGGCATCTGTGTAGCCTATTTCTCTCGTGATTTGAGCAATGTTTAAGTTCGAGTCCCGCAACAGCTTTTTAGCCCGATTAATTTTTTGACGGGTCACATAATTTGTGAAATTTTCGCCTATTTCTTTGCAAAACAGGCGTGAGAAATAGCTTTCGCTTAAATGACAGAGATTTGCCATGGCTTTCATAGTGACCTTTCTATGAGGGTGAGAGCTCATGTAAGCGATTGCTGGATATAAGGCGCTATCTTTTTTCACAGATGTGGACTGCGTTTCGTTATCAACACTTTCGCTCAGATTGATGTCTAAAACTTCCTGAATTACTCCCTTTTCTCCTCGTCCATCTGTATCCAGCCTGAGAAGCCACTCGTATGTTTGTCTGTAATTACGATTCTTCAAAGCCTGATCAACTATGTATTGAACGATGGTGTTTATGGTGTTTGCTATTTCTACAATGCGTTTATATTCCATTTCAGGTAAGCGTTCATACATATCCAATAGTCCAGAGCGTGCACCGGTTTCATCCGATTGAAAAGAGCTTATTTCATTCACGAGTCGTTCTACTTTTGCTTCGGTATCGTCGTTTGGTATACGAACTTGCCCAAACATGACGGCACCCATATAACGCTCTCCAACCATGACTGGCACAGCCACATCAACGATTCCACAATGACAAAGGTAAATATACGGTCTGCCAGAGCGAACAGCTTCTAGACCGGCCAAAGCATCGCAACGATAGCAACGCTTACGGGATATTGGGTTTTCCCGTATTACACTGCAAAAGTCTGTGCGGCAACTATGTTTAGTCACTGGAATTCCTTTCATGTCAATAGTAATAATTGCAGTTCCTGTTAGCTTGGCCAGCTGGTCTTGTACACGCTCCCATGAAGGAATGTCTAAAAGCGTTTTTAAATCAATTTCGTATCTAGGCATAATTACCTCCTTTTTGAAAAACATGAGAACAAAAAACATGAAAAGTGCGTGTAATGGAAAAAACTTTTTTGTATGCACTTTGCATAGAACGTATTTTTATTTTTTGTAGAAACGAACCCTATCTATCTTTAAAGTTAACACAGACAGAGGCCAAAAGCAACACTTAGAGCATAGGTGACCAGCGCTGTTGTGATTTTGACAACTTTGCATCAAGTGTTGGAATGAAATATAGAGATTAAAGCTTTGTCACAAAAGTTAAAGTTTCTGCGGATAAAAATATGGTTATTCTCATTGCAGAGAAAGTAGGTGCGCCTGTATACATGGTTTCAGATTATGAGACAACGGTTCAATCCTACTTATCTCAACTAAAACAGACACTCATTCGAGCGAGTGTCTGTTTTGTCATATAAGAAGCTCTAAATCATGTAGCATCTGATGAAGCTGCTGCAGATGACGTGGCAACCATGACGGCGACTGCCGTTTGTTGCGCAACGATGATATTGGTGAGATTGGTCGAAAGTGCGCTTGCCACAACACAGTCGCCCACCTCATCGGCATACTCATAGGATACCAGCGCAGAAGAAAGCAAAAGCAGTTCCTGCTTTGATACGGACCAAGGTCCAAATCCCCTTTTCGTCCGCAGCATCTCATACACCTCAATGACCTCATCAACCAAGGTATTATCATCTGTCGGCAGCAGCGAGAGCACTCCGAGAGAGGGCAATGTATATTCCCTATTCATGCTCATACCCCTTTGTCTGAACGCATCTGACAGACAGAGGACACGATTAACGGCGTCGGCATCTTTGCCGCCCAGTGTCAGCACCTGCGACAGAGTCTGCACAGCTCCAAAAGAGCGAAAATGCGGCTTCAAGGCTTGGTACAGAATTTCCATTTGCTTAAGCCCGTCTTCAATTTCAATGCTTGAAAGTCCGAGCAGGGCGGAGAAAATATAGTCATCCTGTCCTGTAATAAAGCGATGCTGCGCCTTTATGCCATCATAAAAGCCTTTTGTCCGTCTTATCGTCTCGGTGTATTTCTCCTCATTTGTGCCTTCGGCTATTTGATAGGCCGCAATCACAAGGTAATCAGAGGGCCAAAACTTGCTTTTCTTCATCCGCTCATAAACATCGAGAGTGTTGGCAAGCTGCCTGCGCCTATTCTCGTGCAGAGAGAGCAGCGTGGCAACGCTTATCATGGAATTTCCCCGAAAATATGAAGTCCAGCTTGTGTCTTCCTTTATCAGATCATAGCTTTCCTGCAGCGCTCTCATATTGATTCGACTGCCGCGGGCGGCGTAAAGAAGGGCTGCCAGCCGCTTGAGCAGTATGCTCTGCCATACAAATTTTCCTTTGAGCATCTGCATATTGCTTGCAAGTAGGTCTGCTTTTAATCTTAAATGTCCGTTCATAAAATTGCCTCCATTCCGGTGTGGAAAGTCAATATTATTTTATCATTAGCGTGTAAAATTTTATCCCAGGTATTTGTATAATCAATGTTAAGTTTAATTGACGAGAATCAAATTTTTTCTGCTAAAATAAATATGCACTATCGCAGAATATAAAAAGCTAAAAAGGACTTTGAAAAATCAAAGCCCTTTCTTTAGCTTATGCGATTTTGCTAAACTCCATTTGTTGCCGTGGGTATTAGCGGTTTATGCAGCCTCAGTCGTTCTCGCCTGCCGCATATAAGCAAGTGCCTTCTCTATTGCCGAACCTGCCCATGCCCATGCCTTGTCCGCGGCCTTCACCCTTATTGCCCCGGCCTCCGCCGAAGCCTGCGCCGGCGCCGGTGCCGTCACACACGCCCCCGTTTACACAGTTGGTGCCGTCGCAATCGGCCTGACGCTGCTTCATGGCTTCCAGCATGGTGTTGGCCTGCTCTCTCGTCATTTTACCCGCAGAGACAAGAGTGTTGAGACGCTCCTGCATGCGCTCCAGCCTCGATGCTTTCCACTCCGCAATCTTGGAATCTGTTTCGACAGCCTTGGTATCAACAGCAAGGGCGGTGACGGAGAGGCCCATAATCATAAGTACCACTGTGAAGATTATCATTAGCTTTTTGAATTTCATTGTAAATTACCTCCAATATTTCTTTCCTTTCGGATGTCATTATAATAAGCGCCTTTTGTGTCATTCGTGTGACAGAAATAAGGAAAGTTAATTGTTTTTTTGACACCTATCTGCCATAATAATCAGGTAGACTTATATAAAGAGGAGGGCCGGAACTATGAATCAGATGCTGATTGCCGACGACAACCCGCAGCTTTTGGATATTCTGAAAGCCGCCGCAGAAAAAGAGGGTTTTCAAGTGATTCTTGCCCGAAACGGAGAGGAAGCTCTTTCGGAGTTTAGGCGCAGCCGTCCGCAGATGATTTTGCTGGATGTTATGATGCCTAAATTAGACGGCTTTCAAGTCTGCCGAGAAATCAGAAAAGAATCAAATGTACCCATAATTATGATAACTGCCCGAGGGGAGGACTTCGAAAAGATTATGGGTTTGGAAATAGGGGCGGATGATTACATAGTCAAGCCGTTTTCCCCCGGAGAGGTGATGGCTCGGGTGAGAGCCGTAATGCGCCGTATTGAGCAGAGCACGATAGGCTCCGATCAGCTGCTGATTGTGGACAACCTGCGAATAAATCTGGCGGATTACAGCGTTTTTGTGGATTCTAAAAAGATTGACCTCACCAAGCGCGAGATTGATATGCTTTGGACACTGGCCAAGGGACGCAGCAGAGCGTACAGCAGAGACACGCTGCTCGACCTGCTCTGGGGCTATGATTATTACGGCGACCCCAGAACGGTGGATTCCCACATCAAGCGGCTTCGGGCAAAGCTCGACGAAGCGGAGCATCCCGGCTGGGAAATCAAGACTATACGCAATGTCGGCTACAAGTTTGAGGTTTTAAATGAAGAATAAAATTTTTTATAAATTTTTGGGGGCATTTGTCCTTGTAATTATCCTCTTTTCCTTAACGCTGGGCAGCGTGTTCTTTTTCCTCTTCCGCAGCCACACCATAGAGATAAACCGAGTGTCTATGGAGCAAAAGGCCGTGTCAATTGCCAAGAGCCTGTCGGAGGAATATCTGAGTGGAGAACAGGAGATCCCAAGCGGAAAACAGGGCTCGCAAAAGGGAAAACAGGAATGGCAGATGGGAAACCGACCGGGCAGCAGAGGATATCTCGCCCATTTGGATAAAATCGCCATGGCCGAGGTCTGGATTGCGGATGCCGAGAAGAATATCTATACTTTGGGAAGTAACAGAAGTCTCCAATACAGTGAGCTGCCGGAAAATGCCGGCTCCGTGCTTGCCCAGGTCTTCGAGGGGAAAACAACCTATGGCGAAGAGTTTTCCGAGTCTCTGGGAGCTGCGAGCCTTACGGTTGGTGCGCCCATATATTCTGGCACGGATGTAATCGGGGCGGTATTGCTCCACTCTCCCGTAAGCTGGATTGACACTGCCGTAAGGTACGGACTCACAGCGGTCGCCGTGGGCTGCCTTGTGGGCTTAGTCCTTGCGGGAATTGCGGCGGCGGCTCTTTCGTATCGGCTGACCGAGCCGCTGCAGAAAATGAGAAAAACAGCCTTGGCGCTTGCCGACGGCGACTATGAAGCGAGCACGGGCATAAGCTCAAAAGATGAAATTGGACAGCTTGCAAATACTATGGATGTGCTTGCAAAGCGTTTGGAAGAAGCGCGCAATGAGAGAAAAGAGATCGACAAAATGCGCGACAGCTTTGTTGCCAATGTGTCTCATGAGCTGAGAACACCCATAGCCATTTTAAGGGGCTATATTGAGCTTCTGGCAGACGGCACGGTGAAAGATGATAAAGAAGTCCAGGATTCCTACAGGCAGATGCTTGCGGAAAGCCGCCACATGGAGCGCTTGGTAAACGATTTATTGGAGCTCTCCCGACTTCAAGACGGCGGATTTCATCTCACCATGGAAAATGTAAATCTCTGCGATGCTGCCGCAGATGCCGCCCGCGCCATACGCAGACAGGCCCAAGAAAAGGGAATTTCCGTAGAGTCGGAGCTTCCGGACTCGGACTGTGTTGTTCGCGGCGACTACGGAAGAATTCGCCAACTGCTTATAATTTTGATGGACAATGCCGTGAAGTTTTCGCATGAGGGGGGCAGCATTCAGCTTGCCGTAACAGAGAATCCTAATCCCACACTGCGGGTTACAGACCACGGAGTGGGAATCTCGAAGGAAGAACTCCCTTATATATTCGAGCGCTTTCACAAAAGCAACTCGGCGGAAAATCAAAAGGGAAGCGGCTTAGGGCTTGCCATAGCTAAAGAGATAGCAAAGCGGCACAATGCGGATATAAGCGTAGAGAGCGGGCAGGGCAGCACGGTATTTGAAATATCTTTTCCGACTGCTGAAAGCTACAATCTCTGATGCCGTGAATCAAATAAAAACAGCGGAAATATCTCAATCTTTTCCGTCCTCTTGAATTCAAGGGGACGGTGACGACGAAGTCGGCGGATGGGGATTTAAGAGCTTGTTTTGGGAGCAATTGTTTTTTCCAGTTATGTTTGTTTTGTCACATTCCGGCTTTAATTATTGACAGAAGTCTAGATGAACTGTAAAGTGTAATTACAGCGTTAAAAAATATATTCAGGAGGTTAACAATATGCTTCACGAAGTATCATTCAAATCTTTCAACGAACGCGACACCGTATATGGCTGGATTTATGTCCCGGCCGCAAAGCCACTCGGCATCGTTCAGCTTGTGCACGGCTTTGGCGAACATTCCAGGCGTTATTTTCATATGATTGTAAAGCTCATGGAAGCCGGATTCATTGTTGCGGCTGACGATCATGTGGGCCACGGTAAAACAGCTCTCGAGAACAACACATGGGGAGACTGGGGCGATAAAAACTTCCACACTATGATGGAAGATGAACACACGCTCACAGAGATTGTAAAAGAAAAATATCCGAATCTTCCTTATTTTATTTACGGTCACAGCATGGGCTCGTTTATTGTGAGAGACTATATCACAAAGTATGGGGACGAGCTCGCCGGAGCGGTCCTCTGCGGTACAAGCGGGGAATTCCCGGACCTCAAGGCCGCAACCGATTACATTGAGAAGGTCATAGAAGAGGGAAAGGGGAAGGAATCGGATCCCGATTTCGGCGCTATGCTTCTGGGCTGGATGTTTGCCAGATGCGATGAGGGAGTAAAGCTCGGAAACGAATGGATATGCCATGATCCCTATGTGCAGATAGACCACGCCGAAGACCCCTTTGATGCATTTACAAAACCGACTACAAATAACGCATGGCGTGATTTCTGCTATATGGTAGATATTATTACCGGTCCGGATTGGGCTGCCAAAGTGCCGAAAAGTCTGCCGATATACAATATTGCGGGAGATCAGGATCCGGTCGGACAGTACGGAACCGGCATATATCAGGTCTCCAACTGGCTTATTGATTCCGGCAATGATGTAAAGACAAAGCTTTATTCGGGATACAGGCATGAAATACACAACTATGCCGACCTGCGGGACGAAGTCGTGGCCGGAATGATTGAATTTTTTAAGGAGAACATCTGATATTCTCATACAATGAAAAATACTGTTATGTAAACAATTAATGTTTCTGTAACAACTTCTCACTTATTTCTGAAACATATTTCGGGTATTATTAACTCGCAAGCAGGAAGTAGTTTTTTCATTTTGGTCTCCACCTATAGAACAAGGAACGGGAAAACCGTTCCTTTTCTGTTTAATACCAAATGTCGCCGGAAGCCGTCGGCTTTTTTGTTTTATGCTGCAATATGCAATCTGCTAAAACCAGCGGTTGCGTTTAAAATATATGATCAAGCCTGCCGCGATGGCAACGGAGGCGAAAATAACAATAGGATAGGTGCAGCGGAAAGCGGTCTCAGGCATATTTAGATTCATTCCGTACCAGCCGACTAAAAGAGTCAGGGGCAAAAATATGGAGGTAATCACGGTGAAGAGCTTCATAACCTTGTTTGACTCAATATCCAAAAGGGCCTGATAAGCCTCTCTCACCTGAGTTAAATAATCCCGCAGGTTGAGCGTGCTGTGATAAAGGCGGTCAATCTTTCCCGTCTGAAAATGCAGCAGACGAAGGCCTTCTTTGCCAAACAAAGCGTTGCGGTTTTCCTCCAAATCCTCCATAAGAGTCAGCATGCTCTCATAGTATCGCCGCAGAGTCAGCAGTTTTTTTCTTAGGATGCTGATTTCACCGACATATTCTCTGCTCTCTTCCTTGGCCAAAGCATCCTCCAGTTCGACGATTTCATTTTCGATATCATCCAAACAGGCAAGATGCCGAGCGCTAAGCAGGTTTAGAATTTCAAGGAGCGCCTTTTTCGGGCTCTTTATTTTCTCGTCAGCGGATAGAAAATTTTCACGCAGAGCATTAACGATGAGAGAATCATCTTCATAAAACAAGAGCATTGTTTTATCGGAAAGATAAATCTCGATCCGCTCATACTCCGCATTTGTCAAATCTTCGCTTGGCACCGAAAGATAGAGATAATCAAAGCCCTTGTGACTTTCGAAGCAGGTGTTCCGGTATTTAATTTTAAGTCCGTCGTGAAAGCCGAACTCCGCTAGAGTCTGTTCTCTGTTTTCGGCCTTGCAGATACATAAAGCTTCTTCACGATTCTCACTTTTTGCCGGCTCAACTTTGCTCTCTATTTTTTCGCCGTCAATATAAATTCTCATGCTGCTGCCTCCAAAACCGATGATTTCCTAAAAGCTTTGCACTTATATCTCAAGTTTCCTAAAAGCTTTTTTCAGTTCATGTAATTATAGCGCATTTTTTCAAAATATAACATTTTCTTGACTATATCTTCCAAATTTTTATTTATCTGGATGTCAAGCAAAAATCAAAAATATGCAAAAGACATAAGCAATATAAAAACTGCTCACACAGTAATTTCCGTGTGAGCAGCTTGCGATTCGTCTTAAATCATGTTGTTTTAGTTTTTGACTGAATTAAAATGATAGCTTTTTCCTTAGTCGTCGTCGCCGTCATCGTCGTCGTTATCATCGTCGCCGTTATCATCGTCATCATTGTCGTCATCATCATTGTCGTCATCATCATTGTCGTCATCGTCATCGTTGTCGTCAATGTCATCGTCGTCATCGTTGTCATCATCGTCGTCATCGTCGTCGTCATCATCATCGTCATCGTCGTCGTCATCATCGTCATCATCGTCATCATCGTCGTCATAATCGAAAATGATATTGCCGTTTTCGTCTATAAGATCCACGGGAACACGCCAGTCATTGGCTTTCACAAAGTCACGAACATCTGAAAAAATTTCGTCAAAAAAGTCGTCGTAAGGAATTCCTGAGCCGGCTTCGATCTCGATGGTAATCTTGCGCTGTTCACCCTCAACTTCTTCAACAAAATATCCGGCTTCGCCTATCGCGGCTACAAGGCTGGTGACAACTTCGCGTGTTTTCTGACCTATCAGATCTTCACAGCTGCTGATAATTGCCAGAGCATCATCGTTGCGGGCAGTTACACCGGTAACCACACCGTTCTCGTCGTACTCAACAGCAATCTCGGGGTTGACGCTCAGCACAAGAACGCCTCCGGATGAGAGCGCAGTGTTTTTGCTGGAGGAAGCGGTCTGACCGCAGCCTGCCAAGCAGAGGAGGCTCATCACAAGAACCAGAGTAATTGCAATTATAGATTTTTTCATGTCATTTCTTCTCCTTAAAGTTTCGTTTTAGAGTAGGGCTTTGTTTTGCCTTACGCTTATAGACTACGAAAGAGTTTTCCTAAAATCGGGGTAAGAAGAAAGAAAATTCAAGATTATAAAGAACTGTCAAAACCTACATCATTAACGGACATAGAGCTTTATTTGTCACAGCCTCAATCGTCATCGTCATAATCATTGTCATCGTCGTCATCATAATCATAGTCATCGCCATCGTAGTCGCCATAATAATCGTCATCGTCATCGTAATCATCGCTATCCGGTATAATGGGAACAACAAACTTGTTGTTCGGCGCAGACTTAGCTGTGACTTCAATTGTTACGGTCAGCTTTTCGCTGAGGTAATTATCAAGTCGGTTTGTCAAGCTGTCAATGTGTGTAAGAACCCATTCGTTGCTTTCTGCGTCCAATACAAGCGAGATTCGGCCGCCTTCGTGCAGATAGCCCATATCAATAGCTCTCTCCACAAGCTCATCCATGACGAGATTCAGCTCTTTTTTCTTATAATCATAGCCTTCGATCAGATTGTCGCCATCTTCATTGCCGCCGTCCAGCCCCACAACAATATCTCTGCGGTTTACATCAATTCTAACCTCGGGATTGATTGACAAATAAACGGAAGCGCATGGAGTCTGCCACATCCGGAATACCGATGTCACAATCAGCAGCAAGCAGGCTGCCATAGCCGCCAGTGAATAGAGCCACCTCTTGTTGTTCTTCTTTTTCGGAACGGACTGTGGAATCTGCATTTCAACAACATCAGTTACGGCCTGTCCAACTTCATAATTGAAGTTTGCCACCTTCAAAAATCGTCCGTCATCGCCCAGAACGACTGCATAGCTTGGGTGACACTCCATTACCATGTACTTTTTCATGCAGACACACCTCCTTTCCTTTTTAAAACTTGCCCCAGATGGCTGCGAATTATTTCATATCCGTTGGTCTGTATCAGGAGCATTGCCAAGATGTATTTTCGATGGCGCTCCAGAGTTTTACGCTGCGCTCCGGAGCCGAGAACAAGCTGCGCCATGGGAAGTTTTTTGCTTCTCAAGAGCTCGTCCAGTAATTGCGTGTTTTCCGCTGCGAAGTGAATTGCCGAAGCGCAGGCTTCCAAGGTGCGTTCCTGCTTCGGGGAGTTGTCTGCCACGTCGGAAAAGCTGACGCCAAAGTCTGCCATGACCGCGGACAGTTCTTCAATCTCCTGTTTTGTAGCTTCCAGGTTGGCAGACTCCTCAAAGCGGTCGTGTTCATCTACAAGCTCATCCATAATTGTTCTGTCGTCTTCCCCTGTTTCCGCATATAGAGAAATATTTCCCTGATGCCTTGCCTCTTTTCTCTGATAGTCGATAATGCGGCTGCGGATAAGCATGGCAGCATAGTTTAAAAATGCACCTCTCTCACGCTCATAGCCCAAAATTGCTTCATGAAAAGCCATCATGGCGATGCTGAATTCGTCGTCATGCTTAGTGCAGAGTCTGGAAATGCATTTAGATGCTTCTGATGATATAAAAGGAATGTAACGTCTAATCAAATCGTCGGCTGTTTGCACGTCTTCTTTTGCTGCATATACCAAATTAACGATATGATGCTCGTCTTGCATGGCTTCACTCCTTTTCACATATAGAGTACGGATAAATGCTCTCAAAATCGGGGTAAGCGAATAAAATTTATATATGAGCAGAACAAAAATCTTAGTTTTCAGTCTAACATACAAATATAAATTTATTCAAGCAGATTATACTCGTTATAAATGCAAAATTTTGTGAAGTTTTGCCAGCGATTTCCGCTTAGTTATGCCTTGTTTTTTGACACAGGCTAAGAAAAAACAGCTGAATATTCATTGAAAACAAAAATATCCGAAAACCCGGATTTTCCGAGTTTTCGGATAAATTTTGGTCAGACTGTCCGAAAAGTGGGAAAGAAGGGCTGAAATATGTTAAAATAGTGCAAGAGGTGAGCGAAAAAGATGAAGTATATAGAAAAGAGAGATCGTATGCAAATCAACTTTCTGCCTGAATGTGTTGAGGACTATTTAGATGATGAAAACCCGGTTAGGGTGATTGATGCATTTGTAGATTCTTTGGATATGGAAGGATTGGGATTTTCAAAATCCCAACCTGCTCAGACCGGCCGACCTGCCTATGATCCGAGAGATTTATTGAAACTGTATATTTATGGCTATCTCAATCGAATTCGCTCCAGCCGTATGCTGATGAGAGAATGCAGGAGGAACATAGAACTTTTCTATCTGCTTGGAGAGTTAAAGCCTGACTTTCGGACTATTTCAGATTTTCGAAAGGAAAATGCATCTGCAATACGCAATACATTTCGCGCCTTTGGAAAACTGTGTATAAAGCTTGGACTATATAATCGAGAGCTTCTGGCAATAGACGGGAGCAAAATACGAGCAGTAAACAGTAAAGATAATTGCTACAATAAAGAGGTATTGGAAAAGAAGCTGGCACATATAGATGAGAAGATAAAGAAATATCTTGAGGAAATGGAGGAGTGCGACCAATCTGAAACTGCAACAGAAGAAGAAAACGGCAAGGTAAAAGCGGCAGTAGAAGAACTTCGTACTCGCCAAGAAAAATACGAGGGTATTTTAAAAGAGCTTCTTGAAAGCGGAGAACGGCAGATATTGACGACAGATTCTGAAGCCAGACGAATGCACTCAAAAGACGGATTTCACTGTTGCTACAATGTACAGACGGCAGTTGACAGCGGGAGCCATATGATAGCGGAGTATGAGGTTACAAACCGCAATACAGATCAAGGACTTTTATCTAAGCTTGCATCACAAGCCAAGGAGCAGCTGGAAGTATCGACAATATCGGTTGTTGCGGATAAAGGTTATGAAAGCAAGGCAGATATATTAGATTGTATCTACGACGGAACAGCTCCTACGGTTGCTCTGAAGTACGACAAGGAAGAGCGAAGCTATGACCTGCCCTATGAGGAAAATGAGATAACGGAAGAAGAGCGAAATTCCACAAAACGGGAAGATATCGAGAAGTGCATAAAAGCGGGAGTTTTGCCTAATATCTATGAGGGCAGCGGCATCACAGTGGAATTACAGACCAAAGGAGCAATCAGTTGTTTTGTACGAGATTCCGAGGGAAGAGTAATCTGCCCCATGGGACATGAGCTTCGGTATTCCAAAAAACGCGGCAGAAATACGGTATACAAAGATAAAGAAAGTTGTCGAGCTTGTAAAAACAAATGTACAAATGCGGAATGGAAAGAGGTCAGCTTTGGCCCTGAAACAGACTGTGTACCTGTAAAAATGTTCGGGGTTCTCACCGGGTCTGTACAGGCAATACCGCCGAATGCAAGAATCAGTCCAAATAACCACACTCTTGATACGGGACACGTGCCGAAGAAAAAGGTAGTATTGCGCATAGAAGACAACAAAGAAAAGTTAAAAGAGCGAATGTGTCTTTCTGAGCATCCGTTCGGAACGGTAAAATGGTATAACGGTGCACATTATTTACTGTGTAAGGGCAAAGAAAAAGCCTCAGCAGAGCTGGGGCTGAGTTTTCTGGCCTACAACATAACAAGAGCAATCAATATGATAGGAGCAAAGGCACTGATAGCGGCCATGTGATGAACGGCTGCTTCATATTTTTCAAAAAAAGTGCAAAAAACAAAGAAAAATGTCCGAAAATCCGGCTTTATTCCGGGTTTTCGGACAAAATGTGGTGCGGGCGTGGGGACTCGAACCCCAACGCATCTCTGCATAAGAACCTAAATCTTACATGTCTACCAATTCCATCACGCCCGCAGACTCTAGTATGATACTTATTTAAGCCCTGCTTGTCAAGAAAGGCTTTTGCTCTTTTGACTAAAAGACTCTCAATAGTTTTTCTGTAAAAACTCCGGGGCGATATTTAAAGCTCAAGGCAGAAAAGCGGCGAGCGAATGTCCGAAATGTCATCCAAAAAAATCTGCTTTCCGTCAGTAAAACAGAGTTTCCTCTCAAACTCGTCAAACTTAGAGAGATGCCCGTTGTGGCAAAGATATGCGCCGCCCTGTTTCAGCTCGTCGGCTTTAAAAAAACTGACTTCCAACTCGGGCAGGGAAGAGATGTTCTCTAAGAGAATTTGCAGCTTAAAATCAAGCTCGGAGAGAGCATCCTCACTCAAAGAAATTCGCTCTTCGGTGTATCTCGCCGTTTCGTCAATGGCGCTCCGGTGACCTTCAAGCGCTGCAAAAGGCGAAAACTGCGCGGCTCTGTCCTCCAGCGACATCGGAGCTTTAGTTTTCGAAACATGACGGGGAAGATTTATTATATCGCTGTAGTCCCTCATGCCTTGTGACCTCCAATCTGCGCGTTGCGGTCCTTGGCCGTGGCTCCGTCTTCAAGATTCATGCCCTTGAGTATGGCGTTTTTGCCGAACTTGTCCTTAATCTTTATTATCGCATCCTGCATACGGCGTTCACGCTCAAGCTCGGCATCATGTTTTTCTTTTTCCGCATCCCCTGTGGTGTAGTCGGAGAAAAGATTCAGCTGTTCAAAGGGCCTTTCTCGGCTAGCTTTTTCCGCCTCCGGTATGATATGGGTAGCCGAAATGTTCAATCTTCGAATCAGAAGATTTTTATCAGTGATTCTGTCGAAAAGGGAACATGCCGCAACTCTCAGCTCTCTTGTCGAAGAGGAGTAGTCTTTCAAATTTTCACTTCCGTAAGAGTGCTTTGGAAGCTCCCTTCCATAGGCGTCTTTGGTAATCTCGCCCTTAAAATTTGCCCGCCGCTCAGGGTCTTTAAGATTTTCAATGTCATAACCCACGGTTAAAACAAGCTGATTGGTCAAAAGTTCCTTGCTCACAAGCTCCAAGGAGAGCGCCTCCGTCATCTCCTTTAAGACCAGGCGCGCCTTTTCCGCCTCGTAGGGAACATGGAGCACCTGCCCCGAGCCGAGACTTCTGGACTTTGGCTTATATGCCTTTATAGAGGCAATGGTTGCCGGTTCCCAGCCCCAAGCGTGGTCGATGAGGAGCTCCGCGTTTTTTCCGAAGAGCTTATAGAGCAAGTCTTCGTTTTTCACAGACTGCCTTGCCACATCGCCCATGGTGAACATACCGTTTTTAATGAGCTTCTTCGAAATGCCCGGGCCCACCTGCCAAAAATCGGTGAGAGGTTCATGCGCCCAAAGCTTTTTCCTAAAGCTCATTTCGCTGAGCTGGGCAATTCTAACGCCGTTTTTGTCAGAGGGCATGCGTTTTGCAACGATGTCCATAGCCACCTTGCACAAAAAGAGATTGGGACCTATGCCCGCAGTTGCCGTGATGCCTGTGGTTTCGAGAACATCCATGATTATCTTCATGGCAAAGTCCTTGGGGCTGAGCTTCAAAGGGCCGAGATACTTGCTCACATCCATAAAGACCTCGTCGATTGAATAAACAAGCATGTCCTCGGGCGCAACATACTTCATATATACCTTATATATCTCGGTGCTGTATTCTATATAGTGAGCCATTCTGGGGGGAGCAATCAAAAAGTCTATCTCAAGAGCCGGATTTTTCTTGAGCTCAGACAAAGAGCAGGACTTGCCCTCGAATTTTCGGCCGGGAGCCTTTCGCAGTCTTAAGGCGTTGACCTCCCTCACTTTTTGCAGAGCCTCAAAAAGTCTCGCTCTGCCCGAAACGCCGAAGCTCTTTAGTGAAGGAGTGACGGCAAGGCAGATAGTCTTTTCAGTGCGGCTCTCATCCGCCACGACGAGGTTTGTGTCCATAGGGTCGAGCCCGCGCTCTATGCACTCCACCGAGGCATAAAAGCTCTTGAGATCTATCGCTATATAGGTTTTTTCTTTCATGTCCCGGCGCCCCCTTTCAAAAATAAACTCCGAAACTGTTCTAAGTACATTTTAACTTTTTATACGGGCTTAATCAAGACGGAAAGAGCGGCCCAAGCGGTTCCGGCAATCTTACAGACAAAGCCTGCAAAATAAAAAACTTGAGAAAGTCTTCTTTCGAAAAAGCAGTCCCACACAATGAATCTAAAAGCGGAATATAAGGCAAAAATAAAAAATTGACTTTAGCGGGCTGTTGTATTAAACTATTAAGGATTTTATACGCGTTTTTCTTGCAAAGATATTGCATAAGGGACTAAAAGCTGTATAAAAATCCAAAGTCGGAGTTTGCTGATGACAATTTACATTCTAAAACGCATAGGGGCGTCAATCCTTACATTACTGCTGATAATGACGATAACCTTCTTCCTTATGGACGCGGTTCCGGGAAGCCCCTTTCTTACCGAAAAGTCCACGCCCAGGCAAGTTGAGCTTGCCGAAAAGAAATACGGCCTTGATAAGCCCAAACCGGTTCAGCTCAAAAACTATATTGTGAGCTATCTTAAGGGGGATCTCGGCACATCCCTGAAGATGCAAGAGGGCACGTCGGTAAATACCATCATATTTAAACAGGGAAAGTTCGAGCTTTCCATAAAGCTCGGCCTCTCTGCGCTCGCCATAGCCGTATTGCTGGGGATACCGCTGGGTTGTATAGCTGCATATAAGCGGGGGACTTGGATAGATGGCCTGCTCAGAGTTATGACTACGGTCGGAGTTGCCATACCGTCCTTTGTTCTCGCCACGCTGCTTTTAGTGGCGTTCACAGTCAAGTATAAGATTTTCAATGTAATATCCGGTGACCTCTCGGATTTTAAAAGTATGATTTTACCCATAATTTCTATGTCGTTTTACTATGTCTGCTATGTAGCCAAACTCACTCGCACATCCATGCTCGATGCCATCAATCAGGACTATATCAGAACTGCAAGGGCAAAGGGTGTGAAGACAGGCAAAATAGTTCTCAAGCACGCGCTGAGAAACAGCCTTATTCCCGTCATCACATACCTTGGACCTGTAACAGCCGGCATAATAACGGGAAGCTTTGTTGTCGAGTCCACATTCTCAATACCGGGCCTCGGCAGATACTATGTGCAGAGCGTCTTGTCGCGCGATTATCCCATAATTATGGCGACCACAACGGTTCTTTCGGCACTTGTAATTTTCATGAACCTTATGGTGGATATTGCTTATAAAATAGTGGACCCGCGCATAACCCTCACAAATAAGGAGGCTTAAACATGGATTTTTCAAAGATAAGCCCCTTCCATGTTGATCCTTCACCTATAACCGAAGCCTTCGAGCTTACGGCGGAAGACTTTGCTCCGGCAAACGAAAGCGAAAAGCAAAGCATGGTGGAGAAACGCAAGAGCGTTTCCTACTGGCGCGATGCGGCAAGGAGATTTAAGGAAAACAAGGTGTCGATGGCAGCGCTTTTTGTATTCACACTCTGCCTTATATTTGCCTTTGTAGGGCCGCTTCTGATACCATATGGTTATGGCGACCAATACCGCTCGTCTCAAAAACTTGCTCCCATGAAATTTTCCGCAGACGAACAAAAGGTGAAAGATGTCTCAGACAAGCTCGAAGCTTTTTTTGCAACGGCTCTGCAGCCGGGAAGCATAACCGCATTGGATCCGGGCGACTATTTCATCAGGTATAAGGGAAAAACCTACGCCTTCTCATCAAAGGGCTACATAGAAAATAAGATAATCGCAGTGAGCCCCGGGACGGGAGAGGCAAGCCTCGTCATGATAGATATGAAGGATATAGGCGAGGACGGCAGCATTGCAGCTTCTCAAAATATCCCTTTCACCGAAACTCCGGCAGAGGGAGCAAAAGAGCTTAAAACGGTGAAGACCGTCTTCCCGCATGTGTTCGGCACCGACTCAGTGGGAAGAGACCTTATGGCAAGAACCATGTACGGCGCCCGCGTTTCCATAATGATAGGTATCATAGCGGCCATAATAGTCTTGTTCATAGGCTCGATATACGGTTCCATATCGGGATACATAGGCGGGCGTGTCGACTTTGTGATGATGCGCATAGTCGAACTCATATATTCGATTCCAGAAGTGCTCATAGTGCTCTTGCTCCAGGTCGTAATAAAAGACCCGCTGAACGTATGGTTCGATAAAAGCAATTTTTTCTTGGCAAAAGTTCTCGCCCCTCTCGGCAGCGGAGTTATAAGCATATTTATAACTTTTGCCCTGCTCTACTGGGTGACAATGGCGAGAATAGTCAGAGGACAGGTCCTGCAGCTGAAGCAGCAGGAATTTGTCACCGCCGCAATAGCATTGGGTGCGGGAAACAGAAGGATAATAAAAAGGCATCTGCTTCCCAACAGCGTGGGAGCTCTTGTAATAACAACCTGTCTGCAAATACCGAGCGCAATATTCCTCGAGTCCTTCCTCAGCTTCCTCGGCTTGGGTGTTTCCGCCCCGATGGCAAGCCTGGGCTCGCTGTGCTCGGATGCGCTGGCAACGATAACCATATTCCCATACAGACTTGTATATCCCGCGGTGACGCTTACAATAATAGTACTTACGCTCAATCTTGTCGGCGACGGACTGCGTGACGCGCTCGATCCGCGTCTAAAGAAATAGGAGGTTAGACGATGGCTGATGCAAAAAACCTTCTTGAAATTAAAGATCTCAAGGTCTCCTTCTTCACGCCTGCCGGAGAGGTAAAAGCGGTAGACGGCGTAAGCTATAAGCTCGGATACAACGAAGTTATGGGTATTGTAGGTGAGTCGGGCTCGGGAAAATCCGTAGAAGCCTACTCAATAATCGGTTTACTCCAAGACCCCGGCCGCGTAACAGGCGGGAGTATACTTTTCGAGGGCGAGAATGTACTTGATTTCAGCGAAGAACAGATGAGGGATTTTCGCGGAAACAAGGTCTCCATGATATTTCAAAATCCCATGACATCCTTAAACCCCGTCTATACAATAGGCAATCAGCTTATGGAGGCTCTGACCTGCCACGATAAGACGATTACAAAAGAAGAAGCTCTTGAAAGAGCGAAAAAGATGCTCGAGCTTGTGGGAATAAACAATCCCGAAAAGCGTATAAAACAGTACCCGCACGAGTTTTCCGGCGGCATGAGGCAGAGAGCCATGATAGCCATGGCGCTTATCTGCAGACCGAAGCTCCTTATAGCCGACGAGCCCACAACCGCGCTCGACGTCACAATTCAGGCTCAGATACTCGAGCTTATGAAGACTCTGCAGCAAAAAGAAAACACATCGATTATCTTTATCACACACAACCTCGGTGTTGTTGCGGAGATTTGTGATAAGGTGTCGGTTATGTATGCGGGTAAAATAGTGGAGCAGGGGAATGTGAACGACATATTCTATAAGCCGAAACACCCCTATACCCAAGCCCTGCTCGCTTCAATGCCGAGGCTCGATGAGGAAAAGCAGGAGCGGCTCATACCCATAGAAGGCACTCCGATAGACTTGCTCGATCCCCCCAAGGGCTGCAACTTCGGACCGCGCTGCAGTGAGTGCAGAAAGATATGCCTCTCAAAAAAGCCCCCCTTTGCCGAAGTGGGAGAGGGACACATATCGGCCTGCTGGCTGCACTTTCAGGACAGCGTGCTATCGAATGTGCAAAAGAACGAGACGGCTGAGGAAAACACCTTGAGCGGCGCAGAGAGCGAGGAGGCATAAAATGGAAGAACGCAAAAAACTCCTCGAAATAGAAAATCTAAAAAAATATTTTGCCGTAAATGCCGGTTTCGGAAAAAAACAGTATGTACATGCAGTAGAATCCGTTTCGTGTTATATTTACAAGGGAGAAACTCTGGGCTTGGTTGGAGAGTCCGGTTGCGGCAAAACAACGCTGGGACGCACAATCATAAGACTTTACGAGCCCAACAGCGGCAAGATAGTTTACGACGGAACAACAATATTCGACAGCGAAGAGAAGATTGCCGTTCCCATGCTGCCTTACAGGCGCAAAATGCAGATAATATTCCAAGACCCCAGCGCCTCGCTCGACCCGAGAATGACAGTGGGCGAGATTGTGGGAGAGGCTTTGGACATACACGGGCTCTATCAGGCTAAAAATGAGCGCCGCGACCGCATAAATTATCTGCTTGAAGAGGTTGGTCTCAACACGGAGCACTCCAACAGATTTCCGCACGAGTTCTCAGGTGGCCAGCAGCAGAGAATCGGAATAGCCCGAGCGCTTGCTGTCGAGCCCGAGTTCATAGTCTGCGACGAGCCGATATCCGCCCTGGATGTATCGATACAGTCGCAGGTAATAAATATTTTGGAAGATCTGCAGAGAGAGAGGCATCTGACCTACTTGTTCATAGCTCACGACATATCCGTCGTAAGGCACATTTCCAATCGTATAGGCGTAATGTACCTTGGAAGTATGGTGGAGCTTGCCGAAAGCTTTGAACTCTGCAACCACCCGATACATCCATACACCAAAACCCTGATTTCGGCAGTGCCGATTCCGGATCCCGACAAGACCAGGGCAAGACAGAGACTGCTGCTTGAAGGCGAGATACCCAGCCCCATAAACCCGCCGAGCGGATGCCGCTTCCATACCCGCTGTCCCTACGCAGAGGAAATCTGTAAAAAAGAGTTTCCCGTTCTGCGCGAGTACGGTTCGGGGCACTTTGCGGCCTGTCACCTGCTGGAGCAGGGAAAACTCTAACGAATATAATCTTAAGACGAAAAGAGCCTGCTCGAAGAGCTTTGGCTTACATTCCCGCAGAAAGTGCGGATTTTAAACAGCTGCTAAGCCGTTAAGGCTTGCAAATAAATTTTAGAATCATTTAAAAGGAGGAAAAAATGAAAAAGCTAATCACATTAGTGCTTGCGATTTGCATGGTACTTGCTCTTGCTGCTTGCGGCGCTCCCGCGCCTGCCGCACCTGCCGATAAGGCAGAGACTCCGGCAGAACCCGAAGCAGAAGGCTACACCGTAAATGCATGCATTGCATCCGAACCCGAAACGATAGACCCGAACCTCGTGGCCTCCGTGGACGGCTCCACCTACACACAGCATCAGTTCGAAAACCTTATGAAGTATAAGATGATTGATGCACATCCCGCTGCCCTTCCCGCTGAAAACCCCAATGTGCGTGACACAGAGGTCGTTTACGGTCAGGCAGAATCCTATGAGGTTTCCGAAGACATGTGCACCTACACCTTCAAGCTCAGGGACGACATATTCTGGTCCGACGGCGAGCCCGTAAAGGCTGGCGACTGGGTTTATTCTTGGAGAAGACTTGTCGATCCCGCCACTGGCGCCGACTATGGCTACTTCCTTGACGGCGTAGTTTTGAATGCAGCAGCCATTCAGAATGAAGAAAAGAAAGTAGAAGAGCTCGGAGTTAAGGCTCTTGACGACAAGACGCTCGAGGTTACGCTTGAAGCTCCCTGCCCCTACTTCATCGAGATGTGCGCGTTCTCAGCGCTGGTTCCTCTGCGTGAGGACGTTGTCGAGGGCAATGACACTTGGACAGAGCCCGAAAACATCGTTGTAAACGGCGCTTACAAGGTGAGCGAGTGGGCGCACGACTCCTACATCAAGATGGTTCCCAACGAGATGTACTATGATGTGGATAATCTCGGACCTGCCGAAATCGTTTGGCATCTCTCCGACTCCGAGACAGCCATTCTGTCTGCCTACCAAAACGGCGAGTATGACTTTATCGACAGCTTCCCGACAGACATGATAGATCCTCTTAAGGCAAGCGGCGACTGCTTCATCAACCCCTATGTCGGAACTTACTATCTCTACCTGAACTGCGACAAGATCACTGATTGGAGAGTAAGAGCGGCCTTGACTCTCTCAATGGACAGAGAGAATATAGTCACGAATGTTACACAGGGCGGACAGGTTCCTGCCACCGGCTTCGTAGCTTCCGGCATACTTGATTCCACAGGCGCAGACTTCTCGGAGGGCGCTTCCGAGCTCGGCGCAATATACAACACACTTGCAAAGATGTATCCCGATGCCGACCTCACCACCTACGCAGGCCGCTGCGCTCTTGCAAAAGAGCTCTATGATGAGGCTGTCGCAGAGGGCAAGTGGGATGCCAACACAACCTTGGTCTACAACTTCAACACTTCCGAGGCTCACAAGGCGATTGCCGAAGCCTGCGGCCACGACTGGGGCGAAGTGCTCGGAATTAAAATTAACCTCGAGAACCAGGAGTGGGGAACATACACCACGGGTCTCGGCGAGCACAAATTCGGCGTTGCCAGACTCGGATGGATTGCCGACTACAACGATCCCATCACATATCTTGAGCTGATGACGACCGGCAACTCCTATAACTACGGACTCTATTCCGATCCCGAGTTCGACAAGTTCATTGCCGATGCCAAGAAGATGCCCGCAGATGCTGATAGAGATGCGCTGCTCTACAAGGCGGAGGAAGCCCTCTTCGGTGAAGGTGGATTCCCCGTTTCACCTGTATACTACTACACCAACGCCTACTGCATGAAGGGTCTCAGCAATGTTGGATATACATCCATGGGCTACTTCTTCCTGCATTTTGCACAGAAATAATTAAAACAAATTATCAAGCGATAACAAAAGTATCCGGCGCGAGCTTTAAAAGCTCGCGCCGGATGTTTTATAGTCCCTAAAAATCATAAAGTCCAACAGCCTTGAAAATTTATTTTTAATGTTTTAATAATTGCAACATCATATTATCTGTTTATTCTACTCAATATATCTTTATATGCATCAATATACACATTGACGTCGGTGCTTATTGCAGCTCCGTCCATGCCCTGAGACAAATATTCATTTGCGGCTTCCGCATTTACCGTATAGATAAATAAAGGTTTTCCGGCGTTCTTGCAAGCGCTCTTTACTCTTTCGATTGCATCGACGAATTTTTGTTCCTTAAATTGCCCCGGAATTCCGAGGCTTATGGATAGGTCAAAAGGACCCACAAAAATTCCGTCCACACCGGCCATTCCGACAATGGTTTCGATATTTTCCAAGCAGCCGAGAGTTTCGCACTGCGGAATAATCATGGTGTTTTCGTTATTTATCTCCATATATCTGTCCATGCTTGCGGCATCGGGAGAATTTCCGTATTCTCCGACTCTCGAAAAGAAAAAGCCTCTCTTTCCAAGCGGATAATATTTTCCGAACTCTACGATTTTTTCAACCTGTTCCACTGTTTCTATACAGGGAATAATCAGAGCTTTTGCGCCGATATCCAGCATTTTCAGTATTGAAGGTCTTGTGGTATCTTTTACCCTTACAAAAGGGGTAAGATCTTTTAATTCCGCCGCCCTGATAAGTTCCATGGCGCTCTCTACATCGAAAGGACCGTGCTCGCAATCTATGATGATAAAATCCAATCCCGCTATTCCGAGCGCTTTAACGGCAGTCTGTCCCCTCGGAATTATTCGGATTTCACAAGCTTCTGAAAATATTGAAAAAACAGAAAATATGGTTTGACAAGGCGAAACACTCCGCCTTAAAATACAATCACAAGGCGGACACGCCGTAAAGTAAGAATTAAATAAGCAGTTAAGTTTAAAAAAGACGAAAGAAAATTATAGACGAATCAAGGGAATTATTTTAGAGCTGTAGATTGGTGTACACAACACATCTTGCAAAGGAACGCGAACGATGGAGGTGAAAGAACAGATACTTTCTCAAATTGAGTCTCAGTTTACCGCAATTGGCCTGTAGACAATGTCAGATGCCCATACCGATCTTGTAATTGATGTAGAATTGCTGGACGCAAGTTTCAGTACGGGCAAAAAAAATCCACCATGAATCAAAGATTTTGCAGATGAGACATAACAAACAATAAACATGTATGAAAAACCACATAAAATAGCAGCGGCGTTTCCTTTGGTATGAGTGCGGGCTCTGCGATGCAGAGCGGAGGAACCCCGTTTCGCAAAGTCGAGAGCGTACAATACGGACCGGAAGGCAAAGTTTACGAATACAGCTTTGATTTTGGTGCCATCCCGAAAACCATAAAAGAAATTGCAAAGGCAAACGGCTGGAAATTTAAAACCGTCATCCTAAAAATAAGGCAATGTTTAGATAAGCAGATACAAAGCGAACATATAATCTGTTATCGACTCTAACGAAGAGTATCAGGTGTGTTTCTTAACTTTTCCTATACAACGGCAGTTTATTTGGGAGGCGGCTTTTTGTTACACAAATCTCCTTATATTTGATTTAGAAGGAAACTGCATTAACATACAATACCAAATGTACTTGATATTAGAAGATATTAAAAAGAATAATCATGTTTTTTGCGAAAGGATGATAAATATGAAACATAGAAGAAAAATTGCAGTATTGCTATTTTTAATTATATTTTTAATCCTGCAAAGCGGCTGTTCGGACGCAAAAACAGTTGCACCCACACCCGATACAGCTTCAAAAGAAGTTCCGGCCGAAGAGGTCACGCCTGATATCGATAAAGGTCCTGCTTTTTTTATCGAATATGTTTATACACGCGAATTGATCACGACTTACTACCACCTGTATGAAACTGTGCTGGACGATTTTGCAGAGATTTATTTGACCAACAATAGCAATGAAACTTCAACGTTTCTGGTGGAGACGGAAATAGACGGATATAGTACTGTATCGTCTGATACTGTCGAAGTTGCGCCTGGAGAATGCAAGGAAATCCGCCAGAATCCGCGCTTAATCCCTGAGTCTATGGATAAGCTAAATGCTCAACGCTATGCGAATTTCGTAATCCGAGTTACGTTGCTCCTTAGTGATGGCGAAGATGATCTTCTTTTAAATGAAAGCAAAGAAATTTTACTATACTCACGCCGCGACTATACGTGGGTAGACGGATTTGATTTGCAGGAGAATCATGATTTTCTGGCTGCTTATGTTACCCCGAATGATCCCGTGGTGGAAGAACTTCTCCGGCGTGCGGCAGACTATACATCCACCGGACAAATGTGGTCTGGATATAGTGGATACACAAATGATGAGGACGGTGCAGTTTGGGATCGACTGCAGGCAATATGGCAGGCCGAAAAGGATTATAACCTGACATATGTGAGCACTTGGGTCTCTTTTACACTGGAAAAATCGCAAAGAATGCGGCTGCCTTACGAAGTGATGGAACAGTCGGGAGGCAACTGTATAGAACTGGTGTTCCTGTTTGCATCCGCAGTTGAAGCTATAGATGTGGAATGCTCCATCGTTCTTATACCGGGACATGCATATTTAGCTGTCCGCACTGATCAGGAAACCTCTAATTACTATTTTATAGAGACTACGCTTATAGGACAGGCGGATTTCAATGCCGCGGTGAATTATGGATTCAAAAGCTGGAGCAATGATGGCCCAAAGGTCGAATCAAACGAAGCAGGTTATGGCTGGGTTAATATCTATGAGGCCAGAGAACGGGGAATCTTGCCGGTGCCTTGGAGATGAGTGTCAGAAGCATGCTTTATCTATACGAATAATTCAATAAAAATCGTTACAGCAGAAATCTTATAATCGTATGCAGCCGGTTTTCTTTTTAACCGGCCTATATCGGATTTTTGGATAATAGCCGATTTTAGAAAGTACAATGCCCAAGCACTTGAGAATGTTTTATGACGATGTAATGTGTTCTTTTCAACCGCTAGAACAAGTCCTTAAAAATGCTCTGAAAACAGCTATAAAAACGCGAAAAGCCCTGGGATTCCGGGGCTTTTCGGACAGGGTCCGGCGGGGTCTATGTTGGCTCACGTAGGAAACGCGGCGATAAGAAGACGTTTTGGGTATACCATTCTTGTAATCAAAAGAATAACTTCAAAGGTGAATGATGCAAAAGCAATGCTTCAATAACTTCAATATTCTATTTATTTATTTTACCAAGCAAGTCTTTATATGCATCAATATAAACATTTACGTCGGTGCTTATTGCGGCTCCGTCCATGCCCTGAGACAAATATTCATTTGCAGCTTCCGCATTTACCGTATAGATAAACAAGGGTTTTCCGGCGCTCTTGCAAGCGCTCTTCACTCTTTCAATAGCATCAACAAATTTTTGTTCCTTAAATTGCCCCGGAATTCCTAGACTTATGGATAGGTCAAAAGGACCCACAAAAATTCCGTCTACACCGGCCATCTCGACAACGGTTTCAATATTTTCCAAGCAGCCGAGAGTTTCGCACTGCGGAATAATCATGGTGTTTTCGTTGTTTATCTCCATATATCTGTCTATGCTTGCGGCATCGGGAGAATTTCCGTATTCTCCGACTCTCGAAAAGAAAAAGCCTCTCTTTCCGAGCGGATAATATTTTCCGAACTCTACGATTTTTTCAACCTGTTCCACTGTTTCTATACAGGGAATAATCAGAGCTTTTGCGCCGATATCCAGCATTTTCAGTATCGAAGGTCTTGTGGTGTCTTTTACCCTTACGAAAGGGGTAAGATTTTTTAATTCCGCCGCCCTGATAAATTCCATGGCGCTCTCTACATCGAAAGGACCGTGCTCGCAATCTATAATGATAAAATCCAACCCCGCTATTCCGAGCGCTTCAACCGCAGTCTGTCCGCCCAATTCAAAAAAGGTTCCAATCACCTTTTCGCCTTTTTTAATTTTCTCTTTCACTATATTCATATTTTCCGCTCCTTAACAAAATAATACATCACTTAAGTTATAACATAGAATATTTATCCGTGTCAAAAAGCATCTTCATATGCTGAGTTTTCTGAAAAACTGTAAAAAACAACTTCGCAAAAATAAGAGCTCAAAAATATAAGGAAAAAAGAGAATGTGGGAAAATATAAAGTTTTTATACAATAAAGAAGCAAAATGTGTTACTATAATTATATACAACGCATATTAAAACATAGAAAGGATGGTAGCAATGAAAAAGATTTTGGTGCCGATGGACGGTTCTGAATCGGCAAAAAAGGCTTGCCAAGTTGCGAAAGATTTGGCATTAAAGTATGATTCCGACGTTATTCTGGTAACCGTAGTAACGAGGCCAGCACATGGAGTCCGTGATGGATTAATGGGTTATTTGGATGACATATTAGCTAGTAAGGTTGAATATACGAAAAAAAGGTTGCTTGAAATAAAGGAAGATTTTGGAGACATGAGCGAAAGAGTTGAGATTCAGGCCTTAGTAGGTGACATAGCAGGTGAAATACTTGCCTGTGCAAATAGAGAGCGAGCGGATCTTATTATAATGGGCTCCAGAGGCTTGGGAGCTTTCTCGGGGGCTATCCTAGGCAGCATCTCAATTAAGATTCTACACACCAGTGAAATTTCCGTTTTAGTTGTTAAGTAGTTTCTTCAAAGAAATAATTTCGAAAATCTAAGTTTTTAGACGACATCACTAAAAATAATTGTATTTTATTCTCACGTTTTTGACGAAATCCTTCAAACACAGTTAAAATACAGATAAAAGATTAGAGTTGAGTGAAAAAAGAACTGCCTGCAATTGTTGACTGCAGGCAATTCTTTTTGGTGGACGGAATGGGGAGAAATTGCGCTCGATGATATTGCCGGGCGTAGGCTGATGCAGCTGGCTAAACTCTTCGGTGTAACAGTTGACTTTTTGCTTGATGATACCGCAAACGAATAATATTCAATGCCTATTTATGAACACTGCTATCACCTAATAAAAAGTTAATTAAACTCATTGAAAATATCATATTTCACAATCATAACCACCGGCTAAGCCGGTGGTTTGCACACGCCCTATAAGGGCCTATTACCAGCAGCGCCTGATGGCGCATTGAATGATTTGCCAATCGCACTAATTTCCCAACACCGCTAAAGCGGCTCTGACCGCTTAAGCGGTTATTTTAAAAAGCAAAACCACACGCTAGGCGTGTGGTTCAAGAGAGCTTAAGCGATGAGGTAGAAAAGAAGACTCCTTTTGCATAGAATAAAAGTGCGGTCAGCCAACTGCACAGAAATGCAAAAGGAGGGCATTCATAATGAGTATGAATGACATAAATAGTTTATCTCACACGAAATGGAATTGCAGAGTATATCAAGAATCAGCTTAAAGAGGATAAACTTGGAGAACAGTTAACAATACCGTCAGCTGGCCCTTTTAAGGGCAGCAAGTAGCAATCCTTAAGCAGTTGGCAGACCGTATTATGCGTTTGACGCATACGCTAAGAACATAGGGCTATGCCCGCATGTGAAAAACCACCCGCTTGGCGGGTGGATGTTTATTATTGTTTCCTTCAAACTTATTTGATCATTGACCTGATCTTCTTGTATTTGACGTCGTATATACTCCTCTATGCGTTTTGCATTTTTTCCCACTGTATCAACGTAGTAACCCCTACACCAAAAATGTCGATTACCGTATTTATACTTCAAATTTGCATGACGATCGAATATCATTAAGGCACTCTTTCCTTTTAGATAGCCCATTATTCCACTCACACTAAATTTCGGGGTATTCTCACTAGCATATGCACATGATCTCTACATAACTCTGCTTCGATTATTTCGATTCCTTTTCTTTCGCACAAATCTCTTAAGATTTTTCCAATATCTACCTTTAGTTTTCCATATATCTCTTGTCGACGATACTTTGGGGCAAACACTAGGTTGTAATGCGATAATACATATGTGACACAATAAAAAAGAAAAGAGAGCCCTTTGGTATAATAGATTTGCAAGAATCGTTAACCAAGAAAGAAAGGAGCTCTCTCATGAAAAGTATAACAGAAGGCATGCGTCACCGCAAGCGTATTGTAACATACGCAATCAGACACAATAACAATGCCCAGGCAGCGAGAAAGTATCACACAACAAGGCAATATGTTAGCTATTGGAGAAAACGTTACGATGGTACTCTTGAATCACTAAGGAAAAAGTCAAGGAGACCTCGTTCTCATCCAAATCAGCATACAGAGTCGGAAATTGCGCTTATTCGACATATGTATCGTCATCACAACTATCGTGGTCTCGCTCATGTTTATAGGAAGTGTTGCGACGAAGGCTATACCCGCTCGTATGACTCAATGTGCAGACAGATAAGGAAGAAGCAGCTTGACAAGCCCAAAAAGAAAGCATGTCGGAAGAAAAAGGTATCCAAGAAAATCAGAGAAGCCGAATATCCGGGTCAATTAGTACAAATGGATATTAAATATATACCTGTTGAATGCATCGGTTTTGCAAGTTATCATTCACGATACTATCAAATAACAGCCATAGATGTATTCTCACGAAAAAGAGTTTTAAGTATAGTTAACGAGAACAGTACTTACACAACGAGTAGCTTTTTAGAAACTTTGGAAGATAAGATTGGCTTCAAGATAGAACATCTTCAGACGGATAACGGTAAAGAATTTTGCAATGATCCGGAACAAACCGATAAGAAATCCCGATTTGAAAAGATGATGAAAAAAACTGGAGATTAAGCACGTCCGGACAGCTCCATACAGTCCATGGGAAAATGGTCATGTTGAAAGAAGTCATAGAGAAGATGAAGAACGATTTTACCGAAAAAGACGATTTGTCAGTGAAGAAGAGATGATAAAAGCAGTCAAACGTCATGAAAGCATTAGTAACGGAACATATCGTAAGGTTCTTGATTTTAAAAGTTCCGAAGAAGTCATTCAAGAATACTTTGAAAACGCTTCTTAGGATTATATTTCATCTATCGCCTTCGTCAAGGGACGCCTTGCTTAAATCCTTGACAAAATGCTCGGATGAAATGAGATAAATTTAAAGCGATTTTGTAAACTATTTTTTATGGGCTTGTGTCACAAATGTTTGACTTCTATACAACGATACTTTGGGGCAAACACCAGGTGATATTTACACTCCCAGCGTGTATGTGATAAACTATTCTTATCCATGGATGGAACCTCCTTTGTTTCTTTCTTTGATTGGCAAATCTAAAGAAAGTATATCACTGGAGGTTTTTTACTTTAAGCTAAAGCTTTCTTTCATTCCACCTGCATAGCAGGTGGTTTATTGATTTCAAATGTCTTCGACATTTGAAATCGCACTAAAGTGCTACAATAAAAAAACCCTGCAAGCATTTGAGCTTACAGGGTTTTTAGTTTTTGACGAAATTTACTATTTTAATGCTTTAACAACGGCTTTAATAACTTACACTTTATTTTACCAAGCAAGTCTTTATATGCATCAATATACACATTGACGTCGGTGCTTATTGCAGCTCCGTCCATGCCCTGAGACAAATATTCATTTGCGGCTTCCGCATTTACCGTATAGATAAATAAAGGTTTTCCGGCGTTCTTGCAAGCGCTCTTTACTCTTTCGATTGCATCGACGAATTTTTGTTCCTTAAATTGCCCCGGAATTCCGAGGCTTATGGATAGGTCAAAAGACGACCCACAAAATTCCGTCCACACCGGCCATTCCGACAATGGTTTCGATATTTTCCAAGCAGCCGAGAGTTTCGCACTGCGGAATAATCATGGTGTTTTCGTTATTTATCTCCATATATCTGTCCATGCTTGCGGCATCGGGAGAATTTCCGTATTCTCCGACTCTCGAAAAGAAAAAGCCTCTCTTTCCAAGCGGATAATATTTTCCGAACTCTACGATTTTTTCAACCTGTTCCACTGTTTCTATACAGGGAATAATCAGAGCTTTTGCGCCGATATCCAGCATTTTCAGTATTGAAGGTCTTGTGGTATCTTTTACCCTTACAAAAGGGGTAAGATTTTTTAATTCCGCCGCCCTGATAAGTTCCATGGCGCTCTCTACATCGAAAGGAATAGTGCTCGCAATCTATAATGATAAAATCCAATCCCGCTATTCCGAGCGCTTCAACCGCAGTCTGTCCGCCCAACTCAAAAAAGGTTCCAATCACCTTTTCGCCTTTTTTAATTTTCTCTTTTACTATGTTCATATTTAACAACTCCTCAACAAAACAAATTATCGTTTAAGTTAAGATTGCATTGAATATTGATTTGCGTCAATAAACATTTTATAACAAAAACCCCGTAAGCATTAAGCCTGCGGGGATTGCTTGCTCTCGCAGGAAAAACAGATAACAGAAAAACTGACGATTCAAAATATTACAGCGGTTCATTTGCTCTTATTAAAATAATGCAAGGCCAAAGCCCGAAAAGAGCATATTTCACACCATCAACTTTTGCATCATTAAAAAAAGAGTAAAACATTATTGCTTATGCGGAAATATTTCATTCCGAATAAGCACTTTATATTTTGCGAAAAAGTACAAAAAACAAAGAAAAATGTCCGAAAAACCGGCTATATTCCGGATTTTCGGACAAAATTTGGTCAGACTGTCCGAAAAGTGGGAAAGAAGGGCTGAAATATGTTAAAATAGTGCAAGAGGTGAGCGAAAAAGATGAAGTATATAGAAAAGAGAGATCGTATGCAAATCAGCTTTCTGCCTGAATGTGTTGAGGACTATTTAGATGATGAAAACCCGGTTAGGGTGATTGATGCATTTGTAGATTCTTTGGATATGGAAGGATTGGGATTTTCAAAATCCCAACCTGCTCAGACCGGCCGACCTGCCTATGATCCGAGAGATTTATTGAAACTGTATATTTATGGCTATCTCAATCGAATTCGCTCCAGCCGTATGCTGATGAGAGAATGCAGGAGGAACATAGAACTTTTCTATCTGCTTGGAGAGTTAAAGCCTGACTTTCGGACTATTTCAGATTTTCGAAAGGAAAATGCATCTGCAATACGCAATACATTTCGCGCCTTTGGAAAACTGTGTATAAAGCTTGGACTATATAATCGAGAGCTTCTGGCAATAGACGGGAGCAAAATACGAGCAGTAAACAGTAAAGATAATTGCTACAATAAAGAGGTATTGGAAAAGAAGCTGGCACATATAGATGAGAAGATAAAGAAATATCTTGAGGAAATGGAAGAGTGCGACCAATCGGAACCTGCAACAGAAGAAGAAAACGGCAAGGTAAAAGCGGCAGTAGAAGAACTTCGTACTCGCCAAGAAAAATACGAGGTATTTTAAAAGAGCTTCTTGAAAGCGGAGAACGGCAGATATTGACGACAGATTCTGAAGCCAGACGAATGCACTCAAAAGACGGATTTCACTGTTGCTACAATGTACAGACGGCAGTTGACAGCGGGAGCCATATGATAGCGGAGTATGAGGTTACAAACCGCAATACAGATCAAGGACTTTTATCTAAGCTTGCATCACAAGCCAAGGAGCAGCTGGAAGTATCGACAATATCGGTTGTTGCGGATAAAGGTTATGAAAGCAAGGCAGATATATTAGATTGTATCTACGACGGAACAGCTCCTACGGTTGCTCTGAAGTACGACAAGGAAGAGCGAAGCTATGACCTGCCCTATGAGGAAAATGAGATAACGGAAGAAGAGCGAAATTCCACAAAACGGGAAGATATCGAGAAGTGCATAAAAGCGGGAGTTTTGCCTAATATCTATGAGGGCAGCGGCATCACAGTGGAATTACAGACCAAAGGAGCAATCAGTTGTTTTGTACGAGATTCCGAGGGAAGAGTAATCTGCCCCATGGGACATGAGCTTCGGTATTCCAAAAAACGCGGCAGAAATACGGTATACAAAGATAAAGAAAGTTGTCGAGCTTGTAAAAACAAATGTACAAATGCGGAATGGAAAGAGGTCAGCTTTGGCCCTGAAACAGACTGTGTACCTGTAAAAATGTTCGGGGTTCTCACCGGGTCTGTACAGGCAATACCGCCGAATGCAAGAATCAGTCCAAATAACCACACTCTTGATACGGGACACGTGCCGAAGAAAAAGGTAGTATTGCGCATAGAAGACAACAAAGAAAAGTTAAAAGAGCGAATGTGTCTTTCTGAGCATCCGTTCGGAACGGTAAAATGGTATAACGGTGCACATTATTTACTGTGTAAGGGCAAAGAAAAAGCCTCAGCAGAGCTGGGGCTGAGTTTTCTGGCCTACAACATAACAAGAGCAATCAATATGATAGGAGTAAAGGTACTGATAGCGGCCATGTGATGAACGGCTGCTTCATATTTTTCAAAAAAAGTGCAAAAAACAAAGAAAAATGTCCGAAAATCCGGCTTTATTCCGGGTTTTCGGACAAAATGTGGCGGACAGGGTGGGATTCGAACCCACGGACGGTTGCCCGTCACCTGATTTCGAGTCAGGCTCGTTATGACCACTTCGATACCTGTCCATAAATCTTGCTCAAAGGCGCAGTGAGAATTATAGCTAAAAACGCCGAAAAAGGCAAGGTGCAGATAACAAAGATTAAAAGCGCTTGTATTTCGGAAGTTCATCTCCGGGATGAAAATCCCAATATACAAGTATTGCCCCGTCGGGCGAGCTTATAACAGCGTTCCCCTCAGAGCTGTTCGATACGGCCAGTGTTTCGGTGGGGGAGAGCGTAGCGTTTTCAAGCTCATAAAGACAGTTTTTAGCGCTCACGTTTTCAACCGTTCCGCAGAAAGGAAAGAGAGATAGGGTTTCTAATCTCTTTGCGGGAAAGCTCAAGGATGCGCCCTTAATTGTGCTCATGCAAAATCCCGCGCCGATCATAAAGGCTCTAAGACCGTTTTCTTCCGCCCAGAGCAGCGCCTCGAGGTTTGCGAGCGAGTGGTCAAAACGCGCGCCGCCTGTGCAGCCGTATAAAAAAACGGTGTCAAAGCCGAGCTCCTTTGCCCGCATAAGCGCATAATGGCTGTCGGTAAAGTCCTTTTTCACGGGAATACGCTCAACTCTGCCCTCAGCAGGCACAAAGCCCACAGAGTCGAAGTCGCCCAAAACAAGGTCGGGGCTTATCTTCAGTTTTTTTAGATGAAGCAGACCGGCATCCGCGGCGATGATAAAGTCGCCCTTGCGCGGAGCAAAATATCTCGGGTCAAAGTCGGCGGCCGCTACAATGTGACAAATAGCTTTATTTGCATTCATTTTAAAAACCTTTTTCAAAATCAAGAGAATTTCAGAGCGAATCTTGTTACAAACGGAAAAATACTGTATTATATTATAGAACGTGCAAAGAGAAAAATAAAGGAGCTTTTTATGGAAGACTTTGTTGTATATATGAAGGATATCACAAAGAGCTTTCCCGGTATTAAAGCCTGCGACAACATAAGTCTCGGCCTTAAAAGGGGAGAAATCCATGCGCTCTTGGGGGAGAACGGAGCCGGAAAATCCACGCTTATGAGCATACTTTTCGGGCTCTACAGTGCCGATAACGGACAGATTTTCATAAATGGCAAGGAACAGGTTATAAGAAACCCCAACGATGCGAATGCGCTCGGCATAGGCATGGTACACCAGCACTTCAGACTTGTCGAGTGCTTTTCGGTTCTCGAAAATATAATACTGGGAAACGAGCCGCAGAAATTCGGCTTTTTAGAAAAAAAGGAAGCGCGTGAGAAAGTGCTTAAGCTCTCCCGCGACTACGGACTCGAGATTGAGCCCGACAAACTCATCGAAGACGCAACTGTCGGTATGCAGCAGCGAACGGAAATTCTCAAGATGCTATACAGAGACAACGACATTCTCATCTTCGACGAGCCGACCGCCGTGCTCACACCTCAGGAGATAAGAGAGCTCATGGCCATGATGAAAAAGATGTGTGAAGAGGGCAAGAGCATCCTCTTTATAACGCACAAACTGGCCGAAATAATGAGCGTTGCCGACAGGGTGACAGTTCTGCGCAAGGGTCAGAGCATGGGCACCGTGAATGTAAAAGACAGCAGCAAGGAAGAACTCAGCCGAATGATGCTCGGCCGCGACATAGAATTTAAGGTCACAAAAAAAGAAGCCGAGCTTGGCGATGTGGTTTTAAAGCTCGAAAACCTCTCCGTACTCTCCGGAGAACATAAGCGGGATGCCGTTAAAAGTGTCTCGTTCGAGGTGAGGGCGGGAGAAATAGTCTGCATCGCAGGTATCGACGGCAACGGTCAAACAGAGCTCATACACGGTATCAGCGGACTTTCTCCTATAAGCGGAGGCAGGATAGAACTTTGCGGAGAAGATATAAGCCGAAGCAAAATCCGCGAGCGATCCAAACTCGGCATGAGCCACATCCCCGAAGACAGGCACAAGCACGGGCTGATTTTAGATTTCCAGCTCCAGCAAAATCTTGTTCTTCAGACCTACTGGACCGAGGATTTTCAAAAAAACGGCTTCCTACAGTTCGATAACGTAAGAGAATTTTCCGACAGGCTCATAGAGCAGTATGATATACGTTCGGGCAGAGGCAGCGACTCGATTGTGCGCAAAATGTCGGGCGGCAACCAGCAAAAGGCAATAATCGCAAGAGAGGTAGATAAAGATCCCAGACTTCTTTTGGCAGTACAGCCCACAAGAGGTTTGGATGTCGGCGCCATTGAGTTCATACACAAAAAACTCATAGAGCGGCGAGACAAGGGAGATGCCGTTCTTATGGTCTCATTGGAGCTTGAGGAAGTAATTTCACTGCCCGATAGAATTTTGGTGATGTACGAAGGCGAGATTGTGGCGGATCTCGACCCGGATAAGGTGAGCATGGAAGAACTCGGTCTCTATATGGCGGGAGCCAAGAGAATGGAGGGATTTTAAGATGAAAAATAACAGCAGGCAGAGACTTGGCAGCGAGGGGCTACTCAACGCCGGTGCCTCGGTGATTTGCGTAATCATAGGCCTCATAGTCGGCTTCCTGGCGCTCTGCGTTCTCAGTTTCATCACTCTTTCCAAAACGGGAGAGGCCGGCTTTGCCAATGTGATAGCCCTCGCTTTCGATTCGGGCATGAAACAGATATTAAAGGGAGGTTTCTATCTGCCGCCCATGGGCGTTGGCCGCGAGATAGTAACGGCCACTGCCCTCATCATGTGCGGTCTTTCGGTCAGCTTCGCCTTCAAGACAGGTCTCTTCAACATAGGGGCGGCAGGCCAATACTCGCTCGGAGCCTTCGGAGCGCTTTTCTGCGCCATAGTGCTCAAATTGCCCTGGCCGGTCTGTTTAATTGCCTCTGTGGTCTTCGGAGCTCTTTGGGGACTCATTCCCGGTGTTTTAAAGGCCTATCTCAACATAAACGAGGTAATAAGCTCGATAATGTTCAACTGGATAGGACTCTACGGTATAAACACCATAATCTACGGTGCGGGCCACGGCCCGATGTTCGATACCGGAACCACAAAGAGCTATGCCCTAAGAGCGGTAAACCCGTCGGCGCTCATACCAAGCCTCGGACTAAATGTCGTTTTCAAAAACCGCTCTTCGACAATAGCGATTTTCATAGCCATACTTATGGCCTTCGTCATACACATACTCATGAACAAAACGGTTTTCGGCTTCGAGCTTAAGGGCGTGGGCTCAAACAGAGATGCCGCGCGCTATGCCGGAATAAACGAGAAGAAGTCGATCATGCTCTCGATGATGATAGCGGGCGCGCTGGCCGGTCTCGGCGGCGGCCTCTACTATCTCTCGGGCGCGGCGGAGTGGAGCCCTCTGGATTCCTCGGCGCTCCCGTCTGCCGGTTTCGACGGAATTGCAGTTGCGCTTTTGGCAAGCTCTTCGCCCATAGGCAATATCTTCTCGGCCTTCCTCATATCACATATAAAGACCGGCGGCAGTTTTATGAACGCCAATGTTTTCCCGCCCGAAATCGCAACTTTCATATCGGGCATAATCATCTATCTCTGCGCCTTTGTCCTCCTCTTTAAGAGCGCGCTTATAAAGCTTTTCGTCAAGACAACTCAGGAGGAGGAAGCAGAGCAAATGGGAGAGCCGCCGCAAACTCCCCTACCGGAAGAAAGTGCAAAGGAGGCATAGCAATGTTTTTACTGCTTAAATATACTCTGCTCTATTCAACTGTACTTATGCTTGTCGCGCTGGGCGGAATGTTCTCGGAGCGCTCGGGCATAATCAACATAGCTCTTGAGGGCATAATGGTAATAGGCGGCCTCTGCGGAGCCATAATGATAGGACTTATGCCTCCGGGAAGTGCCCCTTTCATGATAGTTCTCTGCTCAACATTGGCGGCGGCCGTCGCCGGAGCCCTGTTCTCATCGCTTCTGGCCTTTGCCTCAGTAAACCTCAAGGCCGACCAGACAATAGGCGGCACGGCTCTTAACCTCTTGGCGGTTGCAATCGCCGTTGTTGTCGCCAAAAGAGTTTCGGGAGTTCAGGGCTCCAAACTCAGCTACTTAAACTCGGCCTTTCTCATAAACATTGGCCCCGTTTCGCTAAACGCCTTCTTTTTCATCGGTGTTGCAATTCTCATTATATCCTATGTGGTTCTCTATAAAACACGCTTCGGTCTGCGCCTTCGCGCCTGCGGCGAGCATCCCCAAGCGGCGGATTTTGTAGGCATCAATGTCTATGGACTGCGCTGGGCCGGTGTTTTGATTTCGGGTATGCTGGGAGGCATCGGAGGTCTTGCCTACATAGTGCCTCCGGTACAGACTTGGAACTTCGAGGTCGGCGTTTCCGGCATGGGCTTTCTGGCTCTGGCGGTTATGATCTTCGGCGAGTGGAAACCGTTCAGAATCATGTTTGCAGCCATCTTCTTCTCTGTGTTCAGGGCGCTGGCCAACATCGCAGACTCCACCTTCATTCAGGTTCTGGGCTGGCCAAAGGAGATATACAATATGATGCCCTTCATAGCCTCGATGGTGATTTTGGCCTTCAGCTCCAAAAAATCGAAAGCACCGAAAGCCGAGGGCATACCCTACGACAAAAGCTCAAGATAAGTCTATAAGAATAACTAAAAGCCCGAGGTGTTAAATCGCCTCGGGCTTAAACTTTTAATTTGGATTATTTTCCAACGCAGAATCTCGAGAAAATTCCGCTTATAATATCGTCCTTAACGCTCTTTCCCAAAACTGCGGAAAGAGCTTCCATCGAGCGCTCAATCTCCGAGAGCACAAGGTCGGGAGGAAGGTCGTCCTCCATGGCGTATATTGCGGCGTTCAAGGCCCCCAGTGCTGTCCCAGTGCATTCGGCCTGCCTCATATTTGTGAGTATCTCGCCCGCAGGCACCTTCGGCAAGGGGAAGAGCTCCTCAATGGCGCTCTGCAATTCATCCAAGCCTTCACCGCTTTTAGAGCTCAAGCTCACCGTCTTATCAAAAATGTCGGGCAAGTCACGCTCGCTAATGATTTGAGGAAGGTCGCTCTTGTTGATGACGGCAAGGCGAAGAGGCGCCTTTCGGCAAAGCTCCACAAGTTCAAAGTCCTCCGTACTTAAGTTTTCGGCGCCGTCGAACACAGCTATTACGAGTTCGGCGTTCTCGGCGGCTTCGTGACTGCGGCTCACACCCAACTGTTCCACAAGGTCGTCCGACTTCCTCAGACCCGCGGTGTCCGTGAGTCTAAGAATAAGGCTGCCGAGCTTGACCTTTTCTTCTATGGTGTCTCTGGTTGTTCCCGGAATGTCCGTAACAATGGCTCTCTCAAAACCGAGCAGACGATTTAAAAGCGAGGATTTTCCGGCGTTGGGTCTGCCGATTATAGCGGCCTTTATGCCGTTTTTCATTATCTTGCCGCGCTCAAAGCTCCCCAAGAGTCTTTCAAGCTCCGAGGCCGCCTGTGAGAGCTTATCCCTGTATTCTTCCAGCAAAAAAGGCTCGATATCTTCATCGGGATAATCCACAAAGGCAAAGTAGTGTGAGCAAATTTCCGAGAGGGCGGAGTAGATTTCGTTTATCTTGCGCATCACAGCCCCGCCAAGCTGAGAGGCGGCGTTCTTGGCAAACTCCTCCGTTTCGGCGTCGATAAGGTCGATAACCGCCTCGGCGGAGCTGAGATCCATTTTTCCGTTTATAAAGGCTCGCTTTGTAAATTCTCCGGGCAAAGCCTGCCTTGCGCCCAGCTTAAAAAGCTCCTCCAAGCAGAGCCGCATCGCTACAGGCGAGCCGTGCATGTTCACTTCGGCGCAGTCTTCTCCGGTGTAGGAGCGCGGAGCTCTGAACAGAGAGCAAAGGCAGCTGTCTATGAGTTCTCCGCCCATTGTTTTAAGCTTGCCGTAAACAAGTTCTTTGTCTTTAGCCGAAGAGAGCCTTTTTCCGCTAAACGGGAAGAAAAGCTTATCTAAAATCTCAATGGTCCTCTCGCCCGATATTCTAACTATACCGATTGCGGAAACTTCTTTCCCGCTGGCAATTGCAGCAATTGTATCCGACATAATAACCTCAAACATTTTCTACAGAAGATATAAAATCTGCCCGCAGAGCTGCGAGCAGAGTATAATTTCTATTGTTGTTTTTTAACGGCAACCTTCTTATTCAACTGCTTGGCCTTCTCAGCCCTGATTGACTCTTGGTCGATGCTCTCGGCCAAATAATAACTCATAGAGAGAAGACTGTCAGAGAAGTGTATGTCCTCAACAACAATGTCTTCCTCGTCAAGTTCCAGCTCCACATTGGTAAAGTTCCAAATAGACTTTATTCCGTAAGAGAGCAGAGAATGAGCCGTCCTTTTGGCGCTCGCCTTTTGGACGCAGAGCACGGCGGCATCAACCTGCTCGGCCTTAATAAGTTCCTCAAGCCCGTCTGCATGAAGAATCTCGACTCCGTTTATCGTCCTGCCGACGATATCAGGTCTAATATCGAAGGCGCCCATCAACTTGAAGCCGTATTGCTCAAAGCAGAAACTCTCTAAAAGGGCGCGGCCTATGTTGCCGACACCGACAACGACCATAGTGAAATTCCTGTCCATTCCCAGAATCGAGGCAATCTCAGCGCGGAGACCGAGAACATTATAGCCATAGCCCTGCTGACCGAATTCGCCGAAGCAGCTGAAGTCCTGCCTTATCTGTGATGAGGTGAGCCTCATACTTTCGCCCAACTCCTTTGAGGATATGCGTTCCACACCGGCTGCGGCAAGTTCGTCAAGACGACGAAGATATCTTGGCAGACGCCTAATAACATTGTTCGAAATTTTGACATGTTTCACAAACTTCACCCATCCACTAAATTATAGATTCCGCTAAGGCGGTAATAAACATAGCGATATTCTAACACAATTTTAATGTGCTTTCAAGAATCGGACAGTAAAATAATGGATTTTAGTGTATAGAAGTCAAACATTTGTGACACAAGCCCATAAAAAATAGTTTACAAAATCGCTTTAAATTTATCTCATTTCATCCGAGCATTTTGTCAAGGATTTAAGCAAGGCGTCCCTTGACGAAGGCGATAGATGAAATATAATCCTAAGAAGCGTTTTCAAAGTATTCTTGAATGACTTCTTCGGAACTTTTAAAATCAAGAACCTTACGATATGTTCCGTTACTAATGCTTTCATGACGTTTGACTGCTTTTATCATCTCTTCTTCACTGACAAATCGTCTTTTTCGGTAAAATCGTTCTTCATCTTCTCTATGACTTCTTTCAACATGACCATTTTCCCATGGACTGTATGGAGCTGTCCGGATGTGCTTAATCTCCAGTTTTTTCATCATCTTTTCAAATCGGGATTTCTTGTCGGTTTGTTCCGGATCATTGCAAAATTCTTTACCGTTATCCGTCTGAAGATGTTCTATCTTGAAGCCAATCTTATCTTCCAAAGTTTCTAAAAAGCTACTCGTTGTGTAAGTACTGTTCTCGTTAACTATACTTAAAACTCTTTTTCGTGAGAATACATCTATAGCTGTTATTTGATAGTACCGTGAATGATAACTTGCAAAACCGATGCATTCAACAGGTATATATTTAATATCCATTTGTACTAATTGACCCGGATATTCGGCTTCTCTGATTTTCTTGGATACCTTTTTCTTCCGACATGCTTTCTTTTTGGGCTTGTCAAGCTGCTTCTTCCTTATCTGTCTGCACATTGAGTCATACGAGCGGGTATAGCCTTCGTCGCAACACTTCCTATAAACATGAGCAAGACCACGATAGTTGTGATGACGATACATATGTCGAATAAGCGCAATTTCCGACTCTGTATGCTGATTTGGATGAGAACGAGGTCTCCTTGACTTTTTCCTTAGTGATTCAAGAGTACCATCGTAACGTTTTCTCCAATAGCTAACATATTGCCTTGTTGTGTGATACTTTCTCGCTGCCTGGGCATTGTTATTGTGTCTGATTGCGTATGTTACAATACGCTTGCGGTGACGCATGCCTTCTGTTATACTTTTCATGAGAGAGCTCCTTTCTTTCTTGGTTAACGATTCTTGCAAATCTATTATACCAAAGGGCTCTCTTTTTCTTTTTTATTGTGTCACATATGTATTATCGCATTACACGGACAGTAAAATAATGGATTTTAGACTTCTCAAGAGCCCAAGCTCAGCCTGAAAAGTCCTCTCATAAACTCGGAAAAACTTTTATCCACAAGGAGCGCCTTGTCGAAATCGTCGGAGTAAAGATAAAAGGTCTTTTCCTCGGCGCAAATTTTAAGCTTAAGCTCAAAATCTTCGGCGGCAAAAATCAGCTCATAGTCGGGATCAAAAGTCTCTTTTTTCTCGTCTTCATAAAGCTCCGAGAGCAGAGCGTCAATAAGCTCTGCGCCGGCTGTGTTTTCAAAAACCATATTTCCAAAAGAATCATAAAGCCTAAAAGCGGGATTTTCAGCCAAAATATCGCCCAGAGCGCTTATAAGGCTCGGCTCAAGACTGCCGTATTTTAAGCTTTCCTCAGGAGAGACTCCGGATTCTGCTGCCTCAGACCCTTCATCTATTGCCGCATCTTCAGGGCTGTCCTTCGGAACAGCAACGTCAAAGGCGCTCGTTTTTTCGTTTTTGCTCTCGTCTGCCGCCTCTTCCGCGCGCATTTGGGGAGCTGCCGACTTCATATTGTAGCTCAGTCTCGGCAGCGCAAAAAGCGCCGTAATTATAACAAGGGCAAGGCTGGCAACAAGCGCCAGGCTCTTTTTATTGAAGAGCTTTATTAGCTTGTTCTCCTTTTTCTCCTCTTCAAAAGGCTCAAACGCCAGCCGGTTCATAAGCCTTTCCGTAAAGTCCGGCGAAGGCTCCTCGGGCGCAATTGAGAGGTTTTCAGAGAGCTTTTTCACAAAGGCAAGGTGCTCGGCGCAGTCGGGGCAGCCCTCAAGGTGGAGGATGAGCTCTTTTTCTTCGGCCTCACTCAGCTCTCCGTCAATGTATTCGGAGATCATATTTTCATACTTTTCATGCAGCAAGAGCATCACCTCCCTAATCATTTGACGAAATAAATTCGTCAAAGTTCCCGGATTTTATTAGTTCCGATTTAATAAACCCGCGGGCTCTTGAGATTCTCGATTTAACCGTGCCCTCTCTTACGCCCAGAACTTTCGCAATCTCGGCATAACTTAAGTCAAAGTTTTCCCTAAGAAGAAAGGCCTCTTTAAATTCATCGGGAAGATTATCTATAGCCTTAGAGATAAGTTTTCTCGTCTCCGAACTCTCCAGTGTTTCAAAAGGCGATAGACTCTCCGAGGGCAAATCCCCACCCTCTTCCATAAAGGCATCGAAGGAAAAACTGTCTATCTTTTTCTTTCTGTAGAAATCCGAGCAGAGATTCTTAGAGATTGCAATAAGCCAAGAGCGCAGACTCGCTTCGGCCCTGAACGAGGATATGGATTTAAAAGCCCTCAAAAAGCTCTCCTGAGCTATGTCCTCCGCATCCTCCCGCGAAGGAAGCCGCGAAAGACAGTACGAAAACACAAGCCGCTGATTTTCGAGAACAAACTGCTCGAAAGCGCCTCTGTCGCCGGCTTTAAGTCTGTTTATAAATTCTTTCTCGTCAGTGTAAGCGTTAATTTTTCTACCTCATGTCCCATATTACACGGTCAATCTCGCGCCTGATCTCATCTATACTCGAAACAGAGCAAAAGCGCCGTTTATACTCATTTGCATTGTATGCGCCGCGCAGATAACGGCTCAGGTCGCCTCTTGCCTCGATACAGGCAATTCTCTCACCCTTCAGCTCGGCTCTCTCCAAAACAAGCTCAAAGGCAGTTTCAAGTTTTTCGGGAACACTCGGCTCCGGTGGGGGAGTTCTGCCCTCTAGTAGGGCTAAACTGCGCTCGAAAATCCACGGGTCGCCCAAAACGCCTCTGCCTATCATCAAAAAATCTGCGCCTGTGTGCTTCTGCATATTCAGAGCATCTTTGGGGGTGAAGATGTCGCCGTTTGCAATCAGGGGAACGCTTAAGTGCTTTTTAAGCTCCTTAATAAAATCCCGATTTGCAAGTCCTCTGTACATCTGCGTTCTCGTCCTGGCGTGTATGGCCACAGCGTCGGCTCCCGCCTCCTCGCAGAGAAGGGCAAACTCTATGCCGTTAATCGAGCCCTTGTCCCAGCCCATTCGTATTTTCACAGTCACAGGAACCGCAACTTCGGCCTTAACAGCTCTCACGATTTCGGCGGCAAGAGCGGGCGTCGTCATAAGAGCAGCGCCGTCACCGCTTTTTACAACCTTATTCACCGGGCAGCCCATGTTTATGTCCACAATGTCGGCGTTAGATATCTCCAAGGCAAGCCTTGCTCCCTCGGCCATAATTTCGGGCTCGTGACCGAAGATTTGAACAGCCAGGGGAGCGTCGTCTTCAGTGCTCTGGAGAAGCTTCCTCGTCTTTTGGTCTCTGTAATAAAGAGCCTTGGCGCTCACCATCTCGGAGTAGCAGAGCGAGGCGCCCAAAGACCTGCAAAGTCTCCGCATCGGCAGGTCGCTGATTCCCGCCATCGGGGCGAGAACAAGAGGGGACTTAAGCGAAACAGAGCCTATTTTCAGCATTTTAGTATAAGTCCCACCGGACAGTGGTCCGAGCCCTCTATCTCATTGAATATCAAAGCGTCTTCAATTTTTTCTTTTATCCTGTCAGATACAAGAAAATAATCTATGCGCCAGCCGGCATCCCTCTCTCGCGCCCTCGTTCTGTAAGACCACCAACTGTATTTAACGGTGTCGGGGTAGAGAAGGCGAAAGCTGTCCGAAAATCCCGAGTCCAAGAGCATTGTGAACTTTTCACGCTCCTCATCGGTAAATCCGGCGCTGCGCCTGTTTGTTTCGGGATTTCTAAGGTCTATCTCATTGTGGGCAACATTCAGGTCGCCGCAGACAACCACGGGCTTTTTCTCGTCCAGTTCCCCGACATAAGCTCTGAAGGCGTCGTCCCAATCCATGCGGTAGTCAAGTCTTTTAAGCTCGCTGCCCGAGTTCGGGGTGTAAACGCAGACAAAATAGAAGTCCTCAAATTCCAGCGTGATAACTCTGCCCTCTTGGTCATGCTCCTCTATTCCGAGGTTATACGAAACCGAGAGAGGCTCTTTCTTAGAAAAAACGGCCGTGCCCGAATAGCCCTTACGCTCGGCCGAGCACCAGAACTGGATGTATCCGGGCAGGTTCAGCTCCAGCTGTCCCTCCTGCATCTTTGTCTCCTGCAGGCAGAATATATCGGCATCGAGAGCATCAAAGACCTCGCTGAAGCCTTTTTTATATACGGCGCGCAGTCCGTTCACATTCCAAGATATAAGTTTCATTTAATGTATGCCTCCAGTCTGTATATGGGAAGTCCCTGCATGTGGAACTTGCTTTCATAGTCGCTCATAATGCCGCAGACTCCGTCGGCGTGCAGGTCTCGGTTTACGTTTTTAATCTCAAAGCCCTCTGTGGATATAAGCTCGCAGGACCAGTCGAAGAGCGGTTCATTGTCGGTCTTAAAGTGAATCTCGGCCCCGGGCTTTAGTATTTTTTTATAGAGTCTCAAAAAGTCAGGGTGAGTCAGACGCCTTTTCCACTGCTTCTTTTTCTTCCAGGGGTCGGGAAAGTTAATATATATGCGGTCAACCGAAGAACTGTCCAAAAACTCGCAGAGTTCGGCCGCATCTTCAAGCAAAAAGCGTACATTATTCAAACCCTCGGCATTAATCCTCTCCATGGCGACAACAGCCGCCTCGGGGACTTTTTCCAAAGCCAGAATAAGAGAATTCGGCTTTAACTTGGCAAGCTCTATCGTGAAAGCTCCCTTGCCGCAGCCAAGCTCCAGCTCAACATACTCATATTTTTGGCACTCTGATTTAATAAAATCCCTGACCTTGTCCTGTTTAAGAATAAGCCCCTCCACTGCCGCAAGTCTGGGTATTAAATTGGGCTTTTTACGCATTCTCAAATAAAATCACTCCTGAAAAATGATACCATAAAGCCCCTTTCTCTTCAATCAAAAAGCCTTCGAAATATCTCATAGGGGGAAAATGCAGCCCTGTTAATATTGCAAGGCTCAAAAAAGTGTGAGATAATTAGGAAAAATCGCGAGGAGGATTTATTGTGTCCAAATTCTTCGTTGGCGGAACAAATTTACTAAAAGGTCTGGGACTTGCAAAATTAGGCGAGCCCGACGGCTCGAAAATAAGCAGTTTTCTCCGCTTAAAGAAAGGCGGAGCCGAGATAAACACCATGATAAAAACAGCCGATAAGTCGGAAAAGCAGAAAGAGTTTATCCCGAACAGGAGAGAGACAGCGGATTCTCTCCCGAAGGAAGAGCAGAAAACTGTTCCTGCTTTAAAAATAGATGTTTTTGCCGCCCTGCCCGAGAACGACAGGATACCCAAGCTTATCGAAAACTCGATAAAAGTGGGCGCAAGCTCGGTTTCATTTTTCAGATCCGAAACCAGCTCCACAGATGAAAAAGACGGAAAATCGGTTGCTGTATGGCAGAATTTGGCCGAGCAGGTTCTCAGAGATTCGGGAAGAGAGCCGAAAACCGAAGTCTACTTTTTCGAAGACTATATGGCGATGCTCTATGCCGCCATGCGGAGCGACGCTATGCTCTTACTATATGAAAAAGAGGACAAAGAAAGGTTAAGCATAGCCGAGGCGGCTCCTAAACTTAAGGGTATCAAGTCTGTGTCCATAGTTTCGGGCTCCGAGATGGGCATCAGCAAAAACCAGATGCACCTTGCCAAGGCTTTGGGCTTTGAGCTTATAGATTTAGGAGGCGAAATACTCAGATGCGAAGACGCTCCCCAGCTGGCGATATCGCAGCTCACAGCTGAACTGGAGAAAGAAGCCCGAGAAGAGGGCTGAATATGAACAGGTCCGAACTCATCGTAATAGGCGGCGGCGCCTCGGGTATGATGGCGGCTCTCACCGCGGCGGAGAGGGGAGTAAAAGTCCTCCTTATAGAGAGTGATGAGAGACTTGGAAGAAAGATAAAGCAGAGCGGCAACGGCAGATGCAACTTCACAAATCTGAGTCTCACATTAGAGCGATATCACGGTTCAGAGCCCGACTTCGCATCCTACGCGCTCAACGACTTTAACAACAGAGATACAATAGATTTTTTCCGCAAGCTGGGGGTTCTCACTAGAACGGAGGAAGACAGGGTATATCCGCTCTCAAATTCCTCCGGCTCGATTTTAGATGCCTTGCGCTATGCACTAAATGAAAGAGAGGTCAAAATAATTGCCCCCGAGCGTATTCAAGCAGCCGAAAAAAGCGGCAAAAGCTTTGTGCTCAAAGGCGCCTCAGGTGAGAGCTACATGTCGGAATATCTCATAGTGGCCACCGGCGGACTTGCCGGGCTCAAAAGCGGCGCCGAGAGCACTTACGAGATTTTAGAGAGCTTCGGACACAAAAGAACAAAGCTCTACCCCTCAATATGCAAGATAGCCATAGATTCCCGCCTCCCCAGAGCACTCAAGGGAGTTAAGGCGGAAGCAGAGCTTAAGCTCCTTCGGGAAGAAAAAGTTTTGGCCCGAAAAGAGGGCGAGCTCCTTTTTTGGGAAAGCGGCATTTCGGGCCCGGTGAGCTTCGATATATCCCGAGCCGTTAGCAAATACGGGCTTTCGAACCTCACGGTTTCGATAGATTTTTTTGTCGGATTTTCGCACGACGAGCTTTTTAAGTTTTTTAAGAAAAGAATCGCCTATATGCCCTGTTTAGATGCCGGCGAGCTCTTCACGGGCTCTCTGCAAAACAGACTCGGCAGAATGCTTATAAGAGAAAAGGGCATACACAGCAGCAAGAAGCTTTCCGAGATAAGCAATGCAGAGCTTAAGGAGTTAATAGCCTGCGCCAAAGACTTTAGGGCGGGAGTTCTCAGGCTCGATTCTCTCTCAAACGCTCAAGTCACGGCGGGCGGCATTGAAACCGCTGATTTTAATTCCGAAACAATGGAGAGCAAGTTAATAAAAAACCTATTCGCCTGCGGCGAAGTTTTAGATATCGACGGCGACTGCGGAGGCTATAATCTTCAATGGGCATGGTCCTCGGGACGGCTCGCCGGAAAATTGGGTAAGAAGGAATAGCGTATGAATAAGAAAAAAATAAGAGCAATGCTGGAAGACATAAGAGACCGAAAAATCTCTGTCGACGATGCGCTCACAAAGCTTAAATTGATGCCCATAGACGAGCTTGGGTTTGCAACCATCGATACACACAGAGAGATAAGGCAGGGCGTTTCCGAAGTTATTTACGGAGAAGGCAAATCTCCCGAACATATAAAAAAGATATCCGAATCCCTGCTTAACAGCGGACAGGAACGGGTTTTAATCACCAGAATGAGCGACGAAGCGGTAAAGCTTCTCAGCGAGAGCTTTAATGACTTCAACTTCAGCGAAATTGCTCGCTGCGGCTATATAGGAGCGCTGCCGGAGCCCGACGGAGTGGGTCGTATAGTTGTGGCAACAGGCGGAACAACGGATATACCCGTGGCGGAAGAGGCCGCTATAACAGCGGAGGTTTTGGGCAACGAGGTCGTAAGACTCTACGATGTGGGGGTTTCGGGCATACACCGCCTGCTCAGTCACGCCGAGGAGATTATGACGGCCAGAGTGATCGTAGCGGTCGCGGGAATGGAGGGAGCGCTGCCCAGCGTCATAGGCGGCTTGGCCGATGCGCCCGTTATAGCCGTTCCCACCAGCGTCGGCTACGGCGCCTCGTTCGGCGGAGTGGCGGCGCTTTTATCCATGCTCAACTCCTGCGCCAGCGGAATGAGCGTTGTGAACATAGATAACGGTTTCGGAGCGGGCTACCTTGCCGGAGTAATCAACCATCTCAAATAATATGGAGCTGAAAGATTTTTTCAAAGAAAACCCTAAACTTGCCTTGGCCTACTCGGGCGGAGTGGACTCAAGCTTCCTGCTCTATGCCGCAAAGCAAAGCGGAGCGGACGTAAGAGCGTATATGGTGCTGTCGCCCTTTCAGCCTGTCTCCGAGCTGGAAGACGCCAAACATACGGCAAAAAAGCTCGATATAGAGCTTGAAATAATAGAGCTGGATGTACTTAAAGATAAGCGGATTAAAGAAAACTCCGAGCTTCGCTGCTACTACTGCAAAAGCCTCATATTAAAGAGCATAGCCGAAAGAGCCGCGCAGCAGGGGTATTTCACGATAATCGACGGCACAAACGCCTCCGACAAAAGCGAAGAAAGACCGGGTATGAGGGCCTTAGAAGAGCTCGGCGTACTCTCGCCGCTAAAGCTCTGCAATATCACAAAAGAGCAGGCTCGCTCGGGACTAAAAGAGGCGGGATTTGATATATGGGACAAACCCTCATATTCCTGCCTTGCGACAAGGATTAAAACAGGCGAGAGCATAGAGCCGGAAAGACTGCAAAAGATAGATGAAGCCGAGGAGAAAATAAGGGCGCTTGGTTTTAAAGACATAAGGCTCAGAACACAGCAAGGCGGGGCTAAGCTCGAGCTTCAAAAAGAAGATATCAAAAAGGCTTTTCAAAACAAGAAAGCTCTGGACAATATAATCATAGAAAAATTCGGTTCTTACGAGATTGGCGAGAGGAGAACTTAAGGTATGAAAATTCTTTACTTAGACTGCGGCATGGGCGCCGCCGGAGATATGCTGATGGCAGCGCTTTTAGCCCTGCACCTCTCGCCTGAGCGCTTTATAAATGAGCTCAATTTAGTTTTAGAAGGTCTTGCCGAGATTCGTGTCGAAGAGAGGCAGAGCTCGGGAATTTCCGCAAAGCATGTGAGAGTGCTTGTAAACGGAGAAGAGGAGGGCCACAATCACGGAAACTGCGCCCACGCCCACGCTCACGGTCACAGCGGAGCGAAGATAAAGAGAAGAATAAAAGAGCTTAAAATCCCGCAGGATATTAAAAACGAAATTTCTGCAATTTATGAAAGCATCCTCAAGGCAGAGTCCAAAGTCCACGGGGCAGAACAAGAGCATGTGCATCTGCACGAGCTCGGCAGCATAGACGCGCTTTGCGATATTTTAGGTGTCGCCCTGCTGATGAGTGAAATAAAGCCCGAAAAGGTAGTCTGCTCCGCTGTAAATCTCGGCGGAGGAAGCGTAAGCTGCGCCCACGGTGAGCTCACTGTTCCCGCGCCAGCCACAGCCGAGCTTATCAGCGGAATGAAGGTATATGGAAGCGATATAAATGCAGAGCTCCTAACGCCCACGGGCGCGGCTCTTTTGAAGCATTATGTTCATGAGTTCGGCCCGATGCCCGAGATGATTGTTTCAAAAGAGGGCCGAGGCTGCGGAACAAAAGAGTTTAAGCGAGCCAATGTAATAAGGGCCTTTTTGGGCGATGTTTCAGAACAGAATCAAAAAGAGAAAATCCTGCTCGAGTGCGCCATTGACGATATGACAGGCGAGGAGTTGGGTTTTCTCACAGAGATGCTTTTTTCAGCCGGAGCTCTGGATGTCTATACAAGCCCCATATATATGAAAAAGCAAAGGCCCGCTAATCTTGTTTCCTGTGTCTGCGAAAATGGCGAGAAAGAGAGAATGCTGCAATGCTTTTTCAAACACAGCAGCAGCATCGGAATAAGAGAGAGCGCTGTTTTAAGGCACGAGCTTAAAAGAGAAGTTGAGACAGTCGATACAAACTTCGGAAAGGTGAGAATTAAAAAAAGTCTCGGTTACACTGTCGAGAAAGAAAAGTGGGAATACGAAGACCTTAAAAAAATAGCGACAGAACAGAATCTATCGCTTAGAGAAATAAAAGATAAAATCAAAAAACTGTCCTAAAAAAACCATATTTATAAGCCCTCGACAGCTCGCTTGTATAAAGCGAGCTGTCGAAAAATCGAGCGATTTTTTGACTGAGGGGTTGACCTCTTTTTCTCTGCCTTTAGCAAAAGAGCAAAGAACATCCTGTAAGCTCGTTTAACTTCTAAGCTAAATCAGGACATGGATATATGGCTTAGTACAGCCTGTTTCTTCCACTTTGACAAGGGGAAGATGACGCCATTAGGCGTCAGATGGGGTCGTCAGCGTTTTTATTTAAGCATAAAATGGCTTTATATTGCAAATCTTATCGAATAATCCCACATCTCACGGCTTCGTACCTTCTCTCGGTTCCTTTGCACAAAAAGAGCCGCCAGAGGCGCGCAACATAGACAAATCGGGACTTTAAAAAGACTTCCTTGTTTAAGGGAAGTCTTCTTATACACTTTTTCATTTAGGCACGTTTTACGGTGTTGGCAGAGTATACGTTTCTTCACTGATAATTTCGGATTCTCCGTCTTCATAAATTATTATTGTATCTTCTCTGGTTATAACAACATTCATTCTATAATTTGCGACATAGATTGTGACTGCAACTACTGCTATGAATATTAAAACGAAAAGCGCGACAAGCGCTCTTTTTATAAAAAGTTTTCTTTTCCTATAAGCTTCTATAAGCTCCATATCGGCGCTTTTCTCAAAGGTTATGGCAAGTTCCCTCGGCTCTCCTATGAAGTTTTTAACTTCGTCAAAAATGGCATCGGGCTTCTCGGCAAGAAAATCTTCCGCCTTCTTTTTGGTTTCCCTAAGAAAGCTCTCGCGCATGTCCTTGGGGCAATCAAGCGCTTTTTCGATTTGCTTATAGTATTCCTTAAGCTGTTTATCCATTTTTACGCCTCCGGCTCTATTTTTCCGTCTGATGAAAGGATTTTTTCGATTGCGGCAACAGTAGTTCTGTATTCGTTAACGGATTCGGAAAAATATTTTTCTCCCTCTTCGGTAATTTTAAAATAGATTCTCGTTCTGTTTTCGTCCGATAAAACCTTGTCGCTCTCGGCAATAAACTCAAAATTTTTAAGTCTGTATATCGCCTGATAGAGCGTGTTGAACTGAATTATGCCGTCACTCAGTTTTTCGATTGTCGTCATCATTTCATAGGTGTACATCTGCTTCTGCTTTAGCAAAAACAGTACCAGCATTTCGGTTGTTGCTTTTTTCATGCCTTCCCTGACACCCGCAGGTTTTCCGCTGGTTTTTCTGCCCGACATTCTCAATTCCTCGTTTAGTATTCCTTACACCAAATACAATTTATATTTAAAGAAGCTTTTTGTCAATATAATATTTGTTATTGACAAGCATTATATTTGTGTGGTATTGTCTTGTCAATGCAAATGCATGCGAAATTGAACACGGCTGCTCTGTTCACTCTGCACATTATAATTTAAATATTTAAAACGCAAATAATCTTTAGATTATTCGGCTTGCCTGTCATTCTAAACTCTGCTTTACGCCAAAAAACCGCAAGAGCGGATTTATATCTAATCTCGACCATTCACGCAAGATTCATGTCATTTCATGCAGAAAATGTTGAGCTTTGCGTTATATATAGATAAGATGAACTCAAGATTCGGATTAAAAGTAAAAGTTTTTATAAGATTGGAGAATATTATGAATCAGAAAATTTTACGAGCACTATCGCTCAGCTTAATATTTGTACTTTGTTTGGGACTGTTTTCCGCCTGCACGCAGTCGGAGCCTAACAAGGATAAGCCCGTCACGGAGCAAGCAGAAAATTCGCCCGCAGCAGAGGCCCCGAGTTCCGGTAATGCGTCAGAACCCGCTCCCACTCCCCTAGCGCCTGATTTGAATGCGCCCCCTGTTGAAAGTGGAGTTTTAAAAGCGGATTATCTGGGATTGGGCGAGCTTACCTACAGCTTTAAGCCGTTTGAGAAAGCAAACGAGCTTCCCGGGGGAGTGAATTTTGCCTCGGATAAGGCAGATGATTTCCTGCTCATTGAGATTGAAGTTGAAAACAACAGTGTTAAAGAAAACGACGCGTCGGACAATGCGCTTATAAACTGCTTTAATCTTCATGGCGAAAAAGCCGACGGATCGGATGTGTTCCCTTTTGAGCCTGTTTATTTCAGCGGAAATGCAAACAGCAAGAACACAGACGCTAAGTCGTATTTTAGCTATAAGTTGCCTGCGATAGGTGAAAAAACCAGCTTTATAGTCGGATATGAACTGAGCGACAAGGCGGCGGAGTATCTGAATTCAAATAAGCTGTTTTTACATTACACGCTTTCAGAGACACTCATTGCCATAAATATCTCGAAGTAAAAAATAATAGCAATAAATTGCAGCAGAGAAAAATCCGGTGAGGGGCATCTCCTCACCGTAAAATCGGGTATCGCAACTTTTTATAACAGTTGGGCAGGCGACAGCTAGGCTCGTATAAATACAGTGTTTTATTACTGCCGCTGCTCGACCTGCCCTTCTGTATTTTTCACTCAGCAGCAAGATAACAGATGTAAACTCTAAAAAATACGGATAAAACCGGAGAATATTATGAAACAAAAACTTTCGCGAGCGCTTTCGCTCATATTGACATTTGCGCTCTCACTGGGGATTATTTCCGCTTGCGGCAGCAGTGAAGAAAATACGCCGCCAGAGAGTGGCAGCAGTAATCCTGTCGAAGCAAGCCCCGAGCCTGTCAGTAACGAGGGCAAAGAAATGGCATATTATGTTAAAACACTTCTGCCCGAAGAAAACACACTGGGAATAATCGGCAAGGTCTGTCCTGCCGACGGCGGAATATATATAGACGGTCAAATCATGAATCACGCAGTTGGAACGAGCAAGAGCTCCCTGTATTTTATGGATAAAGACGGAGAGATAAAAAGCTTAAATTCCGATTGGATTGGCGAAAGCGTCATCACCTTCATGTGCGCTGCCGAGGACAGCGGCATCTGGCTTATTAAGTCAACATATATTTCTCACGACAACAGCGAATGTGAACTTGGCTCTTTTAAGAACGGGGAATATTCCAAGCTTTTAGATCTCGATGAGGATGATAACATGTATATCCAAGGTCTTTGTGCCGCAAAGGGACGCCTATTCATATCAAGAGCCGATGCTAGGGGGAAAAGCGTAATCGAGGTATATAAGCCTAACGGTGAAAAGGACTTTGAGGTGAATGTCGGCGCCACTTTCTTTAGTCTTGTAAGCGACGGAACTTCCTTATACGTTGCAAGTTGGGATATCAGCAGGGCGCTTAGGGTAAATTTGCTCAATCCCGAAAACGGAGATATAACAGAGCTTACAAGCTTCGAAAGAGGCAATCTTCTTGGCTGCTCAGATGGAAAGCTTTACATAGGAAATTCAACGGAACTTACGGAGTACGACATAGCTTCAAAAAGCTCTCGCAGTATTATTCTTTGGACTACCTGCGGCCTTAACGGATACCATTCTTTAGCTTGTTGGCCTGACGGAAACGGCGGTTTTATTTTGCATGAGGGTTTTGTAATAAAGAACATATACCAAGATGTTAAAAGAGAGCGCACACAGGTTATATTCGCCGTGAACTCCAACCCGCACTGGTTTTCGCAAGATGCTTTTAAATTTAATGAGGAAAACACCAAATATGAAGTGATTATTAAAGATTACGGCACATATCCCGACCCACAGCAGGCGCTGAATACCGACATGATATCGGGCAAGACCCCCGACCTTATAGATGCGGCGGGATTTTCGGGAGAAATTATTAAGCACGGCACTATGAAAGATTTGATGAAATATATCGAAGCAGATTCGGATTTTGGCGTGGAGGATTTTCTCGAAGGACCGCTAAACGCAATGAAGACTAAAGAGGGGGAGCTTTTGGCGATTGCTCCAAGATTTTATGTATGCACTATATTGTGTCCTACGAGCACGGCTAAGCCCGGAGAGTATGAAGGTGTGGTAAACGAGCTAAAAAAGCTGGGCGCTCCCGAGGAGGCGTTTTGCGGAGCGTTCAGCAGAGAAAGCTTCTTAAGCCTTGCCTTTTGCTGCGTGGATGCGGACAAATACAGCCGCGAGGACGTCCGCGCCATTATTGAATTTGCATCGCATCTTATGCTTGAGCAGGAGTATTACGATGCTCAACTTAAGAATCAAATTAGCGGGACTCCGCGTTTTGAGTGCAGAGGTCTAAGCTCAATAACAGGGCTGTTTCATAGCGCCATACAAATTTTCGGCTGCAAAAGCGTTCTGGACATAAATCTGATTGGTCTGCCGTTCCGCGAGGGCTCTGGTGTTTTGATTCCCGAAAATTACTTTGCAATACCTGCAAATGCCGCAAACGCCGACGGCGCATGGGATTTTTTGAAGAGTTATATTGTGCCGTATAGAAATGCCAATAAAGACTCTTTGAGCTGCGGTACATTGTTTAAAAATACATATGAAATTGCCAAGGAAAACTCGAGAAAATTCGTGCAAGGGTATTACGAACAGGAATACGAAACATATAAATATAAGGTTACAGACGAAGATATTGCTTATTGCAGCAAGCTTTTAGACGAGATGTTTGATAATATCAACGGGGTTTTAGATAACGACGCCAAGGTTTATGAAATAGTCACAGACGCCTGCGGAGCCTACTTCGCTGGACAAAAATCGCTTGATGCGACCGCAGACGAGATTGTTTCGAGATTGGGAATATATTTCAGCGAAAAGAGTTAGTTTTTGACGTAGATTATGCTCTCTCGCCGGCTCCTTTGTGTAAAGAGAGCTGTCAAAAATTTAGAGAATTTTTGACTGAGGGGATGATTTGCCCTTTTTGTCAACCCTCCCGTCACGGCTTGCGCCGCGCCGCCCGCCCTTGCACAGGGCAGGCATGGACTAATAATTTTAAGCAGTGAGCACTTATTTTACATATTGTATTGACCTCATAAAAATTAATATAATAAACAAAATCATATAAAAGAGCGCCGAACATATCTTGTTATAAAAGCTATCAAAAGAGAAAGCAGACACGGAAAAGTGCCTGCTTTCTCTTTAAGCGGGCTATTCAAATGCCCGCTTATTTTTGTTTCAGTTCTTACGCTCAGACAGACTCGTTCAAAAGATCCGTGAGCTGGCCAATTGTGCGAATGCCCATCAGTCTTTCATCGGTCACAATGATGCCGTACTCTTCTTCAACCGACATGATGAGCTCGGCGATATCAAGCGAATCGGCTCCGAGGTCATCTATGATATCGGAGTCTTCCGAAATATCATTTATATCGATATAGAGCTGATCTGCGAGAATTTTTTTAATGTTTTCAATAGTCATAATGTTTCCCTCCGAAATATATTAGCTCCACTCACGGTAGTTCTTGTCTTCGCTTTCTTCCTCGACCCGTTCTTGTGAAGGTTTGTACATAACAACCACGCGCCTTACAGGCTCATTTCCTGTGGAAACCGTGGAAATATCCGGAACATCCTGCAGAGCCGTGTGAATGATGTGCCGCTCATAGGAGTTCATCGGTTCCAAAGTCATGCTGCGCTTGTATTTTTTCACCTTGTCTGCCATCTTTTTGGCAAGATTTATAAGGCTTTGCTCACGTTTTTTCCTGTAGCCCTCCGCATCGATGGTTATGCGGACTCTTTCCTCAACGTTGTTGTTTACAACGAAACTCGTAAGATGCTGAATTGCATCCAGCGTTTCACCTCTGTGCCCGATGATAGAGCCGATGCCCTTGCCGCTTAAAGTAACCGCAATTCCGCGGGGGCTGTCTTCAATGTCGATGGCTATGTTTTTATAATTTCCCATCCGATCCAAAAGACCCTCTAAGAAACGGGCTATACGGTTTTTATTTTCATCTCCATAGTCTTTTATCTCTCTTTTAACTTCCTCTGGTGCAGCGCTCTTTTTAGGAGCAGCCTTTTCCTTTTTTGCTTCCCTGCGGGGAGCGGGTTTTTTCTCTGCTTTAGGCTCTGAAGGCTCAACGGGATTCTCTTCAGCTTCAACGACAGGCTCTTCCGGCTCATCGGGAGCCTCGTAGCCGATTCTTAAGACAGCAGGAGAACTGCCTATGCCCAAGAAGCCGCTTCTGGGAAGTTCGAGCACCTCGACTGTGACGTCGTCACGCTCGAGCCCCAGCTCTTCCAGAGCCAACGCCAATGCCTGTTCTTGGGTCTTGGCGCTTTTCTCAATATATTTAATCATTTCATACCTTTCTCAAATATCTTCGGATACGAAAAAGAGAAGTCCTCAATCTTCCGCCGTATCGTCTGCGGTATCGTCGAGAATCTCGTCGGAGATATCCTCCGGAATTGTTTTCTCAATTTCCTCCGAGACAGTTCCGAATCTGTCGGCAACATAGGCTCTGCCTCTGGCATAGCGCCTGTTTCCGACCTGAGAATCCGGAACTTCCTCTTCGACTATTCCAAGCCGTTCTCTCTTTTTCTGTCTCTCCTCGCGCCTGATAGCCGCTATGCGCTCCTCCTCGGCCTGTCTTGCGCTGCTCTGAAGCTTTTTACGGCTGGTATTCTTGTCTTGAGTTATACCCTCGGCTCTTAGCTGTTCAGTTCTTATTCTTTTCTCTTCAAGCTCCAAATCGCGCAGGCGCTCACGCTCAATTCTTTCCGCATCCAGCTTGTCAAGCTGTTTGGTGTAAATTTTTGTAAGTACAAAGTCGCGGATAATACCTGCGATGCTGTTGACTATCCAGTAAATACCCATGGCGGCAGGCATGATAAAGCCTATCCAAAGGGACATGAGGGGCATAATCATCATCATGTTCTTCGAGGTTGCGGCTGCCGGGTTGTTCGGGTCTGTTTCCTGCGGTGTCATCTTCATGGAGACATACATCGAAAGATAGGAAAAACCCGTGGATATAATCGGGACCATAAAGAGCAGGAGCGCAGGCAGCCAAACGGCCTTGTCAGACCAGTCGAAGTCAAAAATTTTCCAGTTGGGAGTCGCCGAAAGGTCCAGACCTAAGAAGCTGAAATCTACGGGGACAAGATTATCTGAAATTCCTGCAAATTCCGAGAAATTTCCCGAGATGAACTTCGCCTCGTGAATCTGAATGTAATAGGCGGCTCGGCCGGTGTATTCCTCAAAGGGGAAACCGAGCGCAAGCAGTTTCTCATAAATCAGGCCGCCTTCTGCCAGCAAATCGGCGGGCACTCTCATCATGCTTGTCAAAGGGCTTCTTACGACTTCGTAAAGCGCCAGCAGGATAGGGAAGGGGATTAAAGACCAAAGGCAGCCCGACATGGGGTTTATCTTCTCCTCACGATAGAGCTTTTGCATCTCTTCGTTGAGCTTTTGCCTGTTGCCCTCGTGACGGCGCTCCAGCTCCTTGATTCTGGGCTGGAGTCTTGTGGTCTGCATCATGCTCCTCTTGCTCTTCATCATAAAGGGCAGGAGTATGAGGTTTACAACAATGCCGAAGGCTATAATGGAAAGACCATAGCTGCCTGTAAGTCCATAAAGCCAACCCAACAGTACTCCGAAGGGCTTTGCTATTGCTTTAAGCATTAATTTAATCTCCTATCAAATAATAACTTAGGGGACAGGGTCATAGAGCTTGTGGTTCTTAGAGTGAAACGGATGGCAGCGCATAAATCTTTTAAACGCCAAAAAAAGTCCCTTAGCCGCCCCATATTTATCTATTGCCTCACGGGCATAGTCAGAGCAGGTCGGAATGTACCTGCAGGAGGGGGGCGAAAGCGGCGATATGTTTTTTTGATAAAATCTTATAAGAGCCAGAAAAAAATCCTTCATCTATATCTCCGTTTCAATAAGACCAAGAAAGCTCAGGGCATCGATTAGCTCGCTTTCAAGACTTTTGTAGTCGGACTCGACACTTTTGTGTCTGGCAACAATTACGAGGTCAAAGCCCTCTTTTATCCGATCTTCGTTCAGCCGATAAGCCTCTCTGAGTCTGCGTCTTATGCGGTTTCTCGTAACTGCGTTGCCAATCTTGTTCGAGACCGTGAATCCTATCCGGTTTATTGGGTGCCTTGTGGGGAGCTTATAGAGGACAATCGAGGGCATGAGGACGCTTTTACCCCTGTTGTAAACGCGTCTGAAGTCCCGGTTGGTTTTAAGTGTCGAACTTTTCAAGAACCCCCACCTTCATCATGCGGAAAAGCAAGAAGCCGGACTTAATGGCTCAGCCTTGCTCTGCCCTTTGCTCTGCGACGGGCCAAGACCTTGCGCCCGTTTCTTGTGGACATACGCTTGCGGAAGCCATGCTCTCTCTTGCGCTGTCTTCTCTTTGGTTGATATGTGCGAAGCAAAATTCTTCATCCTTTCGATATATATACTCAACAGCGGGCAAAAGGCCCACAGTAGTTGGCGTTAAATGGTGTTAAGTCTTTAGGCCGCTTAACTCACAAATTATATAAAAGTAAATCTGGACTGTCAAGCGCCAGGAGCTGCGAGTGTCTCCGAGCTCTCAGGAATTAAAGCATTTCTTCAAAATCACTCGAGAGGAGGCGAATCCTCAAGGAAGTATCTGGGTTTTCCCTTGGATCTGAAGGCGTATTCTATCGTAGACATGGTGCAGCCGTTTATGCAGGCCATACAGTGTATACATTTTCCCTTCCACCTTGGGTGGCCGCCGCGCATCATAACGATATTGTTCACGGGGCAAAGGTCTGCGCACCTGCCGCAGGCTATACATTCTTTTCCTTTCCTGAACAGAAAATCGCCCATAAAAAAAGTGGTGAAAAGACGATTCACAATCCCGCTCTTCAGCTTGTCGCAGCGTGTTATCTCATTTCGCGGGAAGGGGGACCCCATCTTAATATTTGCCGCTGCCTGTCTTATGCTCGGATGAGCCCTTTCGATTATCTCGCGAGCCTCGGAAGCATCGGGTACGGGAAACATGGCGATGTAGTTTTCGGGCATGACTATGCCGAAAACACCCATATACTCCATCGAGATATTTCTGCACAGCTTTTCCAGATGCTCCCCTGCGTTGCCGATGTCATCGCCGCAGGTCATTACGAAATAAATTTTCTTGCTGCCGTTAAGCTCGGCTTTTTCTATGAGTTCGCTTATAACCCTGGGAATTTTCCAGCCGTGAGTGGGCGTAACAAAGACAAAGGGGACGTCCGAGTGAACAATAAGCTGCTCCTTGTCTCTTAGATAACTGCCCAGATCCACAGTGTAGTCGCCTGTGATGTTTGCAATCATCTGGGCAACATATCTGCTGTTCCCGGTACCGCTAAAATATAAAACCATTTAATACCTCCGCAATTAAATAAAATTCGTATAAAAGGCCGTCTTATAAAGCTCGGATATTTCTCCCGAGAGCTTCTCAAAGGCCGAGTTTAGGCTCTCTTCGTCCGAGTAGACTCCGAAGACAGCCGAGCCGGAGCCCGAAAGAGAGGCGCCGAGCGCGCCCGCTTTCAAAAACTTCTCCTTCAGCCTCAAGATCTCTGCCGCTTCCTCCGCAGTGAGCAGGTCTTCAAATCGATTCTTAATAGACGAGAAAAACTTCTCATATTTTTGCTTATCTAAGAGCTTAGCAAGAGCGCCAATCTCTATTATATCCGAAACTTCCTCCTTATTAAAGCGCGAATACAGCTCCTTGGTGCTTGAGCGAAAGCGGGGTATCGCAATCAGAAGAAAGAACTTCGGAAGCGTACCGAGGCTCTCTATAATTTCGCCCCTGCCCGAAACCAGAGCCGTGCCCTCGCTTAAGAAAAAGGGGACATCCGAGCCCAGCTTAGAGGCAAGCGAAAAAAGCTCTTCATCTGAAAGCGGAAAGTTAGATAGCTCATTCAGGGCCTTAAGAGTGCAGGCGGCATCGGATGAGCCCCCGCCCAGGCCCGCCATCTGCGGAATTCTCTTTATAAGCCGCATTTTAAGGGCAAATTTCTTTCCGCACTCCCTTAAAAAGAGCTCTGCCGCCCTGAAAACGAAATTATCTTCGGTTTTTATGTCCTCGGTTCCGAGCGTCTCAAGCTCTATTCCGCTTCCCTCCTTAAGCTCAATCTCAAGCGTGTCCGATAGGCAAATGCTCTGCATAATGCTCTTAATTTCGTGGAAGCCGTCAGGTCTTTTAAAAAGAATTTCAAGGCCGAGATTTATTTTGGCTCTTGCCTCAAAGCTTTTTTTTATCATCAGTCCGAAAAAAGCATGTCCATAAGCCCCAGCGCCGAGCCCGTGTTGTTCTTATCGGCATTTTCTTCCGAAAGAAGCCTGCGCTCGAGCGTATCGACCCTGCTGTCATAGAGAAGATAGGGGACATCTTTGCCGCCGTGCGCCCCAGTGTCTGTATAGGTGTAGTGATCCGAGATAAAGAGAAGCCTGAAGTCCTCGCCTCTCTCTTTAAGCGCGTTCACAATAGGTCTAAGGCAGAGCTCCGAAATGCACTCCAGAGAAAAAACCTTGTGTCCCAGGTCAAAGTTGTGACTTGCCTCATCGGGGCCTTCAAGATGCACGCCCACAAAATCATATTTTTCCAAAAGGGCGATTGCCGCCCTGGTCTTGGCCGCATAGTCGGTGTCCCACTCGCCCGTGGCGGTCGGAATTGAAACTTTCTCCAGTCCTATGAGCTCCGCTATACCCGAAACCAGGGGCACAGCCGAGATTACAGCTCCCTCCGAGTACTTTTCGGTAAAAGAAGGGAGCTCTCCGCCCTTGCCCTCCGCCCAAAACCAAATAGCGTTGGCGCTTAGTTTCCCGTTTTCCGTTCTTTCTTTGTTGAGAGGATGCTCGCTCAAAAACTTATTTGATGCTTCAATTATTTCGCTGAGCGTCGCGGCAAGCGGAGCGCCGCAGGGGAGAATTTGCCCGACTTTAGCGCCCAGGTTGTCGTGCGGCGGGAAAAGATTCAGGCCGCTTAAATCCGCCTCGTCCATAACGGCAAGACCTCTGAAAGAGCCTGTCGGGATAAGACTCATACCGTATTTACCCAAAAGTTCTTTAAAGCTTGGATGAGAGTTTAAAAACTCTAAAAGAGCATCGGCATCATCGCCCTCTATGGAGCCTGCACTGTGCGAGAGCATGGTCTTTAATTTAAAGCCGTCCTCGCCCTCAAGGGTGCAGAGATTGCAGCGGAAAGCGGCCCCGCCGGGCTTGACCTTCATGCCGAGATTTGCAAGCTCCAAGGGAGCCCTGCCGGTGTAGTTGAGGACCGGGTCAACGCCAAAAATAGACATGATGGCAACGTCCGAGCCGGGACTTAAGCCTTCCGGCACGGTTCTGGCCGAAGCCACAGTTCCTTTAAGGGCCAGAGAGTCCAAAAAAGGTGTGAAAGCGGCCTCAATGGGACTTAGCCCGCCCAGTTCTTCATATCTCTTGTCCGCCATTCCGTCGGCGATTATAAGCAATTTTTTCAAAAGTTTTTCCTCCAAAAGTCCGATAGCTCATTATAGACTATTTTTTAGGGCATTAAAAGAGAAAAACGCTTCAATAGAGCGCTCTTCTGTATAGAAGTCAAACATTTGTGACACAAGCCCATAAAAAATAGTTTACAAAATCGCTTTAAATTTATCTCATTTCATCCGAGCATTTTGTCAAGGATTTAAGCAAGGCGTCCCTTGACGAAGGCGATAGATGAAATATAATCCTAAGAAGCGTTTTCAAAGTATTCTTGAATGACTTCTTCGGAACTTTTAAAATCAAGAACCTTACGATATGTTCCGTTACTAATGCTTTCATGACGTTTGACTGCTTTTATCATCTCTTCTTCACTGACAAATCGTCTTTTTCGGTAAAATCGTTCTTCATCTTCTCTATGACTTCTTTCAACATGACCATTTTCCCATGGACTGTATGGAGCTGTCCGGATGTGCTTAATCTCCAGTTTTTTCATCATCTTTTCAAATCGGGATTTCTTGTCGGTTTGTTCCGGATCATTGCAAAATTCTTTACCGTTATCCGTCTGAAGATGTTCTATCTTGAAGCCAATCTTATCTTCCAAAGTTTCTAAAAAGCTACTCGTTGTGTAAGTACTGTTCTCGTTAACTATACTTAAAACTCTTTTTCGTGAGAATACATCTATAGCTGTTATTTGATAGTACCGTGAATGATAACTTGCAAAACCGATGCATTCAACAGGTATATATTTAATATCCATTTGTACTAATTGACCCGGATATTCGGCTTCTCTGATTTTCTTGGATACCTTTTTCTTCCGACATGCTTTCTTTTTGGGCTTGTCAAGCTGCTTCTTCCTTATCTGTCTGCACATTGAGTCATACGAGCGGGTATAGCCTTCGTCGCAACACTTCCTATAAACATGAGCAAGACCACGATAGTTGTGATGACGATACATATGTCGAATAAGCGCAATTTCCGACTCTGTATGCTGATTTGGATGAGAACGAGGTCTCCTTGACTTTTTCCTTAGTGATTCAAGAGTACCATCGTAACGTTTTCTCCAATAGCTAACATATTGCCTTGTTGTGTGATACTTTCTCGCTGCCTGGGCATTGTTATTGTGTCTGATTGCGTATGTTACAATACGCTTGCGGTGACGCATGCCTTCTGTTATACTTTTCATGAGAGAGCTCCTTTCTTTCTTGGTTAACGATTCTTGCAAATCTATTATACCAAAGGGCTCTCTTTTTCTTTTTTATTGTGTCACATATGTATTATCGCATTACAAAAACGCTTCAATAGAGCGCTCTTCTCTGCATTTATTGCTGTATTTTCCTAAAAAGCCAAGAATAAGAGAGGTATAATAAGCTAAACTCCGGCCAAAATTTTTTGTTTTGCCGGGAACTACTCGTAGTGAGAGGCTCTGCCGCCGTTGCCCTTTCCCTCTTCCATCATCCCGAAGCTTTCCACAAAGAATGTGCGAATTTTGAGATTGTGTTTTTCCGAAACAGCTTCCAGTGCATTGTCCACAATATCCGCCATATCCTGAGAATCGGCCGCAGCGCGGGCGTTTATTATAAGCGAAATCGCGCTGTATGGTTTTGCAAGTTTTCTGGCATATTCCGTCTCATAGTCCACACCGATTAGACTGGCTTTTATAAAGTCATCTCCTTCGCCCGAGGCAAAGGCTTTCAGATGGGGCACATTGCCCTTTTTATCCTTAAGGCCCTCGCGAATCTTCTCGAAAACATCGGATACAACAGCGTTAAAATCCACCGCCCTGTCGTCCATTTCCTCAAGAAACACGCGGCGATTATACCAGCTCAAAAGGCTCTCGGCGGCTATAAACGCCTCGGAACCATAGCCGATATCCTTGTGCTTGGCCGCAGATCTGTTTTGCATAAGATAGTCCACAACCTTTTCAACTCCCTCGCCCGTGAGCGCCGACATTGCAAGAAGCTTGGTCTCGGGGAAGGAGCTTTGAATAAAGGCTGTGCTTTTTTCAATCTGCTCGCGACTTATCAGGTCGATTTTATTGAGCACAATCAAATCAGCCTCCGCCATCTGCGCTTCAAGCAGAAAACGCATCTCCGGCGGCAGGTTTAATTCGGCCGCTTCGGGCATAATCATGCGAAGGCGCAGAGGGTCGACAATACAGGTGAAGGGCATAAGCTCAAACTCACCCGGCCTGCGCTCCTCAAGCTGAATATAAACGTGATCCAAGGCGCCTATTCCGCAGCCCGGTATATCGGACATTATTACCGTCGCGCCCTGAGAGACGAGCTGATTAAGTTTGTCCACCAAGTTTTCATGCTGATAGCATATGCAGTTTCCACTGATTTGCGTTGTTAGAATATCCGTTGTAGCTGTAAAATCTGCGTCCACTATATTGCTTGCGCCCAAGTCGTTTGCCAAAATCGCTGCCTTGCCGTAGCGTCTGTTTATAGACTTCGCGAATGCAATCATAGCGGTTGTTTTGCCCGCACCCAAAAATCCGCTCGTCACCATGTACTTAGCTTTAGCCATTAATAATCTCCTCTCAAATGATTCTATATTTAACCGACAACGACTAAATCAGAGTTCTCTTCGCCTTGTAAGCGGGAGAGCTCTCTCTGTTTAAAAACGAAAGCTCAATCTCAAAATTATTCTTACCCAAAACTCTCCTTGCTTGTACTCGGAGCTCCTCTTTGCAGTCGGTTTTTGCCGTCGCCCTTATCAAATATCCTTGTGCGCTTTTTTGAAGTGAGTAATCTATTAGATTGGGGACAGAAAAAAGGGCATTGTCGAGAGCATAAATAAGCTTTGCTGCAGAGTCGTTTCTAATAACACTGCCGAGCCTCAGGCTCACACCTCCGCAGGGACAGGGCTCTGCGAAAATCTTTGTAATATCTCCGGTTTTATATCTTATAAGCGGCATGGCGCTGTGGCCGATAGTGCTTATAACAAGCTCACCACGCTCGCCCCTAGGCAAAACATTCCCTTCGGAATCTATAATTTCGGCAATTATGTGGTTTTCTCTTAAGTGCATACCCTCGTGCGCCATACAGGAGATTGCCCCGCCAAGCCCGCATTCTCTGGAGCCGTAGTGAGGAAAAACTCTGCCGCAAAGGCGCTTTTCAAGGTCATTTTGTACCGATTCAGGGCAGGCATCCGCCGAGATTAAAGCTTTTTTAATAGGGCTTTCCCCGCCCAAAATCCGAAGAAGCGAGAGCGTGAAAACAGGTAAGCCTATTATGGCATCCGGGCGCTCTCTCTTCACAAGTTCAGAAAAATCATAAAAGCTCACAGCGTCCCCTGGAGCTATAGGCACGGCGCCGAAAGACTCAATCGCCTTCGCAATCAAATTTCCGAGACCGAAGGGGCCCGAAAAGGGCATTGCGACCAGAATTTTTTCTCCCGCCTCGCTCATTTCGGAAATTCCCGCTCTAAAAAGGCCGATGGTTTTGTTTAGGTCTTCCTCGCTGAAAAAGATGCGCTTAAAGGCGCCGCTTGTGCCGCTTGTGCGGTCGCTTATAATGCTCTGCACCTCGCTTTGAGAGACTAGGAGCATAGCGGAGCCCTGCTCGGCTATGTCGTCGGCTGTGGTGAAGGGCAGAGAAGAGAGCTCATCCAAGGATGAAAGGGAATAGGGCAGCTTTCCGTAAAAACCGTTCCTCTCTTTTTCTTTTTTCAAGAGCTCGCCCAGCCTTTCAAGCTGCAGAGCCTCCAGCTTCTCGCGGTTTAAGCTCCCGATGCCTTCAAGCTCCTCTATCCAAGAGTCCAAATTCGTTCTCTTCATTTTCTATATAAAGCTTCTCCCTTGGAATTGGTGAGGTTATAGGCGCAGAAGGGCACAAGGCCTCTCTTGGGGTCAAACTCCATCAGATAACAGTATTTGAGTCTTTCAAGGTCAAGGTTCCATGCGTCTTGAAAAAGCATGCTCGAAACGGTGAAAGTGTTCAAAACCGCCTTATCTAAGAACTCGTCAAATCCGTCTGCATGTTTTTCGGAAGGGTCATTTGACTTGCCCCAGCGCGAGGCGACAAAGTCTCTGGAGTTGTCGCAGCTGCAGCCGCAGCCCGAGGAAGGCTCAAGCGCCTTAAGCGAGTTGTCGGGCTTTATCATATAGGCGGCGTGTATCGAGCAATAAGGATGCTCCGAGCTTCCGCCCGTGAAATCCTCATATTTCATAAGTCCGCCCGTGCCCTCGACTATACTGTTTATAAGCTTGGGTATGCTTATTCTCTTTTTATTTCTAAACTCAAATCTTCCCATCTCGCTCATTGGCTGAAGGTGTACTCCCCTTATGTGCGGCGAACGCTCCAGGCCGAACTTTATAATATCTCCAAGCTCGTGCAGGTTCAGTCCGTCTACCAAAGTCGGCACCAGAACAACGGGAAGTCCCGCTTTTTCGGCGTTTTCGATGGCTTTGAGCTTATGACTTAAGAGAGGTCTTCCGCGAAGAACTGTATAAGGTTTGTCCGTCAGTGAGTCAAACTGCAAGAAAACACAGCCGAGTCCCGCCTTTTTCAGTTCTTCGGCAAATTCGGGCTCTTCGGCAAGCCTTATTCCGTTTGTGTTCAGCTGAAAAAAACTGAAGCCGTAACGCCTGCCCAAATCCATTATTTCGGGCAAATCGTCTCTCAAAGAGGGCTCCCCGCCGGAGAGCTGTATGTTAAAAGGCCTTCCATAGGACGAGAGCATAAAAAACCAAGTCTCAATTTCCCTGAGGCTTGGATCTTTTTCACACTCACCCTCAGCTGCCGAAGCAAAGCAAACAGGGCAGCGCAGGTTGCAGCGCTTTGTAAGCTCCAAGAGCACACAGCAGCCGCTGTTTTTATGCGCGGCGCAGAGCCCGCAGTCATAAGGGCAGCCCTTATCCACACGTTTGGGCATATCGGGCGCCGTGAAAGATCTTGAATTTAAAGGAGCGCCCCAGTCTAAGTAGCTCTCTTTATCCCCCTCCCACACGAGAGCCTCAAACTCTCCGCAGTCAGAGCAGCGCTTTTGCATATATATATTTGAGTCGTCCCTTAAAACTATCTCGGCGTCTGTCCTTTTAAGACAGTTTGGACAAACGGAGACGGTTTTCCTTATTATTTCAGACATCTGTTCAAAAACCTTTCAGCTCTGGGAAGAACTTAAAAAAGCTTCAAACAGCTCTTTAAGCTCTTCCCAGCGTGCTTCATCAAAGCTCACTCTGATTTTTTGCGATTTGAGCACGGCTTTTATTTTTATATCTTTAGACTCGGCTATAAAAACAGGTCTGCGCAGCCTTGTGTTAAGCCTCACATTGTAGTCGTCCTCAATCAGCTTTAAAAATTCCTCGGCCCTTATTGGCAGCGAGTACTCATAGGTCTCACTGTTTACAAAGCAGTTTTCGGTTTTCCTGACTTCAAATTCCATGCGCTAGGCCCTTATATCCGATATCCCTTCAAGCAGAGTGTCGACATCATGTTTTGTTGTAAAGCGAGAGAGCGAAACCCTGAGGCTCTGTTTCTCGCCAAGAGCCTTAAAAATGAGCGGAGCGCAGTGCAGCCCCTGCCTTAGAATGATATCGTAGCTCTCTTCCAAGATAAAGCCCACATCCTCCGGACTCTCACCCGGGACATTAAAGCTTAAAACGGGAGTCTTTTCACCGAAGGGAGCGATCACGCGGCAGCCGAGCTCCATGAGCCCCTCCGTCATATAGCCAAGAAGCGCTCTCAGAGCTTCAAAGTCCAATGGGTTTTCTTCACGCCAAGTCAAAGCCGCCAAAAGCCCGTGGAAAGAGGGCTCGTTGCCTGTGCCCGCCTCGAGCCTGAGGGGCATTTCATCCGGCATGCCCTCAAGTTCGCTCATTATGCCCGTGCCGCCGAGCAGCAGGGGACTTAGCTCAAGGCCATCTCTCACCCAAAGTCCGCCGGTTCCCTGGGGACCCAGCAGATACTTGTGCCCCGTGAAGGCCAGCATATCGGCGCCAAGCTCTTCGGGCTTCACATCAATAAGCCCCAAGCTCTGCGAGGCATCCACGAAAACCGCAGAGCCGTGGGAGCGTGAAATTGCCGAAAGGGTTTTCGTCTCCGAAACGGCTCCCGTAACATTCGAGGCCTGAGTCATAACCGAGAGAGAGGGCCTGAACTTCTTTGTAAGCTCTTCCCAGCTCTCCGGCTCTATGCGTCCGTTTTCATCGCTGGCAGCAAAATGCAGCTCAACTCCGCGCCTGTCTCTAAGAGCGTAGAGCGGCCTTAAAACACTGTTGTGCTCGGAAATCGAGGTGAGCACGCAGTCGCCCTCTTTTAAAGGAAAGCCCTGTATGCCGAGATTCAGTCCCCAGCTGGCGTTGGGTCCCAGAGCAATGCGCTTGGGGTTTTCAAGTCCCATCAAAGCGGCCAGCTTTTTTCTCACTTCATCGAAAACATCAAAGTATTCGATGCCGCCTCGATGCATTGCGCCGGGCGGCTCCGTGATAGACTTTGCCACCGCTTCGGCCACACAGGGCGGCTTCGGCCAGCTCGTGGCTGCGTTGTTCATATAGATTATATTATTCATAGGGCGTCATGCTCCTCCAAAAGCTCCATACATTTAATTACAGCGTCCCGCACTATGAGAGGACAGCGCTCAACTATCAGCCCTCTGTCAAAGCCGACAATCCGAGAGCAGAGAATGCCGCCGTATTCGGCTGTGTAGTCTTCAAACCAAGCCGTGAACTCCTTTATCATACGGTCCAAAGCCTCGTGGGCAATCTCGTCGTCCTCGCCCTTGCCCGCATAGTAAGAGAGCAAGGCAACAGCGCCCAAATAGGCCCCGCAGAGTCCGCCGCTTCTGCCTATGCCCTCGGTAAACCCCGTCATCGACCTAATTAGGTCGGGGTCGTCTTTGCCGTCGTTTTTTAGAGCAAGGCTCATAAGAATCTGCGAACAAAAATATCCTTTTTGTCCCAACTCAAGAATCATCTCATCAATATCCATAAACTACACCCTTTCAGCGAATATGAGAAAGTAGCCTTCAAACTTATCGGAAAAATATTCCGAATAGTCCTCGTCATTTTCCCAAATCGAGCGGATTAAATATTCTCTCCAAATGGGACTTTTATCGCAAAGCCCAAGTATTTTAAGTCCGTTATTTTCGAATATCTGCTCAAGTTTTTCTGTTGTTTCAAAGAAAACATCGGCGAGAAGAAGCTTGCCGCCCGATCTCAAAACACGGCTCGCTTCTTTAAGCGCAGCCTCAAAATCACCCGATATAAAAAAACTGCACTCCGACAAAACAGCGTCAAAGCTCTCGGAAACAAAGTCAAGAGCCCTAATATCGCCGCAGAAAGAGTGCGAGCTTTCTTTTTTATCAACGCCGACGGCATCGAAGCCCAAAGATTTAAGGAAACGCAAACTTGCGCCGCTTCCCGAGCCCATGTCCAAAATGCGGCAGGGCGAGAGTTCCGCCATATTAAGAAGCTCTTTGGTAAACTCAAGTCCCCCGGGTCTGCGGCAGTTATCGTTCACTTGTCCTCCAAAACCTTCTCCACCGACAGCACCTTGCCGAGAGCAAGGTCTTCGGGTACATATATAAAGCCGCACTCGGGGCAGACCGGCATCTCAACGGGAAAAGAGTTCTCTAAATAGGTGAAGACGGCGTCCGCCTTTACCAGCGGAACCTTGCATTTTTCGCAAACAAGAGAGCCCCCGGGGTCCAGGGAGTAATATTTTTTTGATTCGTTCGACATAAAATTACCTCAGCACTATCTTCATTCTGTGACTGTATGCCCTGTGTATAATGTAGCAGTCCTCGTCTTTTTCCTCGAACTCTATCCAAAATGTCACATTCAAAAGTCTCAGGTTTGCCGTTAAAAGACCTGTCTCCACATTCCGAGCAGCCACTCTTGTTTTTCTGTATTCTTTGATTACGGCTATTATATCAGAAAGCAGAATCATCCGCTCCTCCATTTTTTCGCGGACTTCCTCCTTAAATTCCAGTTTAAAGTCGAGCTTTTCCACTAAGATTTCTTCCCCCTCATACTTCTTAATAAGCTCCCGCTTGAGAGCAAGCCTATTCTCCCGCCTTTTCGTTATGTCCGGCGGGGGCGGTGCCTTCTTGTTCAGAATCAGCTCGAAAAGATGAAGACTTCCGTCACTTTGCCTTGCCAGCCTGTCGCGGCAGGCCATGCAGTAGTTTAGTATGGGCTTGTCGTTCGCTCCAAGCAGGCAGTCTGCGGCCATCAGCTCCGCCATCTCGGGGTTTGCATACTGTACAAGGCCGCCGAAGCCGCAGCAAGGGCTCTTGTCACGGTCAAGCTCAGCCTCCAGCGGAGTTAAACCGAGCTTTTTCACAAGCGCGCGAATGCCGTCTTGAATCTCCGGCTTAAAGCGGCTTGCGCAGGCGTCGTGTATATAAATCTCATCAAAACCAAGGTCGCAAGGCTCGGCCAAATCATGCTCCAACAGTATTTCCCAAATACCCACGGCCTTAAGCCCCCACTCTGTAAAGAGCGCAAGGCAGGAGGGACAGGCGGCAATGATAAGGGGATTTTCAAGCTCTTTGATCTTTTTCTCCAAAAAAGCGCGCTGCTCCTCATAAAGCTCACGCCTTCCGGCCATGCGGGCAATCTCACCGCAGCAGGCCGAGAGTATGTGTGTGTTCGGGTCAAATTTTTCGAGCAGCAGCTCATAACAGAGCATCACATGCTCGGGCGCGGCGGCCGTCGCCTGACAGCCGGGGAAGAAAAGGTAATCGGGCTTAGAGCCCTCGGGGCCCGTGCAGAAGAAAGCGTCTCCGTTTGAAAAAAGCATGTCCAAAAGCGCGAACTCGTGAACGGCAAGACTCAGCTTCTGCGTGTCCACCATGTTTTCCCGAGCCTTCAGCGCAACAAAGGCCATGTCATAGTCGAAGGGGCAGGTGTATGTGCACTGACCGCAGAGAGAACATGAGTTCATGGCCTTGTTCATCATATGGTCGCCCATTATTATCCCCGTGTTGTTATAGATTTCTCTTGTGAGCATGCGCGGATGCGTTCCGAATTCTCTCAAGTAAACGCAGGATTTGCGGCACTCTTTGCACTCGCATTCAATACAGCGTCCGGCCTCTCTTTGGGCATCTTCAAGACTGTATCCCTCGCCCTCAGGGAAACTTTTAAGCTCTTTTGCCTCACCCAAATCGGTGTATAGTCTGGAGTCCACAGGCCCCTCCTCGCCCCTCGAGTCGGCGGGGTTGAGGTTTTGCGCCAGTCTGTCGGCCGTGGCGGCCGCGCGCCTGGCGCCCCAGAGACTTTCCAACACGTCTTCATTTGAAGAGGCTGCGATTATTCCCTCGGGCAGCATGAGTGTAAGTTCATCCGGCTCGGAGTCAAAGTACTCAAGCTTAGAGCCCAGAATGTCGTAATTATCTTTTTTAGAGAGGATAAATTCCGGCGTTATCTTTTCTCCGAAGAAAAACTTTATATCCATAGAAGAAAGCTGATCTTCTATAATTTTCATCTCAAATTCGTCCAAAAAGTCTGCGGCGGTCTTCACTAAAGCTCCGATACTCTCCTCCTCGATATAAAAGGAGCAGGGATAACTCTTTCTCTCCAGCTCGGCAGCCAGAGTGAGAGTGAAGAGGCTTGCGCCGAAAACGGCGGCAGTTTTTTTCTTTTTGAACCGTAAAAGCCCTCGCTTTTTATCGGGAGCTATATACTTGCATACAGCTCTTTCGAGGGCGGGTATATCTATCCCGTCCCCAATTTCCGAAAGTCTGCAAGCTTCCGTACACGGATGCGAGCAGCCCTTGGCAAGGATAAGGGGGAAGGGCGTGATTCTGTGCAGCATTGCAGCCGCCTCTTTAAATTTGCCTTCCTTAACGCTTTTCACAAAAGCTCTTCCGTCGAGCTTCATCGGGCAGGCAGCGGCGCAGAAAGCCGGGTCTTCGTAGCTGCAGCGGCTTTCTATCTCATTCAGCTCTTCTTTTGAAAAAAGCTGCTTCTGCACATATTTTCTTGTCGATCTTTCAGTAAAATGATTATTCATGGCAAACTCAGGCAAGTCCAAATACAGAGGCAGGTTGCCCCGCCTCTGTATTATAAAACTTTTTTAACTTATTTTTCAAGAGCCTTGATTGCTTCGAGTACAACCTCAGGTCTTGCGGGAACTTTCATGATTCTGGCGCCGGTCGCATTGTATATGGCGTTGAGTATGGCGGGGTGCGGCGCATCCAGAGGGGCTTCGCCGCAGCCGGCGGCTCCGTAGGGGCCGTTCGGGCGCGGGGTCTCGAGGTAGACAAGCTCCATGTCATCGGGAGCATCCTTGATATAAGGTATGCCGCAAGCGACGAAAGAGGTGTGCTTCTTGATGTCCTCAAAGTCCTCGCTGAGAGCAAGACCGATACCCTGAACAAGTCCGCCATAGAAGTTGCCGTCAACCGCCAGCTTGTTGAGTATTGTGCCGCAGTCTGCAACCGAGGTGAACTTTTCAACCTTAACCTTGCCTGTCTCGGTGTCAACAGCGACCTCGGGCAGGAAGATTGTGTACATATAGGCGGGGAAGGGCTCTCCCTGGCCTGTTTCCTGGTTGAGAGAAACGGAGGCGGAATAGGCATAGTGACCGGTATAGTAGGTATCCAAGCCCTCTTCCTTCATTTCAGCATAGTTTCTGAATGTTCCGTCTTCACGGCGCATTGCATTGACGAGATTCTCAGCTGCAATCTTAGTGGCAGAGCCCGTCATAACCGTGGAACGGCTGCCGCCGGCAGGGCCGGAGTTCGGGCAGTGCTTGGTGTCGTTCATCTTCAGCCTGATTCTGTCGGGGGTGAAGCCCGCCTCGCACAGAACTCCATGGGCAGATGTGAGAGTGGCGATATCGGCGCCCTGTCCGTGATCTTCCCAAGAATTGATGACTGTTACGGTGTCGTCGGGATTCAGCTCAATGTGGCACTCGGAAGCGTCCGTATTGTCGAGGCCGCAGCCGTAAACACCGAGTGAAACACCGATGCCGTATTTAATTCTGCCGTCGGAGGCCTCGTTCTTCCGGCGCACTCTCTCAACGGCTGCCTGATAGTAGGGACGCGCCAAGTCGAAGAGTTCTTCCTCGCAGTATACATCGGGTCTGCAGCCTGTCGGTGTGCGGGAATCGTCCTTCTCCTTGTAGCAGTTCATGGCTCTCATCTCGAAGGGGTCAATGCCCATCTTCGCAGCCAGGCAGTCTATGGCAATGTCGCTGCCCATGTATGACTGCGGCGAGCCATAGGATCTGAAGGCGCTGCCCCAAGCGTGGTTGGTGAAGACCGTTGTGTTCTTGCTCCTGATGCTGGGGATGTCAAGACCTCCGCCGACAAACTGGGTCAGACGGTGAGTCAGAAGATCGCCGAACTCGGAGTAGGGGCCGTGGTCTATGTAGTTCCTGCCCCAAAGAGCGAGGAGCTTGCCGTTGTCATCGGCCGCCAGCTTTATGTTCATGAAGCCGGGGCTTCTCTTGCCCGTGTAGGTGATGGACTGATACATGGTGAAGTTGAGAGATACGGGTCTCTGGCAGACAAGGGCGGCAACGCCTAAAATAGCCTCGTTTGTCGGCGAGAACTTGTATCCGAAGGTGCCGCCGGCATTGTTCTGAACAAGACGGAGCTTGTCCATGGGAACGCCTATACCGTCGGCAATCATCGGCATGTGCAGGTGAATTCCTATGGACTTCGAGTGAACTGTCAGCATGCCGTCCTCATCGATGTAGGCGTAGCCGTTGTCGGGCTCGATGGTGAGGTGGGGCTGGCGGGAGCAGTAGCTGTGTATCTCGACCATGTTGGATTCGGGAACGCTGTCCCAGTCGAACTCCTCGCCCTTTATGCAGTTTGTTTCATAATATTCGTTGGGAATTCCGGGGTGAATCTCAATGGCATCGGGGGCAAGCGCCTCGGGAACGCTCATATAGGCGGGCAGAACTTCAAGATCAACCTTGACGGCGGCAGCGGCGGCTCTGGCATGCTCCTCGGTGTCGGCCGCGACTATTGCGATGGCATCGCCGAATTGGAAGACCTTCTCATCGCAGAGGATGGGTCTGTCCCAGCCGTCGCACTTGTTGTTGAGCGGCAGCATTACAAGACCGTTTATGCGGTTCTTGCCGGGCACATCCTTGGCTGTGATGATCTTGAAGACACCGGGCATCTTCTCGGCCTCGGAAGTGTCAACGCCCTTGATATTTGCATGTGAGACCTCGGCCTGAACAAGGGCGAGTCTCAGAGTTTCGGGCGGCATATAGAGGGCCTCGTCAGCTCCGAAGTCCCAAGTGCCTGTGACCTTCATGGCGGCAGAGGGACGGGCAAAGCTTGTGCCCACAATAATGTTGTCGTTGGGAGTGAAAAGAAGATCCTCTTTGCTCTTTTCGCCTCTCAAAACTGCAGCGGCGTCCATTGTGGCATCGACCAGGGGTTTATAGCCTGTGCAGCGGCAGAGGTTCCTGTTTTTTTGGAACCAGTCTCTTACTTCCTCGCGGGTCGGCGAGGGATTCTCGTCAAGGAGCGCCTTGGCGCTTACGATAAAGCCGGGCGTGCAGAAGCCACACTGGGCGCAGCCGTGAGCCATCCAAGCCACCTGAACAGGATGGAGATTGTCGACAGTTCCGATACCCTCAACAGTTGTAATTTCGGCATAATCGGGAATTCTGGAAATGGGCAGTATGCAGGCTCTTTGGACTTTACCGTCCACAAGCACTGTGCAGGCTCCGCATTGTCCGACTCCGCAGCCGATCTTACATCCTGTGAGTAGGAGTCTGTCCCTCAAAATGGTGGAAAGCTTCTCGTCGCCATTGCAAATGAGAGTGCGCTTTACACCGTTGATGTTGAACACTCTTTTGATAGACATCTTCTTGTATCCTCCTAATTATAAAATTTTAATTTATATAAAACACAGCAACTGTGCTTTAGCTTGCAAAACCGAGCTCTTGGCAGTATTATATAAAGAGCAAAGGATGTGAGAAAATGGAAAAACTGAACGCGAAAGAAATAATGGCGTCTTCCGTGACGATAGAGGTAAAAGATGCGCTTACGGGCGAGGTTGTGAGGCATGTCCTGCCGATTGACTACAGGGAGAACTCAAACTGCCTAAGGCTTATTGCCGAGAACTACAAGGGCGAGCCGTCAGAGCTTTTCTTCTACACAACAAGCGGCCTCGGCAATGTCAAAGACATATGCGGGCAGGGCGCGAACATAGATCCTTGCGGGGGACACAGCCCCGAGTAGAAAATTTAAGTTTTTTCAATGCACCCTAGTAAATGTATCAGTTTTATATCGGCCGGTCAACTTGTAAATACAAAGAAGTTGCAATTTTTTGCTTTATAAAAACAGTTCTCAGATTAGAGATCTTGAATAAGAACGGAGAGGGGAGGGAACTCTTTTTATGATAGGCGCGGTTGTTGTTGCAGCGGGTATGAGTTCGAGAATGGGCGACTTCAAACCCATGCTCTCGTTGGGTGAGCTTACAATCTCCAGAAGGCTTATCACCAGCTTAAAGCAGGCGGGTGTCGATAGGATAGTGGTCATCTGCGGCTATAGAGCGGAGGATCTGGAGCACCATCTTGCCGATATGGGCCTGGTCTTTTTGAGAAACGAAAATTACGAGAGCACCGATATGTTCGAAAGCGCCAAAATCGGCCTGAGCTATCTCGGCGATAAATGCGAGGGACTTCTCTTCACACCCGTGGATATTCCTCTCTTTCATGCAGATACTGCTCGAACACTCATGGAAAGCTCCTCCCGGATTGCCATCCCCACATACGGGGGAAAAGACGGACATCCGATTTTCATAAGAGGCGATGCCATAGAGCGAATATTAAAATACTCGGGAGAAGGCGGCCTCAGGGGCGCCATCGAGTGCTCGGGATACGAGATAGAGAGAATAGAACTCTCCGATCCGGGAATACTGCACGATGCGGATACACCAAAAGACTACGAGGAGCTTTTAAAGCTCCACAACCGTCAGCTCACAAGACCAGTGCTCTCGCTCTCGCTCAGAAAGGAAAAGCTCCTTGTCGACGAAAAAATCGCCATGCTCTTAGAGCTTATCCATGAGACAAGCTCCGTCTCCGAGGCGTGTAAGAGAATGCAGCTTTCATATTCCTCGGGCTGGAATATTATAAACAGGCTGGAGGCGCAGCTCGGATACAAGACCGTCGAGAGAAAAAGGGGCGGCAGAGAGGGCAGCGGCAGCAAGCTTACGGCTCGCGGCATAGCTCTCACCGATAATTACAGAAGACTCGAAAAAGAGCTTCAGGAAATTGCCGAGCAAAAATACCGAGAGATATTCAAAGAGAGTGTATAGATGAAAGATATTTATTTTGTAAGGCACGGAAAGCCTGATTTTCCGACAGCCGATTCTTATTGCATAGGCAAAACAGACTTTCCGCTTTCCGACATCGGAAAGATTCAGGCGGCGCTTCTGGCGCCTGCAGTGGCCGAGCTCGATATTAAGCAGACCTACAGCTCCGCACTTTTAAGAGCGGTTGAAACCCTTGAAATCCTGGGGATTGAGGGCGGAAATCTGCCTGAGCTGAACGAGGCCGATTTCGGAGAGTGGGACGGCCTTAAGTTCGAGCAGATAAAAAGCTCATATCCAAGCCTTTATGCGCAAAGGGGAGAAGACCCCACGCTTATGCCTCCAGGCGCCGAACAGTATTTCGACCTTAAAATGAGGGCGGTTTCCATCTTCGAGCGCATCGAAAAAAGCGCAAACGGCAATGTTCTCATAGTGGGGCACCGCAGCTTTTTTCAGGCTCTCATCAGTGAACTTTTCGGCATAGAGCCGCTTGATGCGGCCAAGCTTTCGATTCCGCACGGCTCTATAAGCCGAATCGAAATCAATGGGAATATTGTAGAGCCCGATTATATCGGCAAAGTCATTAGGCCCGAACTGGACGAGGCGTGCTGTTTAAGCATACTCTCGGCCCTCGGGCTTCAGGAAAATATAATAAATCACTCCGTAGTCGTTGCTCGTTTTGCCTTGGACATTGTCGCCGCTCTCGCGGCTGTCGGCGTGTTTTTCGATGAGAACATTATCTTTGCTGCAGCCATGCTCCACGATATGAAGAGGACAGAGCCGCTGCATGCCCTTCGCGCCTTCGAGCTTCTCGGCGAGCTGGGCTATAAGGAAGCGGCCGAGCTTATAAAGGTTCACCACGATATCTCCGAGGCGGAAGAGATAACACCCGCGGGTGTTTTAAGAGTCGCCGATGCCTGCATCCTCTCCGATAAAAGGGTGAGCCTTAAAAAGAGATATATGGAGAGCCGGAAAAAGTGCAAAACCGATGAAGCTCTCATAATGCACACCCTCAGATACGAATCCGCCGTCAGAGAGGCCGAATTTATAAACAAAGCCTTAGGCAAGGACTTTATAGAAATATAAAAGCTGAGCCGCGGAAATTTTCCGCGGCTCAAAATATGGGAGTCTTATAACTTTTCCTTCCTCTTTGCCGAAAGGGGAAGGTGCCGACCGCAGTCGGCAGATGGGGATTTATGCGCAAGGCTAATGCGCCAGCAATACGTTATGTAAACCTAAAATCTTCGTCTTTGCACCTATTGTCGGCTCCTTTGTGCAAAGGGAGCTGTCGCGGCGAAGCCGTGACTGAGGGATTGTCCTACTTATTTATATATAGTATAAAATAAAATTGCCGAGTGAACACCACCCGGCAATAATTTTTTATACTTTTATATTATTTATATAAGTCCAAAAATTCTTCCAGACAGAGATTGCGCTCCTTTATATATTTTGCGACCTCAACACCCACATATCTGAAATGCCACGGCTCATACATGATATTGGTTATCTCGGTCTTATCCTTTGGATAGCGCAGTATAAAACCGTAGTCCTGGCAGGTGGAGTTAAGCCACTTAAAGAGCGCAGTGTTTTCCAAGGACGAATTTTTGAATTCATAGTATTTGTCGGTGATGTCGACAGCGAGTCCCAGCTGATGCTCGCTGGTGCCGGGAACGGCAACTATAGACTTGGCTATATCCTCGTTATACTGTAAAACCTTACGGTCATAGAGATATTTCTGGGTGTTGTAGTCTCTGTAGGCGGAGGAGAGATAGACGCTGTGGCCCTCGGCGCGGGCGGCCGCAATCCATTCCTTCAAGGGCTCGGCGGCTCTTACGTCAAAGCTCTGGTTGTTCTCGATAAGAACAAGCTCGGGCGCATACTCACCGATGTTGTTATCGGGGTTCACAAGCCTAAGTTCCCATGAATTAATATCAACCTGCGGCAGCGCCGACTTCTCAGCTTCCGGCGGAGCGGATTCCGGGACGGGGCTCTCCTCAGGCGGAGCCTCGGTTTCGCTATCTGTTTCAACAACAGGCTGGAGAGTTTCCTTTAGCTCGGGCTCTTTCGGCTCGGGGTCAAAAACAGGGCCGTTTCTTGCTGAATAAAGCAAAAAACTCACAAAGACAAAAAGAATCAAAAAGCCGAAGGCGGTTCTCAGCGCTCGCGATTTTTTCATATTATCACCTTTTAACCGCAAATAATTTCTCTTGATGATATCAATATTTCAGCAATATGTCAAACCGAAAGGCAAGGCCCGGAGCCGCCCCTCGCGGGACTTGATATTTAAGAGAAAAAGTCTTAAAATTTTGATGTGGAAAACTATGATTTAATTATGCAGGAAGAAATAAAAAATATTGGTGCGAATGGGGGAGAGCGGCCGAGCCTTCTCCTGCACTCCTGTTGCGCTGTTTGCTCAAGCTATGTCATAGCCTGCCTGCGGCCGCATTTTGAGCTCGCCGTACTCTACTACAACCCCAATATAGAGCCTATGGTGGAGTACGAAAAGCGAAAAAGCGAGCAGCTCAGACTTTTAAAAGAATATCCGAATGTCAAAATAATGGACACGGACTACGAAAACGAGAGCTTCAAAAAAATCGCCAAGGGCTTAGAGAACGAGCCGGAGGGCGGAGCCCGATGCTCAAAATGCATCGAACTCAGGCTCAGCCGAACAGCCGAGCTTGCGCGCGACAGCAACTTCGATTATTTTTGCTCCACGCTCTCGGTATCTCCGCACAAGAACGCTCTGTTAATTAACAGCTTGGGAAAAAAGCTTCAAGACGAAAAAAAAGTCAAGTGGCTCTGTTCCGACTTTAAAAAGAGAGACGGCTTTTTGAAAAGCAACACAGAGAGCAAAAGGCTTGGCCTCTATAGGCAGGACTACTGCGGCTGCATTTTCTCCAAGCAAAAAAGCGGGGAGGGGGGAAAGGCATGAAAAAAAACGCCCGAAGTCTTGCCCTAAATGCGCTGATAGCGGCCATTTACGCCGTGCTCACACTCGGTTTGGCGCCAATATCCTACGGTCCCCTGCAGTTCAGGCTCTCCGAGGCTCTCACGGTTTTGCCCGCCCTCATCCCGGGCGCCGAGTGGGGCGTCTTCTTGGGCTGCCTTATAGCAAATCTGCTCTCTCCCATAGGCATGCTCGATATAATCTTCGGCTCCTTGGCGACACTTTTAGCGGCTGTGCTCACAAGGTTTTTCTACAACAAGCTCAAATCGCATCCTGTTATAGCGGCATTTTCCGCCTGCTTTATGCCCGTAATAGTAAACGCACTTGTAATCGGAGCTCTCATCACTTTCACAATGAGTACGGCCGATGCCCGAAAAGCCTCATTTCCGGTGTTTTTCGCGCAGATTTTCATAAGCGAGGCGGCGGTTGTCTATATGCTGGGCATGCCGATGCTTTTAATTTTGCCCCAAAGCAAGCTCTATAAAAAGTATATTTTGCCGCTTTAAATGTAAAATTTACTTTAACGGTTAAAACAGCTGAAGTTTTTCCTTGACATTCCAAAAAAGCTGTTGTATGCTTTAGGAGTTAAAAGCGCTAAAGGGGAAGTCATGAAGAACAGTTTTGATTCCAACTTAATATCTTCCCTGCGTCACCGGATGAATGCAGACATGAGCCGTAGCTACTACTACGGCTATTACGCATGCCCATTTTTATCTGAGTAGACGTATAGCCATATAGCATAAAATAGGCCTCGTCACTCAGGTGACGGGCTTTTTTTATTTGCCAAAAATGAAGGAGGAAAAGAAAATGAAAAAAATTCTGGCAACAATCTTAGTTTTAGCTCTCGTCTTAAGCTTGGCGGCTTGCGGAAACGCTCCGGCAAAGTCCGAGTCGCCCGAGCCGCAGGAAAAGGCCGAAACTTTCAAGGTCGGCATACTCCAGCAGCTCGAACACCCCGCTCTCGATGCGGCCACAGAGGGCTTTAAACAGGCTCTCACGGACAGACTGGGCGACAGGGTGAGCTTCGATTTTGTAAGCGCCCAGAACGACATCAACAACTGCACCACCATAGCCAACAAGTTTGTCAGCGACAAGGTGGACCTCATCATGGCGAACGCCACCAGCGCGCTTCAGGCGGCAGCCTCGGCCACAGGCGAGATACCCGTAGTCGGCGTTTCAATAACCGACTACGAGAGCGCGGGAGTTTTAAAGGGCGATCCGAGTGCCCCCGGCGGCAATGTGACGGGCGCTTCCGACTTGGCTCCTCTGGATCTCCAGGCAAAACTGCTTGTGGAAGTGGTTCCCGAGGCCAAAACAGTCGGCATTGTCTACTGTTCTTCCGAGGCAAACTCCATCTACCAGGCCGAAACAATAAAAGTTCACTTCGAAGAGCTCGGCCTTAAGGTCAAGAACTTCACCGTGGCGGACTCAAACGAGATTCAGCCCGTAGTTACCGCCGCGGTCGAAGAAGTGGATGCGCTCTATATTCCCACAGACAACACCATGGCAGACAATATGGAACTGGTTAAAAATATTACTCTCAACGCCAAAATCCCCGTAATCTCGGGCGAGGAGAACGCCTGCAAAAACGGCGGACTTGTCACCCTATCTATAAGCTACTTCGACATGGGCTACAAGGCCGGCGAACTCGCGGCCGACATTCTCGAGGGCAAGGCGGAACCCGCGACCAGCCCGATAGTCTACTGCACCGAGGTCGAGAGGAAGTTCAATCCCGAAGTCAAAGAAGCTCTGGGAATAGAGCTCCCTGCCGATATCTCTCCCATTGAATAAAAGAATATGAGCGGGGCTGAAACCCCGCTCATAAATAAGTTTAAGAATTTTGACAAGGATTTTTGATTTAGAACTGTTAATCTTAGTGAATTAAAGGTGTAGGAATGGATTTTTTACTCTCAATCATAAGAGCTCTTCCGGGCTCGGTGGCTCAGGGACTTATATGGGGCATAATGGCCATAGGCGTGTTCGTGACATTCAAGCTTCTCGATTATGCCGACCTCACGGTCGACGGCAGCATCGCCACCGGCGGCGCTGTCTGCGTTGTAAGCATAGTTTCGGGGCTCGACCCTGCTTTGGCGCTCCTTTTAGCTTTTTTGGCGGGCGCAGTTTCCGGACTTGTCACGGGCCTTTTGCACTCTGGATTTGCCATACCGCCTATTCTTTCGGGCATACTCTCGCAGCTCGCCCTCTATTCGATAAATATGAGGATAATGGGGAAGAGCAATATGGCGGTGAGCGTCGATAAATACGCACTTCTTCTCTCCTCGAGAAACAATACAATGGCCATTGTGGTGGGCGTCGTCTTTGTGGCGGCAATCATAGGTTTTCTCTATTGGTTTTTCGGCACCGAGATAGGCAGCGCCATAAGGGCAACAGGGTCAAATCCCGCCATGGCAAGCTCTCAGGGCATAAATATAAACGTCATGAAGGTCATAGGCCTTGCCATGTCGAACGGGGTTGTGGCTCTCTCAGGCGCTTTGCTGGCTCAGTATTCGGGCGCGGCGGACGTGAAGATGGGGCAGGGCGCCATAGTCATAGGTCTTGCAGCCGTGATTATAGGCGAAGTCATATTCGGGAAGATTTTCATAAATATGGCGCTCAGGCTCTTGGGTGTCGGCTTCGGCGCAATAATCTACTATCTCGTCATAGCAGTGGTTGTCCGTCTCGGACTTTCACCCACAGACCTGAAGCTCTTCTCGGCCTGCCTTGTCGCTGTCTTCCTTGCGCTTCCGCACCTCAGGGAAAAGCTGAGGGAGAACAAGGCCATAAGAGAGGTGAGAAGGGATGCTTGAGATAAAAAATCTGAGTAAAACCTTCAATAAAGGGACCCTAAACGAAAAGCCCGCGCTCTGCGGCATAGACCTCACGCTTCAAGACGGCGATTTTGTAAGCGTAATCGGCGGCAACGGCGCCGGCAAATCAACTCTTTTAAACGCCATAGCGGGAGTTTGGCAGCCCGACTCGGGCAGTATAAAGCTCGACGGAAATGAGCTTATAGGAGTTCCCGAGCATAAGCGGGCAAAATTTTTGGGCAGAGTTTTTCAAGACCCGATGATGGGCACGGCTCCCGATATGATGATAGAAGAAAACTTGGCCATTGCGCACAGAAGGGGCTCGAAAAGAGGACTGAAGTGGATGATGGCCCCCGGTGAGCGGGAGGACTACAAAGAGCTGCTTAAAACTCTGGGTCTCGGACTTGAAGACAGAATTTTCGCAAAAACAAGGCTGCTCTCAGGCGGCCAGCGTCAGGCCCTAACCCTTTTGATGGCGGCCATGAAGATGCCGAAACTCCTGCTTCTCGACGAACACACCGCAGCCTTAGACCCGCAAACGGCAGCGAAGGTGCTCTCTATAACCGAGGAACTTATAGGGGAAAATTCTCTCACCAGCCTCATGGTTACACACAATATGAAAAATGCCATACGCTGCGGCAATAGGCTCATAATGATGCACGAGGGCAGAATAATCCTCGACATCAAAGGCGAAGAAAAAAAGAGCCTCAAGGTCGAAGACCTCTTAAGGCGCTTTGCGGATGCCTCTGGCGAGAGCTTCTCCGACGACAGAGCCCTGCTGGCATAATATAAAAAAAACGGAGCGTTGCAAGACATGTTTTTGCAACGCTCTTTTCCTTTCCGTTGAATCTAAGGAGAAAGAACAGCCTTGTGCAAATTCTAAAGCGGTAAGCTTTTTTCGATTATATTAATCTGAAAATTAGACACATCAAGCTTGATTTTCGCCCATTCTGTTTCTCCACCTTAGGCATAAGGGGGAGATGCCGACCGCAGTCGGCAGAGGGGGATTGATGCTAAAAGCTTACGTCTTGCGCTTTTACTTGGCTCCACTGTGTAAGGGGAGCTGGCAAAAACCTTTAGGTTTTTGACTGAGGGGTTGTTCCGCCGCAGTATATTTCTTTGAACAACTAAAGTGGCTGATATCGGCTTAAGAACTGCAACTGCATTTCATATAAAATAAACAGCTCAGTGTGTTTAGTCTTTTTTGTCAACCCTCCCGTCACGGCTAACGCCGCGCCTCCCGCCCTTGCACAGGGCGGGCAAGAGATTTGAGCAGATTTTATGCATTATTGCTTTTGAGAGATTGTTTTACCAATTCATCTATATATTCACAAACACCACGAAAATTTCTGTTAACTTCACTGTTGGATATGCGAATAACTCTTAGGCCATATTTTTCCAAAAAAGAGGTTCGTTCTTTGTCATTTTCCGCACCTGTTTCTTCGTAATGTTGAGAACCATCCAGCTCAATTATTAGCTTTGCTTCTGCGCTATAAAAATCAACAACATATTTACCCAGCACTTTTTGTCTGTAAAAACGAACCGGGTAAGACCTTAAAAAAACATACCAGAGACGCCGCTCTTCTTTTGTCATATTTTTGCGCAGCTTTTTTGCCACGGAGACGAGCTGCTTATTATGTTTTGATTGCATTTACATCACTCCATCACGGCTACGCTGCATCGGCTTCTGCAGTGTTGTTTTTTACTCAATTTATTTAAATAAATTATACCAGCTTCACTACTCATATCTCAACATATGCCCGAATTTAAGACTGGCTTTTCCTTTATTAACGGTAAAGAAAGAAATTAGCAGTACCTTGTTGGCGTCGTTGTCTGTCTTCTCTTGACTCCACCGTGTAGGGGGAGCTGTCGAAAACCGCAGGTTTTTGACTGAGGGGTTGTTCTGACGCAGTATATTTCTTTGAATAACTAAAGCGGCTGATATCGGCTTAATAACTGCACTGTATTGCAAACGACTTTACAGCCCAGTATATGCAAGCCTTTTTGTCAACCCTCCCGTCACGGCTTACGCCGTGCCACCCTCCCTTACACAGGGCGGGCAAGGGATTTGAGCAAATTTCTTATATTTTCCCTTTTATACCGAAGATGTTCATAAATTCGGATTGTCAACGTCTTGCGCTTTTACTTGGCTCCACTGTGTAAGGGGAGCTGGCAAAAACCTTTAGGTTTTTGACTGAGGGGTTGTTCTGCCGCAGTGTATATTTCCATAGATTTTAGCGGCTGATATCAGCTTAATAGTTGTACTGCATTGCAAACGCCTTTACAGCTCAGTATATGCAAGCCTCTTGTCAACCCTCCCGTCACGGCTTACGCCGTGCCACCCTCCCTTACACAGGGCGGGCAAGAGAAATTGCAAATTTTGTATATTTTAGCTTTTGAACCGGGAGCTTTTCTTATTTTTACATTTCAAACTCAAAGGTTTCGCGCCTTCCCTTGGCTCTCCTGCGCAAAAGAGCCGCTTTTTTTGTTTAAGGGTTCAATGTAATTTCATATTCTCCCAGTAGATTAGAGTTACCAGAAAAACCATAATCATCAATATTGCAACCATGTATTTTTAATTTAAACTTAATTTCTTCAAAATCTTCATAATCTTTGATGCCGATTTTCTCTAAATCGTCTTTATAAAACTGAAAGCGATTAAAACAGCATTTGCCGCCAAAAACTTGTATGTTAAATCCAGAAAGGCTGAAGTCGTATTGCATTTCCTTAAACTCAAACCCGTTTACAGAAAGAGAATAAAAGCCACCTTTAATCCAAAGCTCTTTATCAGTTTTATTTATAACAAACATCTCGAAGCAATAGAAGAGTTCGCTGTCATCAGACTCTTCTTTAAACTTTTCATTGCCCTCTCCCGCAATTATTACGGTAGCATACTCATTGTCTAAAATAACTTTGTCGGAAGGCTGCGCCTCTCTTACAAATTCAGCGGCCTTATCTTCTCCGTAAGGATATATGTGGACTGTTTTTGCTTCAAGAACATCCGCACCCCAACGATCATTCTCCCTAACTTGGAAGACCAGTTCAATGTCGGTATAGCCGCCAATATCATTATAATTAAATCTCCAATCCGCGAATTCGATTTTTTCGTTGCGCTTTTCGCCGGGAGCAAGTTCGGGTGAAAACTGAGGAGAGATCGAAACCCCGTTAACAGCTGCCGAATTCAAGCTAAAACAATATGTTTTATCGGACGACTTGTTTTCCAAGAGTGTATTGAGGCAAAAATTGCCCCATTTATCACGCTCAAACCCGGTAATTGTAATTTTGCATTCTTTATTGTCGGCAGCAACCTGTTCGGTGAAGGTGATTTCATTCTCCTCTGCGGCGTCTGTTTTGCCCTCTAAGCCGTCGGCGCTTTCACCCTGCGGCGAGTCGGGGGGGGGGGGGTACTGTTTCTCCGCCGCAAGCTGCAAGCGAAAGGAGCATTAAAACTGTGAGCAGCAGCGATGTAAATCTTTTCATTTTTTCCTCCTTTTAAAAACTTTGTTAAATTAAATTTATATAAAAATAAATTTCCGAGTTTTATAAAACAGTAAACACAAAATAAAACTCACCGCAACTTTGGGCAGAGAGGCGTTTATTGAGATTTGTTTAATAAAAAATATAATACCACAAACAGGCGAGAAAAAGAAGCCAAAAACAAAAAAGTTTTCTCCACCTTGAGTCTAAGGGGGAGATGCCGACCGCAGTCGGCAGAGGGGGGTTGATGCTAAAAGCTCACAACTTCGCACTTTTACTTGGCTCCACTGTGCAAGGGGAGCTGTCGAAAACCGCAGGTTTTTGACTGAGGGGTTGTTCTGTCGCAGTATATTTCTTTGAATAACTAAAGTGGCTGATATCGGCTTAATAACTATACTGCATTGCAAACGACTTTACAGCTAATATATTCAAGCCTCTTTGTCAACCCTCCCGTCACGGCATTAGCCGTGCCTCCCGCCCTTGCACAGGGCGGGCAAGAGAAATTGCAAATTTTGTATATTTTAGCTTTTCAACTTGGGGCTTCCTCAATTTAACTTGTAAACGCCAAAGGTTTCCCGCTTTCCCTTGGCTCCCTTTGCACAAAGGAGCCGTTTTTGGATGTTAAAACGGAGCGTTGCAAAAGAACAATTTGCAACGCTCCACAATATTTATAATTAATAAACGCTTACTTTCTTCTGAAAATCCCGCCGACGTCTTTAACCTCTTCGCCCATCTCGCGGGCATAGGCTCTCAAAGCGTCTCTCTGCGCCGAGCTCATGCCCTTGGGGGTGAATATGTTCACGGTGACATATTGGTCGCCTCTGCCGCCGCCTCTGAGGTTGGGTATACCCTTGCCTCTGAGTCTGAAAACCGAACCCGTCTGTGTGCCTGCGGGAATGTTCAGCTTCACATCGCCGTCGAGTGTCGGCACCTGAATGTCGGCGCCGAGCGCGGCTTGGGCAAAGCTTATATCCTGACTTAAGAGAACAGAGTTGCCGTCTCTCTCAAACTTGGGATGCTTTTGGATAGACACCGTCACCAAAAGGTCGCCGGCAGGCCCGCCGTTTTTACCGGCGTTGCCCTGACCCGAAACCTTTATCGACTGTCCCTCGTTTATGCCGGCGGGTATGTTTACCGAAATAGTCCTGTTCTGGGTCTTAAGGCCTTCGCCGTGACAGCTTGTGCAGGGGTGATGAATTATCTTGCCCTTGCCTCTGCACTTGGGGCATGGCCCCTGAGTCTGCATAACGCCGAAGGCTGTGCGCTTCTGCTGCATAACAACGCCCTTGCCCTTGCATTCGGGGCAGATCTCGGCAGTCATGCCGGGAGCGCAGCCCGAACCCTTGCAGCTCTCGCACTCCTCAACACGCCTTATCGAAACGTCTTTCTTTGTTCCAAAGGCCGCCTCTTCAAAAGTCAGGGAAACAGCGGTGCGCAGTGACTCGCCGCGTCTGGGCGCGTTGGGATTTTGCGCGCCTCCGCCAAAGCCAAAGCCGCCAAAACCGCCGAAACCGCCGCCGAAGAGGTCTTCGAAAATATCTCCGAAGCCCCCGAAACCGCTGAAATCAAAGCCGCCAAAGCCCTGAGAGGGGTCAAAGGCAGAGTGACCGAACTGGTCATACTTCTTGCGGTTTTCGGCATCGCCCAAAACCTGCGCAGCCTCGTTTAATTCCTTAAATTTGGCCTCGGCCTCCTTGTCGCCGGGGTTTAAGTCGGGGTGATATTTTTTGGCAAGCGTTCGATATGCTTTTTTAATATCGTCCTCGCTGGCATCTCTGCTCACTCCGAGAATCTCATAATAATCTCTTTTTTCTTCGGCCATCAATGTTCCTCTCTCGAGAGAAGCGCTATTCTCTCAAATTGCGGGTAAGGCCGTGCCTTACCCGCTGTGTTTTTCATATACTACAAAATTTATTCTTACTCGTCAACCACTTCATAGTCCGCATCAAAGACCTCGGGACCGTCGGTGCCGGAATCTCCGCCAAAACCGGGGTCTGCGCCTCTGGCCTGCTGTTGGGCCTGCGCCGCCGCCTGATACATCTTCTCGGATGCCGTCTGGAAAACCTTGGTGAGCTCTTCCGTAGCCTTCTTTATCTGCTCGGTATCGCTGCCCTCAAGAGCTGTTTTAAGCTCCTTAAGTCTCTCCTCAATCTGACCCTTCTCATTGGGGTCAAGCTTGTCGCCCAGCTCCTCAAGAGCCTTTTCGGCCTGATAGACCATCTGGTCGCCGGCGTTGCGTGTGTCGACTTCTTCTTTGCGCTTGCGGTCCTCTTCCGCAAACTGCTCGGCCTCGCGAACCGCCTTGTCGATGTCTTCCTTAGAAAGGTTGGAGGAAGCGGTTATTGTTATGTGCTGTTCCTTGCCTGTGCCGAGGTCCTTGGCAGAAACGTTGACTATGCCGTTTGCATCTATGTCAAAGGTGACCTCTATCTGGGGCACGCCTCTGCGGGCAGGGGCTATGCCGTCGAGGTGGAAGCGGCCCAGACTCTTGTTGTGCATGGCAATCTCACGCTCACCCTGCAAAACGTTTACCTCAACCGAGGTCTGGTTGTCGGCCGCTGTGGAGAAGACTTGGCTCTTCTTGGTGGGGATAGTTGTGTTTCTCTCTATAAGTCTGGTGCATACGCCGCCCAGAGTCTCAATGCCGAGAGAGAGGGGAGTTACGTCGAGGAGAAGTATTCCCTCAACGTCGCCGCCCAGAACACCGCCCTGAATCGCGGCGCCAAGCGCTACGCACTCGTCGGGGTTAATGCCCTTAAAGCCGTCCTTCTTGGTTATGCCCTTTACAGCTTCCTGAACTGCGGGGATGCGCGTCGAGCCGCCGACGAGAAGAATCTTGTCGAGCTCGGAGACACTTAAGCCGGAGTCCGAGAGAGCCTGATTCACAGGGCCCAAGGTCCTTTCGACCAAGTGGTGTGTAAGCTCGTTGAACTTTGCCCTCGTAAGGTCCAAGTCAAGGTGCTTGGGGCCGTTGGCATCCGCGGTGATGTAGGGAAGATTTATATTTACAGAGCTGAGACCCGAGAGGTCGCACTTGGCCTTTTCGGCCGCTTCTCTGAGGCGCTGCATTGCAACCTTATCTGTGGAGAGGTCTATGCCCTGATCTTTCTTAAACTCATCGACAAAGTATTTTGTGACACACTCGTCAAAATCGTCGCCGCCGAGCTTGTTGTTGCCGGCCGTGGCGAGAACCTCGATAACGCCGTCGCCTATCTCGAGAATCGACACGTCGAAAGTGCCGCCGCCAAGGTCATAAACCAGAATCTTCTGGTCGAGCTCTTTGTCAAGTCCATAGGCAAGGGCCGCCGCCGTCGGCTCATTTATAATGCGCTTTACATTTAAACCGGCAATCATACCGGCGTCTTTTGTGGCCTGTCTCTGGCTGTCTGTGAAGTATGCGGGAACCGTGATGACCGCCTCTGTGACCTTTTCGCCCAAATAGGCTTCCGCGTCCGTCTTCAGCTTCTGCAGGACCATTGCGGAAATTTCGGGAGGCGTATAGGTCTTGTCGCCTATTGTCACCTTGTGGTTGCTGCCCATTTCTCTTTTAATGGAACTTATCGTCCTGTCGGGGTTGGTTATGGCCTGACGCTTTGCGACCTGGCCGACCATGCGCTCTCCGTCCTTCGAAAAAGCAACGACAGAGGGGGTAGTGCGCGCGCCCTCGGCGTTGGGGATGATGACGGCTTCGCCGCCCTCAATAACTGCCACGCAGGAGTTTGTTGTTCCTAAGTCTATACCGATTATTTTTCCCATATATTTTTCCTCCTAAATTTTTATATAAATATTAAATATTAACTAATTTGCCACTTTAACTACCGAGAAACGAATCACCTTATCTCCCAACTTAAAGCCTTTTTTAAACTCAAAGACGACTTCGTTTTCGCCTTTTTCCTCGTCAACTTCGTGCATTACCGCCTCATGGAGCTCCGGGTCGAACTTCTGATTCAAAGCTTCAATAGGCGTTATTCCGAAGCACTTAAGAGTTTCCAAAAACTGAGCCATTATCATTTCGACTCCGCGCTTATATGCCTCATCTTCGGTTTCGTTTTGAAGCGCCCGCTCCAAATTGTCATAAACCGGCAGAAACTTGAGGGCGGTGTCGGCTCTCACATCGGAATATATGCACTCGCGCTCCTTTGCCGAACGCTTGCGGTAGTTGTCATACTCCGCTAAAAGCCTTAAATATTTATCTCTTTCAGCCGCCAAGAGCTCTTCCAAGCTCTCGCTTTTTTGCTCTTCGGCCTTAGCTTCGGGCTTAATTTCGGCCGTCTCTTCCGCCGCCGTGTCGGCAACCTTTTCAGATTCCTTCTCAGCGGAATCCGTTTTCGCGTCTTCTTCTTGCTTTTTCAGCATTTCTTCATTTTCAAACTTATCGCTGTGTTCATTGCCGGAATTATGTTTTTTGCCCATCTATATCTCCTTTAAGAATTAATTTGTTGTCTAGCCCCGAGGGCAGGGAAGCCGGGCCTCCCAGTCTTCTTGAAAGCTCGCTCGCTATGAGTCTGAGCTTGGCGGTGATGCCGGAGTAGTCCATTCTGGTGGGGCCAACCACTCCTATAAGGCCCTTCATGTTTTGGCCCGCATCGTAGCTTGCCAGAATTACCGAGGAATCTTTAAGTTCCTTTGCCACATTCTCCGGACCGATCAGAACCTTGATGTTCTCGCCGGGGGCCATTTGCTGCTGCGGCAGAAGGTCTCCGCAGGCATTTTCCGAAAGGAAAGAAATCAGCTCTCTCGCCTTTTCGGGGTCTTGGTACTCAGGCTGGCTCAAGAGCTTGTTGGCGCCGCTCACGCAGGCCTTCATGTGCTTTTCCTCACTGAGCACCTCTATGGCATACGAGGCTACAACACTCAAAATGCCCATTGTGTCCCCGACGGCTCTCTCCATCGAACTGATCTTGAGAGGTGTAATTTCAGATTCGTCGATGTCGGTAAAGTTGGCGTTAAAAACCGAAGAGAGCTTTGTTATCATCTCCTGACCTACAGATACCGGAAGCTTTACGAGCTTTGTCTTTACTTGGCTGTTCGAGAGCAGCAAAACAATGATAAAGCTGTGGGCGCTCAGATAAATAAGGTCGAACCTCGAAATAGTGCAGGGAGGCTGCGCTTCCAAAGTAAGAATGGGATAGTTCACAACCGAAGAAGCAAACTGCCCGATGTCGCTTACCATAGGCTCGAGGACATTGAGTTTCTCGTCGAGGTCGCGATTGAGTCTCTCGGTTTCCTCAATGCTGAGTTTCTGCCTCACCATGAGCTCGTTGACATAGGTTCTGTAGCCGAGCGGAGTGGGCACGCGACCTGCGGAGGTGTGAGGCTGTTCGAGATAGCCCATCTTTCCAAGCTCCGAAAGCTCGTTTCTGATGGTGGCCGAGGAGCAGTCCAGGTCGGCGGCCTTCTGTATGGCCTTCGAGCTGACCGGCTCTGCGGTGCGAATGTGCTCTTCAACAACGGCTGTGAGTATTTTCTTTTTTCTTTCACTGAGTTTCAAATCATCACCAACCTAGTTTATTAGCACTCTATGCCTCTGAGTGCTAATATAGCATTTTAAGGGCTTAAAGTCAAGCAATTCGGCCTTAGTTTTCCGAAAATTATTTTTATTTGTAGGAATAAATTAATCATCGGGCAAAGCGCATTTAAAACGAGCCTTCCAAGAGAGCAAATTTATAAAAAAAGTGACGAATTTGCAATAATGTAGTATAATAACTATCCGTAAAATCACTTCTTAAAGATTTTGAAAAGGAGAAGATTTTGAGAACTGCAAGAACGGTTATTTCAGCATTAATAATATTTTCACTTATCCTCTGCTCTGCCTGCGGAGCGGGAGGTTTTGAAAAGACCAAGAGCAACGAGATTCTTGTAATCGAAGATTTTCGCTTTACGAGAGAAAATTTCCCGGCCATGGGCGGGAGCTTTGCCATGCGCCCCTTGGGCGAGGCAATTGCCTCCATCATGCTCGGCGAGAACCGTGAGGAAGTCTCCAATCTTCTGGATTTCGGAAACTCGGGCTTTTCGCTTCAAAAGCTGAGAGACGGAGAACTCGACATAGTCCTTTCGGTGCAAAGCTCCGAGAGCACAGAGGGCCTTTTAGAGGTAAAAATAGCCTCTGACGCCTTGGTGTTTTTTGTTAGTCGGCTCAACACGGTCAAGAACCTCTCTGCAAATCAGCTGCGAGATGTCTTTAGCGGCAGAACAACAAGCTGGAGAGACTTGGGCGGCAAGAGCGTCGATGTTAAAGCCTTCCAAAAGAATCCCTGGTCGGGCACACAGATGGCTCTGCAAAACACTCTGCTGGGCAGCAAGAAGGCAGCCCCGGCCCTAAGCGAGCAGTTCAGACTTGAGGACGGCTCGGTGGTGGATGCCCTCTCATCCTTCGACGACAGCGAGGGCGCGCTCGGCTTCACTTCGCTCTTCATGATGGAGAAAATGGGAATTATGAAGGATGCGAATGTAATAAAGGTAGACGGGGTTTCGGCAAACGAGGAAACGGTGAAAAGCGGGGAATATCCGTTATGCTTTGACTACTGCGCGTACATCAGAGCGGATTCCGCCCACGACAGCCCCGAGTACATCCTCTTTACATGGCTGCAAGACGGCGCCGGCATAGCCTTCGTCTCCTCGCAGTCATATCTGCCGGCGAGGTGACGAAGATGAAAAAACCCGCGATGTTTTTAGTTTTAATCCTCGCGCTTCTGCTTTCCGGCTGCAGCTTCAGCAAAGACATAGAAGAGATAAAAGAGCTCTATATAAACCCCGCCATTGAGGAAGCTCGGCACAGCGACGATACAGGGCAAATAATCAAAGAATCCCCCCTCAAATACAATGTTTTAACCGACAGAACAAAACTCCGCGGCTATCAGGCTCCCGATGTGACAGTCAGGCGCTTGACAGATGCATACCGGGATAAGTTCGAGCCCTCCGAGAAATATGGCGCGCTTTTGCCTTATGTCTCAAAAAGGCTCTTTGCGGCAGACGGGTCGAGCGTCGGCTCAAAATACGGCCTGCTGTCTGCCGGAGGCGAAGTGGTCCTCGACGAGGTGCTTACGGGGATAGAAAAACTCTATTATAAAGATGAGCTGCAGTATATAGATCTTGGAATCTACCTCATCTCTCATTTCGACAGTGAAAATGAAACGCTCAGCTATGCGCTCTTGGCGGAGGACGGAAGCTGGGTCAGCGAATTTGAGTATGAGGAACTTGTACCCATGTCCATAGGCGTTCTCGGAATTTACGATAAAGAAAAAAACTTGGCTCGTATCATAGATTCCGACGGCAATGAAATAGTCGACACAAAGAATTTCCCGCCCAAAAGCATGCTGCTTCCGGGGTCCATTGCGAGCATAGCCAATTACGGCGGCGGCTATATGCAGATAGTGTTCCGAGACGGGAGAAAAGGCTATATCGATATGGATGGCAGAATTTTGAACATGGGAGCCAATTACCCGTCCTTCCACACCGAAAACAAGCCTTTCAGAGACGGGCTGGGTGTGGTTGCCATAGGCGGCGATTGGCGCTATATGGAGCCAAATGGAGAATACGCTTTCGCAGAGCCCTTTGCCGAGGCCTATCCCTATGTCGGAGATATTTCCGTTGTGCGCTACGAGGGCAACCTCTGTATTTTGAACAGGGAGTGTAAGATTGTGGCGACCTATGCCGGAGCCTCGGAACTTATAATATATAAGGACTATATTTCCGTAGACGGCAGATGCTTCAGCAAGGAAGACTTTAAGCCCTATATATTCAAAGGCGCGGAAGCCGCCTTCTCCGAGAGCAGGACAGGCGTTTACAGTGCAGGAAGCGGAGGCATCTGGGCAAAGAATCAGTCGGGCGATGTGGTTTTCCTATCGGGAGCCTCATCCTTGGTAGATACGGCTCCCGGCATCTGGCTTGTCAGACTTGCCGACGGCAGAATGGCAGCCATGAACTCCGAAAGTCAGGTTATAAGCATAGGAGAGGACCTCGAACTTATGAGGGACGAGGTGACGGAAGACCACTATGTAAGAAACGCCAAAAAGCTCACTCGCTCCGACGGCATAGTGATGACCGAAAATATGGCCATGTCGTTGGAGGGCAGGCCGCTGTTTAAACCCACAAACGGCTGTGTTTTCTGCCACGACGGCTTTTCCGTGGGCTGGATAAATTCCGAGGGAACTTGGCTCATCCGCGAGGTTCCCGAGCCCGGAGATTAATTAAACTTTAGGGGGAAGCAAAGTTGAACTCGGCTCTTGTTATCGAAGAGAGCAGGGCAAGTTTAGATCTTATAAAGAGGTATCTTGCAATAGAGGGCTTCAGGTTTATCGCGGCCGAAAACGGCGAAGAGGGTTTTAAGCTTCTTAAGGAAGAGAATCCCGCGATAGTTTTCCTAAGCAGCTCCTTGCCCGACATAAGCGGTTTCGAGCTTTGCAGAAGGATACGAAAAGAATCGGATGTGCCCATAATAATGCTGGGCGAGAAAAAAGAGCTCAAAGAAAAACTTATGGGACTCAATCTGGGCGCAGATGACTATCTCACCAAACCCTTCGAGCCGGAAGAACTCATGGCCAGAATGCGCGCGGTGCTCAGAAGAGTCGGAAGCTCCTATGAAAAGGAGAAAAAAATCCTCCGCTTCGAGAATCTGAGCATAGATCTCGATTCCTATACGCTTAAAGTGGGGGGACAGCTTGTTCCCGCACCGCCCAAAGAGATTGAACTGCTCTACTATCTGGCCTCCCATCCGAATAAGGTTTTCACAAGGATTCAGATTTTAGATGAGGTATGGGGTTTCAACTTCTACGGCGACTCCAGAACGGTTGATGTACATATAAAAAGGCTCAGAGAAAAACTGAGCGGCGCCTCGGCCGACTGGGATTTGGCTACGGTTTGGGGCGTGGGGTATAAATTCGAGCTCTCCGCTATGGGCTCAAACTCGTAAAAGCAGGTGAAAAATGGATTTTCAAGACAGAAATGAAGACTCTTGGTACAACACTTCGTTTGAAACGGAATATGAAAGAAGCAGAGCCGCATCGGAAAATGCGCTGAAGAGGAGCGAACGCAAACATAGGAGAATAATAGCAATTTTGCTCTCTCTCTCCATAATACTCAGTTCGTTCGTTTATGCTATTGTAAAAAGGGAAGAAAAGCCTCTGCCGCAGTCTAAAGCAGAGGAAGTTTTGCCGAGAGAACCGGTAGTCCCAAAAATACCGGAAAACCCGGGCGAGCAGTTCGAGGACGACTTTAAAGACTTCTTTGAGCGCTTCTACACGGAAATAGACGAGTCGGCTTTCGCGCCTCCCAAGGACAGCGTGAAGAGATTCAAGCCCGAAGCCGATGTCAGCCTTAAAACGGTTCCCACACCCGAAGGCGCAGAGCTCAGCCTTCAGGAAATTTACAAAAAATGTGTGAAGTTCATTGTTTCTGTAAGTACGAAGACCGCCACGGGTATGAGCTGGGGCAGCGGAATAATCATGAGTTCCGACGGCTATGTGATCACAAACGCCCACGTCATAGCCGGAGCGGAATCGATTTCGGTGAGCACCTATGACGATAAGAGCTTCGAAGCCTCTCTCGTCGGAACCGACAACATCAGCGATCTTGCGGTTTTGAAGATAGAGGCGAGCGGCCTGACTGCTGCGGAGTTTGCGGCCGAGAGTCCCGTGGAGGGCGACAAAGTTGTTGCCATAGGAAACCCCCTGGGTCAGGAACTAAAGCTCACAATGACCGACGGCATAGTCTCCGCCATCTCAAGAGACATCAGCCACAACGGACACAGGATGACTCTTTTGCAGACGAATGCCGCAATAAATGAGGGCAATTCCGGCGGCGCCCTTATAAATATGTACGGTCAGGTCATTGGAGTCACAAATATGAAGATGATATCCGCAACCGGAGTTGAGGGCATAGGTTTTGCCATACCCGTAAAGATTATCGAGCCTATGGTGAACTCAATCTTAGAAAACGGCATGGTTGTCGGCAGGCCTGTAATCGGCATAACGGTCGGAGAGATACCCGAAGAGGCCGCAAAGCAGTACAAGCTTCCCGAAGGGCTCTATATCACCAAGGTCTCCGGGGGCTCCGATGCCGAAAAGCAGGGGATAAAAACCGGCGATGTTTTGGTAACGGTAAACGGAGAAAAGGTGACCGGGACAAACGATGTCTTAAAGCATATCGAGGGCAAAAAAGTCGGCGACGAGCTCAAACTGGGCATCTACAGAGACGGAAAGACAAAAGAATATACAGTCAAACTCACAGACAGCAGCAAGATATATTGAGTCGTAGCTAATGTCAAAAAACTTTTACAAATAAGAGGGGCGCGCCTGTGCTATAATTAAGGCGCGCTTCGGCGTTAATAAAAAGCCAAGAAAGCGGGCGGAACATGTCAAAAGAGCTTCTTAAAATTCAGAATGTCAGCAAAAACTACGGCAGAACAAAGGCCGTGGATGATATAAGCTTTTCGGTTCACGAGGGCGAAATTGCAGCGCTTTTGGGGCCTAACGGCGCCGGGAAGTCAACAATAATCAAGTGTATAGCGGGACTTTTAAGGTTCGAGGGCAAAATAGAGCTCTGCTCTTTCGACAATAAGAGCGTAGAGGCGAAAAAGCGTCTCGGCTATGTGCCGGAGATACCGGCAGCCTACGATCTGCTCACGGTTAAAGAGCACTTGGAGTTTATAAGAAGAGCCTATAAGGTTGAAGACGACGGCTGCGGCGATGAGCTTTTAGAGCGCTTCGAGCTGAAAGATAAAGAGGGAAAACTGGGAAGCGAACTCTCCAAGGGCATGCAGCAAAAGCTCTCCATAGCCTGCGCCCTGCTTCCCAAACCCGATGTCATAGTTTTCGACGAGCCTTTTGTCGGCCTCGACCCGCATGCGATTAAAGAAATGAAGCTGATTTTCTCAGAGCTTAAAGAGCGCGGCAAGGCCTTGCTCATATCAACCCACATGCTCGATACAATCGGCGAGTACTGGGATGTGGCGCACATAATGAAAGAGGGCAGGATTCTTGCCTCCAAGCTGAGTTCGGAAGAGGCGGCCCAAGAGGGCTTGGAGCAGCTCTTCTTCGAAATTACCGAGGGCGGTGTATGAGCATGAGTCCGCTTGTATACCTCAGCTTCAAAAAATTAAAAAACGGCTTTATAACTATGCTGAGAAAACCCGGGCAGCTCATATTCACTGTTTTTATGGTCGCCCTTTTGGTTTTCACAATAGTTATAGGCGGAAAGAAGGAAGCTGCCCCCACAGCTCTTCAAAATAAAGGCCTTCTTTCGGGAATAATTTTTCTCTTCTATTCGCTCAATGCTCTTTTGGTGATATATCAGGGCTTTAAGCAGGGGAGCACTCTCTTTAAGATGCCGGATGTGAACCTGCTTTTTGCATCCCCGATAAATTCAATAAACATACTTTTCTATGGGATGATTCAGCAGCTTGCAAGCTATATTGTTTTCAATATCTTCCTTCTCTATCAGTACAGCTGGATGAATGAGAGCTTCGGTATCAGCTTGACAGATGTTATTATAATGATTTTGGTTTTTGCGATTCTGCTTTTAAGCTCTCAGCTCTGCAGTATGCTTGTCTATATTTTTTCCGCGGGGAACGATAAGCGCAAAAAACTCTTTAAGGGCATATTCATCGGAACCTGTCTGGCGCTTGCCGCTTATTTATTTATAAGCTGGCTGGGCAGCAGGGAAAGCCTGTTGGAACTGGCCTCTCGGATTTCAACATCAGCGCCGGTCTTTCTCTTTCCCATAAGCGGCTGGCTCACAGCATTTGTCTATGGCATAGTCGCAAAGAATTATATTTTGGCGCTCGGCTTCTTTGCCCTCTGGCTGCTTTTCTTCCTGTTCGGACTTAGACTTATAAAAACAGGCCGAAACGACTACTATGAAGATGTTCTCGTCTCCACCGAAGTTAATTTTAACCGCATGGAGGATGCCAGGCGCGGAAAATTAAAAGACACTGCCGGAGAAAGCAAGTTCGGAAGAAAGCTTCTTTCCGGGAAAACGGGTCTAAACAAAGGCAGCGGAGCCTCCGCCCTTTACTATAAGCACAGATTGGAAAACCGCAGAAAAAACCCCCTTATATTGGGCTGGGCCGATTTGTTTTTTGCCGTCTTTGCGGCTGTATTTTCATATTTCATGAGGAGAGAAGGCGGGATAATCTCTGTGGCGGCAGTAGTTTTCTATATACAGATATTCACTGTTGCCATGGGCAGGCTTCTGGTCGAACTTCAGTCGCACTATATCTACCTTATACCCGAAAAGCCGTTTAAAAAGCTGCTTTGGGGCATGATGGAAACAATGGAGAAGTATCCGATTACGGCAATTTTGATTACAGTTCCGGTGAGCATTATACTTAAGCTCTCTGTCTTGGAGGCAGTCTCATTTGCGTTTGCCACAATAAGCTTCAGCCTCCTGACACTCTCTTTAAATCTCCTCTTCGAGAGGATTATTGGCAGCGCCTTCTCCAATGCCAAGGGAATACTCGTTATCTTCTACTTACTTGCGGCGGGGATTTCCGTTGCGCCGGGCGTTGCTCTGGGTGTTTTTGCCGCGGCAGCTATAAACTCAAGCGCCGCTGCGGTTTCTTTTATAGTTATAAGCGTTTGGAACTTTTCAATTTCTCTTTTATATATCTTTTTAAGCCGCAATATCTTGCAGAATGTGGAGTACAGATAAGAAAATGAAAAATCCCTTCAATGTAACAGCCGGCCCCGAGGAATTCAGGGCGGCAGGGCTGGGCAGCACCGCCGACTATATCGAAAAATTCGGCTATGATTTTGTTTTACCACTTTTAGATTTCAGCCCCTTTTTGCAGGTAAGAGGCGAGCGGCTCTATGCCTACTGCCTTAAAAACAATCAGTCTTTAAGCGATGTCATTCGCGAGATAGACAGAGGCATAGCCGAAAAGAGAAAAAAATAAGCGTTAATTTCGGAAGCCTAAGCTAAAACAGACAAACAGGGCACAAACCATGGGTATTGCAAATTTGCAGCGCTCATGGTTTTTCAATTTATAAGATTTAAAGCATAATTTGCAATTCTGCTGTTCCTTATAGTTGTGATTATCAAAAAATAAGTTTTGTTTGCAAGTATTTGAACATTTTGTGCAAAAATTCTTACAAAAGAATACTAAAAAACACTAAAAATACTAAAAACGCTAAAAATACTATTGACTAAATGAAAATAACACTGTATTCTGTGAACAAGAACAAAAAAAGTGACACAAGACGGAGCGGGAAATCAGTTTTTTATAAGTCCCGATTGCAATTTAACAGTCTAGAGCACTGCTAGAGTACAGTTTAATTATTGCATTCGCCTGTATTATCAATTAAAACATAATTTAAAAATGATATATAGACTTTAAGGAGGTACGTTTTTATGGGAAAATATCAGGTTAAAACCACAAGGGATGGCTCCGGCTTCGTCTTTAATCTCAAAGCGACAAACGGCCAAGTAATCGCTACATCCGAGGTTTATAACACTTTGGAATCGTGCAAAAAGGGCATTAACAGCGTCAGCGTCAATGCTCCGATAGCCAATCTTGAAGATCAGACGGTTCCCGGTTTCAAAGTGGAAGTAAATCCGAAATTCGAGATTTATACGGACAAAGCCGGCGAATTTCGTTTCCGTTTGAAGGCGAGAAACGGACAGATTATAGCAGTCAGTGAGGGTTACACAGCTATGGCAGGTTGCCTCAACGGCGTAGAATCTGTACGTAAGAATGCAGTAGATCCGGAAATTGAGATGGAAGAATAATCTCTGCTTCTCAAATTGACAAATAACCGGCTGTTTCCAGCCGGTTATTTGTTTGTACTGTAAGACCATACGCTGTGAACTGACCCCCTTGAATTAGACTTTTTAGGTCCAACTTTCGGGGGTCAGTTCACTTTGGCGGGTGGATGTTTATTTTTCAATAGATTTTAATCGATAGTTTTAAGCTAATTCCTCAAGCTCTTTCATAGCCAAATCATAGTCTGCCAGAACCTCATCATCTTTCTTTGACATATTTGATACGATGAAAATTGCCAAAGAAGATAAGATGAACGCGGGAAACAGTTCATAGATACCGAAGATTCCGCCCATAGGCTTAAGAAGCAGTTTCCAAACAAAAACCATGATTCCGCCTGTCAGCATACCGGCAATCGCACCTTCTCTCGTAGCATTTTTCCAGAAAAGAGAGAAAAGCATCAAAGGTCCGAAGGTGGCGCCGAATCCTGCCCATGCAAAGGAAACAATTTGGAAAATTACCGACTGATCATCTACAGCCAAAAGCATTGCCACAAGCGAAATAAGAAGCAAGGTGATTTTTGAGACTTTCATAACCTGTTCATCCGATACATCTTGTTTAAATATTCCATGATAGAGGTTTTTTGCGACAGCGGAAGAAGCGATTAAAAGATAAGAGTCGGAAGAACTGATAGTGGCTGCCAATATTCCCGCCATCATAATACCTGCCAAGAACGGAGGCATTAAATCGCTGGCCATATGAATAAAGATGCTTTCCGAAGCGGAAGCCGTCAACAATGCTGTCGGATATAATGCGCGGCCTATCATACCGATAAACATTGCCGCCGACAACGAGATAAACACCCACACAGTTGCAGCTCTTCTTGAAACCTTAATTTCATTGGGGTCACGGATTGCCATGAAACGAAGAAGTACTTGAGGCATGCCGAAATAGCCCAAGCCCCACGACAAGGTGGATAAAATTGTAAGAAAACCGTAGCTTCCCGCCTCATTTGCGAACACGGGGAGATTGTCGGCCACTTGCTGGACTCCGTCAACCATGACGGGCTGCGCAATTCCGAAAAACTCCAAAAATCCCGGGAATTGCTTTAGATTATCGACTACATTTCCCATTCCTCCCGCGGCAACCACACCGACACTAAATACGGCAACCAAGGCAACAATCATGACAATTGACTGCATAAAGTCCGACACGGATTCCGCAAGAAAACCGCCGATAAAAGTATAAGCAATGACGAAAACGGCTCCGGCTATCATCATGTAAATATAGTCTAGTCCGAATAAAACATGGAAAAGTTTTCCCACGGTGACAAAACAGCTGGAAGCATAGACAGTGAAGAAGATTAAAATAAATATTGCGGCTATGCTCATAATAGCTTTATTTTTTTCTCGGAATCTGTTTGAGAAAAAGTCGGGAATAGTGATGCTGTCTCCGGCAACATGGGAGTATACACGAAGTCTTTTTGCTACGATAAGCCAGTTTACATAGGTTCCGACTCCCAGACCTAAAGCGGTCCAGAAAGCATCGGTGATTCCCGTGAAATAAGCTACACCCGGCAAACCCATAAGGAGCCAGCCGCTCATGTCGGAAGCTTCCGCGCTCATTGCCGTAACATACGGGCCAAGGGAACGCGCTCCCAAGAAATAATGGTTAGTGCTTTCATGGGACTTTTTTGCATAATAGAAACCGATGCCGATTATTACGGCCATGTAGCAGAACATTGCCAACGATACTAAAAAATTATCCATGTTCGCTCCTCCTTGAGTGTAATTTGTCCTTAATTATATAGACAGAAAAAGCGGATATCCAGCTTTTTTAATAAATTTATTTGATTTATACATGAAACTTATTCATATATGGCGAATAAGTCAAAATTAGATTAGAACTTTTCATTTAAAAGTACAATAAAAGCTTATCAAGCAAAAAAAACAGCGCAAAAATACGGTGCTTTTTTCTTGTGCTAAAACTGCAAAAGCAGATAATTAAATCCGGACCTTGCTCGAACTCTGCAAAACCTTAAAAAATAGTGACATAAGCTCACACTGCAAAAAGATTTTTCTAAGCTAAAATCTTAAAAAAGAAGAAGTCTGCAGCTTACAAGGAGCTTCGAGGGTAAGAGAAGCGGCAATTTTAGAAACGCTGCATTTGACAGCTGGTTAAACCTGAAAATCTCTAAAAAGCTGCAAAAATAAAAAAAATAGTGACATAAGGTCACACTACAAAAAGATTTTCCTAAGCTAAAATGTTAAAGAAAGACAGAACCTGCAATTTACAAGGAGGTTCGAAGTTGAAAGAAGCACCGGTTTCAGAGCTGCGCTCGGAAAAAACCGGACTAAAAAAATTCTATACAAGACCGGAAGTCAGGGTGATTGCCGGTGTTCTTGTTTTTGCAATGCTTCTCTCGCTCTTTGCCAGCGGTTTCGTTCATGTTCGTATAAAGCCGGGCTCATCGGAAAAAGCTGCGACAAACTATTTGGTTGATAACACCCGCTATGTCGGCTTGGATACCGTCGATCGTCTTCAGGAAAAGTTTCGGAATTTGTCTGAGCCCATCAGCTTGGAGGACTATTATCGATTAGCAGGCATTCAGATAGCCGAAAAGGACTATGAAGGAGCGCTGGACAGCATCGAAAACTGCCTGAAGCTGGATGACGGAAGAAATGTTGAACTGCATTTAGATCTTCTGCTTAAGCACGGCTGCCTGCTGGTACTCTTGGAAAGGTACGACGAGGCCTTGATTTCACTGGATAAAGTGTTGCTTAAAGCTCCGAATACTGCGGATGCCATTCTGGTAAAGGCGCAGATTTATGCGACACAGCAAGATGTCGAAAGCCTTATTCAAACACTTGAGCAGTACCTGCAAATCGAAAGCGAGAGCACAGAAATAAGACTTTTACTGGCGCAGGCCTTGTTCTCCACCGAAGATTTTGAGGGCGCCGCAGAGCAGTACCTAAAGATTCTCGAATCGGAAGACAAGCTTGAAGAACCCTCAAAATATCACTACCTATACGGCTTAAACTGCATCCAGCTTTCGGATTTTACTGCTGCGCAGGAACACCTGCTTATAGCGCTGGATTCGGGCAATTCTTACGACGACATTCACTATTACATCGGCTTATGTTACATGAGCAACGAGGCATACGAAGAGGCAATAGAATATCTAAACACAGCAATCGAGAACGAAAGCATGCTTCAGCTCAGCCACTACAGCCGCGGCATCAGCGGACTGATGATAGAAAACTACGATGCGGAGATAATTTTGGGAGATTTGGCGTTTGCTGCGAAGTACGAAGGCGCAGATGCCGACGAAACAATCTCCTCTCAGGCGGCCCAGCTGCTTAAGCAGCTGGAGGGCGAAACTAAAGGATAAAAAATCGAAAAAGCAAGAAAATCAATGGATTAGCACTGTCTCGCCGGTTTTAAACGCCGTGGGACAAAAGAGCAAAAAAGGGGGTGACAACCCGAGATGAATAAAACCGTAGGCATAAAACTGCTTGCGTTCATTGCGGTGCTGATACTAATTTTGATGATGCCGATTGTGGGTTTTGCCGAAACGGAAACCGACAACGGTATAGTCATTGGCGATGCCGGCGGCTCCGGAGACAGCGATGTGTCCGATGACGGCGGTTTGTCTGTTGGCGCCGCCGACAGCGGCTCGGATGACGGCAACACATCCGGCGACGACAGTTCAACTGTCGGCGATAGTGCATCCGGTGACGAAAGCGCCGCCGGCGACGATGCATTAATGTCCGCGGCGGGCGCACCGGCTCCGATGGGCGCACCGGCTCCGATGGGAGCGCCCGCGCAGGCGCCTCCTCAGGGAACGCCTCCTCAGGGAGCGCCTCCTCCGTCGGGCACACCCGCTACGCCGACCACAGGCACTGCTGCCGGCACGTCTCCCGCGGCGCCTGCCCAGAGCTACGAAATCCCCGAAGGCTCTGCGTATCTTGCCGGATATGAGACCACTGTCTATCGGAACAATTCGTCCGCAAACGCGATTCAGCAAGCAATCGATGCAGCCATTGCCGCAGGCAAAAAGGCTTCGACGGACAGCATCACCGTAGTCGTAAACAACGGCACCTATTTGGGCGGTGTGGTTGTTACACAGGCGCAGGCTCGGGCTGCGGGTTACGGAGAAGATTCCGATGATTACCTTGCGCTCAACATAATCGCAAAGGATTCCTTCGTGGCAGACGAGAACGGAAACGTTCCCGTGGATAACGATACCCAAAAGCCTATCATAAACTCCGGTTCTGCCGGCGGTGTGCAGCTCGAGGGCGGTGTCACGGTCGATTCCATAAATCTGATGATGGCCGGCATCTACCTCTCCATGCAGGAGCCGAAGAAGTCGGAGAGCGACATTGCGGCATCCGGCGAAGCTAACTCCACAAACCCCGTCTTCGTCATGAAGGAAGACCTCAAGAGCAACGAGATACGCGTGCGCAACGCCGAGCGCTTCGAATGGTACGGTACGGCGCTGGGAGATGATGTTGTCATCAATCTGACCGATATCGAGAAGAGCATCAAAATCGACAGCGGCGCGGGCGATGACAAAATCGAGGCTACCGTAAATCAGTTCGCAAGCTACAGCTACGATACAGGGCAAAGCGCAGCTGAGAATCTTGAAGGGAATACGGACCAAATCATCAATGATTTGAGGAACAACACACAGAACGGTATTATCGCAGGTGTCAACGAGATTGCCAATGTTGTAAGAGACCAAGACGGCAACATTGTATCCTACAACGATACCCGCGTAAAAATAGATGTAAGCACCGGCGTCGGCGACGACGAGGTGAATTTGATTTTTGTAAACGGAACCGAAATCGTGGTTCCCGATGAAGAAAACACCGGTGCTTCAGGCGGCGCTTCGGGCGGTGGAAGCTCAACACAGGAAAACATCAAGATTAAAATTGACCTTTCCGCAAGCAATGTTGACATCGATACGGGCGAAGGCGCAGACACCGTAACTCTGGAAGGCCGCAGCAAACTCGACAGCATCAGCACCGTTGCGCTCCAAGTTTTAATCAACGGCGTCTACGAGGCGGCGACCGAGTTCTCCAGAATTACGGAGACCACAAACGGCGACAGGGTTCTTCCCCAGACCGAAGTCAAAATCGACGGCGGCGCCGGCGACGACCTCTACAACGTCGATTCCACTTTTGCGTTCAGCTCTTTTCGCGGTGTGGATTTAATCTTTGCCGAAGACGATGAATCAAACCCCTACTTCGACCGTGTCCACCTTACAGGCAAAGTCGGCGACAGCTACCTGCATCCGGACGACGATCGTCTTACATATAACGCAAGCACCAATACCGTGGGCATGACCGCAAACGCGCAGGTGTCTTTACTCGGCGGATCCATAGACATGTCAAACCTCTATGCCGAGATGAGGCTGATTCTCAACACAATCGATGCCGTCACCGATATCCTGGAAGGCAAAGTCGAAGTCGAAGCCTCCATGAGCGAGATGGCGAACATCCAGTTCGAATCTTTCAAAAATTACATAATCGACAACTATAACGGAAAGACCGGTGCAGGTCAGCTGACTTCCTTCTTTAACAACTCAGGCGCAGGAACAATGCTGACAAATCTCTGCATCGGCTCCGACGACGATCTTATAGTGGGCAATGTGAGCGCTCCCAATGTCAACATCGTGCTCACCGTCGAGAACAATGCCCCCAACAACCCCGTTAATATTACAATTGAAGGCAATGTGGAAGGCCGCAGCGTCCTGATGTTCATGGAGAAAACCGACAGCCACAAGCTGGTTCTGGTAGAAAACGATCTGCAGGATGAAGAAGACAGCATCGGCATTGAAGCAAGCCTTTTGGATATAGTAAGCGGCACAAGCGTAAAAATCGCGGCAGGCGCTGTTATTACCGCAGCCAAGGCCGTGGGTATCTCGATTTCCAGCAAGCAGACCCAAGGTCTCATCCCCACCATCGAAGATTTGATTCCCGGCTATGACCAATTGGATGAGTTTGAGAGACAGGGCCAAATTGAACAATGGAACTCTGCTTCCAATTTAAACTTCATCGCAATTAAAGTCGGCAGCGCGATTGTAGATATTCTCGGAAACATCAGCGCAGGCGCCATTCATACAAGAACCGCCTCCTTTGTCGATACCGACTCAACCAATGCAGCTCTGCGCAGCTTTGGTATGCCTCTTGCAATAGGCGTTGTCGTATCCGAAGCGGGTGTCAATATAGCGGGCAATGCCGTGCTCACAACCACCGTTGGCGGCGTTGTCCTTCAGGCAGACTCTCAGGTGGAATTGACCACCGAGGCAAAATCAGGCAGACTTCCGTTTACACTTGCGCTCTCCGTTGTCGACAACAAAGCGTATGTGGATATAAACGGAAATGCAGTCATCAATGCCGCAGGCGATCTCAGCGCAAACGCCTATGGCACTGTTCAAACGAGAACCGTTTCCACGGGTACAAACGAAATGCCTCAGACCACCACCGGCAATTATACAGGCATTCCCAACCCGAACAATATAGATTCCAACACCATTCCGTCCCAGGATTCCAACAAACTGGATGTCGGCAAGTCCGGCGGATTTTTCACCATATCCGTTGTTGACCAGGATGTATTCACGCTTATACGCGATAATGTTTCCGTTATAACCGGCGCCGCCTTAAGTCTCAATTCCGGCGCCTATGTCCACACCGTCAACGAAGCGAGATCGAATCCCAATGAGGGCGGCAGCTCCATGACTTTCGACCAGCTTCTCAGGAAGTTTTGCGGCGACGGCACAAGCGGCAACACGGGAATCTTCACTCAATTGGCAAACAAGTTTAGCGGAAGCGGCACTCCCGGCAGCACAACTACTCCGGGCACCACCACTCCCGGCGGCAGCGGTACAACTGCCACCCAGAAAAAATCAAACACTCTCAATAATGTTCTCAACAAGCTTACCGGCAAAAATTGCGCCCCGGGTAAAAATACCGGCGCAGGCAACCTTACCAATCAGGGCACAACAGGCGCGACCAATGGCAGCGGAAACAGCACCAACACCATCCAGCTGGTCGGCGCTCTGGCAATCACCTATGTCGGTAACAACAATAAGTCCTATATAGACACAACAGGCAGTATCGGAGCGGGCGGCAAAATAGGCGTCCGCGCTGCAGGCTCCCTGATTACAAATACGCTGGCGGACGGCTCTCCCGTCAGGCGCACAAGCGCCGGCTCCACCGGCACGGCCAGCGGCATGAATGCTACCGGCGCAAAGGACACCTCGATTGCCGGCGGTGTTTACGGTGTTGTCACCGTTCCCACCATGTTAAACGGCACCGTGATAATAAACGGCACTCCCGCAGGTCAGGATACCGTTAATTTCGAGGTTCATGCTCTCAGCGGCTATGTCCTGCAGAGCGAGACCGGCACCGGAGCCGGAGCAACAACCAAATACTTTATAACAGTCACCAATTCAGCCCCGGGCGCGGCCGAGCAGAAAATCTATCTTGTGGTAGACACGGCCGCCACCGACGCCCGCATAGACGGACGCACGGTTTACAAGCTGGCAAGCGGAAGCACATGGAAAGCAACTATCGGAGATCTTGTCAATGCGACCTTCAATCCCAAGAAGGTGGCCATCAGCTGCACGGTCAGCGATCCCAGAGCCGGCAGCGCGATGGTTATCGACGACAACAATTCCACACTTGCAACACCCTTTACCGATGTGGGAAAAGAACTCTACGTCAGAATAAAGGCCAACACCGGCTACCATGTTGTCGGTGTAAAATATGTTGTCACCCTTGCCACAGCCGGTCAGAGCGGCGGAAGCACGCCGCCGCCGGCCGACGATGCTCAGCAAATCGGTCAGCCGGATTCCGACGGCTATGTAACCTATCTCATTCCCACAAATAAAGTCAAAGAGGGAAGCATTGCTGTCACCGTCAACTTTAACGGTATATCGACACGCATTGCCATCAGCCCCGACGGCGCTGTTTCAGGCAAGGCTCAGATTAACCGCACCGATGCCACAAGCGGCCAAGTCACGACAATCTACGATAACGACGACAGCACTCCGGATATTCCCAGCAGTACTCCAACGAATGCAAGCGGAGGAACGCAGCAAAACCCCGTGAGAGTAGGGGAGACCTTGACGCTGATCATCGATATGACCAATGTCAAGAGCGGCACACAGCAGAAATATGTGCTCAAGAACAGTCTCTGCTTCAGCGGCTCCACTCCCATATATATAAAGAATATAGTTTGGAACGAGCAGACACTCACCTATACCTGCACCTTCACTGTTCCCATTGGCAAGGATGTCAACGAGCAGGCTGTCCTTGGCTGGAAGACCACTACCGATAAGAATTTGGCGCAGGGAACCATCAAGGATACCTCCACTGCCATCGGTCTCGGTTTGAATGTCAATGTTGCAAACTACAGCAATGAAGCCTACATAAACCACGGCACAGGAACAATACAGGCCGGCGGTCTGGAAGTCACTGCCAAAACTGCGGCAGCCTCCTCCTCCGCCATTTCCAAGTGCGGCTTCACAGCCGCCGATCTCGGTCTGGCAGGCGCGCTGACAGTACATGTAGTAACTGTCAGGAACAACGCAAACATCAAGGGAGCAGGCACCTTCGTTTTGGCTGAGGATTCCGACCTTATTCTGCACGCCACAGCTGCAATGGCAAACTATGTCACCGTAGCCGATGCGGGCGGCATCGCATCCGCAACAAGCGCGCCCAGTGCGCCCGCCACAAGCGGCACAACAGGCACTGCAAGTACGACCCCCACAAGCGGCACAACTACCCCCACAATCAGCAAAACCACCCCTGCCGCCTCGGGAAGCAACGGCACCGTCAATAAGCAGGGCGCTGCCAACGACTCGGTTGGCGTAGGCGCAGGCATTGCGGTCGGAGTCGTCGGAGTCGACTGTGTTGCAAACATTGCAGACACAATTCTGATTCAAATGGCCGATGAAAGCGCAAAGCTCGGCAAGCTGGATTTCAGAGCGCATTTCTATGGCTTTGAAAATATGGCTGCAAAGGCCGGCGCGTCCGGCGGCACCGCCGTCGTTCCCGTGCTGGCGTTGGATGTTTCAGGTATTTGTGTCGAGGCATCCACAGGAACAAATCTAACCCACACGCTCAATTTTGCGGAAGATATAAATGTAAGCGCGTTTAATTCTATAATTCGCACCATCAACGCAGATGCTGCGGCAGCGGGCAACGGTGTAGGTGTAGGCGGAGCCTTCATTGTGGATGTGCTAAACGACAGCGCCAAAGCAAGTCTCGGCCGCAACGTCTCCGGCAGAAATACAAGTGTAAAGGCATCGTCCACCAGCCGTCTCACCGCCAATTCCAAGGCAAGCGCTGCAGGCGCTCAAAAAACCTCTGGCACGGGCTCCGGCACCGGCAGCGGTACCGGAGGAGGCAATCCGCCCGCGCCGAATCCCGCCCCGCCTTCAGGCGGCAGCGGCGGCGGAAGCGGGAGCTCCGGCTCCGGCTCGGGCTCAGGCTCGGGCTCATCGGGAGACCCTGCCTCAGGCTCATCGGACGATGATGACGACGATCTTGGCGATGCCATGCAGAACCTCTTCGACGAGGGGGATGCAGATAAGCAGACAGATAAAAACACAGCAGCAGCAGCCGGCATGGCCGCCAACGCAAATACAAAGAATGTCAACACCAACAGCGTTTCAAACCTGACTGCAAACCGTCAGAAAGCCCAGACCAACGAGGGCAGCGTACAGGTTGCAGCCAGCATAGTTGTCAACATACAGCAGAATGATTCCGAAGCCCGTATAGAAAACGGCGTTGTAGTTAACTCCAGCGGCGATGTTGTCGTCAGCAGCGAAAACGACACCGACGGCATAATCTCGGCAAATTCCTCTGCGACAAATTCCACCAAGGGTGTCGGAGTGGGCGTTGCCATCAACACCGTGTTCTATAAGAACATCGCCTATATCGGCGCAAGCCACATAACAGGCACCAGCCTTACAGTTAAGGCCGAACTGATTGAGTCCGACAGCAAATACAATCTGGAAAAGCTAATTAAGAAACTTATTGATCAGATTCTTGAAGTGCTTACCATCAAGAAATTTGTTCAGTCCATCTTCACCTTGGCAACCGGTATTGTAGACGGCCAGGATGCCGGCAAAGCAATCAGCGCCTTCGTTCTGGATATGGGCGATAAGGCCTATAAGATGACTCTCAAAAGTGATGAGATCACAATCATCGTCAACAGCATCTACGACCGCTTTGCGGCAGCGCTTAAAGGCGAGGATGTGAAAGAGCCCTCACCCGAAGAGTACGAGGACATCATTACAGCCGTAATGACTTTTGCTATCGACTATGTCACTAAGGGGACGACACTTAAGGATGTCATCGGTACGGACGGCTGGAATTCAATTATTCATGAGATCAGTTACAACATAAAGGATCCGAAGAAGCGTCAGGATATTATAGATACCGCAACTCTGGCCTTGGCTGCCGCTATGGGCAGCAACGGCGAGCTGGACGGTGTCGGCAGCCGCATCTCCGCATCCGCAGTTTCCGGTGTCGGCGCGTCCGATGTGGGCGTGGCGGGCTCTCTTGCCCTGTCTGTTGTGAAGGGCACCACCGAAGCAACAGTTTCAAGCTTTGAGGGCGGCAGCATAATGACCGCAGACGGTATAATCACAATTCTGGCAAACGGCGCCCAGACGGTATATACAACTGCCGGCTCCTCTCTGGACTATAAGGGCAGTATCGATAAGAATAAGACGTCGACTGCCGGTGCAACCAACGGAGGCGCAAATACCTCCACCGCAGCCCCCACATCCCACACGCCCGATACCCGCAACGCCAGCGGCAACGGGGCAAACTCCACCACTGCTAACGGCAAGACCGTCGGTGTCGGAGCATCAATTGCGCTGGCATTCGTGAATATGACGGTAAATGCGGGCATCGGCGACGGGCGCACCATTACCGCCAAGTCTCTTAAGGTCGAAGCCGTCGAGCAGAACAATCTGGAGACAATAAGCGTTTCGGGTACCGACCCCATAGCCCGCAGCGCAGACACCAACTCCACTGTTGTAAACGGCCAAACAGTTCCCAACACTCAGGCAAAGGATATCAGCGTTGATGCATCCGTTGCCGTGGGACTTATTGATAACAATGTAAGCGCCTATCTTGGCAGCGGAAAAGAAGGATACAGCGTCAACAACATTCTGCTCTCCGAGGGAGACCTAATTGCTCTGGCAAAGCAGGGCGGCAAGACCAAGACCTTCGCCGGCGGCTATTCAGTCGGCAAATCCACCGCGATCGGCGCGGCGGTTGCGCTGAATCTGGCCATGAGCGATGTCTTGGCGCAGGTCGTTGCAAACGGCAGCGTTTCCGGTAAGGTCGAAGTCAAGTCTGAAACCGTCAATTATGACGATGCCAACGCGCTGGCTCTGGCAATGGGCGCAGACATGGAGCGCTACACTCAGAAGCTTGCAGCGGCTCAGAACTTGGCAACAACCGACAGAAATAAGACCAATCAAACAAATAATAATCTTAACAATCGTTTGAATCAGCAGGGGCAGCAGAACACAAGCAATGCCAACAACCCCCTGTCCTCCAATGCGCTTCAATCTCAGAATGCGGGAACCGTTGGGCTAAACCAGCAGAAAAACAACAGTTCGCTTGGCAGCGGCAGCGCCGTGGGCGACAGCTCTATCCTTTCCAACAACTCAGGTGTAGTCGGCGGCGCCGTCGGTAACAGTATAAGCCCCAAAGCACAGGAGAACCAGAGCCTGCAGGTTGCCGCGGCTGTCGGTGTCAGTGTCACCAACCATAAAGCAACTGCCGGCATAAGAGGAAATCTGTTCGCAGAGAGCTTTGATGCGCTGGTCACAAACAAAGGCAACTTTGCAACAATAGCTACCGGCGTAGCCGTAACTACCGAGGGCGGCTACAGCGTAAACGGCAATAAGAAGACCAACACCATAGGCGCAGCCGTGGCCGTGTCTGTCAACAACAACGAAGCCAATGCAAAACTGGGCGGCAGCCTTACAGCAAGGACAGGCGGCATCACTGCCGATACCGACCTGACCCAGAATATGGACGGCGTTTATAAAGGCAAATACGGCACTCTGGCAGTGGCGGGAGCGGCCTCGGGCGGCGGCGGTGTAACCGTTGCAGGCGCGCTGGCCATAATGGTGGCCCAAGGCAAGAGCACTATAACAGTGGCCGACGGCAGCTCACTCATTGCAGAAAACGGCGCAGTCAATCTCATAAGCTACGACAAGTCCAAGCTCAACGCAGCGGCTATGGCAGCCACGGTTTCCGGCGGCTCCACCGTGGGCGTGGGCGCATCCTTTGCGCTTCTTTATGCCAAGAACGAGGTTAAGACTCAAGCCGGCAACAACGTCACAGTCAGAGCCAAGTCCTTCACTGCCGAAGCGAAGAAGGAAGCTGTTGACATCAGCGATTTCGGCTATCCCTTTGCGCTGCAGGATATCGTGACGATTAAACCCAAGCAGCAGAAGGATTACACCCCGTCTTCACCCACTCAGGACGGCATGATCATTCTTGAACAGAAAGATGACGGCAGTTATGGTGTAAGATCCAATATAAAAATAACCGATATTCAAAATATGCTCCAGCTTACCAGCGCCATCGGCACTGTGAACTATTTCGCAATGGCTGCTGCAGGCACCATCATGGATTCCGATGATAGCGTAGAATCTAAAGCGGCGGTTGCAGGCTCCGTGGCCATGATGTTCAATACCAGCATTACGGAGACAAAGCTGGGCAACGGTCTAAATGTTAGCCTCAGTCAAGGGAATATGACAGTTAAGGCTGAAAGCCACAACAACACACGCCTTCTCGGCGGCGCGGTTTCCATATCCTCCGCAACGGCAGGTGTCGGTCTGAATGTGGCCACCTTGGTTGCGAAGGATCAGGTTAATGCCACCATCGGCGACGATGCTGTCATAACGGTTCTTAACGGAGCTGCGAAAATTATAGCCGATAACGAAACCGATGCGTGGATTATAACCGTAGCAGCGGCTATAAGCGGCGATGGTGCCAAGGCTACAATAGGCGGCGGTATGACCGTCTGTGTTACGGAGAGCCGGGCAAAGGCCGCCATAGGCAACCGCGCAAAATTGAATGCCAAAGGCGATGTTGACGTTAAGGCAAATAACAATGCGGATATGATTCTGGGCTCGCTCAATGTCACGCTTCAAAACAGCGGCGGCGGCGCAGTGGCTGCAGGCGGAACGGTTGCGGTCTGTGTTTCCGATACTAAGGCAGAGGCCTCTGTCGGAAACGGAAGCGAGCTCACAAGCTCACAAGGCGCTGTCCGTGTGAAAGCAGACAACGACGAGCTTATCGTAAGTTTCTTAAATTCCACATCCGTCGCCTCCGAGGCTGCCTCCGGCGCAGGCACCATCAATGTGCTGGTCACCAACGCCAAGGCGCTGGCAACTGTGGGAGATTCAGCCAAGCTTAAGGCCAGAAATGCCGTCGAGGTGACGGCATTGGGCGAGTCTAAGCTCATCGGAATTCTGGCAGCGGTGGCTGTGACCTCGGGCAGCAATCCCGCCGTGGGCGCAACCATACTTGTCAATGTATTCAACCGCAGAAACATAGCTTCCGTAGGCAGCGGAGCAAGAATAATCTCCGAATTCGGCAATGTTATTATAGATGCATTCAGCGATGAGAAGACCATCATGGTCGGCATCGCAGGCGGTTTCACCCAAGGCCTGAGCCTCAGCGGAAATATTCAGGTCAATGTCGGCAGCAGCACCGTTAAAGCAACTGTCGGCGACGGAACCGTCATCAGCGCTTACGATTCCATCGGTGTAAGCGCAGATTTAGACAGCATAGTCGTTCTGCTTGCGGCAAACGGCTCTCTCAGCGTTAGCTCAAGCAGTGTTGGCGGAACCATAATCACCACCGTAATGAACAACACCGTTCAGGCGTTGGTCGGCCGAAATGCAAGACTTACTGCTCAAACGCTGGGCGGCAGCGGCATCAAGACCAGAAAGCGCGACGAAAAGCGCAGAGGCGTGGTGATCCATGCCCGCGCGGACGAAGTCAGCGTAATGGTAGGCTTGTCCGCAGTCGGCGCAGGCGGCACTGCGGCGGTTTCGGGCGTTGTCGATACGCTTGTGACCAAGTCCAGAGTTCAGGCGGGAATCGGCTCTCACGTTTCCGGTGATGATAGCGACGGAGAAGAGGACCCCGACCCGGACAGTACGGTGTCGGCCGGCGATTCCGGCGATGTTGCAGTAGAGGCAATAGCCAATACATTCGCCATTAATTTCGGCGGCGCGCTTTCCGTATCCCTCGGCACTGCGGCTGTGGGCGCCACAATTGTAAGCCTAATCTTCGATAAGACCGTTACAGCCTCTCTGGCCGGTACGGTTACGGCAAGAAATGTCACTGTAAATGCAAAATCCGTTGACGATCTGGTGCTTATCGGTGTTACCGCAGGCATCACTCCGGGTACTGCGGCAGTGAGCATAGGCGGCAATGTTCTGGTGTTCCAGAACAAGGTCGGCGCTACCTTGGGCGGAGATATCACTGCGAGCGGCGATGTTTCCGTTCTGTCTTCAAGCGATTCATTGCTTGTAAACTTCGCAGTCAGCCTTGCTGTCAGCGGCAATGTCGGCGTTGGCGGCGTAGCCGTAATTACCTACTTCAAGGGCGAAACAATCTCCAGGCTGCTTCCGAGCTGCAAGGTTAAGGCTACAGGTAAGCTGGATATTAAGGCTCTTTCCAATGAATTTGTCACTGCAGACTGCGCAGGCTTGTCCGGCGGAGGCACTGCGGGTGTTTCGGGCACCGTAGATATTATAATTACAAAAGTTAAAACCCAGGCCATAGCTGAGGATGCTGCCGGAACCGACAAGGGCAGTTTAGAGGCCTCCTCTATAGATATTGAGGCCATAGATAACTACATGCTGGTGGCTGTGGCAGTCTCTGCCGCTTTTGCCGGCACCGCGGGCGTTGGTGTTACCGCAATGGTCACCGTTGCAAAAAACACAGTCACCGCCGGCATAGGCAACTACTATAATGTAAAAACCGATACAGGCGATGTAAAAATCTTAGCTCAATCCGAGCGCGAAATCCGCACCTATGCGGGTGCCATAGGCGGCGGCGGTACCGCAGGCGTAGGCGTTACGCTTATGGTTACCGTGATTGGCGGCAAACTGGATGCCGACTCCTCCGGGGCTCTCAACAAGCACTTCAATTCCGATGCGCTTTTCAACGGAAAAGCCAAGGACGAAAATGATAATAACAGTTACGATCAGCGCGGAATGAAGCAGAGTGCGCCCTCTGTAGCAGGCGAATATTACAGCAGCGAAAGCCTCGAGGCGGACCTTGCTACCGACGGAAACAAGGCCAGCGACACTCAGGTGGGACATCAGGTTCAGCGCAAGGATTCCAATGGAAATCTGCTGTATCTTGACCAGAACGGAAATGAAACAACCGTCAATACAGGCAAACCTTCCATGGAAATGGTCTACGACGGCGCAAACGATTACCGCAGCGACGAGTTCGGTGAAAAGGCAGGGCGCACCAACGAAAACGGTGAACCTCTGTATATCGATGCCGACGGCAACGAGACCACCGAGAAATACGATGCCGACGGCAATGCCCATGCCCGTTCTTACAAGGGCTATGAGCCCGGCGCAAATCTCAATGTCGGCGCAAACTCCGACCGCGACAATGCCGCGGCCATCGGCAGCAGCCGTCCCGGCTACAGCCCCATGGATGCCACCACCGCTTACATAGGAAAACACACAGTTGTCACTTCCGCAGGCGATATAATCGTCAAAGCATATGACAATGTGGTTGCAGATCATGTCACAATTTCCGCAGGCGTGGGCTTTACCGGCGCAGGCGTCGCTGTCGGCATTGCGGTCACCATAATCTACGGCAATGTCAGAGCGTATGTGGAAGACGGCTCCGTTCTAAGCGCGGAAGGCGATGTCAAAGTCACTGCCCGCTCCGGCTCCACCCCGGCGACTGCCGCAACCGGACAGAACGATTTGATACAGGATAATGTCGATAAAGACGGCGACACCTTCAAATTTATGGACCTCACCATTCGCACAGTTTCCTTCACTGTCGGAGCCGGACTTGCGGGCATTGCCGTAGCCGTCGGCGCAACCAGTCTCATATCCTTTACCGAGGCCTATCTGGCGGGCAGTGTGACCAAGGCAGACAATGTAAATGTTGAAGCAAAAAGCGAATATCCCTATGTTATCAGCGGCGCTCTGACAATTTCCGGCGGAGCTGCAGGCGTTTCAGCCTCCGTTGGCATAGTCACTATCAGCGGAAAAACCTTTGCAGGCATCACCGGCAACGCGCAGCTTAACGAAGTCGGAAATGTAGATGTTCTTGCCGAAGCTGATGCCGGCGCAATCAGCCTGAACGGCGCAGGCGCTATAGGCGGTCTTGCCGTCAACGGTCTTATAAGTGTTGTAGTGAACCGCGCTGTTGTCGAAAGCATGATAGGTCAAGGTGTCAGCATAGAAGCCTCCGGCAATGTCAAGGTGGCGTCCAGAGTGGAGACTGCCGCAGATGCCCTGCTGGTCAGCGTAGGCCTTGGCGGCTTTTCCGTGGGCATCGGTGTGGCGGTTGTGGTACTCGACGCCGACATTCTCACTTATGCGGGCGTTACCCCGGGCGATACGGTTTCTGCCGGCGCTGTCGGCAATTCCGTCGGTACCATCAAGGCTAATAAACTGCAGATAGTGAGCGACGTAAATTCCGCAGCAAGTGCGACCATAGCCTCTATTTCAGGCGGACTTGCGGCGGTTAACGGCAATGTCCTGCTTGTATTCAACTCTGTCGATTCCAAAACCGGCATCAGCCGTATAAATGTCGAGACCACGGGAGATATCGATGTTGATGCCAATATGGACAGCTCTTCCAGGTCTTTCATCTTGAGCGCTGCCGTAGGAAATATTTCTGTCGGTGTAACTGTCAGTTATGTGAGCTTAAAGTCCGCCAACCTGGCGTTTATCGATACCGAAGGTGTAAGCATAAAGAGCATAAACGGCTCTATCGATGTGTTTGCCGGGCGTGAAAGTGAAAGCGGTAAGAATATAGCAACTGCCGAGACCGAAGCGGTGGCAGGTGCGGCGGGCGGAATTGCAGTAAACCTCAATGCGGCTGTTGCGGATAACAATGCGAAGAACAACGCGGTTGTAAGCGGCAGCGGCAGCCTGAGCGCAAGATATGCAGTCAATGTGGCTGCAAACGGAGAAGCGACAGCCAAGGCAAAAGTCACCGGCGTCACGGTTTCCGTCGTGTCTGTGGCGGGCTCTTTCGCCGTGTCGCTTCTGCGCAGCGAGCAGCTTGCCGAGCTTAAAGAGGCAAATGTAAGCGCAGGCGGCTTAAGTGTCATTTCCAATCTCAATAAGAACATAGATGAAGTATCCGAAGCCGAGCTTGAAACCGGAACCGGCGGCTTAATTACCGTCACGGCAAATGTGGCGGTTGCCTACGGCAGAAGCAGGAGCGTTGCAAATGTGATGCCCCAAAGTCTGACGGTTACCGGCGGCAATGTGAAAGTGGGAAGCTACGGCAATGCGAATGTCCTATCTAAAACCTCAAATCTGGATGTATCCGTAGCTAGCGCAGCCATGATGGTCAATGTGGCTTACAGCCAGAGCGTCTTCGAGGCGATTCTGGAGTTGCCGTTAGGCAGTGTCGTCACGGCGGGCTCTGTCGTTGTCGAAACCAAATATCGCGCAAACGCCACAGCAGACCTCACACCCAGTCTGGGCGGAGTCAAGGTGAACCTTGCCAGCATAGGCGCCAATGTGGTCGTCAGCAATGCAGACAGCAGCGCTCGGGCAGAGGTGAAAGGCCGCGGCAGTATAAATGCCGATACCCTCAGAATCTTGGCAGACGGCACCGCGGTATCAACTGCCTTGACGAAGGCTCCCAATCTGTCTGCCAATGTGGTGAGTATTGCAGCCAATGTGGTCGTTGCGCATTTAGATGCGCAAAACCGCGCAATACTTGCCGGCTGCTCTGTCACAGGGGCTGAAGTAAGCATTGATGCAAAGCTCAACGACGGTGATAACGAGGGCGCCTACGCCAAGCTCGGACCTTCCAATTCCGGAAGCTCTGTTAATTTCAGCATCTACGGCGGCGCGGTAAATACAGCCTTCGCAAGAAACAATTCTATAAACGAGGCGCAGATAAAGCCCTACATAGCGGGATTTCTCACTTTTGTTAATACCGAAATAGATGCTCCCAACAAGGCGCTTAGCGTAAACTCTGCCGCCAAGAGCATAGCCATAGCCTCAATTCAGGTTCCCAATGTCAATATCGGCTATGTCTCCATAGGTGTGACGGTGCTCACAGCCGGCGCAGACGGAAGCTTCCGTGCAATTATTGATACAAATTCCGATATTTCGGTTTCATCGGTGAATGTGACCAACACATATACAGCTGTTGCCGATGCCAGAACCACGCAAGCCACGGGCGGCGTGGGAGTAAGCCTTGCCGAGGGACAGGTCAACGTGGCGGTCGCCACGGTTGGCGTCAAGGCCGAGGCGGGCATTCGCGGCAGCGGTAAAATCACCTCTGCCGGCGATGTAAACATAAAGCTCATTGGCACTGCAACTGCCGCAACCGGTATTGTCACCAATAAGGTCAGCATTAGCGGCATCAATATTGCAGTCAATGTGCTAAAATCCGCTCTTAAGGCAAATCAGAAGGCATTTATCGAATTTGCCACCGTGGAAGCGAGAAATGTTTATCTTTTAAGCAAGCTGAACGAAGGCCGTGACGACGGCGCCGTGGCTCAGCTCGGCAGCATCACCAGCGGAAGCTTCAAAGCAGAACTTATCGGCGGCAGCGCCAATGTGGCGATAGCGAAAGCCGATGCGTTAAGCCATGCCTATACCAAGGGCGCTTCCGTTGATGTGGGCGGCAATACCTTCGAAGTGATCTCCAATGCCACTAGCAACGCTGTGGCGGATGTGGTACTTCCCAGCGTGTCGATAGGACTCGCCAGCGTAGGTGCCAATGTGGTGCGCGCCAATGCAAACGGCAGCTTCTTAGCGGCCGTGAACGGCGCTTCAGGCAATGTTAATGTTAAAGCCGGAACTCTCAGAATTCACAACAACTACTCCTCCAGCGCCAAGGCCACTACTGCGCAGTCCGTGTCGATTAAGGCAGTCAACGGGCAGGTCAATGTGGCAAATGCCGGAACCGGCACCAAAGCCGCCGCGGGCGTAAATGTGTCAACCGATTCCGACAGCGACGGCAGCGGAGGAGGAGACCCAAGCCTAAAAATCAACGCATCGACAATCCAAATACTTGCAAACGGCAAAGCCGATGCCATGGCAAATGTCGGCAAACAGAGCAGTGTCGCTCTCGTCGAGATTACAGCCAATATCTTAACAGCCAATGTCAGCGGCGTTCAGAAGGCTCAGCTGAATAAAGCGAATGTCACAGCAGGCAGCATTTCCGTTAGAAGCAGGTTTAATCCCAACTCCGAAGGCGCCGTTGCGGTTCTCGGTAGTCCCTGCTCGGGCGGTGAAGTGAAAAACAACAAAATAAAAGTCAAGGCTTCACAGTACAGCCTGAATGTCAACACCGTCTTCGCAACTATGGCAGGCTCCAGCAAAGCTTCCATCAATGCATCCGGCATCATAGCAAGCGGCGCGGTTGATATTTTAAACGATGCCAAGAGCTTTGCCAAGGCTTACACCGAGGCTGACGACGCAAATGTGGGACTTGTAGGCGTTGGCGTAATAGTCGTGAATTCTTTTGCAAACGGCAATTTCGATGCATATGTCAGCAACTCCGAAGTCGAAGCGGGCAGCTTGGCTGTGCGCAGCAATGTGACTGCAAGATCCGAAGCGATAGCGGAGCAGCCCTGTGTTTCTGTCAGTTTTGCAGAAACCGATGTCAATGTAGCGGATGCCGAAACCGGCATGAAAAATAACGCCTATATCAAAAACAGCGAGGTTAGCGCCGGCGGCTCTGCTAACATTTATGGCGCTGTATACGGCATTCATGTGTACGCAGATGCCACTGCAACAGCCTATGCAACAATCAAGGCGCCCATAATATCGCTCAGTGGCTTTAAGCTGCTTATAAGCGATGTTGATGCGATTGTTTCCCCGAAACAATATGCCTACATAAAAGGCGGCTCCATAAAATCAGTCCATGGTGTGCGTGTTGTTGCCTGGCTCAATGACAATGGAGAACAGGGAGCTGTGGCGGAGCTCGGCTCTGCCAGCCTCGCTCTTGAAGCGGTGAGCATCAAAACAAACGAAGTCTTCGCTTTGGTTGATAAGAAGGCCGAGAGCAAGGCCTATGTTAAAGACACCTATTTCGGCTCTGCGGATAAATACAGCGGTTCTCTGGTTATTCTGTCTAAGGCGGAAAGCTATGCAAAGGCGCATTTCAGCCAAAGCATGTTCGCCGCCAGCTTTGCCAGTGTCGGCGTTATGTGGGTGAAGGCCGAAGCGTACGGCAGATTTGAAGCCTATCTCGACAGCGGAGATGCCGATATCTATGTGAAAGACATCGATATAAATCTGACTTATAAATCCACTTCCAGCGCAAAGTCCACCCAGCCCGGCAAAGGCATAACAGTCAGTGGACTCAGCGGCAAGAAGAACGAAGCGTGGGCCTACTCAACCACCGTGGGCAAGGCCATTTTAGACGGCGACGGCAATATCTATGCAAAGAATTTCGTCAAGGTTCTGGCAGACGGCAGCGGGAGTGTTTCCGAAGCGGTTGTTGAAGGCAATCTGCTGGAAATTTCGGGAGTCAAAGTGGCTGTCAACTTTGCGCGGGCCAATATGCGGGTTAATCAGGAGGCCTATATCGGCGGCAGCGTCAAGATTGATGCCGGCGGAGAGGTAAGCGTAATCTCCAATGTAAATAATGCCCTGTCAAAGGGTTTTCTCGGCAGCAATGGCGGCAGGAAGGGCGCAAATATTTCTTTAGTCAGCGGCGATGCGCAGTGGTCGGACGCCTATGTGAAGATGTACAATAGGGCTGCAATAAAGGGTGGCGCTTCCATTATTGCCAAGGACTCTGTTGTTGTAAATGCAAACAGCAACAATCTGAATGTAGAGGCAAAGTCCAATGCGGCAGCCGTGCAAGTCGGCTTTGTCGTGGTTGATGTTGTCAACACCCATGCCCTCATCGAGGATATGCTTACCACCGCTAAAATTGAAAGCGCCAATATCAGAGCTAATAAGAATGTTTGGGTCCAAGCCTATGCGGAAGAGACAAACCTCGTGTCAAGTCCGGGTGTCCCCACGTTGACTGTTTCCGGTTTAGATACCAAAGTGGTGAAAGCTAAAGCCACAGTAGAAAATAAAACCACCGAGGCCGGCGCCGGCGATGAGTCGAAAGATATTAATTCGGATATTACCGCAGGCGAAACAGCAAGTTTTGTTGCCGAGGGTACCACAATCACGGAAGCCCAAAGCTCAAAAACCGGCGAGACCAGCGTTAGCTTTGCAAAAGTCGGCAGCTATGAGTTTTTAATTGCGGTAAATAAGCACGACACTCTTGCATATGTCAACGATAGGGTTTTGGCAAAGGGCAGTATCCTTGTAAAAGCCTACGACAAGGTTACAGGATACTCCGAACTTAACGGAACTACCGTTGCCGCTGTTGAAGGAGGCACAAACAGGGTGACGCAGAATGTGAGCAACTCAGCCAAGGTTTCCATAGGCAAGAATGCGGATGTCGAAGCGATAGGCAATGTAGAACTCAGAGCTGTAGCGCATATTAGACTGGATGGTATAATCAACACTAAGGACATCGGCATCTTGGGTGCGTTCAGCGCGATAAGCCTTAATATAACATGGACTCGCAGGCAGGATATAAGTATCGGCAACGGCGCGCGCCTTGCTTCCCGTTACGGCAATATCAGAATTCTGAGCGGTGACAATAAGAACCCCTATATCTTTGCGGATGCGGAAATGGATGGCGGCGGTATTATTGCCGGAGGCGAGGGGCCCAAAACCTATGTGACTGTCAACAGTGCAAGCAAAGTCAATGTGGGCGGAAAAACGGAAATCACGGCGCTGTTCGGCAAGCTGACTATCAAGACGACTGACTGCACGGGCGCAACTGCCAACGCCAGACGCTGGATGGGTACGTTTGCGGGCAGCAACGAAAGTAAGGCAGTGATTAATACCAAGAGCACTTCCAACATAAAATTCGGTCTTACGGCGCAGGAAACAGTGCTGGCAGGGTTTGGTGTGGTTATGGAAGACTCCAGGTCTTACATCAACGCCAGGGAAACGGAAATTGTCTCTGATATTCGTCAGAGTCTGCACACCAACGCATTCTCCGAAACAGTTTCGGCAGGCTCGGATACCAAAGCATACTCATTCATCTATTCAATGGATAATGAGCAGAAAATAGTTCTTAATAATGTGTTTGTGGGCGGCATTGACAGGCTGCTTATGAAGACAATGACCTCCCGTATGCAGAACTCATCCAGCGCCTATGCCTGCATCAAGGGCGCAACCGGCAAGGCGACGGCAGAATCTAAAACTATGATAAACAGGGATGACGATAAAGATGCCGCTGTTGCGCAGATTCATGTTACAGATCTTGCTCATGTGGCAGGCCAGAAAGTTATCATTTCGTCAAGCGCGCCCAATGTCTTCAACAACACTTTGGTCTATAACGCTGCCGCTGCGAAAGCCAAGACTGCCACCAATGCATTTGTGAAGTTTATCACCTTCGGTCTTTCCGGTGACGGCAGCGAAAAGGCAAGAGTAACAACCCGGCTTAAGATAATCAGCCAAGTAGTGCTTGAGGGAACCTTCCATCTGGGCGGCGGTGCAGCGGGCAGCTTTGTCGACATTGACGAAGACGGCAACATACATTTCTCCGGTCTGGACGACGGCACTCCCGAGCGTGGAATCGTCAACGGTCTTCCCGGAATCGTCTATAATGGCGGCTTTAAACAAGCGTCCGATGTGGGCAGCAAGCTTGGCAACGTCATCAAGCTGAACAGGCTCTATAATGACGACAGAGGCTCCCTGTCTGTGCATGCCTATCTCGGAGACATGGGCGTGAGTGAAATCCTTGATACTCAACCGAGTGGCCGTCAGAGTTTTATGGAGTATCTTCTTACTGGCCGAAGGAGCTTGTATTCAAGGTTATTATCGAGCGGGAGCTCTATGGGCGTTGTAATCCCGGGCAGAATAACCATTTACGACAGCGGATACCTCCCCGATGTGGTCATCCGCAACAGGTCGGACAATGATTTGCTTCTTGAGAAAATAACCCTGGTTAACAGTGTGGGAGGCAAGCAGCCCGCGCCCATCCTGTCGTTCGACCCAAGCAAAGACATTTTTGACTCCGAGGATGACAACTTTGCGCCGGAAAAGCGCGCATATGCAAACGAAATTCCGAAGCTCACAATTATATCGCACGCCGGCGGCGATGTGACCTTTGCCCCCACCGTAATCGAGGACGATAACCTTCCTATAGAGGAGCAAGTCGCAATTCCCACTGAGCAGGATGTGTCGGAAGGCATCTTAACAATTGCTATGAACGGCGGCTCCTTAAGTACAATGCCGGATTCAAGCATCTGGGCAAATAAGCTCACGGTCACAGGCAACGGCGATACAAGATGGACAAAGAATCTGTGGTATCAGGATGAGGAAGAAGCGTTCCTCAGACATGAGTTTACAGGCCCCGATACCATCGGAAGCGAAACAAACCGCTTCAGCGCCAAGATTGCCCAAGTGGCGGAAATCATAGCCTTATCCGGTTTTGGCGGTCAGCCTGAGCGTTCCACCTTTGTCGAGATGAAAGCTTTCGGCAACATCTACGGCAAGCTACAGCATGTGCTTAAGTACACCTCGAATGAAGCCGGCACAATCCATAAGCAGATATCCAATCCTCTGCTGATTCTGGGAGATATCATCTCCTCCGAGGGCGATGTGGATATTAAAATCGATGCGCCTGGTAAGATAGTCACAAAGTATGTCCCCAGAATCGATGCCGATGTATATGATATGGGCTCCAACAACAACTATGTTACCTCCGGAGCCGCCGATGGCGATGTCCAAAACAGCAACGGTGAGTACAAAGTCGTTGGAGGATATCTGGTGCGCAACGACAGCGAAACCTACCTCAAGCTTTCCGACTACGAAATCTACAGGGAAGGAAACGATATTTTCTACCTGTTGCCCAACGGCCTTATGCTCAGGGCAAGCATGCAGGGAGAATCTCTGGAATTCCAAAGTGTCAGCGGAGGGGCGGAAAGTGTTTCATACAGCTTCAACGATGTAATCATTGAGCTTACGGAAGATAAAAAGATAAGCGCCATCACCTATATGAGCGGCAACGAAATATCGAGAAAAATAGACTTTACCGCTGAAACCGTCACAATGAATGTAGGCAGCGCAGGCGGCAGTATATACCTTACCCGCGACGACGATGCTCTGATGTGGGAATTGCCCGACGGCAGTCACATCTACATGAAGAGCGCATTTATAAAAACCGGCGTAAATCCGAGCGAGGTAGAGCCGATCTTCCTGAAGAATAAATTGTACCTGCTTGAGAAAATTACCAATGGACGCACCGAATATCATGTGGTCGAGCTGGAGAAAAACGAAGACGATATCTTCATCTTCAAGAAAGGCTACATCTACAAGCTGCAAGAAGCTCTTAATAAAGAAGCCGAGGATGAAACTCAGTCTGCCGATGATGCCAAAGCAAAGGCGAAGGCCGCGTTGAATGCCTATGAAGTTCCGGCTGAGGCAATTGACCCTTTCGGTAAAACAACTGTAAGCGCAGCAATTCTCGCTGAAATTTCCGAGGCGGTTCGTGAGGTTCTCTTAAACACTTGGAATGTGTCGGTCTCTGCGGAAGCTTTTGTCACAGGTTACGCACCCGCACAAAGATACACGGTTACCGTCACGGTTAAGCTGAGCACAGACGACGAACAGGTTGAAGATATTGATCTTACAAGAGAATTTAATAAAGCAGTAACAGAAATTCCGGCGCCTCCTGCGACTGAGTCTGAAGCGGGCGATATAAAACCTGAAACCTATGCGAGCTTTGGCCTCGGCACTTTTAGACCTGCTAGCAGGGCGGGTAAAGTCGTAATAGAAACAGACCCCGATACCAATGAAGTAACCAAGCTGAGCATAAAGTATGATAGCTACCCCCGCTACCTCTTCGATACGGAAATAGATGAATCCGGTTACTACAGGGCGGTTTGCGATGTAAGCAACACAGACTATAGTTACAATAGTTGCTATGATGATATCAAGGATGCGTTCTTCACCGCCTCCTACGATGCCGAAACCCAAAAACACACAGTTAAGGCCTATCAGCTAAAAGCGAAGGCGGGAGCGGAAGGCGCTATCTCGGGTGGCAACTTCAACGGCGGATACAAAAAAGTCGAAACCGGATATCTCTTTGTGGACAATATTGAAGATACCGAAGGTATCCTTTACATAGAGGATAAGGTGGTTGCTTTCTCGCCCGACGGAACGTTCTATGTTGTAAGCGTGGATTATGCCCGCGACGATGACGGCAGCATAATAGACGATCTTACAAAGGCAACTATGATGTACGGTCCCCAGATGGAGCATGCCAAAGACTCCACAGGCAGCGAGATGTACAGCAAGTTCTACATGAAGTACAGAGATCCCCAAAAGGCTGATAAACCGGAAGAACAGCAGTGGACTGAGTTTATAACCGACGGCTTTGATGAGGCGTATCAAGATGTTCTTGCAGAGCTGAAGCAGAAAGACAAAGAGTACAACCTTAGCAACGGGAACGACGCAAATGGAAACGGGATTGAGGATGAAGACGAGGAATGGATGCATAGATATGTGGGTTCTCTGCGTCAAGCCGAAAATCCTGACGGCAGCTTGAAGTATGCTACTAGTGAGCAAGACAGTGAAAGCTATCCTCTCTATACTGCCGGCGGCGCCGTTCATGCGAAGGACAGCAACGGAAATTATATCTATGAGGGCTCTCAGGGCGAGCTGTTCACCAGCGAATACACATACGAAGAGCTTACGGGAAGCAATAATCCTGCTATAAGGGAAGAGTTTGAAAGCCTTATTTCTGCCCACAACCTTATTACCCCCTTCTATCGTTATCCCAAGGGCACCGTAATGATAACTCCTGCCGGTAAAAACGGCATGAATGTCACTTATTTGCCATATTCAAATGATGACAATGACGAGGGACTTATCAGCTTCGAGCTTCCCAAAGATGAAAATGGCTACGGTGCAATTGATTACTTTACCCGCGTGCTGCTTGAAGATGATACTGCTAACGAATTGAGCAAGGGAACTTTGCTCTATCTCAACGAAGCGGGTAAGGCTGCTGCGCTCAGAACCGTTCAGGGACGGGTTCGCATCTATGAGCAGGAAAGCTACTATGGTAGCAACAAAGGCGAAAACGCCATCCCGGAGATTTACTGCGAATTCGACAGCGAACATGTCCACCTGACAAAGAACGCCAGGCTCATGCTGAATCAGATGGCAACCGGAATTTATACGGTTGACCGCAGCATCGGCAATGTAACTATGCGCGGCTCCGGAGATAAACCGAAGACTTTCGTGTTCGACAGCGACTACTTTACTCAAAACGGCACAATACTTGTGAAGCTGATACAGTCCAGCCCCGACCCGGATGACATTGCCGAGTATGTGAAGCTGACGAACGAAATGCTCAGAGATCATATGCACTTCGCTTACCCCAACAAAGACACGGGAGTGTTCTTCTCCAACACATGGATAAGCGCCCTGCGCACCGATGACGGCGAAGTGATGCTGTATGTACTTGAGCGCAGCGACGGAACGGTGATAATTCTTCAGCCCGACGGTATATGGTACGCCTCCAACGGCGATGCGGGTGTTCTGGAAAGTCTTGATAAATACACCGTGGTTGAATATACCGAGAATACAACAATCGTAATGACAGAGACCGTTTCGGGCGAAAATGTAAAGATTATCTTCGGCGGCAAAAACACCAGCTTAAATGACGATGAAAACTACACCGGCATGAACGCGGGTCAGACCGAAGTTACAGATTCCGACTACGCCAATGTAATCACCAACAACCTGCAGATTTTTGCCAACGACAGCGGCAACATCTACGAGAGCTTGGATCCCATGGTTATAAAGCCCTACAGCGGCAGCAATGTCGATATTCAGATTTTCGGCAGCGTGGAAGAGCACAACGGCGCATACGGCGGCGAAGGATACCTGAGAACCTTGGTCAATACAGATATCAACCTGCACGATACAGCCGTAGCCTCCGACGGCATTTTAGATATGGATCTGCACAAGGGTGAGCTTAATCTTAACAATGTAAGCGTCAAGGATGACGGCCTGCTGACTGTGGATATCCGAAAGGGAGGCGATGTAACGCTTGAAAAAGTTACTACCGAGGGAGATCTTGATAGTGATAATTCCGATGGCAAACTTATAATCACCACCGCTTCCGGCTTGGTGAATGTGGGCAAGGACAACGGAGCCGACAGCTTCGACGTGCTCATCGGCGGCACCGCAAACATCAGCACCGGCAATGGGGATTTAACGTTTAACGATACCGGCATAAGCGGCACTGCTGTAATCACCACAGGCGAAGGCGATATCACGGCTACCGATCTGCTCGTCAGCGAAACCGGTGATGCGGATATCAAGTCCATTGGCGACGGCAATATCCTGATAACGGATTCCGAACTGAACGGAGATGCAGATATAACCGCTGACGGAGAGGGCAGCATTACCCTAAGAGACCTCGCCATCGGCGGCACAGCCGTCATCTCCAACGACCGCAATCTAACAGGCGCGATTACCGGCAACGGCATCGGCAATGTGGATATGACCAGAACCGCAATCTCCGGCACCGCGATCATCACCACCGGTGAAGGCGATATCACGGCCACCAAGCTGCTTGTCAGCGAAACCGGTGATGCGGATATCAGGTCCGCCGGCGACGGCGCCATCAAAATAACAGATTCCGAGCTTAACGGTAATGCGGATATAAGCACCAACGGCGCAGGCAGCATCACGCTTACCGACCTCGCCATCGGCGGCACAGCCGTCATCTCCAACGACCGCAATCTCAGCGGCGCGATTACCGGCAACGGTATCGGCGATGTGGATATGGATAACATCCTAATTTCCGGTAATGCCACTATCTCCACCGGCCGCGGCCATGCAGATATGGATGTGCTTAAGATAACAGAGACCGGAAAGCTTGATTTTGATACCGGCGCAGGCAATGTGACAATGGGCCAGAATGACGGCACGACCACAGACAACACCATTATCATAGACGGCGATGCGGATATCTTCAGCGGCACCGGAGTTATAGCTCTCAATAAGATTGCCATCGGTGAAGACGGCTGGCTGAATGTTGATACGGGCAGCCTGACAGATGCAAGCGTTTTAGAAAATATAAACGATGTTATAGCGGATGATGTCCAAGTAAAGGGTCAAGTGAACGTCAAGACCGCCAAAGGCGATATGCTCATGGCGGACGATGAGTCCAAGGTTGTCCTCTACAAGAGCTATAAAGAAGCCGCGAGCAACTACGACATCGATGGCGACATCGGCGAGACTGACCAGTATTTCAAGACAGGCTATGCAGCCGGAGAGTATGGCGTTGAAGAAAAACTCTCTCTCACATTAAATATAACCAATGTTCAAAACATGTTCCTGACTCAGCTTACGGATATCGCAACCGTTTATCCCGGACGCGATACCGAGGGCAGACTGGAAGGCGATTACGAAAAGACCATACACGATGAAGCCATCAGCGATATGGGCGAGAAAGATTTCCAAGTCCTAATCGATGAACAGACGCCCGAAGATATGGCTGCCCGTCTGGCCGAACGGCTGGGCAAGGAAGATCTCCTGAATCTGATTGACGGCAAACTTACAGGCAAGGCCCTTCAGCAGATACTGACGCTGACGGAAGAGGCAATCTCTGCGGTTCTGTCCGAAAAGTCTGAGGAAGAGCTCGTCGAGTTGGTAAAAGCAATCGCTCCCTACAACGGACCTGTGCTCGAGGAGAAGAAGACCGATATCGCCGACATGGCAGCAATACTGCAGGGCGAGGGTATCGACACCGCAAATCTCGACGATGAGCAGATTCAGGAAGCATACAAAACTTATTACAAGCAGAAATTTGAAGATTATCTCAAAGAAGTGGCTGAAACCGTTGTGGGCAAGCTGGAAACCGAAGAAATGCTCACGGGCGAAGAGACCGGTGCTCTGATGGGTCTTAGTGAAGACGATACGATGACAGAGGTGCTTATCGCCGCCATCAAGGCGCAGAGGATTAAGACCGATGCGGATGACAATCCCATTCAGGCAACAGACGATGAAGGCAATCCTCTGTATCTGGATGCCGACGGCAACCTGACCGTTGATGCCAAGAATGCTGACGGCGAGGACAACGAGCCTGTCTACGAGATGGAAATCATCATGGACGATGAGAGCGAGCTGTTCCCGGCATACTGGAAGACGCTGAGTGAAGAAGATAAGCTGGCGTTTTTGGATAAGGTATGCGACGCAATGGTCGGACATTATCCTGCCAGAGAAGATATGGATCAGACGGAAGAACCCAGGGTGTTAATTCTGAAGATTGGCACCTCCATCGGAGAGAGCTACCTCCTCAACTTCGGTGATATCGACATCACACAAAACAGCGGCAGCTTTACAGCCGCCGAAGTGGTCAGCACACACGGCAATGTGAGCGTCACAGCTCCTGCAATCGAGGGTGTTGCGACTGCCGACAAGAAAACTGTTGCGGATCCCTATGTCCTTGCGATGTACGAGGAAAAGTTTGTCGGCGAGAAGATTGAGGGCGAGAACACCGTCTACGGTACCGACGCCAATGTTTACGCAGGAGAGCATGAGTATAAGGCGACCACGGGCGGAATCGGAGCGAACAGAGAACTTCTCACCGAGCAGCGCAGCTGGGCCGAAGACATCATAGCGGACATCCTCGGCGAGAGCCCGCTGCCCACAGAGTACAACGACACAAACACCGGCTCCTGGGATATCCTCCGCAACGCGGACGGCGAGATTGAAATGAACTTTACGGTGGAATTCACCGGAATTCGCGACATCGACCTCTTAAGCGGAACCAAGCTGAATGCTGAAGCGCTTGGAGACATTGTCATTACGGAACTCACCGGTGACCAAATGGTCAATACAGTGACTTCTACTTTAGGCAGTGTCACTCTGAACGCCCCCGACGGCGATCAGACAGTCGAAAGTGTCAGCGCAGGTGTTGATGCCAAGCTGACGGCAAACGGCGAGCAGACAGTAGACACAGTCATCGCAGGCGAAGACGCCAATCTTACAGCGGTCGGCGACCAGAAAGTAGAACTCGTCGACGCAGGTAAGGATGCCGATCTTCATACAGGCGGCGAACAGACAGTAGACACTGTCAAAGCGGGCGAAGATGCCAATCTTACAGCAGTCGGTGAGCAAAAGGTCGAGAGCGTCACGGCAGGCAAGGATGCAACACTTCATACAGACAGTGAGCAGATAGTAGATACTGTCACCGCAGGCAATGATGCCACTCTTACAGCGGTCGGCAACCAGACGGTCGAGAGTGTTACCGCAGGTAATGATGCAGCTCTCCATACAGACGGTGAACAGCTGGTAAATGCTGTTAAGGCGGAAGAGAATGCCACTCTTACAGCGGTCGGCAACCAGACGGTCGAAAGTGTAACCGCAGTTAATAAGAATGCAACCCTGCAGACAGGCGGCGAACAGATAGTAAGCACTGTCACTGCAGGAAAAGATGCCGCACTTACAGCGGCCGGCGACCAGACGGCAGATACGGTCAAAGCAGGTGAAGATGCGAGCCTTAGTTCCGGCAGCGAGACGAAGCTGCAGCATGTAATCGCAGGCGAGAGTGCAACTCTCAGCGCCAATGGCAACATTCTGGACAATCGCGAGGAAGGCGATTATGACGCCAACGTCGTGGCAAAGATCGGCTCCATAAGCTCGGAGACCGGCTCCATCGGCCAGGATTCCGACAGCCGGCTCGATGTCTCCATCAGCAACTTCCTCGTTACCGACAGCTGCGGCGATACCAACCTCAACGCAATCGGCGACCTGACCCTTACCGCAGACACGCAAACGGGCATCCTCCATGTGGACGGTACGGGCGATCTGACCATCGGCAATACCGATAAATACAATAACGGCAATATGAATCTTGGCGCCATCGAAGCGCAGGGGGACGTGTCCATCACCGCTATAGGCGGCCTAATCCTAATGGATAAGCTGGGACGCGATGCGCAAGTTAAGGGCGAAAACATTGACCTTACAGCCAAGAACGGCAATCTGGGAACCTTAAATAAGCCTCTGCTGGTGGATACCGCAGACGGCGGCGTGTTGAGCGCAATTGCTGATAACGGCACGGTTGTAATAACGGAAATCAGCGACGATATGACTATCGGCACTGTCTCCTCCACCGGCGCAGGCAGCGGTGTCACCTTGACAACGCTTGACGGCTCTATCTTAGAGAGCGATAAGACCGAAAACGACTCCATCCAAGAAGCTCTCGATGCAGCTGTTGCAGCAGCGCAGGCGCAGACCAAAGCGGATGCCCTTGCAGATCAGCACGAGATACTGAACAACTATGTGGACACATTGGAAAATGTCTTGAACTCCATCGAAAATGCCAACGCTTCCGTGGATGCAGCGCAGAATGCGCTGACTCAGGCCGAGGCTGATGAAAACACAGCCAGAGCTAATCTTGAGCAGGCAGAGAAACTCCTCGAGCAGCTTAAGGAAACGAACGCCAGCGAGCAGGAAATTGAGCAGCAGCAGGCGGCAGTCGATCAAGCGCAAGCCGATTACAATGCGGCTGCAGCCGCAAGCGAAGCCAAGCGCAACGAATTGAATGCTGCAAAAGAGCAGCTGCAGTCTATACTGGACTCTGCCGACTACAACACCTTTAACGAGGTAGAGGGTCTGGACGAAGCCAAAACCGCGCAGGATGCCATCAATGCCATAAACAAGGAGCTCAACGAAAAGACTCAGGAGCTCGGCGACTTGCAGAATGTGTTGAACCAGGCTAAGAATGAAGCGCAGATTCTGGCAAACGAGGCGGAAAGGCTTAAAAACAAAGCGGAGCCCTCCGGTATAAGCTCCGACGGGGATATCAATCTCAATATAAACAGCACATCCAAGCCCGCAAGCATCGGCTCTTCAAGCAACGCTCTGGGTGTCAATGCCGAAGGTGATGTAAATATCAGCGCCGGCGAGGGGACAAGCTTTAAGAACATCAACTTGGAAAGCGGAGGCGATGTGTCCTTTGCGGCGATAGAGGCTACCGACGAAATTACGATTGATGCCATGGGCAGCATTACCGCAGCGGAAGGCAGCAGCGGCCCGTCTATCACAGCGCCATCTACCGCGCTTAACAGCCTGATGGGCAACATCGGCAGCTCCGAAACGAAGCCTCTTAAACTGAGCGTAGATTCTGTCAGCGCATCCGGCGTCAATGTTTGGATAAGCAACGACAAGAATCTGACCGTTGACATCAATGCAAGCGGCGATGTTGGCCTTACCGTTGACGGGGATGTCAACGGCGACGGCGACCCGAACACCCCTGATATCATCGGCGGCGATGTTGACATCGATGCCAACGGCGACATCGGCTCCGAGAATGACCCGCTTGATGTCGAATCCGACGAGATCAGCGCCGACGGCAATAACATCTACCTCGACAGCGACAGCAATGTCGTAATTGGCGATATCAATGCGTCAGGCGACGTGGTGATAAACACCGAAGGCTCAGTTACCGACAAGGGCGACGATGTTGCCATCGAGGCGGAGAATCTCACCATCAATGCGGGCGGCGGAATAGGAACGGAAGACAATCCTCTTGATGTCTTTGTTTACAACAACATGAGTTTTAATGCACGCTACGGTCACATCTTTGCGGAGAACCAAAGGGTTATGAGAACTCTTATTGATATTCCCACAGGCATCCGCGTAACCGGATACTTCTATCCCGGCGCGATGCTGAAGGTATTCGAGGAGTTCTTCCACGAGAGCCTCTGCGCGATCTGTGCATATCTGGCTGCGATAGCTCCGGACCTGGTTCTGGGTCAGTACAAGCTGGAAGTCTATGGCCGTTGGCGGGGCGGACTTTTGGTTGAAATTCCCGTTCACGAACGCTATGAGGGCAAGATACTCACCGTCGCATACTGCGAGGACGGAGAGCTTAAGGCGCTGAACCTGAAGGTCGAGGGCGGATACATCCGCTTCTGGGCGGGGAGGCTCTTAGCCTACACAATTCTCGATGGTGTATATACGGTTGAATGGGTGGACGGCGTGCAGGTTCTTGTGGACTCGGAGGGAGTTCCGATTGAGACAATTGCCGGCTACGAATATCCGACGATTAACGCGGCTGAAACAGTACTCCATGATGACATTTACGGGGTGTCTATAGGAATCCGTTTGGAAACAAAATGTGTACACGACACCGAAAGGCTATCATTTGTGAATGTTCAGTCTGCTGAAGGGCATTGCTGAAATTCAGCCTTCAACACTGATAAAGGCTTTAAACAGCATATAACTCATCTCATTTCCACAAAGAAAAGTTATAATAAAAGCACCGCAGTTGTTCTACGGTGCTTTTTCTTGCTCTAAGGCTGCAGAAACAGGCTTAGAAGGAAAACTATCAGCTATCCATATCTTCTCTTAAATCGAAGAATAACGCTTTAAATCGATTCAAGAGTGTGCAGCATGGAGAAATGTCAGGGATTTTAACTCCCTAGATAGCGCTGAAAAATGTGGGAAAGGCGTTCGGGATACTCACTTTAGTCTTGCGGCCGTTATACATGCAATCAACCTTAAATACTCTGTCGCTCCTGCCCTTAATGCTTATGTCGAGCAGCTTATGTACATAAACGGGTTTTCCGTACATAAAGCTGGCAAAGTTGCTTTTAAACTTATTTTTCAAAGACGATGTAAAAAGAAGAAAAATGAACTTGTCATCATCGGAGACTGGCTGATAGTAAGCGTCTTCAAAAAAAACAGTTACATCCGTGTCAAAATTTACAGACTTAAACACAGCTTCATCCAATAAACACTGGTCTAAATTCGGATTCAGCATCATGTAATAAAGCTTGTTGTTGTATTCTATTATTACGCAGCAGCTTGCCTTGGTGAATATACCTAATCTGTTTAAAGAAATTGAAAAAACTATGATTCCCGCACCGATTATCAAAAAGCCGGCAAGTTGGGATATTGTTCCCAGAGTAATAAGTACAATCGGAATAATGAAAACAACAAAGCCTACCAACAAAGTTAAATTGAGCTCTCTTCTTCCGTCAGTTTTCATTCTTTTGGCGTAGTCCTCGTCATAATGATGTACTTTCATATAAGCATTCTACCCTTCCATGCGCCTCAAGATACCACAAGATACCGAAAAGATTATATCATTTCAGACCAGTCAAATAAATAAGAAAGAGCAATTCGGCAGACCCGCCGGATTGCTCTTTCTCAAAACAGCTTTAACAAGGTCGATTAAAGATTTTTTCTGTTCACAAGCGTTGTTGTCTTCGTAAGGGCAAAAATCACAACAAGGGCAAGTATGTAGTCTATAAGCATGTAGCTGCCGTTGTATAGAGCGGAGTAGAACCAAACGTTGCTCATCGAAAGTCCCATAAACTCATCCGGCATATAGGCGGCATAGAGAATAACACCGCTGATAAGGTGGACAAAGAACTTCGCAAAGGCTCCGATGCTCACGGAGACAAGGGGTTTTGTACTGAGGCCGGCCAAACCGATGGCGCCGCAGGCGACGAAATAGTCGAGTATAAGCGACTGCCAGCCATAGCCTATACCGCCGGTTATTAGGGCATCAATGAAGCCGTAGAGTGTGCCGACAAGAACTCCGTGTAGGGCTCCATGACGAATTGCAAAAATCAGTATGGGCACCATCGTAATGTCAACTGAGCCGCCTTGAGGCATGGGCTTAAACGAGAGAAGACTTAGCGCTGCGCTGAGCGCAAGCATCACCGCTCCCTCCGCCATTATTTTTATAGAACTGTCTTTCATTTTCTGTACTTCCTTTCGTTTTTGAGAGGGTTTAAGAGAAAATTGACTCATAAAAAGCTTTGGACTCGTACCCTTAAAACGGATACGAGTCACTAAGCTTCCTACGCCGGCATTATCCGTTTCAGGTATAAGGGTTAATGGCTTCAATTAGCCAACTCTCAGCCGAGAAAACTCAGCTCCCCTGCGTATTTAATTCTAAAATCAGTCTACTCCTCTTATTGACAAAAGTCAAGAACAAAATATATCAAAATTTTACATTCGGAACCATTATAGCTCTGGAAACCGAGTCCGGATCTATTTTAACTACCTTTCTGTCATAGGTCATCAGGCCTGTGAGCTCTCCGTCGAGATCGTAAAGTCTGTTGTAAACAGAGCCCGAAAGTCCTAGCTTGGCCGCCGGCCTTATCTCTCCGTCATAGAGAAGCAAGATGGCGGAGCGAAGAGTAGCGGGGTCATCAAATTTCTTATATCCGAAGGGCTTCTCGTTGCTGACATGGCCTTCTATCAGGCAGAAGTAGCCGCCGAACTCCGAGACTATCTGCGCCCTTCGGTTCTTGTCTTCTTTAAACTCATATTCATCATAGTAAATATGAATACTTCTAATCTCACCGTGTCCCTGGTCGTGCCAACCGCCAACGGGTATTATAATCCTCGAGGAATCCAGCTCCCTCAATTTATTCATAAGCCTGGTAGAGTCGAACTGCCCTTTTCCCTCATTAAAAATAGTCCAGGCGGCAACACAGGGAAAATTGTGAAGATAGAGCACCGAGTCTGTAAGCTCATCCTCAAAGCTCTGACGGCCGAAAGAGTTTTTCCTTCCGAAGCGACTATATGAAGAATCCTTAAAATGAACTCCGGTGAAGAGGGGAGACCTCTCGACCAAGGACGAGATTTTTTCGCCTCCCGAAGGCATGTCTTGCAGAACCAGCATGCCCGTGCGGTCACAATGGTAGTAGAAACGGGCGGAGTCCAATTTCTCTTCACGCCTCAAGGCGTTAAAGCCCATACTTTTGGCGATTTCAATGTCATAGATCATCGCCTCATCGCAGGGAGGAGTGTAAAGACCGTCGGGCCAGATGCCCGGATCCAAAACGCCGTTTATAAAATAGGGCTTGCCGTTTAAGAAAAACCTGTTTACTCCCAATCCGTCCTCTTCTATAGAAAATTTGCGCATGGCGAAGTATGACTGAACATGGTCCTCGCCCAGCCTGAGGTAGAGCTCATATAGAAAGGGATCCTCCGGAGACCAAAGATGCGGGTCTTCAAGGTCCAGTCTAACAGTTTGGCCCGCCTCGAAATAAAACTCCGTTCCGGCGATGTTTGCCTCGCACTCTCCTTCGCCGTCAACCAAAAGATATACACACTGTTCGTCGAGGTCGGGGCTTATAAAAACTTCCCGTATATAGTTTTGGGGCACACTCTCGCACCAAACAGTCTGCCAAAGGCCGCTCTGAAAAAATCTGCCGCGCTTACTGTCTTTAAGACTCTGCAGGCCTCTGCTCTCATAGCCTTTATCGGTCTCATCGGTGACCCTCACACAGATCTTATTCACATCCGACAAAAAATGAGTAATGTCGAACGAAAAGGGCGTAAAGCCGCCGGAGTGTGAGCCCACATAGGCGTCGTTTACCCACAGCGTGGCCTTTTGATCGCAGGCGCCGAAGTGCAGAATCACCCTGCCTACATTAAAGTCATCCGGCAAGATGAACTCACGCTTATACCAAAGATAGTCTTCCGGTTTCACGCTCTTCATAACTCCGGAGAGAGGAGACTCGGGCGAGAAGGGCACCAAAATTTTGCCGTCATAATCGAGCGGCTCTTCTTTTCTTTTATTAATGCTGTACTCCCAGTAACCGTTTAAGTTAAGGTAGCTCTGCCTCACAAGCTGAGGCCGCGGATATTCCGGCAGGGGATGTTCATCTTTAAAATTTTCTCCCCAAAATGTATTCATAAAAGTTATCACTCCCTGAAAAGTCGGAAAAGATCTCTCTTAGCTTAAATCATTTTCATTATAGACTAAAACAATCGAAAATAAAAGATGCCAATAAATCTGCTACCCAAAAAGCCTTTAACGGCGCCGGAATCGGCATCAATAAATAAAAAATTAACAAAGACTGCAGGTTGTTAATAAATTCTCATTATTGACAAAAGAAACACAGGAAAATCTGCGAAAAACTGAGCGTTTTCAATCTTTTCACACTGGACATAAGATGGCATTCGTGTTAAGATTTCTGAAGTCAGTTATTTTTAAGAGGTGAGAGTTTATGGCTTATAAATTCCGAGGCGGTGTACACCCGGACTATGCAAAAACCGCCAAAGATTCTCCTGTACGAACGATTGCTCCCCCAGAGTATGTTGTTCAGCCTATGATACAGCATATAGGGGTGCCCAACAAACCCCAAGTCAAGGTGGGCGATACTGTGAAGATGGGACAGCTCATAGGATATGACGAGGCTCCCATTTCCGCTCCCATCCACGCCTCCGTTTCGGGAAAGGTAATCGCAGTTGAGCCGAGACGCCACATGCTCGGCGACATGGTCATGTCTGTCGTTATCGAAAACGACTTTCAAGACACTCCGTGCGAGGACATGCAGCCCCTCACGCCCGAGCAGCTCAAGGACCCCGATGCCATAATCGCAAGGATCAGAGAAGCCGGGGTTGTAGGCATGGGCGGAGCTATGTTCCCCACGGCCTTTAAGATTGCAGGCGCGCGCGGCAAGGTCGATACAGTCATTATAAACGGAGCCGAATGCGAACCCTATCTCTGCGGTGACCACCGCACGATGCTCGAGCATCCTGAAGAGCTCTTAAAAGGAATAGAGCTCGTAAAGATAGCTCACGGCTTAGACAAAATCAACTATGGCATAGAGGTAAATAAGCAGGATGCCATAGATCTTCTCAACTCTCTTAAGCCCGAGCAGTACGGCATCGAAATAGTTCCCGAGGCCGTAAAATATCCTCAGGGCGCCGAGAAAATGCAGGTTAAGGCCAACACCAACAGAGAGGTAAAGCCCGGAGGTCTGCCTTCGGGGGTCGGCGCCAACGTTGTATCCACCTATACGGCCTATTCTATCTATAGGGCATGCTACTTGGGCAAGCCTCTTATAGAGCGTGTTGTCACTGTGGGCGGGGATTGCATAAAAGAGGCTCAGAACCTTTTGGTGCGCTTCGGCACACCTCTCTACCACATATTTGCCGAGGCAGGCGGCTTCTGCAAGGAGCCGGAGCGCATTTGCATGGGCGGACCTCTTATGGGTATCTGCGTTGCGGATGACGGAGCTGGTCTAATCAAGGGCGCTGCGGGACTTTTGGTTTTCAGCTCCGATGAAAATCAGGAGATAGAGGATCCCGTATGCATCCGCTGCGGCAACTGCATCTCACACTGCCCCATGAATCTCGAGCCTGTCTACATGTATATGTACATAAAGAAGGGCGATCTCCAGAAAATGGAAGAGTATTATGTTATGGACTGCTTTGAGTGCGGCTCATGTTCATACGGCTGCCCTGCGAAGCTTCCTCTTACGCACACTTTCAAATACGGCAAGGCAATGATAAATGCCAAGAGAGCTGAAGAAAAGGCCAAGGCCATGGCTCTCAAGCAGAAGCTTCAGGCGAAGGAGGCTTAATGATGGAAAAGAGAGAAAAGAGAACCTATGTGGTAACATCGAACCCCATAGTCAGGGAGAAACGCGGCACCCGCGATATCATGCTCGATGTTATAATTGCCCTTCTCCCGACAATGGCCTTCGGAGTCTACAATTTCGGTGTTCCCGCCCTCGTCGTCATACTTGTTGCAATGGGCTCAAGCGCATTTTTCGAGTGGGCATATAGAAAGCTTCTCCGCAAGTCAAACAGCATAGGAGACTGCTCTGCGCTCGTTACAGGCGCAATTATGGCGATGGCACTGCCGTCTTCAAGTCCTTGGTGGATGGTTGTAATAGGCTCGTTCTTTGCAATAGTGTTCGTAAAGCAGCTCTACGGCGGTTTGGGCAAAAACTTCCTCAACCCCGCGCTTGCAGGCAGAGCCTTCCTCACAGCTTCCTACGCAGGTCATATGACCAACTGGGTCATACCGCGCAGTTTGCTGGCAACGGGCAAGTTTGCAGCCGATGTCACAACAATGGCAACTCCTCTGGCATATCTTTACACCGGCGAGGCAATGCCGAGATACTATAGCAGGATTGACATGATGCTTGGCCACCTGCCCGGCTCAATAGGCGAGGTCTGTACGATAGCAATACTTATCGGAGGGGCTTACCTCCTCATAAGAAAAGTAATCACCTGGCACATTCCTGTGAGCTTCATAGGAACAGTTGCGGTTTTAAGCTTAGTCTTCGGACATGAGGGCTATGGCAGGATCGATTGGATGGGATATAATGTTTTTGCCGGCGGCCTTATCTTCGGCGCCTTCTTCATGGCGACCGACTATTCCACCAGTCCCGTAGTTCCCGAAGGACGGATAGTTTACGGTATAGGCTGCGGTATTTTGACGATGCTTATAAGGTACTTCGGCGCCTACCCCGAGGGTGTTACCTATGCGATTCTCATTATGAACACCTGCTCTTGGGCAATTGACAAAGTCACCAAGAGATACCAGTTCGGTGTTTCCAAAGAAGATATAAAGGCAATGAAACAGGCTAAAAAAGAAGCCAAGAAGGCTGCCAAGGAAGAAGGTGGAGCGGCATGAAAAAAAATCCGATAGTTTACCTCACCATGGTTCTGGCTGTTATTTCGCTGGTGACAGCTGCGCTTCTGGGAGTTGTAAACGCAATGACTGCCGAGAACATAGCCAGGCAGAAGCAGGAGGCTACAGAGCTTGCATACAGCGCTGTGCTCCCCAGCGATACGGGCTACGAGGAAGTCAGCTTGGAAAATATAAATAACCCCGAGATTTTGGCCATATCCAAGGTCGAGGGAAAGGGCTATGTTGTCGATATGATATTTTCCGGAGCGCAGGGCTCCATTCAGGCGGTATTCGGAATCAGCCTCGACTATAAGATACTCGGCACAAGCGTGATTCAGCACGCCGAAACAGCAGCACTCGGTTCGCGCATTGTGGAAGATTGGTTCAGAGATCAGTTTGTGGGCGGGGATGAAAATATCGCGCTCAAAAAGAACGGCGGGAAGATAGACTCCATAACCAGCGCCACAATCTCGTCTCAGGCCATGGTTGATGCGGCCGCCAAGGCAGTGTTGGTAATCAAAGAATTAGGATAAGGAGGTAGTCATGAAAATCGGCGAACAGTTCAAAGAGGGACTTATCACAAATAACCCTGTTTTGATCCAAAATATCGGCCTTTGCTCGACAATGGCCATAACAACAACGTTCTTCAACGGAATAGGCATGGGCATCTCCGTGCTTATCATACTGACTTGCTGTAACGTGGTTATCTCCGCGCTCAGAAAAGTTATACCAAATGATATAAGAATAGCGGTCTTCGTAGTCGTCATAGCGGGCTTCGTCACCATAGTCGATTTGCTTTTAAAGGCCTATGTTCCGGCCCTGAGTAAATCGCTGGGTGTCTTCATCCCGCTTATAGTCGTAAACTGCATCATCATAGGCAGAGCCGAGGCTTTCTGTCAGCATGAGCCGGTTTTTCCCTCGTTCATTGACGGCATAGCTCAGGGTATAGGCTACACTGTAACACTTATTGCTATGTGCTTAGTCCGAGAGCTTCTAGGCAGCGGCAGCTTCGGAACGGGAGTTTTCGACCTAAGTGAAAAAGGACTCAGGATAGTGTTCGACGGGTCCGGGAGCGGAATTCAACTTTTCGATTCAGGCTTCGGCGCCACAATCGTGCTAATGCCGGTCGGCGGATTTATAGCTCTGGGCTGCCTTTTTGCTCTGACAAATTATTTTGTAAACAAGGCAAAGGAAAAGGCCGGCAAAACAGACACGGAAGCCTGTGTCTGCCAAATATCTAGTGAGGAGGCGGCTAAGTAATGGTAGCATCATTGTTTTCAATTTCACTCGGCGCAATCCTTATAAACAACTTTATCTTTTCACAGTTCCTCGGAGTCTGTCCGTTCTTGGGATGCTCGGGCAAGGTCGACACTGCGATCGGCATGGGTATAGCGGTCACCTTCGTCATGGGGCTGGCATCGGCAATCTGCTATGTGGTAAACATCATTCTTGTTGCATACGGACTGGAATATATGGCGACACTTGCATTCATCCTCGTCATAGCCGGTCTCGTTCAGTTTGTCGAGATGTTCTTAAAGAAGACAATCCCGGCGCTCTACACAGCGCTTGGAATTTTCCTTCCCCTCATCACAACAAACTGCGCTGTTCTGGGTGTTGTTCTCCTCAACGTGCAGCACAACTACAATTTCATCGAGAGCTTTGTCTACGGCATAACGGGCGGACTCGGTTTCATGCTGGCTATAGTTCTCTTTGCAACAGTCCGAGAGCGAGTGGAGTTTGCCGAGATTCCCAAGAGCTTCGAAGGTTTCCCGATAGCGCTTGTGACTGCCGGCCTTCTTTCCCTGGCCTTTATGGGCTTCTCGGGTATGAAGATATTCGGTTGAGGTAGAGTGACATGGCAGCATATTTAGGAAATATTTTTTACGCAACGGCTCTTTTGGGAATAATGGGAGCTGTTTTCGGGGCGCTCCTTGCGGTAGCTGCGAAGATATTCTATGTAGAAGAAGATTCGCGCATTGCCGAGGTCAGAGCTGCTCTGGCGGGCGCAAACTGCGGCGCCTGCGGCTTTCCCGGCTGCGACGGATACGCAGCGGCGATTGTGAACGAGGGAGCTCCTCCCAACAAATGCACCCCCGGCGGCGAGAGGACAGTGGAGAAAATTTGCACTATCATGTGTATGGAAGCGGAAGCAGCTGAAAGAGAAGTGGCCTATGTGGCCTGCTCCGGCAGCGCCGAGGTCGTGAAATTCCTCTTCAACTACGACGGTCCCCGCGACTGCAGGGCTGCTATGTCTTTCGGCAACAAGGGGCCCAAGCTCTGCCAGTTTGCATGCATAGGTCTGGGCAACTGCGAAGAGGTCTGTCAGTTCGATGCTATACACATGGTGAACGGTGTTGCGGTAGTCGACAGGGAAAAGTGCGTGGCGTGCATGATGTGCGCTGCAGCCTGCCCAAAGCAGATAATAAAGAAAGTCCCGTATAAGCAGAAGCTGCTCGTGGGATGCCGCTCCAACGACAAGGGCGGAGTCGTGGTAAAGCAGTGCGATGTAGGCTGTATCGGCTGTAAAAAATGTGAGAATGTCTGCGCAAAGGATGCAATCCATGTGGAAGACAACCTTGCCGTCATCGATTATGAAAAGTGTATCGGCTGCGGGCTTTGCGCTTCTGTATGTCCGAGGGGCATAATCATTCCCCAAACAAGAATTCCTCTTTTAGAGAAGAAAAAGAAAGAGGCCGAAGCCAAGAAACAGGCCGAGCAGGAAGCCGAGAAGGCAGAAGAATAAAATTCTAAAAGCAAAACGAGCTCATTTTAATTTTAAAAAGGGCTCGTTTTTTATCTGAGAATATCGGCAATGTCTTGCTTATTCCTCTGGGTTTCTTTTAATTTCCTTAACATTCTTTTCAAACTTGGATCTGGCTCCCATAACAACGCGGCCGCAGCCCAGGCACCTCAGCTTAAAGTCCGCGCCAATTCTCAAAACCTCCCATTCATTGGAGCCGCAGGGGTGGCCTTTTTTCATCCTGAGTATATCTCCAAGTCTTATATCCAAGTCTATTCCCCCTTCAACTTCTTCCAGTAAGCCGCTATGGCCTGTTCACGCTTGTTTTCCGCAGGCTCGTAGTATCTGATTCCTCTCAGGTTTTCGGGCATATAGTCCTGCTTAACCCAGCGGTTTTTAAAGTCGTGAGGGTAGAGGTAGCCCTGCTCCCGCTCAAAGCCGGTGCCGTCGGCATGTACATTTTGAAGCTCTCTCGGGATAGGGCCCGCCTTACCTGCCTTCACATCGCTCATTGCCTTGTTTATACCCAAGTATGCCGAGTTCGATTTGGGGGCGGTGGCGAGGTAGATAACCGCCTCGGCCAGCGGAAGCTTTGCTTCCGGCAGACCAAGCTGGAAGGCCGAGTCCACACAGGCCTTGACTATGCTCACAGCCTCGGGATGGGCAAGACCTATGTCTTCCGAAGCCGAGCAGAGTATGCGCCTCGAGGCGCCGATTAAATCGCCCGCTTCCAAGAGTCTGGCAAGATAATGGAGTGCGGCATCGGGGTCGGAGCCCCTTATGGATTTCATTAGGGCAGAGAGCGAGTCGAAGTGTTCGTCGGAATCTCTGTCATGTCTGAAAGCGGACTTTGATGTGAGATTTCGGGCGGATTCCCTGTCTATTAGAATTACACCGTCATTAATATCAGAAGAATTATATATCAGCTCCAAGGCGGTAATCGCTCGTCTGAGGTCTCCGGCAGAGCTTTGTGAAAGAGTTTCCAGCGCGTCGTCATCAAATTCAATCTTAACTGAGTCTCTCTCTTCCAGATAGCTTTTTGCTCTTAGAAGACCCTTTTTTATGTCCTCCAAGCCCAGCTCTTTAAACTCAAATACCGAGGAGCGGCTGAGGAGCGCGTTGTATATGTAAAAGTAGGGGTTTTCCGTGGTCGAAGCAATAAGGCTGATTCTGCCGTCCTCGATAAATTCCAAAAGGCTCTGCTGCTGTTTTTTGTTGAAGTATTGAATCTCATCCAGATAGAGCAGAATGCCGTTGGGGGCAAGCAAACTGTCGAGCTCGGCTATAATTTCCTTTATGTCCGCTAAACCTGCGTTGGTTGCGTTGAGTTTTCTCAAGCGGCGATTAGTTCTGTTTGCTATGATGTTTGCCAGAGTGGTTTTGCCGGTGCCGGAGGGACCGTAGAAAATCATATTCGGTATTTTGCCCGAATCTATTATCTTTCGCAAAATTGCGCCCTGGCCGAGGATGTGCTCCTGACCGAAAAAATCTTCAAGCCTCTCGGGGCGTATTTCATCTGCAAGCGGTCTTTTTATTTCCATTTTATTTTCCCTTGTAATATCTGCAGAGCTCTTTTATATTGCAAATCCCACAGCGCGGAGACTGCGCCCTGCATACTGCTCTTCCGTGCAAAACCAGTCTGTGGCAGAAGTTGTTCGATTCCTCGGGCGGAAGCTGCTCTCTAAGCTTATACTCTATTTTTTCCGGGTTTTTCATGCCTTCGGGCACAAGTCCTATCCGTCCGCTCAGTCTCATGCAGTGGGTGTCAACCACAACGGCTCCCGGCATGTTGAAAAGGTCCCCAAGGATTAAATTTGCAGTTTTGCGGCCGACTCCGGGAAGACTTAAAAGATCTTCCATGTTGTCAGGTATCTGTCCGTCAAAACGGCTTAGCAGCACTCGAGAACATTCAATGAGATCTCTGGCCTTAACCCTGAAAAAACCGCAGGAGCGTATATAGTCCTCCACCTCGGCCTGATCGGCATTTGCATAATCTGTAAGTTCGGGATATCTTTCAAAAAGAGCGGGAGTTATCTTGTTCACCCGCTCGTCGGTGCATTGAGCGGCAAGTCTAACCGAGAATAAAAGCTCGTGCGGCTTTTCAAAACTGAGGCAGCTCTTGTCACCCATGGGATATTCGCCTTTAAGAAGCTCTATAAGCCGGAGTACATCTTTTTTATACAACTTAACTCACCTGGACCATACGTTTCAAGATTGATGATACATTAAAACAGAGAAAATCACAAGAAATAAAAAGGACGGCAGAGCACAGTCTCTGCCGTCCTTATAAAATGTTTTCTCATTCTGTTTCAAAGTTTAAGAACGAATCGGGTCCGCCAGCAATACCGCCTCTGGTCGAGAAGAAGCCTGCCCCGGCCTTTATGACCAGGTTTACGTTTTTGGCAGTGACAAGCTGATCCAAGGGGTTTAGGTAGGAATTTATCATGTCGATCCAGTCGTCAATGTGAACGAAGACATAGGATATGCCCTTAATAAGGCTGCCGCCGCCGCGAGGCATGGTATGGAAATTGATATCTTCCTCCTTGCATTTCAAAAGCTCTCCCGCAAAATAGGTGATGTTTGCGGCTGTGAGATTTGTCTCCGTGTTCTCGGTTATAATGCGGATAATCTCGGGAAGATTGGCAATGTTTTTGGCTTTGAGGAGTTGCTTTGCAACCGCCTTCATGAAGTCCTGCTGGGTGGCGATTCTGCCGATGTCGGCATTGGCGTAGCCTGCCCTGAAGCGCACAACCTTCAAAGCTTCCGCTCCGTTTAGATGCTGCATACCCTTCTTTATATTTATATTCAGATCTTGTCTTCTGTCTCGGTAGACCATGTCAATGGGAACGTCGTAGTCAACGCCGCCTATAGCGTCTATGAGTTCCTCAAAGGCCTGCAGATTTACTACGATATAGTTTCCGATGTCGAAGCCGACGAAGTCACGGAGTCCGTCCATCAGCCTTCCCACTCCGTTATCATGCCTGTCGCCATAGGCGTAGAGAATATTTATTTTTTTAACATTCTCCGGAATGTTCACAAGGGTGTCGCGGGGAATGCTCACAACATTCAGCTTGTGCTCTGCAGTGTCGAACATGACCAGGAGTATAACGTCCGTCATTTTTGAAAACTTGTCCATACCGACCACGGCAAAGGTGTATTTGCCGGCATTTTTGTCAGGGGGCGCAGCCAAAGGCTTATCCGTTGTCTCAGGGAGAGCGGCTAAATCGCCTTCATGCCCAGGTGTGTTAAGCTGCTGATTCGAGACCTGGGGAGGTCCTGCCCAGAGCTTCACAAAGACAAATCCGCCGACGGAAAGAAGCAGGAGTCCCAAAAGCACAAAGATTAAGACCGGCTTCTTTTTTGCTGACTTTGACTTTTTTGAACTTATTTTATCCAAATTGCCGTAAACCTGCGGTGCGCGGTCGGCATTATTTTTTTTCTTCTTCACAAAATCACCTTACTTTTCTAATTGACGGGCTGTGAAATGAAATTCGTTTACTGAAATAATGTTTATATTTGGAGAAGACGCATTTTTCAGTGATGCCCGCCTAAAAGGCTTTCGTATGAGATAATACATCAAAAAGCAAAAAATCACAAGAAAAAACGGCAGAGCAGGTTCGCTCCGCCGTAAGCTGCAGTTTTGTACCAGCCTCAATCATATACCAGGAAAGAGTTTGCTCCGCCTGCAATCTGTCCGGTAGTGGAGTAGAAGCCTCCGGCAGCGGTCTTGGTCAGAAGGTTTACATTCCTGGCTGTAACGGGCTGATCGAGAGGATTGAGATAGGCGTTAATCATATCGATCCAATCATCAACATAAACAGTGACATACGAGAGACCTCTTATAGAGTTGTTGGTGTTTGCCGGTAGGGTATAGAAATTTATGTCTTCTATAGAACACTTTAGCAGCTGTGTTGCAAAATATGTTATGTTGGCAGCCGTCAGGTTGGTCTCGGTGTTCTCGGTTATAATCCTGATAATCTCGGGCAGGTTGGGGATGTTTTGAGCTGTGAGAATCTTCTTTGCAACGGTCTTCATAAGGTCTTGCTGTGTGCCGATTCTGCCGATGTCGGCGTTGGCATAGCCGGACCTGAATCTCATAACCTTAAGAGCATTTCTGCCGTTTAAGTGCTGCATGCCCATGGGAATGCTAATTTTAAGCCCCTGCGATCCATCGTAGTAGTACATGCTTCTCGGGACATAATAGTCCACGCCGCCAATGGCATCGATAAGCTGCTCAAAGGCCTGAAGATTCACGATTACAAAGCTCCCTATATCAAAGCCGACAAAGTCACGAATTCCGTCCATCAGCCTCTCAATTCCCTTGCCTACGCTCTCTTTTTCGCCATAGGCATAAAGAGTATTGATTTTTTTAACATTTTCGGGAATATTTATGAGAGTGTCGCGGGGAACGCTTATTACGTTTACTTTGTGGTTCGCGGTGTCGAACATGATGAGCAAGACCGCATCGGTCGACTTCGAGACCTTGTCCATGCCTACAACGACAAAGGTGTATTTTCCGGCGTTGACATCGGGTTTGTCGGGCGCCTCGGCGGGCGCCGTTTCCTGCTCCTCCGAGCTTTCAGGCAGGGGAGGCGGGTTGCCGTCAAAAGCGGGAGTGTTCAAAACCTGAGGAGGCGGGGCAGGGGGCACTGCCCAGAGTTTAAAGAAGCCGAGTCCTCCTACAACTACGGCCAGAAGCGCCAGAGTTATGAAGAGAAAAACCGGCTTTTTCTTCTTTGGCTTAGAGTATTTAGCTTTAATATAGTCCAAACTGCCGTAGAGCTTCGGTCCCATTGATGTATTTTTCTTTTTGGATCTTCTCAAATGGTTTCACCTTGCTTTGTGATAATATGCGTTAAACAACACACCCTACTATTCTACTAATAAATTAAGTCTATGTCCACAGTGAAATCTTTAAAATTACCGCTTAAGCTGCGCCAAACTGCTTAAATTCGCCAAATTTTCTCTCTGTAATCTCTAATTGACCTGTCAGCGGCAAAAATTCCGCTCTGTGCAATAGAGTTAAGTATGAGTCTGCCGTGTTCAAGGGGATCGGATATGCGCTCATAGAGCTCCAAGTGGGTCTTATAGTACGATTCCGAGTCTGCCAGAACCATAAAGTAGTCTCCTCCGTAAACAAGCATGCCGAAGAGATCGCCAAATTGCAGCCTATTCGGCCCAACGCCCTCTCTCATCCTGTCTAGGACATGTCTTAGATCATTATTTTGCTCATAGATTTTATAAGAGCCTTCGCCCGATGCCCTCAGTGCCTCGACCTCGGCCTCTTTAAGGCCGAAGATAAACATATTTTCATCTCCCAAGCGAGAGAACATTTCAACGTTGGCGCCGTCGAGAGTGCCTATGGTCACGGCTCCGTTCATCATAAGCTTCATATTGCCTGTGCCGCTGGCCTCCATACCGGCTGTCGATATCTGCTCCGATATATCTGTGGCAGGGACAAGCATCTCGGCAACCGAAACACTGTAGTTTTCCACAAAAACGAGCTTCAGCTTACCTCTGCAGGCCTCATCTGCCTCAATATCATCTCTTAGCGCAAGTAAAAACTGAATAATACGCTTTGCGATATGATAGCCGGGGGCAGCCTTGGCGCCGAAGATAAAGACCCTCGGCCTGAATTCGGCATCCGGGTTCTGCCTTAGGAAGTTTTGCAGCCTCATTATGAGGATGCCGCACATGAGCTGTCTTTTGTACTCATGCAGCCTTTTTATTTGCACATCGAAGACAAAGTCGGGATTCAGCGCAGTCCCTTCTTTTTTGAAGATGTATTCGGCAAACTGTTTTTTCTTGACGGCTTTAATTTCAAGGAGCCTTAGCAGTACCTCACTGTCGTTTTCATACTCCAAGAACTTCGAAAATTCTTCCGGCCTTTTCAGATAATCAGGGCCCAAAAGCTCACGCAAGAGCAGATCAAGCTCAGGATTAATTTGAGAGAGCCAACGCCTGTGGTCTATGCCGTTTGTTACAAAGCCGAAGCTCTCGGGTCTTAAGTCGGATAAGTCCTTAAAGAGACTGTTTTTTATTATATCGCCGTGAAGCTCCGAAACACCGTTTACAAAGAAGGATCCGGCGAGGCAGAGCTGCGCCATATGCACCATTCCATTGGAGATTATGGCATTTCTCTCGACTTTTTCCATGTCTCCCGAAAACTGCTGCGCCAAGAACTCTCTCTGTCTGCGATTGAACTCCAAGATAATCTCATGGATACGCGGCAGAAGAGGCGCGAAGATGTCGGCAGGCCAGGTTTCCAGGGCCTCGGGCATGACCGTGTGGTTCGTGTAAGCAACGCTCTTAGACACAAGGGCATAGGCCTCATCCCAGCCCATCAAATGCTCATCCATAAAGATTCGTATAAGCTCGGGGATTATCATAGACGGATGAGTGTCGTTTATCTGAATGACATTCTTCTCGGCAAAGTTATGAAGCGTACCGAAGTTTTCCAAGTGCTGTCTCACTATATCCTGCGCGCTGGCAGATACAAAGAAATATTGCTGTTTAAGCCTTAAAAGCTTGCCCGGTCTGTGGTCGTCGGCGGGATAGAGGACCTTGGTTATTACCTCAGTCAGATTCCTCGGTTCCAAACTTTTAACATAGTCGCCTACAAAGAAGTGATACATATCCAACGGAAAGGGGCTTTTGGCGTCCCAAAGTCTCAGCTTGTTCACATGATTGCCGCCAAAACCGACTATAAGCATGTCTCTTGGGACAGCAAGAACTGTTGTATGACCGGAGACACACCTTCTTCCGTTGTTCTTGTCTATGTCCAGAGTACCGCCAAAGCTTATCTCAACAGCTTCGCTGTGGACAGGGAGAAGCCAGCTTTCAGCGGAAGTACTCCACTCTTCGGCGTACTCTCTCTGCTCGCCGTGTTTTAAGTCCTGGGCAAAGACTCCCAGTTCATAGCATAGAGAATAGCCTGTGGCCTGAACGCCTTGGGTGGCAAGACTGTCCATAAAGCATGCGGCAAGTCTGCCAAGACCGCCGTTACCCAAACCGGCGTCGGGCTCTGTCTCAAATATATCCGAGACATTGCGCCCAAGGTCTTTTAATGCGCCGCTGACGGCATCCAGAATACCGAGGTTAAAGGCGTTTTTCTGCAGGGAACGCCCCAGCATAAATTCCATAGAGAGATAGCTGAGCTTTCTGCTCTCTTTGCGATCGCCAAAGTTCTCGAAGGCCATAAGCCTGCTCATAATCTCACGAATAACCATGGCGGATGCCTGAAAAATTTCTTCATCGCTTGCATCAAAATGAGTTTTGCCGAAATAAGAACACAGTTTGTCCTCAAGGGCAGATCGAAACTCGTCTTTAGAAATCTGTCCGCAAATCATTTATACAATTATCCTCACAAAATTAATTATTTTTACTATAATACACAGGCCTTAGGAAGCACAATCGGAAGTTTGGGGCTGCCTATAAGATGGACTCCGGCACCGATAACGACATCCTTGTCGGCAATCACATAACTCAGGTCGGCGCCTTCCGAGACCACAGTATCCTGCATTATGATGCTGTTTCTTATAACAGCGCCCTTCTTGACTGCAACTCTTCTAAAGAGTATGGAATTTAAGACCTCTCCCTCTATCATGCAGCCGTCAGCCACAAGAGAGTTTCGGCAGCTGGCTTCCTCACTGTAATAAGTGCTCAAGTCCAAACCGAGCTTTGTGTGCACGGGTCTCTCGGCAGTAAAGAGCTCTCGCCTTAGCTTTGAATTTAGGAGTACCATGTTCGAATCGTAAAAGTTCTGTATCGAATCGATACTCTCGGCGTAGCCCTCATGCATGAAGACCTTAATAGAACAGCCGTCATCAATAAGGCGCTGGATACCGTAGTTAAAGGAGCCGGAGTTACCGATTATAGCACAAAGTTTTATCATTTGCAAAAGAGTCGGTTTCGACATAATTGCAGTGTTCAGAAAATGAAGCTTGGAGTTCTCATCGAGATTACCACGGTTGTTTTCAACATATCCCTCTTTGTCTACAGGAAAGGGAAAATACTCTCTCGAACCCATGCGCTCATTCATTACAAGGCTCACACTGGCTCCGCTGTCCAAATGCGCCTTAAAGAGGGCGTCGCAATCGATATTGGCAATCAAGTTTCCGGTGGTGAGCAAAAAGTAGTCTGCATTCAGCTCACTGATGAAAGTCTCAAGGCTTATGAGCCTCTCCATCACATCAGCATTTTCACCTCTCGGACTGTTCATTGCGTCAAAGGGCGGGAGCAGCCTCATACCGCCGCTTTTGCGGCTCATGTCCCAGACTTTTCCGCTCCCGAGGTGATCGAGCAGCGACTGATAATTTTCACTCATAACAACCCCTACATCTCTTATACCGGCATTCTGCATGGCCGAGAGGGCGAAGTCTATAAGCCTGTAGCGGCAGGCATAGGGGAGTGAAGCGCTCGTCCTGTGACGAACAAGCTCACCCAAGGAACTCATGGATTTGTCGGCAAAAATAAGTCCGTAAACAATGCTCATTTTATATCCTCCTCCGGCATTGAAGCAACGCTTTCATAAAGCATGCTTGCAGGCTTTATCACAACATTCTTTCCGATTTTGAGGCCGGGTCCCACAGTGGCGAGTCCCCAGTCTTCCGAGCCGTCAGGCTCGGAGCCCACCACAGCGCCCTCAGCTATAACAGAGCCCTCTCCTATTATGGAGTATTTGACTTTTGCTCCGGGCATTATCTTGACCTTGGGCATCAGCACACTGTAGCTCACCTCGGCGCCCTCTCCAATGAATGAGTTGTACGAGAGCACGGAGTTTTCAACATCGCCGAAGATCTCGCAGCCCTCTGTCACGATGGAGTGGACTATCGAGGCGCTCTCGCCTACGTATTGCGGGGGAGCCACGGGGCTTCTTGAAAAAATGGGGGTCTTCCTATCGTGAAGGTCTATAAGGTCGGCGGAGAGCATATCCATGTTGGAATCCCACAGACTGACTATTGTGCCCACATCGCGCCAGTATCCGTCAAAACGATAGGGGAAAAGTTTCTCGCCCGCACCCAGCATGGTGGGTATGATGTTCTTTCCGAAATCGTGGCTGGAATTATCATCCATATCGTCCGCTATGAGATACTCTCTCAGCTTTTCCGTATTAAAGATGTATATACCCATAGAGGCCAGATCCGACTTTGGTTTGGCGGGTTTTTCTTCAAATTCCGTTATAAAGCCGTCCTCTCCGGCCGAGAGTATACCGAAGCGCGTGGCATCCTCCATGGAAACCTGGATAACCGAAATGGTGCAGGCCGCTCCTGATTTTATGTGCGCATCGAACATATCGGCGTAATCCATCTTGTAGATATGGTCTCCGGATAGTATCAGGACATTTTCCGCCTCAAATTCCGATATAAAGTCGAGGTTCTGGAAAATTGCGTTTGCCGTACCGGTAAACCACGAGCCCTTTTCTCCCGCGCTCATATACGGCGGCAGTATAAATACGCCGCCACTGGAACTGTCCAAGTCATAGGCCTGACCGCTTCCTATGTAGCTGTTTAAGACAAGGGGCCTGTACTGCGTAAGCACACCGACAACATCAATGCCGGAATTGGCGCAGTTTGAGAGGGGAAAATCTATTATACGATATTTTCCGCCGAAGGGCAGGGAAGGCTTGGCTTCGCTCTGGGTCAGGCAGTAGAGTCTCGAGCCTTGGCCGCCCGCCAAAATCATTGCAATAAGTTCTCTCTTCATAAAATTCTCCTTGTTGTTTAGGAAAGCTATTTGTTGTATTCGTTCATGACCTCATCGAGGTCTTTTTTTGCATAGTCCGAAACAGCGGCGGCTGCCCGCCGAACAGCCTCATCTATAAGCTTCTTATCACTCTCTGAAAAACTTCCCAAGACCCAGTCCTTGCTGTCATAATCCTCATGAGGAGGTTTGCCAATGCCTATGCGAAGTCTTGCAAAGTCACAGCTTCCGATTTTTTGAATAATGTCGGCAAGGCCGTTGTGCCCGCCTGCACTGCCTTTTTTTCGGATCCTTATTTTTCCGGTCGGCAGATCCATGTCATCCGAAATCACAAGGACATCCTTTGGATCCAGCTTATAGAAGGACATCGCTTCAAAAACCGCTGTTCCCGAGAGATTCATATATGTTTGGGGTTTTATCAAAAGAAATTTCTTATCTGCCAGTTTGCATAGTTCGGAGAGCGAACGAAAGCGCAGTTTATTTATCTTAATTCCAAGGCTGTCGGCAAGTTCATCCGCCACCATAAAGCCCACATTGTGTCTGCTGCGCTCGTAGTTTTTACCCGGATTTCCAAGGAAGACTATGAGCTTATCCGGAGTTCCCATTAATTTTAGGCCAATCTTATTCAAAAAGGACCGAAATCGAGTCTTCATCGTGGGTTCTCATTATTGCCTCGGCGAAAAGCTCGGCGGAAGAGAGATATTTGATTTTTTTACATTTTGGCTTGTCGAAAGGATAGGGTATGGTGTCGAGAAGATAGAGTGTTTTAATCTTGCTTTTACTAATCTTCTCTATGGCGTCACCCGAGAGCACGCCGTGCGAGGCACAGGCAATAGCCGACTTTGCCCCGCCCGTATCAATCAAAGCCTCAACAGCACTACAGAGCGAGCCTGCAGTGTCCACGATATCGTCTAAGATGATGACATTCTTGTCTTTTACATTTCCGATTATGTTCATAACTTCCGCATCGTTTGCCCTTTGTCTGCGCTTATCAACTATGGCGAGTGTGACGTCAAGACTGTGAGCGAAGACTCTGGCGCGGGCAACCGAGCCGACATCGGGCGAAACCACGACATAATCCTCGTTGGATTTTCCGATAAGCTTCAAAAAATGCCTGGATAGAAGCGGAGCCCCGAGAAGGTTGTCAACAGGTATGTCGAAGAAGCCCTGAATCTGAGCCGCGTGCAAATCCATTGTAAGAACGCGTGAAGCGCCCGCAACGCTTATAAGATTGGCGACAAGTTTTGCGGATATGGGATCTCTCGACTTGGCCTTTCTGTCCTGCCGCGCATAGCCGAAATAGGGAATGACGGCGGTGATCCTTCCTGCCGAAGCTCTCCTCATGGCATCTATCATTATGAGAAGTTCCATCAGATTGTCGTTGACCGGCCTGCAGGTGGGCTGAATTATAAATGCGTCCTTGCCCCTTACAGTTTCGCCCAAGCTGAGGGAAACCTCACCGTCGGCGAAGGGTTTAAGAACGCGGCTGCCTAGAGGAATCCTTAATTTATCGCTTATCTTTTGAGCAAGATCGGGATTTGCGTTTCCCGAGAAAAGTATAACGTCACTAGCTCTCATAGACAAAAAACCACCTCCAAATTAGCATATTTTATTTCTTATATCGTCTGAACAGTATTATAGCAAAGAACTGTGAAAAAAAACAGGGAGAAACTCCAAATTATTTGAACTCTTGTGAAAAGTTCTCCGGATTTAAATGATATGCGATAATACATATGTGACACAATAAGTAAGAAAGAAAAAAGAGAGCCCTTTGGTTGGTGTGCTACCCGTCAATAGGACAATGAATAATTAAAAAACTTTGTGCCGACAGTTGTGTAAACGACTTGCGGCATTCTTATGCAGCCGCATAATACTGTTCATGATACTCTACAGGTGCCATTAGATGCGGTTTTCGCTGTATTCGTCCTGTGTTGTAGTAATCAATATAAGATTCTATCATAAAGACCAAATCTTCTTTGGAAGTGAATCGCTTGCCACAGTATCTCTCGCGTTTCAGGGTACCCCAGAATCCTTCCATGGGTCCGTTGTCAATGCATTTCGCAACCCTGGACATGCTCTGCTTCATACGGTGTTTCTTTAATCTGTTGCAAAACTGTTTGCTTGTATACTGAAATCCCCTGCCGCTGTGGAACAGTGGGTGAACATCCGGCTCAAGCCGCACTGCTTCATCAAAGGTGTTCATGACCAAGGGGTTGTCATTATGATCCCCTATCATGAATGCTACGATTCTCCGGTCATAAAGATCCAGAATGGCACTTAGGTAAACCTTATGAACCTCAACACCGATGTAGTACTTGAATTCCGTCACATCGGTTAACCATTTCTCGTTTGGAGCATCTGCATGAAAATTCCGGTTCAGATAATTCTTTGCGATGTGCGCCGGATTATCACTGTTTTTCGTACAACTCTTTGGTCTCCATTTAATCATGGACCGGATATGTTCCTTGCGGCAGATACGCAGAACACGCTTATCATTGACATTAATATTATGGTGTTTATCCAGTTCATCCCTGATTCTGCGATATCCCATATCCGGATGTTCCTCATGAATGTTCCGGATTTTTTCTGCGATTTCCTGATTGCGTCTTTCGCTGTTGCTCACAGGATTCTTCAACCAGCGGTAGTATCCTCCTCGTGAAATATGAAGGTATTCGCAGAGTATTTGAACCGGATAGTGCTTCTCCTCAGACAGCTCCTTGATCGCTTGGTATTTATACAGATGACGAGTTAAAGATAGCGATCTTTCATCTCTAACTCTCTGACTTTTTTTAGCAGATCATTCTCCATTTGAAGCTCACGGTTCTAGCGTTCCAGTTCCGCTATCTTATCGCGAAGTTCTTCTTCGGGTGTCCTGGCCGCTTGCGTTCCGGCGCGTCGTCCGCGTCGGTCTTCCAGCCCCGCTGAACCCATCTTGTCATAACGAAGCACCCAGTTCCGCACCTGCTGATAGGAACAATTGTATTTTAATGCCATCAATCCATAGTTCTTATCATTAGCAAGGCTATCCAAAACAATTTTAAGGCGTTCTTCAACAGTTGTCTCCCTGCCTTTCCTCATGTAACTACCTCCACCGTTTTCTCGGCAGTTGATTTCTCCACGAGTATTATACACTTTAATCCATTCTCGAAGCTCCGACTCCGAACGAAGGCCAAAACGTCTTGCAATTTCTTTTCCTGATCCTTCACCATTCAGATATGCATTCACAGCAGCTAGCTTGACCTCTTTTGAATAATATCGATTTTTCTTTTGATCTAATAATCCTGAAGGACCTTCGTTATTGTAGATGTTAATCCATTTCTTAAAAGGAGCTGTGGTTTTACTTGATAAACCTGCCATTCTGCATCCTTCCATGATTCCAATCTCATCTCTAAGATATTTCTCTACCAGTTCGACTTTTAGAGCCGGATCAATTTTGCTTTTTCTGGACATAAATATACCCCCTTCGTGTCCAATAAAAGCTTACCACTTCAGGTATAATAGATTTGCAAGAATCGTTAACCAAGAAAGAAAGGAGCTCTCTCATGAAAAGTATAACAGAAGGCATGTGTCACCGCCAGCGTTTATGTGGGTATGCGCTAAAAAATGGTGTTAGTATGGCTGCAAGGCGTTATCATACCTATCGGCAATTCGTGTATCGTCAGTTGAAAAAGTATGATGGAGATGTAAGAAGCCTTGCTCTAAAATCCAGAAAGCCACACAGAAGTCCCAATGCACATACAAAAGGTGAACTTGGCTTAATAAAACGAATGCTTAAGAGAAACGGGATCTATGGATTAGCAGAGGTCTATGTCCGGTGCAAAATTCGAGGATATAGTAGAAGCTTTGGAAGCATGTGTTGGCAAATTAGGAAGCGAGGTTACAGAAAGCCTACGATTCACAAGAAGAGCTACACAAGATACACTAAGCTGGACGGGAAATATCCCGGCGATAAGGTGCAAATAGATATAAAATATGTTCCGAGTGACTGCATAAGATTTCCGACATACGGAGATAAATATTATCAAATAACGGCGATAGATGAGTTCAGTAGAAAAAGAGTGCTAAAGGTAGTTAAGGAAAAGAGCACCTACGAAACAGCCCAATATTTAAGAGCTTTAGAAGAAAAGATAGGATTTCCCATAAGAACAGTTCAGGTAGATAATGGCAAGGAGTTCGTCAACGATAGTGATGTCACCGGCAAAGAAAGTGTTTTTGAAACAGCTGCTAAAGAACTGGGGATGAAATTAAAACGCATAAGACCATATTCGCCATGGCAGAATGGAAAAGTTGAGAGAAGCCACAGAGAAGACGATAAAATACTGTATAAGCGGAAGGTTTTCACTAGCGAGAAAGAACTTAAAGCCCAAGTGGCCAAACATGAGAGAAGATACAACGAAACAGCTAAGACCTCATTGGACTTTAAATCCCCAAATCAAATTGTAGATGAGTTTTTCTCAAAGTGTAACATATGTCTTGACTTCTATACAAAAAAAATCTGCACAGCAAATCACTATTTGTAATGCGATAATACATATGTGACACAATAAAAAAGAAAAAGAGAGCCCTTTGGTATAATAGATTTGCAAGAATCGTTAACCAAGAAAGAAAGGAGCTCTCTCATGAAAAGTATAACAGAAGGCATGCGTCACCGCAAGCGTTGGTATAAGTGCTGTCAGTATTCCAATCACCGCATACAGTGCTCCACCGGCAATATCCGCGATCTGAACACCGGGCAGTGCGGGTCTTTCCCCTTTTCTGGCGGAAAGACCTAGGATGCCGGCGTAACTAATGTAGTTAATATCATGACCGGACAAAAGCCGGTAAGGTCCGTCTTGACCGAAACCAGAGATAGAACAATAGACGATGCGGGGGTTGCGCTTTTGGATCGTCTCATAGTCAACACCCAAGCGCTCCGCTACTCCTGGGCGATACTGTTCCACTATCACATCCGCGTCTGCAGCCAATCGGTAAAAAATCTCTCTCCCATCGGCTTCCTTTAGATTCAGATTTACGCTTTTTTTGTTGCGGTTCATCTGAAGATACGGCATTCCTAGGTCGATATGCAAAGGCAAAGAATATCGAAAAAGATCGCCCCCCTTAGTGGGTTCAATCCGTATGACTTCCGCACCAAAGTCAGCCAAAGTCATGGTGCAGAGTGGACCAGGATACATAGTACTCAGGTCAAGAACCTTGATTCCGCTTAACGGTAGCTTCATGTTTTACCTCCATTTTTTATTTATTTATTTTGTACCTGCAGTTTTTCTTTTTTGAATTTGAAACGTAATTACAGCTTTACAACAAATCTCGCTGTTATGTATAAACTATTCTTATTTTATCAAAAAAATATCACTGCTTTGCTAATTCTGAAAACAAACACTTTTTTTACCGGAATAATGTACCGTTGCTCTCATATACTTACTTATATTTATATATAGTCTAGCAATAGCACACAACAAAAGCTCCTGTTGATGTTTTTTGACAAAATGCCTGTTTCTGTCAGCTATTTTTGTTTAAAAGACTGTTGATTTTCTCGATCAATGGAATAATAACTATATTTTAACAAAAATTATTAACAATGTAAATAGAAATAGTGATTTGCTGTGCAGATTTTTTGTATAGAAGTCAAACATTTGTGAAAAGCTCTTCGGATTTATATGTCTTGACACATAAGTTAAAAAGAGTGTAAAATACTATGGATAAACAAATAAACAAGAGGTTTAAAGAAAACCCAAAAATATTTAAAATTTAAGAAAAGGGGGGGTGTTCTGAAATATGCCTGACAAGTTTATATTATATTTGATTGCATTTATAGTCGGAGTTTTAGTACTGCTTGTCATTGGTTTCGTTTTCGGTATCGGATACAGAAAACGTGTGGCCGAGCGGGAAATCGGCAGCGCGGAGGACGAAGCCAAGCGAATAATAAATGAGTCTATCAAATCAGCGGAGGCTAAGAAAAGAGAAGCCTTGGTCGAGGCCCGCGAGGAAATAATCCTCAACCGAGCCGAATATGAGAAAGAAGAAAAAGAACGCCGCGGAGAGATTCAAAAACAGGAGCGCAGGCTCCAGCAGAAAGAAGAAAGCATCGACCGCAAGACAGAAGGACTTGAGCGCAGACAGGAGAGTCTGAATAAAAAACTTTCCAACGTAGAGTCGGAAATGGCGTCGGTGCAGAAGCTCAAGGAGGAGCAGACAGCAAAGCTCGAGGAAATCTCGGGATACAGCACCGAAGAGGCCAAGGAGTATTTGCTCCAGAACATTGAAACACAGGTAACACACGAGATAGCCGCCAAGATTCGCGAAACGGAGGAGAGGCTCAGGGAAGAGGCCGATATGCGCGCCAAGGAGATAATAGCCACGGCAATACAGCGCTGCGCGGTCGACCACTCAAGTGAGATTACGGTATCGGTAGTTCCACTGCCGAATGACGATATGAAGGGCAGGATAATCGGACGCGAAGGCAGAAATATCCGCTCTTTCGAAACCCTGACGGGCTGCGATTTGATAATCGACGATACGCCCGAGGCAATAACAATCTCCTGCTTCGATCCGGTGAGAAGAGAAATTGCCAAGATAGCTTTAGAGCGCCTGATTGCCGACGGACGCATTCATCCAACAAGGATAGAAGAAATGATAGCCAAGGCAAAGAAGGAGGTCGCGGCAGTCATAAAGGCCGAGGGCGAGAGAGCCGTTTTCGAAACAAATGTCGAAGGACTTTCACCTGAGATTATAAGACTCTTAGGTCGAATGAAATACCGAACGAGCTACAGTCAGAATGTGCTTCAGCACTCCATAGAGGTTTCACACATAGCCGGCCTCATGGCGGCAGAGCTGGGAACAGATATCCACACGGCAAAGAGAGCAGGTCTTTTGCACGATATCGGCAAGGCCATCGACCACGAGGTAGAGGGCAGCCATGTCCAGATAGGCGTCGATATAGCCAGACGCTATAAGGAAAATGCCGAGGTGCTGCACGCCATAGAGGCCCATCACGGCGATGTGGAGCCCCAAACGGTAATTGCCTGCCTTGTTCAGGCGGCAGATGCGATTTCCGCATCCCGTCCGGGAGCCCGCCGCGAAAACATAGAAAATTATGTCCGCAGACTCGAAAAGCTTGAGGAAGTGCCAAAAAGCTTTAACGGGGTCGCGTCATGCTACGCTATACAGGCCGGCCGCGAGATAAGAGTCATGGTCGATCCCGAGAACATCTCCGAAGACGAGATGGTAACGCTGGCTCGGGATATTGCCAAGAAGATAGAAAAAGAGCTGACCTATCCCGGTCAGGTAAAGGTCCATGTTCTAAGAGAGACAAAGGCAATAGAATACGCCAAATAAAAAAACAAAGCAAAAGACAGCGCAATTAAAGCACTGTCTTTTGTCGTGATTATGAAAAAGCTCATTCGAAAATAAGAATAAAACCTGCAATTTTTTGTAAAATTACAACGAGCTTGATTCAAAAAAATAATATTTACACTTGAAAAACAGAAAAAACATCTTGCCAAGACAGTAAAATTTGGTATAATACTCCCATATTTGCGTTGCATCCTTGATAAGAAGGAGTGACAGCAGGAGGTAAAAAAATGAATAAAACAAGAAAACTCACAGGACTCGCTCTATTGACGGCTATAGTTTTTGCATTGCAGTTTTTGGCTGTGATGATACCCATAAGAGTCGGTCCATTTTCCGTTTCACTGGTACTTTTACCCATTGTTTTAGGCGCCGCACTCTATGGTCCGGCGGCAGCCGCTTGGTTGGGCTTGGTGTTTTCACTGGCTGTTCTTTTTTCCGGCGATGCCGGACCCTTTATGGCGGTAAACCCCTTGGGTGCAATATTCACTGTAATTGCCAAGGGCGTCGCAGCGGGTTTCGTAGGGGGTCTTGTGTACAGACTCTTCGAGAAGAAAAACCGCTATTTTGCCACAGTTGCGGCAGCCGTTATAACTCCGTTTACAAACACATTTATCTTTATACTGGGCTGCCTTGCGTTCTTTATGGAAACCATAGAAGGATGGGCCGGTGCAAGCGGATATGAGGGGTCGGCCGTCAGCTTTATTGTCTTCGGCATGATAGGTCTCAATTTCATCTTTGAGATTCTCACCAATGCCATTCTGAGTCCGACGGTGCTCAGGCTAATAAATTACAGAAAGAAGGATAAGCCGTGATTTTTGCCGTGGATGCGGGAAACACCCACATAAGCATAGGATGTATTGATGGACAGTGCATAAAAAATGTTGCCCGCATAGAGACGAATACAAGAAAGACGGAATATGAGTATGCCGCAATAATGGACAGCATAATAAGGCGCTTCCTTAAAAAAGGCGGAAAGCTGGATGGCTCCGTGCTCTCCTCTGTAGTTCCCAACCTCACTCCGGTATTGTGCGCCTCTATCGAGCTTTCCACAGGGCTCAGGCCCATAAAGGTCGGAAGCGGTATCAAAACAGGTCTTGACATAGGTATCGACGATCCGGGGCAGCTCGGCGCCGACCTCGTCTGCGCCGCCGTTGCCGCTCTGAATATCTACAAGCCACCCATTATTATTATAGATTTGGGCACGGCCACAACCATGACAGCTATAGATAAAAACTCGCGTTTTCTTGGCGGCGCAATCTTACCGGGAGTAAATATCTCGGCGGAGTCTCTGGCATCCGAGACAAGTCAGCTTCCCAGAGTCTCTATAATTGCGCCCAAGCGCTGCATTTCCACCAACACTGTCGAGTGCATACAGTCAGGTCTGGTCTTCGGACAGGCGGCAGCTATCGACGGCATTATCGACAGGATGGAAGAAGAACTCGGCTATAAAGCTCAGCTCTTGGCCACGGGCGGCCTAAGCTCGGTTATAATTCCGAACTGCAGGCACAAGATAGACATAGAGCCGGACCTGCTCCTCAAGGGGCTTGCAATTATTTGGGAGAAAAACAAAGACAGATATTAAGCATCGAGGCAAAAGTAAAATAAACATTAATAAAAAAAGCGCGCACCTTTTTAGGTGCGCGCTTAAGCTTTCTCAGTCTGTTGTATAGGGCAGAAGAGCTATGTGTCTGGCTCTCTTTATTGCCTCGGTGAGCTCGCGCTGATGCACTGCGCAAGTGCCTGTCATACGACGGGGCAGAATCTTGCTGCGCTCGGAAATGAATTTTTTGAGTTTTGCAGTGTCTTTATAGTCTATATGATCACTCTTATCAACGCAGAACTGGCAAACTTTCTTTCGGCCTCTGGGCCTAAAGCCTCTGTTATCCATGTCAATATATAAACCTCCGTTAAATTTTACTTAAAAGGGCAGGTCTCCGCCCTCACTGTCGTCGATTTCGCTGAATGAAGAATACTCAGGATAATCGGGAGCGTCATTCCTTTGAGAGGAACTGTTGTAGGAATAGCTGTCATTTTCCTCACTGCGCCTCTTGGGCTCTCCGAAGTAGATATTTTCAGCTACAACCTCTGCCGTGCGGCGGTTCTGACCGTCCTTATCCTGCCACCTTCTGATTTGAAGACGACCGGTGACCACAGCCATGCTGCCCTGACGGAAATAGTTGGAAACAAACTCGGCTGTCTTTCTCCAAGCGACGATATCAATGAAGTCGGTCTGCTTTTCCTCACCGCGAGATGCGAAGTCGCGGTCGACAGCGAGTGTGAAAGAGGATACGGGAATTTGATTCTGGGTGTATCTGAGCTCGGGATCTCGAGTCAGTCTGCCCATAAGAACGATTTGATTAAGCATAACCTTCCTCCTTACTCGGGTCGCTTTGTGATAAGGTTGCGAAGAATCTTATCCGAAATTCCCAGAACGCGTGAGAGCTCCTTGGGGAACTCGGGTCCGCTGGTGAACTTTGTGAGCACATAATGACCTTCTGTCTTATAGTCGATCTCATATGCAAGCTTGCGTACGCCCATGTCTTCATGCTCGTCTATTGTTCCGTGCTCTTCGATGAGAGAGTTGAATCTCTCAATCAAAGCCTCGGTCTCCTCTTCGGAGATTCCGGCATCGATAATGTACATGAGCTCATACTTTTCACTTAATTTAGCCATGTCTACACCTCCTTACGGCCTAATGTCCCGCCTTTGGCGGGAAAGGAAATACCTGATAAAACCAGGCTTCTTATTATATAATTTAATATAAATAAGTCAAGTAAAAATCTGAAAACTCAGAAACCGCACAGGGAATCGTCGTTTTCTATCCATTCCTCAGTCTTAACGACAACAAAATCGTCATTACCGCTCTGCATGACGACGCGTTCTATTCCTGCGTTTATTATGAGTCTCTTACACATGGAGCAGGGCATGCTCGATTCCAAAAGCTCGCCGTTTTTGGCGTCTCTGCCTACAAGGAAGAGGGTTGCGCCTATCATGTCGCGTCTCGGTGCCGAAATTATGGCATTTGCCTCGGCGTGGACAGAACGGCAAAGCTCATATCTTTCGCCGGGGGGAATCTTGCGCAGCTCGCGCTCGCAGCTTCCGAGGTCCACGCAGTTTTTTCTGCCCCTGGGCGCGCCGTTATATCCGGTAGATATAATCTCGTCGTTTCTCACAATAATTGCGCCATATTTTCTTCGCAGGCATGTGGAACGCTCGCTTACCGAGTCCGCTATGCCCAGATAGTAAAACTCCTTACTTTGTCTTTCGCTCATTGCGCATCTCCCAATAAAAATAACAAAGGTATGATATATAATAAAAAAATAAAAGTCAACAAAAGGACGTATCCTTTATATAAAATTTGACCGACAGGAATGCCTGAAAAGGAGCTTTATACAAAAAAAGACAAAGCTCCCCCGGACATAGGCAAGTGCGGCATAATAACTTTTTGCCCGTGTGCTCGATGTGAGAAAGCATCTCAAATTATACGAGAAGAGAATATCTGCTGCGCTTAAAATCATAACCACCGGCTTAGCCGGTGGTTTGCACACGCCCTATAAGGGCTTATTACCAGCAGCGCCTGATGGCGCATTGAATGATTTGCCAATCGCACTAATTTCCCAACACCGCTAAAGCGGCTCTGACCGCTTAAGCGGTTATTTGTTTCCTTTTACCGGCTTACCCGTAAACGGATCTATATATTCTTTCAAACTTATTTGATCGTTGACCTGATCTTCTTGTATTTGACGTTGTATATACTCCTCTATGCGTTTTGCATTTTTTCCCACTGTATCAACGTAGTAACCCCTACACCAAAAATGTCGATTACCGTATTTATACTTCAAATTTGCATGACGATCGAATATCATTAACGCACTCTTTCCTTTTAGATAGCCCATGATTTCACTCACACTAAATTTCGGGGGTATTCTCACTAGCATATGCACATGATCTCTACATAACTCTGCTTCGATTATTTCGATTCCTTTTCTTTCGCACAAATCTCTTAAGATTTTTCCAATATCTACCTTTAGTTTTCCATATATCTCTTGTCGACGATACTTTGGGGCAAACACCAGGTGATATTTACACTCCCAGCGTGTATGTGATAAACTATTCTTATCCATGGATGGAGCTTCCTTTGTTTCTTTCTTTGATTGGCAAATCTAAAGAAAGTATATCACTGGAGGTTTTTTACTTTAAGCTAAAGCTTTTTTCATTCCACCTGCATAGCAGGTGGTTTATTGATTTCAAATGTCGAAGACATTTGAAATCGCACTAAAGTGCTACAAAAAATAAGGGCTGCCCTTCTTGGGCAGCCCTTATAGACTCAAGTTTAAAATAACTTATTTTGTGGTTTCAATGAGTTCTTTGTTGCCGGTGACTTCGCCCTTGGCCTGCCTGGAGAAGGTCTTGACGCCGCTGACAACAAGTATAAGAGCGAGGACTACGAGAGCCAGAGCGAAGATGAACTGGAAGTAGTCGCCCCAAGCGGGAGTTCCGCCGGAGAACACCGCGAGCTTTGCCTTGAGGGTGAGAACCAGCGATGAAAGTGTTGCGGCAAGCATGAAAATCATGGGGATGAAGAACATCTTGTTGTTCTTGCCTATGTTGCCGAGCCAGCAGGCAACTGCCATGAGAGCAATGCCCGCGAGCAGCTGGTTGGCGGCTCCGAAGAGACCCCAAATCTGGGAGAGCCTAAGGAAGCCGATGCTGCAGCCGATGGCGACCATGATAAGTGTGCCGACTATGGGCTGAGCGAAGAACTTCGCTGCGCCGCTGAGGTCTTCCATCTTCTTATCCATGGGGAGGAAGAGCTCTGTGAAGAGATAGCGGCCAAGCCTTGTGCCCGTATCGAGAGAGGTGAGGGCAAAGACCGAAACTGCAAGTGTCAGCAGTGTGAAAACAATTTTATAGAGTATGGATGCTCCGAGTTCCTGACCTGTCATAAGAGTGACCATTGTGGCTATACCCTGAGCAAAAATATTGGGTGGGCTGGCTGTGAGAGCGCCGTCTGCAACAACTTCGTTGTAAACAACGGCAACTGCCAGAAGCGAGAGGATGGCGAGTATGCACTCGATAATCATCGCGCCATAACCTATAGCTTGGGTATCCTTCTCATTGTTAATCTGCTTGGAGCTTGTGCCGGAAGAAACCAGAGAGTGGAATCCCGAAATCGCGCCGCAGGCAACGGTGATGAAGAGCGCGGGGAAGAGGAAACCGATCTTGGTCTGGAATCCGGTGAACATGGGAAGCTGAAGTTCAACCTTGCCGACAGAGCCGATAACGCCGACTGCGGCCATTGCGAGCATGGCGTAAAGCAGGAAAGAGCTCAAGTAGTCGCGGGGCTGCAGCAGTATCCAGACGGGTAGCAACGATGCCAGGGTGATGTAAACGGCAATGAAGATAACCCAGCCTGTGCGGCCGATGTTGATGCCGCAATAAAGACCTGCAACTGTAATAACGACGATGCCGATGACGCCGACGACTGTGGCGGGACCTATTTTTACGCCCTTTCGATAGACGGCGTATCCGAAGAAGACAGCCAGCACGATGAAGAGCAGCGAGGTCATAGCCGTCGAGGCGTTGGCATGTACGTTGCCGAGTCCTGTGGTGAACAGAGCGGGAGCCTCGGCAACTGCAAAGGTGCCGGAAACAACCGCCGTGAATGAGGCTATAACAAGGATGAGAACAAGGAGGGCGAAGATGATGAAGAGCTTATAAGCTGCCTCTCCGATGTTTATCCTTACAACCTCAGCGACGGACAGTCCGCCGTGACGGATCGACGCAAAGAGAGCGCCGAAGTCGTGCATTGCGCCGAAGAATATACCGCCGACAACAATCCATAGGAACACAGGCAGCCAGCCGAAGACTGCAGCCTGAATGGGACCGTTGATGGGGCCCGCTCCTGCGATCGAGGAGAAGTGGTGGCCCATCAGCACAGCGGGGTGAGCAGGGACATAGTCGCTGTTGTCAAACCTCGTGTGTGCGGGGGTCTCGCGTGCAGGGTTAACTCCCCACTGCTTGGCAAGCCAAGAGCCGTAGAAGATGTAGCCCAGAGCGAGAAGTACGACGCCGATGATTAGAACGAGAATAGGGGTCATGCTTTTTCACTCCTTAATAAAATGGATTTAAAATGTTTTTTCAGACCATCACCCAGTCTGTTGTTCACAATTTTTTTGCTCTCGAGCTCAATTCCGACTGTTCTTAAATTTACCCAGCCGTGAAGCCCATACTTAAAGCTCTTGTACTCCTTTTTGCGCTCTATAAGCTTGAGAGCGGTCTCCGAAAAGCTGTCAGCCACGAAAACGACTACAAAGCTTGTTTCCCGATGCTCGTTGTGGGGATTTACCTTGGAATATCCGTCTTTAATGCTGAAATCAAGGCACCTGCCAACTGTTTCTTCATCTAAATGGGGCAGACTGAAGATATAGGCAAACTCATTGCTCTCCATAGCCCACAGTTTTGCGCTCTTAAATAGGAAGTAGCCCTCGCCTCTGGATCTGAATTCAGCGTAGAACTCAAGAGGCAAATGCTCTTCGGCTTCTAATTGACGCAAATCATAGTAATACTCATAAGAATCTTTCAGTATTTCAATGTATTCCGATCGCTTTATAATTATGCACTCCAACTGCCGGAAATTGTAATATCTTACAATTCTCGTAAAAAGTTTAACATACAGCTACAATATACTACAGCGCTCAGAAAAATGCAACTAAAAACTCATCAAAAGCTAGCTTTTTGACGCTTTTTTTACATAAGCAGGCATTTTGTATCATATTTATTAGACACTCGTCCGTGCTCTGCGGACACATCGTTTTTATTGTAAATCCAAGCCGAAAGTCGAAAACCGACAATATATCTTATGCATTTATTACAATGCAAAATTATTTAATGTGAATATATAAAGAGCGCGCAAAAAAATATGGAAAACAGCTTATTAATAAGAAGTGCAGAACATTAATAGATTCTTTAATAAATAATAAATCTTGACAAAACACGGCGCCTTTGTTATTATATCGGTCGTTAGCCTCGAGCTGGTGTAGCTCAGTCGGCAGAGCAGCTGATTTGTAATCAGCAGGTCGGGGGTTCAAGTCCGTCCACCAGCTCCATTTAAAACATGGGAGGGTACCCAAGTGGCTAAAGGGGGCAGACTGTAAATCTGCTGGTTGACGCCTACGGTGGTTCGAATCCACTCCCTCCCACCACATTTTGTCCGAAAACCCGGAATAAAGCCGGTTTTTCGGACATTTTTCTTTGTTTTTTGTACTTTTTTGAAAAATATGAAGCAGCCGTTCATCACATGGCCGCTATCAGTACCTTTACTCCTATCATATTGATTGCTCTTGTTATGTTGTAGGCCAGAAAACTCAGCCCCAGCTCTGCTGAGGCTTTTTCTTTGCCCTTACACAGTAAATAATGTGCACCGTTATACCATTTTACCGTTCCGAACGGATGCTCAGAAAGACACATTCGCTCTTTTAACTTTTCTTTGTTGTCTTCTATGCGCAATACTACCTTTTTCTTCGGCACGTGTCCCGTATCAAGAGTGTGGTTATTTGGACTGATTCTTGCATTCGGCGGTATTGCCTGTACAGACCCGGTGAGAACCCCGAACATTTTTACAGGTACACAGTCTGTTTCAGGGCCAAAGCTGACCTCTTTCCATTCCGCATTTGTACATTTGTTTTTACAAGCTCGACAACTTTCTTTATCTTTGTATACCGTATTTCTGCCGCGTTTTTTGGAATACCGAAGCTCATGTCCCATGGGGCAGATTACTCTTCCCTCGGAATCTCGTACAAAACAACTGATTGCTCCTTTGGTCTGTAATTCCACTGTGATGCCGCTGCCCTCATAGATATTAGGCAAAACTCCCGCTTTTATGCACTTCTCGATATCTTCCCGTTTTGTGGAATTTCGCTCTTCTTCCGTTATCTCATTTTCCTCATAGGGCAGGTCATAGCTTCGCTCTTCCTTGTCGTACTTCAGAGCAACCGTAGGAGCTGTTCCGTCGTAGATACAATCTAATATATCTGCCTTGCTTTCATAACCTTTATCCGCAACAACCGATATTGTCGATACTTCCAGCTGCTCCTTGGCTTGTGATGCAAGCTTAGATAAAAGTCCTTGATCTGTATTGCGGTTTGTAACCTCATACTCCGCTATCATATGGCTCCCGCTGTCAACTGCCGTCTGTACATTGTAGCAACAGTGAAATCCGTCTTTTGAGTGCATTCGTCTGGCTTCAGAATCTGTCGTCAATATCTGCCGTTCTCCGCTTTCAAGAAGCTCTTTTAAAATACCCTCGTATTTTTCTTGGCGAGTACGAAGTTCTTCTACTGCCGCTTTTACCTTGCCGTTTTCTTCTTCTGTTGCAGGTTCCGATTGGTCGCACTCTTCCATTTCCTCAAGATATTTCTTTATCTTCTCATCTATATGTGCCAGCTTCTTTTCCAATACCTCTTTATTGTAGCAATTATCTTTACTGTTTACTGCTCGTATTTTGCTCCCGTCTATTGCCAGAAGCTCTCGATTATATAGTCCAAGCTTTATACACAGTTTTCCAAAGGCGCGAAATGTATTGCGTATTGCAGATGCATTTTCCTTTCGAAAATCTGAAATAGTCCGAAAGTCAGGCTTTAACTCTCCAAGCAGATAGAAAAGTTCTATGTTCCTCCTGCATTCTCTCATCAGCATACGGCTGGAGCGAATTCGATTGAGATAGCCATAAATATACAGTTTCAATAAATCTCTCGGATCATAGGCAGGTCGGCCGGTCTGAGCAGGTTGGGATTTTGAAAATCCCAATCCTTCCATATCCAAAGAATCTACAAATGCATCAATCACCCTAACCGGGTTTTCATCATCTAAATAGTCCTCAACACATTCAGGCAGAAAGCTGATTTGCATACGATCTCTCTTTTCTATATACTTCATCTTTTTCGCTCACCTCTTGCACTATTTTAACATATTTCAGCCCTTCTTTCCCACTTTTCGGACAGTCTGACCAAATTAAGTGGACAGACATTAATTTAATGTTTGTCCGCTTTTTCGTGCTATAATGTTTTAGCAAAGCTGCACTTGCCCCGTATTAAGGGATATAATTGTAATCAGAAAGAAGGAAAGAAATACATAGCCATGAAAGTTTTCTATGCTCCGCATGGATTTAAGCCAAAAACTCTTTGGCCGATGCTGGCATCGCTGCCTTTTGTTGCGGTTATTTATATAATGCTTTTCGGCAAGAATGTTTTAGACGAAAACGATCGTCCGTTTTCACCTGTTTACACCGCTGTTGTTGTCATTATATCTGCGCTTATTTGCTTGCTCTTCATTGCTTATTTCTTCAGCCTTTTTAAAAAACGGGTGGTTTTAAGGATTGAAAACGATAAAATCAGCTGCTTTGAAACCGCAGCCAATCTCTATAGAAACTTGCCTTACAGTTCTCTCGTCGGCTTCACACATTTTTATGAACACAGTTTGGCAAAAAGGGTAAACGGCAGCAAGTTTGACTCTCCGTATCGTTATATTGTCCTGCATTTTAAAGAGCCGAACTGCGCATGGATGATTCCAGAAAGGTCCTTTGATGACTTAGAGGCATTAAAAGACTTCCTGCGCTCAGCCGGTATCCCTGAAATTTCTTTTGCTCGCAGCATGTATCCAAATGACATGTTGTATGTTCCGGTAAACTTTTTATATGTTCCCGACGAGGAAGATTGCGGCATGATTGTGAACCGCCGATAAAAGCTTTTTAATTTACAATTTATACAAAATAAGATATTATCAGTGAAGTAAATGAGGTGATAATATGGGTCTCAGATTCAGGAAAAGTATAAAACTCGGAAAGTTATTTAAGCTCAATCTCTCAAAGTCAGGTGTCGGAGTTTCCACCGGCATAAAGGGCCTGCGCTTCGGCATCAGTCCAAAGGGCAGAAAAACATTTACTGCCGGCATACCGGGTACGGGAATTTATTACCAAAAAACTTTCGGGAGCGGAAAAAAGAAGAGCACAGGCTCCAAAACAGAGGAACTCAAAGAAAAGCTCCGCAGCAAGAAAGAGGAGCCGAAGAGCGCAGCGGCTCCCGTAAAGCCCGAGCGCACCGCCGCAGCGGACGCTAAGCGTGAAGAAGTGCTCAAAGCAAGCGAGGCGGAGATCTGGGAATACAGAGAATATATCGAGAGTCTCAAGGGCGTGCACAAGCAGTGCGAGTCGCCGATTTCATGGGAAGAGGTTAAAAGAGAGCCGCCGCCCTTCGTAAAGGGCGAGGTGGGTCCCATGCAGCAGGCAGCTATGAATGAACTTATGGAATATAAGCCGACTCTGGCAGAGCAGATGATGCCCGAAATGGAAAAGGAGAAGCGTGAAAAGCTGAGAGATGCTGTCGAAGCGGCTAAAGAAGAGGACTTGGAAGCTTATTTTGCCTGGCAGAGCACCCGAGACATTGCAAGAAGAATCTTAGAGGGAGACCTCGATGCCTATCTCGAGGTTATAGAGAGCGGCAACCCCTTCGAAGAGCTCACGGACTTCGGAAGCGACTTTGAGTTTTTTGCCGAAGAGGGGAACGCCATAGTAGTCGAGTTCAACGTAAAAGGCAAGGAGCTTATCCCCGATAGGGAGCCGTTTGTAGATGCAAACGGAGAAGTGTCTGCAAGGCCTCTCAGTAAAACCGCCTACTACGACATTGTTCATGACTATGTTGCAAGCTGCTCTGTGAGAATTGCACGAGAGATTTTCTCGCTCCTGCCTGCCGATATTTGCCTGGTCAATGCCGAAGATACGGTGCTCAATACCCGCACGGGTCACGACGAAGACTGCGCCATACTCTCGGTGAAGTTCACCCGCGAAGGCTTCGAAAAAGTCAATTTCGAGCGCATAGACCCATCCGACTTTTTAGAGAGCTTCGAGATGAAGTCCGGCTTTAATCAGACTAAGGGCTTCGCTCCGATAGATAGACTGGAAATATAAAAGATAAAAACAGCAAGCGCCCGCGTATTAAAAGCGGGCGCTTGAGCTTTTATCTTCAAAAATCAAAAAGCGACATTTGGTTCTCTTCCGGCAAGTCGTGAAGTGCGCCTATCTGCCTCAGCTGTTCTATGTTGGTACGGCTGAGTTTCGGACAGTAGCTTGCAAATTCCTCAATCGAGGTAAAGCGCTCGTGTTCCTGCCTGCAATTCACAATATCCATCGCTGCGGCGTTTCCAAGTCCCGAAATGCTGAAAAGCGGCGGCAGGAGAGTCTTTTCGTCAACTATCTTAAACATAAAGGCGTCCGACTCATAAATGCAAAGCGGAGCAAAATTAAAGCCTCTCATATAAAACTCATAAACAGCCTCAAGCGTTGTGGCGGTTTCCTTGTCTTTCTGGCTTGCCTCTTTGTTTCTCTGAATCTCAAGGACCTTCTCTTTTACAAACTCCGCGCCGCCCAAGCAGAGCTTGGCATCGAAGGCGTCTTTCTGACTGCGCCTGTAAAAATAGGCCGCATAAAACTCCAGAGGATGGTGCACCTTAAAATAGGCTATTCTGAAAGCCATCATAACATAGGCAACTGCGTGAGCCTTGGGGAAAAGGTATTGAATCTTATTGCACGAGTCTATGTACCACAGCGGCACATTTAAGTCCCTCATGCTTTTTGATTCCTCGGCGCTAAGCCCTCGGCCTTTTCGCACATTTTCCATTATCTTAAAGGCCTGTCTCTCGGGCATGCCTTTCTCGATGAGATAGAGCATGATGTCGTCTCGGCAGCTTATGGTTTCCTCAATGCTTGCAATATTGTTTTTAATAATATCCTGAGCGTTTCCTCGCCACACATCAGTACCGTGTGAAAAGCCTGAAAGTCTTATCAGGGTATCGAAACCGTTGGGTTTTGTTTCCTCAAGCATCTTTTTTGTAAAAGAGGTGCCGAACTCGGGGATGGCAATACTGCCGGTCTTGCCGATAACGCTGTCGTCGGAACTAAGCCCGAGAACCTCGGGGCCTTTGAACAGGCTCATGGTTTTCGCATCGTCGAGTCTTATCTCTCTAACATCGACTCCGGTCATATCGCCGAGCATCTTAAGCATTGTCGGGTCATCATGACCCAGCTCGTCGAGCTTTAACAGATTGTCTTCCATGCAGTGATAGTCGAAGTGGGTGGTTATAACGCCGCTGCCCGCATCATCCGCAGGGTGTTGAACTGGACAGAAGTCCTCAATGTCCATGCCTTGAGGTATAATTACCAAGCCGCCGGGATGCTGTCCGGTTGTGCGTTTAACTCCCACAAGTCCCGTCGTCAGCCTCTCAATCTCCGCCTTGCCGGCAGAGAGGCCGTTTTTCTCAAGATAGTTTTTCACATATCCGTAGGCGGTCTTACTTGCCATGGTACCTATGGTGCCGGCTCTGAAAACGTGTTCCTTGCCGAAAAGCTCTTCAGTGTACTTGTGAGCTCTGGCCTGGTATTCGCCCGAGAAGTTCAGGTCGATATCGGGAACCTTGTCTCCTCCAAATCCGAGGAAGGTCTCGAAAGGGATGTCAAAGCCGTCTTTCTTAAATTCGGCTCCGCAGTTGGGACAGTTTTTATCAGGCAGATTCGCGCCGCAGAAATAGCCCTTGGCGGATTCAAAGTCCGAATACGAGCATGCCTCACAGCGGTAATGGGCGGGGAGGGCGTTGACCTCGGTTATGCCCGATAAAAAGGCCGCAAGAGAAGAGCCGACGGAGCCTCGGCTGCCTACTAAATAGCCGTGCTCATTCGAGTCGGCAACAAGTTTCTGAGCCGACATATATATGACATCATAGCCTCTGCCGAGAATATCTCTCAGCTCGTTTTCAACCCGCTCTCTGACGATGGAGGGAGGATTTTCTCCGTAGAGTTTCCGCATGTTTTCAAACACAAGCGATTTGAGCTCTTCCGCCGAATTTTCAATTTTGGGAGCGAATAGCCCCTTTGGCAAAAGCTCAATCTCCTCGCACATATCGGCTATACGGTTCGGGTTTGTTATTACGGCCTCAAAGGCTGTTCTCTCATCTAAAAAGCTGAACTCCTCCAGCATTTCCTCACTTGTTCTCATGTAGAGAGGCCTGGGCTCGTTGGCATCGGGGAAGTTTTTCTCGCTTAGAAGAATACGGCGGAAAATTTCATCCTCCGGCTCCAAAAAACGTACCTCACCCGTAGCGCAGAGGGGCTTTTCAAGGTCTTTGGCGAGCCTTGCAAGCTTGCGTATTATGTCTCTTTGTTCCTCCTCGCCGCTGAGTACGCCATCGCTGAGCAGATAGCTGAAGTTTGAGACAGGCACTATCTCGATATAGTCATAAAAGGCTGTGATAGCCCTCAGCTCCGCATAGGGAGCATCTCGAAGCAGAGCCTCAAAGAGCTCGCCTCCGGGGCCTCCGGAGCCGATAAGCAGGCCACCGCGGTATTCCTCCAAGGAAGAGCGTGTGATTATAGGATATCTTTTAAAGTTTTCCAAGTATGATTTGGAAACAAGCTTATAAAGATTTTTAAGTCCCAGCTTGTTTCTGGCAAGAATACTTATATGCTTCGGTCTTTGATAGCTCCCTCCGGGAAGCTTAGAGAGAACAGGGTTAATATCAGAAAACTTCTCGGCGCCTTTTTCTTTAAGCATATCTAAAAGTTTGGCGCAGACCAGAGCGCAGGCCTTGGCGTCATCCGAGGCGCGGTGGTGAGTGAAGTCGGGTACATTCAAAGCCTGAGCTATTTTATCAAGGCTGTGTCGGGCCAATTCAGGCAGCAGCTTTCTCGAAAGAACCAGAGTGTCAAGATAGGCCGGCTCAAAGACAGTGCCCTGCCTGCTTGCGGCCGCTCTCATAAACGAGATGTCGAAGTCGGCGTTGTGAGCTGCTAGGGGGGAGTTCCCCGCAAAGTCTAAAAACGCCTTAAGAGCCTCGGCTTCCTTGGGAGCGTCTTTTAAATCTGCCTTGCTTATGCCGGTGAGTTCGCTTATCTTGGGAGGAAGCTCGGTTTCAGGGTCAACAAATGTCAAAAACTCCTCATAGAGCTCTCCGTTTCTAAGTTTAACGGCACCTATCTCAATAAGTCTCGAGTTCGTAGGATTGAGGCCTGTTGTCTCCACATCGAAAACCACAAGTTCCGAGCCGATAGGCGAATCACTGTAGCCTTTCAGCGCTCGGCTTGTAAGATAGTCATCAATATAGTAGCCGTCCATGCCGTATATGGCTTTAACTCCGGTCTTACGACTCATCTTATACATGTCGGGGAAGGCCTGGCAGCCGCCGCTGTCCGTTACGGCAACGGCCTTGTGGCCCCAGCGGGAAACGAGCTTAAAAAGTTCCTCCACATCGGTGACGGCATCTAAGGTCGAGAACTTTGTATGTAAATTGAGCTCCACCCTCTTTTTTTCGGAATTGTCCTCACGCATCGGTTCCGGTACAAGAACAATTGAAACGGGGTCAATAATCATGTCTTCATCGCGCTCGGAGTATTCCACCTTGCCCCTGACACTTATATACTGACCGTCTCTAACCTTGTCGCAAACAGAGCTGTCGTCTTTTTTACTGAAGTATTTAACGACCTTTATGCTGTCGCTCTTGTCACTCATTAAAAACGAAAGGAGGCGCCCCCCTCTTTTCGGAATATCACGGCTCTGCACACCGAAAACCTTGCCGCAGATGCTGACAGTGCCGGAATCTATGCTCAGGCCTGATATAGGCACAGGCTTTGCCTTAGAGAGTCTGCCGAAGAGAACTTTCTGAAAGTTTTCCCGCTTCTTTTGTTCAAAGAAAGGCGAGATGCTGACCGAATTCAGGCCGTACTGGGCTTTAATTGTGTCCGAGACAAGCTCAAGATCGGCTGCCGACGGAAATGCGGGGAAGGACACCAAAATCTCCATGGCAAGATCTGCCTCTTTTATCTTGACGCTTATAATCTCGCTCCTGTCAAGGCCTCCGCAGCAGTAATCAAGGGGAGTCAGTCCCGGGAAAACTTCTAAAAAATTAATGCGCTCTTTTTTCATCCAAATCTCTTTCAATCATCTTTACAAGTTCATCTGCAAGCTCGCTTATTGGGAGAGTCTTAAGTCTCTCTCCCTTTTTAAAAACAACGCCGACGCCCTTTCCGCCGGCAATGCCGTAATCGGCCTCTCTCGCCTCGCCGGGGCCGTTCACAACACAGCCCATAACGGCAACGGTGAGAGGCTCTTTTATGTGAGCGAGTCTTTCCTCAACCTCGTGGGCAAGTCCGATGAGGTCTATCTGCGTCCTGCCGCAGGTGGGGCAGGATACCAGCCGCACTCCGCTTCTTCTTATATCCAGTGCAGAGAGTATTTCCTTCGCAGCCTCAACCTCATGTATGGGGTGCTCGGTGAGCGAAACTCGTATAGTGTCTCCAATGCCCTCATTCAGCAAAACTCCTATACCTATTGCCGAGCGCATAAGACCCTTTTTAAGAGTGCCGCTCTCGGTAACACCGAGGTGCAGGGGATAGTTAAACTCCTTTGACGCCAGTCTGTTGGCCTCGATACACAGGGGAACCGAAGAGGATTTCAGCGAAAGGCAGATATCGTCAAAGCCGAAGTCATTTAAAATCCTCACATGCCCTCTTGCGGCTTCAACCATGCCCTCGGCAGTCGGACGAGAATATTTTTCGAGTATGCCCTTGGGAAGCGAACCTCCGTTTATGCCGATTCTTATGGGAATGCCGGCCCTCTCGCACTCACGGGCCAGCTCTTTAAGAGCCGCTCTGTCGGAGATGTTGCCCGGATTAATTCTCACCTTCGAAACTCCGTTCAAAACGGCAAGAAGGGCCAATTTCGGGTCAAAGTGTATGTCGGCCACCACGGGTATGGGAGATGCCGCGCAGATTTTTTTTAGCGCCGAGGCGGCTTCTTTATCCAACACGGCAAGCCGCACAAGCTCGCAGCCGGCCTCATACAGTTCATTTATCTGGGCCAGTGTGGCGCCGATGTTCTCTGTTTTAGTGCTGCACATCGACTGCACACTGATGGGAGCGCCGCCGCCGATTTGCATATTTCCAACCATTATGGATTTTTTAAGCACTCTGCCCGTCATAGTTTAATAAGCCTCCGCAAGTCAAAAAACATCACCACCGCCATGAATATAAGAAGGAGAACCATGCCGCCGGCATGTATGTATTTTTCGTATTCGGAGCTAATCTTTCTTCCGATTACAAGGCTAACCAAAGCATTGACTATCAAAAAGAAAATGCGGCCGCCGTCAAGAGCGGGTATAGGCAGCAGATTCATAAAGGCCAGGTTCACAGAGATGAAAGCTCCCAAGTATAAGATGTTTAAGAGAGCGTCCGAAACCGTGGGCGAACTCTCGCCCACATCGCTTATAACCTTAACAATGTAGATGGGTCCCGCCATCATATCAAAACCAAGCCTGCCGGCAATAAACTCTTTTAAAGCCCTCCAAATCTCCCTGACAAAGTCCAAGGAAGTGTAAAAGCTGTGTCCGAGTATTTTCAAAGGCGAACTCTCAATCTCCTCAAATCTAAAGCCGTAATAATGGCCGTCCTCATATTCCAAGCGCTTAAGCTCAAGATTCCGAAGCTCAAGTTTCTCTCCGTCTCTTATGACAACAACATCATATACGCCGTGGCCCTGTTTTAGATAGCTCGAAACATTTCCAAAAACATAAATCCTGTTTGAATTTATAGAATAGATAATATCGTTTTTTCTAAAAGCCTCTTCGCTCTCGTACGGGCAATTTTCCATAAAAGAGGTTATTTTAGCTGTTTGATAGCCGCCTGCGTTTAGAAAAATGATAAAAACAAGCAGAAAACCGAGGACGAAGTTCATGCCCGAACCTGCAAAGAGAATCAGGAAACTCTTAAAAAAGCCCTGATTCTTAAGAGCCCTGGGACTCTCCGATTCCTCGTCCTCACCCTCCATGGCGCAAAAGCCGCCGACGGGCAGAGCTCTCAGACTGTAGAGAGTTTCCCTGCCCTGTTTCTTCAAAAGTGCGGGACCCATTCCTATCGAAAATTCATTCACCTTAACTCCCACCGACTTTGCGGCTATGAAGTGACCGAATTCATGTATGCCTATTAAAAGTCCGAATAAGATTATTGCAACTAAGATATACATTAAGAATATTTCTCCTCCAGAAAACCTCTTGCGCGCCTGTCATACGAAAGCAGGGCCTCCAAACTAGGCTCCGATTCATAGGGCAGGCTGGAGAGAGTGTCGGCCACAAGCCTATAGATGTCGTTAAAGCCGATTCTTTTTTGTAAAAACAGAGAAACTGCAATCTCATTTGCGGCAGACAAAATTGCCGGCGAGTTTCCGCCGGCCTCGGCCGCCTCTATAGCCAGCCGCAGGCAGGGGAAAGCTTTTAAATCCGGTTCCATGAACTTAAGACTGCTGTTTTCCTTAAACGAGAGTCTTTTTGCCGGTGAGGGCAGTCTCTTAGGATAGCTTATGGCATATTGAATCGGCAGACGCATGTCGGGTACGCCGAGCTGGGCGAGAACCGAGCCGTCGACAAATTCAACCATAGAGTGTACCACACTTTCCGGATGAACCAAAATCTCAATTTTATCGGGCTTTAAGTTAAAGAGGTGCATGGCCTCAATGAGCTCCAGTCCCTTGTTCATCAAAGTTGCCGAGTCTATCGTGATCTTGGCGCCCATAGACCAGTTCGGGTGCTTGAGCGCTTCCTCAGGCTGCACATTTTCCAGCTCCTCAAAGCTGCGGCCTCTAAAGGGGCCGCCCGATGCGGTGAGATAGATTTTACTCAAAAACTCTCTCTTGCCGCCTAGGCACTGAAAAATAGCCGAGTGCTCCGAGTCAACGGGAATAAGCTCCGCGCCGTATCGCTTTACGGCCTCCATAAATATGCGGCCGGCCATTACAAGAGTTTCCTTGTTGGCCAAAGCTATTCGCTTGCGCTTCTTTACGGCTTCAAGCGTGGGCATAAGACCCTTTGTCCCGCTCATTGCGGCCAAAACCGTATCGACTCCGGGATAGGTGGCGGCCATGGTAAGCGCTCTGGGGCCGAAGCTCACCTCTATGTCCATATCGCTCAAATTTTCGGCAAGTTTCTCGGCTCGCTCCCTTTCATAAACGGCGATAAATTTAGGCCTCAGTTCTCTGGCCTGTTTTTCCAAAAGCTCGATGTTCGATCCGGCAGCAAGGGCCAAAACCTCAAAGCCGTGGGTTTTTGCAACATCCGCGGCTTGCGTGCCTATGCTGCCAGTTGAACCTAAAATACTGAGTCTGTTTCTCATATCACGGGTAAAAAATGCAGCAGCAGCTCGATGGTAGGAGCGGTAAAATAGATGCTGTCGAACCTGTCGAGCATGCCCCCGTGTCCGGGAAGTATCATCCCGAAGTCCTTAATTCCGCTCTCGCGCTTTGCTGCCGAGAAGAAGAGGTCTCCTATCTGGCAGAAGAACGAGCCTAAAATGCCGTAAATCAGAAGGTAAAGAAAGTTGGGCTCATATCCCACAGCCTTTAGAACAAGACCGTAAACCAGCATGCAAAAAACAGCGAAGACAAAGCCGCCTATCGAACCCTCCACGGTTTTCTTGGGCGAAAGCTTTTCTATGAGCTTGCGACGCCCAAAAAACATGCCGCCGAAATAGCCGCCGGTGTCGCTGGAAAAGGCCGCTATAAAGGGCAAAAGAACATATACCCATCTCGGCTCGGCTATTGTAGCTATACGCAGTATGGAAGTCAGAAGTATGGGCATAATTGCCGATGAAAATACGGCAAAGGAGAGAAGATAGAAAGAGATTTTCTCTCCGTTTTCGGCATAGGAAAGTATCATCTCAACGGCCAAAACCGATACTAGCAGAAAAATATGCGCCCAATAAAAGTATGTGGGCAGAAATCCCTGCACCAAGGGGAAGGTGAAAGCGAAGAGGACCACGGTGATATTGATGCGCCTTCGATGTATTTTGTTAAAAGAATCTATAAACTCAAAGGATGCTATGGCTGAAATGAGCGCTATCAAGATCGAGGTTGCCCAGGGCGGCGCTGCAATAATAATGCCCCAAATAATAGGCAGTCCTATGACCGCAACTATAACTCGCTTCTTCATTCACTCAGTCCCCCGTATCTCCTGTCACGAGACCAGTATTCTTCTATAGCGGCATCGAGGTCTCTAACTCCGAAATCCGGCCAGAGCACATTCGAAAAAATCAGTTCCGAATAGGCCGACTCCCACATCAAAAAATTCGAAAGTCTAAGTTCGCCTCCGGGCCTTATAATGAGATCGGGGTCCGGAATATCCGCAGTATAGAGGTAGCGTGAAAAATTCTCTTCGGTGAGAGCTCCTGCCTTGCCCTTTGAATAGTCCTCGGCATAGAGCTTGGCGGCCCTTACAATTTCTGCCCTGCCGCCGTAGTTTATGCAGACATTTGCCTGAAAGCCGTCATATTCTGCGGAGATCTGCGCAGTTTCTTCGATAAGGGAGCGAAGCCTGGGACTGAGAATCGAGACATCGCCCAGTATTTTGAGCTTAATTCGGTCTCTTGCCATAGTCTCGACAGACTCTATGAGATACTTCTCAAAGAGGCGCATTATGGCGGAAACTTCCTCTTTCGGTCTCTTCCAGTTCTCGCTTGAGAAGGCGTAAACCGTAAGAAAGCTCACACCTATATCTTTGCAATAGGTGGCAATAGTTCTGAAGTTTTCGGCGCCGGCGCTGTGGCCGGCTGTGCGCGGCAGTCCGCGCCGCTTTGCCCACCTGCCGTTGCCGTCGAGTATTATGGCAATGTGTCCGGGCGGGCGGCGCCGGCTGTAGATTTCAGGGGTGTCCTTTTTTGCCTCAGATTTCGAAGAGCTCATCTTCCTTGGCCTTCGCTATTTCGTCAACCTTTTTAACCCACTTATCGGTTAGATTGTTGATATCCTTTTCCGAGTTCCTAAGGTCGTCCTCGGTTATCTCCGAATTTTTCTCCATGCGCTTGTAGTCGTCCATCGCTTCGCGGCGGATATTGCGAATGGCGACCTTGGTATCCTCGGCGTATTTCTTTACCTGCCTGTTCAGCTCGTGGCGGCGCTCCTCCGTTAGTTGAGGGAAGATAAGTCTGATGTTCTTTCCGTCGCTCTGAGGGTTGATGCCGAGGTCCGAGGCCTGAATTGCCCTTGTCAGGTTAGGGAGTACGCTTTGATCCCAGGGAGAAATTAGCAGGGATCTGGGGTCGGGAGAGGAGATTGTGGCAATCTGGTTTATGGGAGTGGGAGAACCGTAGTAATCCACCATGATGGGATCTAAAACGGCCGCGCTTGCCCTGCCTGCGCGGACAGCGGCGAGATCGCGGGATAAAAACTCCGTACTTTTTTGCATTTTGTCTTCATATACTTTATACTCGTTTGACATTTAAATTCCTCCTTATTTTCTGACTATTGTACCAATTTTTTCGCCCATTACGGCACGGTAAATGTTTTCAGGATCTTTTAGCGCAAATACAACTATAGGTATGTCGTTTTCCATCGAAAGCGAGGTGGCGGTTAAATCCATAACCTGCAGCTGCCTGTTCAAAATCTCCTCATAGCTTATATTGTCGAACTTGACGGCTGCGGCATCTACCTTCGGGTCGGCGGAGTATACTCCGTCGATGTTTTTAGCCAGCAAGATGAAGTCTGCGCCTATTTCCGCAGCTCTCAAAACAGCAGCCGTATCCGTCGAAAAGTAGGGAAGTCCGGTGCCGCAGGCAAAGAGGACAACTCTGTTTTTTTCCAAGTGCCTGATGGCCTTCAGCCTGATGTAAGGCTCGGCCACGCTTCTCATCTCAATGGCAGTCTGAACTCTGACATCCAGCCCTTTCTGCTCCATAATATCCGCAACGGCAAGGCAGTTCATAACAGTGGACACCATGCCCATGTGATCGGCTCGGGTTCTCTCTATCTTGCCGGCGCCGTCCTTCACGCCGCGCCAGAAGTTGCCGCCGCCTATGACGATGCCCATCTGCACACCTGCATCAACACATTTTTTTACCTTTTCGGCGACTTTGGAGATGAAGTCGAAATCCAAGCCTCTGCCCTCTGCTCCTGCCAAAGCTTCGCCGCTTATTTTCAGCAGGACTCTTTTATACTTTGCAGTCTCTCCCATAAACACCATCCTTATCATTACATAGCTTAAGGCTTATCAAAAATCTTTCCTCTTACTATACATCAAAATAGCCCAAAATAACAATACCCGATACTAAAGCGGCTATAATAATATACTGCTTTGCCCTCAGGTTTTCTTTAAGAATAAGTCTCGAGAGCATAACGGAAAATACGCAGTATGAGGATATGAGCGGTGCGGCCACAACGGCGTTATCGCCCAGCGCGTGTATGTAGGTGAACTGGCCGGCAGTCTCGCAAGCGGCGGCAATGCAAAAGTCCTTTTGCCCTATGAACGAAAAGCGCTCTTTTTTTACAAATCTCAAATAAAGGTAAGAAAAGAGGGCGCATATGCCGAAAGTAAACTCATAGGCAAGGTTTGCAACATTTTCCTCCAAGATGCCCGTGTCGAGGTAGAAAGCGTCGAGAAATGAGCCGAAACCGTCGATAAAGCAGTAGAGAAGAGGGAAAAGAAGCGCCAGAAACTTATTGTCAAAGCGGGAGCTTTTCTCACTTGCCGCTCTTAAGTTTTCTCTTTCAGCTTTTCTTTCGCTCATTGAGAGGAGAAAAATGGAAACGCTTACAATGACTACACCCGTAATCTGCATTGGAGATATGCTCTGTTTTAAAATCAATATACAGAGTATGCATGCAACGGCGCCTGAAGAGTTGCAGATGGGAGTTGATATGGAGAGCTCTATATATCTCAGACCGACATAGCCCAGAGCCATGGCCAGAATGTACATGGCGGAAACCGGAGCGTAGCTTATTATCGCCTTGGGCGAGAAGGGGACATCGTTTGCAGCCAGATAAAAGAGGGCGTGGGCAGTCATAAATGTGCCGACCGCGATAATCAGCTTAAGATGAGAGCTTTTATCTTCCGGCTTTGTTCCACGCTTTGAAAAGAGGTCCGAAAGCGCCCATGCAGCTATAGTGAGAAGAGAGAGTGTAAACCACATTGTTTTAGACCTTTGCTTTATGATAACGGCTAAAATTCTAACATAAGCCCGCTCTCCGTGCAATGTTTCCAAAGAGCCGAAACAAAGAGTTCAGCGGCTTTATTCTTTGACAACGAGTGCATCATACTGTATTCTAAGCGCGTATCAAAATGCATTATAAACATAAGAGTGAGCATCGATAAAATGAATGAAATCGGCAATAAAATAAGACTCAGTGTGTCTTGGGACAATGATGAAAACTTTGTTTTCCTCACAATAAGGGGACTTAAAAAGGGTGAGCCCTTTGCAGCAGCCGAATTTTTAGAGAGGTTGAATGCTCCTTATCTGGGGATGAAGGAGCTGAATTTAGATGCCAGAGCCAAGGAAGAACCAAAAATATTGAGCGGAGTAAAAGGAGATTGCCTCACAGGAGAACCGCTTTCCGCAATATTAGTGAGACCGCAGGCCCTTTCAAAGGCCGAGGGTGCGCTCATGCCGGGCACGGTCGACCTGGCGTGCTATCTTTCAGACAGTCCCGAAAAGGCCGCATCTTCCGGGGTTGCCGATGAAGCCCTTGTATTCGCCGGCACTTTGGCGGAGATGTTTTTAGAGAGACGGGGCATAGAAATTCAGGTTCGCTTTCTGCAAATGGGGGAAAGCAAGGCCGAGGCATTTTCGGTAGATATGAAAAAGGAAATCCTCGAGGCACGCGGAGTCGGCGACTCGGTAGGGTCAAAACTCTGCTTCACCGTCAGCGGTCTTGCGCCGGGACTCGGTGATACGGTTTTCGGAGGAGTTGAAGCCCACATTTCCTCAATGATAATGAGCGTTGGCGGTGTTAAAGGAATAGAGTTCGGCAAAGGCTTCAATTTTGTCTCCATGAGAGGCAGCGAGGCCAATGATTCCATAGTGATAAAAGACGGCAAGCCCGCCACGCTGAACAACTTCTCGGGCGGTGTGGACGAGGGTCTCACAAACGGTTCCGACTTGGAGCTCTGCTGCGCACTGAGACCCAGCCCGTATATAAACAGGGAGCAGAGAACGGTTGAAACGGGAAAGATGAGAGAAGTCTCGATCCGCCTCAAGGGCAGGGTAGAGGCATCGCTCGGTCCGCGCAAGTCAAGGGTTATAAAGGGGGCACTGGCACTGGCGCTATTGGATTTAATTAAAATGAGCGAGGAAGAAAATGATTAAAAGTCGCATAGGACTGCTATCCGCCCTTCTTTTCATGGCGCTGCTTCTGCTTTTGCTCTCACGCTTCGGAGGTCTCAAACTCCTCTTCGGCCCTTCGGAGCTTGTCAATATAGACGAAAAATCCGAGGGCGGCTATTATAAACTCGAGATTTCAAAAATTTATACAATTTTTGCCGAAGGCGAGAATATAAATGAAAAGGCGAGAGCCAGGTATGCAATAGTGCCGTATGAAGGAAGGCTCCTCACCATACGCTTCCCCGAGCGCTATTTCAACTCACTTGATGTAATCATGGCGGGCACGAGAGGCTACCTCGGCGGCAAGGCTACGGAGTATAAGTACATAGTTGTACATGGCTCTTTGCAGGACTGCCGCGAGGATTTGCTTGCTCTAATGAACAAGTGGATAGAAGAAAACAAAAAGACCCTCTATAGCTTAGAGCTCATCAATGAGAGCAAAGACATGGAAAAAATCCGCTATTCCAAACTCTTTTTGGTTGACAGTGTGAACGAGGCTGATGCAACATTTGTAACGGTCGCCTCGGTTGCGGCGTTAGCTCTGATAGCAGTTTCGGGTATTCTTGTTTTCAATAAAAAGGGGAAGTGGAAATATGCGGCTGAGAACAGGGCGAAAATAGGGGCGGAATAGTATGAGAAAATATATAGCGCCCTGTCTCTTCGGCTTGGAGACTTTCTGCAAAAACGAGTTTAAATTCATGGGCATGCAAAATGTAAAGGCCGAAAACGGCAGAGTTCGATTTGAGGGCGACGATAATGCCTTCATGCGTGCCAACATCATGTCACGCTTTTCAGAGCGAATACTAATAGAGCTGGGCTCTTTTAAGGCCACTAGCTTCGATGCTCTTTTCGAGGGTACAAGAAAGCTCCCATTCGAGGAGTTTATCGGAAAAAACGACGGGTTTCCCGTCAAGGGCTTTTCACTGAACTCCAAACTGTTCTCCGTGCCCGACTGCCAAAAAATAATTAAAAAGGCAATTTCAAAGAGGCTCGAGAGTGTCTATAAACTGCGCTGGTTTCCCGAAACGGAGAATTTAGTCAGAATACAGTTCATACTAATCGACGACACGGTATCGCTCTGTGCAGATACCAGCGGGCAGGGACTTCACAAAAGAGGCTATCGCCCCGAAAACTACGAGGCGCCCATAAGAGAGACCTTGGCGGCGGCCATGGTCGATATATCGGGGTATAAGGGCTTCGGAGAGCTGGCAGATCCCTTCTGCGGAAGCGGCACCATAGCAATAGAGGCGGCCTTTGCAGCCAAACGCCGCGCACCGGGGTTAAACAGAAACTTCATCTCCGAGGACTGGCAGATTTCCGAGAAAAAAGCTTGGCAGGAAGCCCGGGAATATGCCAAAAGCCGGGAATTTAAAGGAAACTATAAAATATACGGCTCAGATATAAGCCCCAAGGCGATAGAGCTCTGCCAAAAGAATGCATTGCGAGCGGGAGTTGCCGATTGCGTCAGCTTTGAATTGGCTGACGCTATGAAGTTCGAGCGCAAGACCGAGGAGGGAAGAATAGTCACAAATCCCCCCTACGGCTTAAGACTTATGGACGAAAAGGAGAGCCGGGAGCTTTACACGGCCTTCGGCAAAACATATTCAAAACTGGAAAACTGGGATGCCTATATAATCTCTCCCGAGCCGGAGTTCGAAAGCTGTTTCGGCAAAAAAGCCGAAAAAACAAGAAGACTCTACAACGGAAATATCCGCTGCACCCTATATATGTACAGGAATAAAAAAATACGATAAATAATTTACAAGGCGGTTTTTTGCAGCTTGAACACTGTTTTTGCAGAAATCGTCTGCAATCTGCGTAAAAAACGGTCTGAAACTGCAAAATATGTGTGAATTTTAAAATTATTTGCAGTTTTTATAAAAAACCTGAAATTGAGTATTGACTATTTTCAAAAATGTGTTAAACTAACATTAGCACTCGACGTGCTCGAGTGCTAAGTGCTGATTTAGGCAAAACAAATATTTTATGGGAGGCATTTACATGACATTAAAACCTTTGGCAGACAGAGTTGTACTCAAGCAGCAGGAAGCTGAAGAGAAGACAAAGAGCGGAATAATCTTGGCGGGATCAGCCAAAGAAAAGCCCGAGATATACACGGTAGTAGAAGTAGGTCCCGGCGGAATGATTGACGGCAATGAAGTCAAGATGGTCGTAGAGAAGGGGCAGAGTGTTCTTGTAGGCAAATACAGCGGAACCAATGTGAAGGTCGACGAAGAAGAACTTATGATAGTCAAGCAGAGCGACATACTCGCTATAGTAGAATAAATCGGAGGTAATGTAAGATATGGCAAAGAATATAATTTACGGTGAAGAGGCTCGCAGAGCCATAAAGATCGGTGTTGATAAACTGGCAGATACAGTATCCATCACTTTAGGACCCAAGGGACGCAATGTCGTGCTCGGAAGAAAGTTCGGAGCTCCCCTCATAGCCAACGACGGTGTGACGATAGCCAAAGAGATTGAGCTTGAAGACGTGTTCGAGAACATGGGCGCACAGCTCATCCGCGAGGTCTCCACAAAGACAAACGATATCGCAGGCGACGGCACCACTACAGCTACCCTTCTTGCCCAGCAAATGATCGGCGAAGGACTCAAGAACCTTGCAGCCGGCGCCAATCCAATGGGAATAAAGAACGGTATGCAGAAGGCGGCATCGGCAGCGGTTGAAGAAATAAAGAAGCACAGCAAGCCCGTTTCCGGTATGGAAGACATAGCCAGAGTCGGCGCCATTTCCTCGGGAGAGGAGCACATAGGCAATCTCATAGCCGAGGCAATGGAGAAGGTCGGCAGAGACGGTGTAATCACTGTCGAGGAGTCCAGAACGGCTGAAACTTATTCCGAGGTAGTCGAAGGCATGCAGTTCGACAGAGGCTATATAGCTCCCTACATGGTCACGGATACCGATAAAATGGAAGCTGTTTTAGACGACGCTGCAATTTTAATTACAGATAAGAAGATTTCAAACATTCAGGAGATACTGCCTCTCCTCGAGCAGGTAGTTCAGGCCGGCAGAAAGCTCCTCATCATAGCCGAGGATGTCGAGGGCGAGGCTCTTGCAACAATCATCCTCAACAAGCTCCGCGGCACCTTCATCTCGGTCTGCGTAAAGGCCCCCGGCTTTGGCGACAGGCGCAAGGAGATGCTCAGGGATATCGCAATTCTAACAGGCGGCGAGGTCATTTCCACTGATCTCGGTATGGAACTCAAGGATGCCACAATCGATATGCTGGGCAGTGCCCGACAGATCAAGGTCACCAAGGAGAACACCATCATAGTCGACGGCGCCGGCAAGGCCGAAGATATCAAGGCCAGAATAGCCGCTATCAACAATGAGATAGAGATCACAACATCCGATTACGATAAAGAGAAGCTTCAGGAAAGGCTTGCCAAGCTTGCGGGCGGAGTTGCCGTCGTCAAAGTCGGCGCTGCAACCGAGGCAGAGATGAAGGACAAGAAGCTTCGCATGGAAGACGCTCTCAATGCAACAAGGGCAGCAGTTGAAGAGGGCATAGTCGCCGGCGGCGGCTCGGCCTATATCATAGCCTCCAAGGCGGTAAGCAAACTTGCAAAGAGCCTTGAGGGTGACGAGAGAACAGGCGCCAATGTTGTTGCGGCGGCACTTCTTGCTCCCACACGCCAGATTGCCGAGAATGCAGGTCTCTCCGGAGAGGTCGTTCTTGAAAAAGTCATGAACTCTAGGGATCAAGGATACGGTTTCGATGCCGAGAAGTTCAAATACGGCAACATGATCAAGATGGGTATTATCGACCCGACAAAGGTCTGCCGCAGCGCAATAGAAAACTCCTGCTCAGTGTCAGCCATGGTTCTAACAACCGAAGCCGCCGTGGGCGACATTCCCGAGCCTCCCGCAGCGATGCCTGCAGCTCCCGATATGGGCGGAATGTATTAATACTAAATAATAAACAAAAACTGCCGAGCAAAGCGCTCGGCAGTTTTTGCTTATCTCAATAAGAATGAGCGCCGTTGCTACGGCGCTCTGCCAATATTTAATGTTTAATTTCTCAGTCTTCTCTTGCGGGAGAAGTTCATCATGCCGTCCTGCATATTGTCGAGGTTTAAAAGCATCTTGCCGCCGCCGTAAACCGCGCAGGAGACAGGGTCGTCCACTATCATGGTCCTTATGCCCAAATCGTACTCTATCAATCTGTCGAAGCCAAAGATAAGGCTGCCCCCGCCCGACATGACAATACCGTTTTGTGAGATATCTCCCATAAGCTCGGGAGGAGTCCTCTCCAAAACCATATGTACGCACTCCAGTATGGCCTTAGCAGGCTCTATGAAAACTTCAGCCAACTCCGAGGAGCTTACACTTACGGACTTGGGAAGACCTGTGGCAAGGTCTCGCCCCTTTACCTCCTCCGAGCCGACATCTGCTCTGGCTATCATGCTGCCTATGCTTATCTTTAAATCTTCGGCGGTCTTTTCGCCGATAAGCAGATTGTGTTTGCGCCTTAAATAGCGGATTATAGAGTCGTCAAACTCTCTGCCGGCCACGTTGGTGGATTCATACTCGGCAACTCCGCCCATTGATACAACCGCGACGTCGGTGGTGCCTCCGCCGATATCTATGACCAAGTGGCCGTCGGGCTTAGTGATGTCAACGCCCGCGCCGAAGGCTGTGGCAACAGAACTTTCAACAAGATAGACCTTTCTTGCTCCCGACTCTATAACCGCATCAATAAGAGCTCTCTCCTCAACACCGCTTATGGTACCGGGAACAGTTACTAAAACTCTGGGCTTAAAAAGACTAAAGGATGTAATCCTTGAAACAAGATCCTTCAGCATCGCAACAGTCATGTCGTAATCTGAGATAACGCTGTTCACGATGGGATTTATCGGAACTATATTTGCGGGAGTTCTGCCCAAAGTCTTTTGAGCTTCCTTGCCTATTTTAACAAGTTCGCCCGAGTATTTATCAACCGCAACAATAGTCGGTTCACGAACCATAATGCCCTTGCCTCTGACATAGAGCATAGATTCACAGGTTCCCAAATCAACGGCTATGTCTCTTTCAAAAATAACCATTTAACACCTCAAGATGTATTAATATCTTACGTTATAAGCCAGCGATGCACAGTAGACTGCCGCCGCGCCGCCCTCTCTGAGTATTCTTGCGCACTCCGATACGGTGGCGCCGGTAGTGACTATATCGTCTATAAGAAGGACCCTCTTGCCCTCAACCAGCTCCGGATCTGTAAGCTCGTAGGCCCCCGAGATATTGGCTTTTCTCTCACTGAGTCCGCCTTTGCTCGACTGGGGCTCCGTGTGTGTGCTCTTGCGCAGAGTTTCCACAGCCACGTCATTAAGATCCAAGGCAGTGGCCATGGCTATGAGCATCGCCTGATCATAGCCTCTCTCATCCAGTCTCTGGTTTGAAAGAGGTACCCAAGTGATCAGATTGAACTTGCCGCCAAGATTTTCCCTGATGTTTTCGGCCAGAATATGGGCATAGGTCGTTGCATATACACTGCGGCCGTCAAACTTGTAGCGCAGAATTGAATCTCTTACGCTTGCCTGATATTTAAAAGACGATGTGAACTCATCCACAAACTCAATCTTTGGAAGTTCATTCTTTTTCACATAGGGGAGATTCTCAATGCACGACATGCAAACACCGATTTTCCCCGACTTTAAGATTGCGCTGCAGAATACACAGCGCGGAGGAAAGAGGACGTCCAAAAGTGTTTTCAGAAAACTCATAAATAATCCGCCACCTCACCTGAAAGTCTGGCCCTAAGACCGCTGAATCGCTTTGATTTTTTATCGCTCGCTATCATTGCGAAGGCCGCATTCTCATCGCCGGCAACTATCATAAGCTCTTTCGCCCTGCTTATTGCCGTATAAAATATACTTTGGCTCATAAGAGGTTTCGGAACCTGTAAAAGAGCCAAAATGCAAGCCTTGTACTCGCTTCCCTGAGCTTTGTGCACACTTATTGCCCATGCATGCGTTAGGTCGGAAAGCTGAAGATAGTCGTACTCGGCAACTTTACCCTCGAAGTCTATGCTGAGTGTTTCCGATATTGGGTCAATATCCAGAATATAGCCGATATCTCCGTTGTAAATACCTGCCCCCAAATACGAATCTTGTCTATACAGTATATCATAGTTATTCCGGCTTTGCATTACTCTATCGCCTACTCGAAAGACATTTGAGCCGAAAATTTTTTCTTTTTTGTCCGGACTTTTGGGATTTAAGGCCTCTTGCAAAAGCCTGTTAAGGTAAAGCGTGCCCACAGGTCCTTTTTTAGTGGGACTCAAAACCTGTATCTCATCGGGACTGATGCCCATGTTCACAGGCAAACGGCGCTGTATCAAGTCTAAGATAAGAGTATAAAGCGCCTCGGGCTCATAAGCCTTCATAAAGAAAAAATCGCCATCCCGATAAAACAGCTCGGGTTTTTCTTTTTTCAATATTCTGTGCGCAACCCTCACCATATTGCTCTGCTCGCTCTGTCTGAAAATCTCACGTAGGATTACCTTCGGAAGACTTTCGTTTTTCTCGAGATCGGCAAAGACGGAGCCGGGGCCTATGCTCGGAAGCTGATTGGAGTCGCCGACTAAAATAAGGGAAGCGGAATGCGACAGGGCCTTAAGGCAGGAATTTAAAAGCTCAACATCGAGCATCGAGCACTCATCAAGGATAAGCAGATCGGTGTCTAAGGGGTCGTCCTCGTCCTTTTCAAAGACGGTTTCCTGGGCGCCCTCGGCAAAAGAAGCGCCCAGCATACGGTGAATAGTAAAGGCCTCGTTTCCCGTAAGCTCGCTTATGCGCTTTGCGGCTCTGCCGGTGGGAGCTGCTATAAGGGTCTTTTTTCCAAGGCTCTTATAAAGTTCTATGATAACGCCGATAAGAAAGGTTTTGCCCGTGCCCGGACCGCCGCCGATAAGCAGTATGTTCTTTTCCGAGGCAAGCTCTATAGCTTCTTTCTGCTCAGCAGAGAAGCGCACCCCATTATCTTCACAAAAACGCTCTATTACAGCCCCGTCAAAGCGCTTTTCTTCATCGCTCTTAGAGAGCATTTCCCCGAGTCTTTCGCTCAGCTCTCTCTCAGCGAAGAAAATCTTCTGCAAATAACAAACAAGAAGTCCGTTAATATCGCTGAGATAAATTTCTTTGCGAGATATTAAGAAGTCGATTGCCTCCTCAACCTTTTGCTCCGGAACATCTATAAATATGGACGTAGCAGAGACAAGTTTGTCTCTGGGGATGAAGCAGTGGCCGAAATCCGCGTTGTGTCTGAGCTCGTATATGACGGCAGCGGCCACCCTTTCAGAGCTCTCATAGCTCAGCCCGAGCGAGAGTGCAAGGGAGTCGGCCGAGGAGAAACTCGCTCCTATGTGCGGCATCGAGAGGATGTAGGGATTGTCACAAACTTTCTCCACCGCGGAGCTTCCGTAGGAAAAGAAAAGAGGCATGGCAAATACGGAGCTTATCTTAAACGAGCTCAAAAAACTCGTCAGTGAGAGAAGTTCACACTGCCTGTTAAAATTCTTCGAAATATTTTCAGCGCGCTTGAGACCGAGACCTTTTATCTTTTCGACAAGTTTTCTGGGAGCTGTCTCTATAACCTGCAAGCTCTCCGCTCCGAAGCTGTCAACAATCAGCTTAGCGGTTTTTTCCGCAATGCCCGGTATGGAGCCCGCCGCTAAAAACGAAAATATATCGTCCACAGTTTCCGGCAGAAAAAGTTCATGCGACTCGGCCTCAAACTGCCGGCCGTGCTTGGGATGTATCACTTCCGAGACTCGGGCAGAAAGCGTCATGGCAACGCGGGCGCCCGGAAGTGTGCCCGTTACGGTATATTCCAGCTCATCATCGCCGACTATTCTCAGAACACAGTAGCCCGAGGCCTCGTCGGTGTAGACAAGAGATTTTATTATTCCGCTGATTTCAAAAATATCCGACATTGCTTAAGCTATAAAGAATCCGACGCCCAGACAGACAAGGGTGACAATAATGCCCGAAGCCAGAACACCGAAGAAAATGGCGGCCATAGCTTTTTTAAAATCAAGAGCGATGAGGGCGGCTATAAGGCCGCCTGTCCAGGCCCCTGTGCCCGGAAGCGGAATTGCAACCAAGACGAAAAGGCCGAAGAGCTGCCATTTTTTTACCTTCGCCCATTTGCCCTCTGCGTGACTGTAGAGCTTGGTTTTAAAGGCAGCCAAGCGCGCACTGCGCAAGGCCAAAAAATCCATTATCTTAGTGATTAGAACTATGATAAAGGGAACAGGTATCATGTTGCCCAAAACACTCAGAAAAAAGACCAGCCTGTAATCCAGCCCCAGAGAAATGCCCAAGGGGACAGAGGCCCGAAGCTCAAGAACGGGCAGCATAGCGGTCAGGAAAGTCGCGAGTATTTTCCCCAAATAAAATTGTTCAATGTAGGCGAAAAAACCCATCATTCAAGAACTTCCTTCATATATTTTCCGGTGTAGCTTCGAGGACAGTTTAGCAAATCTTCAGGACGGCCGGCAAAAAGAAGCTCCCCGCCGGCATCGCCGCCCTCGGGACCGAGGTCTATGATGTAGTCCGCGACCTTGAGAACATCAAGGTCGTGTTCTATTACAATAACAGTGTTGCCCGAGTCGGTCAATCTATGCAAGATTTCAACAAGTCTTGCCACATCCGCCTCATGGAGCCCTGTGGTAGGCTCGTCCAAAACATAGAGGGTGTTGCCGGTAGAGCGCTTCGAGAGTTCGGTGGCGAGCTTCACTCTCTGCGCCTCGCCGCCTGAGAGACTGACAGAGGACTGGCCGAGCTTCATATAGCCGAGGCCGACATCTCTGAGCACGCTCAGCTTTTTCACCAGCTTCGGTATGCTCGAGAAAAAGTCAAGAGCCTCGTCGACGGTCATGTCAAGAACATCCGAGATGTTCTTGCCCTTGTAGCGGACCTCCAAAGTTTCTCTGTTGTATCTCTTGCCCTTGCACACGTCGCAGTCGACATATACATCCGGCAGGAAATGCATTTCAATTCTCAGCGAGCCGTCGCCTCTGCAGGCCTCGCAGCGGCCGCCTTTCACATTAAACGAAAATCTCCCTTTGTCATAGCCTCTGAGACGGGCGTCGGGCGTCATGGAATAAAGCTCCCTTATGCCGTCGAAGAGTCCGGTGTATGTTGCAGGATTGGAACGTGGGGTGCGGCCTATGGGCGACTGGTCAATGCAGATAACCTTGTCAATCAGCTCTGAACCCTCAATGCGGACAAATTTTCCCGGACGGAGCTTGGCTCTGTTTCGTTCGGCGGCAAGGGCCTTATATATGATTTCGTTAACTAAGCTCGATTTTCCGCTGCCCGAAACGCCGCTAACACAGGTTAGTGTGCCGAGAGGAATTTCAACATCTATCTTCTTAAGATTGTTTTCCTCAGCGCCGATAATTTTTATGCGCCTGTCGGTAATTTCCCGCCTCGTCTTGGGCAGAGGAATCTTTTTCTTGCCCGTGAGATACTGTCCGGTCAGGCTTTTGGGATTTTTGCAAATTGCCTCAGGCGGGCCTATGGCCACGATTTCGCCGCCGTGCGCACCGGCGCCCGGCCCCATATCCACAATGAAATCGGCGTTTCGCATGGTTTCCTTGTCGTGCTCAACGACGATGACACTGTTGCCGAGGTCGCGAAGTCCCTTGAGCGTGCGGATAAGTTTTTCGCTGTCCCTTCTGTGCAGGCCTATCGAGGGCTCGTCCAGGATGTAGAGCACGCCCATGAGCGAAGAGCCTATTTGGGTCGCAAGCCTTATCCTCTGGCTCTCACCGCCCGAGAGGGTGGAGGCCGAGCGTGAAAGCGTAAGATAGCTCAGCCCCACACTGTTTAAAAATTCAAGCCTGCTTATGATTTCCTTGCGAATCTGCGCGGCAATAACAGTTTCCTTTTCGCTGAGCTTAAGGTCTTCAATAAACTTCAAAGATTCGGAAACGGGCATTTCGCAGAACTCATGTATGTTCAATCCGCCGACATACACGGATAAAGCCTCTTTTTTAAGCCTCTTGCCTTGGCATTCGGGGCAGGGATGTTCAAGCATCAGAGCCTCGTACTCTTCCCTCATATAGGAAGACTGAGTCTCTCTGTAACGGCGCTCCACATTGTTCAAAATCCCCTCAAAGGGCTGGCGATAAGTCCTATAACCGGAGCCGGTTTTGTATTTAAGCTCCAGCTTTTCGCTCCCCGTGCCGTAGAGGATAATTTTCTTTATACCTTCAGGCAAATCCTTGTATTTTGTGTTCAAGCTGAAATTATATTTTTCAGCCAGAGCCTCGAAGTAAATCATTGTCACCGAGTCGGGCTTAAAGTTGTTCCAGCCGGGAACATCCACAGCGCCCTCTCTCAAAGAGAGCGAGTCGTTCGGTATTATAAGAGAGGCATCTGCTCTAAGCTGTGATCCCAAGCCGGCACATAAGTGACAAGCGCCCTGAGGACTGTTGAATGAGAAAAAACGCGGACTCAGCTCCTCCATATTTATGCCGCAGTCCTCGCAGGCATAGTTTTGGGAGTAGAGTCTGTCTTTTCCGTCATCCGGCGTGTTTATGATAACAAGACCGTTTGAGAGTTTTGCGGCAGTTTCCAAGGAGTCGCTGAGGCGTCTCTCTATTTTCTCTTTAAGGCTGAGTCTGTCTACAACAAGTTCAATGTGATGCTTTTTGTTTTTATCAAGGACAATTTCCTCATCCAGCCCTCTTATTTCGCCGTCAACTCTGACTCTAACAAAACCCGAGCTTCTGGCCTCCTCAAAAACTTTGGCGTGCTCACCCTTTCGACCTCTCACGAGAGGGGAGAGAACCATAAAGCGAGTACCCTGAGGAAGCTTTAAAACAGAGTCTAAAATCTGGTCGATAGTTTGGGTTTTAATTTCCTTGCCGCAGTTAGGGCAGTGAGCGTGACCGACTCTGGCCCAGAGCAGCCTGAGATAGTCATATATTTCGGTGACGGTACCCACGGTCGAACGAGGATTGCGGCTGCTTGTTTTTTGGTCAATGGAAATGGCGGGGGAAAGCCCGTCAATATAGTCCACATCGGGCTTCCGCATCTGCCCGAGGAACATTCGGGCATAGCTGGAAAGAGACTCCACATAGCGCCTCTGGCCTTCCGCATAAAGAGTATCAAAAGCAAGGCTCGATTTACCGCTGCCGGAAATTCCGGTAATAACAACAAGCTTGTCCCTGGGAATCTCAAGTTCTATATTTTTCAGATTATTTTCTCTTGCACCTTTTATGTATATCTTATCTCTCATTAAATTCAGGAAAGGCCTTCCGCAGGGTTAAAACGGGAAGAGAGAACCGGAGGTCTGTTTTTCTTTTCGCCCATGATTCTCTTGCCGTAGATTATGAGTATAAACGGCACGGCCAGAGTAATGGCTCCAAAAGTGTCCATTATTCCGTGCTGCTTTATAAAAACTGTCGACGAGGCGCACAGCACCGTCGATATCATCAGAATGAGCCTGATTGCTCTGTTTTTAAAGGCGGCCTTACTGTCTATAATAGCGCAGATATTGCCTATACAGACGACAACATGCATGCTCGGGAAAACATTTGTAGGTGTGTCGACAGACCATATCAGAGTCAGCAATTTTGTTGCAAGGCTGTCAGCAACAATGCTTTCGGGTCTGAGATGTTGACCGTTAGGTACAAAATAATAAAAAATCATGCAGCTTGACAATGAGAAAATCAGATAGCGCATCCAGCGCGAGAAGGCGTCGATATCCTTAAATAAAAGGGGAAAGCCGACGATTGGAAAGAGTGGGAACCAGAATATGTAGCTAAATATGAATTCCGGCACAAAGGGGATGTAGATATCCAAAATGCAGTCCGTAACCCAGTATCCCGAGGTTGGCGTTATATATTCTATAATGAAAAATGACAATATATACAGCGGAAAAAAAAGAATGTAATATACTTCTTTATTGTTTTTAATAAAATCTTTTATCAGTTTCATAGCTAGAAGAAAACTCTCCTTTTCATCAAGATAAAAAGAGCGAAGCGGCCATAAAACCGCACGCTCTATTATAGACAAAATATAAGATTTGTCAAAGTAAAAAGCTGCCGGCCTTATTCCTTTTCTCTATTTTTAAAGGCATTGGCTTTGACGAGAAGCTCATCGAACTTGCTGTAGAGTTTTTTTAGTAAAACAGACATGGCTTTAAATACAGGGAAGGCAAGAAGCAAGAAGACAATCAATATGAGTGTAGCGCCGACATCGAGTTCAGCCAAGGTGAAGAGATCTTTAAGGAAGACAGCCGAGACTACAAATCCCACAAGCAGGACAAAGAACATCAGCTTTCTCAGCTTTGTCAAAGGCTTCGAGACTTCATAAACCATAATGAAGCCGATCGCGGCAATTAAAGAGGCGCAGACTGTGCCGGCCATATCTCTTTGCAGGGGGAAGACGGCAAAGAAGGCGACTACAAAGAGCACCAAAAACACATTTGAGAGAGCGCCGGGGAGCGCGCGCCTTATGACATTTTGCAAAAACCGTCCGCTCACAATATCGGAATTCGGCTCCATAGCCAAGAAAAAACCGGGTATACCTATGGTCAGAGTATTTACAAGACTGAGATGAGCGGGAGTAAAGGGATACTGGAAGGTGAAAATAAGGCTTATAATGGCAAGTATGAGAGAGAAGATGTTTTTCACCAGGAAGAGAGTGGCGCTCCGCTCGATATTGTTTATCACTCGTCTTCCCTCTGCCACAACCTGGGGCATAGAGGAAAAGTCGGAGTTTAAAAGCACGATATGCGAAACTCGGCTGGCGGCATCGCTGCCCGAGGCCATGGCTATTGAGCAATCGGCCTCCTTAAGAGCCAGAACATCGTTTACTCCGTCGCCGGTCATGGCTACGGTGTGGCCGTTCCGCTTCAGCGCTTTGACAAATTTTTGCTTCTGCTCGGGGCTCACTCTGCCGATGACCGTGTGGCTGAGTATTGCCCTCTCAATTTCCTCGTCGCTGCTCAAGCTGCGGGCATCTATGTATCTTCCGGCATTTTCAATTCCGACAGACTCCGCTATCTTCGAAACCGCAAGAGCATTGTCGCCGGAAATTACCTTTATATCGACACCCTCGTCTCTAAAAAAGCTGAAGGTTTCTGCTGCTGCGGGTCTGATTTTGTTTTTAAGAGCTATGAGGGCAAGGGGAAGAAGCCCTTCGCTCTCGAGTCCGCCTTCGCCTAATTTTCGATCGTAGTGAGACAGGAGAAGAATTCTGTTTCCGTGTTCCAAGCTCTCCTCAACAAGGTCTTGAACTTCATAGTATCTCTCAGCCAAAATTACATCGGGAGCGCCCAAAACATAGCTCTCATCGTCAAAAAACGAGACAGCGCCGTATTTGCGGCTCGAAGAAAAGGACAGAATTTTCTGCGGAATTCTGTCGCCTTTCGAGCCGAAGTGGTCTCTTACTGCTTTAAGAGTGGCGTTATCGGCTTTTTGTGAGGCCAGATACTCCTGTATAACAAGAGCGAGGTCGTCAGAGTTATATCTCTCCGGACAAAGCGGGACCAGCTCCTCCACCTGCATTTCCTCAGAGGTTATGGTGCCCGTCTTGTCGACGCAGAGCACATCCGCTCTCGCCAGAGATTCTATAGTGGCTACCTCTTTTACAAGTGTCTTTTGCTTCGAGAGCCTCAAAACTCCGGCAAGGAGAGCCAGCGTGGTGAGGAGGTAAAGGCCCTCGGGTATCATTCCGACCAAGGATGCGACCGTGGCCAAAATCCCGTCCTTTACACTCGCTTCCAGAATATAAATTTCCTTAAAGGCCATGAGCAGTCCAAGGGGAATGATAAGAATGCCTATTACTTTTACCAACTTTCCGAGCGAGCGCATCATCTCGGATTCCTGGGGCGGCTTTTGTTCTCTGGCCTTGATTGTCAGCTGTGATGCATAGGAATCGGCGCCAACATGAGTGAGCCTTGCCAAACAGCTTCCCGCAGCCAAAAAGCTTCCCGAGAGCAGGCTGTCTCCGGGGGTTTTCTCCTCGTCATGAGCCTCGCCCGTTATAAGAGCCTCGTTTGCGGCGCAGCTCCCCTCAACAACAACGGCATCGGCAAAGATTTCGTTTCCGGCGCTGAAAAGAACTATGTCGTCCCTTACAGCATCGCTCACAGCTATCGTCTGTTCTCGACCGCTCCTGATTACAGTACAGTTCGGCTCGCTCAGCAGTATAAGCTTATCAAGAGTTATCTTGGCCTTTAGCTCCTGGGCAATACCTATCACAGTGTTGACTATGACGACAAACATGAACATAAGATTCTGCCAAGAACCTACCGCTATGACACAGAGGGCAAGTATCATGAAAATCATGTTAAAGTAGGTGAAAACATTGTCCGACACAATCTGGCCGACAGTTTTACCCGGAGGTTCTACCGGTGTGTTTGCCCAGCCGGCATCAAACCTCTCACTCACCTGTGCAGCGGTTAGTCCATAGCTTGCCTTAGCCCTGAAGACAGGCACTTCTGTCCTTACGGTCTTGGGAGCCTTATTTTCCCTTTTAAATAGAGCTTTCAGCTCGCCTATAAGCAAAATTGCCGCTCCTAAATTAAAGTTTTCTTATGCGAATAACATTCCTGTCCGAGGCGATGCTTTCGACGACATCATCTCCTATATGACAGCCGAGGTCCATAATAGTATAGGCTTCGCTGCCCGAGGCCTTGTTGATTAGATTTTCGACGTTTATGTTTCTTTCGCTTACATAGTCAAGAAAGCTGTTTATCATGTTCGGCACATTTTTGTGGAAGATGCAGAGCCTGCACTTTCCCTCGCGGTCCAGAAAGGCGTCAGGGAAGTTGACCGAATTTTTTATGTTTCCGTTCACCAGATATTCATAAATAGAGCGAGCTGCCATGAGGGCGCATTTCTCCTCGCTTTCCGGAGTAGAGGCTCCAATGTGCGGCATGGCTATAACATTGGGAGCGGATAGAATCTTTGCATTCGGAAAGTCCGTGACGTATTTGAAGACCTTTCCGCGGTCAAGGGCCTCTATCATTGCGTCGTCGTCAACGACTTCCGCCCTCGACTCGTTGATAATTCTCACCCCGTCCTTCATCTGCTGCAGCGCTTCTCTGTCTATCATGTGATGAGTCTTCTTGGTATATGGGACATTGAGACTTATGTAATCGCTTATCTTGAGAATCTGCGGAAGACTCTCGGAATACCTCACCTCACGCTCAAGTCTCCAGGCGGAGTGTACGGATATGAAGGGGTCATAGCCATAGACCACCATGCCCAAATCTCTCGCAGCGTTGGCTATAAGAGCTCCTGTAGCGCCCAGACCGATAACTCCGAGCGTCTTTCCATAGAGCTCGGGACCGGTGAAGGAGGACTTGCTTTTTTCCACCAGCTCGGGGATTTCATCTCCGCGGTCTGCGATAGAGCGGGTCCAATCTATGCTTCCAAGCACATCTCTCGAGGACATCACCAGCGAGCAGATAGTGAGCTCCTTGACGGCCTCGGCATTGGCGCCCGGCGCGTTGAATACTGCTATGCCGTTTTCTGTACATCTGCTGATGGGGATGTTGTTTGTACCCGAGCCTGCCCTGCCTATACAGAGCAAATCTTCACCGAAGTCGAGCTTGTGTATGTCCGCAGAGCGGATTAAAAGCGCGTGCGGATTTTCCACATCTTCGCCGACCTCGCAGCCGTTTTCAATAAGATAGTCGGTTCCGAGCTCCGCTATGGAGTTCATTGTTTTTACTCTATACATTCTCTCTCTCAAACTCCTTCATAAATTCTGCCAGTGCGTAGGTTCCCTCCATGGTCATGGCGTTGTAGAGCGAGGCTCTCAAGCCGCCGGCCACCTTGTGACCGTGGAGATTAAAGAGCCCCTTGGCTCTGGCCGTCTTTATAAAAAGCTGATCCAGCTCTGCCGAAGGAGTTTTGAAACAGATGTTCATATCCGAACGCGCAGAGACCTCGGCTCTCGGAGTATAGAAGGTGGAATTGTCAATAAGATCATAAATAACTCGGCCTCTCTCTTTCTTGCGCTTTGCCATCTCCTCAACGCCGCCCTCGGCTATGAGCCACTTGAGAGTGAGCCCCAGCATGTAGATGCTGAAAGTAGGGGGAGTATTCCAAAGAGAGTCTTTTTCCTCGGTTAAACTGTAGTTGAGCTGTGTGGGCGTAATGTCCATCGCTTTTCCGAGGAGACTCTTATCCAAAATCAAAAAAGTGACTCCCGCAGGGCCGATATTCTTCTGAGCGCCGCCATAGATGAGACCATAGCGTGAAACCGGGACGGGCTTTGATAAAATTTCCGAGCTCATATCCGCAACAAGCGGCACGTCTCCACTCTCAGGTATGTAAGAAAATGCCGTACCGAAAACCGTGTTGTTGGAGCAGTAGTGCATATAGGCGGCATCAGGATCGGGCCTTAAGTCCTCGGCCTTCGGTATATATGTGAAATCCCTGTCGGCGCTCGAGGCAATAATGTTTACTTTGCAGTATTTCTCGGCCTCGGCCGCGGCTATCTTCGAGAAGTTGCCGCTTACTATATAGTCGGCCTTTCCCTTATCTCCCAGGAGATTCATAGGCACCGCCGCAAACTGTGCCGTGGCGCCGCCCTGCATAAAGAGAATGGCATGTGTGTCGGGTATAGAGAGCAATTTTGCAAAGTCTGCCTTTGCCTCGGCCAGAATCTGTGAGAAGAGCGGACCTCTGTGGTTCATCTCCATGACCGAAAGTCCCTCGCCACGCCAAGACAAAAGCTCTGCCTTTGCCTTTTCCAAAACGGGAAGGGGGAGGGTGGAGGGGCCTGCGCAATAATTAAATACTCTGTCAGTCATAAAAACAACCTCGCAATCTAATAATAAATCGTTCAAATATTATATCTTTTTTTATCTCTTCCGTCAAAGCAAAATACCATAAAGCTTATCATTCAAAACAGACTGAATATGGACTTTTCTACAAGAATGTCTCAAGCCCGTGGCCTCAACCTCAACCGGACAGTAATTAGAGCTGTGACCAAACGAATATCCGTCCCCCTCAGTCTCAAAAACAACCTCCAAGTCTCGGCCTACCTGAGCTCTGAGATATTCGGCCTTCATCTCATCGGCCAGAGCCCTCGCCTCGCGCACCCTGCGCATTTTCACGGCTTTTGTGTTTTGCCCCTGCATCTTCTCAGCCTTCGTGTATTTGCGTTTGGAGTAGGGGAAAATGTGCATGTCGTAAAAGCGGCACTTCTTTATAAAGTCAAGAGCTTCGCGGTGCTCCTCTTCTCCCTCGCCCGGAAAACCGCAGATCAGGTCGGCTGTTAAAGCCGCATTGGGGAAATATTTTCTAAGAAGCTCTGCAGCCTTATAAAAGCGCTCAGCGCTGTATTTTCTGCCCATAGCCTCAAGAATAGAGTCCGAGCCCGACTGTAGCGAGAGATGAAAGTGCTCGCAGAGCGAGGGAATCTCAGAGAGCTTCTTGCAAAATTCCTCATCAATTATGCTGGCCTCCAAAGAGCCGAGCCTCAGCCTGAGCTCGGGCGCAGCTTTGTGAATTTCGCTTAGAAGTTCAGCAAGGCTTCTTTTTGGACTCAAGTCCTGCCCGTAGGATGAAAGCTCTATCCCCGTGAGGACAAGCTCCAAATAGCCCTTATCATAAAATTTTGCGGCGGCTCGGGCGGCCTTTTCGGGCTCAAGAGAGCGCACCGGGCCTCTGGCAAAGGGGATGATGCAGTATGTGCAAAAGTTCTGGCAGCCGTCTTCAACCTTGAGATAGGCTCTTGCGTGAGAGTCATAGCCCTCTGCCGGAAGCTCCTCAATCTCTCGCTTTTCTCCGAGATTTGCTATGAGGGTCTGCCGTGAGCGGGTTTTAAGAAATTCTGCAATAAGGCCGGGGATTTTTCCTCTCTCCGAGGTGCCGCAGACAATATCCGCCCCTAAAGCCTCGGCTCTCTTAGGCTCTGTCTGCGGAAAACAGCCTGTAAGAACAGATGCGGCATCGGGACAGCTTTTCTTAAGCCGTCTGAAAGCCTGCGAAGATTTGCGCACGCTCTCGGCCGTCACTGCGCAGCTGTTTACTATAAAAATATCGGGAGCTTCTCCCTTGCAGGCCTTTTTAAAGCCCTCATCACTCAAAAGACGTTCGAGGGCGGCGGTTTCGAATTGATTGACCTTACAGCCGAGAGTGTCTATAATGTACTTCATAAAACCCTTCAAGTTCATTTATTTTACTAAGGTGATGTTTTGCAAGTTTACCTGGACAATGCCGCCACAACAAAGTGCTCGGAAAGAGCGGCGGAAAAGCTTCTTGAAACGATAAGAGAATACTACGGCAACCCGTCTTCCACTCACAAAAAGGGGAGAGAGGCAAAAAAACTTTTGGATGATTCCAGAACAAAAACTGCCTCCGCCTTGGGCTGCGAGAGTGATGAGCTCTATTTTACCTCGGGTGGAAGCGAGGCGGATAACTGGGCGCTTTTTTCCGCGGCAGAGCAGAACAGGCGCCGCGGCAGGCACATCATCAGCTCAAAAACAGAGCATCCGGCCGTTCTGAGCGCCCTCAAAGAACTGGGCGATAGGGGCTTCGAGATTGAGCTCATTGAGCCGGAAAAGTCGGGCGTTATCGATGTAAACAAGCTCACAAATGCCCTTCGACATGATACCACAGTTCTATCCTTTATGCTCGTAAATAATGAGACCGGAGCTGTAAATGATATAAAAAATTTGTGTAAAGAATCAAAGAAAATAAATTCCGATTTAATTTTTCACTGCGATGCGGTTCAGGGCTTTTTAAAGCAGGATTTCAAAGTTAAAGATTTGGGAGTGGACTTGCTCAGCATTTCAGGGCATAAGCTGCATGCTCCCAAGGGCATCGGAGCCCTCTATATCAAAAAAGGAATCAGGCTTAAGCCCCTTCTCTTCGGCGGAGGACAAGAGCTGGGTTTGCGCTCGGGCACCGAGCCCCTGCCCCAGATTGCGGCCTTTGCCGAGGCTGTGAGCGAGCAGAGTGCATCTCTGGGCGCCAACATATCTAAAATGCAGGAGCTCAAAAATCGGCTTATAGATGAACTTTTCAAAAAGCTAAAGGGCGCAGAGATTGTTAAGAGCGCCGCACCCCATATAATTTCGCTCTCCGTCCCCGGAATTCGCAGTGAAGTCATCATGAACTTTCTCGAGGCAAACGAAATTTATGTCTCCAAAAGCTCTGCCTGCAGCAGGGGAGGGCGCAGTCATGTGCTTGAGGCCATGAAGATGAGCAGCCGATACATAGATTCGGCAATCAGAGTCGGACTTTCGATATATAACACGCCCGAGGAGATAAGCTTTTTCACCGATAAGCTAAAAGAGGCGAGCGAAACTCTGATAAGAACAGGATAAAAAAACGGAGCCCAAGGCTCCGTTTTTACTATGAAATCTGCGCCCCTCACGGGGCGCAGATGTTTTTGGGAATTGCTGTTAGTCGCGTTTGAGATATTTTTTGTCGATCCAAGCGCAGATGGAGTATGTTACATCCACCATATTTGCAACATACAGACCTCCGATTTGTGTCAGGAGCTGGTAGGCATCATACTGCTTGAAACCATAGTCCGTGACCATCCAGTCAACAAGGTCGGCAACAGCGATGCGGGCGGCATCCTCCATGGGTTTGGCGCTGCCGACGGACATGATTCTGGTATCGCTCTCAATGCGGGGCCACTCAAGGGGCTTCCTGCCCTTAATTACTTCAAAGGAAACTGTAACATATGCGGAAACCTCCAGTGCAACTCCGCAGACCTCTCCCTCGCCCTGGGCAGCGTGACAGTCGCCTATGTAAAACAGGGCGCCGGGATTGTGGACGGGGAGATAAATCGCGTGACCCGGGCAGGTATCGGGGCAGTCCATGTTGCCGCCGAAAGGACCGGGTGCGAGAGCCTGAATAGCCTCTAATTTGGGAGCGGTGGCAACAGTGCCGCAGAAGGGTCTGCCGGGAATCGTTATACCGATTTTGTCGTTTTTCCAAGTTTTGCCATTGTCTTTAGTTTTCCAAATGTAAACTTCCTCTTTCAAAGGATCCTGCAGCGTCTTGGTTACGGAGTTGGACTGCAGGCCGCCGAAATACTCCATTATGCAGCTGACCGACCAGTCGCGTGCAAGCTCAATGCTGTGGAAGTTTACCTTAAGGGTGTCGCCGGGTTCGGCGCCGTTGATGTATATGGGGCCGGACTGCGGGTTGAGGAAATCTACACCGCGAAGCGCCTCTTTAGGAGAGACATCCTCGCTGGTGATGCGGCCTCCAAAGGCATCCTCCGTGTAGAGCCTAACGGTGTCGCCGGGATTAACCCTTACCGCCGGCTCCAAATAGGGTGAGAACAGGTAGTTGTAGGATTCAGGTTTAAATTCATAGTGTGCCATAGTTTGCTTCTCCTTTCAGCATTAAAATAATTTTTACTTTTGTGGTATGAAAATTTAGTTTTTGAGCTTGAAGCGCGGCAGTATGAGGCTTATGACCATGCCGGCCGCAGCGCCAAGCGCAAGGACAATAAAGCTTGCGGTCCAACCGATAGAGTCGGCCAGCGCGGCTGCAATAATCGGGGCGAGAATTCCGCCGCCGCCGATACCCACGAGGATGTTTGCGCCGAACATCTTGCCGGCAGCCTCTTCATTCTGGAGCAAATCCATCGGCAGAGCGCCCGAAGTTGCGTTAGTGACGGGGACACCCCAGCCGCAGAGGATTGCCATGATGCAGGCCATCGCAAATGAGCCGGTTGCCAGGAATGGGAACATCAAGGTGGATACGGCAGCCACCAGGAACCCGGGAATGGCGGTGGTAAACGCGCGAGCCTTGAGCGGATCGCGGCCTTTTTTGACAAGATTGTCGGAAATCATACCGCCGACGGGGGTTGAAACAACACCCGTGAGGCCTGCAAGCAGTACCGCGGTGCCGGCTTGAGCGGCGGTGAAGCCGGAAGCCTTGAGGAAGTTGGCTGCGATGGAATTAAAGCCGATAAGCTGCCAGCAGTTGAAGAACAAAATGAAGATACATAGCCAGCAGGCGACAGTTTTGAAGGGGTTGATTTTCTCTGTAGACTCCGCGACTTTTTCAACGGCTTCCTCAGGGTAGAGACCTTTGGGGGGCTCCTTCATGAGGAAGGCATAGCAAACGGTCAAAACTGCGATTATAATTCCCCAAGTGCGGAACGCGCCCTGCCAGGTTCCGACTGCCGAGATGAGGGTGTTGGCGACCAAGCCGCCGGCGCCTATACCGAGAGTCAAACCGCCGCCGATAACGCCTGAAGCGAGTCCGCGCTGATTTGCTGGGAACCAGGCGACAGAGCTGTTGACACCGACCAGCCACAAAATACCCCAGCCCTGCAAAAAGCGGAACAGAAGTATCAAGTTATAATTGGTAGCCATGGGAATGCCTATTGTGCCGATTGCCATGAAAACCAGACCCAGCAGACCGGCGCCGCGATAACCGATTTTCGGTATAAGCTGAGCTTCCACATAGCTGCCAACCGCATAGCCTGCCATCAGCAGAGCGGAGCCGAGACTTGCCTGAACGGGAGTAATCGAGAAAGTTTTTGCCAAATCCTCCGAGGCCATGCTCCACATGGTGAGGCCCGCATATGCCATTGCGCAGGCAATAAAGTTGATGAGCAATACTACCCAACGATAGTTGGGGCTGAGAGTTTTTGTGTTTGTCATAGGCTTCATTCCTTTCTAAAATTGGTAAGAAAACGTGTACGACCCTACGCGTCGGTCGAGCACAGTGGGTAGGAACTTGCGGCTCCGGTTATGCCGCACCGAATTATATAAAAACAATTTTGGAGGCTAAACAAAGACTGCTTTGAGAATTATCTTGGTCGGATAGTACTGCCGTACCGATTAATCGCGAATGAAGGATATGATTCCGCCTGATTGTCAATAAGTACCCGTTTCAATATTATGCAAAGTAATATGCATTAACTATTCTTGATTGTAATTTTATCGGAAATATTTTTAAATAGAATGGTGAAAAGGACAATAAACAAGCAGAAAATGCAAACAAAAAAAGCGCACAACAATACAAGATTGTGCGCAAATTATTTATTGCGTATTTTACGGCAAATTGAACAAAATTACAGATATTGCCGCCCGCTGCTGTTGTCGGCGCGCGGTGTCAGCTTGTCCAAAAGCATATTGTACTGAACGGGGATCGCGTTCGCGCCGAGTGTGCGCATGCCGCCCTTGACGCCGAGCTTTTTTTCAATCATCATTTCCACGTAATCGGAGTGTATAGAGCACGTGCGAAACAGCTCGTGCACACGGTTGTCTGAATCAACACGGAAGCAGGACATCTGCCGCGCGGTGTGGTGGTCGCTGCCTCGGACCAGCACACGGCCGGCAGGGCCGTCAAAACAGATATCTTCATTTTCCAGCGCCGAGATGACAGCCTCGACCTCTGTTGTACCGGCAGTTTCGCATGCAAGTTTATATATATACATGGCGGAATATGCCGTCTCTGTGTCCATACCCATGTAGGGAACTTTGTCCCGACTGAAGCGAGCACGGTATTTACGTACAAATTCACGGGCAGGCGCTGTGTCCAAATCCTCAAGGAAGGAAGCCATGAAGTATGTGTTTTCCATTACGGGAGGCGGCAGTGTCACATGCTGATGGTTTACGGCTATGCAGGTAGTCGACGCATTCGGTATGTGGCTTAAGCCGCGTCGGCTCCACTGCCTAAAGAACTCGTCGTGATTCGGATAAACGCAGAGAGAGAAGAGAACATCGGTGTCAACCTTTATTATTCGGTCAATGAGAGTGTCGAAATCGGATATTTGGTCATCAAGATACTCGCAGCCCACAAGCTCGCCGCCGAGCTCGTGTAAAAAAAATTTAACCCATTCAGCGGATAAAATGCCGAAGTTGTAGTCTGCGGCTATAATAAAGAACTTTTTTCCGTAGTGCTTTATGAGGTATTCCAGCATGTAGTACATCTGCTGCTTAGGCATGGCAGAAAGGCAGAAAGTGTAATGGTCGGCCACTCCGCCCTCTGTCTGCTGGGTGTTCAGATATAGGGTCTTGTTTCTGTTTGCATAGGAGATCAGCATGTCACGCGTTGGCGATAGGGTTGAGCCCATAAGAACATTCACATGCTCCTGCTCTGTCAGCTCCGCTGCATACATTGCAGTCAAAGCGGTGTCGCCTTGATCATCTCGGAAAAGCAGCTCCACTTTCCGACCGAGAATGCCCCCGGAGGCATTGATTTCGTCAGCGGCCAGAATATAGGCTGCGCGCTTTCCCTGTTCATTTAAGGAGCAAGCGCCGGTAAAGTCGGACACAACACCGACCTTGATATTTCCTTTGCGGTTAAACTCCAAGAGCTCGGTGTAGTAAAGGTATTTCTCCGGAAACCAGACGCATACAACGCAACCTTTGTTAAGTGTGCCGTGAATGCTCACGCGGCCGTCAAAGCGCTCGACGACTTTTTTGACGGTTGCAAGACCGATGCCGTTGCCCTCATAGGCGCCTTCATTCTGCAGGCGCTGAAAGGGTTCAAACAGATTGTCCGCATATTTCTGATCAAATCCAATCCCGTTGTCTCTTATACAATATTCAACGCCGCCGTCAAAAAATCTGGAACTGACATTAATTAAGGCGTTTTTCCTGCCCAAGGTAAACTTCACACTGTTTGAAATAATGTTCATAAGCATCAGACGAATCATAAACAAGTCACCGTAAAGCTCCGGGAGTTTTTCCACTTGCAGTCTCACACTTTGATTGTCATGTGTGACCACCTGTTCATCGAAGCACTGTCTGATTAAAAGGGTCATGTCAATCTTTTTCTTTTCGATGACCTTGAAGCCGACGCGCGAGTAGTCCATCATAAGCTGTACAAGCGAGATTATGTTCTGGCAGGTGTCGCGGATAGATTGAATATCTTTTATCGACTGCGGCAGCAGCTTATCGCAATTGTCCTCCTCAATAAACTCTGCATAGAGTTCAATTTCCCGCGCGGGTGATTTCAGCTCATGTGTGAGGGTGTAGATTAGCGAATCAAGGTCTTCATAAGCTTTTTTTAGCGCCTGTTTTGTTGTTTCGCTGTGTTTGATTTTAGTTTTCTCGGCCTTCTGTCTCTGCTTAGGCGTATATTTTTCATTTTTCACTTCTTTGCCTCCTGAATTCACGCGGTGAAACGCCTGCGGATTTTCTAAAAACCTTGCTGAAATAATCTGCATTTTCAAATCCCAGTTGTTCTGCAAGCTCTCCTATATTCATATCACTGTCCATGAGCAAGTTCCGGGCTCGTTCCATTTTGACATGAGTGATGTATTTAATTGCGCTCTTCCCGGTTTCACGCTTCATAAGGGCGCTGAGGTATTTGCGGTTGGTAAAAAGATGCTTGGCAATATCGCCTATGTCGGTTTTTCCATCGGGATTGTTCAAAATATGCAGACAGGCCTCCTGCACTTGGGGATTTGCTGTGCGCACCGTAAGCGAGGCGACACTGTCGCTTACAGCGAGCATCTGTTCCGTGAAGCCCGAAACAAAAGAGTCCGGGTCGATATCTGCGAAATTCTCTATAGTGCTGGGGAGTGAGAGATACAGTTCAAGGTAGGGCAGCTTGGCAACAAGCTGATTTTGCAGTTTGTTTAGAAAAATACGCATACTAAGGCTGTGTCCGTCTTCGGATTGCAGAAGATGCCCTGTGACAATGCGGTTTGCGCAGGCAATGACATCCATGCGTTCTCCGGAAATAATAGAATCTGCCAGCAGTTCCACGTCGCTTATCTCCGCAGTCTGAGACCTGCTGACCGAGTTGATAAATTTATACACGCGGTCGAATGCCTCGCTGATTATATTCTCGTCCACAGGCTTTAATATGTAATCAAAGGCACCGTTTAAAATGCCCTCCTTGGCATAGTTGAAATCGGCGAACTCACTTAAAAGCAGAACGCAGCGGCAGAGCTCTTTTTCGTTAATCTGTTTAAGCAGTTCGACTCCGTCAATAAAGGGCATGCGAATATCGGTGAGCACAACATCAACCTTGTTTTTTTTGAGTATTTCCAATGCTTCCACACCGTTTCTGGCCTCAAAATCGATGCTGAACTTATCACTGTTTTCCCGGAAATAATTCATACGCTTTAACTTTCTGCGGAAAACCTCCTTGTCGTCCGCAATTAGGATACTATACATATGCACTTTCTCCTTTTAGGCCAATATATATTTATTCTCGCACGCACAGACAGTACGTGCAAGCAGAAAGCAAAGATTTTGGCACTTTGTCTGGATTTTTCAGTAGAAATTACAATATATAAGAACTTTTGATTCTCATAAATGCGCGCCCACTCAGGGGCGATGAATGAAAATAAAAACTCGGCAATGCAGGATAACTTATATTGATTTTTGTTTATAACAGAACAAAGCCTCCAAACGCCGGATTTTCAGGTCTAAGTTTGGAGGCTTAAATATTTCATCATATGCCGGATGTCAGTTTTTCTTATCGTGCTGCTCATCTCTCACAGAGCTGTTCTCATTGGCTCTGCTTGAGTCGGCGGACATTTCATCCTTGTCGGGGGCTTCGGAATCGTCCTTATCCTTTTTTTTCCACCTGTCGGTTATATTGTGAATCATGGAGTAGAGCTCATACTCGCGCCTTCTCTTCTCCTCCTTAAGCTTCTTTTTCTCTTCCCGCTTAGAGTTCTGCTTTTTTTGGTGGCACCCTTCAATCGGCGCCTTTGTTTCCGGGTCTATGTGATCTAAATTAGAGTAAAAGCTGTTTTCGACAGGAAGTCCCTTCCGCTCAAGGCCGCGCTCAATCAATATGCCGACACCGGTGTATATGAGCATGAATATGGGCACTCCTATGAGCATGCCGGCAAATCCGAATACGCCTGCGCCCAGGATGATGGAAAACATCACCCAAAAGCCGTTCAGTCCCATGGACTCGCCGAGGATTTTAGGGCCGAGAATATTGCCGTCAAACTGCTGCAATATCACTATGAAGATTACGAATATAAGTGCCTTCATGGGAGATACTGTCAAAATAATAATAGTTGAAGGAACGCCTCCTATAAAAGGACCGAAGAAAGGTATAATGTTTGTTATGCCTACTATAATGGCGACCAGCAGAACATAGGGCATATCCAGAATTGCGCAACCGACATAGCATATAATCCCGATTATAGTTGAGTCCAGAACCCGCCCTGAGATGAAGTTCATAAATATTTCATCGGCATATCTCAATGTAGCCAGGATGTTGCCTGCGCTCTTTAGGGAAAAAACGCTGTAGAGCAGCCTTTTGCTGCCGGAAGAGACCTTCTCCTTGTGGTAGAGAAGATATACGGATACGATAAGACCGATAAAAAAAGAGGCGACACCGGTGATAACCGAAACTATGCCAGTAGATATTATGCTTACTATATTGGCCATATTGGGCATAAGCTTCAATTTTGCCCAGTCCACAACCGAGTCAGTCAGATTGTCAACAAGCGAAATAAAGTTTTCCTGCAAAATCGGGTTGGATTTTAACACTCTCTTACCCCAGCTGACGGCGGTGTTTAGAAACACATCGCTGTTTTTTGCCAGAGTTTCAATACTGGTATACAGCTGAGGAACTACCATCCAAACAACAGCGGAGATTACAAGCAGGAAGATGAGTATCGATATGAATATGGCCACAGCTCTGCCGAATTTTGAGGCAAAGTCTTTGTTGTCAAATATCTTTTCGGCTATCGGCAGGGTGACTCTTTTTTCAATCTGCTTCAAAAGCGGCCTTAAGAGGTAGGCTATCAGCATACCCCAGATAAAAGGACTCAGAATACGGAAGAGATTTTTAATCTCCGCTAAGATGCTTTTCCAATTGTTGAAAACAAAATAAAAGAGAATAGAAGCCGCTATCACCACAAACACCGTGATGCCTATCTCAAGATATTTAAAAGGATTGTTTTTTTTCAAGAAATCACCACCCTCCTAAGAACTGAAGCTTATTTACCGAGCTCATTTTATAAAAAAAATCAATGAGAGTCAATAATAGCCAAGAGGTAGACAAAACAAGGTTATGTAAACTGAAATGCGGATAAAAAGAAAAAATGCAAACAATTTGAATGTTCAAAACTCTGTTCAAACTGTTTAAAAGCATTGATTTATGGGCAAAAGTTAAAAATGAGCAAAAAAGAAAAACGAACAATTCATAATCATGGGTTACCTTTATTATGGACTTTAATCCGGATAAATAAAACTATGGCATTCGGGCAGGCTTGTATTTTATCAGCTATCCACTCGGAGCTTTGTTTTTGTCTTAAGCAGATTTAATTCCCCACCTGAACTTGCAAAGTATTTGAGAAAACTGATTACACATCCACTTTTGCTTATTTGCGCTGTCGAGAAGATTCTTGTAAACAAGGAACTTATGTGCTAAAATTTGATTAAATCAACATCTTTGGAGGTGTTTTAAATGCTCAAGGTTGATATAAGCGGAGCAACGGAATTTTTCCCAAATTCAATAATTGATTTTGCTGCGGTATCCAAAGCCCACAGGGAGCTTGTCGGCAAAACGGGGGCAGGCTCGGAATTTACCGGTTGGATTGAGCTTCCGGACAGAATAATAAAAAACGAGCTGAGCCAGATTCTAAACGCTGCGCGAAAGATAAGAGAAAACTATGACGCCTTGGTGCTTATAGGCATCGGGGGCTCCTATCTGGGGGCAAGAGCGGCAATTTCCATGCTCTCCGACGGTGTAGCCGAGAAGTCTCCCAAAATCTACTATGTAGGGCAGGGCGTTTCGGCAGACTACATAAACTCTGTGATTAAAGAGCTGGAGGACAAGAGCTTTGCCATAAACATGGTTTCCAAGTCGGGAACCACTTTGGAGCCGGCGCTTTCATTCAGAGTTTTTTACGAGATTCTGCGCAAGCGTCATGGAGCGGCGGCAAATAAGCATGTCTATGCGACAACCGATGCCGAAAAAGGCGCGCTTAAGAGTATGTCCGCTTATGAGGACTTCGTCACCTTTGTCGTTCCCGACGATGTCGGAGGCAGGTACAGCGTGCTCTCGGCGGTGGGGCTTCTGCCGATAGCGGTTGCGGGCATGGATATTGACAAAATGATGAAAAGAGCGGCTGCCTATATGTCCGAGCTCAAGCTTGGCGGCGGTGAAAATCCGGCTTGGCAATACGCCGCTGCGAGACAGCAGCTCTATTCAAAGGGTTATTTCATAGAGCTTTTGGCCTGCTATGAGCCAAGCTTCCGCTATATGGCGGAGTGGTGGAAGCAGCTCTACGGTGAGTCAGAGGGCAAGGACGGGATAGGCATATTCCCGGCATCGTTAGAATATACGGCAGATCTCCACTCTATGGGTCAGTATGTGCAAGACGGGCCGCGCACCATGTTCGAAACTGTAGTCAGCTTCCAAGAGCCCTTAAACGAGCTCAAAATCCCCTTCCAGATGGGCGATTACGACGGCCTCAACTATTTGGCGGGCAGAGGGTTCAGTGAGGTGAACGATATAGCCAAAAAGGCCGTGAGGAAGGCTCACATAGAAGGCGGAGTCCCCAACATAGAGATTTCGGTATCGAAAAGAGACGAAGAGGGTTTTGCGGAACTTGTCTGCTTTTTTGAATTTGCCTGCGGACTCTCTGCATATATATCGGGTGTAAATCCCTTCGACCAGCCGGGAGTTGAGGCATATAAGAAAAACATGTTCAGGCTGCTTAAGCTCTTGTAATCATATAAGACACAATAAAATCAAAATACCGTCCGAGCTGACTCGGACGGTATTTTATTTAATGAGGACAAAACGAAAAATGAAAAAGAATCTTCCCTTCTTGCTTGCACGCTAAGGATATCAGGGATTTGTTACAGAAAAAACACATAAATTGTTACAGAAATATTAAATATAGACAATTCCGGGGAAATTTTCTTCTTTAACCTTCCATTATATGAAGCGAACGGATAAGCGGGTCCTCTATCCTGCTCATTATGCTCCTGCCGTGATCTTCCATATATATGCCTTCCGCATCGCTTAGTCTCTGCTTTCTAAGCTCTTTCGCGGCAATGGCGCAGACACATTCGATGTTGTAATAAAAATCATCTCTCTTGGTAGAGCCTGCCGCTATACTCTGCAGGTGAGGGAGGGCATCGCTCATTGCTTCGAGAGTCTTCGCGCCCTCAAACTGCCATTTATAGAAAGGCTCATATCTGAAGTTCAGAAGATACATCATGGAGAGGGCGGCAGTAAGAAATTCACCGAGAGCAAGCCTTGCGCCGAAGATATCGCCTCTTCTCATCATTCGCGGAAAATTGTACTGAGCGGACTGAGCCATAGAGGCCGCTCTGGCTGCAAGTTTTTTCTTCCTTATGTCTTCGGGGTAGCAGGGGAGCAAAGCGTTTCTTATCGCCGAAAATTCGCCCAGCTCGTCCTTAAACACCTCTCCCGAGGTGCAGCTTGCCATGAAGTGCTCCTGAATTCTGTTCCACTTCATAAGGCTCTCGGGAACTCCGGGCGAGCCTGTGAAGAAGCTGAAAAAGTCTGAGGTTCTCATAACGCCTACTCTGCCGGGATTCATGGGCCTGTTTTTTCTGTTAAAACCCATAAACTCGCCATCGAGTTCGTCGTAGACATTTTGAACCTGGGCGCCGTACTTTTCGAAGTCTGAGTCGGTGAGCCAAATGCAAAAGCCGGGGCCGAAGTCATGGTCTCTTGAGTATTCATCGTCAAAGCCCAGACAGTCCGAGCCCTGCCCCGAAAGGCCGAAAGCCATCCTGCTATAAAGCTCGGGAAATTTCTCTTTAAAAACCTTATCGCCGACTTCTTCGAAATATCTTCTCGAAAGTTCCAAGCCTTTCATATATACCACCTCTGAAAAATTTTCACAAATTTTATACTACAAAAGAACAATCCAAGTCAAATGCGTGACAAAAAGTAAGCAAAGCAACAGACACGAATTTTACTGAAAGTTTACAATATTTCCGCGAATGAGCTCATAAAACGGGAGGTTTACGGGAGTTATTATTTGTAAAAATAAATTTCCCGAGTCAAGATCGGAGTGACGAATAGGTATCAATCCGGTGACATTGGAACACAAATATATACATTCTTCAAAAAGCCTTGACAAAAGCCCTAAACCACTATATATTGTGTTTACTCGCTCTGAGCAACCCCAAATGTAAGGGTGGCGCGGAGCGGATTTCCAGCTAAAGAAGGGGGAAGAAAAGAGAATGCATATCGCGGGACTTCAAAAACTTACCCTTCTGGACTATCCGGGGAAGGTAGCCGCCACGGTTTTTTTGGCCGCATGCAATTTCCGCTGTCCCTTCTGCCACAATGCAAGGCTTGTGAAAAATCCTAAAGAGGGAGAAAGAATCTCGAAGGAAGAAGTTCTCGGCTTTCTCAGAAAACGCAGAGGTGTCTTGGAAGGGGTGGCTGTAACGGGCGGAGAGCCGCTAATATGGTCCGAGACAGCCGAGCTTTTAAGAGAGATAAAGGCCCTGGGATTTAAAGTAAAGCTCGATACAAACGGCAGCTTTCCTGAGAGACTCAAAGAGATTTTGGATAAGGGACTCTGTGACAGGGTGGCTATGGACATAAAGGCCTCGCCCGAAAATTATCCGGCGGCTATAGGGCTTAAAAGCTTCGACCTTGCTCAGATAAGAAAATCAATAGAGCTTCTCAAAAACAGCGGAGTCGAATATGAGTTTCGCACAACTCTTGTAAAGGGCATACACGAGCCTGAGGAAATGCACGAGATCGGCAGACTTATAGAGGGCGCAGAGGATTACTATCTCCAAGCTTTTAAAGATTCGGGCGAACTGCTCAACGCGGAGGGCCTTGAGGAATTCAACGAGGCCGAAATGCGGGAGTTTCTTGATATAGCAAAAAAATATGTAAAATCTGTTTCACTGCGTGGAATATAAACTAATGGAGGATAGATCGATGTACAAAGTAAGAAAAAGGGACGGCGAACTCGTCGAATTTAATATTGCCAAGATAGGAGATGCCATAAAAAAGGCCTTTGAGGCCACAGGCACAGCCTATAACGACAGCGTTATAGACTTTCTCACTCTCAGGGTGACTGCAGATTTTCAGGGCAAAATCGAAGAAGAAGCCATAGGTGTTGAAGATATTCAGGACAGCGTAGAGGCCGTGCTCTCCCGCGGCGGCTACGAGACGGTTGCCAAAGCCTATATTCTCTATCGTAAGCAGCGCGAGAAGCTTCGCAACATGAAGTCCACCTATCTCGACTATAAAGACACCATAAATTCCTATGTCAACATCACGGACTGGAGAGTCAAGGAAAACAGCACTGTCACCTATTCCGTCGGGGGACTCATCCTGAACAACTCCGGAGCCATTACGGCAAACTACTGGCTTTCCGAGATATATGACGACGAAATAGCCAACGCCCACAAGAATGCCGATATTCACATTCACGACCTCTCAATGCTCACGGGCTACTGCGCAGGCTGGTCGTTAAAACAGCTCATAAAAGAGGGACTCGGCGGCGTGCCGGGCAAGATAACCTCTTCACCGGCTGCGCACCTTTCAACGCTCTGCAACCAGATGGTCAACTTCCTGGGCATAATGCAGAACGAGTGGGCGGGCGCCCAGGCCTTCTCATCCTTCGATACCTATCTGGCGCCCTTCGTGCGGGAAGACAATCTCGACTACAAGGAAGTCAAGCAGTGCATACAGTCTTTTGTCTATGGCGTTAACACGCCCAGCCGTTGGGGCACACAGGCGCCCTTCTCGAACATAACTCTCGATTGGACAGTTCCGGACGACCTCAAGGATGAGAAGGCAATAGTCGGCGGCCGCGAAATGGACTACACCTACGGAGACTGCAAAAAAGAGATGGATATGATAAACAAGGCCTTCATCGACATTATGGTTGAGGGCGACGCCAACGGCAGAGGCTTCCAATACCCGATACCCACCTATTCCATAACGAAGGATTTCGACTGGAGCCCCAGCGAAAACAATCAGCTCCTCTTCGAGATGACAGCCAAATACGGCACACCCTACTTCTCAAACTATATAAACAGCGATATGGAGCCCTCCGATGTCAGAAGCATGTGCTGCAGACTCAGGTTGGATCTCAGAGAGCTTCGCAAAAAGTCCGGCGGCTTCTTCGGAAGCGGCGAGAGCACAGGCTCCATCGGCGTTGTAACCCTCAATATGCCCAGGCTTGCATTTCTTTCCAAGGACGAGGAAGACTTCATGAAGAGACTCGACAAGCTTATGGACATCTCCGCCAGAAGCTTAGAGACAAAAAGAAGAATAATAACGAAGCTTTTGGACGAGGGACTCTATCCCTACACAAGGCGTTACCTCGGCACTCTCGACAATCACTTCTCCACAATAGGCCTGGTCGGAATGAACGAAGCCGGCCTCAACGCCAAGTGGATAAGAGCCGACATGACAGATCCCAAGTGCCAGGAGTTTTCCAAGAGGGTTCTCACACATATGCGCGACCGCCTGAGCGACTATCAGGAGGAGTACGGCAACCTCTTCAACTTAGAGGCAACACCCGCCGAAAGTACAAGCTACAGGCTTGCAAAGCACGACAGAGAGCGTTTTGCGAAGATTATCACCGCAGCAGAGCCCGGCGGCACTCCCTACTACACAAACAGCTCGCATCTGCCGGTAAGCTTCACGGAAGACATTTTCGAAGCTCTCGATATTCAGGACGAACTCCAAACGCTCTACACCTCAGGTACGGTATTCCATGCATTTTTGGGCGAGAAGCTTCCCGACTGGAAGGCAGCGGCCAACCTCGTGCGCACAATAGCCGAGAATTATTCATTGCCATACTATACAATGTCCCCGACATACTCTGTCTGCAAAAATCACGGTTACCTCACGGGCGAGTATTTCAACTGCCCAAGCTGCGGCGAGACCGCAGAGGTCTACTCCAGAATCACAGGCTACTACAGGCCCGTGCAGAACTGGAACGCAGGCAAAACACAGGAATATAAGGACCGTACGGAATACGATATCAACCACAGCCATATCGAGGAGCACAGACACAGCCTTGACCACGGCCGCAAGCAGGAAGAAAGTACGGTTTCCGCCGAAGGAGTTTTGGCAAACGGCATCTATCTCTTCACGTCGAAGACCTGCCCGAACTGCAAAATAGCAAGGAAGCTTCTGGAGGATAATTTAGTGGAATACGAAGAGCTCGATGCCCAGGAAAACAAGGAGATTGCACTGAAATTGGGAGTTCGTCAGGCCCCGACTCTGGTCAGCGTGACGCCCGAGGGAACAAACAAAGTTTCCGGGGCCGGAGCAATAAAAAGCTTCATTCTCGAGAGCGTAAAGGCCTAGTATGTCCGGGATTAAAGAGCGGATTTACGAGATTGTTGCGAGCATACCGGAAGGCTCGGTTATGAACTACGGCAGGGTGGCCCAGCTCGCCGGAAACAGCAGAGCCTCGCGCGTAGTCGGCTTTGTCCTGCACAGCAATAAAGATCCCGTAAAATATCCCTGTCACAGAGTTGTATTTAAAGATGGCAGCCTCAGTACCGGATTCGGCATGGGCGGGATAGAAGTCCAAAGAGAAAGACTTCTCAAAGAGGGCATAAGCTTCTTGCCCGACGGCAGGGTCGATATGAAAAAACACGCAATATAAGCGCCGGGGATGCTCTGCATCCCCGGACGCATATAAAAGAGATTTAGGAGAAGATGATGAAAATGCTTTGGGATATCATAGTTGTGGGAGGGGGACCTGCAGGTCTTACGGCGGCTCTCTATGCCCTCCGAGCGGGAAAGCAATGCATGATAATCGAAAAAGGAAATTTCGGCGGACAGATAGCGCTTACAGGCAAGCTGCAAAACTATCCGGCGATAGCCGAGATCAGCGGAGAAGAATATACCGAGGCGCTTATGGGGCAGTGTTTTGAATTGGGAGCCGAGTTTGAGCTTGGAGAGGTTATCGAAGTTGAGAAAAACTCCGAATGCTTTGAGCTTAAAACTTCCGACGGAGAGCGGCATCACTCACAGGCGGTAATTTTGGCTCTAGGCACAAAGAAGAGAGCTCTCGGATTGGAAAGAGAGGACTTCTTCCAAGGCAACGGAGTCTCCTACTGCGCCCTTTGCGACGGAGCCTTTTATTCCGGAGAAGAGGTCGCCGTTGTCGGAGGCGGCAACACAGCAGTAGAGGAAGCGCTGATGCTGTCCGATATCTGTAAAAAGGTTTACATAATACACAGAAGAGATGAATACAGAGCCGAAGAGAAAACAGTTTCGGCTCTGCGGAAGAGGTCAAATATAGAAGAGGTCTTAAACTCCGAGCTGCATTCATTAAACGGAGAAGAGAACTTAAGCTCTGTGAGCGTGAAAAATGTGCTCACAGGGGATATAAGAGATATTAAAATCAGCGGCCTTTTCATTCTGGTTGGATACCTTGCCTCCAATTCAGCTTTTAAGGCTTTAGCTCCGCTCGATGCTCAGGGATTTTTCGATGTTGACGAGGGCTGTGAAAGCGGCACAGAGGGGCTCTTTGTTGCAGGCGACTGCCGCTGCAAGGAAGTGAGACAGCTTGTAACCGCCGTCTCCGACGGAGCTGTCGCCGCCACCAAGGCAATAAAATATTTAGATTCAAAATAAAATATAAATATATTTATTAGATATAAAACGGCTCCTCTTCAAAAAAGCGGAGCCGCTTTATATGCTTATAAACTTATAATTTGCGCTTTCCCTTGGCTCTCTTGTGTAAAGAGAGCTGGCAAAATCGGAAGTTTTTTAACTGAGAGATTGTTATTCTGCGGCAGCTGTTTCTATAGCTTTAACACGATTCTTTTCTCTCCCTTAAACATAAGGGGGAGACGCTGTCGATAAGATAGCAGATGGGAATTAGTGCACAAGGCATATAGTTTGTGCTCTGCTGTTCTTCCATTTAAAAACGAAGAAAAAATCTTCATGTGCGGGCGTTTTATCCAAACAGCAGTGAAAACCCGGGCAAAGTTTGATTTTAGAGTGAAAAAATGGTATTATCTCGAGAAGTTTCCGAAAGGAGAATCTAATTGAAAAGAATTAAGTTCATTATATTTTTAATAATTATTACCGTAATGCTTATGGCGCTCTCCGCCTGTACCGACGAGCACGAGGGCATGGTTTTTGTGAATACAGGGCACGAAAAAGAATGGGTTCCGGAGGCCAAGGGAGTCCCAAAGTCGGATTTTAAAAAGAGCGAGTTTTATTATGAGGGCAATATAGCCAAGTATAAGGGGGAAGGCTATATAACAAAGCTGGGCATCGATGTATCCGAGCACCAGCGCGAGATTGACTGGGAAAAGGTCAAGGCCGACGGAATTGAGTTTGCCTTGATACGCTGCGGCTACAGAGGCTACACCAAGGGCAATATAATGGTAGATGAATTCTTTGAGGATAATATAAAAAATGCCCGCAAGGCGGGACTCAAGATAGGAATTTACTTCTTTTCCCAGGCAACAGGCGCCGTTGAGGCGGCAGAGGAGGCGCAGTTCGTTATAAACCTCTTAAAGCCCTATAAGCAGGACATAAGCCTTCCTGTAGCTTTCGACTGGGAACCCATGAGGCTCGAGGGGTCGAGGAGCGCCCATATCAACAAGGAGAATCTTACAGCCTCAGCTCTTGTGTTCAGCGAAATAATAAAAGATGCGGGCTACACACCCATGGTCTATATGTTCAGACCTCTTGGCTACAAGTACTATGATTTGGAAAGAGTCAAGGACTTCGATTACTGGATAGGTGCAATTGACGAATGGCCGGACTTTTACTATAAACATATAATTTGGCAGTTTTCCATGACGGGGACGGTGGACGGCATAGAGACAGAGGTCGATTTAAACCTTATGTTCGAGGAGATAGCGCCGCCGGAAAGCCCTGAAAGCAAGTAAAAAAAGTCGGCGACAAATGTCGCCGACTTTCTCCGCCCATGCCGTGGGGCCCAAATATAACCTGCACGAAGACTGCAGGTGGGACGCCTCACCTTCGCTTTACTGCTTCCAACATCCGAGAATCGGGAGGCCTGCAAACCACGAAGCGATCTGGCTGACCCAAGGTAAAATTGTGGGTTTAAATGGGCCGAATTCCACGAGCAGGGCAGAGGTTTAATCCGTTTTATTCCGAGTCTACGTCCTCATCATAAAGCAAGGCCATAAAGCTGTCATAGACTGAATTGAGATGATTCTCATCATCGATAGAGAGATAAATTTCTTCGCCGTCATCTTCGGTTCTCTCGAGAATAATGTAACCGAAGTCCTCGTCATCCTCTTCCATGTCAGTGGGGAGCAGAAGACAATATTCTCTGCCGTCCATTTCCATGCTGCCGATGAACTCAAGCTCGAACTGATTGCCGTCTTCGTCCTCAACGCTTATTAGCTTGCCTTCAAATTCTTCATTCATAGTTAAACTCCTACAAATATTTCGTTCAACTATATGATAATATTTTTACACGTATTTTGCAAATAAATTTTGCAAATACTGTGATATTGCTGCAAAGCGGACGCCGCGGTCCGTTCAAAAAGTATTATGCAAGGAATTGAGTCTGTGATATAATTATATACCATCTCGTGGAGGTGTGTGATTTTGGATGATATAGAGAATAACAATAAAGAAAAAAACAAAGCTCAGAGTTTTATAAAGGGGGCTGGCAAAATTGCCGACAAGGCTGCCGGCACGGCTTTCGGCGCAGTTGGGACTGTGCTCAAAGTTATAGGCACAATCTTTTTGATACTCGCAACAACAGGGGTGCTGTTCACGGCAATTTTTGGCTACTACGTGAAAACCTGCCTTACCGACAGCCTTGATGTTTCGCTGGCAGACTACAGTCTGGCAGAGAGCAGTATAGTCTATTATAAAGATGCAGAGGGCAACTGGCAAGAGCTTGTCACGCTGAAGGATGCGGAGAACAGAATATGGGTTGACTATAATGACATACCCAAATATATGAGAGATGCAGTAGTTGCCATAGAAGATAAGCGCTTCTATAAACACAAGGGAGTCGATTGGTATCGCACAACGGGCGCTTTCTTCAATATGTTCCTCACAATGAAAGACGACTTCGGGGGCTCCACAATAACACAGCAGCTCATAAAAAACCTCACGGGCAAGTCGGATGCCACGGTACAGAGAAAACTTCTCGAGATTTTCAGAGCGCTGGAATTTGAAAAAAACTACGATAAAAAAGAAATTTTAGAGTGGTATCTAAACGCCGTCTACTTCGGCGAGGACTGCTACGGTGTAAACTCTGCAGCGAAAACCTACTTCGGAAAAAACCTCAAGGATCTGACGCTGGCGGAATGCGCATCCATAGTCGGCATAACAAACTGGCCGTCTCGATACGATCCGTTCATCTCGGAAAAACAGAATAAAGAGCGTCAGGAACTTGTTTTAAGAGAGATGTACGAGCAGGGCATGATAAGCTTCAGCGAGTATGACGAGGCAAAAAAACAGCCGCTGGTCTTTGTCAGATCCGAGGGTGTACAGAGTGTAGGCGAGATTTACAGCTGGTATGTCGAAGCGGTCATAAAGGACATAACCAACGACCTTATGATACGAAAGGGTATCGACAGACCCAGCGCCATAAAGCTGCTCTACAACGGCGGCTACAGAATATATACGCTCTACAATCCGTGGATTCAGGGTATCATTGATTCCGTATATCAAAATCTCGAGGAGATTCCCAAACCGTACAGACCGTCCAAGACACAGCAGCTTCAATCCGCCATAGTTGTTATGGACCCCTACACGGGCAACATTCTCGGCATGGCGGGCGGGGTAGGCGAGAAAAATGCCAACCTCCTGCTCAACCGCGCTTGCGACACTGTGCGGCCTCCCGGCTCTTCCATAAAGCCGATTGCGGTCTACGGTCCGGCCTTGGAGTACGGGCTCATAACGCAGGAAACCTTTGTCAAGGATGCCGGTCCCGATGAAATACAGCTCAGCGGCACATCGTGGTACCCCGGAAACGCCGGCGGCAACTACAGGGGAATAGTCCGCATAAGAGACGGACTGAGGCTTTCTTTGAACACAGTTTCGGCTCAGGTGCTCGATAAGCTCGGAACATCCAACTCCTACGACTACCTCGTGAACAAGCTCGGGGTCACGAGCCTGGTTCCCGACGACAATTCATATGCCCCTCTTTCACTCGGACAGCTCACCTACGGTATCTCGGTGAGAGAGATAACCCAGGCATTCTGCTCCTTTGTAAACGACGGTATATTTACCTATGCCAGAACATATGAGAGGGTTACAGATTCCGAGGGAAACCTCATTCTGGACAATGCGCCGCGCAGCCATGTGGCCTGGAAGGCAAACACTGCATACAACATGTGTAATATGCTGACAAACGCCGTAAACTACGGCACCGGCACCGAAGCCAGAATTCCGGGCATGACTGTCGGCGGAAAAACCGGCACCACCTCCTATAACTGGGACAGATGGTTTGTCGGAATAACTCCCTACTATGTTGCGGGAGTATGGACGGGCTATGATATAAACGAGTACATGGCGGTCTACGGCAATCCCGCAGCCCAGCTTTGGAAGAAGGTAATGCAGCCCATACACGCTGGTCTGGTGAACAAGGACTTCCCGCCGCCGCAGGTAGGCGGAGACACCATGATTTTCGGAAATCTTCTGGAGGAATGGGAAATACAGGAGGGCATTGCCCCGCCCACTCCGACGCCCGACACTGTGACGATAGATGAGGAGTATGAGGAGTCGGAAGAAGCGGACGATGCAGCTTAAGTGAGTTTTAAATAAAAAATTGTTTCCCCACAAGTATATTTTACATACTTGTGGGGGAATTTTACATAAAACAAAATAGGGTGTTGACAAACAGAGAAAACTTTGCTATATTCATCGTGCTCAAGGCCGAGTAGTTCAGCTGGTTAGAATGCTAGCCTGTCACGCTAGAGGTCGAGGGTTCGAGCCCCTTCTCGGTCGCCAGCTGCCCGCGGCAGTAGCCGTGGGCAGTTTACTTTGCTGCTATAGCTCAGTAGGCAGAGCGCGTCCTTGGTAAGGACGAGGTCGGCAGTTCAAGCCTGCCTAGCAGCTCCACCTGAAAGCCTTGATTTTCAAGGCTTTCTTGCTGTTTACAGAAAAACAAATCCCGCTCCAAAATGCCATTTAGCTGCTATTTGGCCACTGGAGCGGTTTTTTGCCTTTATGCTTCTTTTGCAAGCAGGTTTTCCTTTAGAATAGTAAAGAATATTTGGACAGTGTAAAAACAAGAATCCTTATGTTCAGATACTGGCTTTACTATTCTCAAGATCTCGTTTTTCATCTCAAAGATAGCTTTCCAACTTTTTGTTGACACATGCTGTTAAGTTAGGTTGTTTGACTAAAAAACTTGTGATAAAATATACCAAAAACAAAAAGATATAATAATAGTATAAAATATATTATATCGCCGTGATTTAATCAAAACTGAATTACAATCAAAATAAATAAAAGAATACAAAACAGGTCTAACATAAAGATAGTGAGATGATTGAATGGTCTCCGACGAGATGGATTATCAATACAGTAAAGAGTTTTCTGAAAAAAGAAGGAATAATTATGATCTCCGAGAGAAGTGTTACCACTACTTTGTAGGCGAGAGCAACATCAGTCACCAGAGCATCAGTGGACAGCATTTTAAACGCATGGCAGTCGGACTGTTGATTGATGTTGAAACTTCACAGATTGTTGATGCAAATGTTACGATGATCAGCGCGGTCGCAAGGAACTTTATCTGCACGCAGATGATTGGCCGGCGTATTGCTGAGGATAATGAAGAGATTCTGACAGCCTTTTCGCGATATCACTCCGGCATACAGAAGTCGATTGTCGTCGCTTACAAGCAAGCTGTTGACAGCTATCAGAAGTGGTGTGAGCGTTGCTTGAATGCGAATGAAGAGAGAGAATAACGCTGGTTCCGGCTCTCTTGCTTGGAGATAAAATCACGGAATGTTATTAAAACAAAGCCCTGTGATTCGTTATTATGTACAAAGGATCTTCTGTTGTTTTTGTAGAAAAGGTAGAATCTCCCAGGTCTGTGGGATTCTCTCTTGACAAAACAGAGGGCATAATTAATAATAATTATAAGGTAGAATTGGTAATTTACCTGCACTAAAAATGAAAATGATGTGAGATTGGAAACCTGTCCATTTCTCTGTGGCGACAAACTCCCTGCCAGCTATCCGGAGATTTGATAACGGTAACATTATCCACCGTCTCATCACGCAACGGTCTTTTTTGATCTTGAGTGTGACTGGGAACGGTGTTTTTTTGTTTTTAAGGGTTTTCAAGCTGCCGTCGAAATGTGAAGCAAAAACTGCAAGGAGGTTGAGCTTTGATCAAAACAGTCATCATGCGCGGTACATATATGGATTCAACATTCCTTATGCGAGTGTCGCGCCAGATCAACGAGATGGAGGGCGTGAAGCGAGCGACAGCTGTCATGGGGACAGACATTAACAAAACTGTCTTGAGTGAATTTGGCGCTCTTAACGATGAGACCAGTCGTGCGGACGGAAGTGATCTTATCATTGCCGTCGACACAACTGATGATATCTCTGACCAGCAGATTCGTGACTTTGTAAACGCGATTCTTGAAGAGAAAAACAAGCCGGCTAAGGGGAGTGAAGTGAAAAAAGTGTATTCCAGTCTCGATGCACTATTCAACACCGGTGAGAGTCCAAACCTAGCTATTATTTCTCTTCCCGGGGAATACGTAGCAGATGAGGCAATCAATGCACTCGAGAAAGGTATGCATGTCTTTATTTTCAGCGATAATGTACCGCTTGCAGATGAACTGGAGATGAAGCGAATTGGCAGAGAGAAGAATCTGCTGGTTATGGGGCCGAGTGCCGGGACAGCAATCATCGACACAATTTCTGTCGGCTTGATGAGCAAGGTTCGGAAAGGAAGTATCGGCATTGTTGCTGCCAGTGGCAGCGGCCTCCAGGAGGTAGCTGTTCTTGTCCATCAATTCGGACATGGCATATCCCAGGCCATTGGCACCGGTGGGCGGGATATCTCCGAACAAGTCGGCGGGAGCACAATGCTCCAAGGGCTGAGATTCCTGCAGGAGGACACAGAAACAAAGGTGATTGTCCTAGTTTCAAAACCTCCCCACCCTAAGACTGCTGCAAAGATATACGCTGAGGTATCCAAATGCAGGAAGCCTGTTATTATTCTCTTTCTGGGGAGCAATGCGGAGGAAGTCCGCTTATCCGGAGCTTACGCCGCTGCTACGCTCGAAGAGGCTGCGCGTATGGCGACAACGCTTGACTGCGGCATCAAACCCGAACTCCATGACAGTGTCACACTGTTGAAAAAGGAATTGGCCGACACTGCCTTGAAGGAGCGCGCGAAGCTCCGCCCCGAACAACGCTACCTGCGGGGGGTGTTCTGTGGCGGAACACATAGCGAAGAGGCTGTAGCCCTGTTGCAACAGTTTGTTCCGAATCTTCATTCCAACATCCGCTTTGGCAAGGCAGAGCTGTTGAAGAACAGTCGCCAGAGCATAGAGAACACGCTAGTGGATATGGGCGATGAAGAGTTTACTAAAGGCAAACCGCATCCGGTTATGGATCCCTCGATTCTCAACGAAAGGTTGCTCCAGGAGAGCCGAGATCCGGAGGTTGGCGTAATCCTATTTGATCTGATTCTGGGACATTCGGCCGTTCATCCCGACCCTGTGGGAACCATTGAAGAGACTCTTCGACATATTATGAAAACCAGTAAGGCCGAAGGTCGGCCAATCTGCATGGTTGCATCTGTATGTGGGACAGATCTTGATCCGCAAGGTCTTGAGAAGCAGACAATCCGACTGCAGAATCTCGGCGTAAAGGTATTGCAGAGCAACTGCCGCGCGGCTTTGCTGGCTGGCCTGATTGTAACGGAGGAAGCATAAGAGCGGAAGATAGAATTGGTCCGCATATCTAAAGATTGAGGATACAGGGCGTAATGTTCTATTCGTTAGTGCTTGAAAGAATTTCGGCACACACAAACATTCACTCCAACGCGTGCTTGAGCCTGCTAATTTCCATACGTTCTGCAGTGTGCCTGCTTCCTCAAGCGTATTCTAAAAAATATGACTTGCTGCCTTAGAGGCAAGTGATTATCTTTCACTTTGGTGCCTTGGAGTGCAGCGGAAAGGAAAGGTCATAAACATGAAGATTATCAGCAACATGCAGGTAGTTAACATTGGTGTTGCCGCTTTTGCGGACGGTATGCGCGAACAGGCAGTTCCCGTTCATCAAATTGACTGGCGACCTCCTGCCGACGCAAAGCTTCTCCGGCGACTCAAGAGAGCAGAGAATAGTGGTTTGCTTGAGAAAATCGAGGCAGCAAACCAGCGTGCTGTCGACGCAATGCTGGACGCCGAGCCTATATTTATCGGCATTCGGCGCGTAATTGATGTCGTACCAGGCATCAAGCCAAATATGATTCTGCACTCTGGTCCGCCGATTGCTTGGGAAGATATGATCCCGGCACACCAGAGAGGCATTATCGGCGGTGTGCTCCACGAGCAACTTGCTCCCGACCGCGAGACGGCAAGAGACATGATTGAAAGTGGCGAGATTCTGGTTGAATCCGCCAACGACCATTTCTGTGTTGGTGCAGGCATCGGTATCATCACACCGCATATGGTTGTCAATGTCTGCCGTGATACTAAAACCGGGCTGGAAGGTTACTGCATCCCGTTCGAAGGGCGTGTCGGACTCGGTGTCTGGGGCGTATACAACGAGGAAGTAGAGGCAAATCTTCAGTACATCGAAAATGTGTTTGCTCCTGCAGTGACAGCGGCGCTTGAACTTGGCGGCGGCATCAACGTCAAGAGCATTATCGCCAAGGGACTGCAGATGGGTGACGAAATGCACACACGCCAGACAGCCGGTGGATTGCTTCTCGTAAATGAGATTGTGCCCATGCTGTTGCGTGCGGGCATCAATCTCGAGACGGTTGTCGGCTGTATAGAACAGTTCACCTCCACGGAACGATGGTTCCACCCCGTCTGCCTTGCAGCCTCCATGGCTGTGGCGCGCGCGGCTATGGATATTCCCTTCTCCACTATCGTCACCAACAGTGTGCAGAACGGTGTTATGACTGGCATTAAAGTCGGCGGAACTGGCCAAAGCTGGTTTTTGGCCGATGCACCTTATTTTGTTGGCTCTTACTTTTCCTCTGAATGGGGACCTGAGGATGCCAATGCATATATCGGCGACAGCACGGTCAGCGAGGTCGTTGGAACTGGCGGTTTTTCCGCAGCCGCAGCCCCGATTGTCTTACAGTTGCGCGACGGTGGCTACCGCGAAGCAATCGCACAGTCGGAGGAAATGCGTCTGATTACCTATGCTGTCAACAACAGCTATCCTTTGCCATTGTTGGACTTTACTGGTCCCGGAATTGGGATTGATATCCGCAAGGTTGTGCGCACCGGCATCACGCCCATTATGCATGGTGGTATTATTTCAAAACAGGGGGGACAAATCGGTGCGGGTGCGGCGCGTTTTCCGATTGAGCATTATTTGTCGGCACTTCGTGCTTTCCTGGATCGCTATGAGGAAGAGGAAAGCACTTGAGTTGCAAGGCGCTTGACGTCGGTGCCCTTGCTTTTCGCTGTGTGACTACAAAATCCGGTACAGTGAATGCCGTTTTATCGAAAAGCCTGAGCTTATCCTACCCCCCTTATTGCGTTACGCTATACGAGGCCCCCTACGCCACCCCACTTGGAATTGTAACAAAGGGACTGGAGCCGATTCAATTTCGTGTAAGGCCCGGATGGCGGACAGTTTGGCAAGGAAGTCAACTGCAAATCGAAGGTGAAACCGTGTGTTTTTCCAACATGCGACTTCGGAAGGATCTCCGAATCAAAACGCGCTTTCCCTGCTCGGATGCTCAGCGGCAGGAGGCATTAAGCCAACTATCCGTTTTCCTCTCTCGTGCCCATAAAACATCCCTGATTTCAGTGATTCTTTCTCTGCCCTCATCGGAGAATAGCTGGGCAGAGAACTTTGCACACGAGTCGTTTCAGACACAGATCGAAGGTATGTTCGGTGCAGCTCGGCTTGGTAACAGCAGGGTTGCCGCAGAATATGCGGCATCTCTGTGCGGCCTTGGAATGGGACTGAGTCCCGCCGGGGACGACTTTCTGACCGGAATGATTGCTTTATTTGGCATGATTTCATTGAATGAACGGGAAAAAGCCTTTGTCTCGGACTTCCTATCAGCCCTTGCAAGCAACATTTCACCTTCTCAGACAAATCCTTGGGGCTGGAGTTTTGTCAAACCTGCATTCGAGGGATGGCAATCGGCTCCTCTGACAGCAGCAATGTATGATGTCCTACTTCAACGAGACTACAGCTCTGTCCGAACTTTGGCCAGCATAGGGGGAAGCTCGGGCTTGGATCAACTCTGCGGCATTGTCACCGGACTCAAAATACTCACAGAACTGCAGGTATGAACTGTTTTACTTAAAAGATGAGGCATCGGGTTGAAACATTGTAGTTTGGATATCGCTCCAAAAAAGTGCGCACAAACTAAAATTCCTCGGAAAGCAGGCAAAATAAGATTGTGCTAAATGACCCTGCTGGAGAATAAAAAGCCTATTTAACAGAAACCTCACAGCGTGCCGGAGGGTAATCAGCCTTTCGATGTAGAGCTTATCAGCTTGTTCAGCACACATTTTTCCATCTACAAGCGCAAAGAATTTCCTTGTTAGTGGATATCATGCCCTGATAGCGAGGCGATACGGGCGATACGGGTGACAACAAAAGATTTGTGATATCTGTCACGCAGCAGATGAGGGTAGCGATTTTGAGCATTACCCATATCATCAGGGCAGTATTTAGGGCGAGCAGGTAGAGCTAGAACGCTCACTGAAAGATTGAAGCAGTCCACTTCTCTAAAGATTAATGGAACAGGGAGTAAGGTTCTATTCATTGGTGCTTGAAAACTTATCCGGCACACACAAACATTAAGACCGACGCATGCTTGAGCCTGCCGATTTCCACATTTTCTGTAGTGTGCCTGTTTTCTCAAGCATATCCTAAAAAATTATGATTTGCTGCCTTAGAGGCAACTGCTTAACTTTCAATTTGGTGCTTTTGAGTGCAGCGGAAAGGAATGGCCATAAACATGAAACTACTGGTTTGTAATGCTGGAAGTACATCGCTAAAGTTTAGGATATTCGACATGCCGGAAGAGCGATGTCTTGCAATCTCTCGGATTGAACGAATAGGAAGTCCAGACGCGGGAATATTTCTATACACGCGCGTCCATGACGATCTCAACATCCGCCGGGAAGCGCAGTCCATTCTCGACTACTCAGACGGGATTCTGCGAGCTCTCACCTGCCTCACAGACCCTGAAATTGGCGTTCTGAACAATCGCGATGAAATCGATTGTGTCGGTTTTAAAACGGTTATTGCTAAAGGCTATCTCGATGTGCACGAGTTGACGGCGCCGGTCATGGCAGGGATGGAAGAATACACCCCCATCGCTCCCGCACACAACAGGCCATATCTTGAGGTTATTCGGCTGATAGAGAAACTTATCCCCTCTGCCCGGAGAGTCGGAGCATTTGAAACCGGCTTTCACAGTACGATTCCTCTGGAGCGCAGACTTTTCGGTGTGCCATACATTTGGTATGAGCGTTTCGGTCTAAAGCGGCTGGGGTATCACGGCGCTTCACACCGTTTCATTTCTCAGGAACTGGCGCGGCGAGAAGGAGCTACCGGACGGCTGATTTCTTGCCACCTTGGCGGAAGCTGCTCCCTCTGTGCGATTGCCGACGGCAAAAGTGTTGATACAAGCTTTGGATTCTCGCTGCAAACTGGGATTGTCCACGCAAACCGCACTGGGGATGCAGATGTTTTTCTGATTCCTTTCCTTCAAAGTCAAGGACTGAGTGAGAGCGAAATTATAGAGGGGTTGACAAAGACTGGCGGATTGCTGGGTTTATCTGGCATCAGCAATGACGTGCGTGATCTCGAGGCCGCTATGGAAGAAGGGAATAATCGTGCAAAGCTGGCGCTGGATGTATTCTGTGCTGGGGTAATCAGAACAGTCGGTGCATTTTATGTGGAGCTCGGCGGTCTGGATCATCTTGCCTTCACAGGTGGAATCGGCGAAAACTCAAGCTATATTCGCGAAAAGATATGTACAGCTCTTTCGTGCCTCGGGGTACAGCTTGACTGTGAAAAGAATGTTCAAGTTCCTGCTCCTCATGAGCTGTCGACTCCGGGCTCCAAGGTAAAAATCCATTGCATCGCGACAAATGAAGAAATTGTTGTTGCTCGGCAGGCATATTCTTTGCTTTCCCGAAACACATATAAAGAATAAAAAATAGGTCTAACATAAGGAGGGAGGAGATAATCAGATGATCTCTGACGAGATGGATTATCAATATGGCAAAGAGATTTCTGAAAAAAGAAGGAATATTTATGATTTCCGAGAGAAGCGTTACCACTACTTTGTAGGCGAGAGCAATGTCAGCCACCATAGCATCAGCGGGCAGCATTTTAAGCGCATGGCGGTCGGACTGTTGATTGATGTTGAAACATCACAGATTGTCGATGCAAATGTCACGATGGTCAGCGCAGTCGCAAAGAACTTTATCTGCACACAGATGATTGGCCGATGTATTGCTGAGGATAATGAAGAGATTCTGACAGCCTTTTCGCGATATCACTCCGGCATACAGAAGTCGATTGTCGTCGCTTACAAGCAAGCTGTTGACAGCTATCAGAAGTGGTGTGAGCGTTGCTTGAATGCGAATGAAGAGAGAGAATAACGCTGGTTCCGGCTCTCTTGCTTGGAGATAAAATCACGGAATGTTATTAAAACAAAGCCCTGTGATTCGTTATTATGTACAAAGGATCTTCTGTTGTTTTTGTAGAAAAGGTAGAATCTCCCAGGTCTGTGGGATTCTCTCTTGACAAAACAGAGGGCATAATTAATAATAATTATAAGGTAGAATTGGTAATTTACCTGCACTAAAAATGAAAATGATGTGAGATTGGAAACCTGTCCATTTCTCTGTGGCGACAAACTCCCTGCCAGCTATCCGGAGATTTGATAACGGTAACATTATCCACCGTCTCATCACGCAACGGTCTTTTTTGATCTTGAGTGTGACTGGGAACGGTGTTTTTTTGTTTTTAAGGGTTTTCAAGCTGCCGTCGAAATGTGAAGCAAAAACTGCAAGGAGGTTGAGCTTTGATCAAAACAGTCATCATGCGTGGCACATATATGGATTCCAAGGTGAAAATCCATTGCATCGCATCGCGACAAATGAATAAGTTGTCGTTGCTCGGCAGGCATATTATTTGCTTGCCCAAAACACATGAAGGGAGATACCGTCTATGACTTATCAGGTTAAACAAACAGATGTTTTAGTCGTTGGCGCAGGGCTTGCCGGACTTCGTGCCGCACGGGAAGCTGCAGCCGCAGGAGCACGTGTCACTGTGGTCAACAAAAAAGGCATCTGCGCTTCACGGGACATCATGGGCTTCTGCGCAGCAGTCGGAGATCGGGATAGTCTGGAGCTATTTTCCGCCGACTTGAGGCGCAGCGGATCGGAGATTAATGACAACGCGCTTATCAAAGCGCTTGTCGAAGAGGCCGGAGAGCAAGTCAGCTTCTTTGAGCGTCAAGGCTTCACCTTCGACCGCGATGAGCGAGGAGCCTACCACTTGCAGTCCCCGCTTGGCTGCAGTGTGCCGCGGCTTGTCCATCAGGAAGCCATGACGGGATCGCGTCTTATGGATTTGCTTCTGGAAGAGTGTCACGAGCTTGGTGTGGTGTTTCTCAGTCCTGTTATCATCTTGGATGTATATACAGCTGACGGAGCTATTTGCGGCGCAGTCGGTATCGATTTGAACGCCAGTGAGTTTCTCGTATTCAAGACTCCTGCTGTGATTCTTGCGACAGGCGGCTGCGGAGACACACAGTCGGCCACCACATATCCCAAGGGATTGGCGGGGGATGGATACGCCATTGCTCTGCGAGCCGGTGCGGAACTCGTAGATATGGAGTTTCAGCAGTTTGAGCCCTGCTGTGCCATCTACCCTAAAACGATATTTGGCAATATCCTGTGTACAACAATGCTAAAGCTCGGCGGGAAAATCAGCAATCAAAACGGAGAAGATGTTCTTGCCCGACATGGGCTCAGTTTCGAAACCTTACAGAAAGATACGCTTGCGCGAGCTATCGTCGACGAAATCGCACACGGTGCGCCCACGCCCCATGGGGGGGTATACTTTGATGTGCGAAGTCTGCCAAGGAAATCGGTCGTAATCGATCACAATGTGTTTTATGACCCCATAAAGCGAGGCGGCGTCGATATTACTGAGGAGCTCGTCGAGGTCGCGCCCATGGTGCACACGACGCTCGGAGGTGTCAAAATACGTCCGGATGCCTCTACTCAGGTAGACGGACTATTTGCCGCAGGAGAAGTAAGCGGCGGCATACACGGTGCCAACCGCATCGGCGGCTGTGCAGGATCGGAAACAGTGTCTTTCGGTGCCATTTCTGGCAGAAGCGCGGCAAAATACGCGCTTTCTGGGCCTAAAGCTGTCCTCAGACCGATGCAGATTCAAGAAGATTTGGCTCGGCGCACCGAACATCTTGGCAGCGAAAGCATCGGTAACCTGCAAGATCTCAAGGAACAATCGCTTCGGATTGCCGATGATGCTCTTGGGATCATCCGTTCCGCCTCCAGCCTGCGGACCGGACTTGATGCCCTGTCCAAACTTGAAGATGAGGCTGCGTCGGTCCGAGTCAAAAACTTGGCGGATCTCGCACGGTATCAGGAATTGCTCAATCGCATTTGCGTGTTGAAAACGCAGCTGATGAGCTCAGACCTGCGCCAGGAAAGTCGCGGCGCCTTATACCGCAGCGATTTCCCGGAAAGAAACGATGTCGTATGGCGGCGCAATATCCTCATATCTCTGGACGGAGATGCGCTCCGTCTTCGCGTCAGCCCGGAAACTGTTTCCGCACAATAAGACTAATAAAGGAGGGAAGCACTGAAAACAGTAAAAAGAAATTCGCCAGCGCGCCCGTCATACGAACAAAAACACTTAAAACACTTAAAATCAAGAAAGGAGACCACAAATGAAAAAACTAATCACTTTACTTATCGCTGTTATTATGATCTTTACACTCTGCGCATGCGGACAGTCCAGCACGACCTCCACATCCGCCGAGACACAGGCCCCCGCTGCCGAGCCGGTCAAAGCCGTTGATCTTTCGTTTGCAACAATTTACGCAGATACCACCGTAACCGGAATGACTGCCCTCCGATTCAAGGAACTCCTTGAGGAGAAGTCCAATGGAGCTATCACGGTCACAATCTACCCTTCCTCGCAGCTGGGCACTGAGCAGGAACAGGTCGAGAGTGTTAACATGGGCGCCATTGACCTAACAATTCCCGCTACCGGTATTTGCGGCAACTTCGCCAAGTCGCTGCAGATTTTTACCCTGCCTTATGTAATCGACGACTGGGATCACCTTGACAAAGTCATAAACGGATCGATCGGCGACGAGCTTGCCTCTCAGTTTGAAGATGCCACCAATATCAGGGTTCTTGCTCGCAACTGGTATCGTCAACCCAGAAGTCTGTATGGCACCAAGCAGCTTGACTCTCTGGCGGATCTTAAAGGCTTTCGCGTCCGCGTCCCCGAAAATACCACTTATGTAGAAGGCTGGAAAGCGCTTGGCGCCTCTCCGGTTTCATTGACGCTTAGTGAGGTCTACAGCGGTCTTCAGACTGGCGCGGTTGACGGCGCCGAGACGACAATTGACTCATTTATCAACAATGGCTACTACAGTGTCTGCAAGTACTATTACATGACCAACCATGTCTATGAAGCTAACTGGCTTCTGATGAATGAGGATAAGTTTAACAGCTTCAGCCCCGAGCTGCAGGAGGTAATCCTCGAGGCGGCCTTCGAGGCGGGCCAATATCACCAGCAGCTTGTTCATGAGGGCTTGGAAGATAAGTATAAGCAGATTCAGGACGAAGGTGTTCAAATCATCGACATCGATCGCGATGAGTGGATTGCCGCAATGGACGGCGTCGCCGAGAAGATTTGGAATGTCTGGGGCGATGAAGATCTCTTTGCCGAAATCCGAGCTCTGTCCTGAGCCCAAGACCTCTGATTCTCCTGCCGTAAAACACTGCGGAGCGGCATTATCTGTCGCTCCGCACGGTACTATACTTCATCTTTAGAAAGGAGAGGTTTGCTATTTCACACACAGTCCAAATTATAACAAAAATTAGAGATATCTGTGACCGGATTCTGCTCTGGGCAAGTATGGCGATTGCAGCCTTTATGGCGACACTGATGTTATGTCAGGTCATAGCCAGATTTTTCAACAATTCCATTTTCTGGGCTGAAGAGGTCCTCAGGCTCTCTATGGTCTGGATAACCTTTCTGGCCTCGCCCCTAGTTTATAACCGAGCCGAACATCCGGGCTTCAAGGCGCTCCCCAACCGAATGGGAATCCTGGGAAAGAAAATCATCTGGATCCTCAGCAATTTCCTTGTCGCCATGGTCAGCTGGTGGCTGTTCTACTATGGCATTGAGCTTTGCGCGAGCTCAAATTATACAAGCGCCAACGGCATTCCCCGTTTTATTTTTGTCCTGCCTGCCGTTATTGGGGGCGCATACACGACGATTGTGGCGCTTGTTAAAATCGTGCAGATTATCAAACTCACGCCGGAGGAGGTAGACACATGGAAAGCGTAATCGCCATTTCTGTCCTGTTTCTGTTCATCATAGTCGGTGTGCCCATCGCCTATAGTCTTGGCGCGGCCTCATTGATCTATGCCATGCTTTTTCCCAATCTGCCGAATATGATTGTTGTGCAGCGTTTTGTCCGCGGGCCCGACTCCTTTGAACTGCTTGCCATTCCAATGTTCATTCTCGCCGGCTCCATCCTCAATGAGTCCGGCGCGACACGAAGGCTTGTAAAATTTGCCAGTGCGCTGGTCGGACATTTCCGCGGCGGCCTGGCACAGGCCAATATTGTTGCCAGCATGATCTTTGCCGGCATGTCCGGCTCGGCCAATGCAGATGTTGCCGGAATCGGCCGCGTCCTGATTAAGGCGCAGATTGACGAGGGATATGACGCGGATTTCTCTGCGGCAATCACCGCCTCCTCCGCCTGTGTGGGACCGATTATACCTCCCAGTACCACAATGATTGTATACGGTGCTGCGGCGGAAGTCCCGATAGCGACATTACTTATAGCCGGAGCAATCCCCGGTGTGATTATGGGGCTGCTCATGATGATCCCAACCTATTTTATCTCAAAGGCACGCAACTACCCGGTACATGAGAATTTCTGCTGGAAGCGGCTCTGGGATGCTACGAAAGAAAGTATTCTCATTCTCTTTGCTCCGGTCATTATTATCGGCGGCACACTCTCGGGTATGTTTACCGCAACAGAGGCAGGCTGTGTTGCCGCCTTCTATGCGTTAATTGTCGGCGCGTTTGTATATCGGGAAATCAATCTTCAAAGCGTGCTGAATATCTTGAAGGATATGGTATACACTTCTGCGATGGTGATGTTCCTGCTGGCCTGCGGCCTCGCTTTCAGTTGGGTTCTTAGTATGGCAAGAGTGCCGGTCCTTATGGTTAATTTCATTACGTCGCTCAATCTCACACCGACTGCTTTTCTATTGGCGTGTTGTGTGCTGTTTCTCATCCTTGGGATGTTCTTTTCAGTGACAACGAATCTTATAATGGTTATCCCGGTTCTCTATCCTGTGGTTCAGGCGCTCGGCATCAGCGGTGTCCAGTTTGGCGTACTTGCGGTGATTGGACTGACTATCGGGTGTGTTACTCCGCCTGTCGGCGCGCCGATGTATCTGGCCTGCAATTTTGCGGGAGTCTCAATCGGCGAATTTTTCAAAGCCAATAAGTGGTACTATGTAACTCTGATAACCTCACTTGTGCTTGTAGCTCTCTTTCCCTCCCTGAGCACATGGCTTCCAAGCATAGCCGGTCTTTGACAGGAGCTTCTATGAAAAGGAAAGTTTTACAATATAGGGCTGACGATAATGTCGTCACCGCTATGTCGGCCTGCGATACGGGTGACGAGTTGTATCTGGGCGATTTTTCCCTCGGAATAAAGGTATCGGAGTCAATCCCCTGCGGACATAAAATTGCAAGTGCTGAGATTCCGGAGGGATCATATGTTGTCAAGTGCGGTCATTCGATCGGCGTGGCAACACGCGCCATTCATCCCGGAGAACATATACATACGCACAATCTGGCGGATCGCTTGACCGGTGCGGCGCTCGACGAAGACTATAAACTTGATCCTAACGTCAGGACGACCTTTTCATCTGCGCTTACTTTAGATAAACAGCCGGAGCTCTATGGATACCGGCGCAAAAACGGGCTTGTCGGCTTTCGTAATCACCTGCTTGTAATTTCCACAGTTATTTGTGCTAATCAGCCGCTGACAGAGCTCAGAGCAATCGATCGAGATGTCGTTGTTGTTGAGAATCCGACCGGCTGTATCATCCTTCCAAACGAAGTGGAGCGTATGAAGGCAGTTATCCTAGGATTGGCACGCAATCCTAATGTCGGCGCTGTAATCTATGTCGGGCTGGGTTGTGAATTGGTCGGGGCGGAATATTTCTACGAGCAGACGAAAGATGAAAAACCCTCGGCATGGCTTTGCATGCAGGAAGATGGCTCTTCCGACGCAACCTTTGAAAAGCTTGTCCGGAAGGTTGGGGATTTCAAAGCTCTGCTCGCTGCGCAGGAGCGCGAGCCTGCCGCTGTATCGGATATCATTTATGGCACAAAATGCGGAGGTTCCGACTGGACAACTACGGCCGTCAGCAACCCTGCCATTGGCATAGTCTCTGATCTGATTGTATACAATGGCGGCACCAGCTATCTCGGTGAAACAAATGGTCTGACAGGCGGCCACGACATGGTTCTCGCCCGCGCGCGTTCGCAGGAAGTCAGCGATCAGATTCTATCTATGCTGCGTACGATTTATAATCGCTCACTTGCTGTCGGGCACAGACTGGAGGAGGGAAATCCTTCGCCGGGAAACAAGGCCGGTGGCCTCACTACACTCAAGGAAAAAGCTCTCGGAAACGTATTGAAGAGCGGCAGTGCCCCAATTGAAGGCGTGCTGGAAATGGGCGAATATCCCTCTAAAAATGGACTCTACGTTGTCGACAACCCTGGTCTTGATCCGCTTTCCCTTATCGGTCTTACCTGTTCCGGAGCTAATATTTTGGTTTACAGCACCGGCCGCGGCTCACCCGTAGGTACTCCTGTAGCGCCCTCTATTAAACTGACAGCCTCTGAGCAGGCAATGAGTACCTTTTCTGCCCACATGGATGTGGATTTGACAGGGGTTACATCGGGGGAACTCAGCCTCGAGCAGGGGGCTCGCATTCTTTTTGACAAGCTGATTGCTGTGGCAAACGGTGATCTTATTACCATAGCAGAGCAGAAACGTCATCAGGAGGCGACATTCCCGTTGGTGATGGGCGCACTGTAATTTGAAAAACAAAAAGTTAATCGGTGAAAAGCGCCATCTGAGCTTATTTCCTCGGATGGCGCTTTTACTCCCTAAAACCGTTTTGCTTACATCAAATCAAAATAAAATAAGCTGAAAATGTGCCAAATGCTGTAAAAATAAGAACCTAAGTTTATAAATAAGTTCAAGCATAATGTGAGGTCAAAGCAACAGCGCTGATTCAGCAGATGCTCTGAAAGCTGCTGACCGACAAAATCAGGGCAGCCATGCAAACTGGTCAAACCACAACAAAATAATGATATTTATATGAGAGTCAGGCGTTTTTCATGGTCAATCAGACTAAAACATATTAATTACAATTAAAAGTTTAAAACCTGGTTGACTTTTAAATCTAACTTTGGTAATCTCTATTCGATATAGTCAACAAATTAATTATCAAGGACTCGTAGATGCTGTTTTATTTTATGCAGAAAGTAAGCAAAATATTGGAGGGAAGTATTAATGCGAGATCTAAAGCACCTGATTTTCTTTGACGACCTGCTGCAAGAGGCAAACAACGAGCTTGTCAGACAGGCCAAAAAAGAAGGCTTAAGGGCGCTGGGCTACACATGTTATTTTATGCCCGAGGTTCTTTTGGACCTGCCGGGCTGCTTCAGCGTCAGACTGCGCGCACCGCGCTGCACATCGCCGGATGTAGCGACATACTATATGTCCGGAAGAACCTGCCACTACGGAAGAAGCCTTTTAGAGAGGGCTCTCGAGGGTGGCTACAACTTTTTGGATGCCCAAATGGCAACAGAGACCTGCACCGTAACTTGCAGATTCCAGGAGCATCTGCAGATTATGCCCATCATCGAAAACCCCGATTTCTTCTGTGAATTTACAGATGTTCCTTTCAAAAAATCGGAGAACGGCAGGGAGCACTATGCAAAGCAGCTTCAGGCTCATGTCTTGGATAAGCTCAGCGAAAAATTCGGCATCGACACATCGGATGAGGCGATTTTGAAGGCAATCGAGCAGCACAACGAGGTGTGCAGGCTTGTAACTGAGATCGGCAGCTACAGAAAGCTCGACAATCCCACAATCACAGGCCACGAGTTTTCAATAATCATGCTGGTCTCGCTCGTTTGTCCGAAGCATCTGATTCTGCCCTATCTGAGAGAGACGGCTGAAGAGATGAAAAAGCGCGAGCCGGACAAAAAACCGAACTGGCGCGTAAAGGTCATGGTTACAGGATCCGAGAACGACGATCCCGGATTCATAGAGCTTATCGAGAGCTGCGGAGCCCTCGTCGTTGCCGACAGATTCTGCTACGGTTCTCTCCCCGGCAGGGAAGAGATAGAAGTCAAAGAGGGTGAAAGACCTCTCGAGGCGGTGGTCAGACACTATCTCGATACCGGCCAGTGCCCGAGATATATGGAACAGCACGAGATACGCGGAAGAAAGCAGTATCTTGCAGATCTGGCCAAGGAGTATAAGGTAGACGGAATAATAGTCGAGTCCAATAAGTTCTGTGAATACTGGAGCTATGAGAGAGTTGCAAACTCGCTGATTCTTCCCCGCGACTTCAATATCCCAGTTTGCTCAATAGAAAAAGAATACATCAACACTTCGGTGGGTCAGCTCCGCACAAGATTCCAAGCCTTTGTTGAGAGCATAGAACTTAAAAAGATTCAGGAGGGCGCATAATGAAAAAGAAGCTGAAAAAAGTCCTGAAGGACTTCTGGTACGGCAAACCGCATGGTGAGCGCCGTCTGGGAGATCTCTACATAGGCAACACCGGCCTCTATAAGCACAGAGAATGGCGCGGTGTTAAGGATACATTCTACTATTTCAACAAGATTTGGCTCTATAACTACGGCGGCATCCTTATGGATATCATGAGGTTCGGCGGTCCCATCATAGCCATAAAGGGTCTTTTGAGATACAGATGGTTCGGCCAGACCTATCTCACGGCTCTTCACTGGTTCGACAGGGGGCTCGAAGGTATGCGCGGCGAGGTTTTAAGGGCATCCGCATGGCACTATAGAGCCATGACCTGCGAAACAATAAGACAGTTTATGCACATGTTCCGCGCCGATACGCGTCTGCACGGCGGAAAGAAAAACAAGTGGTATTATAAGACAATAATGCACGACGAAACGGTCTGCGGCTCCGTTTTCTATGGATATCGAGACAGAATGGAAAACATAGCCATGCAGCTTGTCCCCTACTTTGTCACCTGCCACGTAAACAATCACACCGTTCTTCACTATATCGATGCGGTTCAGTCCATCGGCCTGCCGGGAGACCCCTGCCCGATGTGTCAGGCAGAGGCCGGACTTCTGGTTTTGGACGATGTACCCGATTATTCGCCTGTGATGATAACCTCGAACGAGGCCTGCGACGCCTCTGTTGCCACAAGCGTTCTGCACGACTGGTTCCTCAATAAGCCGCTGATTTCAATGACGCAGCCCATGCGCTTCAATGATCCGCTGGTTCACGAGTACACCATGAACGAGATTAAGGAAGCATGGAAGTTCATTGAAGAACAGATGGGCGAAAAACCCGACTTCGATGTCTATGTCGAATACACCGAAAAATACAATGAGCTCACGAAGTTCGAACACGAGAAGTGGGATGTCGCAGCAAATACCCCTTACTATCCGATCAACGGCGTTGCGCAGGCGCTCTATAGAATCTACTATTCTCAGGTCGGTTACCGTGAGATCTGGGCAAAGACGGACGCTAAAGTAAAAAAGATACTCAACAAGTGTGTTGAGCAGAAAATCAACACCTTCCCGATGACAAGGCACAGAGTCTTGGCCTGGAGCTGCGCGCCCCTCTACTTCTCCAACTGGTGCACCTGGGCATACAACTGCTGGGGTCTCAATGTCATCATGAATATGGACTCGCTGATGTTCGATATAGTGCTCCGCACCGACAACGAGGAAGACGCCCTCTTCGATCTTGCCAGATATCATGAAATGGCGCCGATGAGAAGAATGGCGGTCGGCGGACACGAGCACATCTTCGAGATTTGGGAGAACTTGGAGCGCTTCAACTGCGACATGGTTATGATGTACGACCAGCTTCAGTGCAAGGGCATGCAGGGCATAGTCGGCCTCTTTGAAGATGAATTCAGAGAGAGAAATATTCACGCCATCTGGATGCCGCACGCTCTGCCCGATAAGCGGACCGTCTCAAGAGCTGAGATTCGCTCAATAATAAACGACTACATGTTTACAGTCATGAGAGAAGAACCCTTGGATCCTTCGCTCTTAGACTTTGACGACATAATGAGCTGGTAAGGAGAAAGAGATATGAAGTTTAAGAAAACTCTTTTAAAAATTTTGGGAGCTCTGGCCCTGACCTATGTAGGTCTGTTTCTGGTGTTTTTCTTCGACTTGGACGGAAAAGCTCTGTTCTATTTTGTTGAACCCATGCTCGATAAGCACTATTCCAAACTCAAGAGACGCGATATGCTGAAACAGCCCTATGGAATGGAAGATTTCCCCGAGTACAGCTATACGGAAGAGAACAGAGATATAGAGTGAAAGCCGGCATAAGCTATTCATGAAGAACAAGAGCTCCTCGTCATTGAGGAGCTCATTTACTGTACTTACACTGAAAGCTGAGTCGGGGTTTTCATAAAAATACAAAAAGATAAGTGAAAACTCCATAAAAGACTTGACTTTATAATCAGAATCGGCATAACATAGTATAGTTAGAACAATTCTAATTTAAGGAAGGGGAATCACGTGACTAAATACGAAAAGAAAATCTATGACATTGTGAATACTTCCCGGGAACATATGACGGCAGAGCAGATATTTGATACACTGAAACAGACATATCCCGGCGTTTCCCGCGCCACCGTATACAACAATCTCAATAAACTCTGCGATGTAAACCTGATTCGCCGGCTTTCGATAGAGGGAATGATCGACCGCTATGATCATAACGCAAGGCATGATCATCTAATCTGCCAAAAATGCAAAGAGCTGGTCGATATCAATTTAGAAGACCTTACAGAGTCTATCAAAGAGCGGCTGGATGGAAATTTTCTTTCCTACGACCTCAAGGTGTTCTACATCTGTCCCAAATGTCGTTAATTAAATCCGTCCAGTCCGTTCCAATGTCAAATAAATGAGCAAGAATACCGATGAAAGGAGAACACTCTATGAAATATGTCTGTACAATCTGCGGATATATCTATGATGATGCTAAAGAAGCTGTGCTTTTTTCGGATTTACCGGAGTTATGGGTGTGTCCTCTCTGTGGTGCCGGCAAGTCGGCATTCACAACAGAACAAAAAACGGAAGTGTCAGAAACAAAGCTAAGTCCCATTCAAGCCGACGAGGACATGAAGAAGCTTTCTGCCGGAGAATTTTCCGCACTATGCTCAAATCTGGCGCGCGGCTGTGAAAAACAATATAAAGAGGCGGAGGCGGAGCTGTTTCATGAAATAGCCGACTATTTTGCCGAAGTTACAGCTCCTGTAGAGAATGCCGATGTTTTAGAGCTTTTAAAGCTGCTCCAAGCGGATTTGAACGAAGGCTATCCGGCTTTGTTCTCTGCCGCGGAAGCAAATGCCGACAGAGGTACCGGGCGCATTTGCACATGGGGAGAAAAAGTGACAAAAATGCTCAACATGCTGCTGCAGCGGTGGGAAAAAGAGGAAGATACATTATTAGAGAACAGCGAAATATGGGTATGCACTGCCTGTGGATTCCCCTATATAGGTGACACGGCTCTCGAACTTTGTCCGGTTTGTAAAGTGCCTGCGTGGAAATTCGAAAAAACAGAAGGGAGGGCTAAAGCATGAAAAAATTTGCCGTAAGAAATTTGCGTCTTTGCACAAAGGACTGCATATGTTTATATGTTTGTCCGACAGGCGCGACCGACACCGAGAACAGCATCATTGATGTAAATAAGTGTATCGGATGCGGCGAATGCGCCGATGCCTGTCCGAGTGCAGCTATATCCATGGTGCCGGTGAATTATCCGCCCCAGCAGAAAAAAGCTGAAGACGTGGTAGCCCTTTCCAACGCTCTTGCAAAAAGCAAGGCAAAGCAGGAAAAAATTGCGCGGCAGTTGGCAGAAACCGCAGAAAACGACAATTTCTACCGCCTGATGACTGCGTTTTCAAAATCAATACGCTTAGTTAATGAGGATGTGCTTAGAGAAGCGGGATACATGCTTCCTCAAAGCGGCAATACACACGAGCTGCTCCGAACTTGGGTTGCGGCGCCGCCGTCCCCGGAATTCCCGATTGAAGCGACAAAAAAACTTTTAGAAATGATACCCAATAATGATAACGATATTAATAAAGGAGAGAAAAAAATGAGTAAGTGGAAATGTAAGGTATGCGGCTATGTACACACGGCGGAGGAATTAGCTGCCGATTTCAAATGTCCTGTCTGCAAACAGCCGGCTTCTGCCTTCGAAAAGCTCGAGGAAAGCGTTAAAGCAAACAAATATGCAGGAACACAGACAGAAAAGAATTTGCAGGAGGCATTTGCAGGCGAGTCACAGGCTCGCAACAAATACAGCTACTATTCCGACGTTGCAAAAAATGAAGGGTATGAGCAGATTGCAGCTCTCTTCCTTAAAACTGCCGAGAATGAGAAGGAGCATGCCAGAATGTGGTTCAACGAACTGGGCGGTTTGGGCGACACTGCAGCAAATCTTTTGGATGCTGCCGAAGGCGAAAACTATGAATGGACCAAAATGTATGCTGGCTTTGCGAAAACCGCAGAGGAAGAGGGATTCCCGGAACTCGCCGCCAAATTCCGCATGGTTGCCGCAATAGAAAAGCATCATGAAAACCGCTATCGCGCTCTTAGAGAGAATGTAAAAGCGGACGAAGTTTTCTCGAGAGGCGAGAGCAAGCTTTGGGAATGCCGCAGCTGCGGTCACATAGTGGCCGATTCCTCCGCACCGGAGGTATGTCCTGTCTGCTCATATCCGAAGAGCTTCTTTGAGATTAACTGCGAGAACTATTAAAAAACAACTGCACATTATTTAAAGAGAGAGCCGTCTGAAGAATTGACGGCTCTCTCTTATAAAAAAATGAAAAAGCTGTACGCTCGTTACGGCATACAGCTCTGTTTTTATTATTTACATGTGCTTAATACATTCCCATATTTCTTTGGGAACATAACTTGATATCTCCCTGCCGAAGCCGTGCAGTTCTCTCACCATTGAGGAGGAGATGGCAGGTGTGTCGGACCTGAAATAAACCGTTTCCAAATTGGGCATAATGAGCTTGTTGACGGAGGCAACGCTTTCCTCATAATTGTAGTCCATGCTGTTTCTAAGCCCTCTAACCGAATAAAATATTTCATTCGTAGCGCAATATTCGGCAACGAGCCCCTTCCATATAGACACTTTGCAATTATCCAGCCCCTCGGCATTTAAGAGCTTTTTTATAGCGCAAGCCATAAGCTCCTCCGGATAAGATCGAGTTTTGTTGCTGTTCACGGCGATAACTATGTGAAGCTCACGAAAGAGCTTGCTGGCCTTGAGAACAATATCGTGGTGTCCGTTGGTGTAGCAGTCAAAGCTACCTGCATAAACAGCCTTCATTTTAAAACAGCCTCCATATGCACAATGTGATTTTTCAATCTTAATACGGAGATTTTAATACTAAAACACAAAAATATCAAGGTATATCATTATTTTTCTAATACCTCGTAAAATACATGTATAAAAAGTCTTTTATCATAAAAAAATGAATGTCTGCTCAAAAACAGGTATTAAATAATGTGTTATTTAAGAGAGAACATTCAAAAATCAGTGACGCTCAATTCTCCGCGATATGTTCCATACCCTGGTTTACGATAGTTTTAACATGCTCGTCGGCAAGAGAATAGAAAACGCTTTTACCCTCACGCCTGTTTTTTACCAGTTTTCCCGCCTTGAGCAACCTGAGCTGATGTGAAATCGCGGAAGAGCTCATGCCGAGAGCCGCCGCAAGGTCGCATACACAGAGTTCGGACTTTGAAAGCGCAAAGATAATTTTTATTCTCGTGGAATCTCCGAAGAGTCTGAAAAATTCGGCAAGGTCTATGAGCTTCTCATCGCAGGGCATTTCCTTCTCAATAAGCGCGAGACTGTCCTCGTGAATAAAAACCTCGTCACAGCACATTTTTTCTTTATTTTTCAAAACACATCCTCCTCAATCTTTCGCGCTTTTAACATTCAGCGCCCTTAGCGAGTTTAAAACAGCTATGACCATAACTCCGACATCTGCGAATATTGCATACCACATATTGGTAAAACCGAAGGCGGCAAGAATTAAAAAGCTGAACTTTATGCCGATGGAAAAATATATATTCTCATATATGATTCTTATGCATTTTTTAGAGAATCTGAGAGCCAAAGGAATTTTCATCGGGTCGTCATCCATAATAACAATATCAGCCGACTCTATGGCCGCATCCGAGCCGAGCCCGCCCATTGCAATGCCTACATCGGCTCTCCTCAAAACAGGAGCATCGTTTATACCGTCTCCGACATAGGCTATCTTTTCTTTTTTGCCCTCGCTTTCCATAAGCTTTTCAATTTCAAGAACTTTATCTTGGGGCAAAAGCTCGAATTTAACTTCGGAAATTCCGGCTTTTTCCGCCACTTCCAGAGCTGCCGACTTGAGATCTCCGGTCAGCATATGAGTTCTTTTTATGCCCAAAGTTTTAAGCTCGGAAACTGCGGCTTTCATATTGGGTCTGAGTTCATCAGATATGAGCATATATCCCAAATATTTGCCGTTTTTTGCCGTGTGGACAAGGGTTCCATGCTCCGAGACGTCCTCATGCTCAATGCCCAGAGCATCCATGAGCGCGGAGTTTCCCATGGCAACAATCTCCGAGTCAATTTTGGCGACAATACCCTTGCCGGGAATGTTTTCAAGTTCCCCTATTCTGTTCTCGTCGGGAGTCTTTCCGTATGCATTTATTATACTGCGGCTTATCGGATGGTCCGAAAACGCCTCGACATGCGCTGCAAGCTCCAAAAGCTCCGACTCCGATATTTCAAGGGGAACGATCTTTTTAAGCTCGAAAACTCCTTTTGTAACGGTACCGGTCTTATCGAACACAATCTCCGAAACCTGTGATAAAGTCTCCAGACAGCTCGAGCCCTTCACAAGTATTCCGGCTTTTCCGGCGCCTCCTATGGCGGCAAAGAAGCTGAGCGGCACGCTTATAACAAGTGCGCAGGGACAGCTGATTACCAAAAAGGTGAGCGCCCTGTATACCCAGGTGCTCATGTCGTAATTGCCGTATATAAAATAGCTCACAAGCGGAGGGACAATTGCAAGCGCCAGAGCGGAATAGCAGACAAAGGGGGTATAAATTCTTGCAAATTTCGAAATAAACTTTTCCTGCTTCGATTTTTTAATCCCTGCATTCTCAACCAAGTCCAGTATCTTGGATGCGGTGGATTCCTCGAAAAGTTTTGTGGTTTTCAGCTTCAAAAGCCCGGAAATGTTAACACTTCCGCTTTTCAGCTCATCGCCTTCAAAAACATCCCTCGGCAGGCTCTCACCTGTGAGAGCGCAGGTGTTTATAGAAGCGGAGCCCTCAATTATAACTCCATCAATGGGAATCTTCTCTCCGGGTTTAATGACGATGATTGTTCCCGGCTCAAGTTCATCGGGGGAGACTTGAATAAGCTCGCCGCTTTCGCCTTCGATATTGGCGTAGTCAGGCCTTATATCCATAAGCTCCTGAATATTTTTACGGCTTTTGCCGACGGCGTAACTTTGAAAAAACTCTCCAAGCTGATAGAAAAGCATAACTGCAACAGCCTCGGAGTATTCACCAAGTATAATCGCGCCGATAGTTGCAACGCTCATTAAAAAGCATTCGTCAAAGGGCTGGCGGTTCAGAACACCATAGAAAGCATCAACAAGAATATCATAGCCCACAATCAGATAGGGAATCATAAAGAGCAAAAAGCCCAACTGTTCCCTCGGGCTTAATATCAGCAAGAATAATAAAAGAGCAGAGGAGACTGCAATGCGGATAAGTGCGCTCCTCTGTTTTGTGCTCATCTCTTTCATATGTATATTTCGCAGCCCCTGTGGATTTTTTTGCAGGCTTTGCGAAGCTCAGGCATTACATCATCGGGGGACACCTCATCTTTAAACTCGATATGAATTTTTTGAGTCATAAAGTTTACAGCTGCATCCTCAATGCCCTCGAATTTCTTTGCCGTGTCTTCAAGCTTGTTGGCGCAGTTCGCACAATCAACATCTATCTTATAAACCTTTTTCATAGAACTCACCTCAATACAATAATTGAACAACTGTTCATATGTTAAAAACAATTATATTCCTCTGAATGTCAAAATGCAAGCTGTTTTTACAATAATAAGGAGCGGTTCATCAGAACCGCTCTAAAGTGTTATCAGCTATAAAAGGATTTTGTAATTATTTTCTCAGCTTTAGCTAAAGCAGAGAATGCTGTCCGCAGACAGCGGATGGGGATTTAAAATCTATTATCAAAAGTCAGTGCGAGGGGCTGAGTTCTCCGCTCCTGTAGGCAGCCAAAAGCGCTCTGAGAGCCAAGAGTTTCTGCTCTATCTTCTTGCCGTCGGTGGTGTCCGAGACACAGTGTCTTTGGGGGAAGGTTTCGATGGGCACCGAGTCCGACTGCATGTCCACGTTTTCAAAAATAACTTTCTTAACTCCCATAAAAGGTCTGTGAGATTTAAGCCTGAGGCCGTGTGAGTTTTGTATGAGGGTGTAGCCGGCTATGCCTGTTTTTTTCTGATACGCCTTGCAGAAGCCGCCGTCAATGATAAAGAGTCTCCCGTCGGCCTTTATCGGGCTTTGGCCCTTTATAACCTCAACCGGGGTGTGACCGTTTATGATATGACCCTCCGTTGCAGACAGACCGAACTCCTCAAGTATCATGCCGACAACTTCCGGATTCTCCCAAAGTCCGTAATAGGCATCCTTGGGCTCAACCCAAGTGCTGCGGTTCTCTATATACGCACGCTCAAAGGTGTGATATGTCCTGCCCGAAAAGGGACTCATCCTGCCGCACCAAAGATACCAGATAAAGTCGAGGTCGCGCTCTTCCTGCCTGTCATAGGCCTCTCTCACTCTCTTGTCACAGAAGTCCATCAGAGCCTTGCCGCGGTAAGTTCTGCCGCCAAATTCAAAGTTCGCAAACTCTCCGTCTTCAGTAAGCGGTATGCAGCCGTGGTAGAGAAGATTGCCGTTGTAGCAGAGATAGGCGCTGCCCTTTCTCAAAATAAAAAGAATGTGTCTTCGCAAGTTGCGGCTTTCCCTAAACTCCCTCACATAGTGATCGATAAGTTCCTGCTCTTCGTCACTCAGCCTATATGGATCGGCAGGATCAACGGTGGGGAATCTCTGTGTAAGCAGGGGATGTGTCACACCGTCCAAAGTAACGGTGTAATTTTCATAGTCTACATACGAGAGCATTAACCTATTACCCATAAGAAATTCAGGATTTCTTTTAATAATATGTCCTTCAAGCTTAAAGTCTAAAACGGTAATAGCCTGTTTAAGAGTGTCGTGATTTGTATCTCCATAAACCTCGGTACAGAAGTCCAAGAGCTTTCGCATTGAAATGCCGTAGCTTTTTTCCAGAGTGTCTGTAATCTTATAGCGTATTGTAATCCGCATAAGCGAGGCTATGGAAGCGGGACTGCCGGCAGCGGCGGCTATCCACAGTATGTCGTGGTTACCCCACTGAATGTCTATATTTTTTTGCTCCATTAAAAGATCTACTATGCCGGCGGCATCATGACCCCTGTCGTAGATGTCGCCCAGAACATGCAGTCTGTATACGGCAAGTTTTTTAATAAGTTCGGTAAAAGCTTCAATAACCTCGACGGCGTAGTTTTCGTTCATAATACTGTCTATAAGCGCCTCGTGAAAGAACTTTTTGTCCTCGCTCTCATCGCTGCTTTTCGTATGCATGAGTTCGTTGAGAATGAAGTCCATATTTAGGGGTATTCTTTTTCTGACAGATGCTGTTGTATACTTGCTAGAGAGCATATCGGCCAGAGAGTATAACTGAACTATAGTTGTTCTCAGGTATTCATCGCTAAGTTCGCCGCACCTCTTCTTCTCGGCCAGAACTTCGGCGGGATAATATATTAAAGAACAGAGTTCGTGACAGGCCTTCTGCCCGAGCGTAGGCTCAAACAAAGCTTTAACCTTTTCCAGAATAACGCCGGAGCAGCTATTTAGTATGTGGCGTACAGCCTCAAATTCACCGTGCAGATCGCTGATAAAATGCTCTGTACCCTTAGGCAGAGCAAGTACGGCCTCCAGATTTATAATCTCCGACATAACCGAGGCCTCATTCGGATATTTTTCCGAAAGCAGTTCCAAATAAGCCGCTGGCAGAGCAGACATATTAATCCTCCCAAACTAGTAATAACAATAGTTTATCAAAACTTCTCAATATTAACAATAAAACTAATGTAAAATCAAATCATAAGCAGCGTATGAATAAATTCATATCTAAAAGCTCAGAAAAATAATTTTAAAAATTTTCAAAAAAGGTATTGACACAGCGACAAGGCTGTGCTATTGTTCTAGTGTACTAATTAATTAATACAAAAATACAATTGAGAAGGGAGAGGTATTTATAAGATGAAATGGCAATTTGACCCGATGAGGCCGATATTTCTTCAGCTTGTGGAGCAAATAAAGGAGCGCATAATAAATCAGGAACTGAAGCCGGGTGAGCGATTGCCGTCGGTTCGGGAAATAGCCGCAGACGCGGGTGTAAACCCCAATACGGTGCAGAGAGCCATGCAGGAGCTCGAGCGTGAAGGCATTGTAATCTCACAAAGAACGTCGGGAAGATTTTTAAGCGAGGAAGAGGATATGATAAAAAAAATAAAAACAGATTTGGCAACAAAGCATCTCGAGACTTTTTTAGACAACATGAAGCGCCTCGGCTTCGGCAAGAGAGAAATTATCGAGATGATAGAGAAGGAGGCAGAGTAGGATGGAATTATTAAAAATCAGCAAGCTCAGTAAATACTATGGCAGAAAACAGGCTCTCAATTCGGTTTCCCTCAGCTTGAACGGAGGTAAGATAGTAGGTCTCCTCGGCCCCAACGGCAGCGGCAAGACGACTATGCTGAAGCTAATAAACGGACTGCTCTTCCCGAACGAGGGCGAAATACTTATAGAGGGTGAAAACCCCGGTCCCTCGACAAAGGCCAAGGTGTCTTTCCTTCCCGACAAGGAATATATCCCCAAGTGGATGAAGATATATGAGCTTTTTAACTACTATGCGGATTTCTACAACGACTTCGATAAGCAAAAAGCTGAAGCTATGCTTATGGGTCTCAGGATAGATATAAACGACAGAGCCGGCTCGCTTTCGAAGGGCAATATGGAAAAACTGCAGCTTATACTTCAAATGAGCAGGAATGCGAAAATCTACCTCTTGGATGAGCCGATCGGAGGAGTGGACCCTGCGGCAAGGGAATATATTCTCGATACGATTATCAAGAGCTACAATCCGGATTCTCTTCTTATAATATCCACACACCTTATCTCCGATATTGAAAGAATTCTGGATGAGGTAATCTTTATAAACAAGGGTGAGATAAGTCTGCATTCAGGTGTTGACGAGATCCGTGAAAACAAAAAAATGAGTGTAGATGAATACTTCAGGGAGGTATATAGATAATGGCAAAACTTATGAAACATGAACTTAAGGCAAACTCTCGCATAATGCTCCCGATGTTTTTGCTGACGGCTCTGCTATCCGTGCTCGGCGGATTAAGCGCAAGATTCTTAAACTCGGGTCATGATTCTGTATTACTCAAAATAGTTTTTGGAATGTTTATAGCAATCTTCGCGATTTCGATTGCCTTTCTGGCTCTGCTTTGCGTTATCTACATGGTTCAGCGCTTCTACGAAACCATGGCGGGCAGAGAAGCCTATCTCACCCTCAACCTTCCGCTGAGCATAGACGAGCATATTTGTTCCAAGCTCCTAACAGCCATGATGTGGTCAATGCTCACGACGCTTGTAACTGTTGCCGCAATAGCGATTTTCCTTTTAGTTTCAGCAGGAAGCAAACCGTTTGAAATTCTTTCCAAGGCATATTTTGAGATAAGGGCGAAAATAGCAATGCTGGGAATCAGTGACGGCGATGTTGCGCTCATGATGCTTGAAGCTGCAATCCTAACCATTATACAGCTTGTGGTTTCCTATCTTACGATTTACACAGCCATTGCAATAGGTCAGCAAAGCAGTGAAAAGAAGCTGGGGAGTTCGATAGCCGCATTTGCCGGGATATCGGTTCTGACAAACTTGCTTGGCAATCTGGTCACAAGGGCTGTTGTTGAATATGTTGGCGACTACACACAAGTTTTTGAGTGTCAGAGCATGAATATTGACATAGTTAAATTCACCACCCCCATCTTTCTCAGCTTTCTTGTATACGGACTGGTCTTGTGTGCTATATTCTATTTTGTAAGCTCAAGGCTTTTCAAAACAAGGCTCAATCTCGTTTAAACAACAGAGTTTCTTGGCGGAGGGTTCAAAAAGAACCCTCCGTTTCTGTGTTTTGGCGATAAAATACAGCTTAGCTGCAATGTGGCGAGTTGTAAAATAAACTGCAATAATTTGAAAAGGCTCGCCACAATTCTGTACAATGTTATTGGAAGAAACAACATAGAAGGGAGAATTGTTTTGAGCCAATTACATTGTATCATCAAAAGGAGTCCGGGTCAGCACTTAAAATTAAAAGATAGAGAAATTTTAGAGTATCTCTACAATGAAAATTTAAAACGTGCCAATAAAGATAGACTCACACAAAAGGAAATAGCGAAGCAACTAGGATGGAGTGAGGCAACTTTAAGCAGAGAATTAAAGCGAGGACTGGTTGAGCAAAAAAGAAGTAATTTAGAGACTTACATGGCGTATTCTTCATACGCAGCGCATATCAAAATCCAAGACAGCTGGTCAAATAAAGGACCTGCATTAAAGATAAGAAAGGATCGGAAGTTATGCGAACAGATAGAAAAAATGCTAATAGGAGAAGAGATGCCGAATATGAAGCGATTACGCTATTCTCCTGAAGCAATCGTGATGCACTTCAATGAAAAAGGCTGGCCAACGGAAACCCGACTATGTGGCCGTACTATCTATAACTATGTTGAGAAAGACATCTTTCTCAGCGTAACAATGAAAGATCTGCCTCGTAAAGGGGCTAAATCCAAGCGAAAGAACAGGCAGGTCGAAAAACGACTGTCGCCCCCGGGCAGGAAAAGAATCGACGAAAGGCCATTAGGGAGCACGCTGCGCATTGAAACAGGGCATTGGGAGATGGACTGTATAGAATCCTTAAAGTCAGACCCGACTTGCCTGCTAACCTTGGTAGACCGTCATAGCCGGAAGTGCCGGATATTCAAAATGAGACGCCAGACTCAAAAGGCAGTACTACGGAAGATTAACGGTTTAGAGCGCAAGATGGGAAGTAGAGTCTTTAAGGAGAATTTTAAAAGCATAACAGTAGATAACGGTTCTGAGTTTCTGGATTGGAAGAGTTTGGAAGAATCTGCCCTAACTAAATCAGAACGCACAGAGATATACTATGCGAGAGCCTATGCCGCTTGGGAACGAGGCAGCAATGAGAATCTAAATGGCTTTATCAGGTATTTCATACCGAAAGGAACAAAGCTCAAAGACATCACGACAGAGGAAATAAAGAAGTTAGAGGAATTTATAAATAACTATCCTAGGAAAATTTTGGGAGGGAGGAGTGCAGAAAATTTCCACTCATCTGCAGCATAGCAAAGTAACAAACATTGTACGGAATTCGATTTCAGTTTAACTTGCAATTGAAGCTTAGCTGCAATGTGAAAATCACACTCGCGCTTAGAGAAAATTTTTGCTATAATATAAGCCGATAAAAAAATGGGGGATTGAAGATGTCAAAGCAAATCAAGCTTAAAGAGATTACGAGCATGGAAGAGGATTTCGGGAGATGGTTTACCGATATCTGTGTAAAGGCAAAGCTCATAGATTATTCGGGCATAAAAGGCTTCTTTATTCTAAGGCCCTACGGTTATGCTCTTTGGGAGCGTATAATGGGTGAGCTCGATAAAAAGTTTAAAGAGACCTCGCACGAGAATGTTTCAATGCCGCTGCTCATACCCGAGAGCCTGCTTCAAAAAGAAAAGGACCATGTCGAGGGCTTTGCCCCCGAGTGCGCTTGGGTCACCATAGGCGGCAGCGAGGAACTCCCCGAGCGCCTATGCATAAGGCCAACATCCGAAACTCTTTTTTGCCAGCACTGGGCAAATATCGTAAGCTCGTGGAGAGATCTGCCCTGCCTGTATAATCAGTGGTGTTCGGTTTTAAGATGGGAAAAAACCACCAGACCCTTCCTCAGAGGCCGCGAGTTCTTATGGCAGGAGGGTCACACGATACACGAAACCGGGGAAGAGGCCGAGGAAGAAACAATCAGGATGCTGAACATCTATGCAGACCTCTGTGAAAATATATTGGCAATGCCCGTTATAAAGGGCAGAAAAACCGATAAGGAAAAGTTTGCCGGCGCCGTCGATACGTATACAATCGAGTGTATGATGCACGATAAAAAGGCGCTTCAGTCTGGAACCAGTCACTATTTCGGAGACGGATTCTCAAGGGCCTTTGACGTGAAATTCCAAGACAGAGAAAACAAAGAGGCCTATCCTCATCAGACAAGCTGGGGCATGTCAACAAGAATCATAGGCGGAATCATCATGACACATGGCGACAACAACGGACTGATTCTACCTCCCAACATAGCTCCTCATCAGCTCGTCATAGTGCCGATAGCCGCCCACAAGGGCGGAGTAGTCGAAAAGGCAGCAGAGCTTGAGAAGAGGCTTAAAAAGGCCGATATAAGAGTTAAGAGCGACTATTCCGACAACAGTCCCGGATGGAAATTTTCCGAGTGGGAGATGATGGGAGTCCCTCTAAGACTTGAAATAGGCCCTCGCGACATCGAAGAAAACGCCTGTGTCCTTGCCAGAAGGGACACGGGAGAGAAAATAAAGCTGGGCCTAAATAATCTCGAAGAGGAAGTGCAAAAGGTCCTTGCGGATATACAAAATAACCTCTATAACAAAGCGCTTAAAAACCGTGATGAGAACAGCTTCGAGGCCAACAGTCTCGAGGAGCTTAAGGCGATTATCGAAGAGAACGAGGGCGGCTTTGTAAAAACAATGTGGTGCGGAGACCGTGAGTGTGAGGAGAAGGTCAAGGAGCTTACAGGCATAAGCAGCCGCTGTATCCCCTTTGAGCAAGAAAATCTGGGTGAAAGCTGCGCCATCTGCGGCAAAAAAGCCGAGATGAGCATAATTTGGGGTTTGGCATATTAAAAAAGAGGGAGAAGAGCAGAATCTTCTCCCTTTTCTGATTTCAGAGGTAAGCGATGAGAGACTACAAAAAAGAAGTTCAAAAGAGGGTAGAGTTTATTAGAAAAATCTTGAAAGACTCAGGCGCTTCCGGCATTGTTTTCGGGAACAGCGGAGGCAAGGACTGCGCGCTTGTAGGCATACTTTGCAAAATGGCCTGCGACAACACCGTTGGTCTAATCATGCCCGGCTCGTCCGAGAAAAACTACAAATCCGACATGGAAGACGCCATGGCTCTCGGCAGTCAGTATAATATCGAAAACCGTGTATGTGAGATAGGCGAGGCGCTTGCGGCATGTAAGAGTTCGCTCAATGGCTGTACAGAGCTCACGGATACAGCCGCTTCCAACATCTCTCCACGCTTAAGAATGCTCTCTCTCTACGCCTTTGCCCAAAGTGAGGGCAGGCTTGTTGCGGGAACAGGGAACAGAAGCGAGATTTACATCGGTTACTTCACCAAGTGGGGCGACGGAGCGAGCGACTTCAACCCGATAGCCGATCTCACAGCCACAGAGGTTTATGACTTTCTCAAATATCTCAATGGGCCTCTCAGTATAAGGCAAAAACCGCCATCAGCGGGGCTCTATGAGGGGCAGACGGATGAGGACGATATAGGTGTCAGCTATAAAGATTTAGATAAATATATAATCAAAGGCGAAATAGAAAATAAAGAGGCCCAAGAGCGTATAGACAGGATGCGCAAAAATACCGAGCACAAGCGCAGAGCTATTCCCGCTCTTTCGACAGAAAAAGAAGAATAGCCGGATAGCGCTTACAGGCGATTACTCCTGATTTCGGATTTTTCATGCCCATCAGTTTTGGCTTAAAGAAAAACTTCGGCACTGCCCTCACAGAAGGCAGTGCTTTAAATGTGTGAATTGTGATTTACCAGTATGAAAACAAAATACTGATTTATCAAAAATAGATTGACAATTTTAACACATTGTTATAAGATACGATGGAATGAAGGGCTTGTGTTCAAGCCAACAATAAAATCATGACAAATTTTAGCAAGGGGGCTGAAAATGAAAGACCTGAAGCATCTGATTTACTTTGAAGACCTGTTGCAAGAGGCTCAGAATGAGCTTGTTACGAAGGCGGTCAAAGAAGGTAAGATTGCATTGGGATATAACTGTTATTATATCCCGGAGATTCTGATGAATCTGGAAGGCTGCTTTTCCACACGCCTGCGCGCGCCTCGCACAACCTCGACGGATATGGCGACATACTACATGACAAATCGCAACTGTCCCTATGTGAGAGCGATCTTGGAGCGCGGAATCGAGGGCGGCTACAACTATCTCAGCGCGCTGTTCGGAGCCGAGAGCTGCGCCGCCATGGAGCGTATGCAAGAGCATTTCTTCCTGATTGATCCGGTTAAGAACGAGAATTTTTTCGTCACAATTATCGATCCTCCCCTCAAGGGAGACAGAACATCCCTCGACTACTACATGGCGCAGCTTAAGCTCAAGGTCTTAGACCAGCTTGAAGGACGCTTCGGCGTTGATGTTTCGGAAGAGGCATTAAAGCGCGCCATCGAGAGACACAACGAACTTAGCCGTGTCATTACCGAGCTCGGCAATTTCCGCAAACTCGAAAATCCTCCGATTACAGGATATGAATTCCATCTTATTCAGCTTGTGTCGCAGGTATGTCCCCACGAACTCATTCTCCCGTATCTCAAGGAGACAGTTGAAGAGGTCAAAACCCGCAGGCCCGAACCGGAATTTCCTTTCCGCGCGCGTGTTGTGTTGGCAGGCAGCGAGATAGACGATCCCGAGTTCACAAAGCTCCTCGAGACCTGCGGCGCCATGGTCGTTGCCGACAGATACTGTTTCGGCAGCTTCCCGAGCCGTGAGGAGATAGAAATTCGCGAGGGGGAGAGCGCGTTCGAGGCCATTTGCCGCCACTATCAGCACTGGAACCAGTGCGCAAGATTTATGGACGGCATGAAGATTGACCAGCGCCACGACGAAATCAAGCGCCTGGTGGATGAGTTTAAAGCTGACGGCGTCATATATCAGAACATGAAGTTCTGCGAATTCTGGAGCTATGAAAAGGTTCTTGCTTCTCATGTGCTCACCAATGAGATGGGTGTTCCCACCTGCACGATTGAAAAGGAATACTCCATCGGCTCGATCGGACAGCTCCGCACACGTTTCCAAGCCTTTATTGAAAGTCTGGAAATCAAGAAAATCAATTCTTGAGGCTAGGAGGAAAAGATGAAAATAATAAAAGCTATTGACAAGCTGCTCGAAAAGCACGATCCGCTGTGGCAGGCAAAAAACGGTGTCGGCGGTCTAAGGAGCAGATATTACGACAAAACAGGCATAGCCAAATACCGCGAATGGCGCGGAGTTGAAGACACCTTATATGACTATTACCGCTGGCTCCGCAACTTAATGGCGATGGGCGCCATGGTTGCATCGGCCCCTGTACACATCATGCTTGGCTTCTGGGAGTATAGGTGGATGGGCTCCTACTTGGGTACCTTTGCCTTTATCGACAGGCTTTTTGAAGGTTTCCGCGGTCCCGAGCTCAGAGTTGCCCACCTGAACATGCATGTCATCGTGGCCAGTCTGACAAAGAAGATAGCCATGGCTCTCAGAAACGACAGAAGATTCGGCGGCGGACCTCTGACAGATAAGATAGTTCCGATGGATGAGGTTCTGCCCCCGCTCTTTTTGGCAGGTTTCCCGACCTTAATACCTTTCCCGATTCAAACTCTGCCCGAGTTCATCATCTGCGATATCGACCAGCATCTGCAGCCCAAATACATTGATATAGCCGAAAGTTTCGGTCTGCCTGCCGACGTCTGCTCACGCTGCGCTGCCGAGACAGGCGTTGCCTTTGATGATGCATTTCCGATTTTCGGCAAGGCGGTCCTCACAACAAATATGCCCTGCAACGCCAGCGAGGCAACAAGCATGTTCCAGCGCCGCCGCTTCGAAAGCTATGACTTACCCGATTTTCCCGTAACCATGGCGATGATTCACAACGAGCCGGGCGCGCATCCCTACTCCACACAGGTGCTCAAAGACGCAATCGCTTTTATAGAAGAGCAGTATGGTGTGAAATACGATTGGGATGCTATGTTTGCCCGCGCCAAGCACATGAACGAGCAGAATACAATAGAGCTCGAGAAGTGGGACATCTTCAAAACAGGTCACTCCATTCTCTGCGGCATAGCCGAAACGCTCTATCGTCTCTATGTCTGGGCGGTTTCCTGCGGACTTGAGGATCTGGTCACAGTGAACGACCGCAAAGTTATAAAGATGATGCGCAAGTACTATGAGAAAAAGTATAAGCCGTTCCAAGGCAAGGCACGCCATCGCGCCTTCCTTTGGGGACCCTCCGCCGTCTACTATACCGATTTCCCGACATGGATAATGAACTGCTGGGGTATCGACATAGTTCTCAACATGGACAGCACCATGGGTCACAATATGATAAACACGGAAGACCCCGAAGAGGCCATAAAGGACTTGGCGCTCTTCTCCGAAAAGGCAGTCATGCGTCACCACGCCGTTGGAGGCTGGGACAACATCAATGCCGTTTGGGACTGGGCAACAAAGTTCAACTGCGACATGGTTCTTTGCAACGACAATATAGCCTGCAAGGGCATGAACGGTGTCCACGCTCTCTTAGAGGAGCAGGCGAGAGACCTCGGCTTCCACTTCATTTTCATCGAGCACGATCTCGAAGACAGCAGAACGGTCTCCAGGCGCGAAATGCGCGAACGTGTCAACGGATATATGTCCGTAGTCCTGAACGAGAAACCCTTAGACGAGACTCTCGTTGACTTCGACGACTCGCTCGCTTGGTAAGGAAAGGAATCAAATCATGAAAATTTTTCGTAAAAAAAATAAGAAAAAGTCTAAGGCGGGCTGCCCTGTAGCCAAATTCCTCGGCAAGCTTTTGCTCATGGTGTTCGGACTTTTCTTAGGCACCTTTATTCTCTATTTCTTCAATCTTGAGAACAAGCTCATCTACTATGTGATTTATCCCTTGCTCAACAAGCACTACGACAAGCAGGTAAGAGACAGAAGAATCTAAGAAGTTTAATCACAAAAGGCTCCCGTCAAAAAAACGGGAGCCTTTTGCAATTGGAATTATAGGATGAAAGCCGGGTTTATTTTACTGCCGCATCGGACTTTATAGGTTTTTCCTTAAATAGGATTTTTTCAACTCTCTTATAGAGGAAGTAGGTGAGGAAAGAAACAATAAATGACTTAAGGAGATTGAAGGGAACTACAGCATATAGCACAAGGGTGTTGAGGCTTGTTATTGAGGAGTTTACCGCAGTGCCCATGGCAATGATTGCCTCTAAAGGCAAACCGAACATCACCGCAAACTTGGGAACGAGATAGAAGGCGTTGAGCATGCTTCCAAAGACAGTCATAACAGCACTGCCCAAAACAAGACTCCAAATAGCTCTTTTTAATGTTTTCCTCCAATGATAGAAAAGAGTGGCGGGCAGTATCATGGAAACGCCTATCAGGAAGTTTGCAAAATCGCCGACAAAGGCAGTGCTTGTTCCCTTGATGAGAAGTTTCACAAGCACTTTTAGCAATTCGCCGCTGACTCCGGCCACGGGGCCGAGATAGAGCGAGAGCATGAGTATGGGAAGCTCGCTTATATCCAGCTGATAGAAGGGAGGAGCAAAGGGGAGCGGAACCTCAAAGCTCATGAGAACGCCGCTAAGGGCGGCAAACATTGCGGTAAGAGAGAGCTTTTTCGTTCTCGAAACAGATCGGATTTGCTGGGGAAAAACCTTTTTTTCAAAAAAGAGAGCCACAAGGTGTAGGAAAAGAACAGTTAAAACTACCACCACGACGAAGACCAAAGATTCTTTAATCTTATCCATTCAAATACCTCCGAAAAAAATTAACGCCCGAAAATATCTTCGGGCGTTAATAATAAAACATATTAACACATCTTCTTCCATCCAGACTATACTGTCGGTTTCGGAGTTGCACCGAATCTGCTTGCGCTCGCGGACTTTACCGCCGGTAGGGACTCTCACCCTGCCCTGAAGATAATATATTCGTTTGTCGTATATGATACTAGCATCTTCAGTGCCTCATGTCAAGTACACAGAGAGCCGAATCAAAAAGCTCCTCAGAAGATATGATAAGAGGCTCATCCGGAAGCTCAGGGTCGAAAGAAAAAACAGCCAGAGCATAGCCGGGAACAGTAGTAAAAACCTTTCCCGCAGAGTTGCCGTCGGGACCACAGATTTTTTCGTCTTTAATAAAAATCCCCGAAGGCCTAAGAAGCCCACCTGTGCCCATAAGCTTAAAATAAGCCTCTTTAAGACACCAGAGCTCGTAAAATTCCGTATCCAAGCTCTCGTTTTCCATGATTTTATTGATAAAGCGTTCGGGCCTCGACTTTTTTTTCTCAATATCCACACCGCAGGGGACATCCGAGACCGCCGCAGCCACAAAATCCCCGCTGTGGCTTAAGGAAAAATGAATTCCGCAAGCCTCTTTAAAGCAAGGCTTTCCGTTTTCATCAAAGATAATGTCCGGAAGGGTTTTAAGCTCAAACACAGCGGCGAGGGACTTGAATAAAAGAGCGCGTGAAAAAACACTCTCAGCCTCTCTTTTGCTCAAAAAGGAGAAAGGAGCGGTGTTTCTCAGATTATTAATGTCGCAGATGTAGAGTCCAATCAAAAGTCCATGCCTCAGCAAATCGCTTGTTTTACTTTGTATAAATTATACTACAAATTGCAATTTCAAGCTACCAAAAAGATTACGAATATGCTATAATCACACTGAATAGTTGATAGGTGGTGTGACATGAATGAAGAAGGTACTGGTACTTGAGGATGAGACCGATATTCGTGATTTTGTTGTAATTAATTTAAGGCGTTCAGGCTACATGCCTATAGAAGCGGGCAGCGGGGAGGAAGCTCTCGAGCTGCTCTCGAAGAATAGTGATATTGCCATTGCGGTTTTGGATGTAATGCTTCCCGGTATAGACGGTTTTGAAGTGTGCAGAAAAATCAGAGCTTCCGGCTCTAAAATGGGCATTATTATGCTCACAGCCATGGGGCAGGAGATGGATAAGATAACAGGTCTTATGACGGGAGCGGACGACTATATAACCAAACCGTTTTCGGTTGCCGAACTTATGGCGAGGATAGATGCGGTTGCCAGGCGCTTAGATTCAAATGAAGAGCCGGAGGAAGAGCTTATAAGCTACGGCCCCTTCAGGTTGAACGTACGCAACAGAACTATCGATAAAAATGAAAAAAGGCTCAAGCTCACTCAAACAGAGTTTGCCATCATGCATTATTTCATGAAAAACAAAGGCAAGGCGCTTTCCAGAGACGAGATACTGCAAGACGTCTGGGGAAGCGAGTATACGGGCGACCTCAAAATAGTGGATGTCAACATAAGAAGGCTCAGATTAAAGATAGAAGATGATGCCACGGCTCCGACCTACATATCCACGATTTGGGGATACGGGTACAAATTCGGAACCTAATAATGCAAGTACAGGAAGAATTAACAGAACTCGAAAAAGAAAAATTCCAATTGCCCGACTGGCTGAGAGGTTTGTCAGGCACTTGGTTTTATTTGAGCTCGGCAGCGATGATATTTGTCGTGTTGATAGAATACTTCGCTTTTCGCGAAGAGGGATTTTGGGCAGGTTTTTTCACTTTTGCCGCTGTTTTAATACTCGGCCTGTCCAATTTCTGGCTCAGAGATAAACTCATAAGTCCGCTCATAGGCCTTGGCGACTTTGCCAGACACATTTCCGCCGGAAGCTACGGCGATATCAACGAAGTCAGGAGCCTAGATGAGATAGGTGATGTGATGATGGTTTTAAACCAGCTTTCGCTTCGCCTCAGTGAATCGGAGAAGACTCAGACAGAGTTTGTCTCTTCGGTTTCTCATGAGCTGAGAACACCCCTTACCGTCATCAAGGGCTGGAGTGAGACACTGCTCATAGAGGGCGAACTCGACAAAGACGATTCAAGAAGAGGAATAGAGATAATAAACAGCGAGGCAGGAAGGCTCACCAATATGGTCGAGGAGCTTTTGGAGTTTTCCAGGATTCGCAACGGCCGCTTTACTCTTAACATCGAATCGGTGGACATGTGCGACATTTTAGATGAAATTGTTTTCACCTATGACGAACTGCTTAAGAAAGATGACTTTGAAATAAGCTACACCGCGCCGCCCGAGGGTGTTCCGCCGGTGAGCGGAGACCCGCGCAGGCTGAAGCAAGTGCTCCTGAATGTAATCGACAACGCCCTGAAATACGGCAAAAGCGGCAAAAAGCTGGTTCTTAAAATCAAGTCGGCAGGCGAATATGTAAAGATATCTGTAAGAGACTTCGGTCCCGGCATTTTGCAGGAAGATCTTCCCCATGTCAAGGAACGCTTTTATAAAGGACAGGGCAAACAACGCGGAAGCGGCATAGGACTTGCCGTCTGCGACGAGATAATAATGAGACACAAGGGAGAACTTATAATAGAAAATGCCGATGATGGCGGAGTTTTGGTAAAAATACTTCTGCCGATAGTTTCGGAAAAAAGTGTGAGCAATTAATGGCTGAAGAAAAGTGCGAATTTAAAACCTCAATTGGCGGACAGGCGCTTATAGAGGGAATACTTATGAGGGGACCTGATAGGCAGGCGATAGTGTGCAGAACCCCTGAGGGAATCGAGGAAAAAACAGAAGATATTGTCCCGCTCAAGGAAAAACACCCCATTTTTACAAAGCCGTTTTTAAGGGGAATAGCGGTTCTCTTCACATCTCTGCAGCATGGAATGAATGCACTGACGTTCTCTGCTTCACTGCAGACGGCAGAAACAGAAGAAAGTTCAAAGTTCGAAAAGTGGCTCGGGGAAAAACTTGGAGTAAAAAAAGCCGAAAAGCTCTTTATGGCTCTCGCTCTTATAATCGGACTTTTTTTGGCAATCTTTCTATTTACATTCCTGCCGACCTTTATTTCCGGACTTTTCCCGATAATCGGAAAAAACCTCTTTTTAAGAAGTTTTGCAGAGGGTGTTTTGAAGTTAATTATTTTCTTCCTCTACCTGTATGCCTGCTCCAAACTTCCCGATATGCAGAGAGTCTTCGGCTATCACGGCGCCGAACACAAGAGCATATTCTGCTACGAAAACTGTGAGGAACTCACAGTCGAAAATGTCAGAAAGCAGTCCCGCTTTCATCCGCGCTGCGGCACAAGTTTCTTGATTGTGGTTGTAATTCTGGGCATTTTTCTAGGCTTTTTAATCAGATTTCAAAACACTTTAATAAGAATTTTGTTCAGAATACTGCTGCTTCCGATTCTAGTCGGAATAGCCTACGAGATAAATCACTGGGTCGGCGCAAACTGTGAAAAGCCATTGGCCAAAATACTGTCGGCCCCCGGCAGGCTTTTGCAGAGGCTCACAACGAACGAACCCGACGATGAAATGATAGAGTGCGCAATTTTAGCGCTTAAGAGAGTAATACCTGCCGAAAGCGGCAAGGATGCTTGGTAAAAATCGGAGTTTTATTATGGCAAAGACATACAGCCAACTCTATATCGAGGTTAGAAACGCGCTTCGCGGCGCTGGCATAAAGGCAAACTCTCTCGAGGCTCGGTTGCTCTTGGCGGGAGCTGCCGAGAAGTCGACAGCCGAGCTTTTAAGAGATATGAGCCTCTATACCTCGCGCAGCTACGAAAAGAAGGTCAGACAGCTTTTAGGGCGCCGACTCGAGGGTGAGCCCATCGCCTATATCACCGGGAGCTGGGAGTTCTACGGATTTCCATTTAAGGTAGACAGATCTGTTTTAATCCCGAGAATAGATACGGAGCTGCTTGTAAAGGAGGCCGAACAGAGCTTAAACGGCAGAAAGATGGACGCCAGGGTCTTGGATCTGGGTTGCGGAAGCGGCTGTGTCGGCATAGCTATAGCAAAGCTCCTTCCTAAAACGCAGATTGTGCTTTTGGACGTGAGCGAAAAGGCAATCCGGAAGGCAAGGGAGAATGCCGTTTTAAACCGCGCTAGTGAAAGAGTCAGCTTCATAACGGCCGACATTAAAGACGGGCCGCCGATGATGATAGGAAGCTTCGATCTTGTGGTCTCCAATCCGCCCTATATCCCGACAATAGAAATACTTGAGCTCGAAGGCTCGGTCAGAGATTACGAGCCCATCTGGGCGCTCGACGGAGGCGAAGACGGACTCGACTTCTACAGGGAGATATTTTCCCGATGGCTAAGTGTAATAAGGCCGGGCGGCGAGATTATGGTAGAGGTCGGTGAAGATCAGGCCCTAAAGGTAGAGGAGCTCATGCGCCTCAGCGGCCTTTACGATGTGGAATCGGTTCGGGATACACGCGGAGTGCTTCGTGTCGTCAAGGCAAAAAAAAGATAGAATGAAAAAAGATAGAAAGATAAACAAAGAGGTGTAAGAATGGCAGAAAAGAAAAAGCTTGAAAAGGTGCAGGCTCCCCAGTCTGACGAGCGCAAAAAAGCTCTGCAAACTGCTATAGCGCAGATAGAGAAAAACTTCGGCAAGGGCACAATTATGCGTCTTGGAGATGATATTTCCGTCAATGTCGAAGCCATATCCACGGGCTCCGTGTCCCTTGATATAGCGCTGGGCATAGGCGGTGTGCCGAGAGGCAGAATAGTCGAAATTTACGGGCCCGAGTCCTCGGGAAAAACAACCCTTGCTCTGCATATTGTGGCAAGCGCCCAAAAGGGCGGCGGGGATGCGGCCTACATAGATGTAGAGCACGCTTTAGAGCCGGCCTATGCCAGAGCCTTGGGAGTCAATATCGACGAGCTGCTCATCTCCCAGCCCGATACGGGAGAACAGGCTCTCGAGATAACCGAGCAGCTCGTGCGCTCCGGCGCTCTGGATGTAATAGTTATCGACTCGGTGGCGGCCCTCCTTCCGAGGTCTGAGCTTGAAGGCGAGATGGGAGATGCCTCGGTCGGAGTTGTAGCCAGACTCATGAGTCAGGCGCTCCGCAAGCTGGCGGGTGTTGTCTCCAAAACTGGAACAATAGTTGTTTTCATAAATCAGCTTCGCGAAAAGATAGGCGTTATGTACGGCAACCCCGAGACAACACCGGGCGGCAGAGCACTTAAATATTTTTCCAGTGTAAGAATAGACATCAGGCGTATAGAGAGTATCAAGGTAGCGGGAGAGATGACAGGCAACCGCACAAGAGCCCGAGTGATTAAGAATAAGGTTGCGCCTCCTTTCAAAGAGGCGGAGTTTGACATTATCTATGGCGAGGGTATTTCCAAGGCGGGAGAGATAATCGACCTCGGCGTCAAGTACGACATCATAGATAAGGGCGGCGCCTGGTATACGGTAGGTGACGAGAGAATACAGGGCCGTGAAAACGCAAAGCAGTATCTTATGAATAATCCGGAGCTCATGGACAGCTTAGAGGCAGAGCTTAAGGATGTCATTTTGAATAAAAAAGATACAGATGAGCCGAAGAAAGAGAGAAAGCCCGCCTCGAAGCCGATAGCGATTTCAGCGGAGGACTTTGAGGACTGATGGTCTCGGAGGAGGCCTATAAGGAGGCAATGCAAAGGGCCCTGAAGATGCTCGAGCGGCGTGACTACGCCGAGGGCGAGCTTGTCGATAGGCTCCGACAAAAAGGTATAGAAGAAGAGGCCGCAGCCAAGGCAGCCGAGAGGCTCACAGAGCTCGGCCTCATAAACAACAAAAAATTTGCCGCCACCTTGGTTCGACATTATTCGGCGAAAGGCTTCGGACTCGGCAAAATAAGGTCTGAATTTATAAAGCGCCGCGTGCCGAGAGAACTTTGGGACGAGGCGCTAAGTGAATTGCCCGAGCAGACAGACGAGGTTTACAGCCTTCTTCTAAAAAAGCTGGGGAATAGAGAGAAAAACAGGGAGAATATAAGAAAAGCCGGCGCCTCCGTCATGCGCCGCGGCTTTTCTTGGGATGAAGTCAGCGCTGCAACGCAAAGACTTTTACATGAAGAAGAGTATGAAGAATAAGAAAGTCGGACTCATATCCTTGGGCTGTGCAAAAAATCAGGTTGTCTCCGAGCAGATGCTAAAGAAACTCAAAGATGCGGGCTTCAAGATAGTTTCAAATCAGTATGAGGCCGAGATAATAGTCATCAACACCTGCGCATTCATAGAAGAAGCGCAGGAAGAGGCAATAGACACAATATTAGAGACAAACAAGCTCAGAACGGAAGGAAAACTCCAAAAGCTTATTGTCACGGGGTGTCTAGCCGAACTCTTCAAAGAAGAGGTTCGAAAAGAACTCCCCGAGGTTGATGCCGTTTTGGGGGCGCACAGCTGCCTCGATATAGTCAAGGCCATAGAGGAATGCGAAGCGGGAGTGAACCCCGAATATTTTGCTCCGAGTCTGAAAACACCGCCCGAGGAAGAGAGACTTATTTCCACGGGCGAGCACTGGGCCTATCTCCTCATAGCCGACGGCTGCGACAACGGCTGCACATATTGCGTAATTCCGAGAATCAGAGGAAGATTTAAGTCCCGCCCAATGGAAAAGGTATTAAAAGAGGCTGAAAAACTTGCAGATATGGGCTACAACGAGCTCATTCTGGTAGCTCAAGACCTCAGCCACTACGGCTTCGACCTCTACGGCAAAAACTCTCTGGCAGCACTTTTAAGAGAACTTACAAAAATAGAAAAACTTCAATGGATTCGTCTTCACTATATCTACCCGAGCGAGATAGACGAAGAACTTATAGAAACCATAGCTAATGATCCCAAGATACTAAAATATATCGATATGCCAATTCAGCATATAAACGACGAAGTTCTAAGGCTTGCGGGCAGAAAAGACAGGGGCGATAAAATAAAGTCAACAATCGTCCTTTTAAGAGAGAAAATACCCAATATTGTCATACGCAGCAGTCTTATAACCGGCTTACCGGGCGAAGACGAGGAGGCGTTTTTAGAGCTTATGGACTTTTTAAGAGAATATAAGCTTCAAAGGGTCGGAACCTTCGCGTTCTCGCCGCAGGAAGGCACTGCGGCGGCAAGGATGGAGCATGTGTCCCGCGAGCTTGCCGAGAGGCGGGCGGAGGTGCTCATGGAGGAGCAGATTCGCATAATGGAGGCCTGGGAGCAGAGTCTTTCGGGCAAGACGATAGATGCCAAATGTGATTATGTAAACTTAAGTGGCGAAAAGATGGGCCGTGCCTACTTTGATTCTCCCGGGATTGACGGAAGCCTTAAGATATTGGGAAATTGCTCTGAGGGTGATATAATTAAAGTAAAGATAATTTCGGCCCAGAGCGGCGAAATGATAGGAGAAATAATATGAAGCTCACATTGGCAAGCAAAATAACTATAATCAGAGTGGCGCTTATACCGCTGATTGTTCTGCTCATGTATCTTCCGGGACAAGTTGCCGCAATAGCCGCCATAATACTTTTTATTTTGGCATCGTTAAGTGATTTTGTCGACGGCTACATTGCCAGAAAATATAATCAGGTCTCAACCTTCGGAATGTTTCTCGACCCGCTTGCCGACAAGTTTCTGGTTATCTCCGTAATGCTTGTGCTTGTGGAGCGGGGGATTTTTCCCGGCTGGGCGGCTCTCATTGTTGTAGCGAGGGAGCTTGCCGTGACCAGTCTCAGGCTCTTTGCCGTAGAAAAAGACAGGGTAATAGCCGCGGCAAATTCCGGAAAACTAAAAACGGCCTTCACAATGCCGGCGCTTGTGGTCATGATGCTTCCTGTCCTTCTTCCCACATGGCTTATAAACGCTCTTTGGGTAATTATTCTGCTGCTCACTCTCTATTCGGGCTGGGAGTATTTTTATAAGAATATGGATGTTTTCAAAGATTAATGACATTAGTTCTAAAACGGTAAAAACCGAAATAAAGTAACGACGCGGCAATTTAGCTGCGCCGTTACTTTATCAAAATTTGCTTATAATATCTTTTAAATCCTATCTTTTGCTCGATTCTCTTGCGGCTTTTTTCTTCCGCTGAGCTTGTGAGCGGAAAATGAGAAAGACAATTATCAGGACGGCTATAGCGGCAAGCCCGATGTATACGCTGCTGTTGCTCTCGCCCGACTGGGAGTTATCTGTCTTCACCTTAAGCCAAAGGCTGTCCATAAGCTTTGTGCTCTCGGGCGAGAGATTCAAAAATGCTTCACCGCGTGCGAGAACATCTTCCGTCGGGTAGGCAATCTCATTGCCCGATACCTCGGGGTCCATAAGCGCCTTAGCCTCTTCCGAAGGAGCGGAGTAACCGAGAAAACTCAGGTTCTCGGCCATAATTTCGGGGTCGCAGAGGAAGTTAATATAGGCCTCCGCAGCCGCAGTGTTTTTAGAGCTTGTCGGAATACAGCAGGCATCGATGAAGAGGTTAAAGCCCTCTTTCGGATAAAAGAATTTCAGGTGCTCGTTTTCCGTACTCATCTGCAGATAGTCGCCGGCATAGTATGGAGCAATCCATGCCTCCTCGTGCGTCATCTGGCCGTATATCTGATCCATGACATAAGACTGCAAAAGGGGCTTTTGCTTAGTCAAAAGATCGGCAGCGGCCGTAATCTCGGCTTCGTCCTCGCTGTTCAAGCTGTAACCCAAGTACAACTCTGCCGCACCGAAGGAGTCGCGCGGATTGTCGAACATCAAAATCTTGCCGGCATATTTATCATTCCAAAGAAGATCCCAGCCGCCAAGATCGGCCTCATTAACAAACTTGTCGTTGTAGATAATACCCACCGCACCCCAGGTATATGGTACGGAATACTCGTTTGTCGGGTCATAAGCGGTATTTTTATAGGCATCCGAAATGTACTTGTAGTTGGGTATGTTGTCAAAGTTAATCTTCTGAATAAGCCCCTCGTCTATGAGCCTGTGTATCATATAGTCCGAGGGTATTATGACGTCATATTCAGCCCCGCCTGTTTTAAGCTTGGTATAGAGCGACTCGTTGGAGTCAAAGGTAAGGTAGTTTACCTTAATGCCTGTCTGCTCTGTGAAAGCTTTGTTCACATCAATATAGCCGTCGGTTCCGTCCGATATGTACTGACCCCAGTTGTAAACATTTATTGTGGTGCCGCTGAGGTCATTGGTTTCGGCAAAGGCCGAAAAGACAAGGCCGCTCATAATGAGCAGAATGAGCGCGAGTGAGATAAACTTAGAGAATTTTTTCAAATTTTACACCTCTTTCTGAATTTCCTGTTTTTCTGATATTTCGTGTCCTCTTGGCATCTAAGGCCTCTAAGATATTCATGAGGACCATTATGAGAAGTATAGCTGCGAACAAAACTGTAAACAGCGCGTAGATTTTAGGGTGCAGCGGCTTCTTGGTGTAGTTGTAAATTTCTACCGGCAGGGTTACAAAGCTCGGCCCGTACACGAAGTAAGAAATAACAAAGTCATCAAGGCTCATTGCAAAACTCAAAAGCGCGCCCGATATAATCCCGGGTAAAATTTCAAAGAAGATAACCTTGAAGAAGGCCTGCAAAGGCGTACAGCCAAGGTCCAGCGCTGCATCTCTCAAGTTTTTATCCATCTGTGTGAGCTTGGGCAAAACGGCCAGAATCACATACGACAGGTTGAAGCTTATGTGGGCTATAAGAAGAGTTGTAAAGCCCAACACATTGTTGATGCGAAGCGCCCTGCCCACAAAGACAAAGACAAGAGCCAGAGATACACCGGTCACTATGTCGGGGTTAGTGAGCGGAATGTTTGTGACAGTTAGCGCCAACGAGCGAAGTTTGCCCCTCATGCTGTATATGCCCAAAGCTGCCATTGTTCCCATAACGGTTGCTATAAGCGAAGAAAGGGCGGCTACTATGAGCGAGTTTCCAAGCAAAGGCAAAAGCGCCGAGTCCTGAAAAAGGGCTGTATACTGCGAAAATGTGAAGCCCGAGAGCCTAGCTATATCGGCAGAGGTATTAAAAGAAGCCACAATAAGTATAACAATGGGAAGGTAGAGAAAAATCAAAACAAGAATCATAAAAATTTTGCTGACTTTTTTCATATTGTAACCTCCTCCTTATATGAGCCCGAAAACTTGTTCATAAGGAAGATACAAAATAGAACTATCACCATCAAGAGAAGCGAGAGCGCAGCTCCTAAGTTGGGGTTGTAGGCAGTCTTAAACTGAGTTTCTATAACGTCGCCCATGAGTACAGTGCCGGGAGAACCCAGTTTTCTGGAAATGTAGAAGGTGGAAACTGCAGGCACAAAGACCATGGTGAGTCCCGAGACTATTCCGGGAACCGAAAGGGGAAGTATTACCTTGATGAAAACCTGCAAAGGGCTGCAGCCGAGGTCGGCTGCGGCCTCTAAGAGTCTTTTGTCCATCTTCTCCAGAACAGAGAAAAGCGGCGTTATCATATAGGGCAGAAAGTTGTAAACTATACCCAAAACCACAGCGCCGTTATTTCTGATAAGCGGCAGCGGTTCGATTCCCAGCTTGCCGAGGAAGCTGTTTATAATGCCCGTATCCTCTAAAAGAGATACCCAGGAGAGCGTTTTCAAAAGAAAGCTCATGCACATCGGCAGCATAATAAGCAAATAAAGCCATCTCTGAGCCTTAGGCGTAAGCGAGGCGATGTAATATGCCGCGGGATAGCCGATTATAAGACACACAATGGCCGAGATCAGGGCGAGATATATGCTCTTTGCCATTATGTGAGAATAAGAGCCAAGCGCAGCAAAGTTCTCCAGCGAAAATCCGCCCGTTATACTGTCGGAAAATGCAAAATAAACAACTACAAATATTGGAATTACGGTGAACAGCGTCATCCAGAGCAGATAAGGGGCGGCAAGCCTGCGGTTCTTCATGTTTCCCCTGCCTCCCCATACTCTCCGTATTCCTCATAGCCATGGGCTTCAGGATCGGCATCGGGGTCGTTTATCTCCTCATACTCCGCCGAGTATGAGCTGTAGTCGCCGAAGATGCCTGAGTATTCACTCTTTTTCATGACATGTATGTCATCCGGAGCCAAGCTTATACCTATATATGAGCCGACGGGGCAAAAATCCGTTGTCTGTATAAGCCACTTAAAGCCGTTAAAGTCGACTATTGTGTCGTAGTGTACGCCTTTAAAAGTGACAGAACTAACCGTGCCGCAGAGATGTGTAGGATCGGGCTCGACGATGTCTATGTCTTCGGGACGTATAACAACGTCGACAGGCTCTCCCAGATCAAAGCCCTTATCCAAGCACTCAAAGTCTCTGCCAAAGAATCTGACAAGATAGTCTTCAAGCATAAGTCCGTCTATGATATTGGATTCGCCTATAAAGTCCGCCACAAAGGCGTTCTCGGGTTCATTGTAAATATTTTCAGGGGTGCCGATCTGCTGTATCCTGCCCCTGTCCATAACAACAACGGTGTCCGACATCGAAAGGGCCTCTTCCTGGTCGTGGGTGACATAGATGAAAGTGATACCGGTCTGCTGCTGAATACGTTTAAGCTCGTTCTGCATATCTTTGCGAAGTCTCAAGTCTAAAGCGCCCAAGGGTTCATCCAAAAGCAGCACGGAGGGCTGCTTTACAAGAGCTCTGGCTATCGCGACTCTCTGCTGCTGACCGCCCGAGAGCTGATTTATTTTTCTGTCCTCAAAGCCGGTGAGCGATACTGTTTCAAGAATCTTCATAACTCGCCTGTCAATTTCTTCCTCATCAAGCTTAGATACCCTCAGTCCGAAGGCTATATTGTCATAGACATCGAGGTGGGGGAAGAGGGCGTAGTTTTGAAAAACGGTGTTTACATTTCGCTTATATGGGGGCAGATCGTTTATACGTTCTCCGTCGAAGAGAACATCGCCCGAGGTGGGCTGCAAAAAGCCGCCTATAATTCTCAAGGTTGTGGTTTTCCCGCAGCCTGAAGGGCCGAGCAGAGTCAAAAACTCGTTGTCACGAATTTCAAGATTAATAGAATCAATTATAGTCTGCCCGTCAAAATCCATTCGGCAGTCCTTTAAGCGTACGAGTTCTTTTGCCATAAACACCCTCCCAATCATAAATTTAAAGCGATAAAAAAACAGCTTTAAAAAATTATAAGCACATAATACCAAATTCTGCAGGAATATCTATAGTAAAATGCTTTTTACTTAAATTTTTCAGCGGACCCTCTCTCACATCAAAAAGAAAACAGAGTTTATAGGAGCAAAGAAGCTGATGTTTAAGCCCAAGTTTTCTGTTTATCTCTGGTTTTCCATACTTCGGGTCTCCCACTATGGGAAGCGAATTTTCTGAAAGCTGCAGCCTTATCTGGTGTGTAAGGCCTGATATAAGCTCGCACTCCAAAAGATGAAGATGGCCCTTAGACTCCAAAAGTTTATATCGCATCCGCGCCTCTTTTGCGCCCGAAAAACTCTCCAAGTTTGCATAGCTTTTCTTGAGCCCTTTGTCTCTGCCGAAGCTCGATATAAGCTCTCCGCCCGGAGGTTTTGTTTCGGAGTATACAAGTGCAATGTAATAGCGTCCAACCTCTCTGTTCCTGATCCGCTTGTTCATCTCCCTCAAGGCGGCGGCATTTTTTGCGGCTATCAAGAGTCCCGAGGTGTTTCTGTCGAGCCGGTTGCAAAGGGCAGGGGAGAAGCTCAGCTCTTCTTCGGGATTAAATTCTCCGCTTTTTATCAGCCTCTCTGTAATAAAACCTAAAACCGAAGGCTTTAAGTTCGAATGTGACAAAAGCCCCGAGGGCTTATTTAAGAGAATTATGTTCTCGTCCTCAAAAATAATCTCGGGCGCTTCGGAGCGCGATGAGATATATTTAATTCCGCTCTTCCCGGGCTTTAAGAACTCGTCGGGAATGTAAAGGGCTATGCAGTCTCCTGAGTTTAAAACAAAATCGGCTTTCTGAGCTTTACCGTTTACCTTGATGCGCTTTTTTCTTATAAATTTCTGCATCAACGAATTTGGGAGATTGGGCAACGCCTTTTTTAAAAAACGATCGAGCCTTTGCCCCGAATCGTTTTCGTTAACAGATAATGTTTTCATACATTAATTTTAGAGCCTATGCGAGAATAATGCAATAAGGAAAAGCTCTGAATTAATAAAAATATTGGGGAGTTGAATAATGCGGATATGCAGTAAACAACCTGCAAAGTAAAACAAAGTCAAAACAGATGAAGGTATCACAAAATTTTGCCCTTCAAGTTGACAATAACGGCTTATTACCTTATAATGCCAAAGCGGCTATTTAAGTCGGGAGGTTCTTCATGTATATCAAAATAATGGAGATACCGGATGATGTCGGATCAAAGCTTAGCTTCGAGTTTCCTCTTTCCACCGAGCGTCTCAAGCTTCCCTATGTCATAAGCTTTATTAAAGTGCCCATAGCGAAGGGAGAGATTATACGAAAGAGCGACTCGCTTTGGGTAGAGTGTGAGATAAATTCCGAGTTTCTCTGCTCCTGTGACAGGTGCGCTGCCGAATATAAAAGGGCAAAGTGCATAGAGATCAGTGTTCCGGTAATTGAAATTGAAGACGGCGAAGAGGAAGAGGAGCCGAGTTTTTTTTATGCCGTGGGAGGTATTTTAGAGCTGGGCGAACTCTTGGAAGAGACGTTTATTCTCGAAATGGAAACAAGATCTCTGTGCAGAGAAGATTGCAAAGGCCTCTGTCCCTGTTGCGGTATCGACTTAAACTACGAAAAGTGCAGTTGCCGCCCACCAATTGATCCAAGACTGGCTGTGTTAGAGCAGCTTTTGGATGTTGAAGATAAATAAGCTGCTCAAAGAGCTAATGGAGGTGTAGTAAATGGCAGTACCTAAGAGCAAAACGTCGAGACAGCGTCGCAATAAGAGACGTTCGTCCGTTTGGAAGCTCGAAGCTCCCAATCTCATCAAATGTCAAAGCTGTGGCGCCTACCGCCTGCCCCATCGCGTGTGCAGGGCCTGCGGGAAGTACAACGGCAGAGATGTAATCGAGATTAAGGAAGACTGAGAAACTGAGGAAGAACGCGAATTCTTCCTCAGTTTATTTTTCTACAAACCTCTCCAAGCTCCATAAGCTAAAGACAGAGAGATTTTTTTATGATAAGATAAGCGCAACAGGCACGTTGGGGGAAATAGAATGTCAAAACCCTTGGTCGCAATTGTAGGAAGACCGAATGTGGGTAAGTCCCACCTTTTCAATAGATTAATCGGAAAAAGGATTTCAATTGTCGAAGATACCCCCGGTATAACGCGAGACAGGCTCTATGCCGAATGTGAGTGGGCAGGGCACAGCTTTGATCTCGTCGATACGGGGGGAATAGAACCGAATACTAAAAACGAGATGCTCTTATTTATGAGAGAGCAGGCTCAGATTGCCATAGATACGGCTGATGTCATCATCTTTGTCTGCGAGCTTAAAACAGGTGTGACAGCTGCAGATGAAGATGTTGCAAAAATGCTGCAACGCTCGGGAAAACCGCTTGTTCTCTGCGTAAACAAGGCCGATACGATAGGGGAGCTAGACCCTAACGTCTACGAGTTCTACTCCTTGGGCATGGGAGATCCCATACCCGTTTCTGCCGTACACGGTCATGGAACAACAGAACTGCTCGATGAGGTAATAAAGCACTTTGGTGAAAAAGAGACCGTAAGCGATGAGTTTGAAGGCATCAAAGTTGCCGTTGTCGGCAAGCCCAATGTGGGCAAAAGCTCCCTTGTAAACTTCATATTGGGTGAGAAAAGAACAATAGTTTCGGATATCCCCGGCACAACACGAGACAGTGTAGACGGCTACGTTAATAACGAATACGGCAACTACCTCTTCATTGATACCGCAGGTCTTCGCAGGAAGTCCAAGGTTAAAGACAGCATAGAGTACTTCTCTGTATTAAGGGCAAAGCTTGCCATCGACAGGTCCGATGTCTGCCTGCTCATGATTGATGCGGAAGAGGGAGCCAGCGAGCAGGACACAAAAATTGCAGGACTGATACAGGACGCCGGCAAAGCCTGCATAATTCTGGTCAACAAGTGGGACCTTATTACAAAAGAAACAAATACCATGGAAGAAGAACGCAAGAAAATCTACGAAGTTTTATCTTTCATGAGATACGCTCCCATACTCTTTGTCTCCGTAAAAGAGGGCACAAGGGTGAGAGACATATTCGAGCTTATAAACGAGATATATTCCGAAAGCCGAAAGAGGGTGAGCACGGGCCTTGTCAATGAAGTTTTGGGTGATGCCGTCATCAGGCTGCAGCCCCCCTCCGATAAGGGCAGGCGGCTCAAGCTCTACTATATGACGCAAACGGCGGTGGCGCCTCCGGGCTTTGTGATATTTTGCAACAAGATAGAACTTTTCCATTTTTCATATAGAAGATACATAGAAAACAGGATTCGGGAAGCCTTTGGTTTCAAAGGCAACCCCATCAGGATAATAATTAAGCAAAAGGGGGACAATGACTGATGTATGTTACGGTTATGCTTATGGTAACAGCTGTAATCTGTTATCTCTTGGGAAATCCTAACGGATCGATTTTAATTTCAGGAATTTTTTTTCGAGATGATATAAGAAGATACGGCAGCGGAAATGCCGGACTCACAAACTACTTCAGAAAATACGGAGTTAAGTTCATAGCGCTTGTTCTTTTAATAGATTTCGGCAAAGGTGTTTTGGCGACCTTCATTGGTGGCTGGCTCATGAAGTTGGCTGCTCAGGATCCGAAGAATTTCGTGGAGTTTGTTGCAACCGGTAGGCTTTTCGGCGCTTTCTGCGTTATTCTCGGTCACTCATGGCCCTTTATCTATGGGTTCAGGGGCGGAAAAGGTGTGCTCACAGGCTTCGGAGCGGCCTTTGTTGTCGACTGGAGAGCGGGACTTATCTGCCTGGCGGCGTTCCTGATACTGTTTTTAGCGACAAAGTATGTGTCATTGGGATCGATTACTGCAGCTGTCAGCTTTCCGATAACTCTCTTTGCCGTCGACTACCGCGGTGTTGCATTGGCCTTGGCGTTTTTCTGCGCAATAACTATAATTGTCCGACATAGCGAGAATATAAAGCGGCTCATAGCGGGCAGAGAAAACAAGTTCACAACAAGAAGAGATATAAGTTATAAGTTGGATAAAAACGATTTCTAAGTCATATTACAGCCGTTAGAGCATCTTTTTTCTTGACAGAATACAGGTCTGAATGTTAGCATAAGTTCTGCCTTTTTCTGCCGCTGTGGTGGAATAGGTAGACACTGCAGACTTAAAATCTGCTGGGACAAAATCCCGTACCGGTTCGAGTCCGGTCAGCGGCACCACATAAAAGGGAGCGTTGCATAATTTACAAATTATGCAACGCTCCCTTTTGCATTTAACGTTACAAAAGAAAACAATCACAAGGTGGCTGCCATAATGGCTTTGATGGTGTGCATGCGGTTCTCCGACTGATCAAAGACGATGGACTTAGGTCCTTCGAACACCTCGTTTGTGACCTCCATGGCATCTAAGCCGAACGCTTTATATATGGCAAGGCCGTTCTCCGTTTCCAAATCATGGTAAGCGGGCAGACAGTGCATAAAGCGGCACTGTGGCCCCGCGGTCTCCATAAGCGCCTCGTTCACCTGATAGGGGAGCAAATCCCGAATGCGCTCTTCCCAGACCGTTTCCGGCTCGCCCATAGACACCCAGACATCCGTGTAGATAACGTCCGCACTCTGCACGGCCTGCATGGGCTCCGTTAAAAATTCCAGCCCCGCGCCGGTTTCCGCCGCCACGGCTTGGCAGGTCTCAATAAGCTCTGCCGAAGGGAAATAGGTCTCCGGAGCGCAGGCCGCAAAGTTAAGGCCCATCTTGGCGCAGCCCACCATGAGAGAATTGCCCATATTGTAGCGGGCATCGCCCATGTACACCAGCTTTTTCCCCACCAAACCGCCGAAATGCTCACGGATAGTCAGCAAATCCGCTAGGACTTGAGTGGGGTGAAACTCATTGGTCAGCCCGTTCCAAACGGGCACACCCGCGTATGCTGCGAGCTTCTCCACTCGCTCCTGGCCGAAACCCCGATATTCGATGCCGTCAAAAATGCGGCCCAGCACTCGGGCAGTGTCTGCGATGCTCTCTTTCTTGCCAAGCTGCGAGGCATTGGGATCCAAATACATCGGGCACATCCCCAAATCCGCCGCCGCCACCTCAAAGCTGCAGCGTGTGCGCGTGCTGGTCTTTTCAAAGATCAGCGCAACGTTCTTTCCCTCGTGCAGCCGGTGGGGAATGCCGGCTTTTTTCATGGCCTTAAGTTCTGCCGCAAAGTCCAGAAGTTCTGAAATTTCTTCCGGTGTATAATCCAACAGCTTTAAAAAGCTGCGTCCCTTCAAAAACATATTCATTCTCCTCATTCCGCGCATGCGGCCTTGATGACGTCCACCGCGGTTTGCAGGGTGTCCATCGGGATGTTCAGCGGCGGCAGCAGGCGCAGCTTGCTCTTTGCCGTCAGGCACAGAACGCCCTTGTCTCGGCAGCTCTCAAGCACTTGGGCAACGGGCTTTACGGGCTTAATGCCAATCATCAGCCCCATGCCGCTGACCGATTCCACTCCCGGCGCGCCGCTGAGCTCGGAGAAAATGTATTCGCCCTTTTTCTTAATCTCCGCCAGAAACTCCTCATCCAGACGACTCAGGACATTCAGGGCTCCGGCACAGCTGACGGGGTTGCCGCCGAAGGTAGAGCCGTTATCTCCGGGGCCCAAGATAAACTCAAGCTTCTTGCCCAGCAGTGTCGCCCCTAGGGGCAGACCGCCGCCCAAGCCCTTGGCCGTGGTCACAATGTCCGGCATAATGCCGTACTGCATATAGGCATACAAACTGCCGGTGCGGCCGTTGCCGGTCTGCACCTCGTCAATAATAAGCAGGATGTCCTCCGCTTCGCAGAAGGCGGCAAGTCGAGCGATGAAGTCCTTCTCCATGACGATTACGCCGCCCTCTCCCTGCACACACTCAATCATCACGGCGGCAGACTTGCTCTGCAGCGCCGCTGCCTTCACTGCCTCAAAATCGTTGGCGGGAGCGTGTACGAATCCGGGGGTTAGGGGCCTAAAGAGCTCATGATAGTGGCTTTGCCCCGTGGCCGCCAGTGTGGTGAGGGTTCGGCCGTGGAAACTGTCCAACAGGGTCACGATGCTGAAGTATTCCGATCCCTTATTTTCGGCCGCCCACTTGCGGGCCGCCTTGATGGCGCACTCGTTGGCCTCGGCGCCGGAGTTGGAGAAGAAGACCTTTTTCATCCCCGTCCGCTGGCAGAGACCCATGGCCAGCATGGCGCAGGGCTCGGTGTAGTAGAGGTTTGAGCTGTGCTGCAGCAGATTCAGCTGCGTGAAAACGGCCTCTTTCCAGGCCTCGTCCGCAAAGCCGAAGGTTGTCACGCCGATGCCGGTGCCCATGTCTATATATTCTTTCCCGTTCTCATCCCAAACAAGGGCGCCCTTGCCGGATACCAGCTGTATCGGAAAACGGGCATAGGTGTTGGCCACATACTTCTTGTCAATCGCTTTGATATCAGTCATTGTAATCCTCTCCTTTAACAACCATTGTGCCCGCGCCCTCATCGGTGAGAAGTTCCATGAGGATGGAGTGCGGCACCCTTCCGTCCATAATTATAGCGCTCTCCACGCCCCGATGTATTGCATCGATGCAGCACTCAACCTTGGGAATCATGCCGCCGGCAATCACTTTCTCTTCGAACAGCCTTACCGCCTCTAAGATGCTCAGCTCCGGAATCAGCGTAGCAGGGTCGTCTCTATCCCGGAGAACGCCGGCAATGTCAGTCATCATAATGAGCCTATCGGCGCCTAGGGCTCCGGCGATATGTGATGCGGCCGTGTCGCCGTTTATGTTGTAAGTGTTGCCCTCTGCGTCACAGCCCAGAGTGGACACCACAGGGATGTATCCCTTTTCCAGCAGGTCCATCACCGGCTTGATGTTGATCTCCGTTATGCTGCCGACATAGCCCAACTGGGAATTTTTCATTTTCGCCTGAATTAAGCCCCCGTCCATGCCGGAAATGCCCATGGCATTGCCGCCGTTGACCTCCAGCAGCTTCACCAAGGTCTTGTTTATCTTGCCGGCAAGCACCATCTGCACAATGTCCACGGTCTCCTTATCTGTGACCCGCAGGCCGTCCACGAATTCCGGCTCTTTGCCGAGCCGCTGCATCAAGTCGTTAATCTCCGGCCCGCCGCCGTGAACCAACACAACCTTCACGCCCACCAGCCAGAGCAGGACGATGTCCTCCATCACCTGCTGCCGCAGCTGTTCGCTTTGCATGGCGTTGCCGCCGTATTTTATGACCACGATACGCCCGTTGTAGCGCCTGATATAGGGCAGTGCCGCCGTCAGCACTTGGGCCCGCTGGATATTGGTAAACTGCAAATTGCTCATCCGCTGTTCCCCCTCAGCTCCGGTAGTCGCCGTTGATTTTCACATACTCATAGCTCAGGTCGCAACCCCAGGCAGTGGCGCATGCATCCCCGTCTCCCAGGGAGACCAGAATTTCGATCTCGCTCTCATGAAGTACCTGAGCGGCCAGCTCCTCCGAGAATGGAAGACCCGCTCCGTTCCGACAGAGCTCCACGCTGCCCGCCGCAGAACGGAAGCTCACGCCCACCTTGTCCACATCCACATCCACTCCGCTGTAGCCGATGGCACAGAGCACCCGACCCCAGTTTGCATCCTCGCCGAACATGGCCGCCTTAGTAAGGCTAGAGCAGATTACGCTCTTGGCCACAGCCTTGGCTGCCGTCTCGTCCTTCGCTCCCGTGACCGCGCACTCTAAAAGCTTTGTTGCCCCCTCGCCGTCTCCGGCGATGCTGCGGCAGAGGAAGATGTTAACGGTGTTGAGCGCCTGCATGAAGATGTCAAAATCCGCACATTCGCCAACAATCTCGGCGTTGCCGGCCAAGCCGTTGGCCAGAATACTCACCATGTCGTTGGTGGAGGTATCCCCGTCAACGCTGACCATGTTGAAGGTATTTTTAATGTCTCCCTTAAGGGCCTTTTGCAGCATGGCAGGGGAGATAGCCGCGTCTGTGGTCAGGAAAACAAGCATGGTGGCCATGTCTGGATGTATCATGCCGCTGCCCTTGGCGATGCCGCCCAAGCGGCAGGTCTTGCCGCCCAAGCTGAATTCCACAGCAATCTCTTTCTTTTTCGTGTCGGTGGTCATGATGGCCTCGCAAGCGTCTTCGCTGCCGTTTTCAGAGAGTGACAAAACCAAAGGCTCAATGCCCGCCGCTATGGGCGCAATGTCCAGCGGCTGACCGATGACACCAGTGGAGGCAACAATCACATCCTCCGTCCGGATGTCAAGGGCCTTGGCCGCAAGAGCGCACATCTGCTCGGCAATCTCCATACCGTCGGCGTTGCAGGTGTTGGCGTTGCCGCTGTTGCAGAGCACCGCCTGTGCTATACCGTCGGAGATGTGCAGCTTGGTGAGAGTTAAAGGCGCGCCCTTGACCAGATTTGTGGTATAAACTGCCGCGGCGCTTGCAGGAACACTGCTCATAATAAGCGCCAAGTCTTTCTTTTCACGGTTCTTGCGTATGCCGCAATGTATGCCGGCGGCCTTAAAACCCTTCGCGGCGCACACACCGTCGGATATCGTCTTAATCATAGTTTTCTCCTTTTTCTTAGAGAACCAGGCCGGTGGTTTCATCCAGGCCCAAAAGAATGTTCATGTTCTGTATGGCGGCGCCCGAAGCGCCCTTGCCGAGGTTGTCAAAGCAGGAGATAAGCAGCAGGCGCTCCTCATTTCCCGCAACGCTTATCTCCATGTCGTCACGATCGGAGGCCCTGTTGCCGGCAATCATGCCTTCGGTATATGGCTCATAATGAACGACAGGTCCGTGATAGAGCTCACTGTACAGGGCAATCACATCCTCCGCGCTGCCCCGCAAGTCCTTTCGAAACAGTGGTACGGTGACGACCATGCCGCTGTAATAGTCCGAAACGATGGGGCAGAAAATCGGCGCCACTTCCAGAGAACAGAGCTTCACCATTTCCTTTAAGTGCTTGTGTTTCTGCGTCATTGCGTACTGCCTCGGGGCGTTAAACTCCGCTTCTCTCCCGTCACTTTGATACTCTGCAATCATGCTCTTGCCGCCGCCGGAGTAGCCGGTAACGGAAAAGCAGCTCAGCGCCGTATTCGGCGAAATAAGGCCCTCACGAACCAAAGGCTCAATAAGCGAGATAAAGCCGCTGGCGTGACAGCCGGGGTTGGCCACTCGGCGGCTCGCCGCAATCCGCTCCCGCATTCCGCAAAGTTCCGGAAAACCGTAGACCCAATCCGGCGCGGTTCTGTGCGCAGTTGAGGTGTCTATCAGAACGGTGTTCCCGCGCGCCAAAGCGGCCGCCTCCACCGCAGCTTCGTCCGGCAGGCAGAAGAACGCAACATCTGCAGCGTTAATGGCCTCCTCTCGGGCTTTTCGGTCCTTGCGCAGTTCTTCCGGAATCCTGATCAGCTCAATTCCCTCTCGGTTCTCCAGGCGGTCCAAAATGCGCAGACCGGTGGTGCCGGCGCTGCCGTCGATAAATACCCTGGTCATGAATTCAACACCGTCCTCACATAAAAAATCTGCTTTTCCACACAGGTCCTCGTCAAACGGGCGGCTGTCAAAGCGGATGGAGCAACTTGATTTTTTTTCATGTTTCTGCTCCCGTTGAATATTTATTCCTGATTATAGGGATAAGATTGGATATTGTCAAGAAATATCTGCATTAATACTCACAATTATTGAATATTCATACATTTTCTTTTAATCTGCCTCTCCTGATTCATCCAAGTTGTGCAAGCTGACGAACCGAATCGGCAACACCGGTGTCATCTGTGTGGTCGAAAAGCACGAAGCGAATTACGGCTTTTACCCCGACACCTGCTGTGAGCTGTATAATCCGGATTTGGCAGATTTCCACCCCGAGAGTTAATTGAACTGCGGCACCGCCCTTCTCTGCACAAGCTTGGATTGCAGATCCAAAAAACTCATATAATAAAACGTTATCGCAGAGGTCTAAGACCCTGCGATAACGTTTTATAAGAATTTGTTTAAAAAATATAAAATATTCCCGTTTTAAAAGCGCGGACTTATATATAAAATTTTAACTCTATAGCTGGGATTAAATATGTAAAATGTTTATACGGGTATATCTGTTTCATGGGCTCTGCATCTTATTATAAGCAGCAGGGCATTAATAGATAAAATAATTACTGTAAAGCCAATGAGTATATTCATCATATAGGGGACAGTCTCGCAAATGGCATCCCAGTCACTCGACAAAACACACTTAGAGATAAGGTAATACTCCGAGAGCAGCTCGAAGGCCAAAAAGCATAAAGAGCCGAAGGCCGCCCAGTTGGCCGCCTTATGTTTTTTCTTTAGAGTCCAAACCAAGTTCAAAACTGTAGTGACAAGGCACAAAAATCCGAAAAGTATCCACATCTCAATCATCTGCGTCCACCTGCTTTCAGTCGATAAAATATTCTAGCACATCTGTCTTCAAGATTCAAAACTTTAATAAAACGGGCGAAAATCTAAAATTGGAGCTTAGGCCTTCAAATCCAGTTCCTTCAAAAAGGAAGAAATTTCCTCAAAACCGCTGGCATGCGAAGCCTTTACAAGCACACAGTCGCCTTTCTCAATCTTTTTTGAAAGAGCAATTTTAAGAGCCTCTTTGCTCTCATAGTGCAAGGTTTTACCCTTTGGGAAACGGCGCCCGCAGCTCATAACTTCAATGCCCAGACCAAGGGCAAAATCCACACACTCCTCCTGCATCGAGGGCGCATCCTCACCCAAACCGTACATATCGCCCAAAACGGCAATTTTTCTGCCGTCAAGGTCGGTCATAGACTTCAGCGAAAGAATAAGTGATTCCGGGTTTGCGTTATAAGCATCGTCAATCAGGGTAAAACCCATCGAGTCATAGAGTCTGGCGCGGCTTCCAACAGGCTTATAGCTCAAAACTCCCCTTATAATTTCATCGTCACTCAGCCCCAAGTCAATTGCAAGCGCTGCGGCGGCAGAGGCGGCATAGACAATATGTCTTCCGAACTCTGCGCTTTTAAGCGAGAGCTCTCTGCCCTTATATTTAAGATTAAACTCGATGCCTCCGGCTCCCTTATATCCGATGTCGAAGGCCAAAGCGTCGGCGCCGTCAGCCGTTCCGTAAAAGCAACTCTGCTGCCTTAGCTTCAAGCTTCTCAAAAGTTTGTCATCAAAGCTCAAATATACATTGGAACTTGAATTCATATAATTAAAAAGCTCGGACTTGGCCTTCAAAACTCCATTGAGGTCATGGAGATTGTCGGTGTGAGAGCGATCGACAGAGGTGAAAACCGCATAATCGGGCATTGCTATTTGCGCAAGACGGCTCATTTCGCCGAACTCACTTATTCCCAGCTCCAAAACGGCAAGCTCATGCTCGGGATTAATCCTAAAAATCGTCAGCGGTACACCCAAGAGGTTGTTGTAGTTTCCCTCGTTTTTTAAGACCTTGTATTTTTGGGACAGAACCGAATAAAGCATCTCTTTGGTAGTTGTTTTACCCGAAGAGCCGATTACGGCAACAACAGGTATGTTCAGCTCCTGTCTCAAGGCTGTGGCGATTTTAATAAGAGCCTCGGGTACACTTTCAACCAAAATAGAGGGCACGCCGAGCTCCGGAACAAGTTTTTCCGTAATACAGCATGAAGCGCCCCGATTGGCTGCATCAAGGCAAAAATCATGTCCGTCAAGGCGCTCGCCCTTTATTGCCGCAAAGCAAAAGTCTTCCTCTACTTCGCGATTATCCCTGACTATGTGTTTGACGGGTCTTTCTGTTTGCGGGCCCAAAAGTTTGCCCTCGCAAAAAGCGCAAAGCTCCGATATGCTTAAAATTCTCATATTTCCTCCGCATAAAACGAGTTTTCTGCCCTAAGTATAGCAAACTAATGCCGAAATTCAAGCGGCGCAGTCAAAATCAAATAAAGCGAATTATATATGGAGCGGCGCTGTGATTGCGTTTGAAAAGCGAATACTATAGTGATATAATAATTTCCTGATTAGATGGAACGTTAGGAGATAAGCGGAAAATATGAATTATGTAGTGATAGATTTGGAATGGAATCAAGCCACAAGTTCCAAATCATCCGTTTTTCACAGACTGCCAATACATTTGCATGGAGAAATAATACAAATCGGCGCCGTTAAGCTGGACAGGAATTTCAAGCTCATATCGGAATTTAACTGCGATGTCAAACCCGTGTATTTCAGAAGAATGCACAGAAAGGTCAAAAAGCTTACGGGGATAGGCAAGGAGAGACTCAAAAACGGTCTTCCTTTTACAGAGGCATTCGAGCTTTTGCGTGAATATTGTGGAGAAAATGTTTTTTTTATCACTTGGGGAGCAGACGATAAAGGCATAATGGAAGAAAACATCATGGTGCACGACTGTGATTGGGATTGGATAAGCGGCTGGATAAACCTTCAGCAGATATTCAATATGCAAATCAATGGAGACAAGAGCCAAAAGGCTCTCAGCACTGCCATGGAACACTTCGGCATAGAGCAGACCCGAGTGGCGCACGATGCTCTGGGCGACGCTTATAACACAGCTCTGGTCTGCGAAAAGCTCAATATGGAAGAGGGACTGAGACAGTACACTGCTCTAAAGACGGGCCAGAGGATGAAAAAAGCAGTCGAGGTAGAAACTGATGAATACAGCGAAGCTCTTCTTCGCAAGGAATATGGCGAGTTTGCCTCAAAGGGTGAATTCTTTGCAAGCCCAGAAGCCGTATCACCATTTTGCCCTATTTGCGGAGAGATAATGTCCGGCGGCAGGTGGGCAAGGCAGGGCGGACAGAGATATATAAACATCTTCAAATGTCCTCAGCATCCGAAAACAATGATAAGGCTTAAGTTCAAGAAAAACGAAATTGGGCTTTTTCTTGTCTCGGGAATTTTCTACGAGGCGGACGAAGACATGATAAAGCTGCACAAGAGCAGAATGTCCTATCAAAAGCGCAGACGCGGCGCAACAAAAAAGAGCAGAGAACGAGGAGAAAGTCAATGAAAATAACGATGGTTGGGCTTGGAACGGTTGGCAAAGCCATAGCCATGCGCCTTTCAGAAGAGGGACATGACATAACAGCAGTAGATATCGATGAAAACAGAATCGAGGAAATAGCCGGTTCGGTTGACATAATGACTATTACCGGCAACGGTATGGATCACTATATTCTTGAAGAAGCCGGAACAGCCGATGCCGATTTATTTATAGCTGTTACTGACGACGATGCCATGAACATGCTCTGCTGTCTCATGGCAAAAAAACTCGGCGTCAAGCATGCCATAGCAAGAGTACGTACTGTGGAATACTACAGGCAGATGGTTTTCCTCAAAGAAGAGCTGGGAATATCCCTGTTTTTCAATCCCGAGAACGAAACAGCCATCGAAATTTCACGCATACTTCGCTACCCCTCAGCTGCAAAGGTTGACTCCTTTGCCAAGGGGAAGGCCGAGATAGTTGAATTTGTAATTTCTCACGGTATGGAGCTCGAGAATATGCCGCTCACCATGTTGAACAAGCCTGGCTCAAAGTCAAGGATTCTTATCTGCCTTGTAAAGCGCGGTGAAGAAATTATTATTCCCAAGGGAACAACGGTGCTCATGGCGGGGGATATAGCCTATGTTGTAGGCGCAACAGACGGCGTACACGAGTTTATAAAGACATACGGCATATATAAAAGAAAAATTAAAGATGTTTTGCTTCTTGGCGGCGGCAGAATCTCGCTTTATCTCGGGAAGCTCCTCCTGCAGTCCGGAATCAGAGTTAAGATAATCGAGAGAGTTCCGGAGCACTGCGAAATTATAAAAGACATTCTGCCCAAATCTCAGGTTATTTTAGGTGAAGGCGCCGACCCCGATCTTTTGCTCGAAGAGGGAATAGGGAATACCGATGCCTTTGTGGCTCTCAGCGGCAGCGATCAGGACAACATCATAAGTTCGATTTATGCCAAAAAAGTCAGCGGTTGCAAGGTTATAACCAAGCTCAAAGACAGCAGATACAGAAGCATGTTCGACGTCAGCGAGCTCGACAGCGTCATTATGCCGACAAGCGTTGCGGCGGATTTTGTGTCTTCCTATGTCAGAGGCGTTGCGGAATCCATATCCTCTGCGGATATTATGGCCCTGCACAAGATAGCGGACGGCAAAGCAGAGGTTCTGGAGTTTAAAATAGTCGAAGACAGCCTGCACTTGGGTAAACCGCTGAGCGAGCTTAAGATAAGAAAAAAAGTTATAATCGGATCGATAATCAGGGCCGATAAGTGCATAATCCCCGGAGGCAGCGACAGCATTAAGAGGGGAGACACGGTAATAGTGGTCAGTGGATCTACTGAAGTTCGGAAGTTTGAAGATATTTTTTATGAATAGAACTGTAAGATTGGCAGAGCTTGAATATGAATAAAAGAATCGTCGCGCAGATTTTAAGCAGAGTGCTTATTTTAGAAGCTGTATTGCTTCTTATTCCCCTATTCACGGCGCTGTATTACAAAGAAACCTTCAGCGAGTATATATACACAATAATTATAGCGGCCGCCATAGCGTTAATGCTTTGGTTTTTTAAGCCGGAAAAACATGCAGTTTATGCGAGAGAGGGGCTGGCTTCTGTAGCGCTCTCGTGGATTATCATATCGGCAATAGGCGCTCTGCCTTTTGTGTTCTCAAAGCAGCTCCCCACATTTGCAGATGCCTTTTTCGAAACGGTTTCGGGATTCACAACAACAGGCTCCAGCGTGTTTAAAAACCCCGAGGAAGTTAACAAGGCGCTCCTTCTTTGGCGCAGCATAACCCAGTGGATTGGCGGCATGGGAGTTCTGGTTTTCATAATGGCAGTTACTCCTCTTGTCGAAAAAAGCTCAATTCACATAATGAGAGCTGAGGTACCCGGTCCAAAGTTCGGAAAACTCGCGCCCAAAATGCGCACAAGCTCGGCAATAAGTTATATGATTTATATTGCTCTCACCGTGATACTTATTGTGCTTTTGCTTGCGGGCGGAATGAGTTTCTTTGATTCAATCAACCACGCCTTCGCAACGGCAGCCACAGGCGGATTCAGTGTAAAAGCGCTCTCGATAGGCCAGTATAACAACCTCTATTTCGAGATTGTACTCGGCATTTTTATGCTTCTTTTTGCCACAAATTTCAGTTTTTTCTTCTTGATTTTGGCAAGAAAATTCAAAAACGCCTTTAAGATATCCGAGGTTTGGGTCTTCTATGCAATAGTTACCTTTGCTGTAATAACGATAAGCCTCGATATCCAAGACCTATACGGCGGATTTTTTGGAGGACTAAGGCATGCATTTTTCCAAGTTTCCTCAATAATATCCACGACAGGCTTCAGTTCAACAGACTTTGCGCTCTGGCCCTCATACTCAAGGCTGGTGCTTCTTGCGGTAATGATTATAGGGGCCTGCGCTTCTAGTACCGGCGGCGGCCTTAAGGTTATAAGAATTATGGTGCTTGTGAAGGCCTCGCTTTTGGAAAGCCTCAAAGCTCTCAGTCCGAGGAGCACGGTTAAGGTGAAAGTTGGGGGAGAGGTAGTCGACAAGCAGAGTGTTTATCTCATCTTCGTCTACTTCTTTATCTATATAGCGGTTATCGGTATTGCAACGGTTGCCGTTTCTCTCAACGGTTTCGATATAGAAAGCAGCGTAAGCGCAGCGATAACATGTATTGGGAATACCGGGCCTGCCTTGGCGAAGTTCGGCCCAATGGAGAACTTCATGGCGCTCAGCGGGTTTACAAAACTCATACTTTCAATGGCAATGCTCATAGGGAGACTGGAAATTTTCCCGATATTTATAATATTTATGCCCGAAACATGGAGAAAAGCTTAGGAGGAAAAAATATGGAATATTCTCAGGTACTTGAAAACGCCAAAAAGCGCATAGGCCCCAAATGCAAGGTCTGCCCCGACTGCAATGGCAGAGCCTGTGGAAACCTTGTGCCCGGACCGGGCTCCAAGGGTCCCGGCAATCCGGCCCTCACCAACAGAGAAGGCTGGCTAAAAATCAAGCTCAACATGGACTGTCTCTGCCCGTATGAGGAGATAAATACGGAGTTTGAGTTTTTTGGCAAGAACTTAAGGCTTCCGGTTTTCACCGCTCCGGTGGGGGATCTGGCCATACAGTACAATGAAGGCGATGACATCAAAGACTATAACGACTGTGCCATTGCAGCCGCTAGTGATGCGGGAACGGCCTCGTTCTTCGGCGACGGTATCGTAGAAGAAACACTTGCAAGAGCCTTAGAGGCGAGCAAAGCCAATAACGGAGCGGGTGTACCCGTCATAAACCCGATGAATCCCGAAAGAATGAAAAAAGAAATAGAGCTTGCCAAAAAATACAATGTGTTTCTTATAAGCTATGTCATAGATTCAATCGGTCTGCCGCACTATGGCTCACTCAAGAAGGGGAAGAGGACGAAATCTGTCTCCGAGCTTAAAGAGCTCATAGATTTTGCCGAAAGACCCGTGATTATAAAGGGAATAATGACCCCTCGCAGCGCAGAAAAGGCGCTGGAAGCGGGGGCAAGCGGAATTATAGTTTCAAACCACGGCGGCCGCGCCTTTGCGGAAGGCCCTTCCACAGCGGAGGTTTTGCCCGAGATTGCCGCAGCGGTGGGTAAAGACTGCAAGATTATTGTCGATGGCGGCATAAGAACAGGACTGGATGTGTTTAAGGCTCTTGCTCTTGGCGCCGATGCGGCCATGATTTGCAGGCCTTTCCTCATTTCCTATTACGGCGGCGGCAAAGAGGGCATACTCTCATATTTTAACAAGCTCAGTGATGAGCTTGTTGAGACAATGCTTCTCACAGGTGCGCGAAAACTTGAAGATATCTGCCCCGAAATGCTGAGACTTCCAAAAGAATTTTAAGACTAAATTTAAAAGCTAAATGCCCCAAACTTGACATAGCTTTTTCAATGTGGTATCATAATAAAGCAATATCGCGGAGTGGAGCAGTTCGGTAGCTCGTCGGGCTCATAACCCGAAGGTCGTTGGTTCAAATCCTTCCTCCGCAACCACCTTGGTGCACAGGCTATGATGCAATAGCCTGTGTACTTTTTTGCGTTTATACCGGGAAATGCCTTGGTATAAGCCGACATGCGAGGCGATGGGTTCATGACAAGAATCCATCGCCTCGCATATCTAGCGAATAATGTTTCAGGGGAAAACAGAACATAAATATGCACCCGCCACATCAAACCTTTTGGCGATTGCTGTTTACATAACTTTTTGCTTCTTCGCTCGGTTGAGTTGCTTTTTGCAATTACTGCATCCACGACCACTGCTTCTGTGATTGAGTGTATCCTGCCAAACATTTCTGCATTTTGAGCATATCCAATAAATCATTTTTGACTGGCCGCGGGTAACTTCCGTCGGCTTTATAGAATTCAACATTGGGTGCCACTCTGCGGCAAGCTCAGGATCAGTCGTGGCTAAATCATTGATTCCGGGAACAACGACTCTGTTAGCACAGCAAGGGCAGCCTTTTCCGTTGGCTCGGTTATAGATTTGTGCTGACCAAATATAACCGCATTTTTTGCATTTCCATGAGACAGATTCATGGCTGCCACGACCGACCGTTGTCGGGTCAATCTCCTTATTGTGCTCATAGTCCCATTCCTTCATCAGGTCTGGCATTACTGTAGGCAGATCATTTACACCCGCTACGATTACTTTCCCTGAGCACAATGGACAGCCATTTTTGTAATCTCTTGTTCGATTACAGATTGGCGTCTTCCATTTATGGCCGCATGTGTGGCATTTCCATCCCACAACTTCTCCGCTTCCGTTGGTGTAGTGATCCGGGCCATACTCGTTTTCTTCGTAATCCCAATCCAACAGGCACCATTCTTTATCGATACTTCCACGTTTTGATAGAAGTGTTACCTTTTTTGTGATTTTCCTTTTTGCAGTAGCACAGACATCACATCTATGCCCTTTTGTTCTGTTAACGATGGAAGCTCTCCATTCGTTCCCACATTGGGGACAGCGCCACCACACTATTTCCGCGCTGCCAGGAATGAAAAGATCTGGCGAAAGTTTCCCATTTTTTGAGAGATGCCATTCTTTGGCGATCTCCGGGCATAGGAACGCTAAAGAATCTTCAAATCTTAGCGTTTTGAATTCCAGTATTTCAGTTTTATCTCTTGCAACATTTACTTGGGGCAAGTCTGCTGACCAAAATGTAAGATGCTTGAGAAAGTCCGTTATATAATAATCCAACAGCCGGTAATCGCGTTTCTTGGGTATATACCAAATTCTGTCTGCGGTATTTGAGAATTCAGTGAATGCGCCCTCTTTTATTCTGAATAGGCGAATGCTGTTTTCCTTGCAAATCTGATATTTCTTTTCTTCTCGTGACAGACTGGTTTTGTCATGCCAAAAAGACCCATCATATTCAATCCCGGTTTTGATAGACGGAATATAAATATCTAGTTCCATTCCGTTTTCAAAGATATCACGATAGCTGTTTATAGCATCCAAATATACCTTTTTTATGTAAAAGAAAAAGCATTGTTCAGGAAAGGATGTCCTTAATGCTTTGGCGCAAGTAGGACATCCTTCTCCGGCAGCACGCTTATAAATAGCCTTGCTGTACTTATGCCCTTTTGGGCAGACCCAAGCAGCTGTTTTGTTAGATTTAATCGCCACAGTTGATGGGTCAATCGTATTTACTTCATAATCCCAATCTGCCATTAAATCTGGGCGCTGTGACTTCAGGTCATTATATCCCGGTAAGATTTTTTTGTTGGAGCAGTACGGGCAGTTTGTTCCTCTCGCCACTCTGTGATAAATCGAAGTTGGCCATTTATGTCCTTTTGAGCAGACCCAATTCACTATTTTCCCGCTTCCGAGTGTTAGTTTTGTAGGATCAAGGCCACATTTTTCGTTTTCTTCCCAATCCCACTCTGCCATAAGATAAGCATTATCGAATACAAATGCCTTCTCAGCCATGTAATGCTTCATGGTGCCAACCTCTATTCACTCTTTATATGAAAGTGACTAAATTATAGCATGGTGCTTCCTTATATTCAAGTGCTGTTTTATTTTTTAACTTTCAAACATGTATAGAAGTCAAACATTTGTGACACAAGCCCATAAAAAATAGTTTACAAAATCGCTTTAAATTTATCTCATTTCATCCGAGCATTTTGTCAAGGATTTAAGCAAGGCGTCCCTTGACGAAGGCGATAGATGAAATATAATCCTAAGAAGCGTTTTCAAAGTATTCTTGAATGACTTCTTCGGAACTTTTAAAATCAAGAACCTTACGATATGTTCCGTTACTAATGCTTTCATGACGTTTGACTGCTTTTATCATCTCTTCTTCACTGACAAATCGTCTTTTTCGGTAAAATCGTTCTTCATCTTCTCTATGACTTCTTTCAACATGACCATTTTCCCATGGACTGTATGGAGCTGTCCGGATGTGCTTAATCTCCAGTTTTTTCATCATCTTTTCAAATCGGGATTTCTTGTCGGTTTGTTCCGGATCATTGCAAAATTCTTTACCGTTATCCGTCTGAAGATGTTCTATCTTGAAGCCAATCTTATCTTCCAAAGTTTCTAAAAAGCTACTCGTTGTGTAAGTACTGTTCTCGTTAACTATACTTAAAACTCTTTTTCGTGAGAATACATCTATAGCTGTTATTTGATAGTACCGTGAATGATAACTTGCAAAACCGATGCATTCAACAGGTATATATTTAATATCCATTTGTACTAATTGACCCGGATATTCGGCTTCTCTGATTTTCTTGGATACCTTTTTCTTCCGACATGCTTTCTTTTTGGGCTTGTCAAGCTGCTTCTTCCTTATCTGTCTGCACATTGAGTCATACGAGCGGGTATAGCCTTCGTCGCAACACTTCCTATAAACATGAGCAAGACCACGATAGTTGTGATGACGATACATATGTCGAATAAGCGCAATTTCCGACTCTGTATGCTGATTTGGATGAGAACGAGGTCTCCTTGACTTTTTCCTTAGTGATTCAAGAGTACCATCGTAACGTTTTCTCCAATAGCTAACATATTGCCTTGTTGTGTGATACTTTCTCGCTGCCTGGGCATTGTTATTGTGTCTGATTGCGTATGTTACAATACGCTTGCGGTGACGCATGCCTTCTGTTATACTTTTCATGAGAGAGCTCCTTTCTTTCTTGGTTAACGATTCTTGCAAATCTATTATACCAAAGGGCTCTCTTTTTCTTTTTTATTGTGTCACATATGTATTATCGCATTACAAACTTACTGTGTTTTTGACTTTGCTTTAGCTAAAAACTTATCTGTTTGAATAACAAAGCGCTCGTGTGTGCCCTCTCCAATCATCTCATTCTCATCAAAGGCTTTTACGGCAAACACAATTCGACGTCTGTCAACCTCAATAACCTCCGCTGTCGCCCAAACCCTTATGCCCAGAGGACTGGCTGCAAGGTGAGAAGTGCTTATGTTTGTGCCGACGCTGCTCTGGTTCTCTTCGAGAAAGGGGGCGATTGCATCCAAAGCGGCATTCTCCATAAGCGCTATCATAGCTGGGGTTGCAAAAACCTCCACAGCGCCCGAGCCTATGGCGGCGGCAGTGTTTTCTTTTCTTACAAAATCTTCCTTATATCCCTTGGTTCCTATTTTAATCTCCATAGTTTTCCTCCCTGATTCATCAAATTTTCCGCAAAGCGGCAGATATAGCGGTGCCTATGGCGGTGCCGTTTTCGGGACTTATAAAGTTAATTTCGCTGGAAAGCATTTCTTTAAAGCTTTGCTTGCTGACTTTTATCAACGAAGACCTGAAAGGCATGCATTTTCTGAAAAGCGAGCCGTCTGCCGAAACACAAAACTCTCGTGAAGTTTTAGAGCTGCCTTTTAAAAGAGCAATAGCCAGAAGATTTGCCGAAACAAGCTTTGCGGCTCGTTCTATGAGAGCGCCGACTATTTCAGAAGCTATTTTGCTGTCTTCCGATTTTGTAAGAGGCGAGCTTTCATTGGCAATTGCGTCCGCCAAAACAGAGTTAATGGGCATTAATGCTTCTAACTCTTTGGCAAACTCAGGCGTGAAAAGTCCGTCGATGGCAGCTTCTCTAAGTGTGATTTCCGAAAGCCTGCCAAGGTAGGCGCCAGAGCACATTTTTTCATACTTGTATTTTCCGGGATCCTGACTTGTTTTGTCAAGCTCAATGTCAAAATCTCCCTGTATTATTTTCGAGAATCCGCCGGATTCAAGGTTAATAAGCGATTCTCCGCTTTTAAGCTCGGGAAGCTTTTTGATAAGGACGTTATCAAAAAAGGCCGCCGTGTTCAGCCCGGTTCCCACAATAAGTCCAAAAGTTTGAGAATGGCTTTTAAGTGATGTGTAGGCAAAGGCAGAGAGCAAAACCGCAAGCGTGTCGTTTAAAAGAGTAATCTCAATATCCCGCTCGCCGAGTTCCGATAGCCTCTCAGTAAGATCGGCCAATATCCTCCTGCCCTCGAATCCGCTTATCTTTATTTGCTTTGTGAGCATCACAAGGCTGCCGTCGCCGTCGGGGTACATAAATGTCGGATACGAAAAGCAAAAAGCTGCTTTACGAGTTTTTTTGAGCAGCGGCAAAACTTCCGTTGCGGTGTGGTCGATAAACTCAGCCCAGCTCACATAATCGCCCGAGCTTCCGGGCATAGGACTCAGTTTTAAGTCGGAAATGTGCGGTTCTGAGCCCGAAAAACTCACAAGGCAGGCTCTGAAGTTAGTGCCCCCCGCATCAATAACGGCAAAATGCCCCTCCGGTCTCCTCTCAAAATCTAAGGAGAGAAAACCGGGGAGCATTTTTATAGAACTCTCATTGTCGCTTAGTCCGTTTCGCATCTCATCCAGAAATAACTCTGCATTTGCTTTCACATCTTGAGAGGCGGGGTGCATGCCGTGCCTTTCCAGAAAGAAAGATACGAGCGACGAGAGCTTTTCCATATTAGTTGTTTTCGGCGTTGCTCTGAGCCTCGGGCTCCTTAACAGCCTCAACAAGCCCGCTCGCAAGACCTGCCAACCCCTGAATCTCCGAAGGAATTATAATCTTCGTGGCTCTGCCGTTGGCAACCTTTCCAAAGGCCTCCAGTGCGTTCAGCTTAATGACGGCATCAGAGGGATTGGCTTCGTTGATAAGCCTTATTCCCTCGGCAATAGCCGTCTGAATCTTGAGTATGGCTGTTGCCTCACCCTCGGCTTCAATAATGTGCTGCTGTTTCTTGGCGTCTGCCCTGAGAATCTGCGATTCCTTTTCGCCCTCGGCTTGTAGAATCATCGAGGTTTTTTCACCCTCGGCCCTGAGAATTGCCTCGCGGCGCTCACGTTCTGCCTTCATCTGCTTTTCCATGGCCATCTGTATTTCTTTTGGAGGCAGAATGTTCTTGAGCTCAACGCGGTTGACCTTGATGCCCCAAGGGTCAGTTGCTTCGTCGAGGATGGAGCGCATACGTGTATTTATAATGTCGCGGCTGGTGAGACACTGGTCAAGCTCAAGCGCGCCGATGATATTTCTCAAAGTGGTTGCAGAAAGATTTTCGATAGCGACAGAGGGATTTTCAATACCGTAGGTAAAGAGCTTCGGGTCGGTAATCTGATAATATATTACCGTATCTATCTGCATGGTGACGTTGTCTTTTGTGATAACGGGTTGGGGCAGGAAGTCGGCGACCTGCTCCTTAAGCGACACCTTCCGAGCAATGTTTTCGATAAACGGAATCTTAATGTGAAGTCCGACGTTCCAAGTTGTGTGGTATGCGCCGAGCCTTTCAATGACAAAGGCATTTGCCTGTTGAACTATCCTGATGTTGCGTACGAGAATAAGCAGAACTATAGCGACCAGAACTGCGGTTACTATTAAAGAGGGCATAATATTTCTCCTTTATTTATTATTAATTTTACTTACAATAAGCTTAACGCCATCTATTTCACAGGCCTTAACTATACTGTCTTTTGCAATCACGCTGTTGTCCAAAGATCTTGCGGTCCAGACTTTTCCGTCCACCAAAACAGCGCCCTGAGCCTTAAGATTATCAATTTCCTCCGTCACAACGGCATCCATTCCTATTATCCGGTCAAAATTGGTTGAAACGACGGCCGGATTGACAAACTTCTTTACCAGAGGCTTGGTCAATATGAGGCTAAGTATGGAGACAAGGAAGAAAAAGACGATCTGCAGCCAAACTTGGCCGCCAAACAGAGAGCAGATTAGGGCTGCAAGCGCACCTGCTGCAAACCAGATACTGGTGATAGAAACAGTTGCAGCTTCCACAAGCAAAAAAAGTACAAGCAAAATCAGCCAAAAGCTGTTTGTGCTGATTGCACCGAATATACCCAAAAATCCACATCCTTTCAAAGTTGTATAAGCAGCTTGGGCTAAATTAATTATACAACAAGAGCCTCGTTTTCTCAATCCGATGAAATGAAAAATATAATTTACAAAAGAATGGAGAGCGCTTTACTTTCGCACACTAATGTTATAAAATGCTAAATTAATCGAGTCAATCTAATCAATCATCAAGGAGGGTTAGTATACAACAATGAGCAGAAAAAATCGTGCCAGAAACGATAATCTCTATAAGGCCATATTGGAGCTGCAAAATATTGAAGAGGCAAAGAACTTTTTTGATGATCTTTGCACTGTGAAAGAGCTGGAAGCGATGGAACAGAGATATCAGGTCGCCATGCATCTGAGAAACGGACTTAACTACAACGAAATTTTGCAAAAAACAGGTTCCTCAAGCGCTACGATTTCCAGAGTGAACAGAAGCCTGCAATATGGCACCGGGGGATATGAAGTCATAATGGCGCGCCTGGATGAAAAAAAATAGTATGTCTTTTATTTTAAAAGGAATATGCTCGGAAGGCTCATTCAGATTTTCAATAATAGACTCAAAAACCATTGTTGCAAGGGCAATGGAGATTCATTCGTGCTCGGCTGTTGCCGCGGCCGCTCTCGGTAGAACGCTCACAGCCGCCTCGCTTATGGGAAACATGATGAAAGAGGAAGCGGCCAGCCTTATGATTCGCATAAACGGGGGAGGCCCCTTAGGCAGCATCATAGCAGTTTCCGACTCTTGTGGGAATGTAAGGGGCTATGCCGACAATCCCCACATAGAACTTCCGTCAAAAGAAAAAGGCAAGCTGGATGTAGGCAGGGCTGTCGGAAAAGACGGCTTTGTTACCGTCAGCAGGGATATTGGCCTAAAAGAGCCTTACGTGGGTTCGACAAAGCTAGTGTCGGGGGAGATTGCCGAGGATATGGCGCAGTATTTGGCAGATAGTGAGCAGACAGAGTCCGCCATAGGTCTCGGAGTTTTAATAAGCTCGGGAGAGATACTTTCAGCGGGCGGATTTTTAATTCAACTTCTTCCCGGAGCGTCTTTGGAGGTAATCGAAAGGCTTGAGGAAAATATAAAAAACATGCCTCCGGTGACTACCGTTCTTTTTGAAAATGACGCATACGAGCTCGTGAACATTCTCACCGGCGGATTTGAGGCTGAGATACTTACCCGAGAAGAAGTCTCTTATAAATGTACGTGCAGTCGCCAAAAAACTACTGATGCGCTTATAAGCTGCGGCGAGGCTGAGCTTAAAGACATGATCTTAAAGGGCGAAGATGTAGAGGTAGGCTGCATTTTCTGTGATGAAAAGCAGATATTCACGTCTGAAGAGGTGCGTGAAATTTTAGAAGGCTTAAAAAAAGCGGAATAAAAAATTTCAAATCTTGCTAAGTTTACAAAGCAAGTTCCGATAGCGGCGGAACTTGCTTTTCAGGTTTACATAATAAATGTTTGCAGCGAATTTTATTGACATAGATAAACTGAAAAGGTAGAATAATATTGCTGATACACTCTATCCGGAGGGCAAAATCATATACGCAAGGCTGCAATATCAAAGACAAGGACTATTGTAAGCTCAGAGAAATCTGCCCTGCCTTAGGTGTGGAAGCAGGCTGGAATCCTGAGGCTCTGGCTGTTATTTTGAAGACAAAATAGGACGGAATTCAAGCTGTGCACTGCAAGGGATTATTGTGGTTATAAGAGGTAGAAACGAAGTTTTTAGACGGTTTATATAAAATATAAGAAGGAGGTACCGTTTTATGAAAACTATTAAAAGAAAAGATGCATTAGTGTACGAGGCAAATCCCAATTTAGAGCCGGCATTGAAAGTAAAGCCCAAAGAAGTTTTCAAGGTAGAGGCAGAGGATAATTTCGAACAGGTACTGATTAAAAAAGGTTCCGGCAGCTTTACTGCCGATGATTTGAAGGCTGCCCAATACACACCGCTCAAAGCTAATCCGGTGGGAGGTCCGATATATATTGAAGGCGCCGAAAACGGAGATTTGTTGGCAATCACCATTGAAGATGTTGTGCCCCTGCAATACGGATGGACCGGTGAAATGTTGGGATCATTGCAAGATAAGGTTGGCTGGGAGGAGTGCCATGGATACTGGGCTTATGTAACAGAGCAAAAACCCGGTCCAAGCGGAACCACCAGCGACGGTACGGTACATATTGATATAGACGGCCAAAAATTCGTGTGGAATGCGGCTCCTTTTATCGGCACAATCTTTACTCAGCCTCAAAAGGGGCGCGGTATGCCCAACACCCTGCTTGTAAACGGGCCCGGAGGCGGGAATGTCGATATACGCGATGTTTGCAAAGGAAGCACCGTTTATCTCAATAGTTTTAACGAAGGCGGATTGCTGTATCTGGGCGATTGCCACGCCGCTCAAGCGGATTCTGAATTTACCGGCATGGCAGTCGAGTGTCCGGCCGATGTAACTTTAAGTGTCGATGTCATAAAAAACAAGAGGATTCCCGGTGTAATGAGGATAGAAAAAGCCGACAGCATTATACAAGTCGATACGGCAGGAAATTCGGGGACGCCTACAGCTGCCCTGGAGAACGCTTTTATCGGCCTGATGAAGTGGCTGGTGGAAGAATATGGTTTTAGCAAGAGATCTGCCTATATAAATATGACTGCTAATCCTGATGTACGTATTCATGTTTATCAGTTTATTCCCGGCGGCGGATTCTTTTCTTGCGGTGTTGAAATACCGAAAAAATACTTGAATCAGCTCAAATAGCCTGCTTCAGCATAAGCATAAGTCTGTACGGGATTCCTAAAAAATTTATAGCTTAGAGGCAATTTCTTTTATCCAAAAAAGTCGAAGGATTTTAGCTTAAGAATAGAAAAGAGGCACAGTGACTTTGCGCCATTTTGTGTCTCTTTTCTGTTTTACGGCACGACAAAATCTAAATCTTAAAAACTTATCATCAATGGTGTTGACAAGTTTGCGATGCTTTTGTATAATATGCAGGCATCTTGTGCGGGAGCATAGCTCAGCTGGTTAGAGCACTTGCCTTACAAGCAAGGGGTCACTGGTTCGAGTCCAGTTGTTCCCACCACATTTGTTTTAAGCCTCGGTAGCTCAGTCGGTAGAGCAGTGGACTGAAAATCCACGTGTCGCCAGTTCGATTCTGGCCTGAGGCACCATCTGCGGGCGTAGCTCATCTGGCAGAGCGCCACCTTGCCAAGGTGGAGGTAGCGAGTTCGAATCTCGTTGCCCGCTCCATTTTAACCTTGGAAAGGTTAAATGGCGCCATAGCCAAGTGGTAAGGCGTGGGACTGCAAATCCTTGATCCCCGGTTCAAATCCGGGTGGCGCCTCCATAAAAGGACAACAAAACGGATACAATCCGCCAGTTGTCTTTTTTTATGCCTAAAAGGTGCTTATACCGAGGCTTTCACGATAAGGCTAAATAAACGAAAAGGTGCAAAACGGCCTGATTTTCCACTATTCGAGCGTTTTCTTACACCCTTTCATTCGCAGGTGAAACCCTCTACACGAAAGTCAGAGTTTCGTGTCGCTTGTTTAGTTTCGTTTGGATAGTCCACTCGAAAGAGAAAGTTTCGTGTCGCTTGTTCAAAATGAGAAAAATCCCCCGAGAAACAGTGGATGTGATGAAGGAGTTGTATATTAGGAAAGCAAGATTTCTTTTGAAATGCCGCTTCTTAAATGAAAAACTAGTTTTTTCTCATCACCCTCAGGGACGCTGACGTAATCAACGAGACTACACCATAACTCCTCGCTGAACTTAATATCGGTAATTTCATCAAGCCTGTCGGCAAATTGGAGTGCATTAAAGCGTCTTTTATCCTTGTCGGCGATTATTTCTTTTAGCTCTGCAAGGCTTTGAGTTTTCTTTTCGTAGGCTGTCAGAGCCTTATTATAGGATTCGTTTTTCTCGTCCTCTGATTTTCCGATGATCCTGAGTTGCTGACCAAGTGCAATGTAATCCTGATCCAGCTCGATTTCGAGTTGCTTGACCTTTTCGTTATCGTCACTTGTGTCTAGAACCTGTGCTAGGGTTTCTCTACAAAGTTTGATGATGCTCTCTCTTTGTAGCATTATTTCCTTTGCCATATTCTCAAAGCCGGTAATGATCTCCTCTTCGGTGAGATGAGGTGTGGAGCAAGGCTCGCTCCCGGCGTACTTCTTGCCGCACTGCCAGATGTAGCGGCGATATTTCGTGGTCGAGTGCCATACTTTCCTGGTATAAGCTTCTCCGCAACACTCGCAGATGATCCGTCCGGAAAAGAAGTTCTTTGAAGAACCGCTAATCTTCATTTCCTCTCGGCGTTTTATCTCGTGTTGCGCCATCTCAAAAATCTCATCACTGACGATGCCTTCATGGCTGTTTTCAACATAGTACTGAGGAATTTCTCCCTCATTCACTTTTTGTTTCTTTGTAAGAAAGTCCACCGTGAAGCGTTTTTGTAATAAGGCATCACCTTTATATTTCTCGTTTTGCAGAATGCTTTTTATGGTTGTTGATCTCCAGATATCCTTGCCTCTGGGAGACTTGATTTTATCCGCCATAAGACTTTTAGCAATGCCGTTATAGGTCATACCGAGCAAGAACTCTCTATAGATTCTTTTGATGATTTCCGCTTCATCGGGCACGACTTCCGGTCTTCCGTCTGCCCCTTTCTTGTAGCCTAAAAAACTACCGTATGGCATAGAAACTTTGCCGTCTGCAAATCGCTTTCTTTGCCCCCAGGTGACGTTTTCGGAAATTGACCGGCTTTCTTCTTGGGCAAGCGAACTCATGATGGTGATGAGGAGTTCTCCCTTGGAATCGAAGGTGTAGATATTTTCCTTCTCGAAGTAAACCTCAACACCCTTGTCCTTTAATAAGCGTACATGGGTTAATGTATCAACGGTGTTTCTCGCAAAGCGGGAGACTGATTTAGTCAGGATCAAGTCGATTTTACCTGCTAAGGCATCGGCAATCATCTCCTGAAAACCCTCACGCTTTTTCGTCATCAGCCCTGAGATGCCCTCATCGGTATAGACTTTCACAAACTCCCATTTCGGATTTTCTTGAATATGCTTTGTGTAATAGCTGATTTGTGCTTCGTAGCTGTTAAGTTGTTCGTCCATATCCGTTGAAACACGGGCATAGGCTGCGACTTTGCGTTTTCGTGTTTTCAGGTCGGAAACTAGACTATCTTGTGCTCTTTTTCTCGCTGGAATGACGGTTATCTTTTTATTCATGCCTTGCTCGCTTCCTGTTTTGTTCAGCGACCTTCTCACGCATTTCTTTTGTCCAAGATTCCGAACGGGAGCGATCCTTCCATGTTCTCTTGACCTCTGTTCCGTCCTTCATAAAAAAGACGATCTCATTTGGCTGCGTAATCGTCATTTCTTCTATCTTGGCTGTGATGTTCTCATGGCTCAGGTCATTTGTTCCCAAAAGCTCACAAAGCATATCTTCTAACACCTGTTCAGGGATGCCCTTCATATCGCATTTTCCGTCCCTCATGCCGAGGTTGCGGGCACATCGCCAAAATACCCTTACAGGTGTCTTTTTTCGGTTAAATGGAGCACCGCAGGCTCCACAGAAGAGCAATCCGGTGAAAGGCTTGCCGTGATGCGGCAGGGCTTTCTTGATCGGAGCCCGTCGTCTCATCTCTTCTTTTACAGCTTCAAACAGCTCCCATGAAATAATGCCCTCATGAGAATTTTGAACGAAATATTGGGGTCTTTCTCCGTAGTTATATTTTGTCTCTTTGGTTAGCGGATCAATGGTGTATCGCTTGTTAAGAAGAGCGTTGCCGGTATGCTTTTCATTCTTCAGTAAGCTTCTGATGTCACTTGCTTTCCATTTGCCGCCTTGTTTGCGGGGCTCTCCCATTTCGTTGAGTTTTTTAGCAATATTTCCGCTCTGTAATCCTGACAGATAGTCTTCATAAACCATTCGGACGATTTGAGCCTCGTGTTCGTTGATGACGAGGTTTCCATCGATTACGTCATAGCCATAAAGGTGTGACATGCCTACCAACTCTCCGTTTTCAAATTGCTTCTTGATGCTCCAGCTTTTATTTTTACTGGCCGATATGGCTTCTTCTTGAGCAAAAGAGGCGAGGAGAGTAAGAAGAAGTTCACCTTCAGCGGTCAGGGTATTGATCCGTTCACGCTCGAAGTAGACGGCGATACCTTGTTCTTTCAGGTCTCGCACGATGTTTAACAGGTCGAGTGTGTTCCTGGCAAAACGAGAAATGGATTTCGTAAGAATCAGGTCGATTTTTCCTGCATCGCAGGTGCTTAACAGTTCTTCTAATCCCGGACGTTTGCTCTTGGTGCCCGTTATGCCGTCATCGATAAATACGCCGGCAAATTTCCACTCCGGATGAGAGAGGATGAGTTTTTTATAATAATCAATTTGGCTGCCGAGAGAATGAAGCTGTGCTTCGCTTGCTGTCGATACTCTCGTATAGGCAGCGACCTTTTTCCGCTTGAAAGCTGATGGCTTTTTTGCGGGTATTTTCTTTACCTTCATAGGCCCTCCTTTCCATCACATATTTGCTCTAAAACCCTGTATTATCAAGCTTTTTCGGTTCTTTTAGACCTGAAATCGGCGGCTTAATTTCCTGCCCGATTATGGCCAGACAGCTATCTGTTTCAGAGGCTGTTAGCAATCCTTTTTTGGCCCAGTTTTTCAGGATTGCCTTTGCCAACTGATACTCCGCTTCTTTTTTCCAAGCCTCATACATCATTTACACCACGAAAACGAAAGGCTATGTAGCAAGAATGGGAGCAGTATTTACGCTTCTTTCTTGCTTTGAATGCCTTGCCGCAGTTTGGGCAAATATGCTCTGTTCGGTATTGCTTTTGCCGGGTATTCCAATACGCCTGCCGACAAACATCGGAACAGAAGCGTCTGGGGCGACCGCTTTGATAGTCCGGCAACTCACCGTTGCAATAGAGGCAACGAGCTTTTTCTGCCTCTTGAATGGTTATTTTTTGGCGCTGGCAAAAAGATTTCACCGTATTAACATTCAAGTTCAGGTCTTTAGCGATGCTGGAGATGGGGTCACCGTTTCTTCGCCTGGATATGATGATGTTTCGTTCTCGTTCAGTCATCGTTCACACCCCAATTCTCCAGCCACTCGGCCGCACAGGATTTGCAATAGACACAGGTTGTATGAAGATCGGTATCTTCCTCTTTCAAAACGTCACTCAGGTTTACCTGGATTTCTTTTCCACATTTAGGGCAAATAGAGTAGACGTTTTTATCAGATAGGCGGGTGATAACCTTACTGTTTTCTGAAAGTGTCAATTTGGTATAAAACATGATCTGTCCTCCGTTTTTTTGTGATAGGGAAAACTCCCTTCACTTCCCCCTTGGACAGATCAGGCGTTTTTGGGCAATTAATCTTTCTGATAAAACGAACAAGTAAATCCGTCCGCATCAAGTTTTAGGCCTTTAGCCCATTTTGGTGTCCTGCTCATCTGCTCACATACAGCCTGTACCGACATGCGGGGATCAGCTTCGATGACGATCTCATCGTGGACATGCATGACAATGTCGGAGTATTGAAAGGTCATAAGGGCATTGCATAAGATGTCCCTGGAAATAGCCTGCACGATGTTTTCGACAAGCTTTGCGCCGTAGGTTTCAATTCGCTCCCAGCGCTTACCCGTGCCTACGCCTTCGTAAGTGATGGACTCACCGCCGAAGCGGTTTTCTTCAATGCGGGGTTTTGCATAGAAAAGCTCTCGACCGGACGGAAGGGTGATAATGAGCATGCCGGACTCATAGCGAAAGCGGATATTTTTTACTTCCTTTTTCCTGGAACGCTCTCTGACAGTAGCTATAGCCGCCCGATCAATGTCCTGCCAGAGCATGACAATATTAGGATTCGTCGCACGCCAGGCACTTACCAAGTTTGGTAGTTCATTTTCGGAAAGGCCCATCTCAAGGGCACCCATCGCTTTTAAGGCTCCGACTGAGCCGCCGTAGCCGCAGGCGAGTTCCGCTATTTTTCCTTTTTGCCTGAGATGTGCATTCACACCGTGCTTTTCTACAGGAATGCCGAACATCTCACTTGCCGACCTGCAGTAGATGTCGCCACCTTCAGAGAAAAGTGCCATCCGCCATGTTTCTTCCGCCAGCCAGGTGAGGACTCTGGCTTCAATGGCCGAGTAGTCAGCGACAAGAAAGATGCGTCCTTTTTTCGGGATAAAGGCGGTGCGGATCAGTTCCGATAAGACTTGCGGGATGGAGTCAAAGAGGAGACTTAAGGATTCAAGGTCATCATCCTTGACCAGCTTTCTTGCAAGCTCCAAATCTCCCATCTTATTTCTTGGGAGATTTTGAACCTGAATGAGCCTTCCTGAAAAGCGACCAGTGCGGTTGGCTCCATAGAACTGCAAGAGTCCTCTGGCACGACCGTCGCGACAGACACAGTCTCTCATCGCTTCGTATTTCTTAACGCTGGACTTGGCCAGCTCCTGCCTGGTTTCAAGAACCTCTTTGACATCGCCTGAAGCATCTTTAAGGAGTTCTTTTACTACCTTTTTATCAAGAGATTCTGTTGGGATACCCTTTGATAAAAGCCACTCTTTTAGCTGCAGGACAGAATTGGGGTTTTCAAGCCCGGTGATTCGTTTGAGTTTTGCCATGCTTTCTTCACGGACGGCTTCATTCATCCGGATGGCATTTTTAGCGAGGTTTTTATCAAGCAAAATGCCGAGGTCATTTATCTCCTGATCTCTGTGATAAATTTCCCATTCCTGATCCGGCATAGGAAAACGGGATAGCTTATTGTGGATGAGGAGTTCCGTTTCCACATCTCGTTTGTTATAGGATTTGTAAAGTTCCCACTTTTCCGGATCGTGTGAGGGCAGGTTTCTTGTTCTGCCGCCATTTGCCTGAGTCGCCTTACAGGGAAGAGAAAAATAGCGGATGAGATCTTTTCCGGTCTTTAGTTTTTGTTTATCCAGTCCTAAAACCTCACCGACCCCTTCCAAAGATAAGGGAAGTCCCAGATAGGCAGACCAGGCCATATCGCAGTACCAGGACTTAGGAGATAGGTAATGCAGGTACTCAGGATCATGGCCAAAGGGTAGCGGCTTTTCTAACACATAGCCTTGTCTTTTCAGCCATTCCGAGATACAAACCCGCTCAAACTGAGCGTTAAAAGCCCACTTGATGACTTCATCTGAAAGAAAGGCATGAATGATTTTCTCAGGCATCTTTTCACCCTGAGCGAGGTCAATTGTCTTTATCTCTCCTCCGTCGATGGCATAAGAAAGAAGCAGAATTTCAAAGTTCGACTCTTCAACATAGCGATAAACACCTGTTTTTCTTAAATCGGCAGAGGAAAAAGTTTCAATGTCTAAGCATATTGTTTTCATTTACTCCCTCCATAGATAGAAAGGGCGGAGCCTTTGACCCCGCCCTTCCGTCATCAGTTTTTCTTTTGCCTTTTTGCCTGTCTCCATACTGCTTTGCAGAATCTGTAGACAAGGTAGAAAGGTAAGAAGGCTAGTGTTCCGGCCAGAAGCATTGCTGTAAAAAGCTGATAGAGCTGAGAAAAGTATTCACAAAACATTAGACTTCCTCCTTAGCTCAAGAAGTCATCATCTTCAGCAAAATCAGCAAAGTCGTCTTCTGCGCTGGTGCGGCTTCCCAAGGGTTCTCCGTCACGGATTTTCTGCAGGTTATTTAAGCCACAGGCGATGCCTCGGTTGCCGTTGGAGTTGAAGGCATAGAAATTAATCGATGCTCTGCCGTAGACTCCGCTGTAGACTTCAGAGCGGGTCAGAATCGGCTGCACATTGGCATCGACAATACCCGGCTGAGTGGTTGAGTTGGCATTGAGAAAGAAGCTGTTTGCATAGGCTTCGTCATCCGGACGCTCCGTATCACCGTCACGAAGCGGTGTCTTGATGGACTCAAGTGGCGGAACAGAGCGGCTATTACCTTTCAGTTTCGCTTCGCCTTCCTTGTAGGCGGCTTGAATCGCTTTCTTGATGGCTTCAATGGTTTTCTTGTCGCTTTTCGGAATGATGAGAGATACCGAGAATTTCGGCACTCCACCGTTGATGGATTTTGGCTCCCACACATTGGCGTAGGACCAGCGAGTGTCTTTACCTGTAATTACTTTCATTGGATTCTTAGTCATGGATCGTTTCCTCCTTAAAATCATCAAATATGTTTGTCATTTCCGGTCTTTTATCGCTTTCCGGTACAAGCGTCGGTTTGCCTTGAGGCTTAATCACGAGATCTCCTAAGAGATCGCTGAACTGTTTCCTGCCGAGAAGCTGAGTCATGGCAGTGATGCCTAAGACCTTCTTTTCATAAGGGTCAAAGCCTGCCTGCTTAACCGTCTCGGCGACTTTTGCTTCATCGCTGTACTTGCGGTTTGACCTGCCCTCGACGAGCTTAAATCCCGCCCATTTCTTGCCGGATTTGGCAGCTGTCAAGGCGTAGTCTTTGATGTCCTTGGCCCATGCGGAAAGCTCGTCAAGTTTTCCTAGGACAGATTCGATTTCCACATCCGTCAGGAGCGGTGGCCTGGCAAAGTCATACCTAGCCAGTTCAAGATTGGCACTTGCTCGTTCTGCACAGGTCGCTTTTACCTTGCAGAACTGACACCAGCTTCCGGCTGAGAAATCACCCTTGCCTTCAAAGGCCAGTGTGGCAATGGGCTTTACGGTCTCTTCAGCCCATAGGTAGAGTTCTTCTTTTGGCAAAGTAAAGCTTGAGATATTGTCTCTTCTTGGCTGAAAGATAGTCATTTTGACTTCGTCAAAATCGTAGATGCTGTCAAAGAGTAAGCTTGCCGCCAGGCCGTAGAGCATAAGCTGAGGATTTTGCTCCGCTTCGACCAGCACCCCTGTTCCGTACTTAAAATCCCAGAGATAGAGCGTATCGTCAGCGATGATGATGCAGTCCGCTGTGCCAAAGCCCTCCGGCACGATGTCAGAAAAATCGAGCCTTTGCTCAATCAGGACAATCGGATCGGCAGTGGTCTGCTTTATCCCTTCAAGGCTCTCCATGATATGGTCGGCATAGAAGGTTGCCGCATCGTCCATTTCTTTTGAGTAGTAGGAGAGGTTTTCCGTCGGGTCATCCGCTTTCATGCCGAGTGCCGATTTCAGCTTGTATTCCGCAAGCTCGTGTGCCGCTGAACCTTCTAAGGCATAGGGCGATGCTTCGTCTCTGACCTTTGCGTTCAGCCTTGCCGAGGGCGGGCAGTGAAGCCACCTGTAGGAAGAAGAAGCGGATAACATGGCATGTGCTGTCATTTTTTTAATCCCTCCGCTTCCTTTAGCAAGGCTTCGTAGTGCCCTGGTTCTATGGCTGAGAGTTTCTCCGCACCGTACTTTTCAATCAGTGCCTTAATCTCCTTGGTGAAACCTTCCTGCGACTTTTTGGCGAGAACGGCTCTAATATCGGAGAGACTGAGTCCGGGTTTTGTAGGCTTCTCCGGGGCCGCAGGCTTGTCGCTTTCGAGTGCCGATGCCAATGTGCCAAGGCTATCCGCCAAAGCGTGCATATCATCAACAATGTCTTTTAGTAATTTGATTCTGCTCATGAGACACCTCCTTCGAGAAGAAGACGGAATGTCTCACGTCCTTTTGGCGTAATCAGTGTTTGATAGCCTTTCCAGTCGGTCTTTTCGTTGAAGCACTCCTTGATTTCAAAAAGACCGTCATTTTTCTCGGCGTAAGGAAAGAGCGTGCCTTTCGCATCCCTGTAGATGTAGCCGTGGCTCAGGAGATAGTCGATAAACTCCTTTTGCTTTACACCGAGAGCCTTTGCCGTGTTGCGGAAATTGGAGAGCAGGTTTCTGTCCACCAGGTCATCAAAGTAATCCGCCTTAGGCTGCATGACTGTGTTTTGAACGGTGAGCTGCGAATTCCGGATGGAAAGGGCATCACGTTCTTCTCTTGCTTTTTTGAGTTCCGTTGCCAGCTGAATTAAGGTGTCCGGATTAAGAAGTACTTCTTCTAACTTCGCAGGAGTCAAGTAGGCTCCGTGTTTTCGAATGTCCGGCAGCACCTCATGCGTGATCCAGCGTTTGAAGATTTTCGCTTCAGGTTTTCGGCTGGCCAGGATCAGGTTATATAAACCGTACTCATTGATGCAGTTGGTCATTCCTTGACGACCTATGTTGAACATAGACCGTTCATCTTCATCGAGACGTGTGACCGCCTGGCTTGTGTTGGCAATATCCAGTGCATCGCAAATATCCGTTGCGACAAACCAGATGTCTCCGTCTTTTGTCAGTGTTCGGATTTTTCCGAAATGTTCGTGTTCATAGATTTGCATTTGCTCCATACTTGGCCTCCTTTCTCTTACTCATGAGTTCTTGTGCTAATCTTTTTGACATGATGCTGATGGTGATAAGTAGTCCGATCAGCTGTTTGTCATCCGGGTCTCTTGCTCGTTTCATTGGCGTTCCTCCTATCCGAAGGGCAGGTATCGTTTGTCCCTTCACCCTCCCCTTGGACAAGAGGAGGGATTTTGGGCAAACGAAATTGAAAAAAGTTTTTGATGGCCTAAAACCACTCACTTAATTTCTCCAGCAGGGTTTTGAAAATGACCGATTTTCTGTAGTTCACGGTTTTTCTTGGACAGTCGATTTTAGATGCGATAGCTCGTTCGCTAAGACCGTCCATGAAGAGACGGGTTATTTCCCGGTCACGGGGAGACAAGCTTTGAATTGCAGCGTGGATAGCTTCTTTGAATGCTTTTTCTTCCAGCTCTTCAGATAAATCTGATTCATCTGCGATCAGGTCGATAAGCGTGCTGAAGACCCTGTTTTCATCTGCGACTTCCACTTCCAGCGAAAGGAATTCTCCTTTTTTGTGATAAGGGCAGACATCGCAGTCAGCAGCACACTTCCAAAAGAGGTGTTTGGGGCAGAAGCAGCGACCAGCCCGCTGTTCCTGCTTTCGGATTCGATTGATGCTTTGATTTAGTTCCTGATAGATTTCTTCACTGACTGGGATAAGGTCGACGCTATAGGGGTCGTCCGGTCTTCTTAACGGGTAGTAGCGTTGTTTCTTGGATTGACTTTGTTTGTCTAAATTTTTCATCTTTTGTCCTTTCCGCCGTCCGGAGGAAAGGGCAAAGGAATATAGAAAAGGTCCCGTGCGATTCAGTACACGAGACCTTTAGAGCCGAAAAATGGGCACAGAAAAGAAAGGTACTGAAATCGCCATGACTGCTTGGTGCAGTGTTTTGACGTTTTCTGTATCCTATGCCTTTCCGTGCACAGATCGGCTTTAGATAATTTTTGGGTGGATTACGACTTTGGCAATGCAGGCTGTCCAGTTAAGGGCTGTCTCTGCACTGCCGGGTAAATTACTTGCGCTTAGGCTTGGTTTGCGATAAAGCGCTGCCTGCCACAGACTTTGAATTTTTGCTGTAGCGTCCGTCTCGCAAAATGCGAGAGGCTTTACGAGCAACTTTTCTTGAAGTCTGCTTCGAGTTTCGTTTGGCCATACTTGTCACCTCCTTTTCATGGTTAAGAAATATAGCGTTTGAGAAAGAAACATGTCTGTTTTTGTGGATTAACGTCGATATACGTGGTATAATTAATGCGACTTCGACATCAATGTCCACGAAGGACTTTGTTTTATTCCTCGTGTATAGATTACGAAGTTGTGAATGGTACTAGCTATAGGTACTGGGCGAAAATATGTGGTACCGAGGGGACTCTTTTTTGGTACTGCAACTGGAAGAGAAAGGAGTGCCGTTTTGAAATTCAGTGATTTTTGCAAACTCACATATAAGCGCTCTACATCTATTCCAAATCAAAAAGTTTTTGTGGAAAAATTATTTAAGAGTACTGGAGCATCCTTGCAATACTCACCTGACTACTACCAGAAGCTCTTTAATGGTGGGAAAGCACTAACTTCTGACATTTCTGAGCAAATCCCAAATCCAATACAACATGAAAATGTAGAACAATTTTTAATGCAGTTTTTCGATGTGACACATGCTAGTGAAGCTATGGATAAGGTAGGAATTCCAAAATCAGAAGTTAATTTACAGGCCTGGGTTGCTGCACTGGCAGATCAGTTGCAAATCATTATTCATCAAAATGAGGATGAGAGAGAAACTATCATTGCCTCTTATCAGGCTTATCTAAATAATCCCGAAGAAAGAGATGTACGGTATATCAGAACGCTTTATCGCAATGATGGTCTTTGGGTTGAGAACCCGCCGATTGAGCAGAACTATCAAGTGGCTTTTTATAAAAAAATCACCCATACATGGGTGATTCACAACATGGGAAAAGTTACCTGGAAAGATCGATGCTTAAAATGCATGGATGAAGAAGATGTTTCCATACGTCCATCAAAAAGAGTAATCCCAATACAAACTGTTGAGCCTAACAAAATTGTAAAACTGTCTGTGGACTTTGATTCTCGTGGAAAAGAAAACAAGGCAATCAGTGTGTGGAAGATGATGGATGCAAATAATCAAGATTGCTTTCCAGGTGATACGAATGTATTAAACGTTGTAATAGATGTGGTAAATACACAACTCTTGGAGGTACAAAGTGGACGACAACACAGTTGAAAAATGGTCGAGTATGAAAGAAATTCAAGAATACCTTGGCGTTGGGCGCGACAGTATTCTCCAATGGATCGAGAAAAAAGACATGCCCGCATATAAATTAGGGCGACTTTGGAAATTTAAGTTGTCAGAAGTAGATGATTGGATTCGCTCAGGAGGAGCTGATGAGCGTAATAGTGCTGATCATGAGTAGTTTAGCAGGAGGCAAGCTAATACGATGATAAATCAAATTATTCAAAAAAAGAGAGATGAGTGGTTTGGCTCAGATAGTTGCCAAATCAAGGATCTCATCTCTTATATGACAAAGTGTGCTTTCCTGCGCGATGCACAAATTGAAGCTATAAAAACCTATCTATATTTGAAAATTGAGCATCAAGCTAAACCCTTAGCCGAGCTGTTCTCTACAGATGTTTTTTCCTCATTGGATGTGTCGGAACTTCCGCTAGCAGAAAGCGTAAAGAAAAAAATGATTGCAGATCCTGCATTACTGATGATGTATGAATTTACAAGCCTTAAAACGGATGGTGAAGTTGTATCTCAAAAAATTATTAATGCGATTCAAGAAGATTCTGAAGCAATAAATGCTGCGAAATTTTGGGAGGAGTATTTTTATAACGCAAATTATACGGATTATCTTTTTTCTCTTCCTATGGGTGCTGGGAAAACATATTTAATGGCAGCTTTCATCTACCTGGATCTGTATTTTGCTTTGAATGAACCGGAAAACGAGGCTTTTGCGCATAATTTTGTTATTATGGCGCCTTCAGGCTTAAAGTCTTCCGTGGTTCCAAGTTTGCGTACGATTCAGGAATTTGATCCCAGTTGGGTTATTCCTGAACCGGCGGCTTCGGAACTCAAAAAGTTACTTAAGTTTGAAGTTCTGGATGAGAAAAGTAGTGCTAAACGCTCTAATCGAGTTCGTAATCCAAACGTTCAAAAAATCGCTCTGCATCAGCCGTTTGAGGAGCTCTTCGGCTTAGTGGCGATTACCAATGCTGAAAAAGTCATACTTGACCGTATCACGGTAGAATCTGGGCAACTAAACTTTTTTGAAGATAGCGAGGATGACAAGGACAAACAGGCCAACGAGCTTAGAAATTTACTGGGAAAGATTCCCAACCTTAGCGTATTTGTCGATGAAGTTCATCATGCCGCAACAGATGACATTAAATTAAGAGGGGTAATCAATCGATGGGCCGAAGGGGACAAGTTCCACTCTGTAATCAGTTTTACAGGCACCCCTTACCTTTCTAAGAAAGAAAAATTCTCTGTAAACGACAGCTTAGAAGTTGCCATGCAGGAAATAACGAATGTTGTTTATTACTATCCATTGGTTGAGGGTATCGGTAATTTCTTAAAGATACCTAAGGTACAGGTGTCTACAGATCGAAATCGCTTAAACATCACCGAAGACGGATTGCGAGAATTTCTTGAGCAGTATGCGGACAAGGTATACGAAGATGGAACGACAGCGAAGATTGCCATTTATTGTGGCCAAATTAAAACCTTGGAAGAAGAAGTATATCCTCTGGTTGAGCGGATTGCAGTCGAATATGGACTTAATCCTTCTACTGATATTTTGAAATATTATCGTAGTAATAAGGACTATAGCTTGCCGGCAGAAAACGAGGCTAAGTTTGCAGCATTAGACCAGCCATTTTCAACAATTCGGATTATTCTTCTTGTTCAAATCGGAAAAGAAGGATGGGATTGTCGGTCTTTAACGGGAGTCATCTTATCTCAAACTGGTGATTCGCCGAAAAACATGGTCTTACAAACTTCATGCCGTTGTTTGCGCCAAGTAGAAAAAGGTAAAAAAGAATCAGCTTTAATCGTCTTAAATGATGGAAATGCAGAAATCTTAAATGATCAATTGGCGAAGCAACATAAGACAAATCTTGAAGAATTTCAAAAAGGCGGTTCTTCTAATTACGAAACATTAAAAAGGTACAATCGCATGGAAAGTTTGAGAGTTCCCGAGCTTAACCACTATCAGCTTCAGGTAGAGTACCAGGCTCTTATTAACGAAGAACCTCTGAATGTAGAAAGCTCTCTTATTTCTGTTGCTGGACAGGCAAAGCAACAGGATGTTCTCACTTGGACTCAAGATTTCACAGGCAAACGCTCCGAAGTTGGTGTGTTAGAAAAAGAGCGTGGGCAGCGGGTACTATCATACCTTGACTTCATAAGGGATATTGCAAAAACTAGTTTCACGGGGGTTTCTCTCGGTAGTCTTGCATCACATGCTGAAATCGTTAAAAATTTATATAAACAGATCACCTACGAGGACGAAGGTGTTCACTACCTTTCTTCTTCCTATATCTATTCCGGGCTTTTGGATTCCATAAGAAAAAGTTTCATTCCCAAGCGCTCATTGGAGAAAAAAGAGGAGTTTATCGAGGGAAATGCGGCACTACTAGATATTATACGTTTCACCCCGGAAATCGAGACGGCACATCCAAACAGGTTTATGCCTGGTCAGGATGAGTGTGAACGCATTGTTTCACATGATGCCGGTCAGCTTGTTCTGACTCCTGAAGTAAGAGAGGCTATTGAATCGTTGAAAAATATCGGTCAATTTGGTCTTGTAAAAGATATTCAGGCCCAGTACAGCGTGGCAAATTATGTGGATTACACTTATCACTATCTTCCTTACCGCATGGATAGTGATTTTGAAAAGAAATTCTTATCGGAAGTTTTGACTCTAAAAGATTTTCGCAATCTTCAATTAGAAATCTACTATAACGGCGACGATAATTTGACGGAGTTTAAAATACGTTGCTACAAGAAAAATGGCGGACATCAATATATCGGGTCATACACGCCGGACTTTTTGATTTTAAAGCGCGATCAAAAAGGAGAGTCAATCCATAAGGCTCTCATTGTAGAGACAAAAGGTGAAATATATGCAAATGATCCAAACTTCCAAAGAAAAAGGGCTTTCGTGGAAAATATCTTTTGCAACGAAAACAATGCACGTTATAAATACAAGCGCTTTGACTATCTTTATCTGGAAGATACCTTGACGGAAGAAGAACGTTTGTCACAAGCCATTAGAACAATAAAAACATTTTTTGTGGAGGATTAAATATGCCAAAGAAGTATGTACCCTACTCTCCGGAGCCTATTGAGGGTCAGGCCCTTTTAAATAATTTCAGAAGAACTCTCAGATATAGAGGAGATACTGAAGTATTCGAACATGTAAGGCGGGGAATGCCTTATTACGAGCTTGAAAAAATAGAGCAAGTTGGTGCCTCTGAAAATGAGAACATGGTTATTCGCGGAGAGTGTCTATCTACCTGTGCCTATATGAAAGAACACGGAATAGAAGCAGATTTGGTTTACATAGACCCTCCATTTGCAAGTGGTGCTGATTACGCCAAGCAAGTTTACATTCGTCGCAATCCTAAAGTAGCCGATGCTATCGAAAAAGCAGAGCAGGAGCTGAAAGATAAGGCAAAAGAATTAGCTGATATAGGCGAAGAAGTAGATATGACGGATGAATTCCGCAGCTTTGAAGAAAAGATGTATGGCGACATTTGGGATAAGGAAAGGTATCTCAATTGGATGTTTGAGAATCTTGTTGCCATTAAATCTGTAATGAGTGAGACAGCCAGTATTTATGTTCATCTGGATTGGCATATGGTTCATTACGTGAAAATCCTAATGGATGAAATCTTCGGAGAAGAAAATTTCCAAAATGAAATTATTTGGAGATATTCGACAAGCGGTGCTTATAAAAGGAACTATGCCAGAAATAATGATCGTATCCTGTTTTATTCAAACAACGAGGACTACACATTCAACCAAGAAAGGATATTTGATGAAGTTGATTTCGCGAAGAAATCTTTCAGCAATTCAAAGATTGAGTATGAAAATGGAGAACCATATTATTTTTACAACGGTGAAAAACGTACCTTTAACAAGCAAATGACTGAAGTTTGGACAGATGTTGATAAAATCAAGCGAGATGGCAAAGAGATCTTAGGTTACGCAACCCAAAAGCCCGAAGGGCTTCTTGAACGTATCATAAAAGCATCATCTGATGAAGGGATGCTGGTTTGTGACTTTTTTGGCGGTAGTGGCGTTACTGCGGCAGTAGCATCCAAGCTTAATCGTCGCTTTATCACCTCTGACATCGGTATAAACAGCATCCAGACGATGCGTGATAGGTTATACAAGGACGGGGCTTCCTTCTCTGTTTATGAAATTCAAGACGGCGTTTCTCTTTTTAGAAATCCTGTTCAGACGATGGATAAACTATATAGCTTAATTCCAGGACTGAAAAAAGATGAGAACTTAAGTGATTTTTGGGCCGGTTCTTTTACTCACTCTCGTCTGGGGCGTGTCCCTGTCTATGTGCCGAACCTCATGGATAGCTCAGCGAAAATCCTTGATTTACCTGCGATGAATGAAATTGTCCATCTTCATCTTCCCGACCTGCCACCTTCAACGAAGAAAGTTGTCCTTTATTACATTGACCTCGTCGATGAGAACGAAATAAGTAAGTTCATTCACGATGAAAATCCAACGATGATAGAAGTAGAGCTAAGGGATCTGAAAGCAGTTTTGTCGGATGTGGTTATTAATGATGAGGTCGAGTGATCCGTAGAGAGAGACTCAAGTACCTTATTACAAGAATATGTTGTCCAAATAGACCGTTTTGTAAGTGACCGAGTCTTAGGAAAAATAGACGATTTCAACATGCGCTCTCTGGCACAAAGCACGGGAAAGAAAAAATTCAAGCCTATTCAGATGAGCGATACAGGATTAGAGTGCATCGAGTACCTTTCCTTGGACTGCACCTCAAACGATGGCGAATGGCATTCCGACAGTGAAATAAAGATTGATAAAAAAGGCCATATCACGGTGAACGGAAATGAAACAAAGGATTTCTGGGATGGAACCATAAGAGCTGAAAACGAACCGTTGAGGTTGAAGATAAGAAATATATGTGGAGATGAATCGATTCTTGAACTAAAAAACAAAACTGATTTATAGGTGATTTATGGGAAATTTGCCAGATAAAACACTACATGGAGGATTATTCAATAATATTTTCTTTGAGGTTTCTCATTCTGAAAAATTGAATTTGCGAAACCCGGAACAGTTGCGCCTTTTTCATCTTGAGGTCTCTAACAATCTTTTTGTCTTTGGCCATTTGCAGCAATTTATACAAAGAAACATCGGGCAATATGTTTTCTCTCGAGCGCAAATTGAAGAGTATGAACTTGACGGGAATGCTTTTAGTGTAGGGCTTGATGCGATGAATGTAATGAAGGCAAATGCTAATCCGGGCGAACGTGATAGTGGTAATGATCTCGGGGAAATCCTTCTTTATGTTTTTCTGGAAGAGGTACTCAAAGCTCCTAAGATTTTAAGCAAGGTTGAATTAAAGGCACAATCAGGAAGCTATGATAGCGAATGTGATGCTATCCATTTCTTATCTTCGACCAATTCCAATGGGAATGCTTACTATAACATCGTTTTTGGAACATCCAGCATTGTTGGAGATGTTAAAGATGCCATTGATGCCGCATTTGATCGAGTTGCAAAGATCCATTCCAAGAACGAAGAGGAAATTTTGCTGGCAGAAAATACCATTTTCACAAAAACTGTTGATCAGAGTACGGCTCAAAAAATCAAAGACCTATTGCTTCCTCAAAAAGGAAAAAAACGTAGAGTTTCATGCAATACGGCTTTTGGGATTTTTCTAGCTTACGACTTAGGGCTTAATCCTGATAATTATGCGAATCAAGACTTTGAAGTACAGCTTGAGCAAAAAATGAAGACGGATATTAAGGCTCACACGCAATACATTATTGACAAAATAAATAATCTTAATTTAGGAAATTATTCATTCTACATTTATTTTGTTCCTTTAAATGATGTTGCTAATGATAAGCAACAAATCATGAATGCAGTTTTTGGAGAGGGGGGCACAGATGGCTAATAAAGGTCTATATAAAATAGGGAACCTCCTCTTCTCAGATATTGATCAAAATGAATATCTGAATGAATTGTATGAACAAATTCTATGCAATTATGCAATTAAGCAATTAAATCTCTCTCATATTCAAAATTATGCAGACCTTAATGTAACTGATGCTTTGCGTTTTGCAGATCTCTTATCAAAATCGACGCATCCTGAAAAAAGAGAACAACACCATATCTTAGCCCAAGAGATTGTTACGTTGCTTCTATACTCCCATCCTGATAATGAAACAATAAGAATATATGCGGGGTTTGTTTTTTCAAATACAGGCAATTATCCTGGCAGAAAACTTATTGCAAGTGCCGTCGATCATACGGATATGCTTGATGAGTTGTTTTCTGCATTCCGAAGCGATTATCTCGCAATTCCTGGAGAAACTGACATGAAGTTCCTTGCTGCACAGAAGAAAGTATATCAGCGTTTAAAGGACGAATATTTCAGTTATTCAGGCCCTACTTCAATGGGTAAATCCTTTATAATGCGTAAATTTATTAAAGCACAAGTTCAAACAGGAGTGAAAAACAATTATGCCCTGCTTGTGCCGACAAAGGCTTTAATAAATGAGATGCGCAGTCAGACTATAAATGATATGAAGTCTGATCTCGAAAAGTATAATTATCGTGTTGTTACTTCTTCCGGTGAGATTGCATTAAAGGAGAAGCATAATTTCATCTTTATTTTAACTCCGGAAAGAATGTTGTATTTACTTATCGAAAGACCCGATTTAAAAATTGATTATATTTTTATTGATGAAGCGCACAAGCTATCCGGGAAAAATAGGCGGGCACCTTTTTACTATCAAGTGGTTAATTTGTTGCTTAATCGAAGTCAACCACCCCCACATTTTATTTTTGCTTCCCCTAATGTACCGAATCCAGAAGTCTATTTGCGATTATTGTCAGCCGAGAGCGCCAATAAAGAACGAAGTTTAGCATCTACCTATTCGCCGGTAGTACAGGTTAAGTTTTTCGTGGATGAAAACGAAGGAAAAATCAGCGTATATAATGAACGCGCCAATAAAGTTATTGATATCGCCGCTTTGCCTGAAGTGGATAATTTGCTTAATTACTGTTTGCATAATATTCATTTGAATGAAAACGGAGACAAAAACCAACAATCTATCGTGTTTTACGGAAGCAAGCAAAAAGCAATAGATAATGCAATCAATTATGCTAGGAATTTGGAAGACAAAAATGATGCTAGGTTAAGTGAGTTAGCTGGAGATATTGAACGAGAAATTCATTCTGACTATTATCTTGCAAAAATAATTAGGAAGGGTGTTGCGTATCATATCGGCTATTTACCGTCAGCGATTAGGATGCGTATTGAGGATTTGTTCCGAGAGGGCTCAATTAGTACGATGTTTTGTACGAGTACTCTTTTGGAAGGAGTGAATCTTCCTGCTGATAATCTTCTTATTATGGGTAGCAAAATAAGTAGGTCTAAGATGACACCCATTGACTTTAGAAATCTAATCGGTCGTGTTGGGCGGATTGAATACAATTTACACGGGAATGTGTTTTTTGTGTCTGAGAAAAACGAAACGAAGAAAGAAGAATATATAGAATTACTAGATAAAAATGTGCCTGAACAGGTGCTTTCCATTGAAAGTAGCAAAGTGCTAAAAAAGTCAGAAAAAAAGGCTATTGTCGAGACCTTGGTTTCCGGTAGCGTATCTGTTGAAAAAGAGGAAAGAACCACAGAAGAAGTTTATCTGATGATGCGTAAATTTGCTCTAATCTTGGTAAATGATATCACACACAATCGCAATAGTATAATTAAACGAGAATTTGAGGAGTATTTAACTGCCGAAGATGAGCAAAAAATCAGAGAGACCTTTTTAAATAAAACGGTTCAACAAGATGATGACATCAATATATCTGTTGATCAAACATCAAATCTTGTTCGTGCTATCCAAAAAGGCCTAGCTTACCCAGAAAAAGACAGCTCGGGAAGGTTTGTATACAATGATATTCTGAATTTTTTAGAAAAGCTCTGTAGCATATTTAAGTGGGAGCAGTATGAATCAACTACTCTGGGTAGGGTAAAAGATGGTCAACATACTCTACTTCGATGGTATGCAGTTATTCTGAGTCAATGGATGGAAGGACATGGTCTTAGTTTTATTATTAGTAGAGCGCTTAGTTTTAGAAAGGAAAATCCCCGTTCATTTTGGTACAACTACAAACAGACAACATACAAGGACGATCTTCCTCATCGAAATAGTGTGATATCTGATACTTTGGAGGTTATCGAAAACATAATCCTCTTCAGTATTTCAAATTATTTTTTAAGATTCTCGAATGAATATAAACGCATTCATGGCGTAACAGAGTTTGACAACAATTGGTATGAATACGTCGAATACGGAACTACTAACCCTTTAACGATTTTATTGCAAAGACATGGTTTTTCTAGAGAGACTTCTACCTATATTCGTAATAACAAGACAGAATTTGTTTTAGAAGATGAAGAAGGGAAGTTAAAATTAAGATCAAGTTTATTAGATGTGTCGAATTTCAATGTCAGGCGTGAAGCCAATGAGATACGTTTTAATTCACCCGAGATTTTCGATTTAGAAACGTACATCTAAAAAACTAGATTTCATTGCCCAAAACTGAATAACTTGTCCAAGGGGATAGTGAGAGGATCATTATCCCTTTTGTTTTGCTCCTCTCGAAAATTATCGAAAGGAGTTTTTTTATGAACAAACTCATTTATGTCTGCTCTCCTTATCGGGGAGATATCAGCACGAACACGGAACAGGCCAAGGGGTACTGCCGAAAAATTGTTCAGAAAGGCGATATTCCCATCGCTCCTCATCTTCTCTTTCCGCAGTTTATGGATGACAGCAAAGCCAGCGAGCGAGAACGGGCAATGGAGATGAATCTTGAAATTATGCGGCATTGCGATGAGGTTCATGTCTTCGGCCATCAGATCAGCTTTGGGATGTTTGAGGAAATACAGGCGGCAAAGAAGCTGGGTATCCCTGTGGTGCAGGAGGAAGTCGAATGAAACTAACCATTTACACAGCAGATACCTGCGGTCAGGAATCCAATGTCTACTATCCGAACAGGCTTGACGTAACGGATGAAGCGGATTTCAAGGATGCGGTCTCCTTTGACCATGTGGCGGCAAGGTATCAAAACAACTATCGCAGCAATGCAAATTTTATCGAATCCGATCATATCAGCATGGACTGTGATAACGAGAAAAGCGATGATCCTGAGACTTGGATTCTACCTGAGGATATCTTAAGTCTCTTTGAGGGTGTCTCCCTTGCCATCGCCACCAGCAGAAATCACATGAAGGAAAAAGGCATGAGATCGGCAAGGCCGAGATTTCATGTCTACTTTCCCATCCCTGAAACAAAGGATGGTGAGGGTTATGCAAAGCTCAAAGAAGAACTCGCAGACCTCTTTTCTTTCTTCGATGCCGGGGCTTTGGGAAGTGCTCGGTTTATGTACGGAAACCCCGAGACAGAGGTTATTTGGCGTGAAGGCGATCAGCTTATCACGGACTTTATCCGAGATGATTTTGCCGAGTGGGATGAAGCACAAAGAGAGATTCCGGAAGGCTCAAGAAATAAGACGCTTTCACACTACGCCGGCCGCATCATCATAAGGCTTGGCGCAACGGAGGAAGCCCATGAGATGTTTCTTAAAAAGGCTGACCTTTGTAATCCTCCACTCCCGGATCATGAACTTCAAACTATCTGGCAGAGTGCGATGCGCTTCGGAAAGAAAGTATCGGCACAGGAAGGCTATATTCCTCCGGAAGAATACGGCAAGGACTTCTCACTTATGCCGCCTGATTTTTCGGATATTGGCCAGGCTAAGGTCTTGACCAGGGAAAAAGGCGAGATTCTCGTCTACACCGATGCGACGGACTACATGACCTATAACGGAACGCATTGGAAGGAATCGAGGCAAAGAGCGGTCGGTGTCTGTCAGGATTTTCTGGACAAACAGTTGGAAGAAGCAAAAGCCGTGCTTGGGAAAGGAACAAAGCTTCTCACGGAATCAGGGGTAGCTCAAGATCTCATTCAGGCAGGCGGCAGAACGCTGGAGAAAGCTATCGAGCCGGAACAAAAGAAAACATTCGATCTGTATCGAGTCGCCCTTGCCTATAAAAATTTTGTCATGAAAAGGCGCGACATGAAGTATGTCACTTCCGCACTTCAGGCGGCAAAGCCCATGCTCCTTAAAATGATTCAGGATTTTGACAGCCAGGATTTTATGCTGAATACGCCTTCCGCTGTCTATGATCTCACAAAAGGCCTTCAAGGAGCGGTGCCGCACAAGCCGGAAGATTATATGACGAAAATCACTCTGGTCTCGCCTGATACGAAAAATGAGAAACTCTGGCTTGATGCGGTCTCGGGCTTTTTCTTAGACGATCAGGAACTCATCGAATATGTCCAGCAGATTGTAGGTCTTTCCGCTATCGGCAAGGTCTATATGGAAGCCCTGATTATTTCCTATGGAGAAGGTTCGAACGGCAAGTCGACCTTTTGGAACTCTATTGCCAAGGTGCTGGGAAACTACAGCGGCACAATCTCAGCGGATGCATTGACGGTCGGATGCAGAAGAAATGTAAAGCCTGAGATTGCGGAGCTGAAAGGAAAACGACTGGTTATTGCGGCAGAGCTTGAAGAAGGCATGCGGCTTAATACTTCCGTCATCAAACAGCTTTGTTCTACGGATCTTGTCTCCGGAGAAAAGAAATATAAAGACCCTTTCAAATTTACCCCGACTCATACCCTTGTCCTTTATACGAACCATCTCCCCAAAGTTGGGGCGAATGACGACGGTACTTGGCGAAGGCTCATCGTCATTCCCTTTCAGGCCAAGATTAAGGGTAAGGCGGATATCAAAAACTATGCGGACTATCTGGTGGAACATGCGGGAGGTGCGATTCTTTCCTGGATTATTGAGGGCGCGAGAAAAGCCATCGATAAAGACTTCAAAATCCCCATTCCGAAATGTGTGGCTGATGCCATTCATAGATACCGGGAGAATAACGACTGGCTCTCAGGTTTTCTTGAGGAATGCTGTGAGATTGATCCATCATACACGCAAAAGTCGGGTGAGTTTTACCAGGATTACCGGGCCTATTGCCAGAGAACAGGCGAATGGACGAGAAGCACGGCGGACTTTTATACAGCCCTTGAAATTGAAGGCTATGAACGGAAGAAAACGAAAGCCGGAATGGTGGTCTTGGGGCTTCGTTTAAAGTCCGAATTTATGGACTAAAAGTCAAAAGGTGCAGGTCGGTGCAGGTCTTTGTATAAAACCCCTTTAGGGCGAAAATTTTAGGTCAAAAATTCTATATAGAGAAGTTTATTAGATGACTTGCATCGACCTGCACCCTCTCGAAGAAAAGCCTGAAATATCAACGTTTGACGGAGGAAATAACAATGCTTGAAAAACAGATAGAACATAAATTATTGACGGAAACCAGGGAAAGATCCGGGCTTTGTTTAAAGTTTGTCTCTCCCGGATTAAACGGTGTGCCGGATAGACTCATCCTTCTTCCCGGAGGAAGGATGGGATTTGTGGAAGTGAAGAAACCCGGCAGAAATCCCGGAGCCTTGCAGCTTCAAAGGCATAAACAAATCAGGAGCTTGGGCTTTCAGGTGTTTGTTCTGGATGATCCGAGAGATATCGGAGGGATACTTAATGCAATACAAGGCTCATGATTATCAGGAATATGCCAAAGAGCAAATTATCAAGAAAAAAGCCTGCGGTCTTTTCTTAGAGCCTGGTCTCGGGAAGACGGTCATCACGCTTTCCGCCATTTGGGAATTGATGTTTGACTACTTTGAAATTTCAAAAGTTCTCGTCATCGCCCCGCTTCGTGTAGCGGAGAATACCTGGACGGAGGAGCTTGAAAAATGGGATCATCTGACCTTTCTTCGAATCTCGAAGGTTCTGGGCAGCGAAAAGGAAAGAATCGAGGCTCTTAAAACACCTGCCGATATCTATGTGATTAACAGGGAGAATGTCGCCTGGCTTTGTAAGCTTTGCGACTGGGACTTTGACATGCTGGTGATTGATGAGCTTTCGAGCTTTAAAAATCCATCCAGCAAACGCTTCAAGGCACTTCGAAAAAAGCGACCCGGCATTGACCGAGTTGTAGGCCTTACGGGAACGCCCTCGACCAATGGACTGATGGATTTATGGTCGGAGATTTATCTTTTGGATCAGGGCAAGCGTCTCGGGAAAACAATCGGAAGCTACCGGGCGGATTTCTTTGTTCCTGACCGAATGAACGGCTATATCGTCTATTCCTACAAGCCCCGTCCCGGTGCGGAGAAGTTTATCTACGGTCTTTTATCCGGTCTATGCGTTTCTATGAAAAGTTGCGACTTTCTCAAGATGCCGGAAAGACTGGAGCGAGATGTGAAGGTCAAACTTTCGGATACAGCAAAGAACATCTATATGGAGATGGAGCGTGAAATGGTGGCGGAGTTAATGGACAAAACCATTGATGCTGTAAATGCTGCCGTCCTTACTAATAAACTCATCCAGATGGCATCGGGTGCTGTCTATGACGACCAAGGAAGCATCGCAGAGCTACATTCATCCAAGCTTGATGCCTTAGAAGACCTAATCGAAGCGGCAAACGGAAAGCCCGTTCTTATCTACTACAACTATCGCCATGAACGAAGCCGGATAAAAGAGCGTTTCAAGGAAGCAGTGGAAATTAAAACACCTGAGGACTTTAAGGCCTGGAACAAAGGCGAGATCTCAATCGCTGTGGCTCACCCCGCATCAATGGGACATGGTTTGAATCTCCAACACGGCGGTTCTACCGTGATCTGGTTTTCCCTTCCCTGGTCGCTGGAGCTTTACAGTCAGGCCAATGCCAGACTCTGGCGGCAAGGACAAAAGGATACGGTTGTCATCTTCAGGCTTCTTGCCGAAGGGACGATTGACCGGGATGTGGCACGTGCTTTAGAGAAAAAGGACGTCACGCAGGAAGCTTTAATGCAGGCGGTGAAAGCGAGGGTGACGGATGGATAGCGTAAAGAAAGTCAAAGAAATGCTTAAATGTTACCCCGAGAACGCCAAAAGGATGAAAGAGCTGGAACAGGAAATGGCACAGTTTATTCCCATTACGGCAAGCGAGGTTTTGGAGATGCTGACCTTTCCCGGCAAGACCGGTGATGAGGTCAGAGTACAAAAACAGCGTTCCAATAACCGCATTTTTTACATTGCCACTTCTTATCGCAGGCTTGCCTGGCTCATCAATCACAAGGCGGAAAGAGAGATGACGGAGGAATACGAAAAGGCTGCCAAGGAAGTGGAATTCATCCGCTATGCCATTCGTGCCTTGCCGCACTTTTACCGAGACCTGATGACCTATGACATTTTGGAAGGCAGACGCTGGGGTGAGGTCTGTGAACGCTTTTCTTTAAGCGGCGTGGAGTTTTTAAGAAAGAAAGAGAAAGCCACCCTGCGAATGGCAAAGACACTGGAAAGACAATATCAATACTTCGGTTTTCGGAAGGAGGATTTATGTGATGGTAATCGAGAAACTGCTGGAAAACTATGAGCTTTATAAAAACGAACTGGAAGCGGATTTGTATCTCTTGCAGACGATGCTTCAGCAGCATATGCCGGAGCCGTCGGGCGACACGCTAGAACTTGGACGAGTCTTAAAACACTTAAAAGGCTGTGCCGACTTTGTCAACGATGCGGCCGTTGATCATAGACTTAGGCACGCTGAGATGCGCTTTCGTCAGCTTTCCTATTTGGACTGGCTTGTACGATCAAGGGCAAGTGAGGAGCAGGAAGTCATCAAGGCTTTGTGGCTGGACAGGCTTTCTCTTTCCGAAGCGTCGGACAGGTTTTATATTAGCAAGAGTTCCATGTACAGGAAGAAGCAGGAGGTGCTGAGTGGCTTGGAAGCTGCTTTTTCAGCCGACCGAACCGCTCAGACACTTTGGAACGAAATGGAACAAACAGAAACGATTTGATAATGCTTTGTAACTAGTAACCCTGATACTATTAAGCTAGGAAAAAAATCAGAAGACCTGCGGCGATGCTGCAGGTTTTTTTTATGCGGGAGGTGCTTGATGCCAAGAAAACCGAAGCGCCCCTGTTCTTATCCCGGCTGCCCCGAGCTTGTTGAGGGAAGATTTTGTAAGAAGCATGAGCAGGAGGAAGCAAGACGATACGAAAAATACCAAAGGGATCCAGAGACAAGAAGACGCTACGGCAGAGCTTGGAAGCGAATCCGTGACCGATACATCAAGGCTCACCCCTTGTGCGAGGAGTGCAAACGAAACGGGAAGCTCACTCCCTCAGAAGAAGTTCATCACATCATTCCTTTGGCCGAAGGCGGAACAAATAAAGAAAAAAACTTGATGGCTCTTTGCAAGTCCTGTCACTCGAGGATCCATGCCGAGCGTGGCGACAGGTGGAGCTGACCCGGTAGGGGGGTCTCAATCTCTACGGAAGATTTTCCGAGCAACGGGCGGTGGGCGCCGTGCAAAAAAAGTTCAATTCAAACGGGGGATTAACCCCCTTTTTTATTTTCAGGAAAGGAGGTGCCTTGTGGCAAGAGACGGAACATACCGAGGCGGCAGACGTGTCAAGGCCGGCAGCAAGCCGGAACCCTTAGTCGATAAGATTGCTGCCGGAAAAGAAGCAAATGTATTAGAAACACATGATTTTGACCCGGAGGCCCTTTTTGCTCCGGATGAGCCGGAAGGCATCTCGGATTTATACGGTGAGGATATGCCTGAGCCGTCAGACTACCTGTCCGCACGGCAAAAAGACGGCAAGCCCTTAGGCGCAGATGAAATCTACGAGGAAACCTGGCTCTGGCTAAAGGAAAGACGCTGTGAGAAGCTCGTCAATCCGAGACTTATTGAATCTTATGCGCAGGCCTTTGCCCGCTTCATTCAGTGTGAGGAAGCGGTCAGCACCTATGGCCTGTTAGGAAAGCATCCGACAACAGGCGGAGCCATCGCTAGTCCCTTTGTTTCCATGAGCCAGAACTTCCAAAAGCAGGCCAACCTCATCTGGTACGAGATTTTTGACATCGTAAAGCAAAACACGACGACCGCTTTTATCACCACACCCCAGGACGACATGATGGAGCGCCTCCTTCGAAAGAAAAAGGAGCGTGACTAAGATGCGGACGATGATTGATCTTTTTTCCGGTATCGGCGGCTTCCGCTTAGGGTTCGAAAGAGCGGGCTTTCGCTGTATCGGAAGCTGCGAGAACGATAAATTTGCCATTGAATCCTACAAGGCAATGTTTGACACGAAGGGAGAGTGGTTTTGTGAAGACATACGAAGCATCAAGTCAAAAGATATCCCCTTTGCCGACTGCTGGACCTTCGGCTTTCCTTGCCAGGATATCTCAGTTGCCGGCTTTCAAAGAGGAGTCTCTGCGGAAAGAAGCGGCCTATATTTTACAGTCCTTGACCTCGTCAAGGGCAAAGAAGAAAAAGATAAGCCCCGATGGCTTGTCGCTGAAAACGTTAAAAACCTGCTATCCATTCATGACGGATGGGACTTTGCCCGTGTTCTCCTTGAAATGGATGAAGCAGGGTACGACGTCTTCTGGCAGGTGCTCAATTCCAAAGACTACGGCGTGCCCCAATCAAGAGAGCGCGTCTTCCTTATTGGACATCTTAGAACAAGAGGTCGATTTGAAATACTACCTTTCGAGGGAGAAAACGATGCGCATCTTAGAAGGCTTGTAGGCGGGTCTCAAGGCTACCGGGTCTACGATCCCGGAGGTGTCGCATGCACAATCCAATCTTCAGCAGGAGGGCTCGGTGCGAAAACCGGGCTCTATTTAATTTCGCAGGAAGGAATGACGGTTAGCAAAGGCAAGGTAAAAACGAGGGATCAATCGACCTGCATCGTCGCTACCTACGGACACGGCCTTGATAACAAAGGCATGCGGACGGGAGTTCTTGAAGCAAGAAGTGTATCTACACCTTTTCGCTCATCACCCCGTTCCAAGACAGCAAGGCGTGTGAAGGAAGACGGCGAGCCGTCCTTTACCCTGACCGGTCAAGACAGGCACGGTGTGCTTTTAAGCGACGGCAATCACTATGCCATCAGAAGGCTTACGCCGAAAGAATGCTTCAGGCTTCAGGGCTTTCCGGATCATCTCTATGAAAAAGCAGCCGCTGTCTGCTCGGAATCTCAGCTTTACAAACAGGCAGGCAATGCCGTGACGGTTCCTGTTGCGGAAGCGGTGGCAAGAAAAATCATTGAAGAGGAGGAAAAACAAGATGAAACATTATAAATCAGCCGAGTCCGTGACGAAGGGTCATCCGGATAAGCTCTGCGACTATATTGCCGACAGCATTCTGGACGGCTATCTGAAAGGTGACGAAAGCTCCAGAGTTGCCGTAGAAGTGATGGCGACAAAGGAGCTTATTTTAGTTGCGGGAGAAGTGACGAGCAAAGCTGCTCTCGATGTAGAAAATATTGTGCGAGATGTGCTTTTTAATGTGGGCTATGAACCTCAAAATTTCGAGATCGAAGTAAGACTTCACGCACAAAGCCCCGACATCGCACAAGGTGTTGACCGAGCGGAAAACCTGCTCGGTGCGGGCGATCAGGGAATCGTCTACGGCTACGCAACGGATGAAACCCCTGAATACCTTCCGCTTCCTCAAGTCTTGGCGAGAAGGCTCACGATGAGACTTGAAGAAGTGCGGGAGAAAAACATCATCCCTGAACTTATGCCTGACGGCAAGTGCCTTGTGACCGTGGAATATGAGAACGGTGAAGCGACAAGGGTTCACTCGGTCGTATTATCCAGCCAGCATGAGGAGAGTATCTCCAATGCGGATCTCAGGAAGGCGATTCACACTCATGTGATTCGTCCTGCCTTAGAGGGCGTGCTTCCCTTTGAGGAAGAAGATATCCATATCAATCCGACAGGACGCTTTGTTATCGGCGGCCCTGAAGCGGACACCGGCTTAACAGGAAGAAAACTTGCTGTCGATACTTATGGCGGTCTCGCAAGGCATGGCGGAGGAGCTTTTTCAGGGAAAGATCCGACCAAGGTGGACAGATCGGGTGCCTATATGGCAAGGCTCATCGCACGAAGTGTCGTGTCTTCAGGTCTTGCAAAGGAATGTGAAGTATCCATTGCTTACGCTATCGGAAGGCCTGAGCCTTTGTACTTTGATATTGACTGTTTCGGCACGGAGACAAAGGACATAGAAACGATTAAGGAAGAGTGCGAGACGCTCTTTCCCTTATCAGTTTTGCCCATGATTCACTACTTAAAGCTCAGGCAGGATTCCTATGCTCCTCTTGCCATCAAGGGACACTTCGGTGACAGCGAACTTCCCTGGGAAAACGACCTGGCAGGACTTTTGTTTCATGCGGGGGTGAGCCTATGAAAATGACGGAGCACCTTGAGAAAGTTCCCATTGATAAACTCGTTCCCTATGCCAGAAATGCCAGAACGCACAGCAAAGAACAAATCCTTCAGCTTCGATCTTCCATCCGGGAGTTCGGTTTCATCAATCCCTGCCTGGTTGACAAGGACTACAACATCATCGCAGGGCACGGCAGAATTATTGCGGCCAAGGAAGAAGGATTAACGGAAGTTCCTTGCGTATTTGTGGAGCATTTAACCGAAGCGCAAAAGCGCGCCTATATTTTGGCGGATAACCGCCTTGCGCTGAACGCCGGCTGGGATGAAGAAATGCTGTCGATAGAGCTTTCGGAACTGGAAGGTGCGGACTTTGACCTCGATCTTTTAGGCTTTACCGACGCTGAACTTCATAAACTCTTAGGCGAGATCGAAACCGAGGAAGACGACTTTGATTTAACGGCTGCCCTGGAAGAAGCAAGCTTTGTAGAGCCGGGCGATGTCTGGTCAGTCGGAAGGCACCGTCTTATCTGTGGAGATGCGACCAATCTTTCGGATGTGGAAACGCTCATGGACAAAAAGAAAGCAAACCTGATTTTAACCGATCCGCCCTATGCGGTAAGTTACGAGAGTGCATCCGGTCTTTCCATCAAAAACGATAACCTGAAAGCGGAGGAATTTTACGATTTTCTCCTAAGTTCTTTTAAAAATATGATCGAGGTTTCCGAAGCCGGAGCTTCCGCCTATGTCTTTCATGCAGATACGGAAGGGCTCACCTTCAGAAAGGCTTTTGAAGATGCCGGCTTTCACTTATCCGGTGTCTGCATCTGGGCAAAAGACTCGCTGGTGCTGGGAAGGTCTCCCTACCAGTGGTCACATGAACCGATTCTTTTCGGCTGGAACAAAAAGGGCAAGCATGAATGGTATGCAGGCCGTGCGGAAAAGACCGTCTGGCAGTTTAATAAACCGAAGAAGAACGAGAACCATCCGACCTCAAAACCGATTGACCTTTTATCCTACCCGATTCAAAACTCAAGCCGGGCAAACAGCATCGTACTGGATCTTTTCGGCGGCAGCGGTTCCACTCTTATCGCCTGTGAGCAAACAGACCGCATCTGCTACATGGCAGAGATTGATGAAAAGTACGCATCGGTCATTTTAAGGCGGTATGTGGAATTTAAGTCAGGCGACAGTTCGGACGTTTTTGCATTACGAGGCGGCAAGAAAATCCCTTATAAAAAGCTTGTCAAAACTGTCGGTTTATAACAAAAATACGGGTGTAAAATTGTCCGGTAAATAGCCTGAAAACCCTGCAAATAAAGGCTTTTATGACTTGGCTTATCCTCCTTTTAGAGCGAACATGTACATACAAAAACGAAGGAGGAAAAAGCCATGAAAAAAGATTTAGAAAAGAAACTGGAAGCTATCGTCAAGCAACGCTATCCCGACATTGAAACGCTTGAGAGCAGAAACAGCGGCTCGCTCGATTTTCACGAAATCAGCGTCTGGGGACTTAGAGAACTTCTGGAAAAAGCCTATGAGCTTGGACGCTCGGAAGCGGGGAGGTAGTTATGGAAACAAGATTCTTACTCGAAGGATACAAAAGAAAAGACCTCGCCAAAGCCTTGGCGGGCATTCTTGAAACGGAAGTGAACTACCTAGGTATGCCGTCCATGAGCTATCGCATCGGAAACTCTTTTTTAGAAAAAGACGGCACCTTCATCTGGGGCGTAAACTTCTTAAAAGAGGATGTGGAGAGGATTGAAAAAGAACTTGAAGCTCAGGGCTTTAAGACCTCAAAAGACAGCTTTACCATCTCACTTCCCACAGAATATTTTTCAACGGAAACCATGCAAAAGCTTGATCGGATTTTAGAGTCCAAAGGTGCTCTTATCAAAAAGGCGTTAAACGCTGACAGAACGGTTGCACTTAGAGAAATTGAAACCGTGGATTTTCCTTGGTTTGACCGAGTTCTTGATGCCGATGAAGCAAGGATTTATACGGAATTTGTGTCAAAACTCTGCCGGATGGCCAAAGAACAAAAAAGAGTTCTGGAGCGAGAAACCGTGACGGACAACGAAAAGTACAGCTTCCGCTGTTTTCTCTTAAGGCTCGGCTACATCGGAGACGAGTACAAGGAAGCAAGAAAGATGCTCTTGCAGCACTTAAGCGGTTCTTCTTCTCATCGATATTCCAAGGAGGAAGCCCATGAGAACGCTTAATAAATATGCCCTTGAGGGTTTAAGAAAAGCCTATCCGAAGGGAGCCAGAGTAGAACTTTTAAAGATGGATGACCCGCAGGCACCTCCTGTCGGAACAAAAGGCACAGTCATTGCCGTGGATGATATCGGCAGCATTTTAGTCAGCTGGGATAACGGCTCGGGACTGAATGTCGTCTACGGTGAAGACTTGGTAAGGAGGATTGACCGATGAGCTTAAAAGAACAGATTATAGCCGTCCGTGACAGCGGAAAGACCAATATGCTGGATAGCCGCACGGTGCAGTACATCGCTAGTGAAATGAATTTTTACGAGCTTGTGATTTTCATCGAAGAACACCGAGACAGGTATTCAAAGTTTATCTTCACGGGTGATGAGAAATACTTGTCGGTCAGCGACAAATAAAGAAGTGTATCTTTGTGCAGAATATCCCTAAAAACCTCGCAAATAAAGGGTTTTATGACTTGGCTTATTCTTCTTTTAGAGCGAATATGTACGTACAAAAACGAAGGAGGAAAAGCCCATGACAAACAAGGAACTGAAGAGACAGACCTTTTTAGAAGCAACGAGACGAAGAAACGAAAAGAAGCGTTTAGAAAGAGAAAAGGATCCTGCAAAAGCAGACTATGAAGACGGCAAAATCAGCTGGAATGAGTACCTTAAAAGGAGTCTGAAGAAATGAGAGAGTTTACCACGATTGAAAAACAGGCCATGAATATCAGCCCCTGCTACGGTGCCATAGTGCAATGGAAAGAGCGGGTTTTTGTAACAGACATGAACCGATTCGGCAAATATACCGCTAAGATTTACGAAATGGTGGATTTGGAAGATGCTCCGAGCAGGATAGAAGCAAGGCTTTCGCTGATCAAAGAAGCCGATGAGAGTTTTCCTGACAGCGGTCATGCCATCAAGTGGTGCTTTAAGCAGGATTAACTAAAAGAAAAAATAGAAAGCATCAGCCCTTAGGGGCTTTTGCTCGTGGTACGGCCTTAGGGGTCGTTTTTTTTATGCGTAAAGGAGGCTTGGATGCGAAAACTAGAACACTACAAACCGACAAAATTTAAGCTTCCCTCCTCCCGTTACGACAAAGATGCGACAGACCGCGCCGTTACCTTTATCAGTCTTTTGAAACATACCAAAGGCGAATGGTACGGCAGACCTTTCGAGCTGATTGACTGGCAGGAACAAATCGTAAGAGACCTCTTCGGCATTTTGAAGCCGAACGGCTATCGGCAGTTTAATACGGCCTATGTGGAGATTCCAAAGAAGCAAGGCAAGTCTGAACTTGCGGCAGCTATTGCCCTTTACCTTACCTGCGGCGACTTCGAGCACGGCGGTGAGATTTACGGCTGTGCCGCTGATCGCCAGCAGGCATCCATTGTCTTTGATGTGGCGGTGCAGATGGTGGAACAAAATCCTGCGCTGAAAGCCCGCATCAAGCCTTTGATCTCGCAAAAGCGGCTTATCTATAAACCCTTAAACAGCTTCTATCAGGTCTTATCCTCAGAAGCCTATACCAAGCACGGGCTTAACGTTCACGGGGTGGTCTTTGACGAACTTCACGCTCAGCCGAACCGTCAGCTCTACGATGTTATGACCAAAGGCTCTGGTGATGCCAGAAAACAGCCGCTCTACTTTCTGATTACAACAGCTGGAACGGACAGGCACTCCATTTGCTGGGAAGTCCATCAAAAGGCGGAGGATATCCTTGCAGGAAGAAAAAGGGATCCGAGCTTTTATCCTGTCATCTTCGGAGCGGACGAGGAGGAAGACTGGATGGATGAAGAAGTATGGAAAAAGGCTAATCCTTCTCTTGGCATAACCGTCGATATTGAAAAATTAAGGATCGCCTGCAACAGTGCAAGGCAGAACCCGGCGGAAGAAAATATCTTCCGTCAATTAAGGCTTAATCAATGGGTGAAGCAATCAGTCCGCTGGATGCCGATGGAAAAGTGGGATGCCTGTAGCATAGCAGTTGATGAGACAAAACTTGAAGGCCGCGTCTGTTACGGCGGGCTTGACCTCTCAAGCACCACAGACCTGACGGCCTTTGTCCTGGTTTTTCCTCCGGAAACGGAAAACGAGCCATACTATGTTCTTCCCTTTTTCTGGATACCGGACGAAAATATCTCGCTTCGGGTCAGCCGAGACCATGTGCCCTATGACGTCTGGGAAAAAGAAGGTTTTCTTCTTACGACCGAAGGAAATGTCGTGCATTACGGCTTTATCGAACAGTTTATTGAAGACCTCGGTACGAAGTACAACATCAAAGAGATCGCCTTTGACCGCTGGGGTGCGGTGCAGATGAGCCAGAACCTCATGGATATGGGCTTTACCGTCGTTCCCTTCGGCCAGGGCTATAAGGATATGAGCCCTCCGACCAAGGAGCTGATGAAGCTGGTCTTGGAAGAAAAACTTGCTCACGGAGGACATCCCGTCCTTCGCTGGTGCGTGGATAATATTTTCGTAAGAACTGATCCTGCCGGAAACATCAAGCCGGACAAGGAAAAATCGACCGAGCGGATTGACGGTGCGGTGGCACTCATCATGGCGCTTGACCGGGCGATCCGAAATCAGGGAAGCGACCTCGGCTCTGTATACGACGAGCGGGGCTTGCTGCTCTTTTAGAAACGATAAGGAGGTGATGTCCTCTGGGACTTTTAAAGAACCTATTCAAAAGCAGGGACAAGCCGGAGCTGACCAAACCGTCGGTGTTCCGGTTTTTCTTTGCCCCGTCTTCTTCCGGAAAACAGGTGACGGAGAAAAATGCCATGCAATCGGCGGCGGTTTATGCCTGTGTCAGGGTAATCTCTGAGACTGTTGCGAGCCTGCCCTTACACCTTTACCGACATGTCGAGGAAGGAAAAAGACGGGATACACTCCATCCTTTGTATTTCCTCCTGCACGACAGCCCAAATCCTGAAATGACATCCTTCATCTTCCGGGAAACCCTGATGACCCATCTTCTTTTATGGGGCAATGCCTATGCCCAGATTGTAAGAAATGGACATGGCGAAATCATCGGGCTTTATCCCTTAATGCCGGACAAGATGCAGGTCAGCCGGGCGGAGACGGACGAACTCATCTACCTTTACCAAAGCAGGATGAGTAACATTGCCTTTCGAAGAGAGGAAATTCTTCATATCCCGGGGCTTGGCTTTGACGGACTGGTGGGCTACTCACCGATTGCGATGGCACGAAACGCTATCGGCATGTCGATGGCAACCGAGGAGTTCGGTGCGAGCTTCTTTCAAAACGGTGCCGCTCCTGGCGGTATTTTGGAGCATCCGGGAACCCTTAAAGACCCGTCCAAGGTCAGAGAAAGCTGGAACGATCTTTTTAAAGGATCGGGAAATGCCAACAAAGTCGCTGTCTTGGAAGAAGGCATGACCTATAAGCAAATTGGGATTCCGCCAAATGAAGCACAGTTTCTTGAGACAAGAAAGTACCAGACGGAAGAAATCTGCCGCATCTACCGAGTTCCTCCTCATCTGGTGGCAGACCTCGATAAGGCGACCTTTTCCAATATCGAACACCAGTCCATCAGCTTTGTTGTTCACACGATAAGGCCCTGGCTGGTACGGCTCGAGCAGGCCATGAACAAGGCTTTTTTGTACCCCGCTGAAAGACAGCGTTATTTCATTGAGTTCAATGTCGACGGGCTTTTAAGGGGCGACTATGAAAGCCGAATGAGGGGCTATGCAACGGCAAGGCAAAACGGCTGGATGAGTGCCAATGACATCAGGCGGCTTGAAAACATGAATCTCATACCAAAAGAAGAAGGAGGCGATCTGTACTTAATCAACGGCAACATGACGAAACTTGAAGATGCCGGCATCTTTTCCGGCAAGGAGGTGAAAAGCGATGGAGAAACGTAAATTCTGGGTCTTTCAAAGAGGAGATCCAAAGGAAGAAACCGTCCTGAGACTGGACGGTCCGATTGCAAAAGAGAGCTGGTTTGGCGATGAAGTCACACCGGCTCTTTTCTTATCGGAGCTGGAAAGTCATCCGGGAGATATGACGGTGTGGATTAATTCACCCGGCGGCGATGTCTTTGCGGCATCGCAGATCTACACCATGCTCATGGATCACAAAGGCAAAATCACAGTGAAAATCGAGGGCATTGCCGCTTCTGCCGCTTCCGTCATTGCGATGGCGGGCGGTGAGGTGTTGATGAGTCCTTCTTCCATGATGATGATTCACAATCCCGAAACTTCCGCCTACGGCTGGAAAGACGAGATGGAAAAGGCACTGGACATCTTAGACGAAGTCAAAGAATCCATCATTAACGCTTATGAACTCAAAACCGGGCTTTCCAGGCATAAAATCTCTCGCCTGATGGATGACGAGACTTGGATGAATGCAAAGAAGGCCAAGGAACTCGGCTTTTGTGACCGCCTTCTTTTCACCGGAGACGATGAAGAGGAGGAAGCGGAGGAAGAAGCTCAGGAAGGTATGGCTTTTGCCGCAAGAAAGATGATGAGCACGGTCTTAAACAAGATCAGTGCCGATGCGGTTTTAGCAAAGAAAGAGGAAGAAGCGGGGTCCGATGAAGAAGCGGACAACTTGGAAGAAACAGGCACGAAATACAAAGAGCTTACAAAACGGCTCGAACTTTTACGTCATTAAGGAGGACGAAGAAATGAACAAAATTCAGGAACTGAGAAACAAGCGCCTTGAAACCTGGGAAAAGGCCAAGACCTTTTTAGAGGACAAGCGAGACGAGAAAGGCATCGTCTCAGCAGAAGACACGGCGGCTTACGAAAAGATGGAAGAGGAAGTTGTAGACCTCGGAAAGGAAATCGACAGGCTTGAACGCCAAAGAGACATGGACATGAAGCTTAGTGAAGCGATCAGCCGTCCGGTGGTGGGAAACCCCATGCAGGACAAGGAAGACAAGACCGGCAGAGGAAGTGACACTTATCAAAGGGACTTCTGGAACCTTATGCGAAAGAAGAATGCCCCTGTTACCAATGCCCTGCAGGTCGGCACCGACTCCGAGGGCGGCTATCTGGCTCCGGATGAGTTTGAAAGGACTCTGGTAGAAGCCCTGGAAGAAGAAAACATCTTCAGACAGCTCGCTCATGTCATCCAGACTTCTTCCGGTGACCGCAAAATCCCTGTTGTTGCGACGAAAGGCACGGCCAGCTGGGTGGATGAGGAAGCGGCTATCCCGGAATCCGATCCCGCCTTCGGTCAGGTCTCCATCGGTGCCTATAAGCTGGCGACCATGCTGAAAGTCTCCGAAGAGCTCTTAAACGACTCGGTCTTTGACCTGGAAAGCTATATTGCGAAAGAGTTCGGAAGACGCATGGGCTCTAAAGAAGAGGAGGCCTTCCTCATCGGTGACGGTGTGGGCAAGCCTGTAGGCGTTTTCCAAACTACGGGCGGAGGCGAAATAGGCGTTACAGCCGCTTCGGACAAGGCAGTGACAGCCGATGAGCTGATTGACCTCTTCTATTCGCTTCGTGCACCGTACAGGAAAAATGCCGTCTTCATCATGAACGATGCGACGGTGAAACTCATTCGAAAGCTAAAAGACACGACGGGTCAGTATCTCTGGCAGCCGGCACTCACGGCAGGTACGCCGGATACCATCCTCAATCGTCCGGTCTATACGTCAAGCTTTGCGCCCTTGGCGGAAGCTGGAGCTCTTGCGATTGCGTTCGGCGACTTCTCCTATTACTGGATTGCCGATCGTCAAGGCAGGTCTTTCCAAAGATTAAACGAGCTTTTTGCCGCGACGGGTCAAGTCGGCTTTAAGGCAACACAGCGCGTGGACGGAAAACTCATCCTGCCTGAGAGCGTGAAGCTTTTGCAGATGAAAGCCGGCGTATAAGGAGGATAAGGATGAACGCAGAGGATCTTCTTTATCCGTTAAAAGAAAATCTGGTGGTGGAGCATGATGCGGACGATCCCCTCATGCTCCGCTGCCTTTCCTCTGCGATTTCCTATGCAGAGGGATACCAGAAAAAAGGACCGGATTATTATCTTGCGCACCCGATGACGGAGAGTACCAAACAGGCTGTGATCGTCCTTGCGAGTTTCTTCTATGAATCAAGGGACGGATCTACTGCCGGCTTCTTTTCCGATTCTCCTGAAGCCGCAAGGCAGGTCTGGGAGACGGTTAAAAATCTCCTTCAGGGTGATAAGGATGTGATCCTATGAGCATTAAACTAAATCACTTTATTGAGCTTTTTCGTGTGGAACAGGAAACGGATCCCGACGGCTTTCCGGTGGAGCGAGATGTCTTTCTTGCAAGTGTCAGAGCCTACCGGGAAGACCGCTACGGGAGCGAGACCTGGAAGAATCGAAGTCTTTTTTCTACAGCAACGACGCTTTTTAGAATCAGGCGAATTCCGGGCATCACACTTGATACCCGATGCGTCGTGGTGACGGAAGACGGCAGGCACAACATCCTCTCCGTGGAAGACATCCGAAGAAAAGGGCTCTATTGGGAGATTTTGGCTGAAAGAGTCGATACGGAAGGGGTGGTAAAGGATGGCTAAATGCGAAATGAAAATGCCGAATGAGTTCTTGGATAAGCTCTCGAAACTCGAAGGCCGCTTCGACAAAGCCGCTCCTAAGATTTTACAAAGCGGCGGCAAGGTCGTGCTCTCGGCGATGAAAGCAAACCTTGAAGGCCGGATCGGAAAAGATACCAAGTACCCTTCCCGCTCCAAGGGCGACCTTTTAAGAAGCCTTGGCATCACCCCGGCTTTGCAGGATCGAAACGGCGAGTGGAATATCCGGGTAGGTGTCGGAGACTCTATCGACCGGGAAGGCGTGCCGAATGCACTGAAAGCTCAGGTCTTGGAGTACGGAAAATCCGGTCAGAAAGCAAAGCCCTGGATGAAGCCGGCACGAAGAAAAGCGAGAAAGCCTGCCGTTCAAGCGATGGAAGAAACATTAAAAAAGGAGCTTGATCTATGAGTGCACTGGCAGAACTAAAACAAATAGCGGAAGGCTTAAGGCTTCCTTCGGGAGCCGTGACCTTTGAAAAGAAGGCTCCTGAAACCTATCTGGTCTTTACACCGCTTTATGACGATTTACTCTTCTATGCCGACAACAAACCGCTGGTGGAGACGGAAGAAATCCGCATCTCACTTTTTTGCAAGGAAAACTATCTTCTTTGGAAAAGGAAGCTGACGGACGCTTTGCTTGAGCGGGATTTTATCATCACGGAGCGGAGGTTTTTAGACCTTGAAGAAGACACGGGATACTACCATTACAGCCTGGACGTGGCGAAAGAATACGTCCGATAAGGAGGAATCACTATGGCAACAATAGGCCTGGATAAATTGTACTATGCAAAAATTACGGAGGATGCTTCCGGCATGGAAACCTACGACACGCCCGTTCAGCTGGCAAAAGCCATCACGGCGGAGCTGTCGGTGGAACTTGCGGAGGCGATCCTTTATGCCGATGACGGTGCATCGGAGATTGTAAAAGAGTTTAAAACCGGGACACTCTCCCTCGGTGTGGATGACATTGGAAGTCAGGCGGCATCCGATCTTACGGGAGCTGTCATCGACACAAACAAAGTCCTGATTTCCTCGTCTGAAGACGGAGGCTTGCCTGTCGCTATCGGTTTTCGCGCAAAGAAATCAAACGGCAATTATCGCTATTTCTGGCTTTACCGAGTGAAATTCGGCATACCCGCTACAAACCTTGAAACAAAGGGCGACTCGATCACCTTTTCCACACCGACCATTGAAGGCACGATCATGCGAAGAAACAAGGCGGACGCTGAAGGAAGACACCCTTGGAAGGCGGAAGTGACGGAAGGCGATGAGGGGGTAGCTCCTGAAGTCATCACAGGCTGGTACACATCCGTCTATGAGCCGGTCTTTACGCCGGTTGCCCCGTAAGGAGGATGCCTATATGTATCAGGAATATATGACAAAGATTAAAGTCGGTGAAAAAGAGTATGAGCTCCTTCTCACGACCAGGGCGACCAAAGAAATCGCAGGACGCTACGGCGGTCTTGAAAACTTAGGCGACAAGCTTATGAAGGCGGAGAACTTCGAGATGGCTTTGGGAGAGATTATCTGGCTGATTACGCTTCTTGCCAATCAGCCGATCTTAATCCATAACCTGAAAAACAAGAACGACACAAAAGAACTTCTCACCGAGGAGGAAGTGGAGCTTTTGACCTCTCCTTTGGATCTTGCGGAATACAAAGACGCTATTACGGACGCTCTTTTAAAGGCAACCAAGCGAAATATTGAAAGCGAGACGGACTCAAAAAACCCGGAAGCCGGGTAAGCGACGAAGCACTATTTACCCGGCTTTTGTATTTCGGGCTGAGCCGGCTTTATCTTTCGCAGGATGAAGTCTGGCTCATGCCCTTTTCTTTGCTCTTAGACCTTATTGAATGTGACAGACAGTATCGCGGGCTTTCCAAACCGAAGCAGGAACTTTTGATTGATGACGTGATCCCCTATGGAATTTGATAGAAAGGAGGCAGCTCATGGCAGATAATTTCGGCTTAAAGATTGGCCTTGAGGGTGAAAGAGAATTTAAAAAGGCCCTTGCCGACATTAACCGATCCTTTAAGGTTTTAGGCTCGGAGATGAAGCTTATCACCTCCGAATTTTCTAAGAACGACAAATCCGTGCAGGCTCTTTCCGCACGAAACAGCGTCCTTAATAAAGAGATTGAAGCACAAAAACAAAAGATTGAAACCTTGAAGGCGGCTCTTGATAATGCCGCTGCTTCCTTTGGTGAAAACGACAGAAGGACGCAGAACTGGCAAATTCAGCTGAACAATGCCAAGGCGGCATTGAACGGCATGGAGCAGGAGCTAAATGACAATAACGAAGCTCTAAGAGAAGCCGGCAAAAACTACGATGATGCGGAAAAATCCCTCTCCGACATGGATAAAGAAATGGACGATGTCACGGACAGCGCTGATGACATGGGAGAGAAAATAGAAGATGCGGGCGATTCGGCGGATAAATCCGAAGGAAAGTTCAGAAAGCTCGGCTCGGTCTTAAAAGGGATAGGTGCGGCGATGGGAGCCGTGGTTGTCGCTGCCGGAGCTGCCGCTGTCAAACTTGGCAAAGAAGTCATCTCTTCTTTTGCCGACTATGAACAGCTGGTTGGCGGTGTCGATACTCTCTTTAAGGAATCGTCCGGGAAACTCCAGGACTATGCGGCAAATGCCTATAAAACGGCGGGGCTTTCTGCGAACGAGTACATGGAGACGGTGACGGGCTTTTCGGCAAGCCTGATCCAATCACTTGGCGGAGATACGGAAAAAGCGGTGAAATATGCCGATATGGCCATCACCGATATGTCGGATAACGCTAACAAGATGGGCACGGATATGACCAGTATCCAAAACGCCTATCAGGGCTTTGCCAAGCAAAACTACACCATGCTGGATAACTTGAAACTGGGCTACGGTGGAACGAAATCCGAGATGGAAAGACTGCTGGCCGATGCCGAGAAGATTTCAGGGCTTGAGTTTAATATCGACTCTTACGCTGATGTAGTACAGGCAATTCACGTCATTCAGGACAATTTGGGGATTACAGGCACGACGGCCTTGGAAGCAGAAGAGACCATCACCGGCTCCATCAATGCCCTGCAAAGTGCCTTTGGAAACCTCCTTGTAGGCTTTGGACGGGCGGATGCCGATATTCAAATGCTGACAGGAAACGTAATCGATGCTTTTAAGACCGTCGTTACCAACATTACGCCGGTTATCGAGAACATGATTCAGGCGCTTCCTGCCGTGACAGGGGCGCTTCTTGAAGCGATTTCGGAGCTTTTGCCTTCGCTTCTTACCATGATCACGGATCTTTTTACACAGGTTTTGGAAACGTTGATGAGCCTTCTTCCAAGCCTTATCCCGGTGGCGGTGGAATCGATCCTGACGATTATAAATGCCATTATCGAAAACCTGCCCCTCTTGATTGAAGCGGCGGTTTTACTGATAGCAACACTGGTGCAAGGCTTGGGAGAAGCCATGCCAAATCTTATCCCGGCAGCCGTTTCAGCAATTGTGACGATTGTTCAGGGCTTAATCGAGAACCTGCCGCTCCTCCTTGAAGCGGCCTTGCAGCTGATTATGGGGCTTGCGGAAGGTCTGATTGCGTCGATTCCAATCCTGATTGAAGCGCTCCCTCAGATTATTGAAGCGATTATCACCTTTTTATTGGAAGCGATCCCGCAGATCATTGAAACGGGCATCACTCTTTTGACGGCACTGATTGAGGCTTTGCCTGACATCATCACGCAGATTGTAACGGCAATTCCGCAGATTATTGATGCCTTAATTACGGCGATTTTAGGTTCTATCCCGCAAATCATCGAAGCCGGGATTGACCTTTTGGTAGCACTTATTCAGGCCCTTCCTCAGATTATTACAACGATTGTGCATGCCGTCCCTGAAATTATAGCCGCCATTGTGAACGCCTTTGCCGGAAACATCGACAAGATCATCATGGCAGGGGTAGAGCTTTTTGTTGCCCTTATTGAGAATCTTCCGACCATTATCGCTGAGATTGTAAAGGCAGTGCCGCAGATTATTGAAGGCATCGTCAGTGCCTTTGGCTCTCTCATGTACAAGATCGTGGAAGTCGGCGGCAATATCGTCAAGGGTCTCTGGGAAGGCATCAAGGGACTGGCAGGCTGGATTTGGGACAAGGTATCCGGCTGGGCGTCCGATCTTTGGAGTGGTATCAAGAGTTTCTTTGGTATCAGCTCTCCGTCAAAAGAAATGGCCTGGATCGGTGAAATGCTGGTAGAAGGACTTGCAGGTGCCATTGAACGCTCAGGTGGCGATGCGGTCAGAGCCAGTGAGGGCTTGGCAGAAGACATCAACGATGTGATGGGTCAGCTCGGAAAAGATATGAGCGTGGCGCTGCCGACTGATTTTCAGGTTCAGGCGGAAACGGCGGTAAGCGGTGCTTTGAGAGGGGTTACTCCGATAGGAGCTGCTCCACAGATCACAATCGAGCAGATGTTTGTTCGAAGCGAAGACGATATCCGAAAAGTTTCGCAGGAGCTCTATAACCTGATTGAAGCAGGCTCCAGAGCACAAGGCCGCTTCTCGCCGGCGTAAAAGGAAGGAGTGATGCAGGATGGGATTTATCTATAACGACATTTCATCAAAAGACATGGATGTAAAAGCACGGCTCACTTCCTGGCAGGTGTCTGGCATGCTGAGAAACTACTCGGTTTCCATTCCCGGAAAGTACGGAGTGGCGGACTTAGGTGCAGATATGGATGCCAGAGAAATCTCGGTGTCCTGTTCCATCTTTCCCAAGTTTCGCTTTTCCGATCTGGTAGAAACCTTAGACCGGATTGCGCTTTGGCTTTCCCCGGTGGACGGCTTAAAACAGCTGATCTTTGATGATGTACCGGATCGCTATTTTATGGCAAGACTGAAGGACAAGGTGGACTGCGAAAGAGTTATTCGTGCAGCCGGAGTATTTGACCTTTCCTTCTATTGCCCCGATCCCTTTGCCTATGCTTTGGAAGATGAGGTCTTTACGATAACGAAAGCGGGCGAAACACTCGTCACACGAAGCCATGGAAATATCGCATCAAGGCCTGTCTATTTCCTCAAAGGAAGTCTTGTGAAGAACCCGGAAAACTATATCTCCATCTCTGTAAACGGCGTGGAGATGAAGATTATCAATGCGGAGCTTTCTTTGGGAGAAATCCTTGTGATCGACACGGAGAAAATGACGGCTTATGTGGAAGATGGAAGCGGGCTTGTGCTGAGAAATGCACTCCCTTATCTCAAGGAGCTGAACTTTCCGGAGCTTAGAATTGGCGAAAACAGCGTTCTTATTCAGGCTGTGAACGGAACCTTTTCAGAACTGAAAATTAATGCACGAAGCCGCTGGAGGTGATGACATGGCACTTAAATTAACGATTCAATCACAGGAAGATTTTACGGGCGAGTTTCCGGCTGCCCTTGCCAAATCCGGTCTTTGGCGTTTTAACGAGGATAGCTTCGATGACCAGGGGTTTCTTATGGATTCCTCCGGCAGTCATCGCAAGATGGAAGTCATAAACCGAAGCGGCACAACGGCAGGGATTCGCTCAGGCGTGATGGGAAACTACATCCAGTTAAACCTCCATGATCCGGGAACGGAACAGTCCTATTTAAAACTTACCAATGACGGCAGCATTTTTCAGAATATCGGCGATACGATTTTAGTCGGCGGCTGGATCAAGCCGACGATTTACTCTATTGGGAATACCTACTGCCCGCTTTTTAATACTAGGTCCGGTCCGGGGCAGCCGATCTTTTATCTTTCCTTCTTTCAGGGAAGACCGCGCGTCATGCTCTATAACGAAGCAGGCTCGCTTATCTTAGACAGGACGACCTCTCCTTCCTTTACTTTTAAGAACAGCGGGATTTATTTTATTGCCTGTATCATTCGGCCGAATGCCAAAACGGCACAGTATGTCATAGGCGACAGGTCGGATGGCAAGTGCTGGGTATCGGAGGCTTATTCTTTTACAGGTGAGCTGAACCGCTTATGCACAGCGAATATTATCATGGGCATGCACGCCGGAAGCTACTGGTATGCAGGCGGCTTTGACGACTGGTTTTTGGATACCGATTCAGAACTTACCATGCAGGATCTGGAAGAGTACTTTCGCTCCTCTTATTTTGCAAACGGCGGCGACAGCACTTCATCGGTTGATGCATTAACTGAGCCCGGCAAAGTGCTCTTAAAGAAAGCAGACGGCATCTATCCTTTAACCGGAGAGTTTTTGACAACGGCAAAACCGCTGTCTCTTTCCGGTACAGGCAGGATTGCCATTACTAAGGAATATGAAGCGGGTGTGACGGATATATCAGCCGTAGAATATGGCCTAAGCTCCGACCTCAGTACATGGGGTGAATGGACTGCTCTTCCGGAAGACGGAAAAATCAAGGCCACAGCAAACTATATCCGCTTTCGCATCACCCTTACGACAACCGATACAAAGAAAACGCCAAAGCTTCTTGATATTCGAATCTACGATATCCCAAAAGCCCCTTATGAAAAGATGGGCTTTGCCAGACCCGTGCTTTTGACAAAAGAGGGTGCCTGGGAAGCGGTTTTAGAAAACGCCTACGACATCATTGTCACAAGTGAGGTCAACGGCGAGGATACACTTCACTTCAAGCTTCCTTTCAGGGATGAAAAGCGGAGCTATTTAGAAAATGAGAAGAAAATTCAAATCGTTAACGATATTTATAAAGTTAGAACCATTAACGACATCAAGGACGCTTCGGGAAACACTGTGACAGAAGTCTATGCCGAAGCGGAGTTTTACGATCTGACCTTTAGTATTCGCAAAGAAGAAAAAAGCTTTGATGCAGAAACGGCGGAAACAGCGATGGCTTACGCTCTTGAGGGCACGGAGTGGCATGTCGGCACGGTCAATGTCAAGACAAAACGCACCTGGGTATCGCAAGAGAAGAATGCCCTTTCCATTCTTCGTGCTGTCGCAGGCCTTCACGGCGGAGACCTGGTCTTTGATTCGTCCAACAGGCTCGTTCATCTCTATACGGTGAGCGGCAGGGATTCAGGCGCACTTTTTGCCTACAGAAAGAACATGAAAAGCATTGAGCGGGTTATTGATACGAGGAATCTTGTGACACGCTTGTATGCACTGGGAGCGGATGGTATGACTTTTTCTGATATCAACGGCGGCAAGCCCTATCTGGAAGATTTCACCTATTCAAATGATGTGCGTATCTCTACACTCGACTGTTCTTCCTTTACCAATCCCTACCAGATGAAGGAGTTCACGGCGATGCGACTGGCGCAATACGCCAAACCGAAAATCTCCTATGTCCTTCATGCGATGGACTTATCCGTCCTTACGGGCTTTTCTCATGAAGCCTGGTCGCTGGGAGACTATGTCCTGGTAGAAGACAAGGAGCTGGGGATTTCCGTTACGACAAGGATTGTGCGAAGAGAATATAACCTGCAGGAGCCTTGGAATACGGTGCTGGAACTGTCGACGACCTTAAAAAATCTCGGATCTTCCGTGGAAAGGCTGGAGACCATCGCAGATACCCTGGAAGGGGCAGGAGCTTTTGGCGGGGGAAACATCAGCGACATGGTGCCTTTTAACCATCTGAAAAATTCTCGGGCGGATGACGGGATGGCCTACTGGCTGAATTCCGGCTTTGAAGCCGTGAGCGAGACGGGCGGTACGGGAACAGCCGCCTTTAAGGCGGAAGGTGCGGCAGGACTTACAAAGTCTATGGCGCAGACCGTCTATCCTTCCAATCGTAAAAGCTATACCTTGTCTCTGGCTATCGCTTCGGAAAACTTGGAGAAACTTTCGGATACTTCTCAGGTCGGCGTGGAAGTGGAAATCGAATATGAAGACGGAAGCGTTGAGACGAGATTTATTGACCTTTACTAGGGGGTGATCTGATGGCCTATTTTAGAAAAGTAAAAGACAGCATTGCACCTAAGGGCTATATGTCAAGGCTAAAATCCGTCACGGTGCGTATCTTTATTTCAGACTGCACCGGACAAATCTTTGTGACGGACATCCTCCTTCAGGGCGGCTATCTTGCGACCGGCTGGGTGCCGCACCCTTCCGAGATTCGCTTTACGCTGGACGGGTGATGCTATGAGGAAGTTTTACAGGCTCTCTGAGACCATCAATAAAAAGCAGGACAAACGAGTCGTGTCCGTGACAATTAAGCCGCTTTTAACCGACATGGCAGGTGTTGTTTGGCTAACCGATCTTATGCTTCAGGAAGGAGACCGGGTGACGGGCTTTTATCCGCACACGGAGATCATGCTTCAAAAAGAAAGTGAAGGCGGCGTAATCAAGGAGCCTGTCTGGTATAACGGCATCGTCCGAGGACAGGAAACCTTGATTCTTTTTAATCTTGGTAAGACTTCAACAGGTCTTGATATCAAGCTGTATCCCAAATCGGATATGGAAGCTGTGACGATCTTGCAGGCGGCAGGCGGACAAAGAGCCTTTTTCCCTGAGATTTTACAGAGGGACGATGAACTGATTTTTTCCGCATCGGAAAGAAAGACAACAAACAATGGACAACCTTTTCAAAAAGAAGGCTTTTATTCATACAGTGCCGCTTGGGATTCCAAGCACAAGATCGAGCTTCCTGAAGGAAAATCCGCGAGAGTGCTCTTTACCTTACAGCAAATGGATGAAGGAGGTGAGCCATTTTGATTGACCCCTTAAAAAATAGAGAAATCATGGTCTGGACCTTTATGGGAAACGCAAGAATGTATGAAGCTCTGGAAAAGTACGGAGACCGCATCAGTCAGATCGGTCTTTTTTCTTTTAAGGTACGAGCGACAGGTGAAATCTATGAAACGGGAGTTACCATCTCTGACATGATGCCTTATATAAAAAAATGGCCGCATATTCGCTGGCTTTTAACTGTCGCTAACGACGGCTACAATTCCATCTTCAAAGCCATACGGGAAAACACAAACGGTGCACAGGATATGTTCCTCTCCGAACTTATCCGCATCATGGAAAAGTATCCCTGGTGCGACGGTGTGGATATTGACCTGGAAGGCGGTGGTGATTACTCCACAGCGGCTAAGTCCACTGCGATGTTTCAAAATATCTATCAGGCCGTTAAAAGCTATGACGTAAGAAAACGCATCAACATCTGCCTTCCCGGCATGACAAGCGTGAAAGGCTCGGTCGGCGGCGAAAACTGGTGTGTTTACGGAGACCTTGCACCGTACTGTGATACGGCATCCATTATGAGCTACGGCATGGCCTGGGCGGGTTCTGCTCCGGGGCCTGTTTCTCCAAGAGACTGGCTGGAAGGTATCTATGACTATGCCGTATCCGTGATGCCGCCAGAAAAGATTTATTTCGGCATGCCGGCTTACGGCTGGAACTGGCAGATTTACGACACGCCTGAAAAATTAGGCGACACCTACCGGGGCGTATCGCATACCTATTACGGAGCAAAGAACTGGATGACGGGCTACTATCAATTTAAGGAAACAGTGCCCGCATCTCCTCAGATTCCTATCGTTGCTTATTGGGATGATTATGACAAGGGACCCTTTGCTCTTCCACATGTTTATGACTACATGGAAGGACGGGATGCTGAACATTACAGTTACCCCTTGATGGGTGAAGTTTATAAACGAAGGCGGTATCTTACCTCCTACGGGAAGACGCAAAAGACAAACTTTGACGGTGTCCTTGTTGTCAGAAATGCAGAGCCTGATTCCTACTCCGGCATTGTCTCCATCTCTGACGGAATGATTACGCTCGGAGATAACGGAGAAGCCGTTTATGAGTTTAATGTGCCTGCTGCAGGAAGCTACGATTTAGCCGTTAAGCTCGGTTTTCCTCTGTGGGATAAAAACAGCGTCCGGCTTTCGCTTGACGGCATAAGCGTTCTTGTCGAGGAACACAGGCTCTGGTGGCCCTACTGGCGGACGACCTTTTGGAAAGGGGTGTGGAAGGCGGTCTCCCTATCTGCCGGAACACATACGCTTACCGTATCGGTTGCCGCTAAGGGCGTGCAGTTTTACGGCTTTAAGGTCTGCAGCTCTTTCAGTGAAGAAACATCCGTCAGTGAAGCGAGCTACCTTTTGTCTCCGAGAGAGTTTAAAGACATACACGGCGTGATGGTGGCTCCAAGAGAAGGCTTTAAACTTACTTTCGAGATGCTTCGGAGGAAAGCGGACTCCGCCCTCATCTGGTATGAGGATTTTAGAGACCGGCCACCGCTTCCTGAAAGCTACTGGAGTGTCCTTTCCGGTGAGTGGCAGGTCTGGCAGGAGGATGAGTTCGGGAAAAACCGTCCTTACTCACAGCTGGAAGGCTACGGAGAGCTTGCCTTAAATTACGGCGGCTTTCACGACCTTCACCTGCGGGCACAGCTCATCTTCCCTCAAAGCTTTACCGGAAGAGCGGGTGTTTTCTTAGGCGATCTGTTCTGCTGCCTGAACTACGAAGCACAGGCGGTGGAGCTTTATCAGGGAGATATCTTGCTGGGAAGTTATGCGACCTCCTTTGAAAAGACAGCTGATGCCAAGATACGAGATGCCCCAAATCTTTATACGATTGAAATGAGAAAAAGAGGCACGAATGTCAGGGTGTATTCCGGAGCGTCAAGCAGTCTGCGTTTTCAAAGAACGGTAACAAACACATCAGGCTTTGCAGGCATACGCTCAGACAGCAAAGTACACTGCCAGCTTTTTCGTGTGGGAGACAGCTTCACCTATGAACCCTACGAGTGCTTTGATGTCGTGCTGCCTGATGGAAGCCGGACGAGTTTTGGCAGGATTCCAAGAACGGGCGTCACCTGGGATGAGGAGTTTCAGGTTTTTACCGTCACCTCCGATATCGAGGAACATGAGACGAGAACGGAAAGCATCTCTCTTGATTATGAGTTTTTCCATTCGAATCTTCTGTCTCTGGTCTGCGGAAACGACTATCAGGTGAAGGTCATTCCAAGAGACATCAATGTCTGGATTTCACGGCTTTTCTTAGGCGATTCCGACGGCTTTTCCATCCTCTATTACCAGGATGTGGACTCGCTCATCTACTGGGCAAACGAAGCCGCTTATCGCTGGAAAGTCAGGGGTATGTGCATGTGGTCACTCGGCCAGGAGGATTTAAGGCTCTGGGAGTGGCTGCCAAAGCAAATATAGCTTTCATCAATCACATCATTTTGTACAAGGAAGTGTCTGCCATAGTGCAGGCATTTTTTATTTGGAAGGAGGATTTTTAACATGAAACAAATCTGGTCTGTCGTACAGACGGCATTTACGGCTGTAGGAGGTTTCCTGGGCTGGTATCTGGGAGGGCTTGACGGCTTTCTCTATGCCCTCATCGTCTTTGTTGTCGCTGACTATATCACAGGCGTTCTTTGTGCCGTCTACGACAAAAAGCTCTCAAGCGAAGTCGGCTTTAAGGGCATCGCCAAGAAGGTGCTCATCTTTGTGCTGGTAGGCATCGGCAACATCATCGATGTCTCCATCTTGAAAGAAGGCAGCGCCATAAGGACTGCCGTCATCTTTTTCTATCTCTCGAATGAAGGCATTTCCATCTTGGAAAATTCGGCACACTTGGGGCTTCCCATTCCGAAAGCCCTGAAAAACGTGCTGGAAACATTATCGAAGGAGGATGAGGAAAGTGAATCTAAATAAACTGATTTTTACAGAAAACGCCTGCTACAAGGCAGGCAGGAAGATTAAGGTCAAAGGCATCATGGTGCATTCGACCGGAGCAAATAATCCGTATCTGAAGCGCTATGTCGGTCCGGATGACGGAAAGCTTGGGAAAAACAGATACAACAATCACTGGAATCAGCCGATGGATCGACAGGTCTGTGTACATGGCTTTATAGGGAAGCTGCAAGACGGCACGATTGCTACTTACCAGACGCTTCCCTGGGATCACAGGGGCTGGCATGCAGGAGGAGCGGCTAACAACACGCATACGAGTTTTGAAATCTGCGAGGATGGGCTTAGCGACCGTTCGTATTTTGAGAAAGTCTACAAGGAAGCGACGAAGCTTTGTGCTTATCTTTGTGGACTCTATAATCTTAATCCTTTAGAAGACGGTGTCATCATCGGTCACTACGAAGGTCATCAAAGAGGTGTTGCTTCCAATCACGGGGATCCGAGACACTGGTTTTCAAAATTTGGAAAGAGCATGGATAGCTTCCGCCGGGATGTTAAAAAACTGATGGGAGGAGGTATGGTCACTCCGAAACCGCCTAAACCTGAAGTAGGTTTATATCGAGTCCGAAAGTCCTGGCAGGATAAGAAGAGCCAGATTGGAGCCTACAAGGTGCTTGCCAATGCTAAGAGAAAGGCGGATGAAAACAGCGGTTACTTTGTTTTTGATGAAAGTGGGAATGCTATCTACCCGGAAAAGTCTGTTGCTGAACACAGCATCTATACCGTAGTTAGTGGAGACAGCCTTTGGCGGATAGCGGCTAGGCTCTTAGGTGACGGAAGAAGGTATCCGGAAATCAAGAAGCTCAACGGCCTGACTTCCGACATCATCCATGCCGGACAAAAACTCAAGATTCCGAAAGTAGCTGCGTCTTCTGCTCTAAAGGTCGGCGATACGGTGAAAGTGACGGCTTCCCGTTATGCGACGGGAGAAACCGTGCCGGGATGGGTGAAAGAAAGAACACACAAGGTGTCACAGATAGAAAAAGATAAAGTCCTTCTCGGCTGGCCGGATGGTATTACATCGTGGATTCCGATTGATGGCGTGAAGAAAATTTAAATCTTGCCCCAAGGTTTATTTCGTTAGGTTTTTGAATTCGTTTTATCGCTTGCCCTTTCTGGATTTAAATTTTTGGTAGCATCGAAACAAACAAAGCCATTGGATATATAATACCTCTCCGCTTTGGGGAATGGGTGGCAATTTCTCCAGGCGAAGGGCCGTTGAAATTTGCTTTTTGGTCAACAGACTTCGCTTGCTGAACAAACCATGCCGGAATGAGTGTTCAATAAAATAAGCAAAAGAAGCGTAGTCTTTAGCATCCACATCAGGACAGTCTTTTGGGGTCAATCTAAGCAAAACGGAATCAACCGATGGCTTGGGATGAAAGTCTTCCTTTCGAAAGTAATAAACAATTTTGGCTTTCCAGTTAGATTTTAACAAGATCGAGCGTAATGTTTCTTTGGGTTGACCTGTGAAACGTTTAGCGGCTCCTTTTTCTACAACTAACCAGATATCCGTCGGTGGATTTTTGGCTTCCGTTAACTTCCGAATGATCTTTGTGGTGATGGAAAAGGGAATATTAGCAAATACTTTGTAGCTGCCACTGGATGGCAATGGGTAGGTTAAGAAATCCCGGTGGATGAGGGACAGGTTGGGGATATCGGCAAGTTTCTGTTTGCTGTAATCATACAATTTTTGATCCAACTCAATCGAGTAGAGCTGTTTACAGTACTGACTTAGCACTCGGCTCAAATGACCTTTTCCGGTGCCGATTTCAATCACATTATCATTTTTCGTGATTGAACTTAAACGGACAATGCGATGTAATATTTTTTGACTCGTAATAAAATTTTGAGAATGATGTAAATCATTCTGATTATATACATGATTTGATCGTGACATGGTGTTATATCCTCCTGCATTTTTAGATTGCTATGAAAGGCAATAAAAATGCAGGTCATGTCACAAAATGGAACCGACCTGCCTAACGAATAACACAAATAGTAAACTATCCGTAGTCTGGAGGATTACAGAAGGTTACTATTCTATGCGCTAAACGAAAAAAGATACAGGAAACCTAGCCCACTCAAATGAATGAAACTGACTTTTATTGCCTGTTATTTTCTGATGCGCATGGAATATAACACTATATCTTACCTCCAATTTTTCAGTGAATTATATCATATCTGGTGAAAAATAGCAATCACCAGTTTACAGGTATTCGAATTATATTCTAGAAGCCATTGAACAGTTTCCCAAGAGAGTATAAACATATGAATTATTTCCAAAGATGGGTGAATTTCATTGTTATCTTTTCTGATACGGGCAAAAACAAGGAAATCAAGTAAGTTGAGAGATTTCTAGTTTCCGACTAATGGCGTGAAAAAATATAAAGCTTGCCCCACGTTCTATGTTTCGCATAGGTTGTTGGCTTTTTTATTTCTTAAACCTTTTAACGATTGCTATACTTTTTGACGATTCTCCTTCCGGCTTGCGGAAGGGGGTGCAAGGATTCAAATTTTAAATCGATAATTATCTTAAGCGAGCGGGGATTCGCTTTAGTTTTGAAGTGCTTGATGGGAAAATAATTGCTGAAGCTCCTTGAAATCACTGCCTTTTAGCCATTTCTAAGCCTATAAAAATTGTATCAAAATGAGGAAGAACATAGACCCAATATACTAAACGGGGTAATTCTGGATAGAACATAGAAGAAGTGCTTCTTACTGTCAATGCACCTCAAGGGTTCACCTGCACCCGATTTCTAAATTTGCACCCAAATGCACCCAAGACAAACTTTCAAGTGGATTGTATTCGTTTTGTTGTAGGATGCCAACATAGAAAACAGTCGTAAATACTTGATTGTATTTACGGCTGTTTTCTTTTTAAAAATTGTTATCTGTCCGAAATAGGCAGATTAATCTCCATTAAGTCCGATGAAGCAAACAATAGCGGCTCAAAAGAAAAGCCGGAACAGTCCGCTTGTTTTTGTTTTGAAATTTTATAAATGGCGAGTTGTAAAATAAACTGCAATAATTTGAAAAGGCTCGCCACAATTCTGTACAATGTTATTGGAAGAAACAACATAGAAGGGAGAATTGTTTTGAGCCAATTACATTGTATCATCAAAAGGAGTCCGGGTCAGCACTTAAAATTAAAAGATAGAGAAATTTTAGAGTATCTCTACAATGAAAATTTAAAACGTGCCAATAAAGATAGACTCACACAAAAGGAAATAGCGAAGCAACTAGGATGGAGTGAGGCAACTTTAAGCAGAGAATTAAAGCGAGGACTGGTTGAGCAAAAAAGAAGTAATTTAGAGACTTACATGGCGTATTCTTCATACGCAGCGCATATCAAAATCCAAGACAGCTGGTCAAATAAAGGACCTGCATTAAAGATAAGAAAGGATCGGAAGTTATGCGAACAGATAGAAAAAATGCTAATAGGAGAAGAGATGCCGAATATGAAGCGATTACGCTATTCTCCTGAAGCAATCGTGATGCACTTCAATGAAAAAGGCTGGCCAACGGAAACCCGACTATGTGGCCGTACTATCTATAACTATGTTGAGAAAGACATCTTTCTCAGCGTAACAATGAAAGATCTGCCTCGTAAAGGGGCTAAATCCAAGCGAAAGAACAGGCAGGTCGAAAAACGACTGTCGCCCCCGGGCAGGAAAAGAATCGACGAAAGGCCATTAGGGAGCACGCTGCGCATTGAAACAGGGCATTGGGAGATGGACTGTATAGAATCCTTAAAGTCAGACCCGACTTGCCTGCTAACCTTGGTAGACCGTCATAGCCGGAAGTGCCGGATATTCAAAATGAGACGCCAGACTCAAAAGGCAGTACTACGGAAGATTAACGGTTTAGAGCGCAAGATGGGAAGTAGAGTCTTTAAGGAGAATTTTAAAAGCATAACAGTAGATAACGGTTCTGAGTTTCTGGATTGGAAGAGTTTGGAAGAATCTGCCCTAACTAAATCAGAACGCACAGAGATATACTATGCGAGAGCCTATGCCGCTTGGGAACGAGGCAGCAATGAGAATCTAAATGGCTTTATCAGGTATTTCATACCGAAAGGAACAAAGCTCAAAGACATCACGACAGAGGAAATAAAGAAGTTAGAGGAATTTATAAATAACTATCCTAGGAAAATTTTGGGAGGGAGGAGTGCAGAAAATTTCCACTCATCTGCAGCATAGCAAAGTAACAAACATTGTACGGAATTCGATTTCAGTTTAACTTGCAATTGAAGAAATTGTATTACTTTACAGAAATTTATTGACAAGCGCAAAACTCAGTGCTACACTTAAATACAAATTTAATATACAAAACCGTTGAGGCGGAGATAACGGCAATTATGCCTTTACAGAGAGCCTGTGCTGCTGAGAGTCAGGTAAGAAACAACTTGTCAAATGGACCGCTGAGGGTGCAGTCAAATGGGTATATCCCAGAGTATTCTGCAACGTGTTGGCATACGTCAGTTGCCGAGGATATGTCGGTATCCTGCTAAGGGCACAGTTCATGCTGTGAATCAAGGTGGCACCGCGGGTAGTGTTTTACTGAATTAGAATCTATTCGTCCTTGATAGAGTATATCTCTGTCAAGGGCTTTTCTATTTTTAGATAAGCTACAATGTTTTAAGGAGCTTAGTGTATTGATGTTAACAAAACGATGGTGGCGCTTCGCGCCGAAATAACAATTTTATTAAGTATCTGATGCCAAATAAAACCAACCCAAACTTATTATATTGGAGGAAATTACAATGAAATTTAGCGATATTGAATTCAGCACCTACTTCAAAAACTATCCCGATGCAAACGGCTATTTCGGCAAATATGGCGGCTCATATGTTCCGCCTGAACTGCAGCTTGCTATGAAAGAAATCGCCGAGGCTTATCATACGATATGCAAATCCAGAAAATTCATAAACGAACTTCGCAGAATTCGTGAGGAATTTCAGGGGAGACCAACACCAATTTCCCACCTTGAAAGACTTTCGGATAAAATCGGGACAGGCGTGCAGCTCTATGTAAAGCGTGAAGATCTCAACCATACCGGTGCGCACAAGCTTAATCACTGCATGGGTGAAGCGTTGCTTGCCAAGTATATGGGCAAGAAGAAGGTTATAGCGGAAACCGGCGCAGGACAGCACGGTGTTGCCCTCGCCACTGCTGCCGCCTACTTTGGTCTGGAGTGCGACATTTATATGGGTGCGGTTGACATTAAGAAGCAGGCTCCCAACGTTGCAAGGATGAAAATTCTCGGTGCAAGAGTAATCGAGGTAACCGACGGTCTTGCAACGCTGAAAGAGGCCGTTGATGCGGCTTTTGCGGCATACAGCAACGAGTACAAAGAGGCCATTTACTGTATCGGTTCTGTCATGGGTCCTCATCCTTTCCCGCTGTTGGTGCGGGATTTCCAGGCTGTTGTCGGCTTTGAAGCGCGTGAGCAGTATGTCGGCATGACGGGAGAACTTCCCGATGCGCTTGTCGCCTGTGTCGGAGGCGGTTCCAATGCAATGGGCCTGTTCTCCGGCTTTCTGAATGATCCTGTTGACATTTACGGTGTCGAGCCTCTCGGCAGAGGTAATAAGATGGGAGATCACGCAGCAAGCCTGACATATGGCGAAGAAGGCATTATGCACGGCTTCAACAGCATTATGCTCAAGGACGATAACGGTGAGCCCGCACCTGTTTATTCGGTGGCATCCGGACTGGATTACCCGTCCAGCGGACCTGAACACGCATTCCTGCGCGACCTTGGCAGAGTGAAATATGATGTGGTTGGAGACGATGAGGCAATCAACGCTTTCTTTGAACTGTCCAGAATGGAAGGCATCATTCCGGCGCTCGAAAGTTCGCATGCCGTTGCATACGCTATGAAACTTGCCAAGACGATGGGCAAAGGGTCCATCCTTATAAACCTTTCGGGCAGAGGCGATAAGGATTTGGACTATGTTATCGAAAAGTATGGGATCAGATGAATTGCCGCAAAGGCAGAAAATTTTGGCAAGGATTTCCATGACGGTTTCTGATAAATTCAAAAATGGTAAACTTATTGCCCTCAATTCCGGAAACCCTCTGAATTAAAGGATAAAAAGATGCTCCTTGCCGTTGTAATGGCAGCGGGGAGCATCTTTTGCCCTTATACTCGCATTTTCAGTATCAACTATTCAGTCCATAGCAAAGTTTAATTGACGACAAGACGAATAAAATCCTAAGTTGTCTTTTTTACACACCTTGAAACGTTATTGACAAGGTTTTTAGGAGATTCTAAAATAAGCAAAAAGCTGCAAAAAGACTCAACTCGGCTTAAAAATTTATCGAGTTTTTGATTTTCGGATTTCAGTATTGCCTAGAGAGGGAAGAGCTTCGTGATGGTTGATTAAACTAGATAATATTTCAAAATTTACAAAAAAATAATAAATAGTGACATATGCTCACACTTCAAAAAGATTTTTCTAAGCTAAAATAATATTAATTGGATGAAATCTTCTTTTTTGCAGGGGGTTCGTAAAAATGGAAGGAGCTCCGATTTTAGAAGTGAAAGCACAGGAAGACGGAGTTTTATTGCTGCGTTTCGATAGCGGCAATTTGTTTAGCTTGGATATGAAGCCGAAGTTTAGCACTTATCGCTTCGGCGTGCTCTCCAATCCCGAGGTTTTTACAAGCGCAGATACAGACGGCTACTTTGTTTATTGGTATAAAAACGGAATGGCAGTGGCGGAGCTCGGATCTGGAGAAATAATGGAAATGGCGCGCGGAGAAGCATATTAAAAAAGCGAGCCATAAAATAAAGATATTAAGGTGCTCTTAAGGCCCAGGTAAATCAAATCTAAGGAGCTGCAGCAAAATAGTTTTGCCGCAGCTCTGTTCTCTCGTATCTAAAGATTTCAAGAGCTAAAAACCCGACTTTCCGGCTCAAAATAGACTTCGGGGATTTAGATGGTATTCAAATTGCCGTTCACAGCTTCTGCCGCCGACAGTCTTTGCTTATATATTGAATATTGAACCGAAATTTTCTATTATTTATTGGCAAAACAAAAATAGAAAATTTATGCTCAGATAATTATTGCACAAGCACAGTATTTGGTTTAAAATATGAAGAGGAAAGTACAAAGAAATGAAACACATATGACCAGTAAAATTTAATGAACTTCGCAATGTGTGGCGAAGGGAGAAATATATGAAAATTTCGCAGTTATTTATAACGGCACGTCTGAAAGACAGGCTTTCCGAAATCGAAAGTCACTCGATTACAACAGTAATTGCTCCGATGGGATATGGAAAAACTACTGCCATAAAATGGTGGTCGACGCGCAGAACAAAAAGCAACGAGATGTCCCTGTTTTTTAGACAGACGATAATGACGGATTCCGTTGCGGATTTTTGGGCAGGCTTTTGCAGGATGTTCAGAGAATATCCCGACCTTTATGAGCAACTTACTGCGCTTAACTATCCGAGCAATGTCCAGTCGCTTTCTATATGTTTGGAAATTTTGACTGCCGCTTTCTCAGAGATTGAAAAACATATTTATTATATTTTAGATGATTTTCACCTTATACCCTCAAAGCTGATAAGGCCGTTCATACTGTTTTTCGAAAAGAATATGCCGGGTAATGTTCACCTCATACTCCTATCGCGAAATCAAATTTTCAACGAGAAGGAGAGAATGGAACTTGGGCACAGGCTTTGTGAAATTTCCGTATACGCCTTGAGTTTAAATGTAAATGAGCTTTACGAGTATGCGGAACAATGCAAAGTCAAGGCATCAGCGCAAGAACTCGACGAACTGGCCCGCTCAAGCGAGGGCTGGTTTTCCATGATATACCTAAACTTCAAATCATACGAAAAAACCGGAAAATGGCTATCAGGCTCAACAGATATTTTCAGCCTGATAGGCGAGGTTTTATTGGAGCCTTTGAGCGAGGAGGAAAGAGAATTTTTATTTTTAATGGGCTTAAGCGACGAGTTTACCAAAGAGCAGGCTTCCTATCTTTGGGAAGGCGGAGGCCTCGGCGGCAATAGTGAGAAACTGCTGAACTCTCTTTCTAAAAACAACGCTTTTATTGCAAGGACAGATGACACATATCGCTACCATCACATGCTTCAGCAATGTGCACGGCAGTGTTTCTCGCAAAAACCGAAGGAATATCAGCAAAAAATCTATACCCGCTTGGGAGATTGGTATATGGAGCAGGAAGATTATGTTCCCGCCTATTATGCTTATGTGAAGTCGGAGAACTACGAAAAGTTTTTATCCTGCATCGAAAAAGATAGAATAGAGAGCTTGAATGCTGAACATGCGAACGAATTTTTTTCGTGGATAGAGCTTTGCCCGGAAGAAATACTTTTGCAGCATCCAAACGCTTTAACGGTAGGTATGCTGGCGATGTTCACTTTCAATCGAATTGAAGGCCTGTATCGTCTGAAATCTCTTCTCCTTAAATCTCTGGAAATAAATGAGGCGCTTTCCGAAGAGGCAAAAAACAATCTTCTGGGCGATGCGGAGATTTCCGAGAGTTTTACCGCTTTCAACGACATATCCGCGATGAGCGCATACCACAGACGGGCCTGTGCTCTGCTGGGGCGACCTACATACAGTGTAAACCCCAGGGACTTGTGGACATTTGGGTCCCCATCTATTTTGATGCTGTACCACAGAGCTGCCGGTTTTGCAGATACCGAGAATGAAGAGATGAAAGAATGCATGCCGTACTATTATCAAGTTACAGAAGGACACGGCAACGGTGCGGAGCATGGCTTTGAAGCAGAGCTCCACTATGAGCGAGGAGAGTTTATCGATGCCGATGTTTCAAACAAGATGGCTATGTCGGCAGCAAAAAGAAAAAATCAGTTCAGTGTTATGGTGGCAAGTGAATTTTTGAATATGCGTTTGGAGCTCTTAAACGGAAACTACGGCAAAGTCAGAGAGAGTATACAGAACTTAGGAAAACTTCTCCGTAAGGAAAAGCAGTATGCGTTGCTGAACACCTTGGATATTTGCCAGATGTTTATCGCTTCATCGCTTAATCGTCCGCAGGACGCGCCCGAGTGGATGGCGGAAGGCGACCTCTCCGAGATGCCCGTGTTGTTTCCGGCCATGCCCATGTTTCACACATACTTCAATCAGCTGCTTTTGGCCAAAGGCGATTACACATCGCTTATTGCACGAAAGGAAGAGTGTGAGTTCTTATACGGGATTTTCAGCAATATTCTGTGCAGCATATGGCTGCATATTCAGCTTGCCGCCGCCTTCGAAAAAATAGGCAAAGCCGAGGACTCGCTTGACGAGCTTAAAACCGCTCTAAGTCTTGCAATGCCCGACAGAATTCTTATGCCCTTTGCCGAAAATAAAGACTGCATCTCAAAACAGCTTCTTGAACTGAAAAAAGTAAACGAATACACGGAAATTATAGATAAAATATTAGTGCTTGCAGATCTTGTGCAGGCAGCTAGGGAGAAAATTATCATTGAACATTTTGATGGACACCTGGATTACAGGCTTTCTGAAAGAGAACTCGAGATCGCAAAGCTTGCCGCCGGTCGAATGACTTCGGCAGAGATCGCAAGAAAACTTTATCTCTCCGAGGGAACCGTTCGAAATCACCTTTCGCGCATTTATGATAAGATGGGAATTACAGGTACAGGGAAGAATAAAAGGTTGCAGCTCGAAAAAGTGTTTAAAGGTTAATGAGCGCAAGTCTTGTACTCTGTCTCTTCAAGAGAAATAGGGACAACGATGCAACAAAATATCATAGCTATTAAGTCCCCGTAAAATTAAATCAATGGAGCTGCGACGAAGTTGCTTTTTGTTGCAGCTCCAAAACTATTATTTAAAGAGGATTTTAAAAAGTCTTGTTATATCTTTAAAGACAGCCTATAATCCGAGGTAAATATAAGCCAAAGGAAAGAGTTCACATGTTTGTAAGCTTCGAAGATTTTCAAAAACTCGATATAAGAGTCGGCACGATAATAAAAGCGGAGGATTTTAAAAAGGCCAAAAAACCTGCCTACAAGCTAGAAGTTGATTTCGGAGGTTTGGGGATAAAAAAATCCTCGGCTCAAATCACGGAGAGATATGAGCCGGAGGATTTAATAGATATGCAGGTTTTAGCCGTGGTAAATTTCCCGCCAAGGCAGATAGCCGACTTTATGTCGGAGGTCTTGGTTCTCGGCACCTACAGCGAAGGCGGAGTTGTGCTTATTACACCCGATAAAAAAGTCTGCAACGGCGACAAACTGGGCTGATCAGAGCCTGAAATAGTCCACACCGCCCTCAAAGAGAGGCTGATATTTGCTGCCCGGCACATTTATATAGAGATTTTTGCCGCTTCTTTCCGAGTGTCCCATCTTGCCCAAAATCCTGCCGTCGGGAGAGCTTATCGCCTCAATACCGAAAACAGAGCCGCTCGGGCAGTGGCGTATATCCGAGCTCACAAGGCCGTCGTCATCGACATACTGGGAGGCAATCTGGCCGTTTTCAATAAGCGTGTTCAGCAGCTCCGGATTGCAGCAGAATCTGCCCTCCCCGTGCGAAGCTGGTATCGTAAACACCTCGCCAAGCTCGGTTTTCGAGAGCCAGGGGCTGATTTTGGAGGATATAATCGTTTTAAAAAGTCCGCTCTGGTGCCTGCCGATTTCATTAAAGCTCAAAGTGGCCGAGTCGGCCGTTATGCTGCAGATTTTGCCGAAAGGCAAAAGCCCCAGTCTCAAAAGGGCCTGAAAACCGGTACAGATTCCGAGAATAAGTCCGTCCCTTTCCAAAAGTGCATGGACGGCATCGCTGAGCTCGGGATTTCTGAAAAATGAATTTATAAATTTGCCCGAGCCGTCGGGCTCGTCGCCGCCTGAAAAGCCCCCCGGGATTATGAGCATCTGAGCCGAATCCAGGTTTTTTTTGAGCTCTTTAACACCCTCCGAAATCGTTTTTGAATTCAGATTTCTCACGTGCGCAAACATGGGTACTCCGCCTGCTCTGCGCAGAGCCTCCGCCGTGTCGTATTCGCAGTTTGTGCCGGGGAAGATGGGAATTACGGCGGCAGGTCTTGCTATGCCGATTTTGGGGAAACGCAGTTTTTCGGCATATCTGAAGGGCGCCTGCTTTTTAGTCAGCCTGCCCTCAATCTCGGTGGGATAAACAGAGGATAAGGTGTTTTCCCAAGCTTTTTCCAGCTTTTTGCCGTCAGCTTTTTCATCTCTGTATTTAAAGAAAAACTCTTTTTGTGTCGTGCCTAAGAATATAAGAGAATCGTCTTCACTAAGCTCGTCATTGGCTTCCAATATAAAGGAGATGTAGTTTTTACTAAAAAGCTCTGTTTGCGAGAACCTTTCCGAGAAAGTAAAACCAAGAGAGTTTCCGACCCCGGCTTTAAAAACAGCTTCTGCAAGAGAATTCGATACAGTGAGGGCAGATATTATAAGTTTTTCCGAAATCAGCTTCTCCAGCCTGTCAAGGCAGGCGATGAGGTTTTCTTTATCGCGGACGGGAGCTTTAAGAAGATAAACCTTAGAGCCTGCGCGCTTAAACTCGGGGCTTATTATGTTTTTTACATCTCCGTGCGATACCGCAAATGAGATGAGCGTGGGGGGGACATCCAGGTCTTCAAAGCTTCCCGACATGCTGTCTTTGCCGCCGATAGCGGCCACAGATAAGCCGAGCTGAGCCGAGAGCGCTCCCAAAAGCGCCGAAAAAGGCTTGCCCCAACGGGAGGGCTCATTTCCAAGTTTTTCAAAATATTCCTGAAAACTCAAATATATGTTCTTACGCTCAAAGCCTGCAGCCACAAGTTTAGCAACGCTCACAGCAACGGCAGTATAGGCTCCTAAATAGGGATTTTGCTCCGAAAGATAGGGGTCGAAGCCGTAGGCCATACCCGAACATGTGCGCGTTTCTCCGAAAACAGGGAGCTTTGCTATCATGCAGTCGGCGGGAGAACTTTGATTTTTTCCGCCGAAGGGGACAAGAACGCTGGCGGCGCCTATGCTGCTGTCGAAGCGCGAAACAAGTCCTTTCTTAGAGCATGAGTTTAAGTCTGAGAGCTTATTCTCAAAAATAGCGGAGAATCTGCCGTTCCCATAATCTTTGCTCTCAGGCTCTTTAAAAGCCTCTACAAAAACCTCACTCTGCTTGCTTGCGCCGTTTGTATCTAAAAAGCTTCTCTTAAGGTCGCAGATGAGCTGACCTCTAAAATACATTCTAAGCATGGGCTCTTCGGTGACCTCGGCAATTACCGTGGCCTCTAAGTTTTCTTTTTTTGCCTCATGGATAAAGCGCTCGGCATCTTCGGCATGAAGGCATACGGCCATGCGCTCCTGACTTTCGGATATAGCAAGTTCCGTTCCGCTTAAGCCTTCATATTTAAGAGGTACCTTATCGAGCTCAATCCTCAGCCCGTCGGCCAATTCGCCAACAGCAACCGAGACGCCGCCCGCGCCGAAGTCGTTGCAGCGAATTATCATGCGGCTCACTTCACCCTTGCGGAAAAGTCTTTGAATTTTGCGCTCCTCGGGTGCGTTGCCTTTCTGAACCTCGGCTCCGCAGCTTGTTAAACTCTCTAAATCGTGCGCCTTGGAAGAGCCGCTGGCGCCTCCTATGCCGTCGCGGCCGGTTCTGCCGCCCAAAAGTATAATTAGGTCTCCGGCCTGAGGTCTTTTGCGCACAACATTAATAGCGGGCGCGGCAGCCATAATTGCGCCGACTTCCATGCGCTTTGCCACATAGCCGGGGTGATAAATCTCGTCAACAAGGCCGGTGGCTAAACCGATCTGGTTGCCGTAAGAACTGTAGCCCTCCGCCGCCTCGGTGACTATCTTATACTGAGGGAGTTTTCCCTTAAGCGTTTTTGAAAGGGGAGTTCTGGGGTCTGCCGCGCCCGAGATTCTCATTGCCTGATAGCAGTAAGCCCTTCCCGAAAGCGGGTCTCTTATGGCGCCGCCTAGGCAGGTAGAAGCTCCGCCGAAGGGCTCTATCTCGGTGGGGTGGTTGTGTGTCTCATTTTTAAACATTAAAAGCCAGTCTTCGTATCGTCCATCAACATCGACTTTAATCTTGACCGAGCAGGCGTTTACCTCCTCCGACTCGTCAAGGTTATTAAGCACGCCTTTGTGCTTTAAATATTTTGCCCCTATCGTGGCAAGGTCCATAAGACTTATGGGTTTATTTTCCCTTCCAAGCTCTTTCCTTATCTTCAAATAGCGCTCATAAGCCTTGGAGCTTTTTTCATCATCTATGTTTATTTTTATGATTTCCGTGTTGAAGGTGCTGTGCCGGCAGTGATCCGACCAATAGGTGTCGAGAACTCTGAGCTCCGTTTCCGTCGGGTCTCTCCGCTCAGACTTGAAATAGTTCTGAGAAAAGCGAAGGTCATCGAGGTCCATAGCAAAGCCCATACTCTCAAGAAGCTCACCCAGTTCAGAGTCGTCCATGCCTATAAAGCCTTCGATAATCGGCACGGGCTCAGGTTCGGGAAAGACGTTTCTTAGGCTCTCAGGCAGCTCATAAGCTGCCTCGCGGCTTTCCACGGGGTTTATGATATAGTTTTTAATCTTCTCGCGGTCGGAGTCCGTAAGCGCGCCCTCCAAAAGATAGATTGTTGCAGACCTGCAAATCGGCCGCTCCTTCATTGAAATAAGCTGGATGCATTCCGAGCAGGACTCGGCGCGCTGGTCAAACTGTCCGGGCAAATACTCCGAACGAATGGCCATATAAGATTCGGGCTCTTCAAAATAAACGTCATCGGTCACTGCGTTAGAAAAAATCTCGTCTATAGCACGCCTAAAAAGCTCCTCGTCAATTCCCTCAACATCATACCTGTTTATTATTCTAAGCTCCTCAAGCTGAGGCAGCTCCAAAAAGCTCCGAAGCTCCTTTTTCAGTTTTTCGGCCTTTAAGGCAAAGGCAGCCTTTTTTTCAACATAAACTCTCAAAACAGCCATTTCAGCCTCCGATATTTTCCAATGCTTTTGCGCCTATATCTCGCCTAAACTGCATGCCGTCGAAGCTTATGTGTGAGCAGGCCTCATAGGCTCTCTTTTGAGCGTTTTTCAGCTTATCTGCAAGGGCGACAACAACCAAAACCCTGCCTCCCGATGTGAGCAGCTTGCCGTCTGTCTGCTTTGTGCCCGAGTGATAGACAAAGATGTCTTCAGCCCCAAGCGCCGCAGAATCGAGACCGCGAATATCCTTGCCCTTTTCAAATGAGCCCGGGTAACCCTTCGATACAAGCATTACACAGCAAGAGCTCTTACCGCTCCACTTGATGTCCAGCTCACCAAGTCTCTCCTCGCTTACGGCAAGCATAATCTCAAAAAGGTCGGTCTTGAGCAACGGCAGAAGAGCCTGTGTCTCGGGATCTCCGAATCTGCAGTTATATTCAATCACCTTTGGCCCTTTAGAGGTTAACATAAGTCCAAAATATAGACAGCCCTTAAAAGTTCTGCCCTCGGCGTTCATGGCCTCTATTGTGGGTATAAATATCTCCCTCATGCACTGCTCGGCAATTTCTTTCGTGTAGTGCGGATTTGGGGCAATAACACCCATGCCGCCGGTGTTGGGGCCCTTGTCTCCGTCAAATATCCGCTTGTGATCCATTGAGGAGAGCATCGGTCTCACGCAGTGCCCGTCGGTAAAGCTGAGCACCGTGACCTCGGGGCCCTCTAAAAATTCTTCGATAACAACCTTGTCGCCGCTCTCGCCGAAGATTTTTTCTTTCATGATAGAATTCAGCGCATCTCGCGCGTCTTCCAAGTTTTCGACTATATAAACACCCTTGCCGTAGGCAAGCCCGTCCGATTTTATTACGATGGGAAAACTCGCTTTTTCAAGATGGGCTAAGGCCTCGTCTAAGTCAGTAAAAACCTCAAACTCCGCAGTCGGTATGCCGTATTTTTTCATGAGATTCTTGGAAAAAACCTTGCTTCCCTCAATTATTGCGGCATCTTTGCTGGGACCGAAGCAATTTATGCCTTTGGTGTTTAAAAGGTCAACCAAACCCATGCAGAGGGGGTTGTCGGCAGCAACAACAGCGAAAGAAATTTTGTTCTCAACCGCCCACTCAGAGATTTTTTCTATATCGGTAGCGCTTATATCTATGCACACAGCATCATTGGCAATTCCGCCGTTTCCGGGAGCCACATAAATTTTGTCAATCCTGCTGTTTTCCCTCAGCTTTTTTACCATGGCGTGCTCTCTGCCGCCGCCGCCAACGACCAATATATTCATACTTAGTCCTCAGTGGTGGAAGAGCCTGCTGCCGGTAAATACCATAAGCATTCCAAGCTCATTTGCCTTTTTGATTACCTCTTCATCTCTTATTGAGCCGCCTGGCTGCGCAACATATCTAACACCGCTTCTGTATGCCCTTTCAATATTGTCATAGAAGGGGAAGAAGGCGTCGCTGCCGAGGCTCACGTCCGTGAGTTTTGCCATCCACTCGCGCCTCTCGCTGTCGCTTAAAAATTCAAAGCTCTGTGTAAAAAGCCTGTCCTTATCTGCAACCGAAAATGCATTCTCAGGCCTTTCCGTGAGGTAGATGTCAATTGCGTTGTCTCTGTCGGGCCTTCCCAGCTCTTCTCTAAAGGGAAGGGCAAGCACCTTCGGGTGCTGCCTCAGCCACCAGATATCGGCCTTGTTTCCCGCAAGCCTTGTGCAGTGTATGCGGCTTTGCTGGCCTGCGCCGACTCCGATAGCCTGTCCGCCCAGCGCATAGCACACCGAGTTGGACTGAGTATATTTCAAGGTTATAAGAGATATGAGCAAATCAATAGCGGCGTCAATGCTCAAATCTTTCTTTTCGGTGACAATGTTGTCTAAAAGGCCTATGTCTATCTTAATTTCATTTCTCTCTTGCTCAAAACAAACGCCGAAAACATCGCGTCTCTCAACTTTTTTAGGAATATAATCCGTGCAAAATTCAAGCACGGTGTAGCCGCCTTTGCGCTTGCTCTTGAGAAGCTCCAAAGCGTCCTCATCATAGCCGGGTGCGATAATGCCGTCGGATACCTCATTTTTAATTATCTTGGCCGTACTCAAATCACATTTGTCCGAAAGCGCGATAAAATCTCCAAACGAAGACATGCGGTCTGCGCCTCTTGCCCTCACATAGGCGCGGGCAAGCTCGCTCATCTCGGAGTTCTTTTTGCCATAGGAAAGCTCCAGCTCGAAGCTTAAAGGTTTGCCGATAGCGGCTCCCGCAGGGCTCACATGCTTGAAAGATGCGGCAGCGGCCATGCCGGTCGCTTCTTTAAGCTCTGTTACCAGCTGAATCGAGTTCATTGCGTCCAAGAGGTTTATATAGCCGGGTCTGCCGTTTAAAACTTTAAAAGGGAGCTCGCCATCCTCCATAAACACCTTGGCATTTTTCTGGTTGGGGTTGCAGCCGTATTTAAGCGTCAGTTCTTTCATTTCACTAAGACCTCCCGTATTTGTTGATAACTAATCCGTCAGGACCCATAACGGTGTAAAGTGAAACCTTGTTTTCCTCATCTAAGGCCTCCCAAACAAGCTCGGAAAATTTTCTCAAGTCCTCGGTTGACAGCTTAAATCGTATCGGCTCGCCCGAAAAAGATGGGCGGGGCTCGCCGAAGCCCTCGTAGGTGCTTATAAATGCGGCTTCACCCGGACCAAGTCTCATCGAGTAGAAAAACCTGTCGCAGTCAACGCCGTTTTCGGTTTTGAGTATCGAGAATATAAATTCACCTTTGGGAAGATAAATCGCAGAAATTCTGGGTGTGAAGTTTGGCACATCCGGCTCAAACTCTCTTGTATAAAGCGCCTCATAGAAGCTCTTGCCGCTTTTAATAAAGTCTCTTATGGTGTCGCTCTGATTGCCGTTTGTGACGATAACACCCTCGGCCAAATCCCTCACCGGATGATAGATTATAAGGCTTGGGTCCGACATGAGGGCATAGTCGCAGGCAGATGTCCTGAGGCCGTCGGGAGTTCTTTCAAAAACTCTATTTCTGCTGTTCACACTGCGCCCCATGATGAAGTAGCTGTAAAAAATTTTGCCGCTTAAGGTCTTTCCCATCATTATCCCTCTGCCGGGATAGGGCCTTTGCTTCAAATATTTAAGAATGTTTTCCATCTTCGCACTCCTTCAAAAGCTTTTCTGCCGCAATTTCCACTGCCTTCGGCAGAATCTGCCACTCTGCCTCTCTCATAATTCTCTTTTGCAGTGTTTCGGCATCGTCATCTTCCAAGACCGACACGGCCTTTTGCAGTATAATTTTCCCGCCGTCGGGAATATGGTTTACATAATGTACAGTGGCCCCGCTTATCTTACAGCCTCTCTCCAGGCAGGCCTCGTGAACTTTAAGTCCGTAAAAACCCTTGCCGCAGAAAGCGGGGATAAGAGAGGGATGGATGTTTATAATTTTGCCTTCCCATTTGAGACAGAATTCAGGACTCAAAATCTTCAAAAAACCTGCGAGAACAATCAGCTCAATTTCAAATTCCCGGAGTTTTTCTTCAAGCTCTTTTTCAAATCTCTCGCCGCCTATGTAAAACACGGGAATATTTGCGATTCTCGCTCTTTCCATGGCGTAGGCATCCGCCTTGGAGGAGATTACAAGGCTAAGGCTTACAGACTGAATAACACCGTTGGCCTCGGCGTCAATGAGAGCCTGCAAATTGCTGCCGCCTCCCGAGACCAAAACTGCTGTGTTAAGCTTCTTTTTTATGCTAGGCATATCTTTTCTTCCCCTTCAATAATCTCGCCGAGTATATATGGGTCGAGCTGCGCATTTTCCATAAGCTCCATAACAGTGTCAGCGCCGTCCTTGGCTACTACAAGTGTGAACCCGACACCCATGTTGAAGGTGTTCAGCATATCGCGATGTGAGATTTTTCCCTTTTCTTCAATCAGATTGAAAATCGGAAGTATTTTAATTTTGTTTTCATATATCTTGGCGCAGAAGCCGTCGCCTATGCTTCTGGGAAGGTTTTCGATAAGCCCGCCGCCCGTTATGTGCGCTGCCGATCTGATAAGACCCGTCTCAATCGCAGAAAGAACAGGTTTTACATATATTTTGGTAGGTGTGAGCAGAGTTTCGCCCAGACTGCGGTTAAGCCCGTCGTAGTAGCGATCTATGTCCCCGCCCTCAAGGTTAAATACCTTTCGCACGAGAGAGAAACCGTTTGAGTGAACTCCCGAAGAGGGGAGAGCGATTATAACATCGCCTTTTTGAATCTTAGAAGAGTCTAAAATCTTCTTTTTCGATACCATGCCGACTGCAAAACCGGCAAGGTCGTATTCACTTTCCGGATAAAATCCCGGCATCTCGGCGGTCTCGCCGCCTATGAGCGCACAGCCGGCTTCCCTGCAGCCTGCCGCAATGCCCGAGACAATCTGTGAAATTCTCATAGGGTCGAGCTTGCCGCAGGCAATATAGTCCAGAAAGAAGAGGGGAGAGGCGCCGGAGCAGATGATGTCGTTCACGCACATAGCCACACAGTCAATACCGACAGTGTCGTGCTTGTCCATCAAAAAGGCAAGCTTCAGCTTTGTGCCCACGCCGTCGGTACCCGAGACCAAAACAGGCTCTTCGAGATTCTTGAAATTCGGCATAAATAGGCCGCCGAAGCCGCCGATGTCGCTTATCACACCCTCGGTATAGGTGCTCTCAATATGGCTTTTCATCATTTGGACTGCCATATATCCGGAAGTTATGTCAACTCCGGCCTCTTTGTATGCCTTGCTTTCACTGATCATAGCTTACCTCCGCCTTAGTCCGCTATAAGCTTTCTTCTGTATTTGGGAGTCTGCTCCAGCTCGGGTTTGCCGCCCGGATAAAATCCCGTAAAGCAGGCATCGCAAATTCCGCACTTTAGACCGTCGCAAATCTCGCTCAATCTGTCAAGGCCCAAATACCCGATAGAGTCAACATTTAAAATCTCTGCAATCTCCTCAATGCTGTGATTGTATGCAATCAGGTCCTCCGAGGACTTTATATCTGTTCCGTAGTAGCAGGGGTAGAGGAAGGGAGGAGCCGAAAGTCTGGCGTGCACTTCTCTGGCTCCTGAATCCCTAAGCCTTTTTACAATGCCGGCTATGGTTGTGCCTCTTACAATGCTGTCATCTACAAGCAAAACTCGTTTTCCGTTTACAACATTAGGGATGGGATTCAGCTTAATTTTCACACCAAGCTCTCTGTCTCCGGAAAAATTTTCGATAAAGGTTCTTCCGATGTATTTGTTTTTAAGAAACCCTATCCCATAGGGAATTTCACTCTGCTCGGCATATCCTATGGCGGCATCTATGCCCGTGTCGGGAACACCGACAACCACATCGGCTTGGGCGGGGTGGTCGATTGCCAAAAACTTTCCGGCATTGCGGCGCGCCATGTGTACAGAAGCCCCGTCGACCACAGAGTCGGGCCTTGCAAAGTAAATATACTCGAATATACAAACAGAGCTTTTTTTGCCGCAGTGAGTTTTTATGCTTCTTATGCCATCATCGGATATAATCACAATTTCGCCCGGCTCAACATCTCTCAGCAGCTCGGCGCCTATCGAGTTGAAGGCGCAGCTCTCGCTGGCAAAGAAATATGAGTCTCCGAGCTTGCCTAGACAGAGAGGTCTTATGCCCAAAGGATCGCGCACGCCAATCAGTTTTCTCGGGCTCATAAGGCAAAAGCTGTAGGAGCCCTTAAGGCGCTCCATGGCTTTAACAACCGCTTTCTCAATAGAGCCGCTTTCAAGCCGCGCTCGGGTTATAGTATAGGCAATCACTTCGGCGTTTGAGCTTGTGTGGAATATGGCGCCCTGCATCTCGAGCTCGGCTCTCAGTTCAAAGGCGTTTATAAGACCGCCGTTGTTGGATATTGCCATTCCGCCCTTAATGTGCTCAATAACCAGGGGCTGGGCGTTGTTGTGATTAAAGTTGCCGCGCTTTCCGTAAAGGCAGTGCCCTATTGCCATTTTTCCGTTGGGCAGGGCCTCTAAAAATCTGCGATCTATAACATCGCTGACAAGCCCGTTTCCGCGCTTGCCATAGATTACACCGTCTTCGTTTACGGCAATACCGCAGCTTTCCTGCCCCCTGTGTTGGAGAGCATAAAGAGCAAAGTAGGTGTCATTTCTCACATCTCTGTCTCCGGCATTAAATACGCCGAATACTCCGCATTCCTCGTGCAGTTTGTCTTCTTTAAAGTTCATACAATCTCTGTGCATTATATTATGTAAACTTATAAGCTCTCGCGGAGTTTTTTGTCTTTCTCTGCGATGCTCTGTTTCATTTCCTCACGAAGTCGCAGCAATTTTTTATAAAGCCCTTCATCGCCGAGAGCGAGGATTTGAGCGGCAAGTATGGCGGCATTTCGGGCGCCGTCAACCGAAACGCATGCTACGGGAAGGCCGGGAGGCATCTGCGCGGTGGAGAGGAGTGCGTCCATGCCATTTAAGGGGGAGGCGTTCAGGGGAATGCCTACAACAGGCAAAACCGTGTTGGCAGCCATTGCGCCTGCCAGGTGCGCCGCCATTCCGGCTGCGGCAATGATAACTCCGAAGCCGTTTTCTTTGGCATTTTTCGAAAATTCCGAAGCTCTTTCAGGGGTTCTGTGCGCCGACATAATGTGAGCCTCAAAGGGAATCTCAAGTTCCTTTAAACAGTCGATACATTTCTGCATTTGCTTTAGGTCGCTGTCGCTACCCATGATAACTGCAACTTTTTTCATTTTTACCTCCCAAACACAATGAAAATACCACAACAGGAACTGTTGTGGCAGATAGCTATAGAATGAGTCCGGAGTGTACGCCGTTTTTGTAGGCTCTCTCAGTGGCGCTCAAAATTTGAGCACCCTCAAGAGAAGTAAAAATTACGGAGAATAAGAGCAAAACGACAGACCTCCGAAAAAAAGAAAACGCCGCAAACACAGCACGGGCGGAAATTCTTACGTGCTAATTCTATATTAAATTCTGCAAAAAAACAAGCGAATTTAGAAACTAATTTCAAATTCACATAGAAAGACAGGGAATGTTTAAACTCAAGGCTCAAAATACAATAGAATCACAAAAAAATGCAGGCAAACATTTAAAAAGTTGACAAGAAAAAATCTTGGTGTTAATATAACAAAGTTCGCGGGCGTAGTTCAATGGTAGAACACCAGCCTTCCAAGCTGGATACGTGGGTTCGATTCCCATCGCCCGCTCCAAAATGCAAAAGCCCGCAGGCTAAAGACCTGTGGGTTTTTGCTGTAAAATGGTAAATAACAAGAGATCCGAGAGAAATCTCCCGGACCTCTTGTTTCAAACCGTCAGAATCATTGACGGTTTGAGGGGGGGGGAAGAAATAGTGCAGAAAGACCTTATGGATAAAGCATAAGACATTAAAATAAGGCGCACAAGCCCCCCGGGGGGATAATATTACAAATAAATATTAAATTTTTCTGTATTTGAACTAAAAATCCCGAAAAACCGGTGTTTTCCAAGAAAGCCGCGAAGACCTAGATTTTATCGGGGAGACGAGCTCTCCTTACGACGCCAAAACCGAGAGGCAGAGGACCGGTGTGCACGCCGATGACGGCGCCGATAACCCTTATAGGCGCATCAACCCAGAGACCTATTTCCCTCAGCATCTCCTCAAACTGGGCTTTAAATTTCAGAGCTTCATCCCTGTCATAGCCAAAGCCTACGGCTGCCGAGAACTCTGAAATATCCTTGAAGCTGCTCTTCATATATTCCTTACCTGCGTTTAAAACTTTGCTTAAGGATTTTAAACGGCCTCTGGCGAGTCCGGCAAGGTGGATTTCACCCTCGCTCAGTCTGATTATAGGACGAAGGTCCAAAACTCCCGAAACCTTGCCGGCCAGATTTCCGATTCTCCCGCCCATGGTGAGATAGTCCATGCTGCCGATAGTAAAGAAAATCCTGCCCGAGGGCTTTATTCTCTCAAGCTCGGCTGCAGCGTATTCCAAGCTGGCGCCCGACTCTCTTAGCCTGATGGCCTCATAAACAACAAGTCCCTGGAGAACCGTGTTGCAAATAGAGTTAACAACCTCAATCCTTGCATCGGGGTATTTTTCCAATACAAGATCTTTAGCTATACAGGCATTCTGATAGGAACTCGAAAATTTTTCGGTTATGCAGATACAAAGAACCTTTTCGCCTTTTTCGGCAAGCTCCGTAAAAACCTGATAAAAGTCGTCAACAGAGGGCGCAGCGCTCTTTGGCATGAGCTTGGGATTTTCGATCATCCAAGTGTAAAACTCATGGTCGAAAAGCTCAACCCTGTGCTTTTTATAGACATCTTCTTCCTGCATTACATAGAAAGGAACTGTTACTATTTCTTTTTCCTTGATTATTTCTTCGCTCAGGTCGGCTGAAGTGTCGGCCACAATTCTGAAATCATACATTATTTTTACCCCCAATATAAAAATACATTCCAGTGTTAAATGCTTGTAATCTTATTTACACTCATATTATAAGAATACTCTGATTTAGTGTCAAGAGATGTAATTTTTTTGCGAAAAAATATCAAATGTTTTGGTTTAAAAAACTTATATTGAATGCAATATATCCTTTTATTTAAATGGAAGTTGGTTTTATCATATGCATTTTATGAACACTGTTTAATTTGGATGATGAAAATAAGTGCAAAGACAGAAGCTTATTCGTTGAAGTCAAACAAAATCAAGCGAAGTTTATTTGTCAAAATTAAGTCATCACTTGTTTTTTCCGACAAAGTTTGTTAATATCATGAACACTATGTTAGCCGAAAGCAGTTGGAAAAACGGCCAAAACAATTTTGGAGGGAACTTATGGAAAAAAAGACACTCACAAGCTCGTGGGGCATAGCCTTTACGGTCGCATCCGTATGGTTCGGAACCCACGTCGGAGGCGGATTTGCTTCCGGTAACCAGATTATCGGTTATTTCGCGAAATACGGTCCCGTCACCGCTCTGATTTTCCCGATTATATCAATGGGAATATTGGCGTATGTCATGCACATCATGCTGAAGTTTGCAAGGCTCAACGGCTTTACAAACTACAAAGACACCTATGAGGCGCTTTATCCGCATCCCAAAATGGAAATTCTTTTCGAGATTTTTTACATCATCATCATTTTGGCTGCGGTTGCAGCCGCTGTTGCCGGCGCCGGCGAAGTGGTTGCGAACTTCTTGAGACTTGAATATGTTGGAGCGGTAAGACTGCTTTGCAACTTGGGGGTCGTTGTGCTTCTGATATTGCTCAGCATCTACGGCGTCAAGGTTGTTGCCGCCGCATCCACGGTGCTCTCCGTCGCAATAATGATTACTTCAGGTCTGATTGTTGTTACGGGTCTTATAGCCGCAAACGATGGCACGCTTGTCGCTCTGCTGGAGCATTTTAAATTAGAGCCGGTGCCCTATGTCAACGATATCGGAAATGCTGTTTGGCGTGGCGTTATAGTTTACGCCGGTTTCCAGTGCGTCTCAATTCCTCCCATGATTGCCGCCTCCGGCGAGATGACCACCAAGGGCACAGGCCGCGCCTGCTTCCTCGGCTGGCTTATGAACGGCATTATGCTCGGCCTCTCCGGATTTATGCTCGCAAAGTGGTATCCTCTGCTTGCCGCTCTAAAGGCAGCCGGTGTCGAGGGCTTCAAGAACGCCACAGGCATTCCTAACCAAACCGTGCTCAGCCTTGTCGGTATTCAGTGGCTTCTTGTAATTTTCTCTGTCCTGCTCTTCAGCGCATTTGTCTCCACCTGCGTCACCCTCATTTTCACAATGGTGCAGCGCTTCCAGGGCAAGCTCTTCCCCGGCGTTATTAAGAGCGAGAAGCTGCGCAGCGTCCTCGTTGCGGCGATTGTTATTGCAATCTGCTTCTCAATTTCTCTGCTCGGCCTCACCACCATAACAACAAAACTCTATGGTTACGACGGCTACTATTCACTTTTAGTTGTTGTTCTGCCTGCATTTATTTGGGGTATTCCCAAAGTTAGAAAACTCGAGGCTGAACTCAAAAAGACTGAATAATTAAAAAGGGGCGGTTTTTCGTGCGGCTTCCGAGTTCATGAAAAACCGCTTTTATTTTTGCCGATTTAGGTATAAAATAATTGATAAGCAATAAACAAGCAAAAGGAGACGATTTTTATGAAATTCGCAATGTACGGCTCAGGCGCGGCCGGAAGCGTTTTTGCTTCATATATGCGCAAGGGCGGCGCAGACGTTATTCTGATTGACCGCTATGAGGAACACATGAAAAAGGTTGCCGAGGACGGCATGACTTTTACAATCCACCTTCAGGAGGGTGGAGAGTACCGCGATATCACCGAGGTTCTGCACGGCTTCCGCACCTATACCTCTGCCGAGGCCGCCTTCAAAGCCGAGGGCAAGGTCGATGCCATCATTTATATGACCAAGGCTACACAGCTCGAGCAGGCGATTGCCGATTCCGCTCCCGTGGTAGGAGAAGATACAATAGCGGTCTCCCTGATCAACGGACTGGGCAACGACGACAATTTGCTCAAGACCTATCCCGCAAGCCGCTGCGTAATCGGATCCGGCGTTTTGGGTACAGCTCTGCGCGGGCCCGGACACTGTGTCTCAACTCCCGCCGGAGGTGTTCAGATGAACTTCGGCGCAATCGAGAGAAACGAGCAGACAGATGCAGTCTGCGCGGAAATGCTCAAGGCCTACAGAGACGGCGGCTGCGATGCTTATTGGCGCAAGGACGACATCTATGAGTTTGTCTGGAAAAAGGTCATAGTTAACTCCACGGTGAACACGGTCTGTTTCGTGCTCCGCCTTAAGATAGGCGAAGTTGAAGCGGATCCGTTTGGTCGCGAGATTTTCCGCAATGTTATCCGCGAAGCCTGCGCTATTGCCACTGCGCGCGGCACACCGCTCGATGCCGATGAGTTCATTGCCAACGATCACATGGATATAGTCACAAATATCGGAGACTACTATCCGTCTATGTGCCAGGATGCATTCAATAAGCGCCAGACCGAGATTGATGTTCTCAACGGCATGATTGCCAAATACGGCGAAGAGCTCGGAATTCCGACTCCGACCTGCGATGTACTCTCCCAGGTCGTCCGCGCCGTCCAGGGCAACTACGACAAGCAGTTCTAATATTTTAAAACTTAACAATAAACGAGATACCAAACATCATTTTCGATGTTTGGTATCTCTCTTTAATAAAGCTTTTCAGCACAAGGAGTGCTAAGGCGGCTTATCTACTTAAGGCTAAGTAATCCCAGTTTTCGGGTATAGAGAACATTTCATGAAGAAGCTCGGCGGTTTCAAGCGAGCAGCACAGAGGCTATTATCTCGACGGCCTCATCTATAAGGGCCTCGGTGTGGCTTGCCATGTAGCTGCTGCGCAGCAGGCATTCGCCGGGAGCCGTGGCGGGGGGCAGAACGGGGTTGACATACACTCCCGCATCATAGAGCTCCTTATTTTTTATAAGAGTGTTCTCCACATCGTATGTGTAAATCGGAATGATGGGGGTGTCGGATTCGCGTATCGAAATCCCCTTGGCTTTAAGCCCCTTACGCGCATATGAGGCGAGGCTCAAAAGACGCTTCGGCAGCTCGGGATGTTTTCTGAGATACCTGAGGGCCGCCAATGCAACAGCGCAAGAGGAAGGGGGAATAGAGGCGGAAAAAATAAAGGGCCTCGAGGTGTGCCGCACATATTCGCAAACAGATTTGGAAGCGGCCATATACCCGCCCAGAGATGCCAGCGACTTTGAGAATGTGCCCATGATTATGTCAACCTCATCTTCAAGCCCGAAATAACTGGCAGTGCCTCGGCCGCCTTCGCCGATGACGCCGAGACCGTGAGCGTCGTCAACCATGACACGGGCTCCGTATTCCTTGGCGAGAGAGACGATTTCGGGAAGATTCGCAATATCGCCGCCCATAGAGAAAACACCATCGGTGACAATCAGGCGTCCGGCATCATCGGGAATTCGCTCCAATATGCTTTTAAGCTCGTCCATGTCGTTGTGCTTATAGCGCAGCATCTTTCCATAGCTCAATCTGCAGCCGTCATAGATGCTGGCGTGGTTTTCACGGTCGCAGATTACAAAATCCCCGTGTCCGACGATGGCACTGATAATTCCGAGGTTCGATTGAAAGCCTGTTGAGAAGGTCACGGCCTCGTCTTTGCGCACAAAGTCGGCCAGCTCCTCTTCAAGCTCCAAGTGCATTTTCAGCGTGCCGTTTAGAAAACGAGAGCCTGAACAGCCGCTGCCATACTGCTCAAAGGCCGCTATGCCCGCCTCTACAACCGAAGGTTCCGTTGTGAGGCCGAGATAGTTGTTGGACCCGAGCATTATACGGCGCTTGCCCTCCATAATAACTTCCACATCCTGACGGGACTCCAGAGCGTGAAAATAGGGATAGATTCCCATTTTGCGGTATTGCTCGGCGAGAGTGAAGTCATTGCATTTTTTAAAAATATCCACAAAATATACCTCCTTCAAATTTTTTAATTCAAAATTTTGAAGCATAAAAATGATATAATATTTGTTAAAAAATTGCAAGTAAAATTGAGGTAATGAACGCTTGTCATTTTGTGCCCATGCTTCAAAAAGCTCGTATTTATATAAGCGTCCAGCGGTATCGATCGCGAAATTTTGAATCTGATTGTCATATCATTATTTGGAAACACAACACTTCTTGTTTCTAGTACGCCGAAAAAAGTTGGAGGACTTTTCTTCTAAGCTTTTTTAATAAATGAGTTACATCCTATACCCTTTTCCGAGGAGCTACCCAAAAAAACACGCCTCCTATGATACCTTTCGTTTTAATTATAGGAGGTGTGTTTTTTACATATACAGACCTTTTCTCACGGACCCGGGTTCAGCTTCGTAAAAGCAATCACTATGGGACCGATCGACCCTGATGCAGCCGAGCCTCTTGTATGTACCTTGTGCAAATATCTTTAGATAAGTGACAATCTAGCGCCTCAGCAGAAAGCGGCGCGAACAGCAAGTTTTGCTGCTTATTCGCCAAACCCAGACTCTATCAATGTGCTCAGCGTATCTATTGCCTGTTTTTCGTCGGGGCCTGATGCACTGAGAATTGCCTCATCGCCCATGGCCAGACCCAAAGTTAGTAGCATAACCATTGACTTTGCGCTGACTTTTTCCTGGGGCTCATCTGCGCGGCAAATCATTATCTCACTCTTGAATTTGACCGCGACGTCAATGAACTCGGATGCCGGTCTTGCGTGAAGTCCACTGGGATTGCAAATTATTATTTTCTTTTCATACATGATTCTGTCCCCTGTCATTAAGTTCGTATTTGGAGTCGCTTAACACAGATCTGGTGAGCTCCTTTATATCCTTAGCAAGTCTCATATTGCATGCTGCCTTTGCAGTTGCCTCAGCGGTCTTCATGCTTACGGTACTTATCATTCTTTTGACTTCCGCAATAGAGGAAATATTCATTGAAAGATTCCTTATTCCCAGACCCATCAGTAGCAAAGCGGAATCAGGGTTGCCGGCCAGCTCACCGCAAACACATATTGGTTTGCCGCGATTATTAAACTGCCGGGCGGTGTTTCCTATCAGTCGAAGCACAGCTGGGTTGAAGTTTTGATAGAACTCTGACACTTTTTGATTCATGCGGTCTACTGCCAATGTGTATTGTATCAGGTCATTGGACCCGATGCTCGCAAAGTCCACCTCTTCAGCCACAATATCAGCAATAATCGCAACAGAGGGAATCTCGATCATCACGCCGACCTTGACGTTGTCCGAATAAGCAAGGCCTAGATGGCTCAGCTCCAATTTGGCCTGCTCAAGCATGGCCTTGGCACGCAGAATATCATCTATAGTGCCTATCATCGGGAACATGAGCCACAGGTTCCCAAAAACCGAGGCGCGAAGTGCAGCCCGAAGCTGAGTCATAAACATTTCTGGATTGTTGAAGCACAGCCGAACGGCACGCTCTCCTAGAAAAGGATTCAGTTCTTTTTCCATCGACAGATATGGCAAAGTTTTATCCCCACCTATATCCAATGTTCGCAGTGTGACGGGCCTGTCTTTGTAAACAGACAGTACCCTCCTATACGCCTCAAACTGCTCCTCTTCAGTTGGCATATGATTGCTGCTCATATACAGGTATTCTGTCCTGAACAGACCTACACCATCTACATAGTTGCTTCCGCTCATATCCGAAGCTAAAGCGGAGTCAAGATTTTGCAGCACCTGAACACGCACGCCGTCCGTCGTGACTGGAACTATTGTACAATACCGCCTCATCTGCTCAAGACCAGCTTGATGCTCACCAGCTTTTACTAAAAAGGCCGCAATCTGAACAGGGTCCGGCGAGGCATAAACATATCCCTCCATTGCGTCCAAAATAATATCCTGTGCATTATTGACCTTGCTGCAAATATCTTTGACGCCTAAGACAGCGGGTATATCAAGGCTGCGCGCTAATATTGCGCTGTGGGAGGTATCGCCGCCGATTTCGGTGATGATTCCAAGCACATTTATCCTATCTATGTTGGCAGTGTCTGACGGAAGCAGCTCATGTGTAACGACGATGCACGGCTCCTTCAGGCTGCTCAGAGAACAGGGAGTCGCACCGGCAAGTGCCAATAGTAGACGTTGACTAACATCCCGAAAATCTGCAGCACGCTCGCGAAAAAGCTTGTTCCTGCTGCGCTCCATAATTGACGCGTATTTACAAAAAACTTTCTGCACAGCCCAGTCGGCAGCCCAAAGCTCTTCTTTGATACACTTCAGAATATCTTCTTCCACAGCAGAGTCATAGAGTATCTTTAAATGTGCCTCGAAGATATCGGCCTTATTGTCGTCACCTCGTGATTGGAAATCTGCTATCGTCTCCTCAAGCTGCTTTTTCACCTGTGCCTTTGCCCTCTTATATGAGAGTACGGCATCCTTTGCCTCAGAGAGGTCCGCAAGGGCACGCTCTGTCGCAGCGATGTGGGCGCTTTTGTGTATGTAGGCTTTTGCAACAGCGTATCCGCGTGATACCGGAGTACCTCTATACTTCATTATAAGCAGATCCTTTCATGGACGTTCTCAGTATTTTTGTATAAGATTTCCGCGATTCATTATCCCATCTGGGTCAAATGCGTCTTTTAACTTACGCATCAGAATATATGCGGAACCATGCTCTCGCTCGGCATAACATACTCTCTGCTTACCCATTCCATGATGATGTACGACTCCGCCGGATGGCATTTTTATTACCTCATCGCAAACCGCACGGATAAAACGGCGCTGCTCGTCATCTGAGTTCTTCGGATCGTCTATTCTCAGGGAATAGACAAAGTAAAGGTTGACTCCGTTGACATAGGCGTGGGATGCGTGTCCACCCAGAAAAACAAGGTTGTCAATCTTCTTGGGGACATTTTCAATGATATTATGGTAAATCTGAACGATGTCGCTCCAATTTGCACTGACTTCTAAAGTATGATCCATAATGCTGGTCTCCCTAGCTTTTCTGGCCATGTCGCCGCTGGTGATGCGCTTACAGAGGTCATTGCGATGCTCGAGCCAATGCTTGACGCCCTCTGTACCTACATAGCGTGCATTATACCGACGGGCGATGCTGTCTATTCCATTTCCGATAGCCGCCGCAACAGCAGCGGGACCTTCTGCGGTGAAGAACATGAACGCTTCACCCTCGCGCAACTCCACACTGCCGAAACTATGATCGAAATCCTCTTTATCATATAGTCGGAGGACCGACGGCTTATATCCTTCCGTCATAATATCACGTACGGCCTTAAATCCGGTTTCCATGTCGTCCACAATATACCCACCCATCCACATATCATTGGGATAATACGGAAACAGCTTAACGGTTACCTCGGTTATGATACCGATAGCACCCTCGCTGCCGATAAAAATGTGGTTGAGGTCAGGCCCTGCGCTGCGGCGCGGCACGTCTCTGGTCCTGATAACGGTACCATCCGGCATAACAGCTTCCAGACTCGACACCATATCCGCAATCCCGCCATAGTAAGTTGAGAACTGTCCGATGCTGTTTGTGGCGACGAGACCTCCCATAAGTGCCATGGGTCTGGATTGAGGGCTGTGGCCCGTTGTGAGTCCAAGTGCGTTGACCTCGTCCTCCAGCCGTTGCAGCGGAAAGCCGCTCTGAATTGTGGCTATCATGTTGTGTTTATCGATCTTGATGAGTTTGTTCATCTTGCCAACATCCAGCATTAGCGACTCCTCATGTGCCTCCAGCAGCCCCTCAGCGCTTGAAGCACCTGCACGTGTAATCAGATTAAGCTTTTTTCTCGTACAGAATTTTAGAGTCTTAACAACATCATCCACAGATTCGGCAAAAACTATAGCTATGGGCGGCACAGTCATGCACAAGTTGAACGCCTTTTCGTAAGACCTGTTGAAGCCGTCATACACTCGAAGCTGATCCTCGTCAACTACCACCTTTTCGGTTCCTAACAAAGCTCTGAGCTCTTTAACATACTGGGTTTTAATCATTTTTTCCTCCTATTTATCTTCTTCTATTTTTCTCTCACTTTTAGGTGCCCATGTCGGGTCGATATTTTTGTAGTAATCGTAAATTTGCTTTTTGCGCTGTAGCGCTTTCACCTTGGCTGTATTGCTGTCGAGCAGGCCGCGGGCAGAGAGGTTTCTTTCTATGATAGCGGTAGCTGGACGATAAGGTGGGCAGCCCGGTGCAAATATGCCCTTCTCTTCCAGCAGCATCCTGTTTCTCAGTTCCTTGATGCAACCGGTGGCGGCACAGGCGCAGTCTCCGAAGATGATTACATTTTCCAGATCTGTCGTAATGCCGTTCGGCAGCTTAGGGTCACTGCCGGCTAAGAGCATGAATTTCTCATCTTTTATTTTTGATAGCATTCTTCCAACGCCCGAGGATAGAAGCCAGCATTGCTTGCAGGCTCCGCCGATACGCATATCGACATTTGCGTAGATGCCGGTGGCAAATCTGTCATTGGGATACATATAGGAATCTGGTAATTTAAATTTCTCTTTCACATCCTCAATACGAGCCCCCAGCACCTCGATGTTTTCAAGACGGCCATTGCCTATGCCGTCTGCATCAGCAATGCGGTTAAAGGCGACAGAAAAGATGTCCTCAATACCCATACAGGCAATTGCCACACTGTCTGCAGCGACAACATCTGCACTGGCTATAAACATGTTCATGGGGTGCGGCTCTCCACCCTCACCGGCTCCATTACCCTCCATTGCGGTTATGCCGTCAATAAGCGTGAGATCAGGCTTCCTATAGCGAAAGATGTCCACAATTTTCTGCTCAAAATCATCCCTGTGCGCATAGTATTTCTGTTCATCGTTGAGAATACCCTGAAAGTTTTTCATACCGAGCGTAACTAGTGTCATGGCGTGCATCTTCATGCAGGGCAGATCTATAAGGACATCGCAGTCATACATGCATTGGGGATATTCCATCTCCCCGATGCACTTGCCGTCGGGTATCTTTACTGTTACACGCTTGTCATCCTCGAGACACAGTACCTCGGCGCCTGCCTGCTCGGCGGCGTCCCTAATTCCCATCTCATCGAGCACAAAAGCAGTGCTTTGACCACGGCCAAGCTTAGTACCTACGCTGACAGCCTCGCACAGTATCACCTTCCCTGCCCCGGCTTGGTACAACTGCCTGATCAGGCTGCTGACGGTGCGCCTGTCAACGATGACTGGGGGGGGATAGGGGGCAAAGAAATTGCCTTTTATTGTCACCTTTGCCCCCCGTGGGATATACATTTCAAGTCCGCCGAGAAGATCGAAGGACTCCTTAATCATGGCATCTATTTCTGCTGCGTCCGGTGTGGTAGCCCGCTTTACAAGCGCGACTTGTGATTTTTTCATAGTATGTGTATCCTTTCAAGTCATTGATAAACTGATTATTTATAAAGGAAAAGAGAATCTGTTTGTTCATGGCTTTATCTTGTTTATGAGTGCCAGATACAGGCTATCGGTGTCTGCAAAGCCTCCGCTTTCTATTTGGGCTATCAGTTCGTCGTCGGAGATTATAGTTACAAGATCTTTCATTACATAGTAGTGGGCCTTATTGTCTGGGGTGCAGAGAGTAAAAATTATCCTCTGAACTCTGCTGTCGGCCTTGCCGAACGAGACGCCGTCGGTAAAAACTGTACAGGTAACCCCTACTTTTTTTGCGCTGCCGCCCGGCCTCGCATGAGCGATAAGCACACCGGGTCTGATTTCGGCATATAATCCGTGCTCGTTTATAATGGCGAGAATATCGTTGTAATATGATTCGTCTGCTGCAGAATGCCTGACCAGAGGCTCAGAGGCTATGCGCAGCGCCTCTGCAGCTTCAAAGTGGCCGGAGTATGATTGCACTGCATCGCGAACCAGCACATCGTATAAGCGAAGCCTCTTTGGGCTTTCTCGCTCGGCCACATGCTCACGCAGCTGCTTTGCCAGCCGGGAACGGTTGGTTATAATAGCGTTTTGTGCAATTATCAACATTAGCTCTTCAAGAGATGAATTGTCCGCGCGTTTTCTATTTCTAAAGTGCCAGCCGAGCAACCACTCTTTATCATGTGCGGTCAGGTTAGGCTGAACAACTACCATCTTGTTGCTTTCGTAGGGAAGCTGAAGAGTCGAAATGACAAGAGCATAGCGCAAAAGATCCTCCTCCGAAACACTGTTGATATCACGGAGATCTATAGCATAGCCCTCACCGATAATATCAGTTACCTGATGGCGAATAAACAACGAAGTACCGACACCGGCGCCGCAGACAATGAGTATTCTTTCCTCATGGCTCACCTGTTTTATGCGGTTTCTGCTCAACCAACTCACGAAGTACACACACAGGTATGCAATCTCATCGTCCGGGACATCTATTCCATATTTTGGAGATATGGCTAGTATACATCTTCTTATTATTGTGAAAATGTCCGGGTACTCCTCACGGATGCTGTTCGAATAGCGATTGTCCGATTTTATTTTGTATTTGAGCCGATAGTACATGGGGCGCATATGTATAAGAAGCTTCTGTCTTAACTGCTTCCGCTCATCGAAAACGACGCAAGTGGATAATTCGAAAAGTTCAATAAGTTCATCGGCCATACTTTCAACAAGATCTGGACTTTTAGAGATGGATTCGATGTTGTCAGAGCGTTTCCCGCTTTGCAATATTGCGGCAATATAGACCTCTTCTCCTCGGTTTATCCGCAGACCTATTTTGTTAAGCTCGTCGATTAATTTATATGTTGCCATATAATACTCTTGGGAGCTCTCGAGAAAAGCATCGGATACAAGCCTTTCGCTTTTGTTTCCACGGCAGGATGTGAGCAGAAGGGAATAGGTAATATCTAGTAATGAATTATAACTATACCTGACATTTACTGACTTGCCGGCATTTTCTATCGCATCCGATATCAATCCGAATAACCGACTCTTCTCCTCCACTGCTGCACCGAAAGCCTCACCAAGTAGGAGCGTGTCTATGTACGCATTCATCTGCGCAGTATCTGCTTGAAGTATGCAGTCACTGAGACACCTGCGGATAGTTGACTCGTCACCTACAAGGGTGTAGCCCGCTTGCGGCTTGCGCTTATATATCAGAGATATCTCATTTTTATCCAGCTCCTCACGAAGCTGATTTACGCAGCCTGCGGTGGTGCTTTTGCTTACGCACATAACATCTGCCAAAAACTCAAGGGAGGAGCCTTTGGATGACAAAAGCCCGATAATCAAAAGCGCCAAAATTTTTCGTTCCTCGGGCGATAATACATAGCTTTTGTCAATGCCGCGGCAGAGCAGAAATTCTCCTTTCATCTCATCAGCTTTAGCAGTGTCAAGTGATAGGATCTCATTTGATAATCTTACTACAGGGAAGCCTTTACTTTCTAAATTGTCGTTCAGCTTTTTTGTATTATACAGCAACACACGCTTAGAAACGCAGAGCTCACCGCTGGCATGGCCCATTTGGACCATGCCGCCGGCATCAATAAGCATTGACAGAAGCTTAACAACGATTCGGTTTGTCTCCACTGCGACCACCGCCTTTACTTCGGCTCAACAAGACAGAAAACCCGCCACGCTGCAATTTTATTTTTAAATAATCATCAATATCCACTACTTTGTAGAGTCAATTCACCGTTATACCGATTGTGTACAAATGGCAACAGAAAACATACACTAGAAGATCAAGCAAGGCCGATAAGCTTTGATAGATAGCCGATAATAATGATCCACAGGCTGCACTCGGAGAAGCCCATCTGCTGTACGAAAGTGCCGACTGTATTTGCAACTAGTGGCATTGCGACTGCTGTGACAACCATTATAAGAACACCGCCGATGATACCCCACGCAATAACACCGCGGCGTCCGCCGTAGGAGTTGGCAAACACACAGCCGGAGGCAACATCGAAGTAAACTGCAGCCACTAACGGAACAAGGACATAGGCACTAAGACCACTGAAATTAATTATGAACATTGAAATGATGCTGGCCGCAAGGGCAAACAGGTAGCCGATGAGCAGAGAGTTCTGGCCATAGGGGTAAATCATAGGGATATCAAGAGCAGGAATGGCACCGGGAACTAGCTTTCTCGAAATTCCGGTGAAAGCCGGGATGATCTCAGCCATCATCATGCGGCATCCCTGGAGCAGGATTATGATACCTGCGCCGAAGGACATACCGTTTGTCAGTGCAAATGTGAAGGTATCATTGCCGTATATTGCCCTGCGTGTCTCTTCGGGAGCAAATATAGCTATTACCATGTACAGGATAGACATAATGAGACCGCCGACCAGCGTTGTGTCTCTGATGAAGTCAAGCTTGGGAGAAAGCTTTATCTTCTCCATGCTCTCTATAGGTTTGTCGCCGTATGTCTTAGCGGCAAGCTGGCCTACTCTAGAAGCGCACCAGCACCAGAATGTTCCTGAGTGAGCAATGGAGAAGTCTCTCTTACCAGTGAGATGCTCCATATCCTTAAGAAGCATGACGGGAGTGATAGAAATGCTGCACAGATAGCCAAAGCAGGCAAACGCAAGCAGTGCGCCGCCAGTGAATCCCATCTGTACTCCCAAGCCGAGCCACAGCATTGAGAAGAACATCATCATATGACCGGTAAGGTATATTGTCTTCAGTGGGGTGAATCTTGCCAGCAGAAGCTGTACAGCAAAGCCAATCACCATTACAAGGCCCATTTGCATGCCGTACTGACCCAGAAACGCACCAAAGTCAGCCAGCTCGGCACCCTGCCGGCTTGTAAGAGAGCCAAAGGCTGTGGACAGTGGAGAAACAGCGCTCATAAGCATAGCGACACCGGCGTTGAGAATAATAACGCCTAGCATGCACTTAAACGTACCCTTGATAACATCGCTTGCAGATTTTTTCTGGAGCAGCAGACCGACGCACGCGATCAGTGAAAGAAAGATCTCGGGAGTTTGAAATATGCCGGCTATATAGGATACTATTGCCATAATTAATCCTCCTTAATATTTTTTTTCATTTGTTTTCTATAATTTCGTTTGCTATGGGCAATACAATGCTTGCAAGTTTCTCTTTGTCCAAGAAATCGTCTACCTGAATGGTTTTTGCTTGGGGATTTGCAGTCTTAATCTCATTGAACAATCCATCGGATGTACAGATGATATCGCAGCTCAGTCCGGCGGCGCTGGTAAGATCTGCGGTTATGGTCTCTGCCCTGATTCCGGCGATGCTAAATACATCGTCAAGCGACATCTTCAATATGAGACTTGTCCCGCATCCATAGCCGCACACACAGTACACAACTAGCGGTCTGTCTAATGCCATGCCTTTTACCTCCTTTTTGTTGTTATATTCTAAATATGATGCACAGAGATATCAGCCTTCCTCGGCGGAATTAATGTATTTCAAAATATCCTCCAGCTCTTCAATAGAACTTATCTCACTGACAAAACCCTCACGGCTGATAAGCTTAGAAATTACCCTCATGCATGATAGATGGTGCTTTTGGTCTCTTGCACCGATGGCAAAGAGAACTTTGACCGGATCATTTTTAGGATGACCAAAAGGGACGGGCGTATCAAGAACAATCATTGTAACAAAGTCGCGCAGGACATTATCTCCCGGTCTCGCATGGGCAAAGGCTATGCCGGGCGAAAGAACCATGTAGGGGCCCAAGGCGTCTAGGGATGCAATCATTTCCTCTACATAGTCTTGCTGTGCCATCTTCGCATTTACTGCAAGAGCACCTACCAGACGTATTGCCTCATATTTATCGATTGCGCGCTGATGTATCGCAACAGTATCACGATTTAAGTAATCTTTTATCATTCCTGGCCCCCGTCACTATACTTATGAGTGAGCCAATTACAGTGGCTCTCGGTGTCTCAGTCTGGGAACAACACGCAAAATTTGGTCAGCATCGCAAAGTTTACAAATTGTCCACGTTTGTTTATACAATTTCTATAATAATATCAGTTGTATACGAAATCTGCCATATCAATTTTTGCCAAACTGACAAACAAAAAATGTGTTCATAATCTCAGATCTCAGCCGTGGATTTCTATTGCTGGTTGTGTTACAGTTTAAAAAAGGAGGGTAAGAATTGTCGATAAATATAATTGTGCCGTTTTCTCTTGTCTTTGACCAGTCAGGTATGCTGATCAGTGACTGGGAAAAGCTTAAACAGGGAGATCCTGACATTATCAGATCAAAAAAAGTAATTGATGCCTACGACGAGTCCGCTGCTGAATATGCGCTGGTCATACGCGACTCGTTGCGCGAGGCCGGGCAAGAGGTAACCCTTATCGGTATTACAGTTGGCACGCATATTAATAAGAGGATAAGCCAAAACCTGTTTGCTGTTGGTTTTGACCGTCTTTGTGTACTTGAATATGCCATAGACAGTCTTACACAGCAGGATGCTGTAGCGGACATACTGACAGGATTTATTCGCTCGACCGGTTTAGAGTGCTTGGTTCTAACAGGGCAAATGAATAGCGAGAGCTGCTGCGGGTGCACACCTGCAAGGTTGTCATATAGGCTGGGTTTGCCATACATAGGGTATGTGTCCGAGCTTACCGTGGTTAAGGATCGTCTTTGGGTCAAATGTAAAACACGCGGCGGATATATGTCCCGCACTGTGCCCATGCGTGGCGTGTTCGCATTTCAAGATGCTGCTCGTTCATATCTGCGTGTGTCCACTCTGCGGGAAAGGGCGGCCGTTCGGTCCAAGACCGTGGAATTCATACCCAGCGTCTGTAATGACGCACCGAGTGTAACTCTTGAGCGCTTAGATATTGCTGGACAAAAACGATGTTGCTGCTTTATCACCGGAGCTGATACAGCCGAGCGGGCAGCGCTGCTGCTGGAGCTTTTTCTGGAGGAGGTGGATTAACGTGCGAGTTGCCGTTATTGCGTTTTCGGACGACACAAAGGCACATATACGATCTATGCTCTCTGTCTGTGCTGAGCTCCACACAGAGACGGAGCTGCTCTTTGTTGGTGCGGAGCTGGGATCTGCCGGTGTTTGTTGTCTGCCGGCAGGCATATCCGGTGTATTTCAATATTCCGCTTCGTATCTCTCGGACATATGGGATCTGAGTGCGCACATTTCGCTGCTCTACTCAGCAGCAGTTGACAGAGACTGGGATATTATATTGTTCTCCTCGGGTCAAAACGGCAACAGGGTAGCGCCGTTGCTTTCTGAGGTGCTCGGGAGTGCTTGTCTACTGGATGCGCTATCTTTGCGGTTCGAGGGGGATAAGTTGCTGTGTACGAAATATGTGTACAGCATGAATATGACAGCAAAATACGCGGTCAATTCGTTTCCCGCTGTTCTGACTATCGCTGCCGCAGCTAAAGGTGCGCCTGTTGCACAGGATAGGCAATATGTGATTCAACCTTTATCATGCCCTGACCTTCCGAGTAGCGGACAGGCGGAGGTGACTGTATATGAGAGTGAGAGTACTGAAGGACTGAGTTCAGCCGCAAGAGTCATTGTTGCTGGCCGTGGAGTAAAGAATAGGGAAGGCTTTGAACATATCAAGGAGCTCGCTCAATGTCTTGATTGTGCTGTTGGTTCGTCCCGTCCATTGATTCAGGAGGCCATCGCTCCACAAGCCACACTTATAGGTGCATCTGGCACTTTACTCACAGCGGAAAAATGCATCGTGTTGGGAGCATCCGGTATGGCTGCATTCGCTGTGGGCACAGACGGCTGCCGTAAGATATTTGCTGTAAACAATGACCCCGGGGCCGCAATTTTTTCACGCTGTGACTACGGTGTTGTAGATGATTGTTCCGATATTGTTGAGGAAATGTTAAGACTTTGCAAGGAGTGAGACTTATGAAAACTATAGTTTTTGATTTTGATGGTACGCTGACACCTCATCCCATTCCACGCTATAAGCTTTTTCAAATGTGCGGTTTGCCTACTGAGACTGAAGAGTTTATCCGTCTATCAGAAAGGCTATGCAAGGAGTATAGTGTTGGGAAGTATGAGCTACTTTTTAGACTATTGTTTGATTGTGCTCATGAACTTGGCCTTCCGCTGAATGAGCCAAGCTTGTGTATAGGAGCTGAAGATGTCCCGTTTAATTCCGGCGTTGAGAGCTTTTTCAAGGAAACTCTTGGAAAGGCAAACCTATATGTTCTTACCTGTGGTTATAGTGGTTACATACTGCGTACGAGACTGGCCCCGTATCTCTCTGGAGTACTCGGTACTACTTTTAGCTTTGAAAACGGCATCGCGACAGGCGTAGCCGAACTGCTCTCGGATACGAAAAAAGTCGGTGCATTAGATAGACTTGTGGGCGGAGATTTCCGAAACATTATGTATGTTGGCGACGGACCCACTGATATGTTGGTGTTTAGACATGTCCTCCAAAAAGGCGGCCTTGCAGTAATGGTACATCAGCAGGGAGACTCATATCCAGCCGAAATTCTGAAGGCGAATGGCATGCAGGATGTGCCGTGCCTCACAGCTGACTATACCGAGGGCTCCGAGCTGCGCACGCTTTTGGATTCATATATATTTGAATAGACCGAATTTACACACTGTTGTATTAGCTCTGATAGATTGTCAGACAGCTTCTGACTGCCCCCGGTAAGGCGGGCAATGTAATGTATGGAGCGCTTGCTAGATATATAAGATGCCTTTCCGGAAGACATGCGACGCAGGGATTTCAGAGCACATGTGGCAAGAACAGCAGAAGGATACATCGTATCAGTCTGCTGTTTAAGTTTTTGGTTTGCACATCAAAAAAGTTCTGGCTCGGTTATACCACCGCCAAACGGCAGTGCACCAAGACTCGGAGCTTTTTCTTTTTTATGAATCGGTATCAAGTTTCGATTTGAGTAAGGATATTGCCAACGGTTATATGGATATGCCCTATGAGTTCTAATAAAGGCGCATCTGAGTATTTCTCAAAGTTCAACGTGTGCGTTGATAGTTAAGTACCAGAGGTCAATCCGAGTTTCAGCTTAATTGACAGCCATATTGCCTTGTGATAGACTTCAAATATCTTAAGGCCTTCAACAAACACATCCCCATATGCCAAAAACTTGCTTGCATTTTAAGATTTAAGGAGGCAAAAATGAAAAGAAGAAGTTTTATCTTAATCCTTTCGCTGTTTTTACTGCTCGGCATTTTCTTAACAGCGTGCGGACAAAAGCCGAATGACAGCGCTCAGGATAACAGCGATAAAAGCGATGTCAGCTCAGAAAATGTCCCTCCGGAAAATACCGCTCCGGCAAATATTCCTTCGGATATATCTCCGGTAAGCGGACAAATTTTTGAAGTGGGGAAATTCACTGTGCTTATCCCCGAAGGGTGGTTTGCCCACCCCATGTATATGGACAACGTAATTCGGGACAACCAAGTGAATGTGGTTAAGGGGACGAATGATCCGCAAAAGGCCTTCGATGCGCCGCTGCTCACACTTACCTACGGCTCGCCAAGCAGCTCCATCGGCTTTGTTGAGAAAGATTTCTATGAAGACCCTGAAGCAAGAGATATAGAGCCCGTCGTGATTGGCGGCAAAACATTCAAAGGCTATACAGCAAAAGCTTTTGGCTCCGATATGCTCTATCTCTTTGCCGAAGACGGAGAGGAACAGTATCAAGTGGCAATGTTCTACAATCAGAAGAACGGCCAGATTTCCCTGGAAGACGCCGATGTCCGCGCCATAATCGAAAGCTTTAATTCAAAGCGGATTTCTGATGCGACAGATTAACACATAGCTAAAATTGTGAAAAAACAAAAATCCCGATTTGGCCTTTGAGCCTAATCGGGATTTTAAACTATTTGTTTTTAAAAGATTAAACGAAAACTTTATGCCAAACTTTCTTCTCTTATTGTTTATAGACTATTCTATCGGATAAAGACTCATATAGGTGTAATCTCCGTTTACACCCTCGTCCCCAAGCACAATTTCCCACTTTTCGTTTGCATAAACACCGGCATCGCCGTAAATTTTCTCGTATTTATCGGTGCCAATTTTAACAAAGCCTGCGTCCTGCAGTCTTTCCGCATAGGCGTCGATTTCCGCCTGTGTGTACCTGATATCTACCGTATAAAACCTGGGCTCTGCAGGCATCCAGTCGCCCCAAAGAAATTCTCCTGTCATAGGGGTGGGAACATCTTCGGGCCAGCCTTCGGGCCCATCGATTCCGGGCTCAAGAACTTTTTCCGCGGGCTGCTCCGCCGCTTTGCTTTCAGTTGCTGCCTCTTCCTTGGGCTGCGGTTTTGCCTCCGCAGTGCAGGCTGCAAGCATTGCCGCGCAGAGTATAATCAATAAGAGTTTCCCTGTAGTTTTCATTGCTGCATTTGCCTCCTCTTATCTGTATATACTTTATTAATAATAGCTGTCCGAGAAGACATCCAGAATATTCATGTTTGCGCGAATCATAATGTGGCCCTTCTCCCCGCCGAAGTATTCATTTGCAATATTTTCGTCTGCGAGGAATACGCGCTCGCCTGTTGTTTCATCCGCGACAAGTTTTTCAAGCTGGGCTTCCGTCAGCAGTGTCTTTATAAGGGCTTCCAAGTCCTTAAGCTGCTCCTCACTGAAAGCATCAACAGAAGCAAGCTCCACAAAATCTCCGTCTATTCCGACGATAATCCACTCGATGCCGTTTAAAACAACTTTATCGCCGATTTTATAAGCCGAATCGGCAGGAGCGTTATAAGGCTTCGGCTCAGGCTCATTCCCATTCATATTTTCACCAGGCGCATAGTATTTAATCCAGCCATCCGCAAGCAACTCAAGGGTGTCGGGTACTATATCCTCACCGTTTATCGGGTTGCCATTACCATCATTGTATCCACCGTTGCCTATGCCGGCTCCGGTGCCATTATAGCCATACGATTTGCCGCCCTGTACTCTGACTTGAGAGTTGCCGGACACGGTTACATTGCTGCCATTACCCTGTGATCCTCCGCCGATGCCCGCGCCACAATCGCCGCCGATTGCCGTGACCGTGCCGCTATTTATAATGATATTGTTACCGTCGCCGCTTTGGCCTCCGCCGATGGCCGCACCGCCGTCACCGCCGGTGCCCGTAACCAATCCGCCGGTAATATTGATATTACTGCCGTCGCCATAATAGCCTCCGCCGATGCCCGCTCCTGTGTTGCCTCCGTTTGCCGTGACCGTTCCGCCGCTAATGGTGATATTGCTGCCTTCTCCCCCGGGGGCATTATAATCGCTATAGCCTCCGCCAATGCCTGCGCCAGCCAAGCCTCCGTTGGCCGTGACCGTACCACCGCTTATCTCAATATTGCTGCCGTCGCCATATCGTCCTCCGCCGATGCCCGCGCCAGTATTGCCTCCGTTGGCCGTGACCTCTCCACCTGTAATCGTTATATTGTTGCCGTCGCCGTTTTGGCCGCCGCCGATGCCCGCAGCTATATTACCTCCGTTGGCCATGACCGTACCGCCGGTAATCGTTATATTGTTGCCGTCGCCGTTTTGGCCTCCGCCGATGCCCGCGCCAAACGAGCCTCCGTTGGCCGTGACCGTACCGCCGGTAATCGTTATATTGTTGCCGTCGCCACTATAGCCTCCGCCGATGCCCGCGCCGGAACGGCCTCCTGTGGCCTCGAGGCTGCCGTTGTTATCATCATCGCTAATAGTCAGAGAACCGGTGTTTTCCTTATTCAATCCGGCGCAATCTGTGCCGCTCGCCAGCATGTTGTTGCCGTCGAGCTCTATATTCACATCTCCGTCTCCGCTCGTGATAAGCGCCGCCGCGCCATATATACCTGAGCAGTCGATGTTCACGTCTCTAAGCGTCACTTTCGCGGTCTGCCCGGCCTCCGCCTCAATTGCGATGGTATTAGGGTTAGAGCTTCCGGTAATAACCGTCTCCGATGTCTGCTTCTCGTCGATGATGCTGCCTTGCGAAACATACTGTTCGTTGTTTTTTGCGGTAACCGAGACTGTGCCGTTGGCTAAATCATATTCCTGTGCAAAGGCCTGCACGGGCAGCAGCAGAAGCAAAAGCAAAGTTACAAAGACAGAAACTGCTTTTTTTATTTTTTGTTTCATAATAGTGCGCCTCCGTACATTAATTCATGTATAAATTTATTTATAATGTTTTCGCGAGTAAATGTGATTATAATAGATAACGGCTTTTAACACAAGATGTTTCCGCTGCTTTTTCAAAATATTATGTAAAGTTTTTATACAAATACGGGCAGCAGAGCCGTACAAATCTACATCTATGTATAAACATAAAAAAGCCCGAAAATCCTGTGCAGAGCTATGACTTTGTAGAAGGCCAAACCAACAATGGCTGAAAGGCGTAGGATTTATCACAGCCAATATTGAGTATTGAGCCGAGTAGTCCATGTAAAACGGTTAATGCTCGCATGCGAACTTAATTCCTGAGCGGAGAGCTTTTCGATACTAATTTTGAAGCGGAAGTATTGACGCAAAGTTAGCTTTGATAATATAATTAAATAAAGTCGCACTCGAGCCTCGGCGGCAAACCGCCCGTTCCTCGAACCGTGGCCCCAATCGCTGTCTGAAAATCCGGATTTATTGCTAACATTGCTTTTGAACCATAATTCGTGGCAGATTTTACCGATGCCGGGCTTCTCAATTGACAAAACCACATATTAGAGGAAAACATTATATGAATATTTTTTTGGCATTCGCTTTGTTTACGGTGATTATTCTTATATATTGGATTATTGCAGAATTATTTACGATGCTGTTTCGTTTTACGGGATTGCCCGATGATAAAGCAAGATTTCAAGTTGTGTCGCTCTTGACCGGCTGCGGGTTCACAACGCGCGAGAGTGAAATGATTTTGGCTTTTAAGCCAAGACGCCGGATGGCACGCGTAACGATGCTGTTTGGTTATGCTTTTAACATAACTATCGTTTCTGCCTTTGTTAATGTTTTCCTATCACTTAAATTGGCATAGATGGAAAACCTTGTTTTGGGAATATTGATTCCGTTGTCAGTGACTTTACTTATTTTTCTTCTGCTTAGAATACGAATAGTTCGTGCATGGGGAGACCATTTATTTGAAAAGCTGGCAGGCAGGATTCTGCATCAGACATCCATTAATACGGTATTACTGTTGGATTACATAGGGCGTGATTCAATTGCCCAAGTGTCTATAAAAGAAGTACCTGAAGATCTGCGAGACACACCCCTTATGGATACAGGGCTAAAAGCTGATAAGAACATTTTGGTAATGCTTGTTGAAAGGCGCGGCAAAAAAGCAGAGGCACCTGATGCGAAAACAATATTTCAAATTGGTGATAAACTTACGGTGTTTGGTGAGTATAAAGCAATATGCAATGCTTTTAAAGCAAAAGAGCAGTTTGTAAATTCCGATTGAATAAATAAACGCCCACCCGCTAGACGGGGTGGACGCCTTATATTTTTCAAAAAAGTACAAAAAACAAAGAAAAATGTCCGAAAATCCGGCTTTATTCCGGGTTTTCGGACAAAATTTGGCGGAGAGGGTGGGATTCGAACCCACGGCACGTTGCCGTGTCACCGGTTTTCAAGACCGGCTCCTTAAACCGCTCGGACACCTCTCCGAGTCGAGCTTATGTATTATAACATTTTTAAATAAAACCGCAAGAGAAAATACCGAAAGCTGAAAAAGAGCGGCGTAAAGCATTTTCTTATTTTCTTTCCGATTTCTAAAAGAAACAGTTAAAGCTTTGCACCATGCCGATGCCCACCTTGTGCAATGCTTTAAAACAGGCTACAGCGTGCACCAAAGCCTCCTTTGTGTAAAGGGAGGTGGAGCGGCGAAGCCGCGACGGAGGGATTGACAAAAAATAAAGCACAGTGAGCTGTCAGTTTCTTTAAAATGTTGTTGGATTATGAATCAAACGGGTTTATGCAAAATACTGCTTGTCGTAGTTGTCCTCAATGCAGCTTATAAGCAGGGTGAGGACATCGTTATAGGGGGTTTTTACTCCCAGCTTTTTACCGTAGCGCGAAATTGCGCCGTTTAAAAATTCAATTTCAGTCGGCCTTTTATGTAAAACCGCATCCTGCGCCATGGAAGGGTAGTAAGTGCCGAAGCTCTTTTCAATGTTCTCTTCCTCGGCCTCGAGCAGGGGCCAAAGGTCTCCCACTCCGGCGGCCTTTGCCACCTCGGCGCCCTCTTTCCAAATGTTCAGCACTATCTCTCTGCCGTTTTTATCGGCAAAAACCTCGCCGACCTTAAGTCTCAAAACAGCGCTGGTGGCGTTGTAGCCGCAGTTCGCTATGACCTTTTTCCACACATAGGGTCTTACGTCTTCGTCAAAGCTCGCATTGCAGCCGCCCTTGTTGAAGAGCTCTTCCAAGGCCTTGCCGGCCCTCTCGCTCATCGGGCTCTTCTCCAAGGCGCCGAAGCGCATTTGAATTCCTTCCTCAGGCTTGCTCACGCAAACGCCGGGGCACTTAAGCTCCGTGCCTATAAGTCCGCTGCCATATAAAATCCTGTCTCTCGATACATACTTTGCCATGATATCCTCGTTTCCGAGACCGTTTTGAAGCGAGACAAGGACAGTGTCGTCGGAAATACAGTTTTTTGACTCGGCCAAAAGCTCGTCTGTCTGAGTTGCCTTTACCATGATAATTATCATATCGACGTTTTCGCACACTTCCGAGAGCTTTGAGCAGGTTTTAAAACCTGTGAGGACTTCCTCACCGTCGGGTGTGCAAAATCTGAGGCCCTCGTCGCGAATCTTGTCCATATGGGCCTTGTATTTATCCACCAGCCAGACATCGGCGCCGCCGCGCCTGAGATATGCCGCAAAAACGCTTCCTGCGGCTCCGGAACCGAGCATAACAATTTTCATAATTTTCCTCCGTTTTATAAGAATAAACTGACAGCTATCTAAAAATATTAAGACACATATTCAAATTCATAACCGGCCAAAGAAATATAGTCTCCGTCCTCAAGGCCCATCTCATAGAGCCTGTCATAGATGCCGGCGGTCCTGAGTACGCGGTCTAAATACATTCTGCCTTCGTGATCCGAAAGGCTGGCAGTAAAAATAAGTGTTTCCACCCACTCGCCCTCGAGCATCCAGGTGTCGTCAACCTTCTCGATTCTAACATCCTCAGGGCCTTCTCTCACAGGCTCCGGCCTCACAAACTCCGCTTCATATATTTGAGGGGGCGGCAGAGTGGCCAGTATCTCGGCGGCTCTGCGCATCAGCTTCGCGGTGCCCTTTTGGGTGACGGCCGAAATCTCAAAGAACTCGTGGCCCTTATTCCGGGCATGAGCTCTCAAACGTTCAAGATTGTCGCTTTCGGGGTTTAATATATCTGTCTTGTTGGCGGCGACAAGCTGCGGTCTGTCTTTGAGCTCCGGGCTGTATAAGCCGAGCTCCTCATTAATGGCATCAAAATCTTCAATAGGGTCCCGCCCCTCGGCGCCCGAAATATCGACAACGTGGATAAGAAGTCTCGTTCGGTCTATATGTCTCAAAAAATCAAAGCCGAGGCCGACGCCTTCCGAGGCGCCCTCTATAATACCCGGTATATCCGCAAGCACAAAGGAGGTGTTCTCATCTATCCTCACATAGCCGAGATTGGGGGAGAGGGTGGTGAAGCTGTAGTTGGCAATCTTGGGTTTTGCGTTTGTGACCGATGCGAGCAGGCTTGATTTTCCCACATTCGGAAAACCCACAAGGCCGACATCGGCAAGCAGCCTGAGCTCAATTAAAAGCCTCGTTTCCTCTCCCTTAAAGCCGGGTTTCGCGAACATCGGAACCTGCCTTGTAGAGCTTGCAAAATTCATGTTGCCCAGCCCGCCCTTGCCGCCTCTGGCCGCCACAAAACTCTCGGATGCCGACATATCGTGAATCACAAGCCCGCTTTCGGCGTCTTTTATAACTGCGGCTCTGGGCAGTTTTATAACAAGGTCTTTTCCGCTCTTGCCGTAGCACTTTTTCCCGCCGCCGTTCATGCCGTTTTCGGCGACGAATTTTCTTTTAAACTTGAAGTTGAGCAGGGTAGAGAGACGGTCGTCAGCCACAAAGACGACATCGCCGCCCTTGCCGCCGTTCCCGCCGTCGGGACCTCCGGCAGCCACGAATTTTTCGCGCCTGAAAGAAACGGCGCCGTTTCCGCCGTCACCGGCTTTCACATATATTTCGGCTATGTCCACAAACTGGTTTGCCATTATTCAAACTCCTCAAAATGCTCCAAGAGGACGTATCCGGCCTTCTCAACCTTGTCCTTACATATTATGTTAACCATATAATTTCCGTATCTCAGCGAGAAATAAGATTCAAAAACACCGTCTTCGGGAGCCTTCATATAAAGAGCCGTGTACTTGTATGCTCCGATACTTAAACTGCCTGTGCTTAGCTTTTGATAGCCCGAATCAAAACCCCTTAAATCATTCAGAACTTGTTTTTGATATATCTTTTCACTTATATACGAGCTCTTGTCGCTCTCGCGCATGTCCTCGATGAGCAAAATAATCGATCTCGAGCCGTCATCGCTTTGAGCAATCATCTCGTAATTCAGGTTTTTCTCTATATATCCGCGCCCTTTATCTCCGGCGGCCTCCATCAGGCCCTCTTTAAACGCTGCGCTTTCCGAATAGCTCCAGCCCTCGGGCAGGCTGAAGACAAAGCCCAGATGGAGATTATAATATTTGTTCTCTCTAAGAAGGCCGAATGGCTCCTCTGCGCTGCCAAGCTCTTCCTTCAAAGAATCCTCGGCGCTTATGTGCTTTTCCTCGAGAACTCCTGTCTCAGATTCAACAGGAGCCGAGCTTTCCCGTGCGGATTTGGAAATTGCCGTTTCGCAGGCCGAGAGCGGCAACAAAAAGAGAAGCAACAATAATATTAAAAATGCTTTTTTTCTCATATCCTTTAAATTTTCAAAAAAAAGGCGACGCATCTGCGTCGCCCTATGTTCTCAACCTACTGAGCCGCGTAAACGGAAACCTGCTTGCGCTTTTTATCCTTGCGCTCGAAGCTGACAATGCCGTCAATTAAGGCAAACAGAGTATCGTCTTTGCCCCTGCCGACGTTTACGCCGGGGTGGAGCTTTGTTCCACGCTGTCTGACCAAGATGTTTCCTGCCAAGACGAACTGCCCGTCAGATCTCTTGACGCCAAGATACTTAGGTCCGCTGTCTCTGCCGTTCTTTGTTGAGCCGCCGCCCTTTTTATGTGCCATGTATATACACCTCCGCAGTCAAATATTGTGGAACAGATTACGAGATAGACTCGATCTGAATCTTTGTATAGGGCTGTCTGTGTCCCTGAGTTCTCTCATAGCCCTTCTTGGGTTTCTTTTTGAAGACTCTTATTTTCTTGCCCTTGCCCGTCTTAATGATATTGGCAGTGACCGAGACACCCTCAAGATAGGGAGCGCCGAACTTAGAATCTTCATCATCGATGAGGGCCAAGACCTTATCGAACTTCACTGTCTCCCCGTTTTGGAGATCGAGCTTTTCAATAAAAAGAATCTCTCCCTCGCTTGCGCGGTACTGTTTACCGCCGGTTTCAAAAATAACGTTTTTCACTTTCTAACCTCTCTCCAGAGACTCGCTTTAAAGGTGCAAATGCTTAAAACCTTTTCAATGCGGCCCGAGCATAATAGCACAGAGAGCGGAAACTGTCAAGAAAAACATCTGTTTTATGCGGATTTATCCTGTTTTTCCTATTTCGAAACGATTTCAGCCGTATCTTTGGCGATTAAAAGCTCCTCGTTTGTGGGGATTACAAAGACCTTCACCTTGGAGTCTTTCGTTGAAATCATAATGTCCTCTCCGCGCTTGGAGTTGGCCTCCTCGTCAATTTCCACACCCAGATATCCGAGATACTCCATAATGCCCTTTCTGGTTGTGGCGGAATTCTCGCCTATGCCGGCTGTAAAAACAATGGCATCGGTGCCGTTCATTGCGGCGGTGTATGCGCCGATGTACTTGGCGACAGAGTAATAAAACATATCCAATGCAAGCCTGGCTCTCTCGTTGCCGTTGTTGGCGGCATCCTCAAGGTCTCTAAAGTCGCTCGAGACTCCGGAAATGCCGAAAACGCCCGACTTTTTGTTCAGAACGGTACTGAGCTCCTGGACAGAGATATTTTCTCTTTCGCTGATGTACTCAACTATGCTTGTGTCAATATCGCCGCAGCGTGTGCCCATGGGAACTCCGGCAAGGGGAGTGAAGCCCATGGAGGTGTCAACGCTCTTGCCGTTCATAACTGCTGTAATCGAAGAGCCGTTGCCCATGTGGCAGGATATAAGCTTAAGCTCCTCGGGCTTCCTGCCCATAAGCTCGGCCAGTCTGCCGGAAATATATCTGTGGCTTATGCCGTGGAAACCGTAGCGGCGCACTCTGTGCTTTGTATAATACTCGTAGGGCAGGGCATAGACATAGGCCTTGTTGGGCATTGTCTGATGGAAAGATGTGTCGAAAACTGCAACCTGAGGGACGCTTTCACCCATAACAGCCTTGCATGCGTTTATGCCTGTGATGTTGGCGGGGTTGTGCAGGGGGGCCAGAGGAATGCACTCCTCTAAAGCGGCCATAACCTTCTCGTCAATAAGCATGCTCTCGGCAAAGGCCTCTCCTCCGTGAACAACACGGTGGCCGACGGCGTCTATTTCACTCATGCTGCTTAGAACTCCGCATTCAGGATCAACAAGCTTGTCGATAACGGCGGCTATTGCCTCGGAGTGTGTGGGCATGGGGATATCCTCATCAAATACGACCTTGCCTTCAACCAGAGGTGTGTGCTTTAAGTGTCCGTCAATAGCGATTCTCTCGCAAAGTCCCTTGGCGAGCACAGTTTTTTTCTCCATATCGATGAGCTGATACTTCACAGAGGAACTTCCTGCGTTGATTACGAGTACTTTCATAACAAAGTCCTTTCTACAAGCTTACAACTTGTGATAAAATAATAAGTAATAAAATTGCATAAGGCAAACAAAGATATTTTATAACATCAGCTCAACAAAAATCAAGGCAATAAGAGATAAAAACGGAGTTAAAAATGAAAATCGGAGCGGTAATATCGGAATTTAATCCTTTTCACAGCGGACACGAATATATTATTAAAAAATTCAAAGAACTTATGGGCGATAACAGCTGTGTCATAGCGCTCATGTCGGGAGATTATGTCCAAAGAGGCGAGCCGGCGATTTTCCCCAAGGAGATTAGGGCAAGGGCCGCAGCGGAAAGCTCCGCCGATCTTGTTCTGGAGCTTCCGCTGCCCTATTCAATATCCTCGGCAGAGGGCTTTGCCTCCTATGCGGTAAAGCTCTTAAACGAGCTTGCTGTGGTAGACCGGCTTTTCTTCGGGAGTGAAAGCGCCGATATAGACTTGCTGAGAACAGTGGCAGAGACGCTTTTAAAAGATGAAATTACAGAAAAAATAACGGATAAGATGAAAGAGGGAATATCCTTTCCGGCAGCTAGGGAAGAAGTGCTGAGGAGCGAGGGGCTTCTGGGCGATAATATCACAATAAAAGCCAACGATATCTTGGCAGTTGAATATATAAAGGCCCTCATTAAATCCGATTTTCAAATTAAGCCCTGCGCCATAAGGCGCAGGGGGGCCGAGCACGATTCGCACAGTAGCTCAAAAGGCATTGCCTCGGCAGCGCACATAAGAAAACTCGTTTTTGCCGGCGAGAGTGCGGATATTTATCTTCCCGAAAAAGCCGCAAAACTATATAAAAAGGCCTTAAGAGAGGGCAGAGGTCCCGTGAGCCTTTGGAATATGGAGCCTATGATACTTGCAAGGCTGCGCTTTTTAAAAGCCGGCGAACTTGCTCTTCTGCCGGATGCGGCCGAGGGTATCGAAAATCTTCTTTATAAAAACATAAATCGCGCGGGCAATTTAAAAGAAATAATAGAGCTCTCTGTTTCAAAGCGCTATCCGAGATCGAGAATCAAGAGAATGCTGCTCTGCGCCGCTCTTGGCATCAGCAAAGATGATGCTGAGAAATATAAAAAGCCCCCGTATTTCAGAGTTTTGGCATCAAACGCCGCAGGGACAAAAATTCTAAGGCAGATTGCCCGAAAAAGCTCTCTGCCGGCCCTGATAAAGCCGGCCGGGGTAAAAAAACTTGGCCAAAGCGCGGAAAGCTTTTTCGAGCTTTCCTCCTTGGCAAGAGACTTTTATTCACTGGCATTTCGAAATGAGTGCTATAAAATTCCGGGAGAAGAATATCGTCTTAGCCCATTCATTAAAAAGTTTTCTTAAAAATTTGTTATTTTTTCGCAAATATCTTGCATTTATTCGCTGCTTGGACTATAATACGCAGATATAAAGACAAATGTCTTTGTGTGGAAGACAAATAATTAAAGTACAATGGAGGAAAAAATGAAAAAACTGTTTGCAATTTTGATAGCAGCGCTCCTGGTTTTCAGCCTGGCAGCCTGCGGAGCAGCGCCTGCCGAGAAGAAACCGGCGGCGGAGGGCGGCGAAGCTGCAGCCGATGACCAGCTTTTGGCCTATGTGCTCTGCGAGACGGGTGAGACCTATTCGCAGGGACTCGGAACTTATTTCCAGCAGGCCTTTGAAGAGATGGGCGGAAGGGTTATCTTCGAGTCCTATCCCAAGGATTCGTCAGACTTCACCTCATATCTGCTCAAGGCAATGGATGAGAATGCCGACGTAATATTTGCTCCCAGCTCCACAGTCGTTGCGGCAAACCTTTTGGCGCAGGCGGACGATAAAGGCATCGAAATACCCATTCTCGCCGGTGATACATGGGAGAGTTCCGTCATTCTCGACGGTGTTAAGGGCACGGATTTAACCGTATACTGCTCCACTTTCTTCGACGAGAACGACGAGTCGGGTCCCGCTGCGGCCTTTGTCACCGGTTTTAAAGAATGGCTCAACGCCAACCCGACACACTTCACAAACAACGGCGGAAACGATATCGTTGCTGCAGTTTCGGCCCTCGGATTCGATACCTATAACACGGCTTACGCCGCTATCGAAATAGCTCTCAAGGAAAAGGGAGCTGATACCACATCTGTGGATATAGCAAAAGCTCTTTGGCAGCTCGATATAACCGATGCCGTCACCGGCTCGATTAAGTTTAATCAGGACGGCGACGCAATTAAAGACAGCGCCTATATCAAATTTGCCGGTCAGGACGGCTTTGAATTTGAAAAGGTTCAAAAGGTTGTAAACAACGATGAGCAGGGAGTCGCTCCTGAATACAAGGACGAGGGAATCAAAATCGACGGCGATGTAATCAGAATCGGCGTCTATGAGCCGCAGTCCGGAATGAACGGAGCCGGCGGCAAGCAGGAGATTCTCGGCATACTCTATGCGCACTCTCTCAAGCCCGAAATCGAAGTCGACGGGAAGGTATATAAGATTGAGCTCGATATTCAGGATAACGGCTCCGATGATGTCACAGGTAAAACAGCCGCAGCCAAGCTGGTTGCCGACAAGTGCGTTGTTGTTTTGGGCTCCTACGGCTCGGGAGTTTCAATCGCTGCGGGCGACACATTTGAAGATGCAGCTCTGCCGGCAATAGGCTGCTCATGCACGAACCCCACGGTTACGGCGGGCAGAGACTACTACTTCAGGATATGCTTCTTAGATCCGTTCCAGGGCAGTGTCATGGCCGGATTCAGCAAGGAAATCGTTGAAGGCGAATAGACTGAAATACACAGCAAGCAATTAAGTCGTATGCGGTGGGCCACGCCCACCGCATACAGTGTGCATACGGCTTAATAGAGCTGAAGACTCATAAGCAGGGAGGAAGATAAACGTGTTGGAGTATTTGTTTGCCGGTTTCTCGGTCGGCGGCCAGTATGCGCTCATAGCAATCGGATATACAATGGTATACGGAATTTTAAGGCTCATCAACTTTGCCCACGGAGATTTATTTATGGTTGCGGGCATAGTGATGGTCTATTTAGCCGCCTCAATACCTTTTTATATATCGATTCCGCTGACAATCATAATTACTATCATATTGGGCTTTGTCATCGAGCGCGTTGCATATAAACCGCTTAGGAGCGCCCCAAGGATGTCGGTCATGATTTCGGCTATAGGCGTGAGTTACCTCCTGCAAAATCTTGTTCTCTATATTACGGGCGGTCTTTCCAAACAGTATCCGAAGCTTCCGATTTTAAGTCAGAGAGTAAAAATTTTCGGAATAACCGACAGGGCTGTCATATTCATCACTCCCGTTGTTGCCGTAGTTCTGATGGCAGTTCTTATGTTTCTCATAAAGCACACAAAGATGGGCATGGCGATGCGGGCCGCCTCGCGCGAGTTCGAGACGGCGCAGCTCATGGGTATAAAAATAAACAGAGTCATAAGCTTCACTTTTATAGTGGGCTCGGCGCTTGCGGCTGTGGGGTCCCTGCTCTATTTTTCAAAATTCACCGGGGTTTCACCGACCTCGGGCGCAATGCCGGGCTTAAAGGCCTTTGTTGCGGCCGTATTCGGCGGAATAGGCTCGATTCCCGGAGCTGTCATAGGAGCGTTTTTTATAGGTATTATGGAAAATTTGGCGGTTGCGCTGAATTTGGCGGTCTATAAAGACGCCTTCACCTTTGCGCTCCTTATAATCGTTCTGCTGGTCAAACCGACGGGCATCTTCGGCGAGAAGCTTGTAGAGAAGGTGTAATTATGGCAGTACTGAGAAAAGACAAAAAGGTTGACATAATTAACACTGCCCTTATACTCGTTTTTCTTGTATTCCTGCTTTTTGTGGAAAAACGGGTCGGCAGAGGCAGCATGCTCATAACAGTTCTGCAAAAAACCTGCGCGTATGCTCTGGCGGCGGTTTCCATGAACCTTCTAAACGGCTTTACGGGTCTGTTTTCTCTCGGTCAGGCGGGATTTATGGCTATAGGCGCCTACTCCTATGCTCTTCTTACAATTCCTGTTGAGCATAGAGCTCAGATACTGTATAAGCACGGCGGAGGAATAATAGATTTCTGCATTCCCTTTATTCCGGCGCTCATTATAGGCGGCGTGATAGCTGCGGCATTTGCAATCATAATCGGCTTTCCTGTGCTCAGACTTAAAAGCGACTATCTTGCGATTGCCACTCTGGGCTTTGCGGAGATATTCAGAAACCTGATCCAGTCAAACGATGTTGCGGCTCTCACAAACGGTCCGGACCCGCTTTCGGCCTATAAGACATTTTCTTCACTTATGCCGTATCTTATAATAAGCGCTGTCTGTATAGCTGTAATGATGCTTCTGATAAATTCCAGCTACGGCAGAGCGTTCAGGGCGATAAGGGATGACGAGATAGCCGCCGAGGCAATGGGCATAAATCTTCTTAGGCACAAGCTTCTTTCTTTCACAGTCTCGGCCTTCTTTGCGGGAATAGCCGGCGGACTTTTGGCAATGTTCAACACGACCGTGAGCGCATCGAGCTATACCTCGGCTATGACATATGAAATTCTTCTCATAGTTGTAATAGGAGGCATAGGCTCTATCTCGGGCAGTGTGCTCGCGACCTTCCTCTTTGTCGCCTCCAGAGAATGGTGGCTCCGATTCCTCGACGACCCGAACCTGATTCCGGGCTTAACCAGAGGCAGCTTCCGAATGGTTGTGTTCTCCGTGGTTATAATGCTCATAGTCCTCTTTAGGCAAGAGGGCATAATGGGGACAAAAGAGCTTTCTGTCGGGAGTTTATTTGCCCGCAAAAAGGAGGTGGAGGAACTGTGATGCATGATCTAAGCGATGCTTGCATGCTCAAAGTTGAAGATGTCTCCATGCAGTTTGGCGGTGTTTTGGCTGTTAACAGTTTGGACATAGAAGTTCCGAAAGACAGGATAGTGGCGCTGATAGGTCCGAACGGCGCCGGAAAGACAACAGCCTTCAACTGTATAAGCGGAGTATATGAGCCCACCAACGGTGTTATTTACTACGAAGGCAAAGCGATACTGCGCAATTATCCGCGGGGTAAGATGAAGAAAAAATATATTGGCAGCGAGCCCGAAAAATTTTCGGGACAAAAGGCCTTGAGTCTTAGTCCGGATAAAATAACAAAGATGGGCATTGCCCGCACCTTCCAGAATATCAGGCTTTTTAAGTCCATGACAGTATTTGAAAATGTATTGGTTGCCAAGCACATGAATGCCAAGCAAAATCCGCTTACGGCAACTTTCAGGCTGAATCACAGGGAAGAGGAGCGTATGCGCCGCGAGTCGCTCGAGCTTTTAAAAGAACAGGGGCTGCTTAAGTATGCCGAGGAGCAGGCAACGGCGCTGCCCTACGGTCTTCAGCGAAGGCTTGAGATGGCAAGAGCCTTGGCAACAAAGCCCAAGCTCCTGCTTCTGGACGAGCCGGCAGCTGGCATGAATCCCAGGGAGACAGTAGAGCTTGCCGACTTTATAAAAGAGATTCGAGAGAAATATGATCTCACCATATTCCTGATCGAGCATCACATGGATTTGGTCATGAGGATTTCCGACCACATCTATGTCATGGACTTCGGTACGGTTATAGCCGAGGGCAGACCCGAAGAGGTCAAAAATGACCCGAAGGTCATAGAGGCATATTTGGGGGTTCAGTAAAAATGAGCGATAAAATACTTGAAGTTAAAGGGCTAAGTATAAGCTACGGAGGAATTAGGGCCGTCAGAGAACTCGACTTTCATGTAAACAGGGGAGAGATTGTAAGCCTTATCGGCGCAAACGGAGCGGGAAAAAGCTCGACTCTGAGAGCAATTTCGGGTTTGGTCAAGGCCGAATCGGGCAGTGTGAAGTTCGAATCCGAGGAAATAGTCGGCAAAAGTCCCGATCTTATAGTCGGAAAGGGAATAACCATGGTGCCCGAAGGCAGAAAGATTTTCCCCGACCTCACAGTATACGAGAATCTTAAATTGGGAGCATATCTCAGAAAAGACAATATTAAAGAAGATCTCGCGCGTTGTTTTGAGCTCTTTCCGATACTCGAGGAGCGAGAGTGGCAGGAGGGAGGCACGCTTTCGGGCGGCGAGCAGCAGATGCTTGCAGTAGCGAGAGCGCTGATGAGCCGTCCCAAGCTGCTCATGATGGATGAGCCCTCATTGGGCCTTGCCCCAATGATTGTCAGAGATATTTTTGATATAATAAAGCGGATAAACGATGGGGGTGTCACAATACTTCTCATCGAACAAAATGCGAATATGGCTCTCAAAATAGCCGACAGAGCCTATGTGCTCGAGAGCGGCGAGGTCACAATGGAAGGCACGGGAGAGGAGCTTCTTAAAGACGAAAAGGTTATATCCGCATATCTTGGCGCTTAAAATAAACTTCTTAAGAATAAAACAGCGCTCTAATATCTATGCAAATTGAAAAGCCGCCCTCATCGAACACGGTGAGAGCGGCTTTAAAACTTTTCTTAATCTGTGTCAATCCAATGCGTCGAAGACTTCAATGGAGGGTTTAACAGGCGCGGGCTTGTTGTCGCCGTGTTTTGTGAGGCTCATCGTAAAGAAAGCGAGGGCGACAAAAAATGCGCCGTAAGGGAAGAGAGTTAAAAAACTTATTTTGTCCATGAGCATACCCGAAATTATCGGCGTTACAGTCTGCGCGGCCATGCTGGCTGTATAGTAGAAACCTGTATATCTTCCGACATTTCCGCCCTTGGCGAGTTCAACCACCATAGGATAGCTGTTTACATTTATAGAAGCCCAGCCGATTCCTGCGCTGGCAAACAAAATGTTCATTATAAGCGGGGAAGTGCCGGCTCTGATAAAAGAACCGATGAGAAAGCTTACGCTGAGTATCACTATCCCGCCAAGTATTGTCTTCTTGCGTCCGAGTTTAGATGAAACTATGCCGACGGGGACAAAGGACAGAATGGCGGCGGCGGTAGCTATCATAAGAGTGAGGTTGTAGTCCAGATTCAAAACGCTGCTTGCGTAGATGGAGTATTTGCTTATAACTGCGTTGTATCCGAAGAACCAGAGCACAACCGAGGCGAGTATCAAATAAAGGGATTTTTTCTCTGCTTTCGAAAGTTTTTTATCACCGTCTTCGTCTGCATCGTCCGTTTCCAAACCGAGTCTGCGGCTTTCTTCTTCCATTTCCGCCACAAACTTGGGCTCTTTTACCTTGAGCATAAAAATCAGAAGAGCGGCTATCATGACTGCGGCGATTGCGCCGAAAAATCCCACATAACTCATAACGGCATTTTCAGCAGTTCCGGTTTTGAAAACCATGCCCAACAAAAGAACCACTATTCCGCCTGCAGCCCCCATCATGTTTATTACGGCGTTTGCCTTGCTTCTCAGCGGCTTTATGGTGACGTCGGGCATCAGCGCCACAGCCGGCGAGCGGAAGGTTGCCATGGCGATCAGCGTTATAAGCAGTGTTATAATAAAGAGTCTCAGAGGGGTCTTTGTCTTTTGGGTTGCCTGATTGGCATAGGCCTGACGGGCTGGAACAACAAGGTCGGTATAATCGGGGTTTTTGCTTCCGTCTTCATTGTTTATTTCTATTGAGGTAAATTCCTCAAGGGTGAACTCTTCCTGTATAAAAAGAGTGGTGCCGTCGGGTTTTTTAATTTCGAGATTGGCATTATACAGCGTTTCCTGAGCCGCAGGATTGTTTGGCTCAACATCCAGAAGGAGGTGTCTCTGCATGTTGTCGGCTCTGGAGAGTAAGAGCAGACCGATAACGGCAACTATTGTTCCGAACAGCACAAACGGGGTGCGCCTTCCCATTTTACTCTTGCATCTGTCGGATATAATTCCGAAAAGCGGGAGCATAAAGAGCGCGAGAATGTTGTCCAAGGCCATTATAACGCCGGACCAGCTTTGAGCCATACCGAATTTATCAGTTAAAATCTTGGGTATGATAGTGTCATAGGCCTGCCAAAACACAGAAATCAGGAAAAAGGCAAAGCCAACGAAAAATGTTTTCTTATAGTTGAGCTTCATAGATCCCTCCATAATATTATGATACGCTTTAATAATACGATAAAAACAAAACTGCTTCAAGTTTAATTTGACTGGAAAGACGGCTTGGAGTAAAATATATGCAGAAGAGAGAAAAACGGAGGTGAAAGTTCTGAAAAAGATTAGTAAAAAAGTGCTTGCAGGCGCGGCGCTTTTTACCCTGGGCTCTCTTTCAGCCTTAACTTTCATGGTTGCGCCCGAAAAGCCCGGAAAGGAGCTTAAAAAACCTTTTTTCGGCAGAAACATTGCGCACAGAGGACTGCATAAACGCAGCCAAACAATACCGGAAAATTCTATACCGGCATTCAAGGCGGCGTCCAGAATCGGTTACGGTGTCGAGCTTGATGTTCACCTCACAAAGGACGGAAAAGTTGTCGTATTCCATGATGACAACTTGCAGAGACTCTGCGGTGTCGATAAGGATATCCAAGACCTCACATATCTTGAACTTCAGGAATTCAGTCTTCACGATACAGAGCATAAAATCCCTCTGCTCACAGAGGCGCTCAGAGCCGTCGGCAGGCAGAGGCCGGTTATAGTCGAGCTGAAACAGTCAGGAAATACAAAGGCGCTGGCTGCAAAGACCTATAAGATAATTACGGAAGAGGGAGCGCAGGCCTGCGTCGAGAGTTTCGACCCGAGGTCTATGCGCTGGTTTAAGAAAAATGCCCCGCACATACTTCGCGGACAATTGGCCATGCCGATGAAAGACTATCCCGAAACACAAGGCAGGCTCAAATCATTTATGCTTGCCAACACGATGTTCAACTTTCTTTCAAGGCCTCATTTCATAGCGTATAAAATCGGAAAAAAGCCCCTTCCGGTGAGGCTCTCCGAACTTATGGGAGCAATGAAGGTGGCATGGACTTCCAGAGAGTGGAAGCACGAAGCTCGTAACGACATGGTCATATTCGAGTACTACAGACCGGTCGTAAAATATAAATAGTTCATAAATCAATCCGTAAAAACCGTGAGCGCTGCAAACTGACTCATTTTGCAGCGCTCTCGGTCTTCCTGTATTTAATAAAACAGCGGATTATTTCCGCACTTTTCTTTACCTGTTTTCAAAGAAAAAAGCGGGATGCATTCAAAACCTGAGGAAACAAGCGTTTTTCGCTATTTGTTCCTTCCTCCTTTTTAAGGGGGAAGGTGCCGACGAAGTCGGCGGATGGGGATTGGTGCTCAAATCTCACAATTTCGCACTTTCTCTTGGCTCCACTGTGAAAGGGGAGCTGTCGAAAACCGCAGGTTTTTGACTGAGGGGTTGTTCCTCCGCAGGATATGTCCCTGTAGATTTAAGTGACTGATACAGGCTAACATCTAGTCTGAATAAAAAACTTTACAGCGAACTATATCTGTTTGCCTTGTCAACCCTCCCGACACGGCTACGCCGTGCCGCCCGCCCTTGCACAGGGCGGGCAAGAGCTTTAAGCGTATTTGAAGATTGTAGTATAAATCGGCAAACCAAAATCAGACATATAAATTTTGGGTTCGCACAATCTGTTCCTTCCTCCTTCTTAAGGGAAGATGCCGACCGAAGTCGGCGGATGGGGATTGGCGCGTAAAGCTCATAAGCTGCGTTAAGTATGGGAATTGATAAGACAACTATCCCAAAATGCTCTTATCTGCGCGGATTACGATGTGCCCCTTCTCCCCGCCGAAGTATTCTTTCGCAACTCCTTCATCGGCTAAGAATACGCGCTCGCCGCTTGCTTTGTCCGCGACAAGTTTTTCAAGCTGAGCTTCCGTCAGAAGATTCTTTATAAGGGCTTCCAAGTCCTTAAGCTGCTCCTCGGTGAAAGATTCTTTAGAGACAAGCTCAAGCACATCCCCCTCTATTCCGGCAACAATCCACTCTCTGCCGTTCAAAATAACTTTATCGCCGATTTTATAAGCTGAATTATAAACCGGCACCTTGCCGATAATAACTCTTATCGGTTTGTCCGTGTTCATATTCGCGCCGGGCGCATAATATTTAACCCAGCCGGCCGTCGTCAAGTTGCTTACATCGGGCTCAATCTCATCGCCGTCAAACGAATCACTTAAAGGATAATTGCAATATCCGCCGTTGCCGATGCCGGCGCCTACGCCGTCATATTGGCTCGCTTCGCCGCCCTGCGCTCTCACTTGGGCATATCCCGACACGGTGACATCGCTGCCTATGCCATGACATCCGCCGCCGATGCCCGCGCCGCTGAGTCCTCCGCTTGCCGTGACCGTTCCGCCGCTTATCTCAATATTGCTGCCGCCTCCCCCTGGGGAATTAACAAAGGTCTCGCCTCCGCCGATGCCCGCGGCGCCTTCGCCCCCGCTTGCCGTGACCGTGCCGCCGCTTATCGTGATATTGCTGCCGTCGCCCCTCTTGCCTCCGCCGATGCCCGCGCCGTACTTGCTTCCGCTTGCCGTGACCGTTCCGCCGCTTATCTCAATATTGCTGCCGTCGCCGCGACTGCCTCCGCCGATGCCCGCGCCGCTGAGTCCTCCGCTTGCCGTGACCGTTCCGCCGCTTATCTCAATATTGCTGCCATCTCCAACCCCACCGCCGCCGATGCCCGCGCCGCCGTTGCCGTTTGCCGTGACCGTCCCGCCGCTTATCCCAATATTGCTGCCGTCGCCATGATAGCCTCCGCCGATGCCCGCGCCGCCATCGCCTCCGTTTGCCGTGACCGTACCGCCGCTTATCACGATATCGCTGCCGTCGCCGCTCCTGCCTCCGCCGATGCCCGCTCCGTTTTCGCCGCCGCTTGCCGTGACCGTTCCGCCGCTTATCGTGATATTGCTTCCGTCGCCGTTATCGCCTCCGCCGATGCCCGCTCCAAGTTGGCCTCCGTTTGCCGTGACCGTTCCGCCGGAAATATTGATATTGCTGCCATTGCCATCATCGCCTCCGCCGATGCCCGCTCCAAATTGGCCTCCGCTTGCTGCGACCGTTCCGCTGGAAATGTTGATATCGTTGCCATTGCCATCACAGCCTCCGCCGATGCCCGCTCCAAATCGGCCTCCGCTTGCCGTGACCGTTCCGCCGGCAATTGTTATATTGCTGCCGTCGCCATCAAAGCCTCCGCCGATGCCCGCGCCGCCATCGCCTCCGTTGGCCGTGACCGCGCCGCCCGTAATCGTTATATTGCTGCCGTCGCCGCAATAGCCTCCGCCGATGCCCGCGCCATACGTGTCTCCGGTGGCCTCGAGGCTGCCGGCCGCGCCGCTTTTATCGCCTATGGTCAGCGTGCCGGCGTTGTTCTTCTCCAGTCCGGCGTGGTTAATGCAGCTCTGCAGTTTGTTGTCGCCGTCGAGCTCGATATTCACATTTCCGTCGCCGATCGTGACCACCGCCGCCTCGCTTGTACCTAAGGAGTCGATGTTCACATCTCTAAGCGTCACTTTCGCGGTCTGTCCCGCCTCCGCCTCAATCTCGATGGTGTTTGCAGTTGCACCCCCGATTTGGTAAATGACTGTCTCTGTCGTCTGCGGCTCGTCAATGATGCCCTCATCGACCTGTGAAACATACTGTCCGCTAGAGTCTGCAGTAACCGTGATATCGCCTAAGCTTAAATCATATTCCTGCGCAAAGGCCTGCACGGGCAAAAGCAGAAGCATGAGCAGAGTGACCAATATCGAAACTGTTCTTTGTGTTTTTTTCTTCATGGCGGAATCTCCTCCATTTCTCAAACTGTTTTTTAACTTGTTTTTTATATTCTCTGAATTTGCTTTAATTATAATGCTTTGATTCTTTCCGCGCAATATATTTCTGCCGAATTCGGCGGATTTTTTGCCGAATTTTGCAGATTATCCGCGTGTGCGGAGCTCTCAAAGGCTCTGTTTATACATATTTTTCAAAAAATAAGTAAAAAACACAAAAACTTATCTTTTACCCTTTTTTCCAAAGCAATAAAAGGGACTTACACCCCGCTGTTCTTTCCCCTTGAGACCAAGGGAAAAGCGGCTCGTTTAGAGCCGAATGGGGATTGAGCTGCTGTTTAGCATCAATCCCCATTTACTGTGTATGCAAATCCCCATCCGCCTTTTTGCGCCTCTCTTTTCTTTTCTCTTTAGGAAAGGGAAAGTGTTTCACAGGGCCGAATGGGGATTTATAATAACAATTACCACAAAATGCTCTTATCTGCGCGGATTACGATGTGCCCCTTCTCACCGCCGAAGTATTCTTTTGCGATGTCGTCATCGGCTAAGAATACGCGCTCGCCTGTCGTTTTGTCGGCGATCAGTTTTTCAAGCTGAGCTTCCGTCAGAAGATTCTTTATAAGGGCTTCCAAGTCCTTAAGCTGCTCCTCGGTGAAAGATTCTTTAGAGACAAGCTCGAGCACATCCCCCTCTATTCCGGCAACAATCCACGTCGTGCCGTTAATAATAACCCTCTCGCCGATTCTATAAGCTTGCACTTTTCCGATAATAACTCTTATCGGCTCGTCCGTGTTCATATTCGCGCCGGGCGCGTAATATTTAACCCAGCCGGCCGTCGTCAAATTGCTTACATCGGGCTCAATCTCATCGCCGTCTGAAGAGGTGCCAGCAAAATCACAATATCCGCCGTTGCCGATGCCGGCGCCTACGCCGTCATTTGGACCCGCTTCGCCGCCCTGCGCTCTCACTTGGGCATATCCCGACACGGTGACATCGCTGCCTATGCCATGACATCCGCCGCCGATGCCCGCGCCGCTGGGTCCTCCGCTGGCCGTGACCGTACCGCCGCTTATCTCAATGTTGCTGCCATCTCCAAACAAACCTCCGCCGATGCCCGCACCGCTCACCTTGCCCACGAAATAGCCTTCGCCTCCGCTTGCCGTGACCGTGCCGCCGCTTATTTTAATATTGCTGCCGTCTCCCCCTGGGGCATTATGTACGCTATGTACGCTCCTGCCGCCGCCGATGCCCGCGGCGCCTGCGCCCCCGTTTGCCGTGACCGTACCGCCGCTTATCTCAATATTGCTGCCGTCGCCGCGACTGCCTCCGCCGATGCCCGCGCCGCTTTCGCCCCCGCTTGCCGTGACCGTACCGCCGCTTATCCCAATATTGCTGCCGTCGCCGCCACTGCCTCCGCCGACAGCCGCTCCGCCCTTGCCACCGCTTGCCGTGACCGTGCCTCCGCTTATCCCAATATTGCTGCCGTCGCCGCCACCGCCTCCGCCGATGGCCGCTCCAAGCCAGCCTCCGTTTGCCGTGACCGTACCGCCGCTTATCATGATATTGCTGCCGTCGCCGCTCCTGCCTCCGCCGATGGCCGCACCGTCGTCACCACCGCTTGCCGTGACCTCGCCGCCGCCTATTGTAATGCCGCTGCCGTCGCCGCCACCGCCTCCGCCGATGGCCGCACCGTCGTCACCACCGCTTGCCGTGACCGTACCGCCGTTTATCGTAATGCCGCTGCCGTCGCCATCAAAGCCTCCGCCGATGCCCGCTCCAAATCGGCCTCCGCTTGCCGTGACCGTACCGCCGGCAATCGTTATATTGCTGCCGTCGCCATCCCAGCCTCCGCCGATGCCCGCGCCTGAAATGCCTCCGCTTGCCGTGACCGTGCCGCCCGTAATGGTGATATCGTGGCCGTCGCCCATTTCGCCGCCGCCGATTCCCGCGCCGCTGTCACCACCGGTGGCCGTGACTGTGCCGCCCGTAATCGTTATATTGCTGCCGTCGCCATAACGGCCTCCGCCGATGCCTGCGGCAGCAACGCCTCCGCTGGCCTCGAGGCTGCCGGCCGCGCCGCTTTTATCGCCTATGGTCAGCGTGCCGGCGTTGTTCTTCTCCAGTCCGGCGCGGTGATGGCCGCTCTGCAGCGTGTTGTCTCCATCGAGCTCGATATTCACATTTCCGTCCCCGTCTGTTAGGAGCGCCGCCGCGTTAAATGTGCCTGAACGGTCGATGTTCACATCTTTTAGCGTCACTTCTGCAGTATAACCGGACTCCGCCTCAATCTCGATGGTGTTTGCGGTTGCGCCCACGGTTTGGTAAATGACCGTCGGCGTTGTCTGCAGCACTCCCTGTCCGCCGCCTTGGGAAACAGACTGCCCGCTGCTGCCTGCGGTCACTGTAATGCTGCCGTTGGCTAAATCATATTCCTGCGCAAAGGCCTGCACGGGCAAAAGCAGAAGCATGAGCAGAGTGACCAATATCGAAACTGTTCTTTGTGTTTTTTTCTTCATGGCGGAATCTCCTCCATTTCTCAAACTGTGTTTTTAACTTGTTTTTTATATTCTCTGAATTTGCTTTAATTATAATGCTTTGATTCTTTCCGCGCAATATATTTCTGCCGAATTCGGAGGATTTTTTGCCGAATTTTGCAGATTATCCGCGTGTGCGGAGCTCTCAAAGGCTCTGTTTATACATATTTTTCAAAAAATAAGTAAAAAACACAAAAAACTTATCTTTTACCCTTTTTTCCAAAGCAATAAAAGGGACTTACACCCCGCTGTTCTTTCCCCTTGAGACCAAGGGGAAAGCGGCTCGTTTAGAGCCGAATGGGGATTGAGCTGCTGTTTAGCATCAATCCCCATTTACTGTGTATGTAAATCCCCATCCGCTGTTTTGCGCCTCTCTTTCTTTCCTCTTTAGGAAAGGGAAAGTGTCTCGCAGGGCCGAATGGGGATTTATAATAACAATTACCACAAAATGCTCTTATCTGCGCGGATTACGATGTGGCCCTTCTCACCGCCGAAGTATTTTTTCGCAATGTCATCGTCTGCGAGGAACACGCGCTCGCCTGTCGCCTTGTCGGCGGCCAGTTTACCAAGCTGAGATTCCGCCAGAAGATTCTTTATAAGGGCTTCCAAGTCCTTTAGCTGTTCCTCGGTGAAAGCGTCGTCAGAGACAAGCTCCACCATATCCCCCTCTATTCCGGCAACAATCCACGCCGTGCCGTTAATAAACATCTTCATGCCGATTGCGACTTTCAACTTGCCAATAGTTCTCATAGGCGAGTCTTTGTTCATATCAGCGCCCGGCGCATAATATTTAACCCAACCGGCCGTCGTCAGATTGCTGGTGTCGGGAATTATCTCAGCGCCGTTTATCGCTCTTCGATAGGCGCTGTAGGGAACGTCGCTGTTACCCCCGTTGCCTATGCCCGCGCCGGCGCCGTCCGAAGCATCCCCTGCGCCGCCCTGCACGCGGACCTGCGCGTCGCCCGACACGGTGATGCCGCTGCCGATGCCCTCGTATCCTCCGCCGATTCCCGCGCCATTGCTGCCGCCGACAGCCGTGACCTCGCCGCCCGTGATGCTTATGCCGTAGCCGTTGCAGGGGATACTGGAGACACCGCCGGAGTTGAAGGTGCTGCTGCCGCCGCCGCCGATGCCCGCGGCCCAATCGCCGCCGGTGGCTGTGACCGTGCCGCCCGTGATGGTGATATTGCTGCCGTCGCCATACATGCCGCCGCCAATCCCCGCGCCGATGCCGCCGCCGTTTGCCGTGACCGTGCCGCCCGTAATGGTGATATCGTGGCCGTCACCCCATTCGCCGCCGCCGATTCCCGCGCCCATACTGCCGCCGTTGGCCGTGACAGAGCCGCCGCTGATCTCTATATAGCTGCCGTCGCCGCCTTTGCCTCCGCCGATGCCTGCGCCTGCAGTGCCTCCGTTGGCTTCAATCTCTCCGCCTGTAATTATGATATAGCTGGCGTTGCCGCCTTGGCCTGCGCCGATGCCCGCGCCATATCCGTCGCTGGTGGCCGTGAGGCTGCCGGCAGTATCGTTGTCATCGCCTATGGTCAGCGTGCCGGCGTTGCCCTTCTCCAATCCGGCGCGGTTATTGCCGCTCTGCAGCGTGTTGTCGCCGTCAAGCTCGATATTCACATTTCCGTCTCCGCCTGTGAGGAGCGCCGCCGCGTCAGATGTGTCTGAACGGTCGATGTTCACATCTTTTAGCGTCACTTCTGCAGTATAACCGGTCTCCGCCGTAATTGTGACGGTTTTTGTATCTGAGGTTCCGGTGATGACCGTCGGCGTTGTCTGCAGCACTCCCGGTCCGCTGCCTTGGGAAACAGACTGCCCGCTGCTGCCTGCGGTCACTGTAATGTTGCCGTTGGCGATATTATATTCCTCCGCAAAGGCCTGCACGGGCAGGAGCAGAAGCATGAGCAGAACGACCGATATTGAAACTGTTCTTTGTGTTTTTTTCTTCATGGCGGAATCTCCTCCATTTCTTAAACTGTGTTTATAACTTGTTTTTTTATGTTTTCTGAATTGGATTTAATTATAATACTTTGATTATGTAAACGCAATATTCTTTATTCGAAATCGGCGCTTTATTTGCAATATTTATTGAAATTTTCGCGCATACCGGGCTCTAAAGGCTCTGCTTATCTGCGGTTTTGCAAAAATCAGGTAAAAAAGAGCGCTGCAGCTTGGCTCATTTTGCAACGCTCCGGTGTTTTATTTATAATTTTCGGCCAGAATCTCGTCAAGCTCTTTAACATCCTTAAGAACATAATCGGGCTTGGTTTCGGATTTTTCCAGTATCTCCTCGTCGGTTTCGCCCGACATCACCAAAACGGATACGGAACCGGCATTAACGGCCACGGCAATATCGGTATAAAGCCTGTCGCCCACGGCGCAGATATACTCGTTCGGCACGCCTGTTATCTTGCTCACGCTGTCGAGCATGCTTCTGTTAGGCTTGCCTATATAAAAAGGCTTAACGCCGGTCGAAGCGGTGAGCAGGGCGCAGATGCTTCCGCAGTCGGGCAAAACCTCATTCTGAGGCATGGGGCAGACCCAATCGGGATTTGCGGCAATAAACACAGCTCCGCGCCTTAAAAGCCTTACGGCTGTTTCAAGCTTTTTATATGTGAGCTCCGTATCGAAGCCCACACAGACAATTTCGGTGTCGTCAGAGTCGGAAAGCTCTATACCGTAAGAGAGAAGTTCTCTCTCAAAAGCCTTTGTGCCCACGGGGAATACCTTCTTGCCCTTGTGTTCGGAATTTAAATAAATGCCGGTGGCCATGCCCGAGGTGAAAACATTTTCAGCTTCGCAGGGGAAACCCAAACGCCTAAGTCTTTCGATATAGTCAACTCCGGCTCTGGAGGAGTTGTTGGTGAGATAAATATAACCCAAACCTCTTTTGCTCAAATTATTTACAAATTCGATGGCGCCGGGAATAACCTCGTCCCCCAGATAGAGCGTCCCGTCCATATCCAGAACAAATAGGCGGCTTTCATACAGCCTCTTATAATCAATTTCATTAATTTTGCTCAAAATTTTCTTCTCCTTTCAATTTTTCATCTTTATCACTTTCTTCACCCTGATTTTTCTTAAGCACAATGTCCTCGGAAGTCAAGGTCATAAGCTCTTCTCTTGTCGGTTTTTCAATAGCTGCCACACGGTTCGAGTGATTTATCACACTGTCTTCAAAGATATTTCGCACTTCTCTGCCGTTCCCGAAGTTTTCCTCACGGTTTTCATACATGATGCAAAGCTCCTTCTTAAGAGCATCCTCGGCCTCGGGAGAGAGTGTATACATATTTTTTTTGCACTGCAAACTGAAAATGCCGAAAAGCTCTTCTCCGGTGTAGTCGGGGAAGTGCAGGAATTTATTAAAGCGCGACTTGAGTCCGGGATTCGACTCCAAGAAGATTTCCATCGGCTTGTCATATCCTGCGACAATAACGATGAGGTCGTCCCGGTAATCTTCCATGGCCTTCAGCAGGGTTTCTATAGCCTCGCGGCCGAAGTCGTTTTCTCCGCCCAGAGCCAAAGAATAGGCCTCGTCTATAAACAATATGCCGCCGAGCGCCGACTTTATTACCTCTTGTGTTTTCAAGGCGGTCTGTCCGACAAAGCCGGCCACTAAGCCGGAGCGGTCTACTTCTATTAGCTGTCCTTCGCGCAAAACGCCCATTGCGGCATAAATCCCGCCCATAAGTCTGGCAACGGTGGTCTTGCCCGTGCCGGGATTTCCCATGAACACCATGTGCAGGGAAAGGGGAGGAACCTTGAGTTCCTGCGATTTTCTCAGGTTGCGAACCTTTATCAGGTTGATAAGGCTTTTTACGTCTTTCTTAATATCATGCAGGCCGATGAGATTATCCAATTCTTCAAGCATCTCATCAAGGCTCGGTTTTTCCTCGGTCTTCTTTTCTTCGGCTGCCTTGTGAGCCTCGTCCTTTTTGCCGCTGCCCTCTCCCTGAGTTCCTTTTTGCATCAGCGGAGGGGAAGGACTTGTCACAAACTCGGCAGGGTCAAGACCGGGCTTCGACTTTCTTACACCGCAGGAATCGCATACGGCATTCAGCCTGTCGGCGCAGTCGGTTATAAATCTGGCCTCATATTCCGAGACCTCGTCGTCCACTGCGGCGAGATATAGCAGAATGTTGGTGAGAGCCCTTATAAAAATTCTTGAGTTGTCCTTGCCCGTGGCGGCATCATTTTCTGCAAGCGTCCAAAAAAACAGAGGAGGCAAAATCTCCTTGGAATTTGCAATTTCACTCGTGAGCTCCCAAAGCAGTTTGGATTTGGGTTTTCGCCCTCTTGAGTAGAGAACATTGATGCTGTCAACATGTTTTTGGCTTATGGAGGGCGAATTTTTCCAAAGCCTGAGGACACAGGATTCCACAAAGTCGTCCAGTTTTGCGGCATGCTCGCGGCCCGCGACAGAGTAAAACGCCTCGGTATTGGAAACATAAACTCGGTGAAGTTCCTCCGGTGAGCGATATAAATTGCTGGGCATTACAGGCCTCCTTTGAGAATATATTCAAGAAAATAATTTCAAATGATTATATAATACAGGGCCGATATAAACAAGTTTTAAAAGCACTATTCCACCGATGGAATTCTTGAAAAAGATGATATCTATGCTATAATAAATGATTAGTAAAACCGTGAGCTCTATGTTCACTGTATAAATGAGTGGAGGAACAAAATGTCCAAAAGGGAATTCAAATCGGAGTCAAAGAAAATATTGGAGCTGATGATCAACTCAATCTATACGCACAAGGAGATATTCCTGAGGGAGATTATTTCCAATGCTTCAGATGCTATAGATAAACTTTGTTATCTCTCATTTACAGACAAAAATGTGGGCCTTTCCAGAGATGACTTTGAAATACTCATAAAAACAGACCCCGTAAACCGTGAGATTACCGTCAGCGATAACGGCATAGGAATGACGGATGAAGATTTGGAACAAAACCTCGGAGTTATTGCCGTGAGCGGCTCCGGAGAATTTAAAAAGAATCTCGACGAGACTGCTATAGAGGGCGATGCAATTGACATAATCGGACAATTCGGGGTCGGTTTTTATTCCGCCTTCATGGTTTCCGATAAGGTTACCGTTATTTCCAAAAAACACGGTTCCGATAAGGCATATAAGTGGGAGGCCGAAGGCACAGACGGCTATACCATCACAGAGACAGAGCGCGAGAATGTCGGCACCGACATCATAATGCGTATAAAGCCCGATACGGAGGATGAGAGATTTTCCGATTATTTACAGACGTGGAAGATAATGCATCTTGTCACGAAATATTCCAACTATGTGCGCTGGCCGATTAAAATGGATGTTGAGCTTCCCGAAAAAGTTGCAACCGGAGAGAAAGACGAGCAGGGAAGAAACCTCTATGATACCGTCATGAAGACGGAACGCGAGACCTTAAACAGCATGATACCTATTTGGCAGCGCAGCAAATCCGAGGTATCCGATGAGGATTGCATGGAATTTTATAAGGAAAAGTTCCACGATATGGAAGACCCCGCCGCCGTTATCAGAGTCAATGCGGAGGGCAGAGTTTCTTATAAGGCCATGCTTTTTATACCGGCCAGAAGATCTCTCAACTATATGAGTGCAAATTTCGAGCCCGGCCTTAAGCTCTACAGCTCAGGTGTTCTCATAATGGACAGCTGCCAGGATTTAATCGCCGAGAGCTTCTACTTTGTTCGCGGAGTCGTAGATTCGCCCGACTTAAGCCTGAACATTTCCCGTGAAATGTTGCAGCACGACCGGCAGCTCAAGATAATAGCTCAGAATCTGAATAAGAGAATAAAAAACGAGCTCATTAAGATGATGGAGCAGGACAGACCCAAGTACGAGGAGCTTTTCGAGAACTTCGGAAGGCAGATTAAATACGGCGCAATAGCGAACCAAAGTCAGAATCTTGATTCACTTAGAGAGCTGCTCATCTATCATGTCAGCGCCGATAAGCAGAAGACTCTCAAAGAATATGTCGATGCCATGCCCGCCGAGCAGCCCTTCATCTATTATGCTCTCGGTGACGATGCGGCAAAGATTGAGAAACTGCCCCAGGCAGAGCTTGTGCATTCAAAGAGCTATGAGCTTCTCTGCATGACAGACGAGGTGGACGAATACATTGTAGATAACCTGATTGCATTCGAAGAAAAAAAGTTCTGCAACATAGTCACTCAGGATTTGGGAATTATTTCCGACGAAACCAAGGAAGAGCTCGAGAAAAGGGAAGAGGAGTACAAGGAACTTCTCGACTTTGCCAAAGAAAAGCTCGGCGAAAAGGTTCACGATGTGAGAATTTCAACAAGACTTGTCTCCGCGCCGGTCTGCATGTCCACGGAAGGCGGCATAACATTGGAGATGGAGCGCTATTTTAAGAAAATGCCCGACATGGGTATGGGTATACCCACAGCTCAAAGGATACTTGAGCTCAATGCCGATCATCCGGCAGTGCAGACACTCAAAGCTGCTATAAGCGAAGACGCTGAAAAGGCCGAAAAGCTCGTAAAAATACTGCATGCGCAGGCTCTGCTCATAGCGGGAGAAGAACTCGAGGATCCCTCCGCCTATGCGGAAGCAGTCTGCTCGCTCTTTTAAAGCAGCTAAATCGGAGAAATAAATGGACAACAAGCTCGGTATTTACTTTCACCTGCCATTCTGCGCTTCAAAATGTTCATACTGTGATTTTTACTCTCTTTCAGGCTGTGACAGACTGATACCAAAGTATCAGGATGCGCTGATTGAGCATGTGAGGGAATCCTATCCCACGCTCAAGGCCTATGCGATAGACACGGTATATTTTGGCGGGGGGACACCGAGCTACTATGGCGCCGAGAGGATAGTCGAACTTTTGGGCGAGGTTAAGCGCAGCGGAAGACTTATGAAAAGCTCGGAAATTACAATAGAGGTAAACCCCGACAGCGCGCACCCCAAGGGCTTGAAACTCATGCATAAAGAGGGCGTAAACCGCATATCTCTGGGCGCCCAGTCATCCAACAACGATATACTCAAACTCATAGGCCGGCGGCACAACTGGACTCAGGTGGAAAATGCCTTCAGAAGCGCCAGAAATGCCGGTTTTGACAATATCAGTCTGGACCTGATGTATGGCTTGCCCAGCCAAAGCAAATCCGATTGGGCGAAAACATTGCAAAGAGCTCTCGATTTAAGGCCGGAGCACATGTCCTGCTATGCGCTTCAGCTTGAAGAGGGAACAAAAATGTATAAGGAGTATAAAAACTCGGAGATACTGCCCACCGGCGACGAGCAGGCGGATATGTATCTCTATGGGGTAGACTTTTTGGAACACTACGGATACAGACAGTATGAGATTTCAAACTTTGCAATTAAAGGTTTTGAATCCAGACACAATATAAAATACTGGGATCTCTCCGAATATCTGGGTTTCGGAGCGGGAGCGCATTCAAATATAGGGGGCGCAAGATTCTCCTATGTGAAAGATGCCGACAGCTACATAATCGGAGTTTTGAGCGAAACCGAGATAGTGGATGAATACGAAAAAGTTTCACCCTTGGCTAGGACTTCCGAATATATAATGCTGGGTATGCGCACCTCGATGGGTATTTCTGCAGAGGAATATTTCGGGCTTTACAGGGGCGATTTCTCGCCTGTTGAGGAGCTCTTAAAAGAATTTGAAACCAAGGGATGGGCGTATAAAGAAAACGAGCGCTGGCGCTTTAACCCTTCGGGTTATCTGATATCAAATACGCTTATAAGGGCTCTTCTTGAGGCGCAGTCCGACAAAAGAGTTGACAGTACGCCATGGATGCGGGAGGCCTTCGACGCAGAGGAAAAAACAGAGATTCCTCCAGGCGATGAAGAGGTCTTCGCAGAACTCTATAGAAAGAAGAAGGCGAGGTATGGTCTGTAAATGGATCCACATGAAAAGACAGATGAAATAAACGAAACAGCTGACACTGTGAAGGCGGAGACCGGAACTGCCGAGCTCGAGCTTCCGGAAGAGGATTTCGAGAAAGAGCGAAGCGATGCGGAAAAGCCGAGTGAGGAAATTGTTGAATTCGAGGCGCAGGAGGATAGTAATTCCGGATCTGCCGAAGAAGCTGTGGAAGAGAATATAGAGCAGAGTACAGAAGAAACTGCCGAGGAGAGTGGAGAAACTCCCGCAGAGGAGCAGAAAACTCCCGAAGAGCCGGAGTCTCGGCTGTCAGAGCCGAAAAAAGGCGAGTGGGGTTCTGCGCAGCTGGAAGAAAAAGAAGAGGACAAAGAAAAGTCTGAATCTGTGAGCGAGAGCAAGCCGGAAGAAAAGCAAAAGAAGCCTAAGAACAAGCTGTTAGCTTGGACAATTTCCGTATCGATGCTTATAATCTTAGTTCTGGGCGGCATTATCGGGATAGGTATATATGCTTCAAACCTAAACACAATCTTACCCAATGTAGTTGTAGAGGGTGAGGATCTTTCCAATCTTACATATGAGCAGGCTTTGGAGCAGCTTGATAAGGCGGGAAGAAATAAAAATCAAAAAGACAGCAAGATTACTATTCTGCTGCCGCTCAAGCGCAAGATTTCCGTTTATGCTCACAGGGTCGATGCGAATATAAACTCAGAGAAGATAGCCGATACGGCCTTTGCATACGGACACTCGGGCAATATTTTCAAAGATTCATTCTCGTATATCAGAAGCTTTTTCGGAGTCGTAAGTCTTCAGGTTGACTTGAGTCCGGATAGGGATAAGATAGAAAAGATAGTCGGCGAGAAGATAGACAATTTAATAGCCGTGCTTACAGGCTCCGGCATAGAAATAAAGGAAGACAGCATATATCTTGTCAAGGGAGCCAAGAATGTTGAAGTCGATAAAGAAGCGATAATAGAGGAAGTTGAAAGACGCCTTAAAAATCGCGAATACGGAGATTTCAGATACGAGCCGAAGGTTGAAGGAGAAGTTGAGTTTGATGAAAACGCCCTTCATGAAAGCATTTATGCCGAGGTCAGAGAAGCCAGATACGACAAGGAAACACACGAAATTGTGTCGGAGGTAGTGGGCTGCGATTTCGACAAGGCGGAAGCCAGAAGACTTTGGGATAAGGCCGAGTTCGGGAGCACTATTGTTGTGCCGCTCACGATAACGACACCCGAGCTTACAGCCAAAGATATAGAGGGTATGCTGTACAGAGATGTTCTGGGAGAAAGCACAACGTCCTTTGCCGGCTCCTCAGCCAACAGAATAAACAACATTGGGCTGGCCTGCAAGGCCCTTGACGGCAAGATATTGCAGCCCGGAGAAACATTCTCATACAACGATACGGTCGGACCGCGTACGCCCGATAGAGGCTATAAACTTGCTCCTATTTATTCCAGCGGCGAGGTGGTTCAAGGCTTTGGAGGAGGAATCTGCCAAGTCTCCTCAAGTCTTTACACCTGCGTTCTCTACGCTGACCTACAGGTTGATGAACGTGAAAACCACTACTTCAGAGTGGGATACCTGCCGCCGGCTCAAGATGCCACCGTAAGCTGGGGATATCCGGACCTGAAATTTACAAACAATACCGACTATCCCATAAGGATATCGGCGGAGGTAAACACCAAAAGCAATAAAGCGACGCTTAAGATATACGGAACCAATGTAGACGGAGGATACATAGAACTTGTATATACCACTTGGCTCGTATATAAAAATCCGGAGTATCCCGAGGTTGCAACGGGCATGGGCGCGCTGCTATATAAGAAATACTTTGATAAAGACGGCAAGCTTATCAACACGGTAAAAGATTCGCGAAGCGAGTATCATTTCCACCCCGAGGATATCAAATATCCCGAGCCCACGCCCACGCCCCCGCCGGCAACTCCCGAACCCACACCCCCACCGGCGCCGGAGCCGGAGCCCCCGACACCATGAGCAAATAAAAGCGTTATATGAAGTACAGAGGAGAATTAAAATGAAAGAAAAAAAGACATTTTACATCACAACACCCATATACTATCCTTCGGATAAGCTGCACATAGGACACAGCTATTGCACTGTCGCCACCGACACAATAGCCAGGTACAAGCGAATGTGCGGATACGACGTGATGTTCCTCACCGGTACAGATGAACACGGACAGAAAATAGAGGAGACAGCAAAAAATGCGGGATTTTCGCCTCGCGAATTTGTCGATAGAATTGTTGAGGGCCCGCGCGGTGTCAAAGATCTTTGGAAGCTCATGAACATCTCAAACGACAGGTTTATCAGGACCACTGATGACTATCATGTCAAGGCCGTACAGCGCATCTTCAGAAAGATGTACGACAACGGGGATATCTATAAGGATGTCTATAAGGGCGCGTACTGCAAACCCTGCGAGAGCTTTTGGACAGAAAGCCAGCTTAAAGAGGGCAAGTGTCCGGACTGCGGCAGGGAAGTCAGCTTTGCGGAAGAGGAAGCATACTTTTTCCGTCTTTCCAAGTATGCGGGAAGGGTTCGCGAACTTCTTCTCAGCGGAGAGTTTTTAGAGCCTGCTTCCAGAGTGAACGAGATGATAAAGAACTTTATAGACCCGGGGCTTGAGGACCTCTGTGTTTCGAGAACCAGCTTCAGTTGGGGGGTTCCCGTAGATTTCGCTCCCGGACATGTTGTCTATGTCTGGGTAGACGCTTTGTTCAACTACATGACAGCATTGGGCTATATGAACGAAAGCAGGGACGGGCTTGAGCGGTATTGGCCCGCAGATGTGCATATGGTCGGCAAGGAGATAGTGAGATTCCATTCCATAATATGGCCCGCTATGCTCATGAGCGTGGGTGTGCCGCTGCCGAAGAAGGTTTTTGGGCACGGCTGGCTGCTCATAGACGGCGGAAAAATGTCTAAGTCCAAGCACAATGTTGTAGACCCCTATGTGCTGTCAGAGAGATATGGAGTTGATGCAATCAGATACTTCCTTATGCGCGACTTCCAGCTCGGACAGGACGGAAACTATACAAACGAACTTCTGATTTCCAGAATCAATTCAGACCTTGCAAACGATTTCGGCAACCTGCTCTCCCGCACTGTTGCCATGGTTGAAAGATATTTCGACGGAAAGCTCCCGAAAGAAAGGGAAGAAGATAGGGAGAAAGATTCCGAGATAATAGATATGGCAGGCTCTCTGAGAGATAAATACTCGGCCCACATGGATAAGATGGAGACTCAGGCAGGCCTGCAGCTCGTCATGTCTCTCGTGTCCAGAGCCAATAAATACATAGACGAAACAACTCCTTGGCTGCTGGCAAGGGATGAGAGCAAAAAGGCGAGACTCGCGACTGTTCTCTATAATCTCCTCGAATGTCTGAGAATAAGCGGAATGCTCTTAAGTCCGGTTATGCCCGAAACCTCTGAAAAGGTTATGGAGCAAATAGGCGCAGGCAAGGATGAAACAAGCTGGGAAAAAATAGCTGTTTGGGGGAGCCTGAGACCGGACACTGAAGTTAAAAGAGGAGATGTGCTTTTCCCGAGACTTGATATGGAAGCCGAGCTCATAGCGCTCGACAATCTTGACGAGCCGGATATACCGGAAGGACCTGTAGTGGAGCTTGAACCGATGATTCAGGAGAATATTGATTTCGATACATTTCAGAAGGCCGATTACAGGGTTGTAAAAGTTCTTGCCTGTGAGGAGGTCCCCAAGAGCAAGAAGCTCCTAAAGTTCACTCTAAACGACGGCAGCGGCCGAGAGCGGCAGATTCTCTCGGGGATAAAGGAGTTTTATAAGGCGGAAGAGCTTGTAGGGAAAACCTTAGTTGCTATATGCAACTTGGAGCCGAGAAAGATGATGGGCTTCGAGTCTAACGGAATGCTCATCTCGGCAGTGTGCACTAGGGACGGAAAGGAGGAGCTGAGTCTCCTCATACTTGATGACGGTATAGAAGCAGGGGCAAAACTCTGCTGAAAAAAGAAAGGGGTAATTTATGGAATACAAGAGATTTAATGAGAAAATAATAGTCAGGCTCGACCCGGGGGATGAGCTTGTGTCCTCGCTCCTCAAAATAGCCGAAAAAGAAAATATTCTTTTTGCAAATGTTACAGGTATAGGCGCCAGCAACAACCTTGTTGTCGGAGTGTATGATATTGATGATAGACAGTATTATAAAAGGAGGTTCGATGACAGAAACTATGAGATAGTTTCTCTTGTGGGAAATATTAACCGCATGGATGGTGAATCCTATGTCCATGTACACGCAACGATTGGCAGCCCCCGCAGCTCACACTGTGAAGGAGGGCATCTGAACGAGGCATACATCAGTGTCACAGCTGAGATAGTGTTGGATGTTATAAAGGCGGAAGTAGGCAGAAAATACTCTGAGGAAATAGGCCTTAACATCTTCAAGTTCTAATTAATCTTAAGAAAAAAACTCTAAAAGTCTTATATAAGGCTTTTAGAGTTGAACAAAATACGCAACTCTTTGAGTATTTTCTGCCGCATTTTGCAAACAGAGGGTTCAAACGTTTAGATGAAAGGGAAAAAGTATAAGGCTTATGAGAGTTCTTGTAACCGGAGGAGCCGGATATATAGGCAGCCACACAGTTGTAGAGCTCTGTGAGGCGGGCTTTGATGTCACTATTGCAGATAATTTCATAAACTCAAAGCAAGAGGCCGTAAGGCGCACGCAGATGCTCTGCAAAAGGCCTGTAGATTTTATATTCTGCGATCTAAGAGATCCCCGAGCGACTGACGAAATCTTCAAAAGTCGTAATATAGATGCCGTAATCCACTTTGCCGCCTTAAAAGCTGTTGGAGAATCGGTTAGAATGCCTCTGCAATACTACGAAAATAACCTATATTCTTCAATTAATATCCTGCTTTCAATGCAGCGGCACAAGGTTTCAAAGATGGTGTTCAGCTCAAGCGCCACTGTTTACGGTGTCCCGGACGCCCTGCCTATAAGAGAGGACTTCCCGGTTAAAACAACAAACCCTTATGGAGCCACCAAGCTGATTATAGAAGACATTATGCGCGATGCCGCCTTTGCCGATAAGAGCTTGAGCTTCTCTCTGCTTAGATACTTCAATCCCATAGGAGCTCACCCGTCGGGACTCATAGGCGAAGACCCGAACGGAATACCCAACAACCTTTTTCCCTCTGTGGCAAAAGTTGCGGTGGGAAAGCTGCCGGCAATAAATGTATACGGAAACGACTACAATACACCCGACGGCACAGGGGTCAGGGACTATATCCATGTTGTCGACCTTGCCAGAGGTCATATTTCAGCCCTTAAACAGATAATAGATACTGAGGGTGTGTTCACCTATAACCTCGGTACGGGAAAAGGTTATTCTGTTTTGGAGCTTATAGCGGCTTTTGAGAAGGCCTGCGGCTTTTCTCTTCCATATAAGATAGTAGGCAGAAGAGCCGGAGACGCCGACTCGTGCTATGCCGATGTCACAAAGGCGGCAGAAGAGCTTTGCTGGAGAACGGAGTTCACACTTGAGGACATGTGCCGAGACGGCTGGAATTTCCAGCAAAAAAATCCGGACGGATATCCGGAAGACTGAGGAGAGAAATATGAAAGGACCTACACTTGTGATTTTGGCTGCAGGGATGGGCAGCCGATACGGAGGATTAAAGCAACTCGATCCCGTTGGAGTCAGCGGTGAAATAATAATGGACTACTCTGTCTATGATGCCATAAGAGCGGGCTTTTCCAAGGTCATATTTCTTATAAGAAGAAGCATGGAAGAGGATTTCCGCAAGAAGATTCTCCCGGGCATAGAGGATAATATAGAGTGTGCTCTCTCGTTTCAGGAAATGGATGCCTTTTTGCCTGAAAATTATAAGATTCCCGAGGAGAGAAAGAAGCCTTGGGGCACGGCTCACGCTCTGCTTTGCTGCAAGGATGAGATAGACGGACCTTTTGCAATGATCAATGCCGATGATTTTTACGGAAAGCAAGCCTTTAAAGAAATAAAAGAGGCATTGGATAAAATGAATACAGAAAAGAGGCCCATGGAATTTTTCATGGTCGGCTATCTTCTCGGAAATACAGTCACGGACAAGGGCAAGGTTGCCAGAGGTGTTTGTGTACGGGATGGCAAGTTTTTAAATAGCATAGTAGAGCGAAAATATGTAGTTAAAACGCCGGAAGGCCCTGCATACAGTACCGATGAGGGCAAAACACTCATTCATCTAAGTGACGATAACCTAGTATCAATGAACTTCTGGGGTTTCGGACCGGGCTTTTTAGAAGAGATAGAAAAGCGGCTGCCTGCATTCTTTAATGATTTTATACCCCAAAATCCGAATGAAGAGTTCTATGTGCCGACTTTGGTGGGAGAGCTTTTAGCGGAAAACCTCTGCACGGTAGAGGTGCTTGAAACTCAAGATAAGTGGTATGGGGTTACATACAAGGAGGATAAACCTTTCGTCGAAGCCGGCATAAGGGCTCTCGTGAATGCGGGGAAGTACCCCGAGAAACTTTGGGAGAGCAGGAATGACTGAAAACAAGGATAAAAGTTTAAAAATAGGCATATTTGTAGATACATACTACCCCGTCATCGACGGGGTTATTGTCTGCGTGGATAACTATGCCCGCGGACTTTCAAAATATGCGGATGTTACGGTCTTCACCACAGAAACGCCAAGTTTTAGTGTGGAGGATGATTTAAAGCGCCCCTATCGCATAGTCAGATGCGGAGCGCTTAAGGCTTTCAAAATTGAGGAGTATGTTCTGCCGCTTCCCTCTGTTGACATAGATTTCAATGCAGAGCTCCATGCTTCCAGACTTGATATTGTCCACATAAATTCTCCATTTACAATAGGACTTGCCGGACTCAGATACGCCTATAAATACGGCATACCTGCGGTTGCAACAGTTCACTCCCAATTCAAAAAAGATTTCGAGACCTATCTCAAGTTCGAGCCGCTTGTGGAGTTTGCATTGGAAAAAACAATGACAGTATTTGACATGGCGGACGAAATTTGGGTTCCCAACAGGAGAATGCAGGAGCTCTATAAGATCTACGGCGGCAAGTTAGAGCCGTATATTCACCCGAATGCCACAGATTTAAGACCGATAGAAAACAGAGAAGAAAGGCTTAAGGAGCTTTATAAAGCCTATGATATATCAGAAAACGAGACGGTTTTTCTCTTTGTCGGAAGGCTTATAGAACGCAAAAACATCTTCTTTATTGCCAGAGCGCTGGGTAAACTCAAACAGAAATGTGAGAAAGCTTTCAAAATGATTTATGTAGGCGCAGGCCCGGACGAAGAGAGGCTTCGAAGCCTTATAAAAGACGAGGGGATAGAAGAGAATGTTATAATAAGCGGCAGAATTTCCGATAGAGCGAGACTGGCCGATTTTTATGCTGCGGCAGATCTGTTTTTGTTTCCGTCACTCTACGACACAAACTCTCTTGTACAAATCGAGGCAGCCTCACAGGGAACTCCCACGCTTTTCCTGCGAGACTCGGTAACTTCTTCGTCCATAGAGGAGGATGTAAGCGGGTATATAGCGGATGATTCCGTGGATGCCTATGCGGAAAAAATGCTTGAGATTATGAACAAAAGCCCCGAGAATAAAGCTTTTGTTCGCGAAAATGTAGTCAAAGATGTGTATAAGCACTGGGATGCTCTTGTTATAGAGATGCTTGAGCGCTTTATCGAGCTGGCGGACTCAAAGTCTGCACGCAGAGATTTAAGCTATGAAGAGATATTTTCCGACTTTTTCCTGAATACTAAAAATAAAAACAGGCCTGATTTTGATGAAATAAAAAGACTTTTTCAAAAACTGGAAAGCCGTGGAAAAAGCGATATTGAGGCAGCAATGAAAGCCATGTGGGAAAGTTTTAAATGAATATAAAGGAAAGTCCTATAATAACTGCCTCTTGGCCATTATAGGACTTTCCTTTCTTGTCGTGCTTCGCCACATACTTACCTTCGAGAATTTGAAGGCAAGACCTTATTTGTTGTACTTGTCAAAAACAAGATTAGGCTCATTCAAAAACATGCGGCCAAACAACAGAGCCGTATTTTTCGGTATCGGAGCCGTCATTCATTAAAAGCAGAAGTCTCGCCGGGCCATGCCCCCGCTCCTTGCCGTGAAAGTCCGAGAAGAGCTTCCAGTCATTTTCAAAACTGACGTGGGGCTCATTTTTTTCGCCCTTTTTCTTAAATCCTTCACTCATACCCAAGCTTCGTTTGTAATATGAGATTAGTTCAGGTGTGGCGGGGAGGGTGGCGATGCCCGAAGTTCCGGACGAAAAGGCATCATCACAGAGCCTTTTGGCTATTAAAGCCGCATAGCCCCTGCCTCTGAATTTCTCATAGGTTGCAACGGCAAAGAGATAGGCAAAACTTTTATCATTGTAGCGGGCTCCGGGAATGAGATAGGCCGCCGAAATGATTTCGCCGTCAACCTCCACAAGGCCGCAGCGCTCGGGCATGTAGAGTATTCGGTAAAAGCCGTCAAGATATCGCAGGTCATCGCCGAAAACAATGTGCCAAAGAGCTTTAAGTGCGGGCACGTCACCTGCTTGCGAATATCTGAAAACGCCCTCAGTCATCTTTTCTTTCCCGCGCCCTATATTTTTTTAGAAGATATAGCGGATAAAAGCTTTCTTTAGCCTTTCTAAGTCCTTCAATCCCCATGTCTTCCTCACGGTTAAAGAGCTTAATATCAGGATGTTTGTTTACCACAAGTCTGGCAAACTCCCTTGCAATCATCGGATAAGCGCCGGCTATTTCCGAATTGGCTTTTTCAAAGTGTATGTCAAAGCAGTCGGAGCGAATCTTCTCACCTATTGTAAAAGCAACTATCTCCCCATTGGCTCTAAGCACTCCGCCTAAAAAATCCAGCTTTTCATAGCACATAAATCCTCTTACTATGGCGGAATGTTCCATTTTCATTCCCTCTGTAAAAGTGCCCATTTCGGCCTGCCAGTCGGCAAGTATCTTGAGACAGTGGGGGAGATGTCTTTTCTCGAGCTGCTCAAAGTTCCATTCATATGTCTTTTCAAATCTGTTGCAGAAGTTGCGTTTTGCGTGCAGCTTCTTTCCCCTCATTTCGGTGAAAGTCTCAGCTTCATAAATATAGTCGAAGCTGTCCCGTTTTTCAAAAAATTCAAATTCTCCCGGGAAAGCCTGATTTAAAAGCTCTCTGCTCTCCTCGGTAACGGATTCGATTCTAAGCGGGGCTCCTTCTTTTTTTGCAACCTCGCGAATTAAGGATATGGCTGGCTCAAGAGGTCCAGAGCCGACCGGGAAGAAAAACCGTGTGTTCCAGCCTGTCCCGAACTTCATTAGAAGCCTGTCGTTTGATTTTGTCACATATATTCCTTTTTGTCCCAGCCACATAAAGAGGTTTCCGAAGCTGTAGTCCGCGCTTAGTGTTCCCTCTTTTTTCAGGATTTCCATCATCCAATCTCTGTCATTTATCGACAGCTTTTTAAAACTTGGCATATTATAAACTCCCAACTACATTCTTTCACATATTTTCTTAATCTCGGATTCCAGAATTTTTAGATCGGAAAAAGTTTCAGGCCTTCTCCTTGGGTCTCTGAGCAGGGCGGCAGGATGGTATAAAGCCATAACTCTTCTGCCGGCGATGTCGAAGAATTTTCCGTGATCTCGGCTGATTTTAAAATCATCGCCCATAAAGTAGCAGGCTGCGATTCTGCCCAAGCAGACAATAATCTTCGGGTCTATAAGTCTTATCTGTTCTTTCAGCCACTTTTCGCACTCCGCCTTCTCCTCGGGTCTCGGGTCTCTATTTTTAGGCGGCCTGCACTTGACGATGTTGGCTATGTAGATTTTGCTCCTATCGAGATATATGAGCTCGAGCATGGTATCCAAAAGTTTTCCCGCGCGGCCAACGAAGGGCTCGCCTTTCAAATCCTCCTGCTCACCGGGCCCTTCACCGACAAAGAGAAGCTCAGTATTCTCATTGCCAACTCCGAACACTACATTGGTGCGTGTTTTGCAAAGTTCACAATCCATACAAACGGCACATGATTTTCTCAGTTCTGTGATATTTTTAAACAAATAATTACCCCCAAGGTCAGTTTAATTCAATGTAATTCATGAAAGATAAAAGACCAACTTGTATCTTAAATCAGCTTGTATTATAATACCGCCTTAAGGTTAATATCAAGCTAATTTGTCGTTGGGAGTTAAAATGAGCGATTTTAATAGATTTATGAAAAAAGGTATGCGAGGGCATCTTATCGGCATAGGTGGAGTCTCCATGTCGCCTCTTGCAGAGGTATTAAGAGATATGGGACTTCATATTACCGGCTCTGATGTTAAAGATAACGAGAACATAAAGCACCTTCGTGAATTAAATATAGAGGTAAGCATTGGTCATAAGGCTTCAAATCTTCCGGCAGATGCAAAGTTTGTCATATTTACGGCGGCAATTCACAATGATAATCCTGAAATCTGTGAAGCGAAAGCCAGAGGACTTAAAATATTCGGAAGAGCAGAGGCTTGGGGCACAATAATGAAGGCCTACAAAAATGCTCTCTGCATATCCGGCACCCATGGTAAGACGACAACCACAAGCATGTGTACGCACATAATGCTTGCATCCGATCAGGATCCGACTGTAATGATAGGCGGTACGCTGCCGATTTTACATGCAAGCCACAGAGTCGGTAAGGGCGACACTATAATATTGGAAGCCTGTGAGTATCATGATTCATTTCTGGAGTTTTCGCCCACAATAGCTACGATTCTGGACATAGAGGAAGATCATCTTGACTATTTTTCCGACATAGAGCATATAAAGGCCTCCTTTAGACGCTTTGCCGAGCGCACTCCGGAGAACGGAATCGTTGTTGTAAACTGCGATGACGAAGCGTCGATGAGCGCCATTGAGGGCATTGACCGAAAAATAATAACTTTTGGTCTAAGTGACAAGGCTGATGTCTACGCCAGAAAAGTAAAGCAGGTAGGTATGAGAAGCGAATTCGATATCTACTACCACGGCAAAAAACTCACGGATGTAATCCTACATGTGCCCGGTTTACATAATATAAAAAACGCTCTTGCGGCAACCGCCTCATGTATACCGCTCGGCGTAAGCTCAAATGCAGTAAAATATGGTCTTGCAGGTTTTTCGGGGGCGGGAAGACGTTTCGAGTTTAAGGGCAAGTTCAATGGGGCGGACATCTACGATGACTATGCCCACCACCCCGGAGAGCTGAAGGTACTCTTGGATGCTGTAGGAGCGCTGGGATATGAGAGAGTCATTCTGGTGTTTCAGCCGCACACCTACAGCAGAACAAAGGCCTTCTTCGATGACTTCCTGCGTCAGCTTAAGCGTCCGGATGTCCTCTACCTTGCGGAAATTTATGCTGCGCGGGAAAGCAAGCTGGACATATCTTCAAAAGATCTGCAAGAAAAAATATCAGAGAGCATATTCTCCGAGGATTTTGATGAGCTGATTCAAATGCTGAGGAGTGCTGCGAGACCGGGAGATATAATTCTCACTGTCGGAGCCGGCGATGTATATATAGTAGGAGAAAGGCTTGTATCTGAAGGGGTAGATTGAATATGAATGTTAATTTTGAGAAGTTTATATTGGATGAGGAGCTAAAAAACCTGCTCTATAACAGCCCGTCTGTAATAATTCCGCAAAATAAAGAGGTTCTCTATGAACTGATTTTCGGGAATCTGCATGCAGATGAGGTTGAGGTGAAATATAAGGTCGGAGACGAACTTATAAAAGAAGCCCATGTGGTCAGGTGCAAAAACGGCGCCGCAGTAAACTATCCCGAGGACTATATGCGCCGCAGAGATCCCGACTCCATGAGGATTGGCGACAATCTTCCGAGCGATAAGCCGAGGTTCAAAGACGTCTACGGTTATGAGTTTGAGGAGCTGCGCAAAGAAACCCTCGATTGGCTGGCAAAGGGTGAACTTATAGTTGTTCCTTTCAAGGCCGGAGGCTATAAATACGGCTATGAGTCTTTGCTTGTCTGCCCGCGAAACGCCGCCTTTTTTGCATTTGCGCTGGCAGAACTGCAGCATTTCTTGGAGATAGACAGAATAGACAACTTTAAGCCGCGTGCAATAGTCTATGTAGCGCCTCCGTTCAGACACACTCATTTTGAGGGCAAACAGGTCGTTGTACACAACAGAACAACTGAGCTGCATGAAATATTTTCCTACAACCTCTATCCCGGACCCTCTGCAAAAAAAGGCATATACAGTGTCCTTCTGGATATCGGAGAGGCAGAGGGGTGGCTCACGGCTCACGCCAGCGCGGCTCGAATAATCACACCCTACGAAAATGAGATTGTCATGATGCACGAGGGAGCCTCCGGCGGTGGAAAAAGTGAGCTTTTACAGGACATAATGCGCCAGCCGGACGGCAGAGTTTTACTTGGCGAGGATATAATCACGGGCGACATGCGCTTTATAAACATGAGTGATACCTGCCTTATTGAGCCGGTAACCGACGATATGGCAATTTGCCATCCCGATCTTCAAACAAGCAACGGCAGGCTCAGCCTTTATGACGGTGAAAACGGCTGGTTTATCAGGGTCGACGGCATTAAAGAATACGGCAGTGAGCCGACATATGAAAAGATTGCAATACATTCGCCGAAACCCCTCATGTTTTTCAATATCGAAGCTGTGCCGCACTCTACATGCCTGCCATGGGAGCACTCTGCAAATCAAAACGGAGAGCCCTGTTCCAATCCGCGAGTTATCATCCCCAGAAACCTGATTCAGAACATCGTTAAAGAGAAGGTTTCGGTGGACGTCAGGTCATTCGGAGTCAGAATGCCCCCTGCATCGGCTAAGAATCCGAGCTACGGCATAATGGGCTTAATGCAGATACTTCCTCCGGCTCTGGCATGGGTATGGAGGCTTGTTGCTCCCAGAGGCTACAACAACCCCAGTGTTGTTTCCGATGTTAAGGAGCTCACAAGCGAGGGGGTGGGCTCATACTGGCCCTTTGCGACCGGCTTGAGGGTAAATCAGGCGAACATGCTCTTAGAGCAGATAATCGACAACTACAACACCCGCTGCGTGCTCATACCAAATCAACACATAGGTACATACAAGGTTGGGTTTACCGCTGAATGGATAGCCAGAGAGTATTTGGCAAGAAGAGGCGGTGTGAGGATGAAGCCGGATAGGCTTACTCCGGCGCGCTGCTCTCTTATGGGCTATTCTCTCAAAGAAATGAAGGTCGACGGTCAATTTATTCCAACGGGTTTCTTAAGACCTGAAACTCAGGAAAGTCTCGGAGAGAAGGGCTACGATAAAGGCGCGGAGATTCTATACAACTTCTTCATAGAAGAGCTCAAAATCTACGACAGGGAAGAAGAACTGAATCCCATAGGCCGTCAAATTATCGATTGCGTAAAGTCAAAAGCTCCGGTTGAGGCCTATGTTGAAATAGTGCCTTTTGAGCTGTATTGAGCATATAATAAAAAATATCCGGCTTAAATAGCCGGATATTTTTTTATTCCTGCATTGACTTTAAGCTCTGCTCGAGGTTTTCGATAAGTGAAACGAGCTTCTCTTCACGCTCTCGCTCTTTGGCGACAACCGAGTCAGGAGCCTTTTCCACAAATGCCTTGTTCGAGAGCTTGCGCCTTTGATTTTCAAGGTTTTCTAAGGCTTTCTTAAGCTCTCTGTTTATGCGCTCAATTTCCTTATCAAAGTCAATAAGTTCGCTTAAAGGCATATAGAGCTTGGCGCTTTCCGTAACCGCTGTCGCCAGCTTATCGAGGCTTGCAGGAACTTCATCTATAAACTCAACCCCGGATGCATAGGCAAGCTTAAGAAGGTAGTTTTCACCGCTTCTGAACACATCACTTCTGTCGCTCAAAATGTAGAGGAGCGGTCTCTTTGCGGGATGAACCTTCATTTCCGCCCTGAGGCTTCTTACAGCGTTCACGGCATCCATAATAAGCTCAAAGTCCGCTTCATCTTCGGGGAAGGAGAGTTCTTCGCTGAATTTCGGGAAACTGTCAACTATGAGGGCGGGAACATCATGGGGGAAGGCAGAGTATATTTCTTCGGTAACATAGGGCATAAACGGATGGAGCAGCCTCAGAATCTCAAGCAGGGCGTAAAGGAGAACACGCTGCGCTCTCTCACTGTCTTCGGCATCATTGCCCTGCAGCCTGGGCTTTGTAAGCTCTATGTACCAGTCGCAATATGTGGACCAAGTAAAATCATAAATCTTTGATGCAGCTATGCCGAGCTCATACTTGTCCATGTTCTCTCTCACCTCACCAACAAGGCGGTTGAGCTTAGAGAGCAGCCACTTGTCGGGCATGAGGAGCTTATCGGGCAGTTTGGAGTCCTCGATCTTAAGGTTCATCTGCACAAAGCGGCTGGCATTCCAGAGCTTGTTTGCAAAATTGCGCATGGCCTCGCATCTCTCATAATAGAACCTCATATCGTTTCCGGGGCTGTTCCCGGTGATAATATTGAACCTCAGGGCGTCTGCGCCCAGCTCATCAATCAGTTCAATCGGGTCCACGCCGTTTCCGGCAGATTTGCTCATCTTCTTGCCTTCATGGTCTCTTATAAGACCGTGTATGAGCACGGTGTGGAAGGGAATTTTGCCGGTGTACTCCATGGCAGAGAAAATCATTCTGGCAACCCAGAAAAATATGATATCGTAGCCCGTAACAAGAACATCGGTCGGGTAGAAATATTCAAGCTCCGGCGTATCCTCGGGCCAGCCCAAGGTTGAGAAAGGCCAAAGAGCCGACGAGAACCAAGTGTCGAGGACATCTGGGTCTTGCTCAATATTTTTCGAGTCGCATTTTTCACAGCAGTAAGGCTCATCTTTCGAGACTGTTATATGATCGCAGTCCTTGCAATACCAAGCGGGAATTCTGTGGCCCCACCATAGCTGTCGTGAGATGCACCAGTCACGCACATTGTTCATCCAGTTAAGATATATCTTTGAGAAACGGTCGGGAACAAACTTGATCTCGCCCTCTTCAACCACCCTGATGGCTTCTTTGGCGAGCGGCTTCATCTTTACAAACCACTGCTTGGAAGAAATCGGCTCAACATCGTTATGGCAGCGGTAACAGCTTCCAACATTGTGGACATGCCTTTCAGTCTCCACCAGATAGCCTTCATCAGCAAGATCGCTCACAATCTGTTTTCTGGCTTCATAGCGGCCGAGACCGTTGTATCTCTCACAGTTTATAATCTTTGCGTTGTCGTCCAGGATGAGTATATGCGGGAGATCGTGGCGCGAAGCCACTTCAAAGTCGTTGGGGTCGTGGCAGGGGGTTATCTTAACACAGCCCGTACCGAAGTCGCTTTCAACATATTCGTCGGCAATTATTGGAAGTTCACGATTAACAAGAGGCAGAATACAGGTTTTACCGATTAGATGCGCATAGCGCTCATCTTCGGGATTGACGGCGACGGCTGTGTCGCCCAGCATGGTCTCGGGTCTTGTGGTCGCAATTATAATTTCTCCGCTTCCGTCGGAAAGTGGATAACGGACATGCCAGAGCTTGCCCTCTTTTTCGGCATACTCCACCTCGGCATCCGAAAGCGCAGTGACACATACGGGACACCAGTTTATGATTCTTTGACCCCTATATATAAGGCCCTTTTTATAAAGCCTGATAAAGGCCTCCTTAACAGCTCTGGCGCAGATTTCGTCCATGGTGAAGCGCTGTCTTTCCCAGTCGCAGGAGCAGCCAAGAGACTTGAGCTGGTCAACTATAGTGTTGCCATACTTTTCTTTCCATGCCCAAACCCTTTCCAAAAACGCTTCTCTACCCAGGTCGTGGCGGGTGAGACCCTCTTCTTCTCTCAAGGCCTCCTCAACCTTAATCTGAGTGGCGATGCCGGCGTGGTCATAGCCGGGGAGCCAAAGGGCGTTGTAGCCGTCCATGCGCTTATATCTTATTAAAACGTCCTGTATGGTCTCATCGAAAGCATGCCCAAGATGAAGCTGTCCGGTGACATTCGGAGGAGGAATAACTATGGTGAAGGGAGTTTTTTCAGGGTCAATCTCCGCATGAAAAAACCTGTTTTCCATCCAAAAATCATAGATTTTTTTCTCTGTTTCCTTGTGGTTATAAACCTTTTCCATTTCTCGCATCTTAGAATACCTCACAAAAATAAAATAGAAAAGCGCCCCAAAATCTCAGGGCGCATAAACGCGGTACCACCTGAGTTTCGCAAAAAGCGACACTCAACGCTCGTTAACGGGAGCATGCGGAGAAACTTACTACTATTTCAGCCCCTCAGCTCATGGCCGACTTCGGCGAGATCTCGCAAAAAGCTCTCAGCATACGCTTTCTCTCTGTGTGCGGATTTCTTCGCTTACTACTGCCAATCACAGCATTTGACAAGTGATTATACATATTTTTTAAGGGAATATCAAGGGGTTGGCTTATTTAATCGAGTCTAAATATTTAACCGCTGAAAGCGCGGCCACATTGCCTTCGCCGACGGCCTTTCCTATCTGATAAGGCATACCCACGCAGTCACCTGCGGCGAACACGCCGGGAAGATTGGTGGACATGTCTTTGCCCACACTTATATCGGCGCCGTTAAACTCAAGATCGGGGAGCAGCTTGTCGGGAGCAACAGAGGGTCTTAAGATAAACACGGCTTCCACCTCATAGCGTACTCCGTCGGCTAAGAGCGCTTCGAGCTTTTCAGAGCCCACTATTTCAAACTTTTTGGCGCGCTTAGAGTCGAAAAATTCAAGCTCACAGTTTATCGAGCGCAGAAATTCGGCCTCTTCATGAGCTTCCGTGCTCAGCCCTATAACGGCAACCTTCTTGCCCCTATAGAGCATACCGTCGCATGTGGCGCAGTAGCTAACACCCAAACCCAAAAACTCGTCTTCGCCAGGATAGGGCTTAGCTCGGCTTACGCCGATGGCTATGATAATTGACTTTGCCTCAAAAAAATCGGAACCCACGGCCACTCCAAAGCTCTCGCCATAGGGCATGATGGCTGTCACGATGCCGGGTTTTATTTCGATGCCAAGCGACCTGACATGAGCCTCAAAAAGCTCTAAAAGCTCTTTGCCGCTTATTTGGGGAAGGCCCAAATAGTTGTCAACTTGTTCCGCCTTATAAAGAAGAGAATTTTCAGGCGCGGAGCTTATAATAAGACAGGACTTGTTGCGTCTGTTTGCCGTGAGTGCGGCGGAAAGACCGGCAGGGCCGCCGCCTATTATACATATATCATACATTAGACTAGCCTCCGTTTCTTTTATTAATTATATCCCGAGCAGGGATTCTTGTAAACCTCCGGCAATAAATGTATAATAACAAGAAAATGCTGAAAGGGCTTTAAATATGGAAGAAAGCAGAAATTTTATCGAAGTAATCATTGACGAAGAACTCAGCGAGGGCGGCAGGTGCGAGGGACAGAGACTGCATACCCGCTTTCCGCCGGAACCCAACGGATATCTTCACATAGGCCACTGCAAGGCTATGGTCATTAACTTCGGACTGGCCGAACAGTACAACGGCCTGTGCAATCTTCGCATGGACGATACCAACCCCGAAAAAGAAGAGCATGAATATGTCGAGGCTATACAGGAAGACATCCACTGGCTAGGCTATGACTGGGGTGATAGATTTTACTTCGGCTCCGATTATTTTGAGCAGACCTACCTCTATGCTGAAGAGCTTATAAAAAAGGGACTTGCCTATGTATGCGAGCTGGGGGCTGAGGAACTCAGCAAATATAGGGGAGATACTCAAACACCTGCCGTAAGCCCTTATAGGGAGAGAGATAAGGAAGAGAGCTTGGATTTATTCAGACGCATGAGAGCAGGGGAGTTTCCCGAGGAAAAATATACTCTCAGGGCGAAGATAGATCTCGCATCGGGAAACTTCAATATGAGAGACCCGGTGCTCTATAGAATCAGATATGTAGAACACCACAGACAGAAAAACAAATGGTGCATCTTCCCGATGTATGATTTTGCTCACCCCATACAGGATGCTATAGAGGGAATAACCCATTCTCTCTGCTCTTTGGAGTATGAGGATCACAGACCGCTCTATGACTGGGTTATCGACAATGTAAGCGTGCCGCATAGACCCAGGCAGATAGAATTTGCAAGGCTCGGTATGAGCTATACGGTCATGAGCAAGCGCAGGCTTCGCCGTCTTGTTGAAGAGGGTTATGTTTCCGACTGGGATGACCCGAGAATGCCCACGCTCTGCGGACTCAGGCGCCGCGGCTACACCCCCGAATCCATAAAGAGTTTCTGCAAGAGGATAGGCGTAACCAAAGTAAATAATGTAATAGAATACAGCTTTCTCGAGCATTGTCTCAGAGAGGATCTAAACGAGAAAGCAGAGAGAGTTATGGCGGTTTTAAAGCCTATAAAGCTTACGATAAGGAATTATCCTGAGGGCAAGAGCGAGCTCTTCGATATAGAAAACAATCCCGTCGATGAGAGTGCCGGTACCCGTAAAGTGAGCTTTTCAAAAAATCTCTGGATAGAAGCGGATGATTTTATGGAAGAGCCTATAAAAAGATACAACAGACTCTATATCGGCAATGAGGTAAGACTCAAGGGGGCTTATATAGTCAAGTGTGTTGATTTTAATAAGAATGAGGCAGGCATAGTAGAAGAAGTCATTTGTGATTACGATCCCGAAAGCAGGGGAGGCAATGCCTCCGACGGCAGGAAGATTAGAGGCACAATCCACTGGGTAAATGCGGCCGATTCAATCGATGCCGAAGTCAGAATCTATTCAAATCTGTTTTTAAAACCCGAGCCTGAAGCCTCGGATAAAGATTTTGTTGAATCTATAAATCCGGATTCTCTCGAGATAATAGAAAACGCCAAGCTTGAGCGCTCTTTGAAAGACGCCAAGCCCGGCGAGAGTTTCCAGTTTTTGAGAATGGGCTACTTTACGCCCGATTTGGATTCAAGCAGCGAGAAACTGATTTTCAACCGCTCGGTTGCACTTAAAGACAGCTTTAAACCTAAGTAAAGTAGGCCTCAACCTTGTTTGCATATTCGCACAGAGCGGGCTCAAAGTCAGTGCCGAACCTTCTCTCCTTGCCGCTTGCATAGGTGTGTAATATGCTGCTGTCTACAAGCTCGGAAGCGAGCTTTAGGGCAGATTCAGTGTCTGCGCCTCTGGTAATCAGCGCTGAAAATGAAGAGGTGAAGATGTCTCCGACCCCATAGAAAATGCCGGGCCTAAGCGGCCTGAAGGCGTTAAAAACAGTGTCTGTTTTTGAGTCATAAACAATATTTCCGATTTTTTCATCGTCGGGATGTATGCCGCTTATGGCAATTATAGGCACACTTAGATTTTTAAGACGTGATAAAACCTTCTCCACGAATTTATTTGTGTGAGGAGGTTTTTCGTATTCAACGCCGGCTAAGAAGGCGGCCTCTGTTATATTGGGGCAGATGGCATCGGCGCCTTTCGAGTGTTCTCTCAAAGCGTCACACATTTTCTCGTCAAAACCGCTGTAGAAAACGCCGTTATCAGCCATTATCGGATCAACAAAAATAAGCGTTTTTTCATTTCTGCAAAGCTCAAATACTTTTTTTACCATACTTACTTGCTCCACAGAACTTATGTAGCCGCTCACGATTCCGTCAAATCGAACTCCAAGGCTTTTCCAGTGCTCGGCTATCGAAACAATCTCCGAGCCAAGGTTTAAGAATGTATAGCCCTCAAATTCGCCTGTATGCGTTGAGAGCAATGCGGTCGGGAGCGCAGCGCATTCAACTCCGCTGGAGGATATGACAGATATGTTTACAGTGAGCGAGCACTTGCCGACCCCTGATATGTCGTTTATTGCGAGGATTCTTTTCAGCTTGTTCATCTTAAACCCCTTGAAATAAAAAAGATTACTATGGCATGATAACACAAAACGGGAAATAAAAAAACGGCATACACATTTTTTGCGTATGCCGAAAAAAGATTTTTTACTCAGCGAGCCTTGTACCAGTCAATAAGCGGTTTGAGATTTTCCAAGGAGACACAGCTGTAGCCCTCTGTGCACATCTTGTAGGTAGCCTCCTGTGCGGGAGAAAGCGTGTCCGCTTTTTCCAGTCTTCCGATAATTTCCTTAACCTTTACCTGCATTATAAGCTTATTCGGACCCTTGAGTTTGTTGATATCAAATCCGCCCTGCAAATAAAAAACTTTAGTCGAAGCCGGAATTTTGCATTTGTCTGTAATTTCAGAAACAATTTCCGGAGTGTCAGGACTCATACCTACGCCCACGGCAGCTATAAGATTCAGATTTTTAGCGGCCTTTTTGTATCCGACAACTGTGCCGGCAAAGAGCCAGCCGAAGAATATGGCGTTATTACCTTTGTGTACATCGGGGAGCTCGTCAATGCTGTAGACGTTCAAATCAAGCGCATCTGCGAGCAGTTCCGCATATGCCTTGCTGTATCCGCTGTTGGATTTATAAACAACAACCAAAACCTTACCTCCAGTTTGTTAAATATTGCTCTATAATTCTAGCATAAATTCCAAATTAATTAAAGAGCAGCTAAAATAAACTAAGCAGGACTATGAAATTTCCTTGTACATAGCTTTGGCGGCTTCTTTACCCGTTCCCGCATCCAATGACTCAACAGATATTTTAAGTTTTGTTGTGCCGAAATCAAGCTCGAGAACATCTCCCTCTCTAACTTCAGAAGAGGGTTTTGCCGTTTTTGAATTAATCGACACCTTGCCGAGGTCACAAAACTCTTTGGCAACAGTTCGTCTCTTTATAAGCCTTGAAAGCTTAATAAATTTATCCAATCTCAAATCATTTTTCCTATTTAAAAAAATAAATTGAGTTCAATATAGGTTATCAGATTGAACTTGTCAAGCTTTTGTATTACAATATAAAAGCAAATTAACTTATCAAACGGAGGTATTCTATGAGTATTAAAATTGCCATAAACGGTTTTGGCAGAATCGGCCGCCTGGTTTTCAGAGCCACCTGTTTCAGAGATGAATTCGATATCGTTGCAATCAATGCGCCCGATAAATCGGCAGAGATGGTTGTTTACGCCGCTAAGTACGATACGGTACACGGCAGATTTAACGGCGAGATTAAAGCCGGAGAAGACGGGAAAAGTATTGTTGCCAATGGTAAAAACATTCCTCTCCTCGACCAAAGAGACCCTGCAAAGCTTCCCTGGGCAGAGATGGGTGTAGACTATGTTATCGAGTGCACAGGTGCGTTCCTCACAAAAGAATCGGCACAGCCGCATCTGGATGCCGGAGCTAAGGTTGTAGTGCTTTCAGCGCCCTCCAAAGATGACACAAAGATGTTTGTCTGCGGCGTAAACCTAGATGAGTACACCGTGGATATGACGGTCGTATCAAACGCCTCCTGCACAACCAACTGCCTTGCCCCCCTTGCCAAGGTAATAAACGACAACTTCGGCATAATAGAGGGACTTATGACTACTGTTCATGCAGGCACAGCTACCCAGAGTGTTGTCGACAGCTTTTCCAAGAAGAACTGGAGGCTTTCCCGCTCCGTTTTCGGCAATATAATTCCTTCCACAACAGGTGCTGCCAAGGCAGTCGGCAAGGTAATACCCTCACTCAAGGGCAAGCTCACGGGTATGAGCATGAGAATTCCCACAGCCGATGTTTCCATAGTCGATCTCACCTGCAGACTGGAAAAGGGCGCTTCTTATGAGGAAATCTGCGCTGCCGTTAAGAAGGCTTCCGAAAATGAGATGAAGGGCATAATCTCTTATGTCGATGAAGAGGTTGTTTCCTCCGACTTTATCACAGATCCCCACACCTGCATTTTTGATGCCACTGCCGGCATAGGTCTTAACGACAATTTTGTAAAGCTCATTGCATGGTATGATAATGAGTGGGGCTTCAGTCAGAAGATGCTTGATCTCACAGCTTATATCGACAGCGTAAGAAAGAAATAAATCAAAATATAGTTAAATATTACAATCTCCGCAGCTTGTCTGCGGAGATTTTCTCGTTTTATGTGTATCTTAAATGCGCTTGTTACAGTTTCTTTTTTGCTTTTATGAGACAGACAAAGCGGGATTTGCGATTATTTATAATTGATAAATATAAGCCCTACCAGACATATTACAACGCCCACAAGTTTGTTCCATGTCAACGCTTCCTTGTAAAGCAAGCAACCGACAAAAATCAAAGCAAGCGCTAAAAAGGAACTTTGTACGATAGATGCGATGCTAACCTGCCAGCCTGCCTTATATGCAAAAATAAAGCCTAGCTCCAGTCCCACAATGACAATTCCAAGAATAAACGGCGCCCAATTTAACTTGGAATATTCACTCAATAAATTACCGCCTTTGTTAAAAGCAAAATACAATATTGCAGAAATAACTGCTCCTATAATATAAGTCACTGTGAGAGACGCAAAGGGATTCATGCCTTCCGGCACAGATTTGGCGCACACATGATAAACTACATTAGATAACACGACTAACCCTATTGGCCAAATAAAATTAAACATTTTCCTGTTCTCCTCAGTAATATTTGGCTGACTGCCGGCAGGTGCCCACCCGTATTTGAAATGGGTTTTGCGCCCATACAAACTAGAATTTGTAGAGATTGAGTAATTTTCAAACTAACGCATACCCTCCATATACTATTTATTGATTCTCTTGATAGAAATCAATAAAGCGATTGAACCTATAACAATAGCAAAACCAACCATAGTCCAATTAATGATATTAGGTATTATACTCGGAAAAACCCGGTTAATAAACCAAACTACAGAAATAAGGGGCAGAGTCCAAACTGATAGTAATTCAAATTTCACACTATTTTTATCAACATATTTTCCATTTTGCCATATCAAATATGTCATAAATACCGTAAATGCTATAACAGCTAAATTTGCATAAGAAATTGTTGAATCTTCTGACTTAAAGACAAATGCCATCAGCAAATTTAAAATAATTGTTATTGTAGAAGCAATGCAGTATACAAAAATATCTTTATTTTTCAAATTAATTCCACCCCAATGCTAATTCTAAACGAAAGGTAAATTCGATTTATTTTTCTAAGCGTTTTTAAAATTATCGTATCTGTTCTTATTGATTATTTCCGAAGGATTTCATATAGCTTGATCGTTAAAAATGCGTGTTCATAAAATAATCAGCAATACCTTCTCTTGAAGCATCGGACTTTCCCTCAATCATGGCGGTGCTTCCGCCGCCGCGGCCGCTTATATTCGCATTAATATCTTTGCTGAGTTTTCTCATATCTAAGCTTTCCGAGCCTATAACATAGTAATAAGAGTTGCCACTTTTCGAGAAGGCGGCTGCAACTCCGCTACAGAGCTTCTTTGCGGCATTTGTCCAGTATCTAAGCAGCTCGAAGTCATAGTCTTCAAAAAACTCGATCCTGTTGCCGTCTGTAAAATCGGCAGCTTCCAGCCTTAAATCAATGCTCTCTCGGCACAGTGTTTTTATTCTCTGCTTTAGTTCAGCGATTTCTGCGAGCCTCTGCTCTAAATGTTTTGAGACTTGCTCTTTTGGAGCCGAAAGAAGCTGAGATGCGGCTCTAAGTTCAGAGTCTAGAGCTCTGTATTCCGAAAGAGCGTTCAAGCCGCAGAGTGCCGTCAGTCTGGTTCCGCCTCTGTGACGCATAAAATCACTTATTCTGATAAGGCCTATTTGTCCCGTGTATTTAAGATGAGGAGCGCAGCAGGCGCAGCAGTCGATGCCGTCAATAGATATCAGCCTTGTGAGCTCGCCGGTTTCTTTTTTGAATCGGTAGTCAATTTCGCTTAAATTTTCCGGGAAATACGAGCAGATTTCAATGTTTTCATATACTGCCTTGTTAGCCATAAGCTCTAAAAGCTCTATGTCTTTATCGATCAGTTCAACACTTAGGTCTATGGTCATGTATGGATCAGAGAGGTGAAAACCCACATTTTCAGCTCCGAAAAGCTTGCTGGCTAGGCCCGATATTATATGCTCTCCGGAATGATTTTGCATTCTCCTAATGCGAAGTTCTCTGTTAACCCTCCCAAGAACTCTTTCTCCCGGATCAAGGGATTCGCTGATAAGATGCCATACCTCGTTGTCTCTTTCAAAGACATCCAGGAGTGTAATGCCGTTCAAAGTACCCTCATCGTGTTCCTGACCGCCGCCGCCCGGAAAGAAAGCGGACTCAATAAGCGAGACTTCAAAACCTTTCTCACTTTGCCTTAGTTCTTTAACGGTCGTTTCAAATTCAAAAATACTGCTGTCTCTTATATATAGCCTGTCTTTCAATTAAAGCACATCCTTTTCGCTGATTTTAGCATAGAGCATATTCTGAGGCAAGCGAATGTGTGGTTGATTTTAATCATATAAAATATTATAATTAAACGGTATGAATAGAGTTTTTCGATTATTTAGGTAGTGTTAATAGTGGATATAAAAATCAGAAAATTAGTTTTTGCCTCACTTTTCACGGCGATAACATGTGTCGCCACTATGATAATACAAATACCCACGCCGATAGGCGGATATGTGCATGCGGGAGATGCATTTGTCATACTTGGATCCATGCTGCTCGGAGGAGTCTGGGGCGGGATAGCCGCCGGCCTCGGCTCCGCGCTTTCCGATATTATCCTCGGCTTTACTGTCTATGCACCGGGGACATTTGTAATCAAATTCATAATGTCAGTGACAGCTTCAGCAATTTTTAAGATTTTACCCACTAAAAAAACATATTTAAGGGTCTTCATTGCAGCTGTGATTGCGGAAATTTGCATGGTTGTACTCTATTTTATTTACGAATTAACTATACTTGGGTTTGGAATGGCTGCCGTTGCGGAAATAATACCCAACTCTACACAGGGACTTTTTGGAGCAGTTGTCGGCAGCGCACTCGTACTTGCACTTTTGAGCTCGGATTATGTCGTTAAAAGCTTTCCCGAGCTGCGCAAGTATGAGTAAGCAATTTGGAGTTATAAAATGAAAATCAAACTAGGCCTTCGCCACGCATACATAATCTCATCGGATTCAGAGCAGATACGGGAAAAAAGAGCTTTGGAGCTGGCCATGGCCTTTGTATGCAAGGATAGGGGAGATATAGCCTGCGGAGTTTGCTCCCACTGCAGAAAGACGGAAAAAAGAATACATCCCGATGTCATAGAAGTAAGAGCGGGACTTACAAAAGATGGCAATAGAAAAAACGAAATCGGCGTAAATATAATCAGAGATATAGTCAAAGATGCGATTATTATGCCGAATGAGGCCGTAAGAAAGGTTTACATAATATTTGATGCGGACTATATGAACGAAATGGCTCAAAACGCTCTGCTCAAGATTCTTGAGGAGCCTACAGGCGAAGCGGCTTTCATTTTAACGGCGGAATTTACAGGGCGTTTGCTTCCGACGGTTTGTTCTCGCTGTATAATGGAAGAGATTCCAAGCCTAGAGCCCAATGTTTTCGAGACTGCGGAAGAGCACAAAATAATTATAGAGAGTATTTTTGAGGCTGTCGGCAAAAATAGTCTAAATAGACTTATAGAGGCAACAAATCAGCTCGATGAGCTGAAATCCGAAGAGGTTATGCCGCTCATGAACTTTGGCAGGGAGCTTGCGGGATTAGCAGCCAAAGGAAAAAGCGGTTATAATATAAGCAGAAAAAAAGCGCTCGAGCTCTATGAGCTTTTTTCGACCTGTGTACTTTATTTAAATTCGAATGTGAATGTAAAACAAGTATCAGGCCTTATATCTGCAGGCGCTTTGAACACAGAGAACACGAAATGAGGAAATAAATTGGCGCTAGTTATCAGTATAAAATTCAGAAACAGAGGAAAGCCCTACTATTTTTCTCCGAACGGCCATGTTCTTTCGGAGGGCGACTCTGTTATCGTCGAAACTGCTCAAGGGCAGAAAATTGCCTGCTGCAGCAGTAGTATACACATTGTTCCGGATGAGAATATAAAGTCTCCTCTCAAGCCTGTACTCAGAAAGTGTACTGCTCAGGATTTACGCATAGATCAGATAAATAGGCAAAGCGAAAAAAATGCCATTGAGATATGCAAAGAAAAAGTTATTAAGCACGGACTTGATATGAAGGTCATTGAGTGTGAATATAATTTCGATGGGAGTAAAATCACTTTTTTCTTCACGGCTGATGGAAGAGTAGATTTTAGAGAGCTTGTCAAGGATCTTGCCTCCGTATTTAAGGTGAGAATAGAGCTTCGTCAAGTGGGTGTGCGTGACGAGGCAAAGCTTCTGGGAGGCATTGGCATGTGCGGAAGGCCCTTCTGCTGCAACCTGTATCTCGAGGAGTTCACGCCTGTTTCCACAAAGATGGCTAAATCACAATCAATTTCTCTAAATCCCGGCAAAATCTCAGGCGTATGCGGCAGACTTATGTGCTGTCTGACTTACGAAGAGGAGGCATATGCCGAGCTGAACGCTTTGCTTCCGAAGATCGGAGCCTATGTCGAAACGCAATTCGGATTCGGAACTGTCATACAGTGCGCTACTCTTGCCCAAACTGTTAAAGTGAAGCTGGATAATGATGACGAAAATTCCCAGCGCACTCTCCCGGTAAAAGAGATTTTAGTTGTCGAAGGCGGAAAACCGGAAGACGGTTCCGAGCCTCCAAGAAGACTGAAAAAACCCTCTCTGCCTGAGACGGAGAGGAGAGTTTTCCTGAGTACAAAGGAGTTGGAAGACAGCTTAGGTGTGAAAAGCGCAGAAGTTCGGCAAGCAGAGAATGATGCACAGACCGGCGCTCAATCAAAGGCTCAACGAAGACCCCGCAGTTCCAGAAGAATGAAGCTTGCGTCAAAAAATGAGAAGAAGTCAACAGATAATCAGCGAACGAGTGACGCGGCGAGCTCAAATACCGCCGAGCCGAAACGCAAGGGCAAGAGACCCTTCAAAAAGCGCAGACCCAGACGCAATAAACCGAAAAAAGACTCTTAAATAATAAGACCGCCGTCGACACCGAAGATTTGACCGCTTATATAAGAGGCATCATCAGATGCCAAAAAGCATATCATTTTCGCAACATCCTCGGGGCTGCCAAGCCGATCTACACTGCACGAACTTATTATCTCAGCCTTTTCCGCGGCATCAAGATAAGCAAGCATGTCGGTGTCGATAGCACCGGGAGCGACTGAGTTAACCCTAATGCCGGACGGACCGAGCTCCTTAGAGAGCGATTTGGTAAGGGCAATAAGAGCGCCTTTTGTGGCTGAATAAGCAGCCTCGCAAGATCCGCCACGCAGCCCGAGTACAGATGAAACAATGACGATGTTTCCGCTTTTTCTTTGTATCATCTTAGGAAGCGCATTTTTAATACAGTAAAAAACACCGTCTGTGTTCACCGAGAATATTTCCCGCCACTCCTCATAGCTCATATCCTGAATCAGACCCGTTTTGCCGATTCCGGCGTTGCAGCAGAGGATGTCCAGAGGAGGCAGAGAAGCAAACATATTCTCAACTTCATTCGAATTTCCAACGTCTGCCTTAATGGCGCAGGCGCCCAGCGATGAAGCGAGTTCAAGAGCTTTTTCTTCGGATTTATTATAATTTATATAAACATTGCAGCCTTCCTTTGCGAAGAGTCGGGCGGTAGCGGCGCCTATGCCGCGGGAAGAGCCGGTTATGAGAACATTCTTCATAAAGATACCTCCGAGTTAAACTTAAATTGATAAAAATTATTCTATCACTATTATTTTGCTATATCTACAGATAGTTTGGAGAGAACATGGACCAAAATACGGAAAAAAAACAATTTTCAGGAAAGATAGTTTTTTTAGCTGCACTTTTTTTTGTGCTGGCTGTTATAACTGTTGCATTTTGCATTTCACAGGGGGTATTTACTTTCAAGCCCAAAGAGCATTTAACGGCAAAAGGAGACGGGCTGGCCCAGATAGGCTTCGAATCAGAGGCTCCGGATGTAGATGTTACGCCAGATTTCAGCATAGCCGCGACGGCGAGCCCGCAGCATACCGAGACACCCGAACCGCAAGAGATTGCAATATATATATTTTGCGGTCCGGGCGGTAAGATAGATCCGCCTAAAAGCTTTATTGTCCAAGACGGCGAGAGTGTGGTGTTTTCAATAAAGCCGGACAAAGGCAAGATTGTAAAAGAGCTTATAATAGATGGCCATAATTACGGAAGGGTGCTGAAGTTCACTATAGAAAATATAAGAGAAGAGCACACAATAGAGGTTTATTTCGAAGAAAAACCTAAACCTACACCGACTCCAAGCCCAAGCCCCGATCCCGAGCCGACAACGTCGCCCGGGGTGGATGAAAAGCCGGAAGGCAGCGGAAGCGCTTTAGAAGATATAATAAAAATTATAACAAACGGATAATAAAAATGCCTCACCAAAAAAGTGAGGCATTTTTCGCATCTTGAAAGAATCAGACTTTGAAGTTTACAGAGGTGTCGCCCTGAAGATCCACTCCAAATTCATAGTCTTTGCCCGGAAGCAGGGCGTTTAAGATTATGCCTACAATGGAGGCAACGGCGAGGCCGCCAAAGCTCACTGTAACAGAGCCAAGCATAACTTCAACATTTCCTGTGTAGCTTATTCCTATAGCTAACACGAGTATGAGGGCGGCTATTATGACATTTCTGCTGTTTGTGAAATCAACCTTGTTCTCAACAACGTTTCTAACGCCAACCGCCGAAATCATGCCGTAAAGAATCAAGCTCACACCGCCAATGGTGGCCTGAGGCATCGACTTTATCAGCTCTGAAAACTTGGGACAGAATGAGAGCAGTATAGCCAAAACAGCGGCGATTCTTATTACCATGGGGTCATAGACCTTTGTGAGTACGAGAACTCCGGTGTTCTCGCCATAGGTGGTATTTGCCGGCGCACCAAAGAGAGAAGCTAAGCTGGTGGCGAGACCATCGCCCAGAAGGGTGCGGTGCAGACCAGGGTCTTCAATAAAATTCTGGGAGCAGGTAGAGGAAATGGCGCAGATATCACCTATATGCTCAACCATAGTGGCAATTGCTAGGGGAACAATAGTGAGCGCCGCTGTAATCAAAAGACCGCTGTCATATTCGCCGCTTAAAAGTCCGAATACAGTATCCTGCATTTCAAAGGGCAGACCAATCCATTTGGCAGATGCAACATTGGAAAAGTCCACATTGCCGCTGAGCGCTGCGACGAGGTATGAGCCGAAAGTGCCGACAAGTATTGGAATAATCTTTATCATTCCTTTGCCCCAGATATTGCAAAGAACCACGAGGAACACGGCAACAACTGCAATGCCCCAGTTTGAAGATGCGTTTGTAATTGCGGAACCGGAGAGCGAAAGACCGATAGAGATGATTATGGGTCCGGTTACTATAGGGGGAAAGTAGCGCATAACTCTTTTTACTCCGCTAATCTTAATGAAGAAGGCCAAGATGACATACATAAAACCGCTCAAAAAAACGCCGAAGCAGGCGTATGGCAAAAGCTCTCTTTCTCCGTTGGGAGCTATGGCAAAATATCCTGCCAAAAAGGCGAAAGAGGAGCCGAGGAAAGCGGGAACCTTGCCTTTACTGAGCAGGTGAAAGAGCAGCGTGCCAAGACCTGCAAAAAGGAGTGTCGACGAAACCGAAAGACCTGTCAGAGTGGGAACCAGCACCGTAGCTCCGAACATTGCGAAGAGGTGCTGAAAGCCCAAAAGACCGGCTTTGACGGGGCCAAGTTTTTTGGCGTCGTAAATTGCGTCCATATCCTGATTCTGATTATTCATTTCATACCTCACTTATCTTGTCTTGATCTATGAGAAGCGCATAGCGCGAACTCAGCAAAGATTACTTTTCCAAAAGATATACTCCCGTTTCTCCGTCGTATTCAGTAAGACGCACTTCAACTATTTCCGAGTGGGATGTGGGAATATTTTTGCCTACATAATCAGGTCTTATGGGAAGCTCCCTGTGTCCTCTGTCTATAAGAACGGCAAGCTGTATGGTTTTGGGACGGCCAAGAGAGAAGACAGCCTCAATTGCAGCTCTCGCAGTCCTGCCGGTGTAGATAACATCGTCAACTAGAACAACAGTCTTGTCAGCAACCGGAATAGAGAGCGTGGCGGGGTTTAAAACAGGATTTTCCGCAATCTTTTCAAGGTCATCTCTGTAAAAGCTTATGTCCAGACTTCTACAGGGAACGCCTACACCCTCAATCTGCTGCAAATTTTGCTTAAGAATATTTGCAAGGCATTCACCCCGTCTTTTTATGCCAAGAAGCACGATTTCGGATACGCCTTTATTCTTTTCGCTTATTTCATGAGATATCCTCATAAGAGCTCGACCTAAAGACTTCTCGTCCATGAGCGTAGCCTTAATTTTCATAAAAACTCCAAAAAAACCGCTGCAAGGTTTAGTCCATATGAGCGGCAAAAAATGAGATGCGACTTTGCCGGCATCACGGTACCGACTTAAAAACCATTTTCTCTGCTATTCACTTCGTTGAGAGTATAGTACTAAAAAGCGTAGATTGCAAGGAATAATTGGAAAATCTTGGCAAACTTAAAAAATGTTTAAATTATGCCCAGAGCAAAACTACATTAGGCATAAGCGGAATCTATTCTATATACAGAATTTATAGATTTATCCTCTTATGCAAATTGACAGCATAAAACAGCAATGATAAAATCAGGTGAAATTTTTTGATTCGGAGGAAACTCAATTGGAATTGCTCTATACAGGTAAAACTAAAAATGTTTACAGCCTGGAGAATGGCAACTATCTTCTCAAATTTAAAGATGACTGCACTGGCAAGGACGGAGTCTTCGACCCGGGCGAAAATGAGGTCGCTCTTCAAATAGAGGGAGTAGGCATAGAAAACCTGCGAATGAGCAAGTATTTCTTTGAAATTTTGAGTTTAAGCGGAGTCAAAACTCACTATGTTTCGGCAGATTTAGAAAAAGCCGAGATGGAGGTTTTACCGGTGCTGCCTTTTGGCAAGGGACTTGAAGTAATCTGCAGACGCAGAGCTGTCGGAAGCTTTATCAGACGATACGGTGAGTATATCGAGGCAGGCAAGCCTCTTCCGAACTATGTGGAGACAACATTCAAGGACGACGAAAAAGGAGATCCTCTAGTTACAAAAGATGCCCTCGTTGTCTTGGGAGTTATGACGGCTGAGCAGTATGACTCATTAAAGGCGCAAAGTCAGAAAATAACCGATCTAATTCAAGATGAGATGGCGAAAAAAGGGCTTGAGCTTTACGACATAAAATATGAGTTTGGATATTCAGGCGATGAGGTCATATTGATGGATGAAATATCCTCAGGAAATATGAGAGTATATAAGGGGAATGAAGCGCTTAGCCCAATGGAACTTACACAACACTTTATTTGAACTAATCAAAATAGATTATTTGCAGGGTGATTAATCAAAATTTCTCTTTAACCCCTTGCAAGTGATATTTAAATGGTTTATAATATCAGAAGAAAGTTTTAAATAAACATAAACAAGGAGAATAATTATGGGAAAATTTCTTAAGATCCTGTTAAAAATCGTATGTGCTACAGTTATACTCGCCATTGTGGGCGTTGTTGTTTTTTATCTCACGAGAAAAGAGAAATTCCTGAGTTTTAATGACTTTCTCGATGAACTCAGCGACACTTTGGCAACTTTGCCCGTGGTGGCTCTTCTGTTCTAACCTTCGGAAAAACAGTATATCCTAAATCCTCTCCTGCGTTAAACCGGAAGAGGATTTATAAGAATGCTAAAAAATTTTAAATAGGCATAATCCAAATTAGTTTATGCCTATTTAAAATTTATTCTGCTTTATAGGGGGTATATTCGGCGGCGACGAGCTTGTCCAGGTCAAAACGGAGCTTCAGCACTGTTTTGCAATCTATATACTGCAGAATATCCCCATCCTCAATCATCTCAAGATCGAGAGGTGCCATAAGTTCTTTTACTCTGGCCCTACTGAGCCCGAATCTCACACCCTGAGGTGTTTTAAAGAGGTCATCTTTAATACCAATCGAAGTTACTTGTCGGGCGCCGTCAATCTCATTTACCATAAGTTGGAAACCGTCATAATAGTAAAAAGAATCCATTCCCTGATAGGCGCAGCTCTCGGCCTCAAAGGTACCGATCGGTGGAGGAAGCGCCGAAAGAACTATGTTTGCGTCATCAAATATGCCTATGCGCAGATCTCCAAGTTGAATGTACAGTTTTTCATATGCGGGCATTGCAGTTTCTTGTACCGGAGTCATTGTCGCTGGGGGTTTTGCCTGCTCGCTTGTTCTTTCTTGCGCTCCGCAGGCAGAGACTGTAAGAAGCGCAAAAAGACATAATATGATTAATTTTTTTTTCATATATTTCTCCGAAAATCACTTGATTCCTGTGATGTAGCCGAGCTCGCTGAATTCCTTTTCTTGAAGCTCTTTTCTTGCATGGTAGGCCATGCATTTTTCATCCCAAAGGCGAACTGTGCTGTCCTCATGCTCCCTAAATTCAAATTCATCCGCAAGGTATTTGCCAAAATATAATGAGAGCTTCTCGGCCCCATAAACATTCAAATGGAGCCCGGCATCGTAGCTGTCGCGGCTCATATCCAGTCCGATTTCCTCAAAGGAATTCAGAAAGTTAATATACCGCAGATTCTCAGCTTTTGCAAACTCTTCTATCTGCTTGTCCCATTCGTCGTACCAGTGCGGGTAAAGACTGGGAGACTTTATCAGCACCAGCTCGGAGCCGTTTTTCTCACAGAGTTCTTTCATCCGCTTTAAATAGGAAAAACATTTTTCCGAAATGTCGTAGTCTGTCAACACAGGAGGCTCGGGAAGCGTATCCATCGGCTTTATGTCACAGCGCATAAGATAGCCGGAGTCGCTGATCGGCTCATTTTTAAAAACATATTCAAGGTCTTCAAAGCTGAGCTCTTTCCACCTCTCGTGAAATCTGAGAATAGGGAACACATAGCTGAGAAGGCTTTCACCCTCTGTCATTGAATCTATTGCAGCTCTAAGCTTAAATAAGCTCAGCGGCATACCGTCAACTGTCATCCTGTTATATGCTTCTTTTTGCGGCTCGGAGTATTTCATGGCCTGCACATTATAGACGACAAGCTTTGGAGTTTCTCGCGCGAAGACCTCTTCCAAAAGCCAATACGACTGCCAGATGAGTTGCTGGGGGGAGCCCCTTATATAGGAGCTTATTCCATAGCTTTCCCAAAGAACTGCCGGAGAAAAGTTTTCAAAAACTTCACAGTCTCCCAAAAATATAAGGTCATGGGGGACTTTTTCCAAGTAATAGTCGCCTGTCAGTCCGCCTTCTTTAAGAGAGCTTCTGTATTTAGGCATAAAAACTTTGCCCAAAAACACAAGAACTGCAATTGAGAAAATTAAAAATATCAAGATGTAAACAGTTTTTCCGTATTTTTTCTTAAACATAAACGCTCTTAAAATTGATTATAGATAAATTCCGTCTGCTCATAGCCGAAACCGTAAATTCCGAATACCAAAACAGCAGCGATAAGACCAAGATATATTAAATCCCTATATAAAGGGCGAAGTTTTTCCAAGCTAAGCCTTATATCTCCATGTTTGCTCTCAAATAAACTCACAAAGATTAAAAACGAAACACCCACAAGAATTACAATGTAGTCAGCCGATGAGAGCCCGAATGAAAGTAAAGTCTGCACTACGGGTTTGCCAGTTTGATTTGGCGTAAAAAGGCTTTTCAGCATAGAAAAAGTCACGGGCACATTTCTGTAGCAGTCAAAGCATCTTATGGCGCACATCAGCAGAAAAGTTCTTGTTATTTCGAAGCCCGCATAAAGCCTGCCGGCGACGAGAGAAGGAAACCTTTTTCTGAATCGCCCGGAGAGAGGCCTTATTTCCTCGGCAAGCAATATGAAAAATGCATTTAAAAGACCCCACACAACAAAGTTCCATGCCGGACCGTGCCAGAGTCCCGTTAAAAACCATGTTACAAGCGTCGATATGTAAACGCTCAGCTTTCTGCTAATAGCGGGAGAGAGCGTTCTGGAGGCTCTTGAAAGCCTCATAAGGAAAGGGGACAGGGAGAGAGGGTAGAACACATAGTCTCTAAACCAAGTTCCCATTGAAATGTGCCAGCGTCTCCAGTACTCTGCTATGTTTCTCGAAAGGTACGGTCTTTTAAAATTTTCGGGAAGTTTAATACCAAGGCACTCGGACATACCTATTGTTATATCTATGCCGCCTGTAAAGTCTGCGTAGAGCTGGGCAGCATAAAACAATGCGGCAATCAGAACAAAAATTCCCTCATACTCCTCTCCGGGAGCGCAGAGACCCGTTACCACGGGCAGAAGTCTGTCGGCAATCACAAGTTTTTTAAAATAGCCCCAAAGCATACGATAAAGTCCCGAGCGAAGCCTTAGAGAAGAAAAACTCTTTTCTTCGAAAAGCTCATTCTTAAGCTCCGCCCAACGAGCAATGGGACCTTGTATTATCAGAGGGAGATATGAGGTGAAGAGAAGAAGCTTGAGATAGTTTCTTTCGGAGTCTGTTTTTTCCCAGCAGACATCGACAAGATAGCTTATATTTCTGAATGTATAAAAAGAAATTCCAAGTGGAAAAAGAAGATTAAGCCTTTCAATTTTGCTTCCAAAGATGCTGTTTATGTTATCTATAAAAAAGTTTGAATATTTAAGGCTGGCCAGAAGGACGAGATTTAAAGCAAGTCCTATTAGCAGAACAAGCTTTCTTTTGTCTTGAAATGCGGATTTTAAGGCTTTTCTATCCTCACGCCCGCTATCTTCGGGCAACATAGATAGAGCAAGTTTTTCATCTTTAAAGCCTTTGGAAATAAGCCGTCCGCAAGCCCATGAGAAAAATGACGAACAGATTATAAATATGTTCGCCTCCAAGCCTGCGAAGGAGTAAAAGAAAAGACTGAAAAGCAAAAGAAGGACCCAGCGGATTCTGTGCGGCAGGCAGTAGTATATAATTACAAGCAGTGCAAAAAGTAAAACAAAGTTCAGCGAGACAAAACTCAATTAATCATCCTCTAAGCGTTGTATCATATCCCAAAGCGCCTCCGCGCTGTTAAAGTTTTCGGGCACAATTTGACCGGCAGGTATTTTTATATCGAAAATAAAGCTCAGCTCGGTGAGCAGGTAAACTATGTCCAAAGACTGCAGGTAGCCGTCGTCAACAAGGCTTTTACAGCTTTTCACATCGATGTCCAATCCCAGTGAATCCAAAAGTTTAAGTATTTCTTCCAAAAAATGCTCCTAATACTCGGTTTTATAAAGCGTCTCAAGCTTCTTACGATCAATTTTTCCGCTGGCCATGAGGGGCATGCTATCAAGCCTTATAAGCTTTTGGGGCATCATGTAAAGGGGCATTGCTCTGCGAAGCTCAGACCTCAGCTCCCTTTCCGATAAATCTCCCGTGTAGAACAAGCTTATTATAGAGTTAAGACTGTCCCAGAGGCAAGAGCAAAGAATAATTCCGTCGATTGTTTTACAAACGGATTCAATCTCATCAAGCTCTATTCTATAACCCATGCGTTTAATCTGTCTGTCTTTTCTTGAGACAAAGACAAGGTCTCCGTCGGCGTTCTCAAAGGCAAGGTCGCCTGTTCTATAAATCTTCTCCGGCCAAAGCTTGTTAAGAGGATTTTGAACAAAGCTTTCTTCCGTGCGTTCAAAATCGGCAAAGTATCCGGGGCTAAGACACGTACCAAGGATGCAAATTTCTCCGATCTCACCTGCGGCAACTTCTTTGTTTTCGTCAGATAAAAGAAGATAGCGTGTGTTCTTAAACGGTTTTCCGATTGGAATGGGAGTTTTATCGGGGAAATTTTCGGGCACCTCATAGTAAAAGCTCATACCGGTTGCCTCGGTAGGCCCATATAAATTAATGAAACGTGTATTTTTACACGCTTTGCGCCAGAGCGCAAACTCGGCCGGTGGAAAGACTTCACTTCCGAAACATACTGTCTTTAAGTGTAGCGGACGAAGCTCATCAAAACAGCCCGTGGATGAAATCATAATGAGGGCGGAAGAAACCCAGCAAATGTTAGTGATTTTCTTCTCATTTAAAAAGCTTAAAAGCTTAATGGGAAAACCGAATAAACTTTGGGGAATTATTTCAACTTTAGATCCGCAGCAAAACATCGAGAGTATCTCTTTCATGCAGGCATCTACATAAAGAGGAGCTTGCATGCCGAAAATGCTCTCGGAATCGGGCTTTATAAGTTTGCTTATCTGTTCTGCGTAGTCTATGAGGTTTCTATGTGTGCAAAGAACACCCTTTGGGACGCCGCTCGAGCCGCTTGTAAAAACAAGGTAAACGGGGTCCAAATCAATTTGCTCGGCTCTCACCGCATCGAGGAGAATCTTATCTTCCTTTTCAGATAATAAATCATCAAAAAAAAGAATTTCAGCATCAATATCCCCAATGTCTGCCTGTAAAAGCTCAAGAGAATCTTTGTCGCAGAGTATAAGCCGTGGAGAAACGGCTTTCAGTATCTGTTTTCTCCTCATAGATGGAATGTTTTCATCCACGGGCACATAATAAAGACCGGCATAGATAGAAGATATAAGAGCGCAAATTGCCCTGGCGGACTTCTTCATAAATATAACAACAGCTTCATTTCTATAGCCGCGATTTAAAAGAGCGCTTGCCGCGCCTCTTGATGCCGTATACAGAGTGCGAAAGCTCAGCTCGTCTTTCCCGTCGGAAACGGCGAGATTATCGGGGCAGTTTGAAACGGTATTTTCAAAAAAATCTAAGATATTCTTCATTTTCCCAATTCAGTTTGAGCAAAGGGCACAGTTGCAGACGGAGGCAGCATGCTTTCATCAAAGCCCCAGTAGTAAGGCCCGCGGAAAAGGATTTCATAACTGGTTCGCATAAAGCAGTAGCCGCTGGCGCCGGCTCCGACATTGCAGGCATCAAAATGATACCATCCGTTGCCGAGATTTACATAGCACCAAAAGTGGTCTGTCGAGCCCCCGAGTCGTGTTACGCTCATGAGCTCGCAATCAATGCCGGATAGCAAAAGATATGAGGCGCTGTAAAACGTGAAGCAGTCGCCTTGACCTTGTGTCAGACCTCTGTAAGCTTCTGCCTTCCAATCGCTCTTATCAGAACTGTTTACGTAAGCAATGTTGTGGAATATATAGTTGAAAATTGCCCTCGCCTGCTGCGCAGTACTCATACCGTCCGTAAAAATTTTCGCATAAATTTCATTCCTAACCGTCTCCAGCATTTCGTCAGAGACCTTTTGCGGAATAAAAATAAAATTGCAGGATTTGGTGCTGGTATTGCCCGCCTTGTCACGGGCAATATAAGTCACAGCATATTGGCCCTCTTTGTGCGGGTTTACTGTGGGTTTTTGAACTTCAATTTGCACATCTCGATCGGCATTGTCCTCCACCCAAATATCTTCTAGGTAAAAGACATTGCCGTTAACATAGGCAAATCTATCCCTGACATTGTATAAAACAGGTGGGTCGATATCGGGATAAAGTGTCAAAGTGGTTGAAAGGCGAGATTCATTTCCGCCTGCATCTCTAAGTAAAAGCTCCACGTTCTGTGTGCCCAATAGGTTGAAGTCAGGTTCATTTACAAAAGAAACCTTAACTTCAGTTGCGTCAGCTATATTTGAAACAAAGCTCCTCGCATCCACGGGGTAGCAGGCATACCACTCAACAGGGACGGCCGTTGCAGCCGGTGCAACGGTATCTTTTACCAAAACTGCAAAGATTGTTTCTTCGCCGTTCAAATTGAGATGAAATATATTTGTGCCCGGCTTGTTTGGAACAACAGTTTCAGTAAAAACTATATTTTCAGGTGAAACGCCCATTACCGAGGAGACCTCTTCGGCGGTGAGAGGCTCGGTTCTGGCTTCCAACTCCAGGCTGTGCGTCACGGCAATACTGCCTTCAACGCTTACACTGTTGTTGCCCAAATCGGTGGCTGTAACTATGACGGGATAGATTCCCGGCTTGTTTATATCAAGATCTGTCTCGTATTCAAATTTAAGCTCAGTGGCATCTTCTGCGTTATCAATAAGCAATTCAAATTCGGGTTCTTCTCCCGGACTCACAAGCATTGGTTTCAACTCCAGCTTGGGCTCAACGGTATCCTTGACATAAAAGTCGGTATTGTATTTTTTCCCGTCAATTTTTGTTGTAAGTCTGTACAATCCGGGAGTCTTAAGTTCCAAATCAGAGGGCTTGTGTACAAAAACGGCATCATCGCGCTCAACGAGCATAACCTCATGAAGCTCCGGAAAGTCAGAGCCCGCCTCGTATTCAATTTCATCAACCACAGCTCGTATGTTTACAACGGTGTTAAGGGTATTTACATTGCCGTATTCGTCGCGGAGCTTGATTTTAGCTGTGTATCTTCCGGCTTTGCCAAACTTGGGCTTCGATACCCACGAAGCAAATATTCTGGAATTATCGTTAATGTTGTAGATTACATCCGTTATTTCAAGACGCTCATCTATGCTTATATTCAGCTCTGACGATTCAGCGGAGGGCGCTGTGGTGTCTCTGACCATAAAGAGAACAAATCTGTCCTCACCGGCATAAGATACCTTTATCATATGGGTGCCCTCGCTGTTTATATCAATTCCGCCTAAATCGCTCACATATTTTGCGCCCCGTCCGTTTGCTTTCAAAAAAACATTTGCCGACGGAATGGGTTCTCCAAGCTCCAAAACATAAAAAGGTCTAATGTCCTTATATATTAAGAGCGCAACCGAAAACAATAAAGCTAAAACTGCAAAAAGCGAAGCAAGAAGCTTTGAAAAGAAAATCTTCTTCAGACTTTGAGCTAAGGCGGTCCAAAAAACAGAAGTGCCGGAGCCCATAATCTGCTTTATGTAGCGATTTTTCGGCTCAGCTTTATTTATAGATATATTTTTTTTATTATGAAAGAGAAATTCTTCATGCATTTGATAAACTTATTCCTTCTCTTGTTCTAAGCTTTGCGCCGGCTTTTATAATAATTGCCTCTGCATAAATAGATAAAGTGTCAATCACCGGATAATCTATTTTATAGTGTCTAAAGGCAATCGGGAGCTCGGTACAGCCCAAAAGAAAATGGGACGCTCCTTTATTTATAGCATTATCACAAAAGCCGATGAATGCTCTCACATCGTAGTCGGAGCGATTCGCTTTGACTCCCGAGTAGATCAGCTCCATGAGCAGACGCATACCATCTTTGTCGGGCAATACGGGAATAATCCCCTCAGATTTAAGCGCCCGCTCAAAAATGCCTGATTTTGCAAGACCTTCTGCCTGCAAGAGGACAACAGAAGTTATGCCGGTCCTCTTTAGATGTGCAACAGTTGTGTCAATCATGCTGACTATCGGAATCTCGAGTTTGTTCTGCAAAGCACTGAGATAATAGTGAGAGCTGAAGCATGGCAGGGCCAGAAGCTCGGCACCCATTTCATTAAGTCTTTTCCCCGATTCAATGAGCATTGGCAGGGGAGAAGGACCGTGCCCCAAAATGGCGGCAGTCCTGTCGGGAATGGTGTTGTTTGAATCTATTATTATATGCAGGTGCTCGTTGTCACTCTCGGCAAGGGTTTTGTGTAAAATCTTGTTGTAGAGTTCGGCTGAGGCAAAAGGGCCCATTCCGCCGATTATTCCCAGTCTTAGCAAACACACACCTCACATTGCGTAACAGATATAAAACATAATACACTCTTTCGAATCTTTTTTCAATAAAAACCACCTATATAACATGGAGCGGAGATTTACCTAGTAGCTTACTTTGAAACCACAAGAAGAGTATAGGATTTTAAATAAAGTTTCATTTAAAAAATAATAATGACAAAATTGTGTCTAAGACTTTAATACTGCAAATAATTCGAGTATAATCACTTGAAAGCAAGGAGGTTATGAAATGAAATTGTCCAGAAAGATTTTAGAGTGCCCTTCGTCTCCTATAAGCAAGTTCGATTCTAAAATAAGCGAAGCGGTAAAAAAAGGAAAGAAGATATACAGACTCAATATAGGACAGCCTGATATTAAAACACCTAAAGAGTTTTTTGAAGCAGTGTCAAACTATGAGGTCGGCACTTTGGCCTACGCCCCGTCGCCCGGAATATCAGAATATGTAGAATCAATTCAGGGATATTTTACTCGTATGGGAATAGAGCTTAAGGCCGAAGAGATTGTCGCAACAGCCGGAGGCAGTGAAGCGCTTCTTATAGCTCTCTTTACCGTTTTGGAAGAAGGCAGCGAGGTAATAATTCCCGAGCCCTTCTATCCCAACTATTTCACCTATACGATTCTCAGCGGCGCCAAGATAAGGGGAATAAAAACAAGCCCCGAAAACGGCTACAGATATGCAACTAAAGAGCAGATAGAGCCTCTTATAAATGAGAATACCAGAGCTATAATGATTTCAAATCCTTCCAACCCGACGGGCATTGTTCTAAGCGACAAGGAGATGGAGCTTCTTAAGGATATAGCCCGTGAGCACAGACTGTTTCTTATTTCCGATGAGGTGTACAGAGAATTTGCATATTCCGATGAGCCTCTCAAGTCCATGCTGAGCTACAACGACATAGACGAGAATCTGATTGTCATAGACTCGGTATCCAAAAGGTTCTCCGCCTGTGGCGCCAGGGTAGGCTGCTTAATCTCCAGAAACATGGATTTCATGACTCAGGCCATGAAGATAGCTCAAACCAGACTTTCTGTTGCCAGCGTAGATCAAATAGGCTCCGCCGCGCTCTACCGTTTGGACCCTGAATACTTCAATGAAATAAAGTCCGAATATATGAAGCGCAGAGATCTTGCCATAAGAAAGCTCAGTGAAATCCCGGGAATAGTTTTCGGAAAACCCGACGGCGCCTTTTATATAATGGCAAAGCTCCCCGTTGACAACAGTGAAAAACTCATGGAGTTTTTGCTGGATAAGTTTGAAGACAATGGAGAAACGGTAATATTTTCACCCGGAACGGGTTTCTATGAGGATGTGAGCCAAGGGAAGGACGAAATAAGAATTGCCTATGTCCTAAACGGGGCGGATTTAGCGCGTGCGCTTGAACTTCTTAAGCTTGGCATAGAGGCATATAACAGCCGAAATTAAATACCCACTAATCTTGTTATATAATTCCGGATGTGGTATAATTTAGACAGAGTCTAATATTGAATTGGAGGTAATAAAAAAATGGCTACAAAAATCACAAAAGACAATTTTGAAGAGTTGGTTATAGGCTCGAAAAAGCCTGTTTTAGCGGACTTTTGGGCAGCGTGGTGCGGACCATGCAGAATGCTCGGTCCCGTTATAGATGAGTTGGCAGAGGAGCAGGATGAGATTTTTGTATGTAAGATCAATGTGGACGAAGAGCCTCAGCTTGCCGCAAGGTTTAACGTGTCCACCATTCCCACGGTCATCGCATTTAAGGATGGCAAGGTATATAACAAGTCTATCGGAGTTGTGCCCAAGGAAAGGCTTCTTGCGCTTGTGAAATAGTTTATAAGCGTCGGGACTCTTTGGAAACAATTATCAGCAGGAAATGAAAGATTTAACTGAGAAAAAGAAGATTATTGTCGCGCTGCGGTTTATTTTCCCCCTAATAGGGGCAATATTCGGCTATGTCTATTCAAAACAAATCGGCTGCAGCAGCTGATGTGCAATAATCGGAAATCCGGCGGTATTCACCGTCTACTGTGCAGTTTTGGGGTTTCTTCTGGGAAGTTTAATTTTACCGAACCCAAAAAAACAATAAGTAAAAAAGAGAAACAAGAAAGGAAAATTGAAAGTATGAAATTTTATCAGTGCAAAATTTGCGGCAATATAATTGCCCACCTTAAAGACAGCGGAGTTCGCGTTGTATGTTGCGGAGAAACAATGGGCGAGCTCATTGCCGATACAGTCGAGGCTTCAACCGAGAAGCATATTCCCGTGTTCGAGCTTAAGGACGGGGTCCTGAACGTTGAAGTAGGCAGCACAGAGCATCCCATGGTAGACAACCACTATATCGAGTGGATTGCGGTCGAGGGCACAAAGGGAAATCAGAGAAAGAGTCTGAAGCCGGGCGAGCCTCCCAAGGCAAGCTTCACTTTTGCCGAAGGCGACGAGTTTGTGAGTGTTTATGCATACTGCAACCTCCATGGTCTTTGGAAAAACAGCTAAATTTATCAGTTTACTAATAAAACAGCCGATACAAATTCGTATCGGCTGTTTTAGACTTTCATAGGACAGTAGTTGAATACGTTGTATAGAGCATTTGATGAATACTTACATCAACACTATAGTTCAGCAATTACTTCGCACTCTATCAGCGCATCCTTGGGCAAACGGGCGACCTCGACACAGGAACGGGTTGGATATGGCTCGGTAAAATATTTGGCATATATCTCATTAACTTTGCCGAAGTCATTCATGTCCTTTATGAAAACAGTGGTTTTAACAACATTACTCATGTCGGTGCCGGCAGCATCAAGAATTGCGGCTATGTTCTTAAAAACTTGATGTGCTTGCGCCTCAAGGCCTTCCGGCAGCTTACCGGTGCCGGGATCAATACCGACTTGGCCGGAGGTGAAAACTAAATTTCCAACGACCAGAGCTTGGGAATATGGGCCTATTGCGGCGGGAGCGTTTGCAGTGGCTATAACTTTCATAATTATTCCTTTCATAGCAATGTATTTAGAGCGATAATAAACAAGACCGGACAAATCTCTTTTGTCCGGTCTTGTTGTTAAATTAACAAAGGTCAGCAAATGCCTGCTCGAAGTCGGCAATGATATCCTCAATATCTTCCAGACCGACACTTATCCTGACAAGACCCTCAGAGATTCCGGCTGCTGCAAGTTCCTCAGCTGAGTAATTGGCGTGAGTCATGGTAGCTGGGTGCTCAACCAGAGTCTCCGCATCGCCCAAGGAGACGGCAATGGTGCAGAGCTTCAGTTTGTTGATAGCATTTGCGGCGGTGTTCTTGTCGGCATTCAGCTCTATTGAAAGCATGCCGCCGAACTTATCCATCTGCTTCTTTGCTATTTCGTATCCATCGAAGCTCTCGAGGCCGGGATAGTAGACCTTTGCAACTGCAGGATGGGCTTCAAGGTATTTAACAAGCTCAGTTGCATTTTCACAATGTCGATCCATGCGGATGCTCAGAGTTTTCAAGCCGCGGCCGATGAGGAAAGCGTTGAACGGGCTCATAACAGCACCTGTCATGTGTACGACGCCTATACCGCGAACCTTGTCCAGAAACTCTTTCTTACCGACAACAAAGCCCGCAATAACATCGCCGTGCCCGTTGATGTACTTTGTAGCACTGTGAACGACAACATCAGCACCAAGCTCAAGAGGCCTCTGCAGATAGGGTGAGCAGAATGTGTTATCAACAATAACCTTAATGTCTTTATTGAATGAATGCGCAATATCAGCAACTGCCTTGATGTCAATAACTTTCATGTTGGGGTTACAAGGCGTCTCAAAGTATACGACCTTGGTATTTTCAGTTAAAGCGGCCTTGAGAGCATCCAGATTGTTCATATTGACAAATGTGACCTTGACACCAAGCTGAGTAATCTCCTCGGAAAGGAAAGCAAAGGTGCAGCCATACAGAGTCTCGTCGGCGACAATTTCATCGCCGGCAACAACACTGCAATATAGCGACGCGGTTATTGCGCCCATGCCGGAGGCGGTCGCCATGGCCTCTTCGCCATTTTCGAGGGAAGCCATCTTTTTCTCAACAGAGATGGTGGTGGGGTTTGATATACGGGAATATATATAGCCGGACTCGGTACCGGCGAATCTGTCGCCACCCTGCTGGACAGTTTCAAACATGAAGGTGGAGGTCTGATAGATAGGGTCGCACAGCGCGCCGGCGCTGTTTTTTTGCTTCCCCACATGAATCTGACGGGTAGAAAAGCCAAATTTGTTTTCCATAATTATCCTTCTTTCTTTTTAAAATAAAATATTTCAGCGTAAACCGGCGGCGAGCTCATAGATTTCACGAATGGCATCTGAGGTAAGACCGACATAACCGTCGGTAATGCCGTCGCCTACGCCATTCATTTCAACCAGTTTATCAATGTCATTGGGATCTGCACCGATTTCGGCAAAGCTCAGGGGCATATTAAACTCACGCATAAGATTTTTGAAAGCCTCAACGCCTTCACGTGCGGTGCGCTTGGGATCATTGATATCAAGCTGGCAGCCGAAAACCCTGACTGCTAGCTGGGTAAAGCGTTTGGCATCACTGTGCTCGATGCAGTAGCTCATCCAAGCGGGAATGATTACGGATAGGCCTGCGCCATGCGCACAGTCGTACACAGCGGATAAGACATGCTCAAGGTGATGACTGTTCCAATCCTGCTTGCGTCCAACGCCAAAGATGTCATTGTGGGAGATCATGCCGGCCCACATGATATTTGCGCGTGCATCAAAGTTATGAGGGTCGGCCAAAACGGTGCGTCCTTCGTGAATCATTGCAAGAACGATGCCCTCAAGCAGCCTATCAGTAGTCTCGACACCGGGCGTGTTGGTGAAATAGCGTTCCAGAGCGTGAGAAATTATGTCGGTCACACCGCAGGCGGTTTGAAAAGCGGGGAGACTTTCGGTGAGCGCCGGGTTCATAACGGAGAACTTGGGGCGAATGCAGTCAGCCTCAGCGGCGGTCTTATCTAAAGTCTCCTCATGGGTAATAATAGCATTTGGGGACCCCTCGCTGCCGGAGGCAGCCAAGGTCAGCACAACGCCTACGGACAAGGCGGTTTCAGGGGTTTTTCCGGAGAAGAAATCCCAGAAATCACCCTCATAAGGAACGCCCATTGCGATAGCTTTCGCGGCGTCGATAACACTGCCGCCGCCTATTGCAACGATAAAGTCAATCTTTTCTCGACGTGCCAGTTCGATACCTTCATATACAATGTCGCTCTTAGGATTTGGTTTTACCCCGCCCAGCTCAATGCTGTAAAGACCTGCATCGTTTATGGATGCCTTGACTCTGTCAAGCAGGCCCGACTTCTTTGCAGACTGGCCGCCATAGACGATGAGCACACGCTTGCCGCCAAACCTGGTGACATACTTGCCGGTATCATTTTCACGATCACGGCCGAAAACAAAATATGTGGGGCTGTAGAAATCAAATGAATTCATGTTTTGCTCCTTATCTCAGTGTTAACAGGAAAAAATTAATAAGCTTTTTTGCCGCCGCCCGGCTGACCGTAGGACTTGAAGCTCTCCATAACGATGTCCATCTCCTCCTTAGAGAGAACCTGCGGCTTGCCGATGCACATGGCTCTGTATTGAAGCTCGGCAATATATTCAAGGTTCTTTGCCAAACCGAAAGCACTCTTAAGGTTCTTGCCACATACAACAATGCCGTGGTTTGCAAGAAGGACTGCATCGCCGCTGCCGCAGTACTTGATGGCGTCTTCGGCCAACTCAACGGTGCCGAAAGTGTGGTAGGGGGCGCAGGGAATCTCGTGGGTATTGGCATCGCCGATAACATAGTGAACTGCCTGAATGGGCTGACCGAGAACCGCAAATGTGGTGCAGTATGTGGAATGTGTGTGTACAACGGCGCGGCACTCAGGCTTATTCCTGTAGAAAACTGTGTGCAGGTCCCACTCACTGGAGGGCTTGCGCTTTCCGTCAACAATGTTGCCTTCAAGGTCCATAATGACAACATCTTCGGGCTTGGTCTCAAAGTATCCGATTCCGGAGGGCTTTATAGCCATCAGACCGAGTTCGGGGTTATAAACACTCTGGTTGCCGCTGGTGCCGGGACATAGGCCGGACGAGCTCATCTGTTTACCAATTTCTACTATTTGTTCGCGTTCTTCTTGCATCAACATAATATACATCCTCCAAATTTAAAATTTAATATTTGTTTTCTATCCGGTTTGCTTTTAATCTGTTTTCGCTCCACAACGGGTGGTAGCGGTGAATCAGTTGATTTCTGCGCGGCATATACGAATTATATTCGCTGCCGACAAATCCTTTGTCAAGTCCAAGGGCGCGATCGCAAAGAGCTACCAAGCCGTTTACTGTCGCATTCTCAAAACCCGGTCTGGTTCTCAGCTCCAGCCCTGAAAGATCTGCAATCATCCTGCACAGAGCGGTAGAACGGAATCCGTTGCTACAACCCAGGATGTAGCTTTTTTCAAAGCCGGTAAGCTCTGACAGCCGATAGAGCTGCTCGTAGATCGAGCAGGCAATATCCGCAAGGACTGCCCATGCCATGTCAATGCGATCCACACTGTCAGACATGGGAGACTGCATAAAGAATCCTCCCTTTCGAAGGGAACGCTGTTCATAAAAGAGCAATGAGGAGAACGAAGCAGTGCAGAAAAACTCCGTTTTCTCTGAATAAATCCTTTCCAATTTTTCATAACTTATGTCGGGAAGGAAATTGCCCTTGAAGCGCTGATAGTTAAGTCCCGTTACACCCGGATTCATCTCAATGACATAGCCATCGGCACCCAGATTTGAATTAGTCCATACACGCTGACCCGGATCATAGTAGAGTGTATCTACAAGGCTGACTACCGGGGATGTTGTACCGGATACTATGGCTATATCTCCGATTTGAATATCGGTTTGATGCAGCGCAACCTGAGTGTCGGCACCGCCCGCAACGAACACAGCGTTATCAGCCATGCCGAAGCGACCTGCAAGCTCCGGAAGAATACGCCCAACTGTTTCACCGGCAGAGCAAAGAGGCGGCAGGATGGAGAAGTCAATCCCGAACTTAGAGCAAAGATCTTTTGACCAAGTCTTCGCGCCTATGTCATACAGCTGTGTTTCGCAGGCTTGTGAGGGTTCAAAACTTTGAACTCCGGTAAATATAAAACCTATCCAGCCGTCCAGACTTAGGATTGATCCGACACGGGAGTATTCCTTGGGGTAGAGTTTTTTGAAGCCATAAAGTTTTGCCGCACAGAAGTCCTCGGTTGCCCATCTGCCGGAAAGACGGTATATCTCGTCTTTCCCACCAATCTCGCCAATATACTCACTCCCGCGGTTATCGATATTGGGGAGACCGAGGAAAGGCTTGCCTTGCTTATCAAGCAGCACGACACTTTGCCTTGCGCCTGCCGAAGAAACGGCGCTGATCTTTACATCGGGAAGCTCCTCATGCAGTTCGTCACAGCATTTAAGGATCATTGCAGCCCATTCTTCGGGGAGAAAATACTGGGCATCCGGGTAGGTATTATCACGGTGGTAGGTATTCCAGAAAGACCTGAAGGCAAGAACATTGCCCACGCTGTCAGTAACAGCGACGTGGGTATTGCCTGTGCCCATATCGACCATAAGATAATGCTTCATTATCATTCACCTTGCAAGAATGTCTTTGTTATAGACTATGCTCTGCAAGTTCTCGCCGTTAAGCCAAAGCTTAAGCCTTTCGTTGAGAATATCGGCCTGATGATTGGTTACCTCATATGTTGAGCCGGCAATATGCGGGGTGAGGAGCACATTGGGGGCATTTAAGATGTGTCTGTCGGCCTCCGTGGGGGGCTCATTGTCAAAAACATCAATAACTGCGCCGGCTATGGCCTCTTCCTCAAGGAGTTTGGCCAGTGCGAAATTGTCGACGACCGCAGCGCGGCCGTAGTTGACGAACAGAGCATCCTTTTTCATGGAGCGAAGCAGCTTCTCGTCAATCATACCGCGTGTTTTGTCGTTTTCTGGGAGACAGATAGAGACGATGTCACAGGTCGCAAACAGCTCTTCCAAGCCGACATTGCGGTAGTGTCCGACGTCGCCGGACTGACGGCGGTAGAAGCATATGTTGCAGTCAAAGCCATCCAATATCTTTGCGGTCGCAGTAGCGACTGCACCGAAGCCGACGAAGCCGACTTTGCGGCCCTGAAGCTCATGCCCCATAAACAAGAAATACGGAGTTGTGCCCTCGACCCAGCCACCGTTCCTCATCCAATCAATAGCGGGGAGCATGTTGCGATACTGCATTATAATGCCGGCAACAAGCATTTCCGCAACGGCCTGATTGTTGCGCCCGGGAGTGCAGAGAATCGGAATGCCTGCCTCTGTGCACGCATCAACCTGAATATTGGCGGGAGATGATCTGCAATCGCCTATGACTTTTAGCCCCTTGTAGCCTTGAAGAACCTTTGCAGTTACTCTGTCCAGCTCGGTGATAAGCACATCGGGTTTCTCTTTAAGAAGGTGCTCAAGCATCTCGTCTTCGTAATAACGCTCTCCGGTATCGGTCCAAGGCTCATAGATGACTTCCTCGAACATTTCTTTAAGTTCATTAAGATTCTTCTCGGGGTAGGGAGCACGGACATAAACTTTCATTTAAATCCTCCTGTTTTACAGATTTTTAAATTTTTTATGCTATATGCAATAAATTGCAAATGCTATCAATAGAATGTTTTTTCTTCCCCGTCAAAATATCTGTCCAACAAATAGGGGACAAAAACACCTTTGTCTGTGACCGCACCGGATATCAGATGTGGCGGTACAATATCAAAAGACGGGTATATTGCCTTGACTTGAGGGAGCGTATTCTGAATCCCGCGGTAGCGAAGAACCTGCTCCGGGTCGCGCATTTCTATAACAATATCTTTATTCGTGTACTTATCCCTGTCGGGGATACCAGTTACGTAATAGGGAATGCCGAAATATTTGGCGAGAATTGCAATCTGGAAAGTACCAACCTTGTTTGCAATATGGCCGTCACGAGCTATTGAGTCCGCGGCGGATGTGAACAGGCTGATGTTCTCGTGCTGCATTGCATAGGCAATCATATTGTCCGTCAAAACGGTGGTGTCAAAACCGGCCTCAGCGAAGCAGCTCGAGGTAAGGCGTGCGCCCTGAAGATAGGGGCGTGTCTCAGCACAGAATACTCTGAAATTCTTGCCGCTTCTTTTAGCCGCAGTTATAACTGTGCCGATGATTGTCTCGCCGTAGCACTGGGTTAGAATGGCTCCGCCATCGGGGATAAGCCCTTCAAGATAGTCTCCGACTACCTGCATGGTGCCGTACCGGCGGTTCATGGAGGCAATCGTGTCATTGAAGATGGCTTCTATCGGATCCTTCCCGTGTTCCAAGGCGGCGACAGCCACATCTGCACAGCGGTTGGTTATTTGAGCGTAACGATTTGCGGTGGTTGGCCGGCAGTGAGCCAAATCACAGGCGGCTTGCCTGAGATATTCGACTTGCTTATCCTTGCCTTTATTTCTTATCTGATATGCTGCAAGAGCCATACCCATGCCGACAGCGGTATATGGTCCGGCGCTTTGAGTAACCATGTCGGCAATGGCCTGCCCAACCTCCATATAATCGGTGCACTCAACAAAACGGACTTCTGTGGGGAATACGCGCCTGTCCAGAATGCGAACTTTACCGTTTTCATACCATGCTACGTTTTCATATTTTAGAAGAAACGGCATTCCTGAATCCATACGTTCCATATTGCTATCTCCTTAAGTCTCAGCCAGAATACGGTGGAAAATATCAGTTATCTCTTTGCCTGAGTAAATAATCTTGCGGTGCATCACAAGCTCGATACCAAGATTGATAAGGGCCCTCTCCATGGGGATGCGTTTTTTCATATCCTGTACGGAGCTGACCTCTATAACCTTGGAATCTCCAACGACGCGTCGGATGATTTCAGTTCCGGCGTATCCGATTGAATCGGCCATACAGCCGTGAAGATAATGTTTTTTAAATGACGGATTTTTATAGAGCGGGAAAGTGACGAGCTCATCATATTTTTCAGAGAGCTTACTTTCGGTCAGGTCATATGTAGAGGCTATGGTGAATGTGAGAGCCTCAATAGCTTCAAGTTGCTCAGGCATGGTAAATGCCTTGTTTGCCCAAGAGAAGAAGAGGTTCCCGATGACATTTCCTATGTCATAGCCCATGGGACCGTAAAAGGCGAATTCAGGATCGAGAACTTTTATCCCGCTTTCATTGGCGAAAATGGATCCTGAATGGAGATCTCCGTGAATAAGAGCTTGGGCGTTATTCATAAAGTTGTTGCGCAGTATGGCAACCTGTGCATGAAGCTCATCATTATTATAGAGATGTTCGCTGACAAAGTCCTCGTTGCCGGGAGTAACCACATTCTTATTTCTTTCAAAAAACGGTGTGGACAAATACGGCTCAGACAGGACAAGGTCCTCTGAAATGAAGCAAAGCTCAGGATTGATAAAGAACTTGACATTTTTCTTCTTTTCAATACCGTCCATCACAAGATCAGTGGTGGGGAGGAGGGTTGAGGCGAGAAACTCGGATATATTCTCTGCTAAATGCGAATAAACACGGTTTTCCATGAGTTCATCGCGGAGATTGCCATAAGCGGAAATATCCTCCATAGCCGTGGCGGCCATGGTCTCATCGTAATAATAGACCTCCGGTACAAAACCGGGAGCAAGCTCCCCCTCAAGCTGAAGGATACGGGCCTCAATCTTGCTGCGATACGGATCAAGTGGACGACCGGAGCTGCGAAGCAGCTTATCCGCCTGTTTGATGATAACAGAGCGTCCGTCGAGCTTCGATGTGGCTTTATAGACGTAGTTGATATTCCCATCGCCTATTTCCACACATTCAACCTCCTCGTCGGGACGGAAGTAATTGAGAATCTCCACCGCATAGCGCTTGATATCCTCAGTGTTCATAAGAAAGAAATCGTTAAATACACCCATAAATGAAGTCACCTCCCGACGATTGTACTTGTCTATAGTTGTAGCAGAATTTGTTAAAGTAAACCAATGCTGCTCTCTGCGATTAACATACTCTAAAATCGGTCATAAGTCAACAAAAAAATAAAAAAACAAACACTTTTAATAGGAAGTTGACCTGTTTACTTCAACATGGTATTATGTGCTCGGCAAAAAACCATACAATCCGGGTAGTTTTATAAGCGGAGAGGGTAAATATGCTGAAAATCGAGCGACATAAAATAATAAGCCAAGAGCTTTCAAAGCAGGGATTCGTACTTGTGCCGTCATTGAGCACGCTTTTTGGATGCAGTGAGGAAACGATCAGACGAGACCTTAAAGAATTAGAACAAAAGGGAAGACTCGTCAGAACTCACGGAGGCGCGTATCAAGCTGAGAAGTATGATAAGAGCTATCCGGTTGAGCTGAGAAAGGTACAGAACCGCCGTACAAAGGAAAAGCTGGCGGCGCTGGCAGTAACATATATAAAAGACAACGACGTAATAATGCTTGACCCCAGCAGCACATGTCTCGTACTGATGGAAGAGATAATAAACCGAGAGCTCAGCGTCACTCTTATTACCAACTCTCTGGAGATATGCAATATGTCCAACGAGAAAAACGCTGATATAAATCTCGTATGCATCGGCGGAGTGTACAGAAAAAGAACATCGGCCTTTGCTGATCCAAACACTGTAGATGCACTCAAGGGGTATTATGCGGACAAGGCATTTATCAGTTGCCCAAAGCTGACGATAGAGTTCGGTCTGTCCGATAACCATATAAGTGAGGCAAATGCGCGCAAGCAGATGATAATACAGTCGAAAGAACGTTTCCTGCTTTGCGATCATGAAAAGTTTGATGAAAGCGCAAACATCCCGTTTGATGGGATAGAGAAAATCGACTACCTATTCACTGACCAGAAACTCTCGGCTGAGTGGGAAAAATACGCTGAAGACAATAACATAATTATTAGATATGCAGGATAATGAAAAATGTCTCGGGGTACGCCCCGGGACATTTCTATAGCTGCCATGGGTTCCACAAATAAATTAATGTTAAAATATTATAGATCGTGTAAAAGTAAAAGCGTAAAAATACGTCAAAACTGAATTATATAAAAATACACAAAATATACATCATTTTTTAATGTTTTTTACAAAAAACAATTGACAGAACAAGACAATATAGGCTAAAATGTTCAAAAATTAAGAATAAATTAAAAATAACAAGTATATAGACGAATAAATCAAAGAGAAATGCTAAATGTCGACTTTGACTTTAGTGTATATTCAGGCATAAACCCACAAAATTGTTCTTGACAAATGTGTGTTTGTTTGTTTTACTAAAGATAAGGCACAAATGTGCAGAAAAGTAAAAATAAATCAGGAGGAAAAACATGAAAAAACTTATCGCGATTTTGCTCGCAATCGTTATGATGGTTGCTCTTGTTGCATGCGGTAAGCCTGCGGCTCCCGCAGCTGAAAAAGCACCTGCCGGTGCAGAAGGTGAATCCGAAGTCATTAAAATCGGCTACATCGGCGATTTAACCGGCGGAACATCAATCTGGGGCAACTATGGCCGCTATGGAGCAGAGCTGGCTGTCAAGGACTACAATGAAAAGGGCGGAGTTCTTGGCGGAAAGTACAAGCTTGAGTTGGTTCCCATGGACGGCAAGGGTGACCCTGCAGACTCGGTCAGCGCGTTCAAGAAGCTCGTTGCCGAAGAGGGCATCGTTGCTTCCGTCGGCACCAACTTCTCATCCTGCAACATTCCTATGGCAGCAGTAGCTGACGAAGTAAAGGTTCCCATCATCGGCACTGCAGCTTCCAACGAGCTCGTCACTGTTGACGAGAACGGCAATCTCCATCCCTATTCCTTCCGTATGTGTTTCATCGATTCTTACATCGGTACCGTGATTGGTACCTATGCAGTCGATGAGGGCTACGAGACCGCTGCTCTCTTAACAGTTGCAGGTGAAACCAACTCCGAGTCTGTCGGCGAGTTTGTTAAGGCTGCGTTTGAGGAAAAAGGCGGCAAAATAGTTGCCGAGGAACAGTGCCAGAGCGGCGAGCAGGAGTTTCGTGCTCAGCTTGGCAAGATTAAGGCCGCAAATCCCGATGTTGTTTTTGTTATCATCAACAACTACGCCATGATTGCAGCTTTCGCAAAGCAGGCCCGTGAGATGGAAATCACCGTTCCCTTGATAGGCCACGACGGTTGGGACTCTCAGGAACTCGCTGATTTGGCGGCCGGTACTCTAGACGGTTGCTACTATGTTTCCCGTATCGGCTTCTCCGATCCTGAAGCTGCAGCATTCGGTGAGAGAGTCAACCAGGAATATAATCTCGACTCCGCCGCTGAGGCAGAGTGTCTCTTCGGCTATGACGGAATTTCTTGGATCGTCGACGCCATTGAGCGCGCCGGCTCCGTTGATCCCACTGCTATCCGTGATGCTCTGGAGGCCACCGATGTCTTCAAGGGCTACATCGGAACTCTGGTAATGGATGCCGAGACTCACAACCCCAGCATGGCTTGCGAACTCTATAAGTTCGAAGGCACTAAGCGTATCCCGGTTAAGGAGATCGAAGCAGCTTAATTGCACCAATAAGGTTTAACTGATTGCACCCGATTGATTAGGGGGATGGCGCGTGTTCCTCCCCCTTTTTTGGTATTGTTGTTTTCTTCAACTTATACCATGCTGATTCTCAATAGTTAGGAGATGTAAGAATGCTATTTCAACAGTTGTTAACCGGAATCTCCATCGGCGGTATATATGCGTTGCTTGCTACTGGGTACTCTTTGATATATAGTTTGCTTGACTTTTCAAACTGGTCGCATGGCGAATTTGCCATGGTAGGTGCCTATGTTGCCCTCGTTTTTTCCAATATGATGGGAGGTTCCTTCATCTTGCCTGTCATCGCCGGCGTTGCAGGCGGTGCACTGATAAGCTTTGCCAGTGAAAGAGTAGCATATCGCCGCATTCGTAGGACAGGCGCTCCAAATATGTTCCTTATGATTGCGGCCATGGGTCTTTCCAATGTATTCCAGCAGGCTGCTAACCTGATTTTTACAGGCCAATATCGATCCTATCCGTTTCAATTGCCCGTTAGCACCGTACGGATAGGCAACTCATTTCTTGGTGTCCTTGACATGATAAGCCTTGTCATTACAGCGGCAGTGCTTGTATTACTGATATTCCTTATTGAAAAAACAAAGTTTGGTCTTAATGTTCGTGCTATTGCCAGCAACTCCTTTGCAGCCCGTGTACTTGGAGTTAAGGTAGACAGGTCCATTGCATCCGTGTTCCTCCTTGCCGGTTCTCTCGCAGGTGTTGCCGGTATTTTATATGGCATGAAATATAATGTGTTTCCCACAATGGGAAATATCGGCCTCAAGGCATTTATTGCCTCCGTTATAGGTGGTCTCGGCAGCGTTCCCGGCGCGATTGTAGGCGCAGTGCTTCTGGGTGTAATCGAGACGCTTGTATCTGCCTACATAAACTCCAGTCTTCGTGATTTCTTCTCTTTTGCGATTCTTGTAATACTTCTTATTGTTAAGCCCACCGGCCTCTTCGGTGTGGATGTGCAGGAAAAGGCATAAGGAGGCAAAGCATGATAGAAATTTTTAACAACATTAATAATGTGGTCTGCGGCTTCCTTGGGATTAATACCTATATTCAGGGCGTTGTAGTTATGACCTGCATCAACATAATCGCGGTTCTCGGTATGTCTGTTCTCACCGGATTTACCAGGCTGTTTTCTTTCGGGAACGCCGGATTTATGTCTATCGGCGCATATACGGTGGCAATTCTTACCGTGCGCTTCGGCGTGAACTTCCCTATGGCCATAGTCATCGGCGCGCTTTTTGCGGGCTTTATTGCCTATCTCTTGGGGTCCATTACGCTCAAGCTAAAGGGGGACTATTTTCTTATAACCTGCCTTGGCTTTGGAGAGTGTGTCAGGGTGCTGTTTAACTACGCGAAAAAAATCACCGGCGGCTCGGCCGGATTCCCCGGCATCCCCAACTTCTCCAATATGCTGTTTTGCCTTCTTTGCACGGTACTTGCATTCTTTATTGCGTGGAGATTTATCCACTCCAAGTACGGCCGCAACCTTACATCAATCCGTGAAAATGAAATGGCAGCCGAAGCGGTTGGTATCGATGCGTTCCGCTATAAGAGGATGTCCTTCACTTTTTCCGCCATCTATGCCGGTGTCGCAGGCGCACTCTATGCAGGCTACCTTATGTACATCGTTCCTACGGCGTTCAACCTCGGCAAGAGTTGTGAGCTTATTACAACTACCGTTATCGGCGGCCTCGGTTCTCTCACCGGCTCCGTCCTTGGCGCGGTTATTGTCACCGTGCTGCCGGAGGTGTTTCGCGCCATGTCCAATTACCGTATGCTTTTATACGGCATAGCGGTGGTTCTAATAATCATGTTCAAGCCAAGCGGACTCTACGGATACAAGGAGTTCTCTATTAAGCGACTTATTGCAAACATCAAAAAGCTTTTCGCCGGAAAGGAAGCTTCTCAGCAAGGTGCCGCAAATGAATAATGACATCAAAACTCCCGTGCTTGAGATGCAGAATGTCGATAAACGTTTCGGCGGAGTCCAAGCGATAGACAATTTCAGCGTCATGATTGAACATGGCAAAATTTATGGGTTGATTGGTCCTAACGGAGCAGGCAAGACCACAATATTCAACAACATCACCGGCATTTATTCACCAAATGCAGGCAAGATATTTTTTATGGGTCAGGATATTACCGGTATGGCTCCGCACAGGGTGGCTCAGCTCGGCATAGGCAGAACCTTCCAGAATATCCGCCTGTTCTCTAACTTGTCCGTGCTGGATAATGTTATTATTGCCAGCGGCAAGGATGCGACTTACAATATGGGCCAGGCGATATTTCATTCCAAAAAATTCAAGGAGCGAGAAAAGTTTCTTAATGAAAAAGCAAGGGGTCTCCTTGACATCGTCGGACTGCAGGATAAGGCTGAGGATAAAGCCGGTTCCCTGCCTTACGGACACCAGCGTAAACTGGAGATAGCGCGCGCATTGGCTCTCGACCCTGAACTGTTGCTTCTTGACGAGCCTGCTGCAGGTATGAATGCAGAGGAAGAGCTGGATTTGGTAAGCTTCGTCAAAGAGATTAGAGAAAGATTTGACATCACTATTCTCATGATAGAGCATCATATGGACGTTGTCACCAATCTTTGTGACTACTGTACGGTACTAAACTTCGGCAAGACAATAGCAGTGGGTACACCGGCAGAGATTAAGGCCAATCCCGAAGTAATTCGAGCATATCTTGGAGGTGAGAAGTAATGTCTGCCATTCTTAAGATTACTGACCTAAGAGCTGACTACGGAGGAATACATGCACTTCGCGGTGTTTCGATGGAGATTGAGCAGGGAGAGATAGTTTCTGTTTTAGGCGCGAATGGCGCAGGCAAATCAACTCTGCTCAAATGCATCTCTTCTGTTATGAAAATTGCCGGAGGAAGCATAGAATTTGAAGGAAAACCCGTCTCAAAAAAACCCTACGAGAATGTGGAAGCGGGTCTTGTACAGGTTCCCGAGGCAAGGCAGATTTTTGCTAAGCTGACCGTTGAGGAAAACCTGCGCGTGGGTGCCGTTAACCGCAAGGATGCCGAAGGTGTAAAGAGGGATATGGAGCATGTATACACATTTTTCCCGCGCTTGAAAGAGCGTGAGAAGCAGTACGGCGGCCTTCTATCCGGCGGTGAGCAGCAGATGCTTGCCATTGGCCGCGGATTGATGGCAAGGCCCAAGCTCATAATGTTTGATGAACCGTCTCTCGGCCTTGCTCCGGTTATCGTGACTCAGGTTTTTGATATAATTAAGCAGATAAACGAAGAGGGTATAACCGTTATGCTTGTCGAACAGAACGCAAAAAAGGCTTTGGAGATATCTCATCACGCCTACATGATGCAGACCGGAGAAGTTGTCAAATACGGCACCGGTGCAGCGCTGTTGGCAGACGAAAACCTGAGTGCCATGTATCTTGGTGAGTAAATTATCTTTACATACTAATGAATAAAGCCTGAAGTCTTATGATTTTGGCTCAGAAAACAAAAAACCGAAACCGTGCGCAGCGCGCACGGTTTCGGTTTTTTGAACAGAACATTTGTATAGCTCGTTTTTCTACCTTGTCACACAGATAAGTTCAGCGTCCGTTATAAAGTCGAAGTTCAGTTCCTTAAGCTCATCTTTATTAAAGCCTCCGGATATCGGAATAAAGAAATCTCTGCCTCCAAAATAGTCCGAGCCGAGCTTATATTTAAAGTGGAGTTTCAAGTCAAAGGTTATCGGCGCATTTGATATGTTTTTAAGCCTTATTCTGCTACCGTCAAGAAACATTTCTATTATGTCCGAAAGAACTTCACCTTGCTCCGGGAATAAAAGCTCCGTCATTTCAACCCGACTTAGATAAAGTCTGCCGGTGTAATCGCTGGCGCTCTCTTCCATAACAATAGCTGTTGTACCGGGAGGGAGATAAGCAATTTTAAAAACAGCAGTTTCCTCATCGGTCGGGATTTTAACAGTTGCAGACTTTATTAGCCTTTCTCCCGTGTTCTTAAGCTTTATTGCCAGAATATTGTAGCCAACCTGAAAAGGACTGCTCTCAAGAAAAAGGCCGTTTACAAAGCCGCTTGCCGAGAGTGTAAGGTCCTCGCACAGCTTAGAGGGTAGTACCCGCTCAAGGTCGGCGTTTGAGGCCGGATAAACTCTGGTAGAGGTGAAAAAGCTTTTAAGTTCCTGTGTTTCAAAGCCGCTATCTTCGATAAAGTCCGTTGGAGCCGCAGTAGGTTCACTCGCCTGCGCGGAAGGTTCCGGACTGGCGCTCATGCGCTCGGAGTAGTCTTTCGAGAGCACAAGCACGACTATCGAGGCAAAGACGATTATTATTAAAATTAAAACCGCAAGCGAAACAGAGAGCGTCTTTCTTTTGTTCATAGTTTACTTATGTGATTCCGTGCTGAATATTGCCATATTTGCCTTATAGGTCATGTAACAGTCAAGCTTCGAAACAATCTCAAAAGGAGCGTGCATGGCCAGTACGGGAACACCCGCGTCGATTGTATCGATGTTTCTGTTCGCCAAATAAGCGGCAACGGTGCCGCCGCCGCCCTGATCAACTTTTCCGATTTCGCACATTTGCCAGAGAACGCTGTCGCGCTCAAAAACCCGCCTCAAAAAGGCAACAAGCTCCGAGGAGGCGTCAGAGGTGCTGCTCTTTCCCCTTGCGCCCGTATACTTGTTTATACCGACGCCATAGTTCAGTTTGGCGGAGTTCTTCTTTTCATATACATCGGGAAAATTGGGATCGAAGGCGGATGTCACATCCGAGCTGAGGCAGAAACTGTTCGAGAAGCACTCGTGCAGAGAACAGCCCTCTGTCTCGCAGAGCATAGAGACAAAGTATTCAAAAGCTTGGCTTTGCATACCTGAAACGCCGTTCGAGCCGACCTCTTCCTTGTCTGCGAGTATGCAAACAGCCGTTTTTACCGGATTTTTAATGTCTAAAATAGCCCTTAACGCCGCGAATGAGCAGACTCTGTCGTCGTGACCGTAGCCGCCAATCATGCTTCTGTCAAATCCGATTTCCACAACATCAAAGGCGGGAACAACGCAAAGCTCCGCAGAGATAAAATCCTCTTCGGTAATGCCGTATTCGCTGTTTAAGATGCTCATCACGGCAAGCTTAACCCTGTCTTCACCTTCGTCATCGTAAGGTACAGAGCCGATGAGAATATTCAAACCCTCGCCGGTGATACCGTCGGCCATCGTCTTTGTCATCTGATCTTTGGCGAGGTGGGGGAGCAGATCACTGATGAAAAATCTGGGTTCACCGGGTTCTCTGCCGATAACAATATCAACATTTTCGCCCGATTTCAGACTTACAACGCCGTGAAACTCCAATGGAATGGCTGTCCACTGATATTTCTTTATGCCGCCGTAATAGTGAGTCTTGAAGAAGGCCATTTCGGTGTCTTCATAAAGGGGATTTTGCTTCAGGTCAAGTCTGGGGGAGTCGATGTGAGCAGCCGAGATGTTCATGCCTTCTGCAAGGGGCTTTTCGCCGATTACAGCAAGAGATAAAGCTTTATCTCTGTTGACATAATATATTTTATCTCCCGCTTTGACCTCGCCGCCGTTATATTCCCTAAAGCCTTCCGCCTCTGCTAAGGCAACAGCATTTCTGACGGCCTCTCTCTCGGTGCGGGAGTTGTTTAAAAACTCCATGTATTCGGCGCAATACGGCTCGATTTTCTTTCGATCTTCATTGCAGATTAAATCATAGCCGTTTTTCTGCTTATAGAAGAGCTCTTCTCTGTAGTTTTTCTTTTCGTTCATACAAATACCTCCTTGAACTTCTGTTTACATAATCTTGTAAACTTATCTATATCATCAAACCTGCTTTCAATCACTTCGTCACTCTTTTCGATGTAATATGAATCAGATTTTTGAGCATTTAAGCGTTTTATCGCCATTTCCCTGGAAATACCGTCCCTCTTCATTATTCGCTCTATCTGCAGCTTGGGATTCGAAATCAATGCAAAATTCTTAGTGCATAGCTTGCTTACATCGCCTGCAAAAAGCTCAACAGCATCGATTGCGGCAAATTTCCCGCCCTGCATGGCGTGAGCCTCCAATCGCCTTAATACTTCGTGTCCCACATATTTGTGGCTTATCCTATTCAGACTTTTAAGAGCCTTCTCATCTCCGAAAACCCTGTTTGCAAGTTTTTTTCTGTCCAGAGTATTGCCTATATAGACATCGCCGAACTCTGCTGTGAGCTCGGATTTTAAATCTTCGCTGCTCTCAGTGAGTTCTGAATAAATTTTGTCACAGTCTAAGGCCAGCGCGCCCATGTCCTCGGCGACCTTGAGCGCAGTGGTTTTACCCGAACCCGTCCTGCCGCTGAGACCGACAATCTTCATTGAAGAGATTAAAGCGTCAACGATTTCGGATTCCGGCAGGGCGCCGTGTCTGAGTATCTTAAAAGGCGTTTCCGCAAGAGAGATAAGTGTCGAGGCCTCCTTAAGCTCCGACTCGCCGCCGTCTATAACCGCATCGATTTTGCCGTCGAAGTAGGCCAGTACTTCCTCTGCGGAAACGGGACTTTTTTCTCCCGAGGGATTGGCCGAAGGGCCGGCAAGGGGAAGAGAGCATTTTTTCAGCAGCTCCAGAGTGATTTTTTTATCCGGGCAGCGAAGACCTATTGTGGAGCCGAAGGCTTTTAAATTCTCCGGAATAAATTCGCGTGCCTTAAGCACTATCGTAAGAGGTCCCGGCCAGAATTTATCCGCCAGAACAAGGGCGGCAGCAGGAATCTCCAAAGCGTATTTTCCGATGTCTTCCGCGCCGCTTATCATAAGCGCCATTGGTTTTTTTTCATCTCTGCCCTTTAGTTCAAAAATTTTTTTAACGGCTTTTTCATCAAGGGCATTCGCGCAAAGACCGTATACAGTCTCGGTGGGAACCGCGACAAGTCCGCCGTTTTTAATTATTCGGGCAGCCTCGTCAGAGGCCGTATAAAAAACCTTTGTTTTCACTTTAATTTGTCATCGCCCTCATCTTTTCAGCCTCGTCTGCGAGTATAAGCGCGTCGATTATCTCGTCGAGAGCGCCGTTCATAACCTGCTCGATGTTGTGTATCGTAAGGCCGATTCTGTGATCCGAGACTCTTCCCTGAGGGAAGTTGTATGTCCTTATTCTCTCGTTTCTCATACCGCTGCCGACCTGGCTCTTCCGCTCGCGGGCAAGCTCTTCGTTCTGTTTTTGAACTTCAAGGTCATAAAGTCTTGAAGAGAGTATCTTCATGGCTCTGTCCCTGTTCTTATGTTGGCTTCGCTCGTCTTGGCACTCCACGACAAAACCAGTCGGAATATGGGTTATTCTTATTGCGCTTTCGGTTTTGTTTACATGCTGGCCGCCGGCGCCCGATGCTCTGAACGTGTCTATTTGAAGGTCCGAGGGGTTGAGTTCAAAATCCACCTCGTCAACCTCGGGCAGAACTGCGACAGTGCAGGTGCTTGTGTGGATTCTGCCGCTGCTCTCCGTTTCGGGTACTCTCTGCACCCTGTGAACGCCTGACTCGAATTTCAGCCTGCTGTAAGCGCCAAGACCGTCAATTATAAAGCTTATTTCCTTTATGCCGCCGATTTCGGTTTCCTTAAGGTTGGCAATTTCCACATCCCAGCGCTTCAGCTCGGCATACATCGAGTACATCCTATATAAGTTCGAGGCAAACAGAGCGGCCTCCTCACCGCCGACACCGGCTCTTATTTCAACTATTACATTTCGCTCATCGTTGGGGTCCTTGGGAATCAGCAGGCGCTCAAGTTCTGCTTCGAGCTCTGTGATTTTTTCCTCAGCCTCAGCTATTTCCAGCTCGGCGAGCTCCTTCATTTCGGGGTCCTTAAGAAGCTCCTCGGCGCCGATTATGTCCTGCTTATATTGCTTAAAAGCTCCGTATGCCTCTACAATCTCCGAAAGGTCTTTCTGCTCCTTTGCAAGCTTCTGATAGCGATTGGCATCCAGATAGACCTCTTCTTCCTGCATAAGAGCTTCAATCTCGTTATATCTCTCTTCGATTTGTCTCAGGTTTTCCTCCATACTTACTCCTTAAATCTTATATCTCAAGCATAAATTTTAGCATTTCAGATGCTTTTTGTAAACAATTCAAGGAGTTTAATGTAATAGAGCAAAAGAAGTTTTAAAAATAAGGATAGATAAAAAGGCATAAAGAGAGTAATAATTCGAAAACCCGAATGTACTTAGAGCGAAGATAGAAATATTGTGTTAGAATATTAGATAAAGAGGTGATTTTGTGATAGTTAAAACATATGTAATGCCTCACCCTCCTATCATACTGCCCGAGGTCGGCAGGGGTGAGGAGAAGAAGATACAAAAAACAATCGACTCAATGGAGAGAGCAGCCGAGGAGATAGCCGAGCTTGCGCCCGAAACAATTATAATCACATCTCCGCATGCTCCCGCCTTTTATAACGGATTTTTCATGCGAGCAGGTGTGAGCATCTCGGGCGACCTGAGCGCCTTCAGGGTGTTCGGCGTGACTGAAACTGCCGAAATTGATACCGAACTTTGCACAGAGATACTCAGGCTCTCAAAGCTTCCGATAACAAGCTCCGAAAAATACGGCGAGAAAATGGATCACGCAACCCTGATTCCAATTAGATTTATACACAAGAGATATAAAAACTTCAAAATAGTTATCATCGGCATTTCGGGTCTGGGCGCAAAAGAGCACTTTGAACTCGGCAAAACGATAGATAAAGCCGTGAGAAACTTAAAGCGTAAAGCGGTTTTCATAGCCTCGGGGGACCTCTCCCATGTGCTGAAAGTCGACGGCCCTTATGGGTTTAAGAGAGAAGGCCCTGAGTTCGATAAATTAATAATCGAAATACTCTCGTCCGGAAAGCTGAAAGAGCTGTTTAATATTTCCGATAAACTTTGCGAAAAAGCGGCGCAGTGCGGACTAAAGTCCTTTCAGATTATGGCGGGCGCTTTGAGCGCCTATGAGATTGAGAGTGAATTTTATTCATACGAGGGTACGTTCGGAGTCGGTTACGGCATAGTTGCCTTCAGCACTAAAGAGAAGAACGACCCTTATATAAGGCTTGCCGAAAAGACAATAGAGGAATATATAAGGCACGGAAGAAGGCCGGAGCTCTCCGAAGATATTCCGAAAGAACTGCTCGAGAACAGAGCGGGGGTTTTTGTAACTCTGCACAAGAACGGCGACCTCAGGGGCTGTATAGGCACTATAGAGCCTGTAAGAGCCAGTATAGCGGAAGAAATTATCTCGAATGCCGTTTCCGCGGCTACCGGGGATCCAAGATTCAGGCCTGTTAAAGAGTCGGAGCTGGATGAGATAGTAATAAGCGTCGATGTTCTGAAGCCCGCCGAAAAAATATCTTCAATCTCGGAGCTTGACCCCCAAAGATATGGCGTTATAGTGAGCCGAGGATTCAGGCGCGGTCTTCTGCTGCCTATGCTGGACGGCATCGATACCGCCGAGAAGCAGGTAGATATAGCCAGGCAAAAGGCGGGAATAAATAGGGGAGAGCCGTATGAGCTCCACCGTTTCGAAGTGATACGCCATGAGTAGCGCGGCAGTATGCGGCCTGTGCCCGAGGAAGTGCAAGCTTAAAGAGGGCGCTTTGGGCTTTTGCAGGGCCAGAAAGAATGTAGGCGGAAAAGTAATCTCGCTAAGCTATGGAAAGCTTCTCTCCATAGCTCTCGACCCTATAGAGAAAAAACCGCTGAACCGATTTAAGCCGGGAACTGGGATTCTTTCGGTGGGAACTTTCGGCTGCAATATGAACTGCTATTTCTGCCAAAATCATGAGATTGCAAGGGCAGGGGAGTCTGACCATAAAACTTATGAGTTTTCTCCAAAAGAGCTTACAGAACTTGCGGAAAAAGAGAAAATTCGGGGCAATATAGGCATAGCCTTCACCTATAACGAGCCCCTTGTAGGCTTCGAGTATGTCTTAGACGCTTCAGTCGAAGCAAAGCGGGCAGGGCTCGAAACAGTGCTCGTCACAAACGGGCAGATTAACGAGAGCTGTTTAAGAGAACTCTTGCCGCATATATCGGCATGGAATATAGACCTAAAGTGTTTTAACGAGGAGGGTTACAGAAAACTCGGAGGAGACTTCAACACCACGCTCAGAACTATAGAACTGGCGAGCGAGGTCTCTCATGTCGAGGTGACAACACTGGTGGTACCGGGAATATCGGACAACTTGGAAGAGCTTGAGGCTGAAGCAATCTTTTTATCAGAACTCAGCAAAGACATACCGCTTCACCTGAGCCGCTATTTCCCGAGATATCTCTGCAAGGAAAAGCCAACAGACTTAAAACTTCTTTTTGATATGAAAAAACTTGCCGAAGAGCATTTGAAATTCGTCTATTTGGGGAATGTGTAAGAGAATGTTCAAAATCAAAGGAAAAGTGAATACGGCTATATGCTATGCAAATGTGGTCGAAGCTGAAGCAATCGAGCAGATTCGCAGAATGTGCGACCACGATTTCACAGCCGGCTCTAAGATTAGAATTATGCCGGATGTCCATGCCGGCAAAGGCTGTACAATCGGCACCACAATGACAATCACGGATAAGGTTGTGCCGAATGTCGTGGGCGTTGATATCGGCTGCGGCATGTATACCGTAGAGCTTGGCAAGGTCGATATTGACTTTAAAAAAGTTGACGAGGTCGCTCACTTCATCCCGAGCGGCAGAAATGTTTGGGAACGTCCTGTCGGGCACTTCGATTTGACCGAGCTTCGTTCTTATGAAAATCTTAAGCAGACGAAGCGCTTAGAGAGGAGCTTGGGCACTCTGGGCGGCGGAAACCACTTTATCGAGATTGAATCAGCTTCCGACGGAAACAAGTATCTCGTTGTTCACTCCGGCAGCCGCAATTTGGGAAAACAGGTAGCCGAATATTATCAAAATTTGGCTGTTGAGCTTAATACAGGCAAGGCGGACTTTTTCGAAAAGAGAGAGGAGCTTATACAAGCCTATAAGGAGCAGGGTCGTCATCGCGAGATAAAGGCGGCAATTAAGGCGTTGGAGAAGAAACACAAGAGAAAGAAAACTGCAATTCCGCCGGATCTCTGCTATCTCTACGGCAGCTACATGGACGACTATCTGCATGATGTGCAGCTGTGTCAGCTGTTTGCAAAGCGCAGCCGTGAAAAAATGGCTGAGATTATTTTGGAGCGCAGCGGCATGAAAGCGCTGTCTGCCTTCCACACTATCCACAATTATATAAATGTTGATGAAATGATTCTGCGCAAGGGCGCCATTTCCGCGCACAAGGATGAGCTGCTGCTTATTCCCATAAACATGAGAGACGGAAGCATTCTGGCAAAAGGCAGGGGCAATCCCGATTGGAATTACTCTGCGCCGCACGGCGCCGGCAGAATTATGTCGAGAACAGCGGCAAGAAAAACATTTGACTTGGAGGAGTATAAAAAGACCATGTCCGGTGTTTATACGACCTCTGTGAACAGGGCGACTCTCGACGAAGCGCCCATGGCTTATAAGTCTTTGGAAGACATCATCGACGATATTCGGGAATCTGTCGATATAATTGAAGTTTTAAAACCGATATATAACTTTAAGGCGCCGGACTGATAAGTTCTGCTGCGCTGCTCACTTGCTCATATATTTAATCGAAACAGATTTATTGTTTGAAAAAATATCTGGTTTTACCCGCAGGCGCGGGGGTGATTCCAATTAAAAGATTTTTATTGCCTTATTACATTAAATGGTGTAATATTTATTTAATTTAGGAGGGTAAAATGATGAAAAATAAAAAGCTGAAAGAAGTAATATGCGGAGTAATTGCTGTTGCTGCGGTTTTTCTGAGCGCTTGCGGACAAACAAATGATAAGAAGCTTGACAGTACTCCTGAGCCTAGTGCAGAAGCTCCACAAGAAACAGAAAAGCCTGAAATCAATGTTCCCGGTTTAACTATAAATGATACAGATAAAATAGTAGATCAATTTAGTCAGGAGTATGACAAATTATTAGTGTTTATTGATTTTTCAAATGATAAAGTCTATATTAAAAATGAAGAAATTAATCTTTTGGAATATGATTATGAAATACTGAGAGAAGGTGAATCAAACTCATCATATTTTTTAACAAAATATAATGGTTATTATTATGTGGGAGAAGAACTAGTGAAACATATCATGGCTGGCCTTGTACTAACTTTAGGTGAAGACGCTGAGTATATTTTTATTGAAAGTTCAGAACCGACATTAGTTAAAAAACAAGGTTAAGATAAAACTTAACCTTTTTTGTGCAAAAATGTAAAAACACTTTATGTTTAATATTTTACATGATAAATAAGCAGAAGAATAAATGAAAAAGATACTTATAACTTGTCCCGTCCTGCGCGGGGCGGGCGGACGGAAATTTTGCCTTCGTTGCCTTTAACCTCTTTAACATCCCTGCGCAACCGATTCTGTTGCATATTTTAACTTCAGGCATTTATAATTTTTCTTAAAAAAGCATAAAAAGCCCGAAAACCAAAATCAGGATTTTCAGGCTTTTTTATTGTCCTTTCAAAAAAATCCCCCTATCTAGCGATATGAAGTTTTAAGCAAGATACCGGCACCGAAATTCCGGCGGTGTCAGTTTTGTTTTAGTTTGGATTCTTTGCTTGTTTTTCTATATCCGGTCTCATAGTCGACTATGTTTTTCACCTCTCCGCCGGATAGGTAAGCCTTCAGATTGTTCTCACATATATCCATTACCATTCCCTTTGTTTCCGCAAGATGGTAATGGCCGGAGGCATGCGGTGTAATCAGCAAATTCTTAAGGCTCCAAAGCTTGCTGTCAGAAGGCAGGGGCTCCTGTTCCGTGACATCAATAGCTGCGCATCGAATCATCTTGTTTGAAAGCGCCTCATAGAGAACGTCTGTTGCAACGGCGCTTCCTCTGCCGCAGTTGATAAATATTGCCTTGTTCTTCATAAGTTTGAAACGGTCAATGGTATAAAAGTGCTTCGTTGCCTGCGTGCCCGGCAATATTGAAAAGATGACATCTGCGCGTCCGACAACAGTCTCGAACTGCTCTGCCGTATATTGCTCGTCGACATACTCGGCTCTGTTGCCGGGTCTCCTTTTTATACCGATAACATACGCACCGAGAGCCTTGGCCATTTTTGCGTATGCTTTTCCTATCTCACCAAGTCCGACTACAAGAACAGTGGATCCTTCAATTGACGTAACCATTCCTTCGTCTGCCCAGCGTCTTTGATTCTGATTATCTCTGTAAAGGAACAGATTCTTCTGAAGGGCAAGAGTAGTGGCAAATGCGTGCTCGGCAACCGTTCTGTTGTATGCGCCTGAGCAACATGCAAGAATCGTACTGCGGTCAAGGATTCCGGGCTTTACATAATCATCGGCACCTGCGCTTGTCAACTGGATGAATTCTATTTTTTGCTCATGCAAAAATTTATTAGGAATGTTTCCTACAATAATCTGTGCCGAATCAACAATTTCCTGTGTCAGCTCGTTTACCGACTTGAAAACCACTTTGCACTGCGGGAATGTGTTTTTAAATTCGGCTTTCTCCTCTTCTGTTAAAGCGGGGAGAACTGCAAGAATACTTTTCATAGATTGTTTTCTCCTTATTTTATATTGTATTATTTATAAATTGTATGCAGGGCGTCTTCCTCATTTTCTTCTTTTATATTCTATTGGATAATGCCTTGAAACACAAGGCGCCGCACGTCATTTTGCGCTGCCGGTCGAAGCCTTTTCATAGAAGTTCTCAACCGGCTTGCAACTTAAAAAGATAGGCAGTAAAAACAAAAGCCTCCGGGGTAATTCTCGGGGGCTTTTTCTGCGTTTAGAGCCTGTTTTTCTGTACGGGGATTGTACGGCAAATTAACATGCATTTTTACGCAAAAACACGCACTTTCACGCAGTCTAAAAACAGCAAAAACCCTTGATATTGCAAGGAAACCTAGCTGTATCAAGGGTTTCAGGATTGGCGGAGAAGGAGGGATTTGAACCCTCGCTCGGCTCATCACCGACTACTCCCTTAGCAGGGGAGCCCCTTCGGCCTCTTGGGTACTTCTCCAAAACCGCGAGAAAATAGTAGCATATCCCTAAGAATAAGTCAAGAATGAAGAAACAGAGCCAACGGCGCTATTAAAAAAGAGCTAAATACCCTGAATTCTCAGAATATTTAGCTCTCAGTGGTGACCCGTACGGGATTCGAACCCATGTTACCGCCGTGAAAGGGCGGTGTCTTAACCACTTGACCAACGGGCCGAGTATGGTAGCGGCGACTGGACTTGAACCAGTGACACTCCGGGTATGAACCGAATGCTCTAGCCAGCTGAGCTACGCCGCCAGACGTAGATTGAATTCTAACAGGCAAATCAGCGCTTGTCAAGTGTAAAGAGGAAATTATTACAAAATCTAGCGCTAATAAGACTGAGAAGATTTGCGCCTTATAAATTAGATTTTAATAAGTTCATAGTCTTGAGAACCAAGGCCGATTTTTTCGCCATGGATGACCGCTGCTCTCCAATTTGTCTTCGGACCGATTGCTTTGAAGTGGTCATGAGTGTGCTCACATTCTCCCGAAGCATGCACGTCAGCCAGAAGGCTTCCTCTCAAAGGAGCTTCGGCATTTACAGCATCGGCTGCAGCTACATCTATTGCCACGGGGTCGAAAGATGCGAACATACCTATATTCGGAACAATAGCCAAATCATTTTCAGCGTGGCAGTCGCAGTGCGGAGAAATATCGATAGCGAGAGAAATGTGATAATGTGGCTTGCCCTTAACTACAGCCAAAGCATATTCGGCTATCTTCTTATTCAGCATATCCTCTGCCTCGTCAAAGGGGACCATAATGGCATCTTTGGGACACTCGCCGATACAGCGCCCGCAGCCGACACAGAGCTCAAGGTCAATTGTGCACTTGCCGCCGCTGATTTTCGGAGCGTCGTGAGCGCATGATCTGATACACGCGCCACAGCCGATGCACTTTTTTTCTTTAACTGTCGGTTTGCTCTGACTGTGCATCTCCATTTTTCCGGCCCTGGAACCGCCGCCCATGCCGAGGTTTTTTAAAGCGCCTCCGAAACCTGTGCTTATGTGGCCCTTGAAGTGACTTAGGGATATTATAATATCCGCATCGGCGAGCGCCCTGCCGATTTTGGCCTCTTTAACAAATTCGGTGTTTTCCAAGGGAATATATGCCTCGTCGGTGCCCTTTAGTCCGTCGGCTATGATGGTATGAACACCTGTCTGAAAGGGGTTATATCCGTTTGCATAAGCGCTTTCCAAGTGCTCTAAAGCATTCTTCCTTTTGCCGACATAAAGCGTGTTGCAGTCTGTTAAAAACGGCTTTCCTCCAAGCTCTTTCACATAGTCGCAAACGACCTTAGACCAGTTGGGTCTTAAAAAGGCCATGTTTCCAGGTTCTCCGAAGTGTATTTTAACGGCAACAAACTTATCTTTAAAATCAATTGACTCAAATCCCGAGACTTTCATAAGATTTTTAAGCTTAAAGAGCAGGCTATGACGACGGATTTCGGTCCTCATGTTTGTAAAATATACCTTCGAACTCATTTCTATGACACCACACATTTAAAAAGTTTATTGTATTCAAGATAACATATAAACAGGCTTAGTTCAATAAAAGCGGGCTTTATTGCTTACGATTCAGCCAGTTCAATAAGCTCATTTCCTGCGAGTCTATATGTCGTCCACTCGTCCATCGGCTTAGCGCCCATAGATAAATAAAACTCTATGCTGGGTTTGTTCCAATCAAGGCAGCACCACTCAAATCTGCCGCAGCCTCTGCTTACGGCGATACGAGCCAGCTCCTTAAACAAGAGCTTTCCGAAGCCCAAGTTGCGATATTCGGGGAACACATAAAGGTCTTCGAGGTAAATTCCGGCTCTGCCTACAAAGGTTGAAAAATTGTGAAAGAAGAGCGCAAAACCGACTTCTTTTCCCTCATATACAGCAAAGATTACCTCGGCAATTTTCTTTTCAAAGAGCCACTCGTGCAAAAGCTCCTCGGTGGCTACAAGCTCATCGAGCAGTTTCTCATAGATTGCAAGCCCCTTTATAAACTCATAAATCAACGGAACATCTTTTGCTTCGGCATATCTGATTACTGTGTTTTCCATAGACCTCTCCCGAATTTTTTAAAATTATACTAAAAACGCATTAGTGTGTCAAAGAAAATAAGATTTTCAAATTTTTCATGTCGGGTTGGTAAATCTTGTTATAATCATATAAATATGGTAATATTAATCGTTAAAGATGTCTATTTTAGATTAGTTTGGAGGCTATCTATGTCTATAGGCTCTGCCATTTTACTGGGGGTTGTTCAGGGGCTGACGGAATTTTTTCCTGTATCCAGTTCAGGCCATTTATCCGTTCTGCAAAACCTGTTTTCTGCGAGCAGTCTTGAAGGAGGACACCTTTTCTTTGATGTGCTTTTACACTTCGGGACATTGGTCGCAATTTTCATAATGTATTGGGCGGACATACGCGGCATGCTGTCCGGGCTTTCCTCTGCTATCGGTATAGGCGCTGCAGCAAGATTGGTTCCTGTTTCAGAGGCAAGGCGTCGGCAGAATTTTATCTACCTAAGACTTTTTATCATGGTGATTTTTGCCACTTTGCCGATAGTTTTGATATTGCCGTTTAAAGAAAGTATAGAGTCGCTCTTCTATAACACAACCTTCATCGGGGTAATGTTTCTTCTCACAAGCGCTCTTCTCTTCGTGGGCGATAAACTTCAGGAAAAAAACAAGAATGAGAAAAGCATAACTATCCTTGATGCGGTAATTATAGGTATTTGTCAATGTGTCGCGACAATTCCCGGCCTGTCGCGTTCCGGAACCACTATTGTCGCAGGTCTTTCCTGCGGCTTGGAGCGCAGCTTTGCAATTAAGTTTGCTTTTTTGATGTCTATTCCGGCGGTTTTGGGAGCTAACCTGCTCTCGATAATAGATGCGGCTAAGGCCGGCATAGACTGGGCGCTGGTGCCCGTATATTTGGCCGGTATGATTACTGCCACTCTTTCGGGAATACTTGCCATTGGCCTGATGAAGCTCTTTGCAAAAAAAGCGGGCTTTAAATTCTTTTATTTCTACTGCCTTGCAGCAGGGATAATTACAATTGTTCTATCATTAGTATTTTAAAAGGGGATAATCAAATGGCGAAGTCCGGCAGAAGGCCGAAAAGCAATAAGTCAAACAATACGCGACCGAGAGGAAGCAGCGGGAGACCTCCGCAAAGGAGAGCTCCTGCGCCGCCGCCCAAGTCTCATCATCCGTCAGGGCCGATCAGCTTAAGAGGGGTTTTCGGCTTCATTTCGATATTTATAGGGCTGATACTCTTCCTCGGTTTTTTTGATGTAAAGGCTATTTTTATAGATATATTTGCAAAAGTAAGCAAGGGTCTTACCGGCTATGGTTACTATGTAACGCCCTTTTCTTTTTTAGTCTGCGGAGTTATTTTGCTGATGAAAAAAAAGAGAGGGGAAACCCTGCGCCTTATCTGCGCGCTTATTTTGCCTTATTTTGTCGGTACGGTAGCCCAGCTTTTGTTTGCCAAGACTCAGCATGAGTTTGGAGGAGATTTCCTCACACTGGTGAACGATTTCTATAACTCGGGCGTCAGATTGGAAACAGGCGGAGTTCTTTCGGGGCTGACGGGCCTCGGCTCGGATATGCTTTTCAGTATTTATGTAGCGATACCGCTGTTTATCGTTTTGTCTTTGCTGTGTTTTATGCAGGTGCTTCAAATCAATCCTCAGGAGTTAAGCTCAAAATACAGCGAAATTGCAAAAGAAATGGCGCAGGCCAGAGAAGAGAAAAAACTTTATAATTATGAGGAAGACAGGCTCAGCCATGAACTTTTAGAGCCGATAAACGAGTCGCCTGATGGAGGCAGAGTTGTTGCAAAGCTCGGAGAGGTGAAAAAGCAGAAGGAATATAAAGACATAGACATACTGTCGGATTTCACCATTCGTCCCGAGAAAGCGGAAGTCAGGAAAAAAGCACCTACAATTTCAACTTTTAGCCCCTTCGCTCCTTCCGAGCCGAAATCTATAGATATTTCGTTGGATGATTTTGAGGAGTCCGGCAGCATTTCCTCTTTTTCCATAGACGACTTTGATGATGACTCCGTAATAGACAATCCTCTTTTTGAAGAAGAAATAGAAGAGACAGGGAGTCAGAACGCAGACATTCAGGTTGATATTGAACTAGACGATTTCAATCCGAGCTTTGAGCAGAGCGGAGAAGCTTATGAATTTCCGCCTCTGGAGCTTCTCAATAAGAGCTCCGATTTTGTAGACGACTCAGGGGACGAGATTCGTCAAAATGCAGAGCGTCTGTCCAACGCGATAAACAGTTTCGGTGTTTCGGCTGAAATAGTCGGAGTAACCAGAGGCCCTACGATTACAAGGTTTGACATGGAGCTCGATGACGGCGTCAAACTTTCAAAAATAACAAACCTCTCAAACGATATAGCTTTGGCCTTGGGTGTAAGCAGTGTAAGAATAGCGCCAATAACAGGTGTGCTTTCTACAGTCGGAATAGAGGTCCCCAACAGGTCCGTCAGCAAAGTTCACCTCAGAGAGGTCTTGGAATCCGACAATTTTAAAAGCGCCGAGCCGAAGCTGAGTTTTGCACTCGGAAAAAATGTCTCCGGAGACTGCATAGTTGGCGATATTGCCGCTCTTCCGCACCTGCTGATAGCGGGAACAACCGGGAGCGGAAAGTCCGTGTGTATAAATTCGCTTATCCTAAGCCTTTTCTACAAATCAACCCCCGAAGAAGTCAGACTCATTATGATAGATCCGAAAATGGTCGAGCTTGGCATATACAACGAGATTCCTCACTTGCTTGTACCTGTAGTTACCGACCCCAAAAAGGCGGCAGGTGCGCTTCAGTGGGCGGTTGTTGAGATGATGAAGAGATACAGCACTTTTGCCGAAATGGGAGTAAGGAACCTTTCGGCATACAATAAACAAAGGCTCGAAGAGGGACTTGAGGTTATGCCGAGAGTCGTCATAGTTGTCGATGAGCTTGCAGACTTGATGATTTACGCGGCAAAAGAGGTTGAAGAGAGCATATGCAGGGTGGCTCAAATGGGAAGGGCCGCGGGAATGCACTTGGTTATAGCCACTCAAAGACCTTCTGCCGATGTTATAACCGGACTTATGAAGGCCAATATCCCCAGTAGAATAGCCTTTGCGGTTTCTTCAGGCCTGGAGTCCCGCATAATTTTGGATCAGATGGGCGCGGAAAAGCTGATAGGTATGGGCGATATGCTTTTTTCGCCTCTCGGAGTGGGCAAGCCCGAGCGCATACAGGGTGTCTTTGTTTCCGACGAGGAGAGAGAAAGAGTAATAAGCTTCATAAAAGATAGAAGTCAAGCAAACTACAGCGAGGACATTTCGGCTCAGATAGAAGAAGCCGGCAAGGAAAAAGAAGATGAAAAGGGCTCAGGCGCCGAATTTAGCGAATATGACGAGCTTTTGAAGGACGCTGCCGTGGTGGTGATTGAGGCGAAGCAAGCCTCGGTTTCAATGCTGCAAAGAAGGCTTAAGCTGGGCTACTCAAGAGCTGCAAGAATAGTAGACCAACTCGAAGATTTGGGAATAGTCGGCGGATTCGAAGGCTCGAAACCGAGAGAGGTAAAGATGACAATGAGCGAGTGGCTTGAGTTTATCGGCGAGGAGAACGGCAGCGATGATTTAATCATCGAAGATGAAGAACTTAACGAGGATTTTTGATGTCGGATTCGGACTATTCCTATGTGAGCTCCCTGAGCCTTGCGCACTTGGGCGATGCGGTTTTTGAATTGATGGTGAGAACATATTTTATAAAGCAAGGTACAGGCGATGTTCCGGATCTGCACAAAAAGACGGTCTCTGTAGTGAATGCCGCATCACAGGCGCAAATGGCGAAAATCCTTGTTCCAAATTTGAATGAAGACGAACTAGCTGTCTTTAAAAGAGGAAAAAACGCCAAGATTAATACTCTGCCGAAAAACTCTTCTCCAGCCGATTACCATGCAGCCACAGCTTTGGAAACACTGTTCGGCTATTTGTGGCTCAAAAACAGAACAGATAGGCTGGATTATCTTTTCAATTTGATTTTGGAGAGCATGAATGGCGTTTGACTATGTGATGATTGATGCCCTGAGCCTCGAGCTTGATAAGAAGCTTCAAGGCTCCAGGGTTTTAAAAATTTTTCAGCCGGAAAGAGACAGGATAATATTTAATCTCAGGACAAAGAGCGGAATAGAGCAGCTTTTAATTTCTGCAGACTCGGCAAACTACAGAATTCATAAAAGCTCATGTAAATTCAAAAATCCCGAAAAGGCCCCGATGTTTTGTATGCTCCTGCGAAAGCACCTGCTCTCCGGCAGGCTCGTTTCCGTAAGGCAGTTTAATTCCGACAGAATTATTGAAATAGTTTTTATCTGTGGAGCGGAGCTTGGATTGGAGCTGAAGAGAAGCCTGATAGTTGAGCTTTTCGGCAGGATAAAGAATATTATTCTTCTGGATGAGGAAGGAAAAATTATAGATTCTCTAAGAAAAATGTCATTTAGAGAAAATGCTGAAAGGGCAATTTTGCCGGGTCTTATATATAAGCCTCCCTTGAAGTGCAAAGCAAATTTCTTTACTTTGGATAGGGAAGAACTTAGAACCGGCATCAATAAACTTGAATCTGCCGATGAAGACAGGCTCTATGATTTATTAATCTCATCCTTTGCCGGCCTTTCGCCTCTTCTGGCCCGTGAACTTATAAGCAGAAGAGCAGAGGGAGAAGAACTCGCTTCTCTATGCGCAAATTTAAGGAGGATATACGAAAGCAAAGACTATAAAGCCTGCCTCATCAATTTAGAAGGCAGAGCTGAAGACTATAGCTTTACTGAGATAAGTCAATATGGCGATAAAGCCGAGAATATAGTTTACCCCGGGTTTTCCGAAATGCTTGACCATTTCTACAGTGAGAAGGAAGCAGGGGAGTCCAAGCAGGCTCTTTCAAAAAACATTCTCAAAAAGCTGAAATCCGGGCTTAAAAGGGAAGTCGGGAAGCTCAACCTAAGGCTTAAAGAGCTTGAGGAAACCAAACTCATGGAAGAGTATAGACAAAAGGGAGAGCTTATTTCCTCATACTTATGGAAAATCAAAAGGGGAGACGAGTTTTTAGAGTGTGAAAATTACTTGGACTCGGAAAACAAACTTATAAAAATTGACCTGGATCCAAGGCTTTCACCCGCTGAAAATTCCGCTTTCTATTTCAAAAAATATAAAAAAGCCAAGAGCGCGGCGCATCACCTCTCGGAGCTGATAGAAACATCGAAAAACAAAATAGCTTTTTTGGAAGAGCAAATCTCTCACCTGGAGTGCGCAGACAGCGCCGAAGATATAAGCTATTTAATCCATGAATATAAGGCGGAGGAGAGGGAAAAGCTTGGAAAGTCAAAACAAGCTGAAAAGCCGCGTAAAAAGAGAGAAATAAAGTCGTATATAACAGATGACGGCTTTGAGATTTTAGTCGGAAAAAGCTCAAAAGAAAATGAAAGGCTCAGCTTTAAAATTGCGGAAAAAAGCGATGTCTGGCTTCATGCCAAGGACCTTCCCGGATCTCATGTGATAATAAGAACTCGCGATAAAAAACCGTCTGAAAAAACACTAAAATTTGCGGCGGCGGCAGCGGCATACTATTCAAAGGGCAGAAAGCTGGGAAAGGTGCTTGTTGACTATACCTCTGTCAAAAAACTTAAAAGACACCCGTCCGGACTTTCCGGGCTTGTGAGATATGATGCGGAAGGCTCTGTTATGGTCACACCTGAGGATATTGCAAAAATCGAAGAGCTGAACAATTAGATTGCCGATTTCAAAAGGGCGCCGGATTATACGGCGCCCTAAGCAGTATGGGACTAATAATTTTCCGATATGTATTTTAAAATTGAAGCTCTGTCATTTGCGACGTATTCATCTATGACGGCATTTAAGGCAAAATCCAAAACCTCACCGACCTCACGATTTTTATATCCGAGAGCCATGACATCAAAGCCGCTGAGATTTAAGTCTTTTAGCGAGAAACATTCGTTCTCCGCAATTATTGAATCAGCCAAGGCTTTAAGTCCGTCAATATGCTCGCTTATTCGTGTGATTTCGGCATCATCAGGGGCATTCTTCTTGGATAAATTATCAGCTTTAATTAAGGAGAGTAGCCGTAAAAAATTATCATAGCCAAGCTTCAAGAGTGCTTTTTTAACAGACTTTTTGCTTTGCGCCGGAACCGGATAATGGTTCCGAATCAGGGCGCAAACAGCTGAAATATCGGCCGACTTGAAGTTTAATCTTTTCATTATCTCAGATGTCATCTCTTCGCCGACTTTAGCGTGACCTTTGAAGTGGCCTATGCCGAATTCATCCTGCTTGTAGCAGACGGGCTTGGCTATATCGTGCATTAAGGCTGCCCATCTTGTGATTGGGTCCTTCGAGGAATAGTGAACAACATAAATTGTATGCTCCCACACATCGAATTCATGATGCGGGTTATTTTGCTCGAAATCGAAACTGTCTCTTATTTCCGGGATCGAAACAGCTATGAGCTCTCTGTACTCTCTGAGCACGGGTATGACATAATCACCGCAAAGTATTCCCGTGAGCTCTTCGGTGATGCGTGAGGCAGATAAAAAAGAAAGCAGCTCTTTATTCTTAAAAATGCTCTCCCTGGTGCTTTGTTCTATCTCAAAGCCTAAAGCGGACGCAAAACGCAGAGCTCTGAGAATTCTTAAAGCGTCCTCATTAAAACTGAAATCGGGAGATTTTATTGTGCGTATGAGCCTCGCATCCAGGTCGGATTTTCCGTTCAGCGGGTCAATAAGCTTGCCGTCTTTGCTGATAGCCATGGCATTGACAGTGAAGTCTCTGCGCAGGAGATCTTCTTCTAAAGAATCTGTAAATAAGACTGCGTCGGGTCTCCTGTGATCAGAGTAAGAAATATCTTTTCTGAACGTGGTTATTTCATAACCGTTTTGCGCAAGAATAAGCTTCAAAGAGCCGTAGTCTATGCCCTCTGTTTGTACATTGAAGCCTTCGAAAATGCTCAGGAGTTCGTTGGGCTTGGCGGAAGTTGAGATGTCATAGTCAAAAACCTCAAGCCCGAGCAAATAATCCCTTACCGCACCTCCGACCAGATAGGCCTCGAAACCGCTTTCTTCCAAAGTGTTCAAAATATTTTTCAGTTCTTGTGGCAGTTTTATATTCTTCATTAATCTTCCAAAGTCATGTAGTTTGCAGCGGAGCGGAGCATGAGAAGCTTTTTGCCGACAGTATCAAAAAGAATTTGCAAAAGCGCATCATTTCCGCTTGGCTTTATAGATATAATTTTACCGGAGCCGAAAACTCGATGGCGGACTCTGTCACCCTCTTTAAAACTCTTTAGCGCATCACTGTTTGCAAGCAGGGTAGGAGCCCTGCGCAGACTCTGTCCGGGTATGAGGCTTTCGCTCTTTATATAACTTGACTGCGGGCTTCTTCTGTATGGCGCTATGCCGCTGCGCTCGAAGAGAATGCCGGGAATCTCATCAATAAATCTGGAAGGCAGGTTTAAATTCGTCTTGCCGAAGAGCATGCGCTGCTTGGCTGAACTCATATAAAGGCGTTCTTTCGCTCTCGTCATGGCAACATAGCAGAGTCTGCGCTCTTCCTCCATTTCTTCCTCATCTCCCAAGCTCTTTATTCCCGGGAATATGCCCTCCTCAACACCTATCATAAACACATTTTTGCACTCCAAGCCCTTAGAGCTGTGCATGGTCATCATTATTGCGGAGTCATCGCTCTCCTCAGTCTCCAAGTTGTCAAGGTCTGTATATAAAGAGACCTCGTCTAAAAAGCCCTCTAAGGACTTATCAGAACTTTCAGACATATATGTTTTTATGTTTGTAAGCAACTCTCCGATATTTTCTATCTTTGATTTATTCTCAACGGACGGATTCGCCTCGAGCTGCTTAAGGTAAGAGGTCTTAAACAACACTTCCTCATAGAGCTCATCCAACGGCAGCGTCTTAGCACTCTCTCTGAGAGATTCGATCAGCGAATAAAACTCCAAAAGCTTGGGGGCGGCTTTCCTCAGCTCGTCGTATTCATTGGCTCTTGAAATGATGTCATAAAGCCCCAAAACGCTCTCAGAGGAGATATTGAGGCATGTTTCAATAGTTTTATCACCTATGCCACGCCTTGGATTGTTGATAATTCTGAGAAGCCTGAGTTCATCAGCAGGGGAAAGTATGACGGAAAGATATGCCAGCATATCCTTAACCTCAGCCCTGTCATAAAAACGTATTCCGCCGTAAACTTTATAGGGAATACCGTTGCGCTTAAAGGCAAACTCAAGCCTGTTTGATTGGGCGTTCATTCTGTATAGAATCATGTTGTTTGCAAAAGTCCCATCCATAGCGTAGTTTTCCAATACTCTATCGGCAACAAACTGAGCCTCCGTATCCTCATTTTCGGCTGTGTGCAGGTGTATTTTCTCTCCGTCCTCTTCACTTGTCCAAAGTGTCTTACCTTTGCGTTCCTTATTGTTTTTTATAAGCTCGTTTGCAGCGGCCAATATGTTGCCGCTGCTTCTGTAGTTTTGCTCGAGCCTTATTGTTGTGCAGCCCTCAAACTCATCTTCAAAGTTTAAAATGTTCTCTATGCTTGCGCCGCGGAATTTATATATGCTTTGATCATCGTCGCCCACAACACAAATATTGCCATATCCGCCCGCTAAGAGAGAAGCGAGCTGATATTGCAGATTGTTGGTGTCTTGGTATTCATCTATGAGAACATATTTAAATTGCCTTTGATAGAGCCGCAGCACATCTTCATGTTCCTTTAAAAGCCGAACTGTGTTATAGAGCAGGTCCTCAAAGTCCATTGCCGAGGCTTCAAGAAGTTTTTTGCTGTAGGCCTCATATATCTGCCCCAAAGCTCTCTCCTTGGGATTAAAGGACTTTTCACTCTCTTTCCTAAAGCTCTCAAAGCTTATTAAATCGTCTTTTAACCTGTCGATTCTGCTCAACAAATATTTGGGCTCAAAAAGCTTAGAATCCAAGTCTAAGTCCTTTAGAATGCCTTTCATAACAGTAATGCGTTCGGAACTGTCGTAAATCGTAAAGTTTAAGTCGTATCCCAGCCTGTCGGCAAAGCGCCTGAGTATCCGTACGCAGGCAGAATGAAAGGTGCGCGCCCATATATCGTCGGCTTCGCTGCCGAGCATGGATGCCAGTCTGGACTTAAGAACATCCGCGGCCTTGTTGGTAAAGGTAATCGCAATAATTTGCCAAGGGGGGCAGGGCTCCAATGCCGCCAACGCCTCAGCCTCAGGGCCGCCGGCCTGAAGTATCTTTAACTCCTCTTCACCATAGTAATCCGGAATATAGTCGCTCTCCGAGGCAATTCCGAACTTTATGATATTGGCAATACGATTTATTAAGACTGTCGTCTTGCCGCTGCCGGCGCCCGCAAGTATAAGGAGAGCCCCCTCAGTTTTGAGGACGGCCTCTCTTTGCATCGGATTCAAATGTGAGAAATAATTTTCAATCAGTTTTCTTCTTGCGGAAAGCAAGTCGTTTTTTAAAGAGATATTCATGGCGTTATTTTACCATAATAAGCATATCTAAACAAGAAAAAGCGGCACCGCTTTTGACGATGCCGCTTGAGAAATATAGCTTAGAAAAGGTGTATGTGAACAACAACAGCCGAGAAAACTATCGAGACTGTGGAACAAAGCTTGATGAGAATATTGAGACTTGGGCCTGCAGTGTCTTTGAAGGGGTCGCCAACCGTGTCGCCGATGACACCGGCCTTGTGGTTTTCGCTGCCTTTTCCGCCGAAGTTTCCGGCCTCAATAAACTTCTTGGCATTGTCCCAGGCGCCTCCGGAGTTGGACATATATATCGCAACGCCAAAGCCGCAAACAGTTGTGCTTGCAAGCAGGCCGACAACGCCTTCAACACCGAGTATAAGACCGGTAACTATGGGAACAATAACAGCCAAAAGCGCGGGAACAACCATTTCTTTAAGCGCGCCGCGTGTGCAGAGGTCAACGCATCTCTCGTAGTCGGGATCGGCAGTGCCCTCCATAATTCCGGGAATTTCGCGGAACTGGCGGCGGACTTCAACAACAATATGGTTGGCTGATTTTTCAACAGCATTCATTGCAAGTGCGGCGAAGACAAACACAAGCATAATCCCTACGAAGAGGCCTATAAGAACAGCAGGGTTTGTAATAGACAGGTCAATGACTTGGTCTGCAGTCATGTGAGTTTTTGCCACATCGACATAGGAAACAAGAAGGGCAAGAGCCGTAAGAGCAGCAGAGCCTATAGCGAAGCCTTTTCCGGTGGCAGCCGTTGTGTTTCCAAGGGAGTCAAGAGCGTCTGTGCGCTCGCGAACCTCTTCGCCAAGTCCGCTCATTTCGGCAATGCCGCCTGCATTGTCGGCAACAGGGCCGTAAGCGTCTGTTGCAAGCGTGATACCCAAGGTGGCCAGCATACCTATGGCGGAAATGCCTATTCCATAAAGACCTTTGGAGAAGTTGAGCGTATACTCGGCAGAGCCCGTCACAAGAGTACCACCGGCTGCAATAAAGCTTACGAGAATGCTTACACACACAATGAGTATCGGCCAGGCAGTGGACTTCATGCCCAGGGAAATTCCGCCTATAATAACGGTGGCGGGACCTGTTTCCGAGGCTGCAGCGATCTCTTGTGTGGGCTTATATGTATCCGAAGTGTAATATTCCGTCACATAGCCGATTGCAACGCCGGCAACAAGACCCGAATAGATAGAGATGAGAATTCCAAACCAGCTTGCACCCTCAACACCGCTCATTATCCACCAGGTGATGGGAACACAAAGCACCGCGCAAGACACAGCTGCAAAGCCGGTGCCTGTACGCATGGATTTTAGAAGCTCGCGCTGGGATGCCTCTTCACCGGTGCGGATCATGAACGTGCCTACAAGGGAGCAGAGTACACCGACAGCTGCGATGGCCAAAGGCAGAAGCATACCGTTCCATCCATAGCCCGCAACAGCGCCGATTGCAAATGTGGCCAAAATTGAGCCGATATAGGATTCATAAAGGTCAGCGCCCATTCCGGCAACGTCGCCAACGTTATCGCCGACATTATCGGCAATTGTTGCGGGGTTTCTGGGGTCGTCCTCGGGAATTCCGGCTTCGACCTTGCCGACAAGGTCGGCACCCACGTCTGCAGCCTTTGTGAAAATTCCGCCGCCGACTCTGGCAAACAGAGCCGCGCAGGAAGCGCCCATACCGAACATTACCATGGTATTTGCTATTGTGGTGGCATCGGCATGGAATACATACTTCAAAATATGGAACCATAGGGTTACATCCAAAATTCCGAGTCCGACAACGGTAAAGCCCATGACGGAACCGGAAGAGATGGCAACTCCCAAACCGCGGTTGAGGCTGTGCGCAGCAGCATTCGCAGTTCTGGAGTTGGCTGCCGTTGCAATTTTCATACCGATGAAACCCGCTAAGGAGGAGTACATACCTCCGGTCAAAAATGCAAAAGGAACGAATTTGTTGACAAGTCCGCCGTTTTCGCCAAGCCATGGGACATAGGCAAGAACCGCCAATATAACCGCAATGATTACAAAAATAAGAGCAACAGCTCTGTACTGGCGATTAAGATAAGCGTTTGCCCCTTTGCGAATTGCATCAGCAATTTTTATCATGGCAGGTGTGCCCTCGGAGAATGATAAAACTTTGCGTGCTTGAACATACGCAAAGCCGAGAGCAAGAAAGGCGCCGATAAAACCAATCCAGAATAGATTTTCCATTGGAATTTCACCCCTAAAATATTTTCGCTCCAAAAGAGCGTTAACGTAACAATGTAATTATTTTACTCCACTTTTATATAAAAATCAAATAAAAATGTGCTCTTATTTCAGTCGAAACGGTGTTTATTTTTTGGCAACACAGAAGATTTGAAAGAGATATAAACAAAGTGTAAATTTTAAAACGGTAAAACAACAGGATTTTATTACAAATTAAATATTGCAAATTTCCTTACTTATGATAAAGTCTATTGAGATTAGTTGGAGTTAGGATGGTTAAATTTGAAGGGAGAAAACATGAAAGAAAAGGCGAATTTCTTCTTGCCCCTAACAGTTTTTACGCTCTGTGTGCTGATTTTTGCAGCCTCGTTTTTTCTGGAGCCTTTTATACTTTTAGACGCTTCCGAGCAGAGCGTCCTTTTGGCGGATTTTGTTTCCGAGCTGAAAAAAGGAAACACAGATAATTTAAGCCGGTATCTCATAGCGGAAGAAGAGTTTAAAGGTTTTAGCTTTAATGATAAGCTTTTGGATTTGCTCCTTAAAAAGAATATTGAAAATCTGAAATTTGAAGAAAAAGATGCTTTCAGAACTAAGGACGGAAGCGGGATAGTAATCAATATTTCTGCAGAGTATTTGGATGTAAAAAAGATAGTGCGCGATTCTGTTGACGAACTGAGAAAACATATAGAAGATAAGTTGAATTCCGAAACAGAATCCATAGAGCTCTTTGACCAGTCAGGCTCGCATAACGAAGCTTATATTAAAGCGCAGCTCAACAATATTATATTAAGCAAGCTGGAATCAGACGACTATATAATTGAGAATAAGGCCGGCGTATTGTTTGAAAAAGACGGGGATGAGTGGAAAATTGTTCTCAACAAAGAGCTTTCAAACCTCATATTCGGACTTAACTAGAGGTGAGCCGATGAATAAGCTTTTAAAAGTAATACTGTCTTTTGTTTTTACAATTTTGCTTCTGTTCTTTCTTTTTTGGATTGCGACAAATCTGGCTGTTAAAGTTGAAGTAGATAAGAGGGAACCTTTTTCTTTTGCAGAATTCAGCGAGAAATATGAGAAGACCATAGACGATATCTTAACTTACGGATTGGACGACATCCTGAAGCTCGATAAAGTCTATAAGCTTTCCGATTCGGATATAATATCTCCGCTGCCAAACCCCGACTATTATTTCGAGCTTCCGGCATCGGAAAGCGGCGTGATAATCAATGAAAAAGCCAAGAAAATTCTGAATGGTCAAAAACTGTTTTTCAATACCGAGATTCGTACCTTTGCTAACCAGCCTGTAAAGTTTTATTTGGATAAGACTATTTTTGCGGTCACATGGAAGCAGTATATAAACGGCTGTATCTATACTCTTTCAGAGATAAAGATTGCCGATGCATCTCAGCTTAGAAGATATCTGGCGGGCGGAGAATACGGATCGCCCTATCAGTATGTCACAAGCGACATGGCTAAAGCTGCAAATGCGGTTGTGGCCACCAGCGGGGACTTCTATTCATTTAGAAATGTGGGGCTGTCGGTTTATATGAATAGGCTTATGAGGGTCGCAGGCGAATATGTAGACACCTGCTTTATAGATGAAAACGGAGATATGAGCTTTATAAAAAGAGGAGAAGTCCTGAGTTTTGAGGAAGCGGAGCAGCATCCCTTGGTTAAGGCGGCGCGCTTCAGCCTCTGTTTCGGACCGGTTTTGGTAGAAAATTATGAGAATGTAGCGCCTTCCAACTATGTTTTGGGTGAGGTAAAAGAGCGATACGCCCGTTCGGCATTGGTGCAGATGGATGACTTGCACTATATGATTGTTGTCTCATCCGGCGAAGAATATGATTTAAATGTGCCGACAATTAGGGAGTTTGCGAATGCAATACACTCAATGGGCGCAAAACATGCCTATGCCTTAGACGGCGGACAGACTGCAGTTTTAGTTATGAATAACCAAGTTATAAATCGAGTCGTATATAATGCGCAAAGAAAAATAAGCGATATTGTGTATTTCGCTACGGCGCTTCCAAGCGGGGGTTAATATGGAAAATCTTGCAATAAGTACGGATGTTTTCAGAATATATTGGAGCTCAATAATAACTGCGCTTGCCGTTTTTTGCGCGGTTGTGTCCTTTCTTTCAATATATAAAAACGAAAAAAGATATTATGAAAAGCAGCTTTTTGTAATACTTTCAATAATTGTATCGCTTATCTTTGCAAGACTGCTTCACTGGTATCTTAAAACCGATGCCTATGAAAGCTTGGAGATGGCTTTCACAAAGTTTTATGAGGGGGGCTATGCCCTCATCGGAGTATTTTTCGGAACAGCTCTGGTCGCTTTGCTTTTTAGAATATTCGGCATAACAAAAAATCTTCGCAAACTCTTGGATGCAGCGGCAATTGCTGCTGCATTGGGCATATCCATAGGCAGACTTGCCGCCCGCTATCTGATCAGCAACCGGGGATTTGTTGTAGAGGAATATATTCCGTTTTTGACTACGATAATTAAAGACCCCGTAAGCGGAAGCGAAGAGATAAGATTTGCATGCTTTTATGCTCAAGCTGTGGCCTGTTTTTTAATTGCAGTCTATCTCATGATCTATTACAGCTATAATAATAAAAGACAGAAATATACAGACGGCGATGTGTTTTTCAGGTTTGTGGTTCTGTATTCGGCCTCACAAATGCTTTTAGACAGCACAAGATACGATTCTCTATATTTGCGCTCGAACGGATTTGTAAGTCTTGTTCAAATTTGTTCCGGAAGTATTCTTATATTGCTGATAATAATATCTTTCATAAGGGTGCTCATAAGCTCCTGGAAAACAGTTAAAAAGGGCAAGCAATTTTTAATTTTCTTCTTGGGCTTACTCAGCGCAGCGTTTTGCGGTTTCATGGAGTACTATGTGCAGCGTCACGGCGATCAATACATTTTTGCGTATTCAATGATGTTTTTGGCGCTTGTGGAAATAGTCTTCGTTATATTCTCATTTCAAAATACCGTTCAAAGTTCAAAAGAAGCTTTGATTGAATAGTTTAAACAAAAAAACTTGCTGGCTCCGGATTTCCGGAGCCAGCTGAACTTTTAGCTGTTATTATAAAAATTTTCTTCGTATCTGAAAACATCTCTCACTTTTTGATAAATTTCACAGCGTGTGAAGTTCTCATCATCATAGCGCCAGCCGACAAAGTAGGGGTTTTCTCCATAAAAGTTTGTCCAGCAGTCGGGATGTTTTTCGATAAATTCCTCTTGTTTTGCTTTGCTTATCCCCGAGGATAAAAACATAAATCTTTTTAAGGGCAGTTCGTCTAGGGGGCTGAGATCAGTAACGCTGTTATATGAAAGATTTAAATACTCCAAGTTTTTACAATTCGTAATTGGGGAGAGATCGCTCACATAAGAGCACCACACAAATTCCAAAAACTGCAGATTCGGAGTATACGCCAAAAAACTCGTGTCGGTAAATGGACTTCCCGAGAGAATGAGAATCTCAAGTTTGGGCATATGCTTTATAAACTCCGTATTCCAAAGATAGCTGTTATGCCCGATGTCCATGTATTTCACATCCTCGCAATACATGAGATCGTGACAGTTTTTGTCGTTAAGTCTGAAAATGGCCCTTATTGTCTCTTCGTCGGTCAGGCAGTGCATATATTCTCCGAAATAGACTCTCCAGACTACCTTGACGTTTGGAAATTCATTTTTTAAGGTATGCATATCCTCGCTTGGAATGCCGGCATCTGCCAGCTTTAAATACTCAAGATTCGGCATGAGAGAGATGAGATCTCTTATCTCGTCCAAGGACTCCAAACCAAAATAAACTCCGTCATACTCAAGCCTGCTGTCAAGAAGAGATATCTGTGTGCCGTGATAGTCAAAGCTGTAGTCCAGGTTTGCGCCGTTTGCTGCAGAACTGAAGTTTTTTAGTTCAGGGATACTGTAAGAAATTTCGCTTCCTAGTCTAATTGTTTTTAAGAAGGGAAAATGCTCTGCTGCCCCGGCAAGATCGTCCGGAGATTTAATTCCAAGGCTCTCAAGGTCTAGCTCTTCTGTGTCATAGGGCAGCGAAAAATCTCCCAAAGCCACAGTGTAGTATACCGAGACATCAGGGTGCGACTTTCTATATATTTCAATTTCTTTATAGCAAGTGCTGCCGCTCAAGTCCAGAGCTTTTAGCTGGGTGAAGCTTTCTAAAAGTTCAAACTCATGCGGCTCTATAACCAGGTTTAGATTTTCTAAGTCTACACTAAATCTGCCGCGAGAAAACACAATCTCTTTTCCGCAAGCGGACAGCAACAGAGCCGCTGCTATGAGAGAGAGCAATAGCGCAGCTCTGGTCTTAGCAAATGTTAAGAAATGTTTGTCAAGTGTTGTTGTAGAAGAAGTACTCATCATATTTGAACACCTTGCGGATTTTTCTATATATATCGCAGTAAGTCATACCCTGATCGTCACAACGCCAACCAAGCGTAAGGGGACAAGATCCGCTGTAGTTTGTCCAGCAATCGGGATGCTTATCGATAAATTCCTGCTTTTGCTGCGGTGTGAGCTTAGAATAATAGAACACAAATCTTTTTAGCGGCAGTTCGTCCAGAGGACTCAGGTCTGTCACTTGACTATAAGACAAATTTAGATATTCAAGCTTTGTGCAATTTTTAAGAGAGCTGATTTCTTCCACATTTTCACACACAACCAATTCCAAAAATTGAAGATTGGGGCAATTGGCGAAGGGTGTTGTGTCGGTGAAAGGACTGTGTGTAAGTATAGCTATCTCAAGCTTAGGCATATATGCAATAAAGCTTATATCGGTTAAAGTCGGGTTATGGCCTATATCCATATACTTTACATCTTCACAATATCTGAGCTCGTAACAGTTTGTATCCTTTAGTCTGTATATAGCGCGGATGGTTTCTTCGTCCGTAAGACAATGCATATAATCGGCGAAATAAACACGCCAAACAATTTTGATATTCGGGAACTCTTCTTTGAGAGCCTGCATTTCCTCGCTGGGAATACCTGCATCTGCAAGCTTTAAATATTCAAGCTTTGGCATTATAGAAATAAGACTTCTTATCTCCGGAAGAGCCTCTGTACCAAAATAAACTTCGTCATATTCCAAACGGGTTTGCGCCAAAGAAATTTCCTGTCCATAGAAATTAAAACTATAATCAATAGCTATTCCCGGTACGGCCTTACACAGCGCTTCAAGATCCGAAAAGGCATATGCGCTTCTGTCAGACGGAGCGGAGAGTTTGATTTTTTCAAGATAGGGGAGATGCTCTACGTTCTCAGCAAGAAGGTCAATTTCTTCCGAGCTTATTTCCGAAAGTTCCAGCTCTTTTGTGTCGTAGGAGTATTGATTCCCGAAAAGTGAAACAGATTTTGCAATATCAATATTAGAATACTTGTTTAAAAGAGCTTCCATCTGTTCTCTTGAGAGAACTACATTGCTTAGATCCAAGGATTTTAAGCTGCGTAAATACTCAAGATTATTTACAAGAGCTTCAATCTTTGCTTCACCCTCATTTATGGCAAGACTCTCGGTGTCGAACAGAACAGCGATATTGCCGAGGTCTACAGTATAGGTGAGCGCAACATCAGGATGAGCCTCTTTATAGGCTTCAATCTCCTTGTAGCAAGTGCTGCCGCTTAAATCCAAAGTTTTAAGCTTTGTAAAACTATCAAGCAGAGGGATTTCTTCAGCCTCGAGCACCAGGGCCAACTCCTCTGTATAAGAGTTGTAGCTTCCGCTTTTAAAAACAATTTTTTCTCCGCAAGCAGACAGAATAAAAACGGAAAGAATAAGCAGTGTTATAAGTAAAATACGCTTCATTTTATCAGCACCTTTTTAAAATAATTATCAAGCTTGTTTACATCCACCCACGACAAATAACTGCTGTTTTGTTAATTCATTATATAGCAGGTTTATGCTGCTTTCAAGAAAAGAGAACGCAATTGATTGAAAGAGTCTTAGTTGTCACCTGTTTTTAAATTTAAATATTGCAAATTTCTTTACTTATGGTAAAGTCTATTGGAATTAGTTGGAGTTAGGATGGTTAAAGTTGAAAGAAGAAAATGCGAGAGAAAAGGTAAATTTCTTTTTGCCCCTAACAGTTTTTACGCTCTGTGTGCTGATTTTTATAGCCTCATTTTTTCTGAAGCCTTTAATACTTTTAGACACTTCCGAGCAAAGTGTTATTTTGGCAGATTTTTTTTCAGAGCTAAAAAAGGGAAACACAGATAATTTAAGCCGGCATCTCATAGCAGATGAAGAGTTTAAAGGTTTTAATTTTGATGACAGGCTTTTAAATTTACTCATTAAAAAGAATATTGAAAATTTTACATTCGAAGAAAAATATGCTTTCAGAACTAAGGACGGAAGCGGGGTAGTAATCAACATTTCCGCAGAGTACTTGGATGTAAAAAAGATAGTGCGCGATTCTGTTGACGAACTTGGGGAGTTTATAAAAAGCAAGTTGAAGTCCGAAACAGGATCCGCAGAGCTTTTTGACCAGTCAGGCTCGTATAACGAAACATATATAAAAACGCAACTGAGCAATATTATTTTAAATAAGCTGGAGGCGTCTGACTATTTAACTGAAAACATGGTGGGTATTTTGTTTGAAAAAGACGGAGATGAGTGGAAGATTGTTCTCAACAAAGAGCTTTCAAACCTCATATTCGGACTAAACTAGAGGTGAGCCGATGAATAAACCTTTAAAAATAATACTGTCTTTTGTTTTTACTATTTTATTTCTCTTGTCTCTTTTTTGGATTTTGAACAATCTGGCAGTTAAAGTTGAAGTAGAGGAAAGAGAAAACTTTTCATATACAGAATGCAGTGATAAGTATGAGAAGACTATAGACGATATTGTAAACTACGGATTGGATGACATATTGGAGCTCGATAAAGTTTACAAGCTTTCCGATTCGGATATAATAGCTCCCCTGCCAAACCCCGACTATTATTTCGAGCTTCCGGCATCGCAAAGCGGCGTGATAATCAATGAAAAAGCCAAGAAAATTCTGAATGGTCAAAAACTGTTTTTCAATACCGAAATTCAAACACTTAACGGTCAGCCTGTAAAGTTTTATTTAGATAAGACTATTTTTGCGGTCACATGGAAGCAGTATATAAACGGCAGCATCTATACTCTTTCAGAGATAAAGATTGCCGATGCATCTCAGCTGAGGAGGTATCTGGCAGGCGGTGAATTCGGCTCACCCTATCAGTATGTCACAAGCGACATGGCTAAAACTGTAAATGCGGTTGTGGCCACCAGCGGGGATTTCTATGGATTTAGAAATATCGGGGTGATTGTATATATGAACAAGCTTATGAGGGCTTCAGGAGAATATCTTGACACCTGTTTTATAGATGAAAACGGAGATATGAGCTTTATAAAAAGAGGAGAAATACTCAGCTTTGAGGATGCAGAGCATGAGCCCTTGGTTAAGGCGGCGCGCTTCAGCATCTGTTTTGGACCGGTTTTGGTAGAAAATTATGAGAATGTAGCACCCCCCCACTACGCTTTGGGAGAGGTAAAAGATCGCTATGCTCGCTCGGCCCTTGTACAAATGGATGACTTGCACTATATGATAGTTGTTGCGTCCGGAGAAAAATTTAATTTGCATGTGCCAACGCTTATGGAGTTTGCCCATGCGATACACTCAATGGGCGCAAAACATGCATATGCCTTAGACGGCGGACAAACTGCGGTTTTAGTTATGAATAACCAAGTTATAAATCGTGTTGTATTCAATTCGCAAAGAAAAGTAAGCGATATTGTGTATTTCGCTACGGCGCTTCCAAGCGGGGGATAATATGGAAAATCTTGCAATAAGTACGGATGTTTTCAGAATATATTGGAGCTCAATAATAACTGCGCTTGCCGTTTTTTGCGCGGTTGTGTCTTTTCTTTCAATATATAAAAACGAAAAAAGATATTTTGAAAAGCAGCTTTTTGTAATACTTTCAATAATTGTATCGCTTATCTTTGCAAGACTGCTTCACTGGTATCTTAAAACCGATGCCTATGAAAGCTTGGAGATGGCTTTCACAAAGTTTTATGAGGGAGGCTATGCCCTCATCGGAGTATTTTTCGGAACAGCTCTGGTCGCCTTGCTTTTTAGAATATTCGGCATAACAAAAAATCTTCGCAAACTCTTGGATGCAGCGGCAATTTCGGCTGCATTGGGTATATCCATAGGCAGACTTGCCGCCCGTTATCTGATCAGCAACCGGGGATTTGTTGTAGAGGAATATATTCCGTTTTTGACTACGATAATTAAAGACCCCGTAAGCGGAAGCGAAGAGATAAGATTTGCATGCTTTTATGCTCAAGCTGTGGCCTGTTTTTTAATTGCAGTCTATCTCATGATCTATTACAGCTATAATAATAAAAGACAGAAATATACAGACGGCGATGTGTTTTTCAGGTTTGTGGTTCTGTATTCGGCCTCACAAATGCTTTTAGACAGCACAAGATACGATTCTCTATATTTGCGCTCGAACGGATTTGTAAGTCTTGTTCAAATTTGTTCCGGAAGTATTCTTATATTGCTGATAATAATATCTTTCATAAGGGTGCTCGTAAGCTCTTGGAAAACAGTTAAAAAAGGCAAGCAATTTTTAATTTTCTTCCTAGGCTTACTCAGCGCAGCGTTTTGCGGTTTCATGGAGTACTATGTGCAGCGTCACGGCGATCAATACATCTTTGCGTATTCAATGATGTTTTTGGCGCTTGTGGAAATAGTCTTTGTAATATTTTCATTTCAAAATACCATTCAAAGTTCAAAAGAAGCTTTGATTGAATAGTTTAAACAAAAAAACTTGCTGGCTCCGGAAATCCGGAGCCAGCTGAACTTTTAGCTGTTGTTATAGAAGTTTTCCTCATATCTGAACACCTCACGGACCTTCTTATACATATCGCACCAAGTGAAGCCCTGATCGTCATAACGCCAGCCAAGGACATAGGGGTTAAGTCCGCTGAAGTTTGTCCAGCAGTCGGGGTGTTTTGCGATAAATTCCTGTTGCTGCTGAGCAGTAAGCTTAGGAGAGTAATACATAAACCTCTTTAGCGGCAGATCATCCAGAGGGCTTAGGTCGGTAACCTGGTTGTAGCATAAATTCAGATATTCAAGATTGGTGCAGTTTTTGAGGGAGCTTATCTCTTTCACATTTCCGCACCAAACAAGCTCTAAGAACTGAAGGTTGGGGCAATTGGCAAAGGGGGAGGTGTCAGTGAAAGGGCTGCCGGAAAGAATAACTATCTCAAGCTTCGGCATGTGAGCAATAAAGCTGGTATCGGTTAAATCCGAGTTATGTCCGATATCCATATACTTGACATCTTCACAATATCTGAGTTCGTGACAATTTTTGTCGTTAAGTCTGAAAATGGCCCTTATTGTCTCCTCGTCGGTCAGACAGTGCATGTACTCACCGAAGTAAACTCTCCAAATAATTTTAACACTGGGGAATTCCTCTTTAAGGGCCTGCATTTCCTCACTGGGAATACCGGCATCGGCAAGCTTAAGATATTCAAGATTGGGCATTAGAGAGAGCAGGCTTCTTATCTCCGGAAGCGCCTCTGTGCCGAAATGAACGCCGTCAAACTCCATGCTTGTATCCGCCAAAGAAATATCCAGTCCGTAGAAATTGAAACTGTAATCTATAGTAAGCCCCGGAACAGTCTTACTGAGCGCTTCCAAATCCGAAAGGGCGTATGAACTTCCGTCCGGCGGAGCGTTGAGCTTTATTTTCTCAAGGTAGAGGAGATGCTCCATGTTATTGCCAAGCAAGGTGATATCTTCAGGTTTTATATCCGAAAGCTCCAACTCCTTTGTGTCATAGGAATACTCCTTTCCAAAAAGGGAAATTGATTTTTTTATATCAAGGTTCGGATACTTGTTCAAAAGAGCTTCTATCTGCTCTCTTGAAAGAATAATATTGCTAAGATCCAAGGATTTTAAGCTGCGTAAATACTCAAGATTATTTACAAGGGCTTCAATCTTTGCTTCACCCTCATTAATGACCAGACTCTCGGTATCGAACGGCACAGCGATATTGCCGAGGTCAACAGTATAGGTGAGCGCAACATCAGGATGAGCCTCTTTATAAGCTTCAATCTCCTTATAGCAAGTGCTGCCGCTTAAATCCAAAGTTTTAAGTTTTGTAAAATTATCAAGCAGAGGGACTTCTTCAGCCTCTATCACCAAGGCAAGCTCTTTTGCATAGGAGTTATGAGTTCCGTTTTTAAATACGATTTCCTCTCCGCAGGCAGACAAAATAAAAACGGAAAATATAAGTACAGCAATGAGTAAAATGCGCTTCATTTTATCAGCACCTTTCTAAAATCAGTCAAGATAATTATTTGTTTACTATTCCGGTAAAGTACAAGAAATGTTCTCGGCTCTCTTCTTTTCAAAGCATTCAAAAATCTTTTTTATAATAAATGCACCTGAGAATCCGCAAATAAGGCCCACAACAATACCGCCCAAGATATCGCTCGGATAGTGGACAAACAGATAGAGGCGGGAAAATGCAATTATAACAGCCAATATCAAAGAGGGAATATATAGTTTAGACTTAGAGAACATCAAAGCAAAAACAGCGCTGAAAGAAACGGCTGTGTGCCCGGAGGGGAAGGAAAAGTCATGAGGTGACGCAATAAGAAGCTTAATTTCAATTAAATCGAAGGGCCTGATTCTGGCGATTAGAGGTTTGAGCGTAATATCACACATTAAGAGGTCTAAAAGAAGGGCAACGCCAACCGCCAGTCCGAGCCTTCTTGTCTTTTTATAAAGAAGTAAAAAAACAGCAAGAGCAATCCATATCATGCCCTTATTGCCCAAGCTTGTCAGCGGAGGCATAATTGTGTCTAAAAATGCACATTGGAAAATATCTTGAATACTTTGGAGAATGCCGATTTCAATCATATTCATAGTGCATCACCTCATAATAATTAATCGAGTTTACTTACATCAACCCACGACTTGGCATATGAGTATTTATAAAGCTCTTCAATATTTAGCTCAATGGCGCTGTTAGGGCTTCCGACAGAGGGAAAAACAGTCTCAAAGCGCTTCAGACTTTCATCTAAATAGACGCTCACGCCGGCTTTTATCCCGAAAGGGCAGACTCCGCCGATTGGGTGGCCCACAAGCTCCAAAGCTTCTTCGGGTGTCAGCATTTTGGCCTTGCATTTAAATGCCTGCCTGAATTTCTTGTTATCAATTTTAACATCTCCGGCTGCCAAAACCAAGAAAATCTCACCTTCGGGACTCTTAAAAGAAAGGGTTTTGGCAATCTTACCGTGTTCAACTCCCAAGGCCTTTGCGGCAAGGGGTACAGTTGCGCTCGAAACATCAAACTCAAGAACCCTGTCTTCAATTCCTAATGCCCTGAAATGTTCTCTTCCGTTTTCAATAGACAATTTAATTACTCCTCAAATTTTTTCTCAGAATTATCTCTCACTTAGGCAAATTATGCACTTAACAGTATTTAAAAAGTATGACAAAAAAAGCATTTATTTTTTCTCAGATGTCCTGAATGAGTTTTACTGTGCTTGTAAAACTGACAATGCGTATGTATAATACTATGGTTAGTTTTAAGTAATCCGACTAATGCACTTGTACCGTGTCATTATATAGCAAGTTTATACTGCTTTCAAGAAAAGCGGAAATAATTGGTGAAAAGGGATAAAAGTGAGCCTTTCAGACAAGAAATTCAAAAAATGGTTGACAATGGATACGGCAAGCTTTCTCTATTCCGCTATGCAGAGAGAAGAATATTCAATGATATTCAGATTCTCTGCGATGATGGAGGAGGAAGTTAAAAACGATTGTCTTCAAAGTGCAATATATAAAATGAAAAAGCGCTTTCCTCAGTTTTTCTTCAGAATCAGAAAAGGTGTTTTCTGGTATTATTTTGAAGAGAATAAGTCTCCGGGGCCATTTGTTAAAGAAGATGTTTCGGATCCGTGTATGCCTGTTCGCTTCAATGAGGACGGCGGATGGCTTATAAGGTTTTTCTCTTATAAAAAGAGAATATCAATAGAAGTTTTCCATGCGGTTGCCGATGGACTGGGTGCCTTGACTTTTTTCAAAACGCTTCTGGCTCAATACCTGAGGGAGTGCGGATATGCCATTCCGAATGAAAAGGGAGTTTTTGATATAAACGAAGAGCCCAATCCGGACGAATGGGAGGATGCATACAGCAGGTATATAGGCAAATACTCACGAGGCCTAAAGTTGAAAAAAATAGTATACAACAACATAGGTACCGCTGAACCGTTATATACTTTTAATGTAACTATGGGCTTTATAAGACCTAGCCAAATGAAAGAGGCGGCAGCTAAATACGGGTGTACCGTTTCGGAATATCTTGCCTCAGTCCTAATCTATATACTCATACAAAAGCAGAAGTCTGAGGGTTTTTACAGACAAAAACCCATAAGTGTGTCTGTGCCGATAAATCTCAGAGCGTTTTTCCAAACTAAGACTCTCAGAAATTTTATTCAAACTGTTCAGGTTCTTGTGGATCCCGGGCTTGGTGAGTACTCATTTAACGACATAACGAAAATAGTTTCAGCGCAGATGAAACTGAACAGCTCACAACAGATGCTCAGAGCACATTTTACGAAAAATGTAAAGTTGCAAAGCAATCTTTTCTTAAAACTCATTCCGATATTTATTAAAGACATTGTATTAAAAAGCCGATATGCCAGGGATGGGGTAAAGTCATTTTCAGTTCTTCTTACAAACGTAGGGGTTTTTAAAGTGCCTCAAGAGATGCAAAGGCATATAAGGCATATGGAGGCAATACAGGGACAAACGACTATTCCCAGACCTCAGGTTGCGATTATCAGCTATGCCGATACGATGGAAATAACATTTTCGGGAACACAAAAGGAAAATGATTTGGAGCGCGAATTTTTCAGGTTTTTAATTAAGGATGGAATAGCCGTAAAAATAGAAAGCAACAGAAAAGCTGCAATTGGAAAGGGGGAAGAAAATTAATGTCTTACTGTGTGAACTGCGGTGTTGAGCTGGGTATTTCTCTAAAAGCTTGTCCTCTTTGCGACACTCCGGTGGTAAACCCTCATGTCGAAACAATCTCAAACGACACATTTTTCCCATCTAAGAGCGGGGAGATTGAGCCTGTTTCAAAGACGGAACTTGCCATACTGATTTCAAGTATGCTTCTTTCTGTCTCGGTTTTATTTGGAATACTTAATATCTTTTTTGATAGAGAAAAGTTTTGGTCGCTCTATGTTATTGGGGCGATGGCCATGCTTTGGGTTTGGTTTGTCTTGCCTCTGCTTACAAGAAAAATCTTTTTTTGGTCAAGGCTTTCGATCAACCTTATAGCAGTTGCGGCATATCTGGGATTTATAGCTATATTTAAAGGCGGGATGGAGCTTTACTTAAGTCTTATTATTCCGCTCATTTTTCTCCTATCCGCAACAGTTTTTGTTATTTCTTTGATAATATATTCAAAACGCAGATCGATACTTCAGCAGATTTTGATTTATCTTTGCGGCGCCGCTGTCTTCTGCATTCTTTGTGAGCTTATTATTGACAACTACTTTTTCAATGAATGGCGGCCTTTCTGGTCTATGATCGTTTTGGCGATCTGTGTAGGTCTTTCGATTCCGGTAATCATAGTTATAAACACACCTTCTTTAAGAGAAGAAATAAGAAAAAGATGGCATTTTTAATGCTTTTAAAAATAAAGTGAAGGGAGAAGCAACAGTTTGTACAGTATCTTGGTTGTAATAGTTGAGAAGAACAAGACACATCTGCTCGTCAGAAGACTTAAAGAAGTCAATATCGACATGGACGATATGGTCATTCTTTACGGAGAAGGCACACAAAAACCTTCCCGATTCGATTTTTTAGAGCTTAACCGACTACATAAAGAGATTGTTATTTGTCGTATTAATTCGGATATTGAAGACGAGGTGTTTGCTCTTTTAAGCGAAGAGGTATATATCAAAGGACATAATTCAGGAGTCGCATTTACCCTCCAATTTGTATTTCCCACAAACTTTAATGATTTAAAAGACTGCGAATATATAAATGATGACGATGAAGATGCAGTCTGTTGTTTGATGACAATAGTTGAATCCGGATTGGCGGAGGACTGCATGGATATTGCTGTTAGAGAAGGCGCAAGGGGCGGCACTGTTGTCCATGGAAGAGGCGCCGGTGTTCCGGAGAATTTCAGCTTTCCGATAATAATAGATCCGGATAAGGACATAGTTATAAACATCCTCTCGAAGACTGATGCGATTCGCGTAAAGGCAGCACTTGATAGGGAACTCGAGCTCGAAAAGCCCGGCACCGGGATTGCCTTCATGATTCCTGTCGGCAAGTTTGCGGGCTTTATGCAGTTTTAGGAGGCAGAAATATGAATCTTATCAAGGAGAAGTTTAAAGAAGTCATAGCGTCGGTTTTACCTATGGTTGTCTTAATTACGATTCTCTATTTTATCTTTGTCGATTTCAACCAAACTGTTTTTGTTCTTTTTATAATCGGAAGCTTTTTACTCATAGTGGGCCTCGCGATTTTCTTGGTAGGTATTGAGCTTGCCATGGGAATTATTGGAGAGTATTTTGCGCTTGAAACCGCAAAATCTAAAACGATAGTTAGTTTTCTGTTTCTCTCTTTTTTAATAGGCTTTATTGTGACGGCAGCCGAGCCCGATCTTCACATTCTAAGTGTTCAGCTCGAGAACAGCTCGGGCGGAGTTATAGGGGCTATTCGATTTGTTTTAGCCGTCTCGGTCGGTGTGGGCATATTGATAGCCGGAGCTTCGTTAGTGAGGGTTAGAGGGGCTTCAAATGTCCGCTTTATGGCAATAACGTATGTAATACTGATAATACTCTCGCTGCTGGGTCAAAAAGAGTTTGTAGGCTTTGCCTATGATGCTTCCGGCGCAACCACAGGCGCTCTGACAACGCCGTTTGCTCTCGCTCTTGCGATAGGCTTCGGACGCATAAGGAGCGCAGACAGGTTAGACGGGTTAAATGAAGATTTCGGCATGGTCGGAGCTATGAGTGCAGGTCCGATTCTAATTGTTCTGCTAATGAGCATTTTGCTTGGCGAGCAAACTTTCGCCACCCCTACAGTGACTGCTGAGATAACTATGGGCGTCTGGGAAAAATTGAGCACTGTATTTAAAATCGAGTATAAAAGAGCTTTCTTTACACTGCTGCCTCTTGTATCTCTCTTTATAATTTGGAATCTCTTTGGCAGAACGCTTAAAAAGAAATCGATGATAAAAGTGTTTTCGGGAGTAGCTTTCAGCTATGTCGGGCTGATGCTGTTTTTATCCGGAATATATTCGGGCTTTATGGAAATGGGGACAATCTTGGGCATGGAGATAGCGAGAAGAGGCTCGGGTGTACTGCTTCTCACAGGATTTGCCATAGGCCTTATTGTTGTTTTAGTTGAACCGGCTGTAATTGTTCTTTGCCATCAGATAGAGGACAATACGGGAGGGCGCCTCTCTTCAAAACTTATTAAAATTGTCCTTTCTCTGGGAGTGGCCATCGCTGTTTTTATTGCTATGCTCAGAGTTATAAAGCCGGAGCTGGAACTCACGTATTTTCTGATTCCGGGCTTTGCCACAGCGGTCATACTTTCATTTTTTGCAGATCCGCTAATCGTGGGTATAGCCTATGATGCGGGTGGGGTGGCCTCGGGGCCCCTAACAGCTACTTTCGTTCTTGCATTTGCAAACGGCGCGGCAATGGGTTCGCCCGGCGCGGATTTAATGAGCGAAGGCTTTGGCGTTATAGCTGTGATTGCCATGATGCCTGTTTTGTCAATAATGATTTTAGGCGTAATAGTCAAGATGAAATCCGATAGAGAGCTGCCGGAAACACATCCTGAAAGGGCGGTATCTGTCTTGGAGGAAGGCATAGGGGTAGCCTGTGTTTCACTTTTTGTGAGAGTGCCCCGGAACCATGCCGCCCGTGTTGTAGATGTGGCTAGGAATGCCGGCGCGGGTCCCGCCACCATCCTTCACGGCAGACACGGCAACGTGAAGACGGAAGATGATTTTCTTGAGATCAAACGCTTTTTCGAAAAGGAAGTAGAACTGATACTTTTTGTTGTCGATAAGGATATAGCCTTAAAGATAAGCGAAGCTTTGGACAAGGATGAGCGTATGGATATTGACATAGGAAAAGATGTTTTCATCATGCCCTGTTTAAGCAACTGATAAAATAAAGATGAAGCGCTGTGAGATTATTAAAAGCTGAATGCTTTTTGCATGTTCTCACAGCGCTCTGTTTTGGCACTGAATGATATAGACCGTACTATTAGTGTAACGCGTCTCTGATAAACAGAAAGTGTACAGTGAAAGCATCCCCGGCTCAAGGAACACGAAACGTGCCTTTCAGCTTGCCAGGCAATGCTTTCACTGAAAGTAATTTATCAAAGAACGAATATACTGTCAACAAGAAAATAGTTTATCCCATAGACATTGTTGCTAAAAGTGAAGTTTAATATGCAGATAAAAAGTACCGCTTCGTCGACTTGAGCAATAGACTTCAAAATGCCTATCGCATTATCCACAAAGTGGTACCATAAACAATATAGCTCATCTAAAAAATGTTGTCAATATGAAAACATGCAACATCTAAGGCCAATAAAATAATATGATACATAGCAAAAAAAGTAATCAACATAAATATATAAGAAGCTTCGACGCAAGTTAATCACCAACTGTATGAGTGGTTGGCCATTGTTAACGCCAAAGCCTCTGCTGATTTTTTAAACGAGACAAGTGCAAAAGCAGGGAAAAAAACAGTAAAAAGAAAGAGACCCCAATAATGCACAGCGCCTACAGCGACTCGCTTACGGATATGTAAAATGAAGCCTCTGTTTGAAAATTAGCATAGTTTAATTTTATAGTCAAGTGTAAATAAGTACTTAACGCAGAAATAATTTTAAATTTCTCTTATGGTCTTAATAGTTCTCACTATGCTTTCCACTGTTTTTTCAATGTTTTCTGCCCCGTCACTCAACGCCTCATCAAGCGTGCAGGGTTTGAGTATGACGGAAAAGATAGCCGACATCCCGTGGTCATATAGTTCTTCAAAGTTCTTCCCCAATGTGCCGGCAAGCGCAAAGACAGGCTTGCCGTATTTTTGAGCGACCTTTGCCACTCCATAAGGCGTCTTGCCGAATTTGGTCTGGAAGTCCATTCCGCCTTCTCCCGTAATGACATAGTCGGCTTCTTTTACAATATCCTCAAGATGTATGGTATCAATAACTATTTTAACACCGTGCTGAAGAGTTGCATTGGTAAAGGCGAGTAACCCTGCGCCGAGTCCGCCCGCCGCGCCTGCGCCCTCGATCTTATTTACATCTTTGCCTAAATCTCTGCGTATAATCTTGGCATAATGCTCCAAGTTTTTGTCGAGAAGAGCCACCATATCAGGCGTGGCCCCTTTTTGAGGACCGAAGACTGCGGCGGCTCCGCTTGGCCCGGTGAGGAAATTGTCTACATCACAGGCCACTTTTATCACAGTATTCTTCAGCCTTGAGTCCATACTTTCGATGTCAATTCTCGAAATTTTATCAAGCTGACCGCCGCCGAATCCAATCTGCGCACCATTCTCATCCAATAATTCTGCGCCCAAGGCTTGAGCCATACCGGCGCCGCCGTCGTTTGTAGCCGAGCCTCCGATGCCTATAATAATCTCCTCTATACCCTCATCAAGAGCCGCAGATATAAGCTCTCCGGTTCCGTAAGTGCTTGTTATAAGAGGATTCCTCTTTTCTCGGGGAACCAATCCGAGGCCGCTGGCCTCAGCCATTTCTAAAACAGCGGTCTTGCCATCGCCTAAGATGCCGAATTTAGCAAGCACTTTCTGACCCGGCAGGGGACCTTGCACTTCTCTCTCTATAAGCCTGCCGGATGTGGCATCAACCAATGCTTCAACGGTTCCTTCTCCGCCGTCTGCCATAGGCACATGGCGAACAGTTGCATCTGGGTAAACTCTGCGAATACCCCTCTCCATAGCCTGACATACTTCTTTAGCGGATGCGGATTCCTTAAACGAATCAGGCGCCACTACAAAAGCAATTCCCATAATTTCACCTCACTATTGTCATATATAATTAATATGCACATTCTTAATTAATATATTATCAAAATAACTGTCCTAATGCCATATTAAAATAAAAAAGAATTGGCCGGGAGCTTATCCCCACATGTCGCGATACAAAGCACCGTTCGTGTTACCGATTCCAGATTTAATATAGCATGTTGTTGAAAAGAAAACATCCGAAAAACCGGAACAAATCCGGATTTTCGGACAAATTTTGGTCAGACTGTCCGAAAAGAGAAGAAAAAGGGTGAAAATATGTTAAAATAGTGCAAGAGGTGAGCGAAAAAGATGAAGTATATAGAAAAGAGAGATCGTATGCAAATCAACTTTCTGCCTGAATGTGTTGAGGACTATTTAGATGATGAAAACCCGGTTAGGGTGATTGATGCATTTGTAGATTCTTTGGATATGGAAGGATTGGGATTTTCAAAATCCCAACCTGCTCAGACCGGCCGACCTGCCTATGATCCGAGAGATTTATTGAAACTGTATATTTATGGCTATCTCAATCGAATTCGCTCCAGCCGTATGCTGATGAGAGAATGCAGGAGGAACATAGAACTTTTCTATCTGCTTGGAGAGTTAAAGCCTGACTTTCGGACTATTTCAGATTTTCGAAAGGAAAATGCATCTGCAATACGCAATACATTTCGCGCCTTTGGAAAACTGTGTATAAAGCTTGGACTATATAATCGAGAGCTTCTGGCAATAGACGGGAGCAAAATACGAGCAGTAAACAGTAAAGATAATTGCTACAATAAAGAGGTATTGGAAAAGAAGCTGGCACATATAGATGAGAAGATAAAGAAATATCTTGAGGAAATGGAAGAGTGCGACCAATCGGAACCTGCAACAGAAGAAGAAAACGGCAAGGTAAAAGCGGCAGTAGAAGAACTTCGTACTCGCCAAGAAAAATACGAGGGTATTTTAAAAGAGCTTCTTGAAAGCGGAGAACGGCAGATATTGACGACAGATTCTGAAGCCAGACGAATGCACTCAAAAGACGGATTTCACTGTTGCTACAATGTACAGACGGCAGTTGACAGCGGGAGCCATATGATAGCGGAGTATGAGGTTACAAACCGCAATACAGATCAAGGACTTTTATCTAAGCTTGCATCACAAGCCAAGGAGCAGCTGGAAGTATCGACAATATCGGTTGTTGCGGATAAAGGTTATGAAAGCAAGGCAGATATATTAGATTGTATCTACGACGGAACAGCTCCTACGGTTGCTCTGAAGTACGACAAGGAAGAGCGAAGCTATGACCTGCCCTATGAGGAAAATGAGATAACGGAAGAAGAGCGAAATTCCACAAAACGGGAAGATATCGAGAAGTGCATAAAAGCGGGAGTTTTGCCTAATATCTATGAGGGCAGCGGCATCACAGTGGAATTACAGACCAAAGGAGCAATCAGTTGTTTTGTACGAGATTCCGAGGGAAGAGTAATCTGCCCCATGGGACATGAGCTTCGGTATTCCAAAAAACGCGGCAGAAATACGGTATACAAAGATAAAGAACGTTGTCGAGCTTGTAAAAACAAATGTACAAATGCGGAATGGAAAGAGGTCAGCTTTGGCCCTGAAACAGACTGTGTACCAGTAAAAATGTTCGGGATTCTCAGAGGACCTATACAGGCAATACCGCCGAATGCAAGAATCAGTCCAAATAACCACACTCTTGATACGGGACACGTGCCGAAGAAAAAAGTTGTTTTGCGCATAGAAGACAACAAAGAAAAGTTAAAAGAGCGAATGTGTCTTTCTGAGCATCCGTTCGGAACGGTAAAATGGTATAACGGTGCACATTATTTACTGTGTAAGGGCAAAGAAAAAGCCTCAGCAGAGCTGGGGCTGAGTTTTCTGGCCTACAACATAACAAGAGCAATCAATATGATAGGAGCAAAGGCACTGATAGCGGCCATGTGATGAACGGCTGCTTCATATTTTTCAAAAAAAGTGCAAAAAACAAAGAAAAATGTCCGAAAAGCCGGAATAAAGCCGGATTTTCGGACAAAATGTGGTGGACCTGAAGAGACTCGAACTCTCGACCTCTCGGATGCGAACCGAACGCTCTCCCAGCTGAGCTACAGGCCCAAGGCCTATGTATTATAGCACATAAAATAAACTTGTAAAGGCAAAATATATGGGCAATTTTATTGCCCATATATTTTAAAGTCCGATTTTATTTGAGATGAGATCATCCATGTTGTAAAGTCCGGGCTTAGTTGCCGAACTTATGAATTTTGCGGCTTCAATTGCTCCGCGAGCAAAAACTCGGCGAGAGAGCGCACTGTGTTTAAGCTCCAAAATTTCCTCGTCTCCGCAGAAAATCACACTGTGTTCGCCCACAATATTTCCGCCTCTTAAAGACTGTATGCCGATCTCGTTTTTGCCTCTGGCTGCGCGTTTTGAGTGCCTGTCGTAAACATATACAGCCTCGTCGGAAAGGCTCTCTGCGATTTTATCGGCCAGCATAATGGCTGTGCCGCTCGGAGAATCAATCTTTCTCCTGTGGTGCTTTTCGACAATTTCAATGTCGTAGTCCGCGCCCAATACAGAGGCTGCATTCTTGCAGAGCTTGAGCATAAGGTTTACGCCAAGCGACATGTTCGAGGATTTGAGTACAGCAACTTTTTCGGCTGTTGCAGCAATCTTTTCCTCGTCAGCTTTGCTGTAGCCCGTTGTGCAAAGTACAAGCGGAATCCTTCTCGATTCGGCAAAACTAAGTATCATTTCCAGTTTAAGAGGATGAGAAAAATCGACTATCACATCAGCCTCTCCGTTAAATTCGTTTATGTCGGAATATACAGGGAAGGGGAGAGAAGAGTCAGGATTTCTTGAAATGCCCGCAACTATCTGAATATCGCACGAGTTTTCACAAAATGAAATAACTTCTTTTCCCATGTGAGAAGCCGAGCCGGATAAAATAACTTTTGTCATATGAAAGCCTCTACTTTACGGCCAGACCGATGTTCTTCATAGAAGCAATAAGGCGCTCCCTGCTTTTTTCCGAAACATTAATAAGAGGCAGACGAGGGTCGCCGACATCCATTCCATGAAGATTCATTGCTTCTTTAATGGGCATGGGATTGGTCTCAACGAAGATGGCTTCAAAGAAGTCGGCATATTTGAAGTAATAATCGCTGGCGACTTTAAAGTCGCCCTCGAAGCAGAGTCTGCAAAGCTCTGCTACCTCTTTCGGAATTACATTTGATGCAACCGAGATGACACCCAGCGCGCCCATGGCCATCATAGTGACGGTGTCGGAATCGTTTCCGCTCCAGAACAGCAGATCGTCGCCGCAAAGAGACCTTGTGAGAGCAAACTGCGCCAGATTTCCCGAAGCTTCCTTTGTGCCGCAGATGTTGGGGTGCTTAGAGAGCTCCAAATAGGTTTCGGGACTTATGCCGATACCGGTTCTAGCTGGAACGTTGTATAAAATCAAGGGGCAGGAAACTCTGTCGGCAACATAGGAAAAATGCTGAACAAGACCCTTTTGACTTGTCTTGTTGTAGTAGGGAGTTGTCATCAGCAGACCGTCGGCGCCGTTAGCCTCGGCGTGTTTGGCATATTCCAAAGCGTGATACGGGTTGTTGGCTCCTATGCCGACAACTACTTTCATTCTCGAATCAACAGCACTTATGCAGTGTTCAACAAGTTTATTGTGCTCTGCCTCTGTGTGACTCGGGTTCTCTCCTGTGGTGCCGCAGACTAAAATAGCTGCGGTGTTGTTGACGTATTGATGCTCGATGAGCTCCGAAAACTTATCGTAATCAATCTCGCCGTTTCTGTAAGGCGTGACGATTGCGGTGCATGAGCCCTTAAATACAGGTGTTTTTGCCATTTTTACTTCCTCCTTTTAAATATATCCCTGCGCACAGAGCAGTTCTGCCAATAGTACTGCGCCGCCGGCGGCGCCTCTTAAAGTGTTGTGGGAAAGACAGACGAATTTATAGTCGAAAAGCTTGTCTTCCCTAAGTCTTCCAACGGAAAATTGCATTCCGTTTTCATTCATTCGGTCAAGTCCCGTTTGCGGTCTGTTTTCTTCGTAAAAATATTTAATAGCCGGTTTGGGAGCTGTGGGGAGCTTCAAGTTTTGAGGCAAAGCGCTGAAGTTCTGCCAGGTCGATAGAATTTCATCTTTAGCGATGGGCTTTTTAAACTTCACAAAAACTGCGGCCATATGTCCGTCTAAAACCGGCACTCTTATGCATTGAGAGGTGATTTTTATTTCATCATTTAAAATGATGCCGCTACTTCCAATATTGCCCCAAACCTTAAGGGGCTCTATCTCCGATTTTTCTTCTTCGCCGCCTATGAACGGAATGACATTGTCTATCATTTCGGGCCAGCTCTCAAAAGTTTTACCGGCGCCTGAAATTGCCTGATAGGTGCAAACCAGAATTTCGTCAATTCCGTGAGATTTTCTGAAAGGCTCAAGAGCCGGGACATAAGACTGAATAGAACAGTTGGATTTAACCGCTATAAAGCCGCGTTTTGTCCCGAGCCTTTTCTTCTGCATATCAAGAATATTCAGATGTTCAGGGTTTACTTCGGGTATGATCATAGGCACATCGGGAGTCAATCTGTTGGCGCTGTTATTTGATACTACAGGGCACTCGCGCTTAGCATAAGATTCCTCAAGTCGCACAATTTCGTCATTATCCATATTTACGGCTGAAAATACGAAATCCACATTTTCTGAAACAGCTTTTACATCGGAAGCATCTTTCATTACTATGTTTTTTACAATTTCCGGCATATCGTTTTTCAGCGCCCAGCGGGAAGCGACGACCTCGTCATATGTCCTGCCGGCGCTTCTGGAGCTTGCGGCAATTTCTGCAATTTCAAACCACGGGTGCTCGGCTAAAAGACTTACAAATCTTTGTCCAACCATCCCCGTTCCGCCGATAATTCCAACCTTGTACTTTTTCACGAAACCCCCACCTCTACCAAACAAATAATCAACTATCCGGATAAAATATTTTATCCCTTAGTTTCACATAATAATGACAGAAAAGCAATAGTTTTTCAAGCTGTTACAGTAAATTATCTTTCAAATACAGCGATATCTTTAAAGCAAATATAGAAAATATAGCCTAAAGTGTAAATTTTGTGTTATAGTATCTAAGGTAATTCCGGGTTTGAGACTTACATATGCTGGAATCTTATATCTTGAAAAAATATTTCGTTAGACATTATATAAGACTTATATGAAAAAAATTAAAGTATTATCCATCTTTGGCACCCGACCGGAAGCAATTAAAATGGCTCCGCTTGTCAAGGAACTGGAAAAAAGAAAAGAGACCGAAAGCATTGTCTGTGTAACAGCGCAGCACAGACAAATGCTTGATCAGGTACTGGAAACTTTTGATATAAAACCTCGTTATGACCTCAATATAATGGAATCCGGTCAAACTCTTTCGCAGATTACCGCAAGGGTTTTGAGAGGACTTGAAGAAGTAATCCTCGAGGTTCGGCCGGATATAATCCTGGTTCACGGTGATACATCAACCACCTTTGCCGCGGCGCTTGCCGCATTTTATAATCAGGTGGCAATCGGTCATGTCGAAGCGGGACTTAGAACAAACAACAAGTATTCTCCATATCCGGAGGAAATGAACAGACAAATGGTCGACAGGCTATCAGACATGTGTTTTGCTCCAACTGACTTAAACAAAGAGAATTTGCTTGCAGAAAACATTCCGGATGAAAAAATATTTGTTACAGGCAACACTGTTATAGATGCCATGAAAACAACGGTCAGCAAAAAATATAATCACAAGGAACTGGAATGGGTCGGCAAAGATGAAAGGCTGATTTTATTGACGGTCCACAGGAGAGAAAACCTGGGAAATCGTATGAGGAATATATTCAAAGCTGTTAAAAGAATAGCAGATGAATTCAACGATGTAAAAGTGTTGTATCCGATACATCTAAACCCAATGGTGAGAGAACTTGCGAATGAAGTATTAATAGGTTCGGACCGTATTAAAATGATAGAACCCCTTGACGTATTCGATTTTCATAATTTTCAAAATAGGGCGTATTTGATACTTACAGACAGCGGCGGTATCCAAGAAGAGGCTCCGAGTTTAGGAAAGCCGGTGCTTGTTTTAAGAGATACAACCGAAAGACCGGAAGGCATCAAGGCTGGCACTTTAAGGCTTGTCGGAACTGATGAAGAAAAAATATATGAAGAAACTAAAAACTTATTAACAAACAGAGAAGAATATGAGAAAATGAGCAAGGCGTCAAATCCATACGGAGACGGGTATGCAAGTGAACGTATTGTTGAGGCTGTAATACAGGTGTTCAACAAAGCGTGATTTTTTAATAAATATAGGAAACGGCCTCGTTGCAGATTGAGCATTGAGCGATTTTCAGCAGTTCTGCTGCTGAAAAGGTTTTAAACAGAAACTGTACATGAAAAATGGAGCAGATAAATGAGAAAATATATAGGAATAATTATTACTTCGCTGATATTGATAGCTATGGTCGGGATACTTATCTGGCCCGGAAGACTCATAAAAAAAACAGTGGATAATTATGTGGCAAGCAGGGAACAGAAGACAAGAAGCTACGATTTTGAAGATGAAACCGAAGCACTCAGAGAATCCGCTGATAAAGAGATTTCAAAGAGTGAATCGCCGGATTCAAAAAATGATAATGAGAAAAAGAGCGGCAGTGAAGGTGAAGCTAAAAAAGCGCCTGAGATGAAAGATAAGTTCAGCGGCTTCGAAGCTGCTGCGCCCCAAAATAATCAAAAACTCAATGAGGAGAATAAGGGGACCCCATCAATAATAAAGCTTCCTGAACCCAAATATAAGACCGAAGTTCCCAAGACAACACCGAAACCGACGCCGGCACCAACTCCGGTTCCAACACCCATACCCACTCCGGCGGCAACTCCGGCTCTTCCGCCGAACCTGCCCGAAGAGGAAGTAGCTGACGAAGGCGACTACAGGGGAACGGAAGGCATGGAAAACACAGGAGAAAACTCCGAGGAAAAACAGCTGGAGAATCAAAATCAAAACTCGGTCGATTCCCCGATAGTTTCTGTTCCCGAAGATGAAGTCAAAGCTGAGACATCAGATACGAACAGCGAGAACAGTGTGGAGGCTATAGATAATCCCAAAGATAAGCTGCCCGGACTTGAAGTCTCCGGTGAGATAAATCTTGCCTATAATAAAGTCAAGGTTGGTCTATATTACTACGATGAGGAGAGTGAGATTAGAAACCATACCTTGCCGTATGTTACGTTGATGCGCTCGCGCAGATACGATAGCCCGATAATAGGTTATCTATTTGGCGTTTTAAACGAAAATCGGGAATTTGTTGAACTGGGATATACGAGCTCACCTAATATAATTGTATGTAAAGATAAAAACCTCAGCATTGGCGATAAGTATGAAACAGGTTGTTTCCACATAATGCTTTCCAAGACGTTCATCACTTTTGAAGAAGCTTTGAATTTTATCAATGAAAACTCAGGGGTTGCGGCCTACCAAGATGCATTTCCGATGCGTTACTTTGGCAGCTACCGTGTGCTTCTGGGGCAGTACAAGAGCAATGAGGATGCCCTAAAGGCGATTTCAGACAGAAATGTATCCGGGAATGTTGTTTCCGGCACATCAAATTGTATTTCTGTTTTGAACTACGATACCGGAGAAGTCGTTTTCGAGTTTGACGAGGGATTGAATAAAAAACTTGCCATAAGCCCAATAAAAGAAGGCCCCGGAGATAAGCCGCAAACATGGATTGCCGACTTCAAATATTATGGGGACTTTGAGTTTTCAAGGAGGACAGATGACCTGACGGTTGTGAACGTTGTTGATATTGAAGACTATGTATGCGGAGTTTTACCTTATGAGATGTCCGGCACATGGCCGGCAGAGGCTCTAAAGGCTCAGGCAGTATGCGCGAGGACTTATGCTGCCAACCATTTCGGCGCATATAGGGATTATGGATTCGATGTATCCAACGACATTTTTTCGCAAGTCTACAGGGGTACAAACCGTTCGATACCCTACTCGGATGAGCAAGTGAAGGCAACTGAGGGGCTGTATCTCACATACAACGGAAGGCTTATTTCGGCTATGTATTCATCATCAAACGGCGGCGGCAGTGAAAACAGCAGGAATGTATTCGGCGGAGATGTTGCATATCTGAGAGGAGTTGTAGATCCGTATGAGGCAAGTACCAACAGTATAAATAAATTCAGCTCATGGACCAGGGTGTTCAGCGCGGCAGAGCTTAGAGAAATTTTAAAAGAGAAATTTGACAAGGGAATAGGCAATGTCGAAAAGATAGAGACAGAAAAATCTCCAACCGGAAACACTATTGTGTTGAGATTTATATGTGAAAATTACGTAGTGAAAGAACTGAAGGGTCCCGCTTGCTACAGCTTCTCAACGGGCAGTTTGGGCTTACCGAGTATAAGATACTCTGTAGCAAAAGAAGGCGGCAACTTCAAGTTTGTAGGCTCCGGTTGGGGACACAGCCTGGGGCTCAGTCAATTTGGAGCATATGGCCTGTCAGCCAATTTCGGCTGCAGCTTTGACCAAATTTTAGCGTTTTACTATAACGATGTTTCTTTAGTAAGAGGTATAAAATAATTTATGCTCACGCATGATTTTTACTATGAACTCCCCGAAGAACTCATAGCACAAACCGCATTGGAAAGGCGCGATAAATCGCGCCTTATGTGTTTAAATAAGGATAGCGGAGAAATAGAGCACAGCACGTTCGTAAATATAATTAATATGCTGAATCCGGGTGACTGCTTGGTTATGAACAGATCAAAGGTGATACCGGCGAGACTCTTTGGAAAGAAAAAAAGCGGAGGCAGACTTGAGGTTTTTCTTCTCAGGGATTTGGGGGAAGGTATATGGGAGTGCCTTGTAAAGCCCGGCAAATATGCAAGACTGGGAGAAAATATAGTATTTCCTGAGGGCTTGTCCGGCGTTGTAAAAGAAATTTTGCCGGATGGCATTAGAGTAATAGATTTTAACTGTGAAGGTGTTTTTCTGGAGATTTTAGATAAAATAGGTCAAACGCCGCTGCCTCCATACATAAAAACAAAGCTTGAAAATCCGGCAAGATATCAGACTGTTTACGCAAAAGATCCCGGTTCTGTTGCGGCTCCGACAGCCGGTCTTCACTTTACCGAAGAGCTTCTCGAAAAACTCAAGAATAAGGGAGTAGAGCTTGCTTATATAACGCTTCATATAGGCTTAGGCACTTTCAGGCCGGTCTATGAGGAAAATATAGAAAATCATAAGATGCACTCGGAGTATTTTCTTATAGATGAGGAAAACGCTGCTAAAATCAATAAGATAAAATCAAAAGGCGGCAGGATTATTGCCGTTGGAACTACAGCATGCAGAACTTTGGAAAGCGCCTATAATGAAAGCGGGGGAATTTCTGCTGAAACAGGTTCAACAGATATTTTTATATACCCCGGATACGAGTTTAAGTGCATAGATGCGCTAATAACAAATTTTCATTTGCCTGAATCCACTCTCATAATGCTTGTTTCCGCTTTTGCGGGCAGGGATAAAATATTGAGAGCTTATAATGAGGCAGTAAAGGAAAAATACAGGTTTTTTTCTTTTGGAGACGCAATGTTCATATATTAGCGGAAGGTGGTATATTTAATTTGTTTGAGCTTATAAAAAAAGAAAAGAAAGCCAGGCTCGGTGTTTATAAATGCTCAAGTGGAGTTGTGCATACGCCTGTTTTTATGAATGTCGGAACTCAAGCGGCAATAAAGGGAGGACTTTCAGCAAAAGATTTGGAGCTTGTAGGCTGCCAAATCGAACTCTCAAACACCTACCACTTGCACCTTAGGCCCGGAGATCAGATAATTAAAAAACTGGGTGGGCTTCATAAATTTATGGGCTACAATGGTCCCATACTCACAGACAGCGGAGGTTTCCAGATTTTCTCACTTGCCAGACTCAGAAAGATTAAAGAGGAGGGCGTATACTTTAACTCTCATATCGACGGCAGGGCCGTTTTTATGGGGCCCGAAGAAAGCATGTCAATTCAGTCTAATCTTGGTTCTGACATAGCCATGGCTTTTGACGAATGCATCAAAATACCGTCAGACTACTCTTATGTTAAAAAATCATGTGACAGAACAGCTCGTTGGCTGCAGAGATGCGTTGAGGAGCACAATCGACTTAAAGAGACAAACCCGACAAATCCTGAGCAAGTCCTTTTCGGTATAAATCAGGGGGCAATTTACCACGATCTCAGAATAGAGCACATAAAGCGTATCACAGAGTTTAATCTTGCAGGCTACGCAATAGGCGGACTTGCTGTCGGTGAAGCTGCAGAGGATATGTATGAAACCATAGAGGCTGTCGAAGAATATATGCCTGCAAATAAGCCGAGATATCTTATGGGAGTGGGAACCCCTGTAAATATTATTGAAGCCGTTTACAGAGGAGTGGATTTTTTTGACTGCGTAATGCCGGCACGAAACGGCAGACATGGCAGCCTTTTCACTTGGGCCGGCATAATGAATATTAAAAATGAAAGATATAAAGATGACGAAAGGCCGATTTCAGACGAATGCAACTGTCCGGTATGCAAATCCTACTCGAGGGCATATATAAGACATCTCTTTGCTGCAAATGAAATTTTGGGTCTCAGATTCGCCGTTATGCACAATTTATTTTTCTATAATTCCCTGATGGAAGGAATTCGAGCAGCTGTCAAAAACGAAGAATTTGAAGGCTTTCGAAGAAAATATATCGAAATATTGGATAGAAGGATTTAATTGTATCTTGCATTTTAGAACTCATGTCTATATAATTTATTGACACAATAACATTGGAGGTCAAAGATGATAAACATTTTAGCTACGGCTCCTGCACAAGGAGGCTCATTTCAATCTTTAATTTTTCTAGGCGCTCTATTCGTAGTTTTTTATTTTTTCCTGATCAGACCGGAAAAGAAGCGTAAGAAGCAGCTTGAAGACATGCGTAGCGCCATAACCGTAGGCGATGAGATAGTAACAATAGGCGGCATTATGGGCAAGGTCGTACAGGCAACGGAAGAAACCATTACATTTGAAACAGGCGAGGACAGGGTCAGACTTCAGGTTACAAAGTGGGCGATTTCCGTGAATGTGCGTGAAGAGCAGAAGAAAGCCCAGCAAAACAAGAATACAGAAGGTAAGAAAAAGGCAAAAACATCCGGCGAGGATAACAGCGTAGAAGGCCAACAGTAAAAAAGTTTGCATATTTGCAAATAGTATGTTAATATACGCAACTGTGTGAAAACACAATCAATAAGATGGTCCTCTGTCGTGTAGCAGGCATGAACATCTCAAGAATAAGAGGGATAAATATGGATTTAATGAAAACACTTACGGAACGCTACGCGAAGCCCGAACTTCCTTCTATGAATGTTGGCGATACGGTCCGCGTGACAATGAGAATCAAGGAAGGGGCCAGAACGCGCAACCAAGCCTTTGAGGGCACCATTATAGCCAGAAAGCATGGCGGATTGGATGAGACAATCACGGTCAGGCGTATAAGCTACGGAGTAGGATGTGAGAAGGTTTTTCCTGTTCACTCTCCGCTCATAGTTTCTATTGAGACACTTAGAAGAGGTAAAGTTCGCAGAGCCAAGCTTTATTATTTGCGTGATCGCGTAGGTAAGAGAGCCAAGGTTAAAGAGAGAGTTTAGTCAGACGGCGCATATTTTGAGATGTAAAGTTGAGTTAATCTTTACGGATAAAGAAACAAAGCGGTGTTTTTAATTACTAAGAGATGTAAAAATGTAAGAGGTAGAGAAAAGCGAAAGTGCTTGTCTCTACCTCATTTGATTTTTAATTACTCGCATATTTGACAAATGATAACACAATTAAAAGCTAAGGGCGAAAGTCTGAATTTTGCTCACAAAATACTTATTTATATCAAGAATTCCGGAAAATGCGAAACTAATTTTAGAAACTTGTTGACTTTTCAACAAGTTTGCGGTAACTTATACAAGTTGAAACTTCAACAAGTTTAAGAGGAGGAGTTCGAAGTGAATGAAAGATACGAAACATTCACCGTTCTCATTAACAGAATCAGCCGCAACGTGCGCAGAATAAAAAACAAAGAAATGGCAGATTATGGATTGAGAAGTTCTCATATTTCTTGCCTATACTATCTTTACACCGAGGATAATATTATGACATCCGCCGATCTTTGTGAACGGTGCGAAGAAGACAAGGCAACAATATCTCGCTCGCTTAATTATTTAGAAACAAACGGATATCTCAGCTGCAGACCAAAAAATGCCAAGCGTTATAAGAGCCCACTTTTATTAACCGAGTTCGGTTTTGAAGCAGGCAAGAAGATAGCGGACCGTATAAACAGTGTTTTGGATGAAATCCAAGTTTTTCTGACTGAGGAAGAAAGGGCGTCTTTTTATCGCAGCTTATCCACTATTAGCGAAAGTCTTGAAACATTGGCAAATAAAAATGATATGTAAATGACGGACTGAATATTTTCACGCTGTTTTAAACAATAAATTTAGTACCAAAAACCTGATTCAAGCATTTTTGAGGTGAAAAATGAGAAGATTGTTGGAAAAAGAATATGCGATGCGACCTACCGATTTTGATAAATTTAGTCACATTAAGCCGTCAGCCGTGCTTGAATTATTTCAGGATGCAGCGGGACAACACTCTGAAGAGATAGGAGTGGGTTTTGAGGCAATGCTAGAGCGCTCATACTTGTGGGTGCTCACTCGAATTAAATTTAAAGTCTTGTATTGCTCGACAAGCTGCCAAAAAGTGATAATTAAAACCTGGCCGCTTGTTCCTAACAGATTTAATTACAGAAGAGAATACTGCATTGAAAACGAAAACGGAGAAAAGCTGATTATTGGCAGCTCCGACTGGGTTGTGGTGCACAGCGAAAAAAGACAGCTTCTTTCCGTTCCGGATTTGTATTCATTTTCCGACGGCTTTCATTCCAAAAAGATGTTTGAAGAAAGAATAGCCAAAATTCAAGACTTTGAAGCTGAAGGTACTCCATATGTTGTAACTGCGGGATTTAGTGACATGGATACTAATGACCACGTTAACAATACAAAATACGCCAACTATGTGTTGGATGCTATCAATCCCTCCAAATCGGATGAATTGGAGATTTTTCAAATAGACTATCGCAAGGAGGTTTTACAGGGAACACAGCTTAAGATCTATCACATTAAAGAAGAAAATCTTATTACAGCAAAAGGACAAAATCAAAATGGGGATACCATGTTTATTTGCAAACTTGAATATAAAAAAATAGGAGAAAATGCTTTATGAAAACAAGAATTATTGTGGATTCCACAGCGGATTTAATACCGGAAATTAAAAATCGTGTACATGTAGTACCGCTTACTGTTCACTTTGGCGACGAAGAATACATAGACGGTGTAAACATCGATCATAAAACTTTTTATGAAAAACTGATTGAAACAGATGTGCTGCCGACTACAAGCCAGGCCACTCCGGATGCGTTCATAAAGGAGTTTGAGAAGGTAAAGGAGGCGAGCGAAAGCGCCATTGTCATCACCTTGTCATCCAAGTTTTCAGGAACATACCAAAGCGCAAAGATTGCAGTAGGAGAGTACGAGAATATTTATTTGATAGACAGTGGAACTGCTGCTATTGGAGTCGGCATTTTAGTTGAATTGGCATTTAGTCTCTTGGACTCCGGAAAAAGCGCAGAAGAAGCAGTTCAGATTCTTGAAGAAGAAAAGAAAAAGATCGTTATTGTTGCCTTGGTAGACACGCTTGAATATCTAAAGCGAGGCGGTCGTGTTTCAAAGACCGTTGCATTTGCCGGAAATGTGCTCAATATCAAACCTGTTCTTTCTGTCACTGAAGGAAATATTAATCTGATAGGGAAGGCACGCGGTTCAAAAAGAGGCAACAATCTTCTTGTTCAGGAAATTGATAAAGCCGGCGGCATAGATTTCAGCAAACCTGCATTTCTTGGTTACACAGGTATTTCTGATGCGCTCTTACTCAAGTATATAGAGGACAGCAAGCATCTTTGGGAAGATAATCTTGATGAGTTGCGGTATACAACCATTGGCAGCGTTATTGGAACTCATGCGGGCCCGGGCGCTGTAGCAGTAGCGTTTTTCAAGAAGTAAAAAGAATAAATAAATTCAAAACATAGTCTCTCCGTCAAGCAGACTGTGTTTTATTTAATTATAGCTTGAGATAATCCTGTGAAAATAGTAAAATAAATTTGTTTATGCTCTGTCCGGAAGGGGGCTGTAATAATTGGATTACTATGAATCTAAAAGCAGGGATGAAGAAAACAAAGTGAAAAAGAGACAAAAAAGCTCTGAAGACGCATATGACTTAATTCAAAGTGTCGTAGTTGCTTTGGTCTTCTGTGTTTTGGTGTTCTCATTTTTATTTAGAATTGTAGAGGTCAGGGGGTCCTCGATGCGTCCGACTTTAGATATGAATGATAAAGTAATCATGTCAAAGCTTTTTTTAAAACCAAAGCAGGGCGATATTGTTGTTTTTAAGAAGGACAGCTTTAAAGATGAGCCGTTGGTAAAGAGAATTATTGCAACAGAGGGACAAATCATTGATATAAACTTCAGAGAGGGTAAGGTCATAGTAAACGGCGAGGAACTGAAGGAGCCATATATAATGGAGCCCACTACGGGTGAGGCATATGATTTTAACGGACCTATAACCGTGCCCGAAAACTGTGTATTTGTCATGGGCGACAATAGATTGCACTCCACAGACAGTCGGTATTCCAAAATAGGTTTTGTCGACGAGAGATATATTATGGGAAAAGTCTACTTTACCGTGTTTCCGGTAAAGCATTTCGGAAGTCCCTATTTTTAAGGTTTGATTTTTATGGATGAGAAACTCAAGATTAATTGGTTTCCCGGCCATATGAGAAAGGCCGAGCGCAAGATGAGAGAAGATGTGTCCATGGTAGATTTGATTCTTGAACTCGTCGATGCTCGCGCGCCTTTGGCAAGCAGAAGTACTCTTTTGTCTGAACTTATAGGAGATAAACCCTTATTCATTATAATAAACAGAGCGGATCAGGTCGAAAAAGAGCAAAACGACGCATACAAAAGATACTTTGAAACTATCTGCGAAAGAGCTTTTGTATGCGACTCGGTAAGCGGAAAAGGCATAAATAGCTTGCGCAAGGCGCTTGAATCATATAAAAGCCCTAAGATGCTCTCTATGGAGCAGCGAGGTATAAATAAAAGAAAACTCAGGGCTATGGTAATCGGTATACCCAATGTCGGCAAGTCGACGCTCATAAACAGGTTGATTGGCAAAAAACTGGCGGCGGCAGAGGATAGACCCGGCATAACACGGGGCAAGCAGTGGCTATTATTATCCGATTCGGTTGAGCTTTTAGACACTCCCGGCATCCTTCAGCCAAAGCTCGAAGGAGAAGACGGTGTGTTACTGGCTCTGACCGGTGCAATAAAAGAGAATATTTACGATGACTACACCCTATCGATAGAACTGCTAAAAATTCTCAAGGAGTCTTACAGAAAAAGGCTTGAGAAAAGGTATAAATTGAACATAAGTTCAGACATTTCTCCAAGCGAGCTGCTGGCGCTTATGGCCAGGAAGAGAGGCTATATCTTACGGGGAGGGGAGCTTGACTTGGAGAGAATTTCAAAAAATCTGATAGACGAGTTTCAAAGCGGTAAACTGGGTAAAATTTGCCTTCAGAAAGCAGGCGAAGATCTTGGCCAGTGAGCTCTATAGGTTTGATGAGAATTTTATTGAGCTTAAGTCGGGTCTTGTAGCCGGGGTTGACGAGGCCGGACGCGGCCCATTGGCCGGAGATGTGTTTGCGGCTGCCGTAATCTTAGACAGAGGGCAATTAATAGAAGGCCTGGACGATTCTAAAAAGCTCAGTTTTAAAAAGAGAGAAGAGCTTTTTGAAAAGATTATAAACAACTCGCTGGCATATGGAATCGCTACAGCATCTGTTGCTGAAATTGATAGACTGAATATTTTAGAGGCAACAGTTCTTGCAATGAACAGGGCTATTAAATTGCTCAAAGTAAACCCCGATTTTGCTTTAATAGATGGCAATTATTCAAAAGGAATTGTCTGTGATAACATTGCTGTAATCGGGGGCGACAGAAAATCCGCGTCAATAGCTGCGGCATCAATACTTGCAAAGGTTTCGAGAGATAGGTATATGCTTGAAATTGCAGATAAATATCCTGTTTATAACTTTTCTAAGCACAAAGGGTACGGTACTAGGGAACATATAGAAGCTATTAAAAAATATGGTGTATGTAAACTTCACAGGGAAAAATTTTGCAGGAAATTTATTTAAATAGTTATGAATAAAAAACTTAGGGGAAGCAAGGGAGAGGCTTTAGCTGCCGAGTATCTTCGGAAAAAGGGATATAAGATTTTAGCAATGAACTATTTTTCTCGCTTTGGAGAAATAGATCTTATAGCAGAAAAAGACGAAATTGTTGTGTTTGTTGAAGTGAAACTCAGAAAAAACAAGAATTTTGCCACTGCCGGAGAACATGTTACGAAATCAAAGCAAGAGAAGATAATAAAGACGGCGCTGATGTATCTTTGTAAGTTTGAAGAACAGAAAAACTCCAGATTTGATGTTATTGAGATTTATTATGACGGCAATATTAAAGAGATAAATCATTTAGAAAATTCATTTTCATGAGGAAGTTGTTATGAAGTATATAAGCAGCAGAAATAATAAACTGAAATTTGAAGGAACAGAAGTTATTTTAAGGGGAATAGCTCCTGACGGAGGTCTTTTTATACCGGAGTCGGTTCCGAAATTGAGTGAAGCCGAGCTTAAAGAGCTTTTTAGTCTGGATTACATAGGTATTGCAAACAGGGTTTTTAAACTGTTTTTGCCTGAGTTTTCTGATGAAGAGTTAATTCAGGTTTGTGAAAATGCTTATTTGGGAAGTTTTGAAAACGACGAGGTTGCGCCTCTTAGATTTGCCGATGAAAAAACTGCCTTTATGGAGCTTTATCATGGGCCTAGCGGAGCTTTCAAAGATGTGGCGCTACAGGCTTTGCCTCACTTTATGAGCATATCGTTAAAAAAAGCCGGCATAGATAAGAAACCGCTTATTTTAGTGGCTACATCGGGAGATACAGGAAAGGCGGCCCTAGAGGGTTTTGCAGATGTGGAAAATATTAAAATAGCTGTTTTTTATCCCGAAGAGGGTGTTTCTGATATTCAAAAAAAGCAGATGCAGACACAAAAGGGAAATAATGTAGCTGTTTTTGCTGTGGAAGGTAATTTTGACGATGCTCAGTCCGAAGTTAAACGTATTTTTGCCTCGGAAGATTTGGCGAAGAAATTGGATGAAAAGGATGTTTTCCTATCGTCAGCTAACTCCATAAACTGGGGAAGACTTCTGCCACAGATAGTTTATTATTTTTCTGCATATTCAGATCTTTTAAAGCGTAATAAAATACAATTTGGCGAAGAGATTGTTTTTTGTGTGCCAAGCGGAAATTTCGGGAATATTTTGGCGGGCTACTACGCAAAACTTATGGGACTTCCTATAAAGAAACTTGTCTGCGCCTCAAACAAGAATAATGTGCTCACAGATTTTTTTAAAACGGGCATATATGATATGAACAGGCCCTTTTATAAAACCTCGGCTCCGTCTATGGACATCTTACTTTCCAGCAACTTGGAGAGGCTTCTGTATCTCGCATCTTTTGATGATGAACTTGTATCAGAAAAAATGTGTGAACTCAGGACAGAGGGAAGGTATGAGCTTTCAGAGAAGCAAATGAAAACAATAAAAACTTGCTTTACAGCATATTATCTTGACGAAGCTGATACTTCTGAAGAAATTAACAATATTTTTAAAGAACATTCCTACCTGATAGACAGCCATACTGCGATAGCCTCAGGAGCCTTGAAGCTATTTAGAGAAGAGAACGGAGACAGTTCCGTTGCAGTTGTGCTTTCAACGGCGAGTCCATATAAGTTTGCAGAATTTGTTTTAAGCTCAATTTCCGACATTGAGGAAAACAACTTGGATCCGATTGGACGCTTAAAAGTGTTGAGCGGAGTGGAGATTCCCGAATATATCAAAACTATAAAAACCAGGCCCTTACGATTTAAAGAAGTTGTTAAGAGAGAAGAGATGAAAGAAAAGGTTCTTATTTTCGGAAGTGCTCAGTAGAAAAGAGAGGTAGAGCTTGGCATTATACGCCATTGGTGACTTGCATCTTTCGCTTGGGACTGATAAGCCGATGGATATTTTCGGCGGCCCATGGGAAAATTATATAGAAAAAATTAAAGATGGGTTTTTAAAGCTTAAAGATGAAGACACAATTATTATATGTGGAGACACATCTTGGGCAATGAACATAAAAGAGGCTCTCAATGACTTTAAATTTATTGAGAGCTTTAGGGGTAGAAAGATTTTGCTTAAGGGCAATCATGACTACTGGTGGGAGGGTGTGGGAAAAATGAAGCGGATATTGAATGAAAACAACTTAAGAAGCATTGATTTCCTTCACAATAACTTCTTTATATATGAAAACTTCGCGATTTGCGGAACCAGGGGATGGTTTTGTGAGGAGGAATGCGGCAGCGAGCACGATGCCAAAATAATAAGGCGAGAGTGCATGAGGCTTGAGAGCTCTTTAAAAGATGTCGGAAACATTGAAAAGCTTTGTTTTTTGCATTATCCCCCCAAAACAAAAACTTACGAGTGCTGTGAAATAATTGAAGTTATGCAAAAGCATGATGTGCGTTACTGTGCCTATGGACATCTCCACGGCAAAGGCATAAATACCGCTTTTATAGGAGATTATGCCGGGATTTATTTCGAACTGATATCTGCAGATTATCTGAACTTTAGTCCGAAACTGATTGCTCCGCCACAATATGCTTAAGTCAATAGTATAGTATTATTTGATTTAACTGCTTAATTCTGTTATAATATTTCGCGATTCTTATCGCGAATTTTAATAATTTTTAATTAATGATAGGGGAGTCCACAAAAATGTTAGTAAAAAATTACGAGAAAAAAGATAACAAAGCTTTTTTCCAAGTCGAAGTAAATGCAGAAGCTTTTGATAAGGCGCTTAGTGCCGCATATAAGAGAGTAAAGGGCAGCATACAGGTGCCCGGTTTCCGCAAGGGTAAGGTGCCGCGCAAGGTTGCGGAGGGACTTTATGGAGCTGATGTTTTCCATGAGGAGGCTGTTGCCGAGCTTGCGCCCGAGGCTTTTGATTTTGCAGTTAAAACTGAGAAAATAAAGAACATAGGAACTCCCAGCCTTATTGACTACAATGCCGAAGAAGATGGCGGCTTTGTCATGAGCTTTTCAACAGAACTTTATCCTGAAGTAACACTTGGTCAGTATAAAAACCTTGAGGCCGTATATGAGGAACATGAAATCGGTGAAAAAGAGCTTGAGCAAGAAATAGAAGCCGTGAGAAAAAAGAATGCACGCTATGTTGAAGTGGAGAGGCCGGTTCAAAATGGCGACATGATAGTTCTTGATTTTGAAGGTTTCGTTGACGGTGTTGCTTTTGAGGGCGGCAAAGCTGAAGACTATTCACTTGAAGTCGGTTCAGGCTCCTTTATTCCCGGATTTGAGGAGCAACTCGTCGGTATGAATCTTGACGAAGAAAAAGATATTAATGTGACATTCCCCGAAAATTATGGCGGTGATTTGGCCGGCAAAGAGGCTGCATTTAAAGTAAAGATTAAGGTAATTCGCGAGACAAGACTCCCCGAACTTGATGACGATTTTGCGCAGGACATCTCTGAATTTGATACAATGGAAGAGTACAGCGAAAATCTCCTTAAAAAGATAAAAGAAGAAGCCGGGAAAGCCTCTGATTCACATTTTAAATCGGGACTTCTGGAGAAAGCTGTCTCTAATATGCAAGTAGATATGCCTCAGGCTCTTATCCAAGAGACATGCGAAGAACTGCTTCGCGATTACGCAAGTAAACTTGGTATTCCGCCCACAACACCCAGAGAGCAGATTTTCATGTATCTCGGTCTCGACGAAAGCAGCTTTATGAATATGATGGAAGCTCCTGCTCGCTCCAAGGCCAAGATGGAGCTTCTGCTCGATAAAATTGTCGAGGTCGAAGAGTTGAGTGTCAGTGAGGAAGAGCTTGAAGAAAGCTATAAAGAGATGCAGGAAGAACTCAAGCTTGACATTGAAACAATTAAGAAAGAAATTGATGAAGAGCTTTTGAGGCGTGACATTCTTCGCAGAAATGCTGCAAATATAATTTATGATTCGGGAGTTAAAATCACTCCTGAAGAGGCTGATGCGACAGAGCCGACAGAAGATGAGCCGGAAAGCTCCGAGTCCTCCGAGGATTAATTATAACAACAGGACACAGCAATGTTTTTAAGCAATTAAAATAATCGGAAAGAAGGTGCAGTTATGAGTTTAGTTCCATATGTAGTAGAGCAGACATCACGCGGTGAACGTTCCTACGATATATTTTCGAGACTTCTGAATGACAGAATAATTATGCTCTCAGAGGAGGTAAACGATACAACCGCAAGTCTGGTTGTAGCGCAGCTGCTTTATCTTGAGTCGCAGGATCCTGACAAGGATATAGCTTTCTATATAAACAGCCCCGGAGGAGCGGTCACATCCGGATTGGCAATTTATGATACTATGCAGTATATAAAGTGTGATGTGTCTACAATTTGCTTTGGTATGGCTGCCTCAATGGGCGCGTTTTTGCTGGCGGCAGGCACAAAGGGCAAGCGCTTAGCTCTTCCAAATTCAGAGATAATGATTCATCAGCCTTCGGGCGGCAGCCGCGGACAGGCCAGCGACATTCAGATTCAGGCTGAACAGATTCTTAAAATCAAAGCGAAGTTAAATAAAATTCTATCTGAGATTACCGGAAAGACGGTAAAGGTAATAGAAAGAGATACCGAGCGAGACTACTTCATGACCGCTGAAGAAGCCGTGGAGTATGGGATTATTGACAGAGTAATTACACACAGATAAACTAAGGCAAGGCATTTTATTATGAAGCAAAAAGACAACAAAGAAATAAGATGCTCATTTTGCGGCAGACCGCAGTCTATGGTAAATAGGCTGATTGTTGGAAATGATTCATATATCTGCGATGATTGTATAAAGCTGTGTGTCGGGATTATTTCGGATAGCAAAGAGAAATCTTTTGATAGCCGAAACCAAAAAAGCAGACTTGAAATCAAGACGATTCCGATACCTGCAGAAATAAAATCCGAGCTTGATAAATATGTAATCGGACAAGAAAATGCCAAGCTTGTGCTTTCGGTTGCTGTTTATAATCATTACAAACGAATTCAAAATTTGGAAAAGTCTGATGTGGAGCTTGATAAGAGCAACATTCTGCTAATTGGTCCTACGGGCAGCGGAAAAACTCTTTTTGCCGAGACACTTTCAAAGTCCCTCAATGTGCCTTTTGCAATTGCCGATGCGACAACTCTCACAGAAGCGGGATATGTCGGAGACGATGTTGAAAACATAATCCTAAGGCTTTTGCAGGCTGCCGATTTCGATGTTGGGCGGGCGGAGGGAGGCATACTCTATATAGATGAGATAGACAAGATAGCCCGCAAGAGCGAAAATGCCTCGATTACAAGAGATGTTTCGGGAGAGGGAGTGCAGCAGGCACTTTTGAAATTACTTGAAGGTACAACAGCTTTTGTTCCTCCGCAGGGAGGCCGCAAACATCCGCAACAGGAGATGATACAAGTTAAAACTGATAACATTTTGTTCATATGCGGCGGAGCTTTTGACGGTTTGGATAAGATTATTGAGAGACGAGTAAGAAAAAATGTAATCGGCTTCGAATCGGAAATTTCCGGAGGAGAAAGAGATACCGGAGAGCTGCTCGCTCAAGTACAGTCCCACGATCTTTTGAAGTTTGGTATAATTCCCGAGCTTATAGGACGCCTGCCGAATATTTCGTCATTGGCGCCGCTTTCTAAGGAGGATATGGTAAGAGTTCTGACAGAACCCAAGAATGCTCTTGTAAAGCAATATAAAGAGCTTTTGAGCTTAGATGATGTTGAGCTCAGTTTTGAGAACAAGGCGCTTGAGGCAATAGCAGAGAGGGCTATGGAGCTGAAAATTGGCGCCAGAGGTCTTAGAACTATTATAGAATCAGTTATGACCCAGATAATGTTTGACGTACCTTCCGACCCGAGCATCAAAAAAGTTGTTATTACGGAAGATATGATAAGAGGGAAGAGCCAAGCCAAAATAATCAGGTCAAACAGCAAGGACATAGAGGCTGCAGTAAGCTGAATTTTTGTGGGCAGGCGAAATGCTGTGCCCACTTTTTATAGATTTTACGAGAGGAATTTAAATGAACAGAACAATAAATTTTAAAAAGAGAGAGCTTCCGCTTTTACCGCTCAGGGGCTTAAGTGTTTTTCCCGGAATGCTTTTGAATCTCGATGTAGAGAGAGCTGTTTCGATAGCTGCCTTAAATAAAGCTATGAACGCAGATCAAATTATCTTTCTTTCCGCTCAAAAAGAGCTGTCAAAGGAATCTCCTGCAGAAAAAGACCTGTATAGAATAGGTACTGTCTGTAAAATCCGTCAGCTTCTCAGACAGCCGGGAGGTAAACTTATCAGATTGATGGTTGAGGGTTTAGCCAGAGGCAAAATAAACTCGTTTAACTTTACAGACACTATGATATCAGCCGAAGTAGAACTTCTGCCGGATATAGCTGAGGCCCATAATGCAAGAATAGAAACACTGAGAAGAAAAAGCATTATGCTTTTTGCGGAATATGCCAGTGAGTCCGGTAATTTGGCCAAGGAAACGGTTGCCAACATTATGGATAACGACAATTTTGCCTATGTTGCCGACTACATAGCTCAAAATATTTATTTGAGACCCGCTCAAAAACAGGAGCTGCTTGAAGAGAGAAGAGCGTCGAATAGACTTATAAGGCTCTGTGAGCTTTTGGAGCAGGAAATTAACTATTTGCAAATTGAGAGAGATCTCAATATCAGCACCAATAAGCAGATGTCAAAGAGTCAAAAGGAATATTTTCTGAGAGAACAGATGAAGGTAATTCAATCGGAACTCGGCGAAGACGACAGCTTTCAGGAGATTGAGGAATATACCGACAAAATACTTGCCTTGGGTCTTCCTGAAGAGAGCGAACAAAAGCTTTTAAAAGAAACGAGAAGACTGTCAAAACAGCCTTTTGGCTCTGCTGAGGCTTCCGTTATACGAAATTATCTGGACACCTGTCTGGATGTGCCGTGGGGCAAGTTTTCAAAAACAAAGATTGATTTGGAAAAGACAGCCAAAATTTTAGATGACGAGCACTTTGGTTTGAATAAAATCAAAGAGAGAATTTTGGAATATTTTGCGGTTAGGATGCTGAATGAAAATGCCGGAAGCGACATTCTTTGCCTGGTTGGTCCCCCGGGCACAGGCAAGACAAGCATAGCTATATCAGTTGCTAAAGCCAGCGGGAGAAAGCTTGCCAGAGCGGCGCTCGGCGGAGTTCACGATGAGGCTGAAATTAGAGGGCATAGAAAAACTTATATAGGTGCAATGCCGGGGAGAATAGTTACGGGACTTATACAGGCAAAGAGCATGAATCCTGTCATGGTGCTGGACGAGATAGATAAATTAGGTTCAGATTATAAGGGCGACCCGGCCTCTGCGCTCTTGGAAGCTCTTGACAGTAAGCTAAACAGCAGTTTTAGAGACAACTTTTTGGAAATCCCGCTAGATCTTTCTGATGTCCTTTTTATAACAACGGCAAACACAACCGGCACAATTCCCAGACCGCTTTTAGACAGGATGGAGATAATAGAGCTTACAAGCTATACCGATGAGGAGAAACTTCAGATAGCCAAAAGGCATCTCTTGCCGAAGCAAAGAAAAAAGCACGGAATAAACGGCAATATGCTGAGAATTTCGGATCCGGCGATCCTGACAATCATCAGCGACTATACCAGAGAATCCGGTGTCAGAAGTTTGGAAAGAGCGATTGCTGCCATATGCAGAAAATGCGCCAGCGCTATTGCCAAGGGCGAAATCAAGAGCATGTATGTTAAACCCGAGAATTTGCTTGACCTTCTGGGTGCGCCCAAGTATAAAAATATCAGCAGTGAGAAGAAAGACGAGATAGGTCTTGTAAACGGTTTGGCGTGGACTGAAAGCGGAGGAGACGTTCTCAGTGTGGAAGCTCAGGTTATGCCGGGAACAGGCAAGGTTGAACTTACAGGTAATCTGGGCGATGTTATGAAGGAATCGTGCAAGACTGCCATAAGTTATATAAGATCCAGAGCGGATAAGCTGGGTATTGACCCGATGTTTTATAAAGAGCTTGATTTGCATGTACATTTTCCCGAGGGAGCTATTCCCAAGGACGGACCCTCAGCCGGCTTGGCCATATGCACAGCCCTAATTTCTGCATTGACTAAACGACCCGTGAAACATGACATTGCTATGACGGGAGAAATCTCTTTAAGAGGCAAGGCCTTGGCAATAGGGGGTCTTAAGGAAAAAACAATGGCGGCTCTCAGATATGGTGTTAAAACAGTTATTATACCGAAGGCAAACGAAAGCGATCTGGAGGAGATTGATCAGACTGTGAGGTCCAAGCTCAGCTTTGTTTTCATCGAACATATGGATGAGCTTGTGCCGCTCGCATTTGCGGATAATGCAGGATTTAAAGAATAGTCATGGCTTCTAAAATTAATATAAACAATGTCGAATTTGTGAAGTCGGCTGCCGCTGTAAAAGATTTTATTAAATCAGAAAGACCGAATGTAATATTTGCAGGTAAATCCAATGTAGGCAAATCAACGGTTATTAATTCCCTGCTCCGGCGCAAGAATTTTGCCAGAGTAGGCTCTACCCCGGGAAAGACGGTTTTAATTAATTATTTTAATGTTGACAACAGCTTTTACCTTGTTGACCTTCCTGGATATGGATATGCGGCTGTCTCTAAAGCTGTTAAGGCCTCTTGGGCAAAATTAGTTGGAAGTTTTTTTGACGACCGCAACAACATTGATTTCGGTGTCTTCATAGTAGACTCCAGGCACAGCCCAACAGCAGATGACAAAATCATGGCATCTTGGTTTAAAGGCAGCGGAAAGCCTTTTGTGGTAGTTGCAAATAAATCCGACAAAATATCATCAAAAAAAGCTGAAGAAAATATAATAATAATTAGAGATGAGCTTAAATTGAATGATGATGAAGAAATAATTCTTTATTCCGGACTTAAAAACACCGGCAGAAACGAACTTCTTAACCATATTTTAAACAAGATCTAAATTTGATTCGGCACGGGGAGAAGCGCGATATTTGCGCTTCTCTTGTGTTTTTTTTACTGAATTGCTATAATATTCAAGAAAATAGGGAGGTGTGGCTATAGCTGCTTTTAAGAATATTTGGAATAATTTGGATTGGTCATACCTTTCAAATCTTTTGATAAAGATTATTCCCGCGCTTTTTGCAGTGAGCTTTCATGAGTTTTCACATGCTTTTGCGGCAAAGCAGCTTGGTGATAATACTGCAAAAGAGGCCGGGAGACTCAGCTTGAATCCTCTTAAGCACATAGATCCGATAGGGCTTATTATGCTCTTGATATTTGGTTTCGGTTGGGCGAAACCCGTGCCTATCAGGAGTGATAAATTCAAAAACCCGAAGTTTGGAATGGCTGTTACTGCGTTTGCAGGTCCGTTTTCAAACTTCATTTTAGCGTTTGCAGTACTCCTTATTCTTTTTATTTTTGAAATCACTGTTCCAAATCTCAGCCGCCATTATTTGTTGCTCCGAATCTTATCGGCAACAGTATATTTGAGTATAGCGTTTGGCATATTTAACCTCTTTCCGTTTCCGCCATTAGATGGTTCAAAGATACTCTTTTCTGTTCTGCCGGATAGGATTTACTATAAAATTCTTAGGTTTGAGAAATACGGTATTTTCGCACTTTTGCTCATTATTTATCTTTTAAAGAAATTGGGAGTCAATCTTATCGGCAATTTAGCAACGAAGATCTACACTTTTTTTACCTTTGTTTTATATAAGTTTTTTGTTTCTATAAATATTTTCTGATTTATGTGATAAAATGGAAGAGATTAATTTTCAACTTAACGGCTTAAATGTTCTCGGTGAGGACAAGGAGAAATTTGAAGGTCCGCTCACCTTGATATTAATGCTCCTCAGTAAAAATAAAATAGAGATTCATAATATTGAAATTTCTGAGATATGCAAACAGTATTTGAAACATTTAGATGAGCAAGTCAAGGAAGGCTTAGAGATTAAGAGCGAGTTTGTACAGATGGCTTCATATCTTGTTTATCTCAAATCCAAGTCATTGCTTGTAAGTGAAGAGGAAATAAGTGAGCTGGAAGAGCTTATTGCTACTCTTGAAAAGCAAAAAAACAAGCTGATGCTTGAAGAAATTCAAACGAAGCTGGATTTTTTCGACACTCGTTGCGAGAGCGGTAGGAATTTATATACAAGGGAAGTAGAGCTTAATCCGAAAAACAGGAGTTTAGATAATCTTAGGATAGACAAGAATGAACTGCTTTTTTCAATCTATAAATTAATTACTGAACGCCCTGAGCAAATCATCATAAAAGATGAACGAAATAGAATCGCTCCGACAAGGATAGTGTACGGGGTGAAGCAAAAAATCACAGAGATAATGCGCCTTTTTAATGATGGAGAGGAAGTTTTACTTCGAGATATATATTACGGAGCAAAAAGTGTTTCAGAGGTGGTGGCGACATTTTTAGCAGTTTTAGAATTAAGTGCTGAGGGGAGACTCAGACTTTACAGTATTGAAGAAGAGCTGTATTTAATAGCTATAAATAATAATTGAAAGAGATTTCAAACAATGCCGGAAACAGATAAGATGAATATTGAAAATGCAATAGAAGCCATGCTCTTTGCTTGTGGGGAGCCGTTGCCTATAGCCAAGATATCACTCATACTTACTGTTAGTGAGGATGAGATAGTTAGTAGCGCATATAATCTCAAGCAATATTATGAAGAAAACAATCGCGGTATAAAGCTTGTAAGAATGGAGGATTCCTTACAGCTTTGTTCATCGGAAGACTTTTCGGACTATGTTGCCTTGGCAAAAGAAGAACGTAAAGGGCTAAAACTTAGCCGAGCTGCACTTGAGGCTCTTGCCGTTGTAGCTTATCTTCAGCCCCTTACGAGGGCTCAGATAGATGATGTAAGAGGCGTAGACAGTTCGTATACCGTATCTTCTCTGCTTGAGAAAGGATTAATAGAAATTGCCGGGCATCTGGATGCTCCGGGACGCCCTCGTCTTTATAAAACCGGCGAAAATTTTCTCAGAGTAATGGGTATGGAAAACCTTAATGAGCTTCCTGGTCTTGCAGATATAACAGCTTCCGAGAGTCTAGAAGATCTTAAAGAAAAGATTTCAGCTATTGAGGAGCCTGCGGAACAGCTTAGTATGAACATTTAAGAAGATGAAAGCAGCTGAGGAGGTGATGAGGGATTGATAGTGCTTTATATATTATTAATTTTACTTTTGCTCATTTTACTTACTCCGGTCGGAATACATGGGCAATACAGTAGAGATTCTTATTTAATGGCTGCAAGAGTTCTTTTTTTTGACATTAAGCTTATTTCGAGTGATGACAAAGAAGAGGATGCTGAAAAAGAAAAAAGAAGCAAGACAAAAAAGAAGAAAGAATCAGTTGCTAAAAAAGAGCCTGACAAAGCCGAAACGTTAAGTGCAGAGAAAAAACCGGACATCTATAAAAATCAAAACGAAGAATTAAGCGATGAGGCAAAAGAAGCTGTAAAGAAATCAAAGCAAAAACCTGCCTTTGAGCTAAATGAAATAATAGATTTGCTTTTTCTTGCATTGGATACATTGGGGAAATTCAAGCAAAAGCTCATTGTGAATAAGTTTAAACTACATTTTATTTCCGCATCAAATGACCCTTATGAGACGGTGATGTATTTTAAATTAGCCGGCATGATACTCGAAGCTCTAAAAGCTTTTTCAAAAAAAACGTGCGTACTTTGCTCAGTGGACATTGAAACAGGGATGGATTTTGAGGCAAGCGAGCCAATTGTAGATTTAGACATTGTTATTACAATAAATCTGATTCGTATTTTGGCCGTTTTAATTGCAGCAGGATTCGGATTTCTGAAAATCCGTAAAGCATATAAAAATAAAGAAAATATAAATAATGAAGGGATAATTAACTATGGATCAACTAAGTAATAACTCGATGAGCGATTTTGTGAAGGTCAGCCTTAGTAAAATCAAGGAAATGGTGGATGTCAACACTATTGTCGGAGAGCCGATTGAAGGGCCTGACGGAATGACTTTAATTCCGGTTTCTAAAGTTTCGTTTGGTTTTGGAACGGCCGGCGCCAGTGCAAGCAAGGGAAAGGACAGCCTTTCAGCTGCAAATGGAGCAGGGGTTAAAATTGAGCCAATCTGCTTCCTTGTTATAAAAGACGGACTTGTCAGAGCTATTGGTATACAGCCGCCTCCGTCCGGCGTGCTTGAAAGAGTAATAGACATGGTTCCTATAATTTTGGACAAGATTGACGAGAAAAAAAGTAAGGCAAAGGAAGATTGAAGCAGAATTTCAAACACGTGAAAAAAAGGCTTCAAAAACTGATTTCTGAATATGGACTTATGTCACGAAGAAAAGCCGAGGAACTGATTCGTGACGGCAGGGTACTAATAAATGGTGAGATTGCCACAATAGGAATGTCAGCCGATCCGGAAGTTGACAGGGTTGTTGTCGATGGACTCTTCTTAGATATTAAACCAAAGCCTGTTTATCTTATGCTCAACAAGCCCAAAGGATATGTCTGCACACTTTCCGATGAACGAGGGAGAAAGACTGTTTTAGATCTCTTAAAAGATTTTGGCCAGCGTGTTTTTCCGGTTGGAAGGCTAGACATGGATTCTGAGGGCTTACTAATTATGACAAATGACGGAGAACTTGCAAATAAGCTCATACATCCGAGGCACGAAGTAAAAAAAACATATAAGCTTTCTGTTTTTTCGGATGATATAGAAAAAGCAATAGAGAGATTAGAGAAAATGAGGGAGCTTGGGGAGGAATATATAAGGCCCGCAGAGGTTCAGCTTATATCATCCAAAGACGGAGAGCATATTTTGCACGTGACAATTGGCGAAGGAAAGAATCGACAGATTCGCAGAATGTGTACATCGGCCGGCTTGGAACTTAAAAATCTTAGGAGAATACAGGTAGGAGAGATAAAACTTGGAAAGCTGCAGCAGGGGAGCTGGCGTTTTTTAAATAAAACTGAAATGGGATATTTAGACTCTTTATAGCACTTGTTTTTGAGGAAAAAGATATGGATGTTTTGGAACGAATCTCCAAATATGCGTCAGGGCATACAAAGTCACAGAGAAAAATATCAAATTACATATTGAATAATTTTGACAACACAGCTTCAATGACTGCTGAAAAAATAGCCGAGGCTGTGGGGGTCAGCAGTTCTACCGTTGTCAGATATGCAACAGAGTTGGGGTATAAAGGCTATCCTGAGCTAAAGAGGGCTTTAGGCGAAGCTCAGAGGATTAAACTTACAGCTGTACAAAGAATAAACGCAGCAGCCTCACTTAGCTCGGAAAAAGAAATATTGAACTATGTTTTGGGAAATGATATCGAAAGACTTGGAACAACTTTAGATGAGATAGACGGTGAGAGTTTTAAAACTTTTGTCGACAGCATAATTGAAGCAGACAGCGTATATATTTCGGGTATGCGAACATCAAGTTTTTTGGCGGATATCTTGGGATTTTATTTAAACTATCTTCGGCCGAATGTCCGTATAATCCACGAAAATGAGGCTGCAACTGTTTATGAGCAGCTTTTCCACATAGGTGAAAAAGATCTTTTTATTGGTATAAGTTTTCCGAGATATTCCGCCGTTGCCAGAAGCGCAATGGAGTATGCAAAATCTAAGGGCGCCAAAATTCTTGCTATAACCGACTGCAATGCGTCGCCGCTTTATGAAGTCGCTGAACTTTCGCTTTTTGCAAGAAGCGAGATGGCCTCTTTTTTAGACTCATTGGTTGCGCCTTTGAGTTTAATAAATGCGCTGGTTGTTGCTGTCGGCTCGAGATGTCCTGAAAAAACTTCCAAAGCTTTTGAAACTTTGGAGCATGTATGGGATAAATATAAAGTCTATGAAAAAAAATAAGTTCCATGTTCTTGTGGTTGGAGGAGGCCCATCGGGCCTTATGGCCGCTATAAGCGCAGCCGAAAACGGCTTAGATACAGCGATTATTGAAAAGAATGATAAACTGGCACAAAAACTCAGAATAAGCGGTAAAGGCAGATGCAATATTTTAAATAATTGCAGTGTTGAAGAGGTTGTTTCCGAGATCAACTCCAACAGAAAATTTATTAAGTCAGCACTTTATAAGTTTTCCCCCTCTGATGCCTACAATTTTTTTGAAAATATTGGAATAAAGCTTAAAACGGAAAGGGGAAGAAGGGTTTTTCCACAGTCGGATGATGCCGATGAGGTTGCTGATAAGCTTATAAGATACGCTAAATCTCTTGGGGTAAAAACTTATCGGGATAAAGCGCAGGATATCTTAATCGAAGACGGGAATGTTGTCGGATTAAAATGTGAAGGCAGCACTTTTTATTGCGAAAAACTCGTTCTTTGCACAGGAGGGCTCTCATATCCGGGGACCGGTTCTACCGGTGACGGGCATAAGATGGCCGCAAAAGCAGGACACAGCATAACTGAGATTAGACCGTCTTTAGTACCCCTTAAAACAAAGGATAAAGCCTGCGCCGAGCTAAGCGGGGTAACTCTAAAAAATGTACGTCTTAAGGCTTATGAAAATAATAAAGAAATTTTTGACGGTTTCGGAGAAATGCTCTTTGCACATTTTGGCTTGACCGGTCCGCTGATACTTTCGTCAAGCGCTCATATGGAAGATTTTGCAAATAAAAAGTATCATATCAGTATTGACCTCAAGCCTGCCTTGAGTGAAAAACAGCTTGATGAAAGGATTCTCAGAGACTTTTCGGAAGTTCTTAATAAGAATTTTAAAAACTCGCTGGATAAACTTCTCATCAAAGCCTTAATACCGGTTGTTATTGGTAGAACAGGCATAGATCCGGAAAAGAAGGTTAATACAATAAGCCGTGAAGAGAGAAGCCGACTTGTTTCCGCACTCAAAAACTTTGATTTTGATATTGCGGGCCCCCTAGGTATAAGCGCTGCAATTGTAACTAAGGGCGGTATTTCCGTGGATGAAGTTAATCCTAATACTATGGAATCAAAGCTTGTTAAAGGACTTTATTTTGCTGGTGAAATATTGGATTTAGATGCATACACAGGCGGATATAATTTGCAGATAGCTTGGTCGAGCGGAAGGCTTGCCGGGATAAGCTTAGCTAAAGAAAATAAATAAAGCCAAATTTTAATGAGGATATACAACAATGGAAAAATACTATTCAATTGCCATAGACGGACCATCCGGGGCCGGTAAGAGCACAATTGCCAAGGCCGTCGCTGAGCGTTTTTCATTTTTACATCTTGATACGGGTGCTATATACAGAACCATAGCGTACGCTCTTATAAAAAACGGTATTTTATGTGATGATGTCCGTAGCATCGAAAAGCTTTTGGAAACTATTGAGATTTCTATAGAACACAACGAAAGCGGAGAGCAGCAAATGTTTTTAAATGGTGAAAATGTCAGCGATAAAATCAGAACTTCCGAGATATCCATGTGTGCATCAAAGTCTTCCGCACTGCCTGCTGTTAGAGAACATCTCATAAAACTGCAAAGGGATTTTGCCGACAGCAGGGATGTGATACTTGATGGAAGAGACATAGGTACGGTTGTGCTCCCGGATGCGGATGTAAAAATTTTCTTGGATGCTTCAAGCGAGATAAGAGCCATGAGAAGATATAAAGAGCTCAAATTGAGGTATCCCGATACCGACTATGAAGAAGTCTACCGCGATTTATTAAAAAGAGATGAGCAGGACATGAGCAGAGAGCACGCCCCGCTCAAAGCTGCCGCCGACAGTATTACAATCGACACGAGTTATTTAAATTTGAAAGAGAGCATAGAAAAGGTTTGCTTTCTGATAGGGGAGAGGCTGGGTATATGAACAGAGATTTTGCAAAAGAAGACAGAGTCTATAGAATTCTATATACTATTCTCAGCCCGTTTTTAAAATTATTTTTTAGGCCGACAGCTGTAAACTTTGACAAGATGCCCGATGGCGCTGCAATAATTTGTGCAAACCATTCCGATGGGTGGGATCCTCTTATATTCCTATGCAGTGTAGGAAAAGACAACAATATTCGATTTATGGTAAAAAAAGAGTTTGAAAATTTTCCGCTTGTAGGCTTTGTTTTGAAAAAAATGGGTGAGATTTTTGTTGATCGCAAGGCTAATGATATAAAGGCAATAAAAGACACTCTGTATAATTTGAAGTCGGGCTTAAAAGTTTTTATTTTTCCGGAAGGTACAAGAACCGAGACTGACGGTTCAGTAGATCCGAAAAAAGGCGCATTAAAGATTGCCGCTAAAGTAAAATGTCCAATCGTACCTGTATTCATTCCCCGAAATAAAAAGCTATTTTCGCCTGTCAGGATGATTATGGGTGAGCCGTACTATGTTACGGCAAAGACACAAGAAGAGTTTGAAGCTGAAGCGACAATGCTAATGGAAAAAATATTTTTGCTTGCGGAGGATAACTAATTGCATCGCATAACTATTGCAAAAACTGCAGGATTTTGTTTCGGAGTTTCGAGGAGTATAAGAATAGCGGAAAAAGAAATTGCGTCCGGAGAGTGCTTCAGCCTAGGGCCGATTATCCACAATGAAAACGTGGTTTCAGAACTAAGGGAAAAGGGCTTAATTCCGTGTGATTTCGGAACCAGCCTTCCCCCAAATTGTAAAGTGCTTATCAGATCACATGGGGTATCAAAAGCTGCCGAAGAAAGATTAAAAAATCTCGGGGTCAATGTTGTTGATGCCACATGTCCGAATGTATCAAGAATACATAAGCTTGCTCATAGGGCTGATGAAGAGGGCAGAGGTCTGATTATAGTAGGTCAAAAAGGGCATCCGGAGGTTGAGGGTATTTTTGACAGATGCAGCAAGTCCTATGTTGTTTCAGATGCCGAAGATTTGGAGAAACTTTTTATAGAAAATCCGGAACTGAAAGATAAACCCCTTTTTGTGGTTGTTCAAACTACGCAAAGAAGGAATAATTTTGAAGATTGTAAACGTATATTAAAAAAAATGTGTACAAATTTAAAAGTATTTGATACAATATGCAATGCTACCGTTAATAGACAGGCAGAAGCGGTACGGATTGCCAAAATTAGTGATGCAGTAGTAGTAATTGGTGATAGAAACAGCGCTAACAGCCGTCATTTAGCTAAGATATGTTCTGAATTATGTCCAAATACTCAGTTTATTCAGGATGCATCCGAGCTTAATGTTGAGTTATTAATTAGGGCAAACGAAATCGGAGTCACCGCAGGAGCTTCTACGCCGGTGTACATTGTTAGGGAGGTAATAAACAAGATGAGCGACGAAATGAAAGTAAGCGAAGTCATAGAGAACGAAAATTGTTCTGAAGAAGTCGAAATTCAGGCATCGGAACAATCAGAGCTTATCGAAGAAGAGTGTTGCGATTGTTCAGTTGATTGCGATTACAGCAAGGAAACTGAAGTGTCAAATGAAGCCGAAGAGGGCGAAGTCAAGGAGAAGAGTTTCCACGAGTTGCTGGAAGATTCTCTCAAGACAATTTATAACGGAAAGGTTGTATCCGGGCAGGTTGTTGCTATTACCGAAAAAGATATAACAGTTGACTTGGGTACAAAATACTCTGCTTTTATTTCTTCCGAAGAGCTAACCGGCGATGGCGATGTCAAGATTGAAGATGTTGTCAAGATAGGTGACAAGATAGAGGCCATTGTGGTGCGTGTCAATGATGTCGAGGGGACCGCTCAACTTTCCAAGAGGCGTTTAGATGCAGTTAAAGCTTGGAATGCCGTTGAAGATGCGTATAAGAACAAAGATTCTGTCGAAGGGGTAATTAAGGAACGGAACAAAGGCGGTGTCGTTTCATCCGTAAACGGGATTCGCGTATTTATACCGGCTTCCAGAACAGGTCTTTCAAGGGGTAGCGATCTTTCAGAACTAATAGGAGAAAAAGTACAAATTAAAATAATTGAGATTAGCCGCGGTCGGGGTAGAGTAATCGGCGCTATTAAGAGCGATAGGAAGGCCAGAGTCGAAGCTATTTTCAACGAAATAGAAGTTGGGAAAGAGTATGAAGGAGTGGTTAAAAACCTCACTTCGTATGGAGCGTTTGTGGATATCGGCGGAGTTGACGGGATGATTCACATTTCGGAGCTCAGCTGGAAACGCATAAATCATCCGTCAGAAGTCTTAAATGTTGGAGATAAAGCTTCCGTCTATGTTATAGATTTTGATAAAGAAAAACATCGTATTTCACTTGGATATAAGAGAGCTGAAGATAATCCTTGGAATATTTTCAACGCTCAGTGCAAAGAGGGCGATGTTATCAGTGTCAAAGTTGTCAGAATTCTGCCTTTTGGCGCATTTTGTGAGATTATTCCCGGAGTAGACGGTCTTATCCATATTTCTCAGATAGCTAATCGCCACATCGAAAAACCTGAGGATGTGCTTTGCATAGGAGATGTAGTAGATACATTAATTACTGAAATTGATATGGAAAAGCAAAAGGTTTCGCTCTCAATTAGGGCCCTTTTAACTCCGAATATTGATGGATATATGGTTCAGGAATACACTGATAGAGAACTTGTTCTTGAAGATAAACAGGAAGCGTCAGTGGATGAAACAGAAGCTGTTCTTGAAGAGAGCCAGGAGGCACCGGTGGACGAAGGAGAACTTGTTCTTGAAGAAAATCAAGATGCGGCGGTAGATTAAGTATAATAGTGTCTGATTAAGCCTTTTATAGCGATTTTATTGTTGCATATATTTTGAATATCTTAAATTGCTTATTTATCAATGTTAAAATCAAGGGAAGTTCGCACTTCCCTTGATTTTTTTTTACTTTTAATGTATAATTAGTGCATATATTGCATGGAGAACAGTGTGTTTTGTTAGTGATGATTAGGAGGATAAAATGAAGTTCCGTGTGGGAGATTTGGTTGCCCACCCTATGCACGGGGCAGGTGTGATTGACAGTATTGTCAGCAAAAAAGTAAAAGGCCGTGAAAATAATTATTATGTGCTAAAGCTTTCTGTTGACGAGATGAAGGTTATGATACCGGTTTGTTCCTGCGAGAAAGTCGGGGTCAGACCGATAATCTGTTCCGATAAGGCAAATAAAATAATGAACTCCATCTGCGATATTGAGGTGGAGATGAATCAAAATTGGAACAAACGGTATAGGGAGAATATGACGAAGATTAAGAGCGGAGATCTGATGGAGGTTGCCGAGGTTGTAAAGGGTCTTATGCTAAGAGATTACGAGAGAGGACTCTCTATGGGTGAGCGCAAGATGCTAAGCAGCGCAAAACAAATTCTTATTTCAGAACTTGTGCTTTCATCCGATTCGTCATATGATGAGATTGTTGAAAAGCTTGAGAATTCTTTCCTTTCATAAAAGCACATTCAACTTTTAAGGTTTGAGGAGCGAATTTGAATAAAAAAGATACTTATATATCAGCAATAATTGTTGCTGCAGGTAGCTCTGAGAGAATGGGCCGGGATAAAATCCTTATGGATTTGTCCGGAATTGCGGTCATCGAAAGAACTCTCAGGGCATTTCTTAGTCCCAAACTTTCGGATGAGATAATAGTTGTAAGCAGAGAAGAGAATATAGCGGATATTCGAGAAATAGCGGATAATTATCCGAATAAAAAAATTAAGATTGTAAAAGGCGGAGCTTTTCGAGCGGAATCCGTCTACTTCGGGGTTTGTGCCTGCCATGAAAAAACAAATCTCGTTTTAATACATGACGGCGCACGTCCACTTGTGAGCGAAAAAACAATATCCGCTGTTATAGAAAAAACATTATTAATTGGCGCGGCAGCTCCTGTATCTCCGGTTTTCGACTTGATCAGAAGTTATAAGGGAGAAGAGGCTATAAGCTTAGAGAGAGATAAGCTCAAGTGTTTCCAAACCCCTCAAGGATTTTTGTGTGAGAAATTTGCAAGACTGCTCAATAAAGCTTATGAGGATAAAATTGAGCTGGGAGATGACTGTGAGCTGTATTACAGGGCGGGCGAAACTGTTGGGCTGGTGGACGGCAATCGTGAAAATATTAAGTTAACCACCGAAGATGATGTTGAGTTTGCCGAAAAACTGCTGGGAGATGCCGATAAATTGAAAATAGGATTTGGATATGATGTGCATGCGTATAAAGACAAGAGGGATTTAATTTTAGGCGGAGTTAAGATTTCCTTTAAAATGGGTCTCCAGGGCCATTCTGATGCAGATGTTTTGAGCCACAGCATTATTGATGCCTTGCTGGGGGCAGCCGCTTTGGGTGATATTGGTGAGCTTTTTCCGGATTCTGATGACGTTTATCTTGGGGCTGACAGTTTAGAACTTCTTAGGAAAACTGTTTGCATTCTGTCGGAGAAAGACTGGGAAATTTTCAATATTGATTCCACTATAGTGGCGCAAGAGCCAAATCTCTCGGACTATAAACTTAAGATGAGAGAAAACATTGCTGGTGCATGCTTAATTTCTATAAATGATGTTTCGGTCAAGGCGACGACCGAGGAAAAAATGGGCTTCACCGGAAACTTGGATGGAGTTAAAGCATATGCGAGCGTGTTGATTAAAAAGCGATACAAGCAAGGCTAAATTAACTGTCAAACTTGATATATAGGTCGATTTGAATTATAATTTATTCCGTAGTTATAAGAAACACAGGAAGAGTTTATGCAGCAGCTTGATAATTTTTTTAACAAAATAATAGTTAATTTCAGCATATTGAAAGTTGCTGATATTCTGGATATTTTGATTGTTGCAGCCATAATTTATGCTGTGATAAGTATAGTAAGAAGAACCAGCTCATCCAGAGTTGCAAGGGGTATGCTGATGCTTCTTATTGCCCTGGGTATTTCCGAAATTTTTCGTCTCACGATGCTCAGGTACTTGCTTGGGAAAACACTGGAGCTTGGACTCATTGCAATTGTTATTATTTTCAGGCCGGAACTTAGAAGGATTTTAGAAAGAATGGGAAGCGGAAAGTTCGGAAACTTATTCTCGAGCACAGAACTATACGGTTCTCAGGAAAAAGCGATTGAGCAGACTGTTCTTGCATGTATAGATATGGCGCGCACCAATACGGGGGCGCTGATAGTTTTTGAAAGAAAATCCGGTCTTGAGGAAGTTATAGATACAGGCTCTCTGATTGATGCTTATGTAAGCGCAGAACTTTTGAGAAATATTTTCTTTATCAACTCACCTCTGCATGATGGTGCCGTAATAATCAGAGGCGGGAGAATTTATTCGGCAGGGTGCATGCTGCCTCTTTCCCACAACCCGGGTATAAGCAGAGATTTGGGGATGCGCCACAGATCGGCTTTAGGCATAAGTGAAACAACAGATGCAATTTGTGTGGTTGTTTCAGAAGAAACAGGAACAATTTCAATTGCCGAAAACGGCACGCTTAAGAGACATTTGAGTTTCGAAGCATTTGAAAATCTCCTGAAGAACAGGCTTATTTCACAGAAAGAAACTTCCGGACTGAAGAAGTTTTCGTCTTACCTTAAATTTTTTAACACAAAGGACAGTATTAATGAAGGAAAGTCTGAAGAAGCTGAAAGACAATAAAATATTCTGGATGATAATTTCCCTCTTCGTTTCAACCGGTCTTTGGTTTTATTTAACTAGTATGCAAGGAACAATAGTAAAGACAAGACTTAACAATGTCGAGCTTGTTCTGGAAGGCCGAGAAGCAATGAATGAGTTGCGGAATCTGACAATATCTGAAATAGATCACAAGTTTGTATCGCTTGAAATTTCATGTACTGTTCAGAATATGGCATTAATTACAGAGGAATCATTAAAAGCTGTGGTGGATGTTTCGTCAATAAACTCTCCCGGGAGATACAGCTTGACCTATAATTTGGAATACCCCAAGAGAATTAATCCCGAGGAAATCACACTGGTTCATTCAAATCCCAAAATTATTAGCATATTGGTTGAGAATGTAAGCCGAAAAAATGTACCGGTCAAGATTTCTTTTTCAGGCAGTGTGGCTGAGGGATATATAGTTGAAGAAGCAATATGCACGCCGGAATTCGTTTCCGTAAGCGGATCTGAAACGGAAGTTAATAAGATTGACCATGTCAAAGTTGATGTTCTGGCTGAGAATCTTAAAAAAGAGACAACAGTTGAAATGAAGTTTGTTCCAATGGATGCTGAGTCCAATCCGATTGTGCTGAAAAATGCTAAATTTGACAGAGAAACGGTTTCTGTTACGGTTCCGGTGAGTAAGAAGAAAGATATTCCCTTGAACGTGATTTTGATTGATGGCGCCGGAGCTAACCAAAACAATACAACAGTGAGAATAGATCCCGAATTTATAACAATTGCCGGCGATGCTGAGACTGTGGACAGTATTAATAAAATTGATTTAATCACTCTTGAGCTTGATAGCTTTGATAAAATATATGAGGCGAAAATACCGGTTGCAATTCCGAACGATCTGAAAAATGTGTCGGGAGAGACAGAAGCCAGGGTCAAGGTTGAAATTTTCAACTTGGAAAATCGCGTCTTTTCAGTTTCTAATTTTAACTACTCCAACTTGCCATCGGAGTTTAAATCCGCCGACTTTGTAACAAAAACCCTGGCGGTTACGCTGAGAGGTCTATCTGAGGAAATAAAAACAGTTAATAAAAACAACATACGGGTTATTGCCGATCTCAAGGACATCAGAGCAAGCGGGGAGTGTTATGTGGACGCTGTAATTTTCGTTGATGGCTATCCTAACGTGGGCGCTGTCGGAAAATATAAACTCATTATAAATATTAAGGACTAGGAGTGTCGTTTTGCGTCAGTTTGCAATAATAAACAGAATAGTTTCTGCCGACGAGGCAGAGGTTCAGGTTCTGAGAGGAACGTCTTGCGGAGACAGTTGCGGCAACTGTCGACTCTGCAATACTGATAAGAAAATTAATATTATAGTAAAAAATGAAACAGGAGCCTTGCCGGGTAATAAAGTGGAGATTGAAAGCAAAACATCCGAGGTTTTGGGGATAGCTTTATTTGTATACATAACGCCTCTAATTGCTATGCTTGCAGCTTTTTTTATAGCGTCTATATTTACGACTGTTGAACTTATCAGAATTGCCGCGGGTTTTGCTGCTCTTGTTCTTGCAGGAGTCGTCATAGTTTTTTACGGGAAAGAGAAGAGCAAAAAACCGATTTCATATAAGATTGTCCGAATAATTGAGGCAGAGGAAGATACGAGCATATGAAAAGCATGACCGGTTATGGGGAAGCTAGCGGAACAATTGACGGAATTAATTATCAAATTCAGATAAAAAGTGTAAACAACAGATTTTTGGATACATATATACGCTGTCCGCGGAGTCTGTTTTTTCTTGAACAAGAGATAAAAAATAAGGTCAGAGAAAAGGTGGCAAGGGGCAAAGTTGATATATATTTCAATACTGAGCCAACCGAAAATGCTGAATATGAGATTTCTATCAACAAAGGCCTTTTCTCTCATTTCTTAGAAGAAAGCAAAAGCATTTCTGATTTGAACGGCTTGGATTTTGATGCCGATGCAATAAGAATCCTAAAACTGCCTGAGATGATGAGCATAAGGCCCAAGGCGACTTCTGAAGATGTGCTTTCAAAAGGTATATTGGAACTATTTTCTTATGCGCTTGATTGTTTTAACTTAATGCGTGAAAGAGAGGGTTTGGCTCTTAAAAATGATATAGAGGCAAGGTTGGATTCGATTGAAGAGCTTTTGATTGAGGTAGAGAAGCACTCTGCCGAGACGGAGGCCATCTATCGCGACAAGCTTTTAAAAAAAATTACTGAAACTTTAAGCCTTGAACTTGATGAAAACAGACTTATGATGGAACTTGCAATTTATGCTGATAAGGTGGCAATTGATGAGGAAACTGTCAGATTGCGCAGTCATATAAATCAGATGAGGGGCTTTCTTAAATCCGGAGAAGCTGTCGGCAGAAAAATGGATTTTCTGATTCAGGAGTTTAACAGAGAGGCCAATACAATAGGTTCAAAGTGTCAAAATGCGGGTGTGTCAAAGCTTGTAGTCGAGATCAAGACCGAGATAGAAAAAATCAGAGAACAAGTTCAGAATGTGGAGTGAGCTATGCAGCTTCTGAATATTGGATACGGAAGTTTTTTGTCTAAAGAAAAAATACTTGTTATTTTGACGCCGGATTCTGCGCCAATAAAAAGGATAATTCAGGATTCCAGAGAGCGCGGTTTGCTTATAGATGCAAGCTTTGGAAGAAAGACAAAATCTGTTATTGTAATGGATAGCTCTCATGTGATATTGTCGGCACTTGCGCCTGAACAGCTGATAATAAGATCATCAGAAAAAAACGAAGAATAAACGGGGGATATAACTTGAGCGCAAATCAAAACATAGTTAAGCTATTTATTATATCCGGTCCTTCCGGAGTGGGGAAGAGCACTGTTATAAGTGAGCTTATGAGGCTTAGGGATGATCTGCGTTTTTCAATATCCGTTACCACGAGAGCAAGGAGAGAAAAAGAGATAGACGGCAAGGATTATTTTTTTATAAGTGATGAAGAATTTGATAATCTAATAGATAATAAACTGCTTTTAGAACATGCAAGCTATGTGGGTAAACGCTACGGTACACCGAAAACTTATGTTGAAGATAAGCTTAAAGAGGGGTATAATATTATTTTAGATATAGAGGTCCAAGGGGCTGCGCAGGTTAAAGAATTGAAGCCGGAAGCGATTTCTTTTTTCATAATGCCCCCGGATGATATTGAGCTTGAGAGAAGGCTTAGAGGTAGAAAGACTGACAGTGATGAAAAAATTGCTCAAAGACTTCACCAGGCCAAAGAGGAGTGCAAACTGGCGGATCAATATGACTATGTAATAATCAATGACAATCCGATTAGAGCCGCTAAAGAAATAGAGAGAATAATTTCTAAAGAATCAAAAAAAAATGGAGAAAGACTAAAATGATGCTATATCCGCCTGTAGGGGATTTGGTTGATAAGGTTGGAAGCAGTTATTTGCTTGTTAATTTAATTGCTGAGAGAGCCAGAAATATTGTTGATGCGATGGATTTTGAAGACAGTCACATTGAAAAAAAACCTGTTTCAATAGCCATTGAGGAAGTATTTAGCGGAAAGCTCTCGATAAAATAAAGTCTTATGCAAAATTTTAAGTTTGCAAAGCTTGCTATTTCCGGAATTCCCTATAGCCTAGACAAACCGTTTGACTACTATATACCCCAAAGCCTTGAGTCTACTGTTCAAATCGGGAGCAGAGTGTTGGTACCGTTCTCGAAATCGAACAGAAAAACTGAAGGCATAATTTTATATTTTTCAAAATCAAGTGATATTGATGAAAAAAAGCTCAAGCCAATACTCTCAGTATTAGACGAACACCCGTTGATTTCCGAGCAGCAAGTCAAGCTGGCGCTCTGGATGCATGACAGATTTTTTTGTACCGTATATGATGCACTGAAGGCTATGTTGCCGGTTGGAATTTTTTATAATACCAAGGGCATAAATGTAAAAGAAAAAACAAAATATATTCTCAGTTTGAATATTTCAACTGAAGAAGCCAAGGATTTGGTGCTTCAAAAAAAACGGAGATCTCCTAAGCAGGCTCTTGTTTTGGGCCTTTTGTCTGATTTCGAAAAAGTGTCGCAAAGCGAGCTTAGGCAAATAACCGGAGCGTCAACACAGACAATAAATACTCTTTTGAAGTCCGGTTTAATAAACAGGGAAGAGCAGAGAGTGTTTAGAAGACCTGAGATCAAAAACAAGGAGACAAAAGAACCCTTTGATTTATCGCCGGATCAAAGCAAAATATACCTTCAGATAAAAGAGGATATAGCAAACGAGAAGCTGAAACTGGGCCTTTTACAGGGAGTTACAGGGAGCGGCAAAACCGCAATCTATATTAAACTTATTTCCGATGTTATTAATGCCGGCAAATCTGCGATTTTCCTGCTTCCCGAAATAGCTCTTACCCCTCAAATGCTGGAGACATTTTATTCGTATTTTGGAGATAAAGTTGCCCTTTTGCACAGCAGTCTCACCCAAGGTGAGCGATACGACGAATGGGATAGAGTTAATAACAGAGAAGCGCTCATTGTCATAGGCACGCGCAGTGCAGTTTTTGCGCCGACAGAAAATTTAGGAATAATAATAATCGACGAAGAGCAGGAAGAATCATATCATTCCGAAAATGCGCCCAGATATGATACTGTAGATGTGGCTATGTACAGAGCTCATCAGAGCGGCGCTCCGCTTATTTTAGGTTCTGCAACACCCGGAGTAACCACTCGTTATTTTGCAGAAGTCGGAAGATTTAAACATTATGTACTTGACAGCAGATTCAACGAGCAGAGCCTGCCGCAAGTTCATATTGTCGATATGAAAAAAGAACTTAAGAAAGGCAACGGCTCTAATATAAGCTTTTATCTTCGAGATGAGATTTCGAAGAACATCGAGGCCGGAGAGCAAACTATACTTTTTTTAAATAGAAGAGGTGCAAACAAGCTCATTGTCTGCGGTGAATGCGGACGCTCATACGAGTGCCCCAACTGCAGTGTAAATCTAAGCTATCACAGCTTTGGCAATAAGCTTCTTTGTCATCACTGCGGCTATAGACAAAAGCCTGACGAGTGTTGCCCTCATTGCGGAGGAATACTCAAATATGTGGGTGCCGGTACACAGAAGCTTGAAGAGGAAATTAAAGAGCTTTTTCCTGATATTGATATTTTAAGAATGGATGCCGATGCGGTTTCTTTTGCAGGAAGTCATTATGAGATATTGGATTCTTTTATAAGAAATAGAACGCCTATACTTATTGGCACGCAGATGGTCACCAAGGGGCTTAATTTTGAGAATGTGACGCTGGTTGGTGTTATTTTGGCAGATCAGGGACTTTTTTATCCGTCATACAGGGCATCGGAGCGGAGCTTTTCACTTATCACACAAGTGATCGGCAGATCAGGACGCTTCAGCAAAAAAGGAAGAGCTGTTATACAGACTTTTACACCCGAAAATGATACAATAGTACAAACTGCTGCACAGAACTATGAGGCCTTTTATAGAGAAGAAATTCAGCTGAGAAAATTTCTTAAACTACCGCCCTTTTCTGAAATAATAGCTATATGCTGCGAAGGCAGAAATGAAAAACTTGTTTTAAATTGTGCAAACGATATAAAGAACGAACTTAATCATATTTTTGCTAATGATGAAGATATAAATATCTACGGCCCGGCACAGCTTCCCGTATTTAAGCTGAATAATGTGTATAGATATCGCCTGAATATCAGATTTAAAAATATAAAGAATATAAGACCGCTGCTTGCAAATATAATAAAGTCAAAACAAACTGATAAAAAATTTTCTGCCGTGTCTATATATGCAGAAAATAATCCGCTGGATTAGAGAGGAATTTTAGGATGGCACTCAGAATGATATTAAAAGATTCGGACCCGGTACTCTTCAAAAAATGCCGCCATGTGACAAAATTCAATGAAAGACTTGCAGAGCTTCTGGATGATATGAAGGAAACTTTACAAGAAGCAAACGGAGTAGGCTTAGCTGCTCCTCAGGTAGGCGTGCTGCGCAGAGCAGCAGTTGTTCTGGATACAAGCGATCCGGAAAATATTAAACATGTGGAATTTGTCAACCCGACAATTATCGAAGCCGAGGGCGAACAGTATGGACCCGAGGGTTGCCTTTCCGTTCCCGGAGAGTATGGAATGGTTCGCAGGCCTAACAAAGTGCTTGTTCAAGCGCAGGACAGAAACGGAAATGAATTTATCTTCGAGGCAGAAGGACTGAATGCCAGAATCTGCTGCCACGAGCTTGATCATCTGGATGGAATACTTTTTACGGAGCTGGCAGACGAGTTTCTTGTTGATGAAATAGAAGATGAGGAATAAATAGTATAAAATATGAAAATTATATTTATGGGAACGCCGGATTTTGCGGCAAGTTCTCTGAAAAAATTAATATCTTCAAAGCACAAGATTCTCGGAGTTGTTTGTCAAAGTGATAAAAAAAGCGGCAGGGGACACAGACTTCAAGCTCCGCCGTGTAAAGTGCTGGCACTGGAACATAATATCCCTGTTTTTCAGCCCATAAAACTTGTTGATGAAGACTTTATAAGCTCGTTAAAAAAGTTGGAGCCGGATTTGTTTGTTGTTGTCGCATACGGCAAAATTTTGCCGAAAGAGATTATCGAGCTTCCGAGACTCGGCTCAATTAATTTGCATGCCTCCCTGCTTCCAAAATACCGAGGCGCAGCGCCTATACAGCGTGCAATATACAACGGAGAGAAAAAGACAGGCGTATGCACCATGTATATAGCCGAGGACTTGGATGCCGGCGATGTAATTTACTGTGTAGAGACGGATATCTATCCCGATGAAACTGCGGGAGAACTCTTCCAAAGACTTGCTGAAATCGGGGCCGAGCTTCTGATTAAAACAGTCGATGACATTGAGAACGGCGCAGCGCCAAGAACTCCGCAGAATCACAGCATGAGTACATATGCGAGCATGATTTCAAAAGATGAAGCCATGATTGACTGGAATTCCTCCGCATGGTCAATCCACTGCAAAATCAGAGCTTTTGACCCATGGCCGCTTGCTGCAACAGATGTTTCCAATCAGACTCTTAAGTTATATTCTCCTGATATACTAAAAAAAACCACTTCCAAAAACCCGGGTGAAATTGTAGCTGCCGGAAAGCAGGGGATTGAGTTTGCCTGCAAAGATGGTGAGGTTTTGTTGATTAAAGAAATTAAAGCGCCCGGCAAGAGAAGAATGAGAGCAGCTGACTGGCTCTTAGGTAATCCGATAAAGATAGATGAAGAAAAATGATGCCAGAAGAACAGCTCTCAAAATATTAACTTCTGTCAGAAGATTTTCTGATTTTTCTGATGAGGCACTGAGTTCAAGATTAAAAGCTTTGAAAAAAGTTGACAGAGCCCTATGTTCCAAGCTTGTCTACGGCGTGCTTCAAAACAGGATGCTTTTGGACTATTATATCTCTATACATTTAGACAGAAGTATAAGCAAACTTGAGCCGAAGCTCTTGGATTTACTCAGGTTATCAGCTTATCAAATTCTCTTTCTCGACAGAATTCCAGATAGGGCCGCGATATCTGAAGCTGTAGACATTACAAAAGAAATAAATAAAAAGGCTTCAGGATTGGTAAATGCTGTCTTGAGACGCATTTCGGAAAACAAAAGCTTAGTTTTACCTGAAAATGAATTTGAGGAGACGGAATACCTTTCTATAAAGTATTCCCATCCCAAATGGTTCTGTGAATATATGATAAATAAGTATGGAAGAAATTTTACAGAAGGTTTTCTTAAGGCAAATAACGAGGAGCCGCCGATATATTTACAGGTAAATACAGAGTTAATTTCTGCAGAAGAGCTCTTAGAAAAGATTCTTGAACTTGGATTAAACGCTGAACCGGATTCCGATTTAAAAAGCATAAAGCTTGAGCAGATAGGTGAGCTTTTGGAAAGCGATTTATTCCATAAAGGATATTTTTTTATACAAGACAAGGCAGCAAGGGCTGCGGTAGATATTGCACAGGTGAAATCCGGAGAAAGTATTTTAGACCTTTGTGCTGCCCCCGGCGGTAAAAGCTTTGCATCAGCTCTTGAAATGAAGAACTCAGGCAGAGTACTTTCCTGCGACATAAGTCAAAGCAGACTTGAGAAGCTGGAGGAGTCGGCAGAAAGACTTAAACTTTCTGTTATCGAAACAAAATTTATGGATGCCTTAGATGCAGGTAATTTGAAAGAACGCTTTGATTTGGTAATAGCAGATGTGCCTTGCTCGGGCTTTGGAGTAATTAGAAAAAAGCCCGAAATCAGATACAAGAATTGGGGAAGCCTTTCTGAGTTAGCTGATATTCAAAAAAAGATATTGAACAATGCAGCAAATATGGTAAATGATAGCGGCAGATTGATTTATTCGACATGCACAATTTTTAACGAGGAAAATGAAGAAGTTGTTGCAGACTTCTTGGCGCGAAATATAAACTATTACATTGAAGAAGAAAAGAGATTTTGGCCGCATATCGATGGCAGCGACGGTTTTTATATATGTTTATTGAAAAAAAGGACATAAAATCCTATACACCTGAGGAACTTCGAGAAGAGTTTAAAAAGCTGGAAATAAAGCCATATAGAGCTGATCAGATTATAGACTGGCTCTACAAGGGAGTGACTTCTTTTGATGAAATGCTCAACCTTCCCAAAGATTTGAGGAAAAACCTGGACGAGCAGTATTATATAAACAAACTGAGCTTACTCAAAAAACAAGTTTCCAAGGAAGACGGAACAGTTAAATATCTCTGGGAGCTGGTAGACAAGAACTCTTTAGAAACTGTGCTGATGAAGTATCATCATGGCTACACAGTCTGTGTTTCTACTCAGGTAGGTTGCAGGCAGGGATGTGTATTTTGTGCATCTTGCTTAAATGGTTTCACAAGAAACCTTCTCCCATCGGAAATAATAGACCAGATTCTTTTTGTTCAAAAAGAAAGCGGAATCAAAATCTCCAATATTGTTTTAATGGGTATAGGAGAGCCTTTGGATAACTATGACAATGTGCTCAAGTTTATAAGATTGGCCAATCACCACAAATGTTTGAATATCGGCTTAAGGCACATCACTCTTTCCACATGCGGACTTGCCGATAAAGTTGACAAACTTGCTCAAAATAATCTACAATTAACGATATCTATCTCTTTGCATGCTACTACCGAGGAAATCAGATCATCTATTATGCCGGTTAATAAGAGATTTTCTCTTGAAGAGTTGCTTAATGTTTGTGAGAGATATACCGAAATTTCCGGCAAGAGGCTCTCTTTTGAATATGCGATGATTAAGGGTGTGAATGACAGTAAGGATGATGCGCACAGACTAGCGGAAATATCCAAAAGACTTGGGGCTCATATTAACCTAATTCCATTAAATCATGTTGCGGAAAGGAAACTGGAGGCTTCTGAGCAGACTAGCATAAACAATTTTTATTCATTATTGAAGGAAAAGGGAGCAATTGTGACGATTCGCAGGAGGCTGGGATCGGATATTAACGCTTCTTGCGGACAATTGCGTAAAAAAATAAGTGCTAAATCAAATGAGTGAGATGAAAATGAACAGTTTTGGAATCACACATTGCGGCAAAGTAAGAAAAAATAATCAGGACAGCTTCCTCATTGAAGAATTCCCGGATATCAAGGGCGTGCTGGCGGTTCTTTGCGATGGAATGGGCGGAGAAAGAGGCGGCAATATCGCCAGCAATCTTGCCAGCAAAACTTTTGTATCTTTCATCAAAGACAGAATCTCCGGCTCAAAACTTAGATATGTGGATGTCAAAGACCTCCTCGGTAAGGCGTGTGAGGCTGCGAACAGCATGGTATACAGCTATTCATGCTTCGATAAAGACTATCATGGAATGGGTACTACCTTAGTGGCCGCCTTTGTATATAGGAAAAAGGCATATGTAATCAATGTTGGTGACAGCAGAGCGTATGCCATAAAGAAGGATAAGATAGAGCAAATAACAAGCGACCATTCATATGTTCAAGAGCTCCTGGACAGCGGTGAAATTACTGAGCTTGAGGCTCAATTCCATCCGCAGAAGAATGAGATTACGAGAGCTCTGGGTTATTTAGGGCGCGTAGAATATGATATTTTTACACCTGCATTTAGGAGTTTCGACAAGCTTTTACTATGCTCTGACGGACTCAGCAATATGGTGAGTGAAAAAGAAATTTTTGAGAGCTTTGAAATCAATCCCGACCCTGAAACATTTGCCGAAGATCTTATGAACCGAGCTATGGATAAGGGCGCTAAGGACAACATAACAATTGTTGTTATTTCCAAGTGAAAACTGGTGAATGTAATGGATGAGAACACTAAAAAATATCTGGGAAAAGTCCTGGACAATAGATATTATATAAGTGATGTGTTGGGTATGGGCGGTATGGCTATCGTATACAAGGCTCAATGCAACAGACTTAACAGGTATGTCGCAATTAAAATACTGAAGGACGAGATGCTTAAGGAAAAGGAACTTTTAAAGGCATTTCAAACTGAAGCAAAAGCTGTTGCCATGCTTTCCCATCCCAATATAGTTTCTGTTTATGATACAAGTATATCAGACAATATTAACTATATAGTTATGGAACTCATAGAAGGTGTTACCCTCAAACAGTACATTTCCAATGTAGGAAAGCTCAATCTTAAACAAACCATATATTTTGTAAATCAGATTTCAAAAGCCTTGGAGCACGCGCATTCAAAAGGTGTTGTACACAGAGATATAAAGCCGCAAAACATAATGGTATTAAAGGATGGCACTATTAAGGTTGCGGACTTCGGTATATCTGCCCTCGAAAATGTGGCATCTGTGCACTCACAATATGCTCTGGGTTCAATAAAGTACATATCTCCCGAACAAATTAGAGGTATGGCTCCCGACAGCAGAAGCGACATATACTCTCTGGGCGTACTGATGTATGAGATGCTTACAGGCAGACTCCCATATACTGCGGAAACTGATGATGAGATGGCAAAAGCGCATATTTCAGGCGACCTGGTTCCTCCTCACGAAATTGATAAGAGTATACCTAAGAGACTCTCGGGGATATGCGCAAAGGCAATGGAGAGCGAGATAGATAAAAGATATCAGTCTGTTACAGAGCTCTTGGAAGATCTGGATGAATTCAGACGCCAAAACCCGAGACTGATCTACAGCGGAGAAGGTGACATTGAGGCTCGGATTTCAAATGTCAATCCAATAATCCGAGCGGGGGAGCTCAGCAAGGAAAAATATATACAGAAAAGGAAGAGGGCCCGAAAAGTAAGTATTATGTCCGGTGCGTTCGGCGTCTTGGTATTTATTGTCTTGATGTTTGTTTTTCTGTGGACATTCTTGCTTAGAGATATTTTCAGTGATGCCGAAAGAGTTCAAATACCTAATTTTGTCAATTTACTTTATGACGATGTTATCAACTCTCAAGAATATAAAAAGCTATATAAGTTTGATATAAAATATGTTGTAGATCCTGAGAAGGTCGACGGTCTCATTATTTCTCAAAAGCCTGAGGCAGACAGGAGCATAATGATCTCTCCGGAAGGCGTACATATTGAACTTACTGTCAGCACAGGCATAATATTATCGAAGGTTCCGGATGTTGTAAGCAAACAATACCAAGAGGCCACTCTTGAACTACAAAGAGCAGGATTTGTTGTTGACCTGATCTTTGAAGCCTCTGAGAGCAAAAAAGAGGACTTTGTAATAAAAACCAGCCCTGCGGCAGGCGAAGAACTCTCATCAGGCTCTACTGTTTATATAACTGTGAGTTCCGGTCCGTCAAAGAAGGAAGTGACGATGCCGAATCTGGTCGGTATGATGGAGCAAAAGGCCATAGAGAGAATCAAATCAGTCAACTTGGTATATGTCGACACAACCTACCTTTACAGTGAGTTCGATGCGGGAACAGTTATTAAACAAAGCCAGCCTGCTTATGAACAAATAGAGGAATATTGTAAAATTTATCTCTGGGTATCATTGGGACCCAAGCCTGATACACCGTGATTATGCCGAAAACAGGAAGGATTATTAAGGCAATAAGCGGCTTTTACTATGTGTCTTATGAAAACAGACTTATAGAATGCAGAGCTAGGGGTATATTTAAGTATAGAGGTGAGAAGCCTCTTGTCGGGGATTATGCTGAATTTGTGGAAGAAGAGGGCGATAGAGGCTTTATTACTTCTATTCTCCCCAGAAAAAATTCTTTTTTAAGGCCGGCCATAGCGAATATAGATCAGTTGGTTATAGTTGCCAGCGAACAAAAACCCAAGACAGAAGCTTTTTTCATAGATAAAATTTCGATTATTGCTGAAAGAAACAATTCCTGTGTTTTGCTTTGCATAAATAAAGCTGACTTGAATTCAGAAGACGAACTGAGTAAAATATATGAGCTTACCGATATAGTTGTGATTCACACAAGCGCTGTAACGGGCTTTGGCTTGGATGAGCTTAAAAATGAGCTCAGGAATCGTTGTTCCGCATTTGTGGGCAATTCCGGCGTGGGAAAGTCCAGCATACTTAACTCACTGGATCCAAAACTTTCAAGGAAAGTAAACGAGTTAAGTGAAAAAACTTGGCGCGGCAGGCACACCACCAGAGAGGTAGAACTTTTTGATTTGGGATATGGCTTAATTGCAGATACGCCCGGCTTTTCCATGATTGATATCGAAGCAAGTTTGCCAATGAAAAAAGAGGAGCTGCAGTTTGATTTTAAGGAGTTTCGCCCCTTTATAACTGAATGCAGGTTCAGTCCATGTGCACATTTAAACGAGCCTGATTGCGCAGTAAAAGAGGCGGTAAGCAGAGGTCTTATAAGCCAATCAAGATATGAGAGTTATGTGAAACTTTTTGACATTGCAAACCAGATGGAAAACATGTGGTAAAATAAAAGGAGAATTTAGTATGGCAGGTCATTCAAAATGGCACAATATTCAAAAAACAAAGGGAGCGCAGGACGCCAAAAGAGCCAATCTCTTTACAAAAATTGCAAAGGAAATACTTGTTGCAGTCAAAGAGGGAGGTGGACCCAATCCGGAATCCAACTCAAGGCTTGCAACCGTAATAACAAAGGCCAGAGCGGCCAATATGCCAAATGACAATATAAAGCGCGCTATCGAGAAAGCATACGGCGCCGGAAATTCCGAAAATTTTGAAACCGTAATCTACGAAGGTTATGGTCCCAACGGAGTTGCGATAATTGTTGAAACTCTTACCGATAACAGAAATCGGACTGCCGCAGATGTGAGACATGCTTTCGATAAGTATGGCGGAAATATGGGCACAAGCGGTTGTGTTTCCTGGTCATTTAAAAGAAAGGGAATAATCATAATAGATAATGAAGACGGCGAATTGCACGAGGAGACCGTCTTGGAGCATGCGCTCGATTCCGGTGCCGAAGATATGCAATCTGATGAGAGTATATTTGAAATTACAAGTGAGCCTGAGAACTTCAATGAGATGGCGGAATATCTCACAAAAAAGGGTTATAAATTTCTCTCAGCTCAAGTTGAGATGGTTCCGGACAATTATATAAGGCTGGATGAAGAAAGCTCCGCTTTGATGCAAAAAATGTTGGACATGTTTGACGACAATGACGACGTACAGGAAATCTGGCACAACTGGGAAAACTATGAATAAAAATAGCTGCTTAAAAAAGCAGCTATTTTAGGTGAATCTATAAGCCGGATTCTGTTTAAAGCAGTCATCTATCTAGGCCGTTCGTTGCCGAAAGGCTCAAGCCACCTCCTCGGGAATGCCGGGCAGGCATAGTTTCCCTCCACGGTGTTGCTCCGAATAGAGTTTACAGCATCGGCACGTCTCCGCCCGACGAGTGAGCTCTTACCTCACTTTTCCACCCTTACCGTAAAACGGCGGTATATTTCTGTTGCACTTGTCCGAGGGTTACCCCTGGCGGGCGTTACCCGTTATTCTTGCCCTGTGGAGCCCGGACTTTCCTCAAGCAAACACTTTCGTCTTTTTGCTTGCGACTGCTCAATTCACGCTAATTAATTTTATTATTGATTGCGTAATCTGTCAAATCTTTTATGAATCACGTTCCAAGCGGGTATACAGAGGTGAAAATATGCTCGAAAAATTTTTAAACAGTATTAAATCAAAGACCATATCGGTCATTGGTATGGGAATTAGCAATAAGCCGCTTATAAAGCTGTTTATAGAAAATGATATTGCTTTTACTCTAAGAGACCTAAATGAAAAAAACAATCTGAATACTGATTTTTTGAACATGCTAAGTGAAAGCGGGGCGGGGATTGTCTTAGGGAAAGACTATTTAAAAAATATTGATTCCGATATTATTTTCAGAACTCCCGGCGTGCTGCCCACAGAAAAGGAACTGCAAAACGCAGTTCAAGCCGGCTCTAAAATAACCAGTGAGATGGAGGTTTTTATGAATCTCTGCCCGGCAAAGATAATAGCTGTAACCGGGTCAGACGGAAAAACAACATCTTCTTCTATAATTGCAGAGCTTTTGCGAGCCGAGGGATATAGAGTTCACTTAGGCGGAAACATAGGAAAACCGCTGCTGTGTGAGCTTGACGATATTGCCGAAGAGGATTTTGTTGTTCTCGAGCTGTCTTCATTTCAGCTTCACAGCATCAATGTTTCACCCCATATTGCGCTTATTACAAACGTAAGTCCAAATCACTTAGATAAGCACATAAGTTATGAGGACTACATTGATTCGAAGAAAATGGTTTTTATTAATCAAAAAGAAGATGATATTCTGGTTCTGAATGCAGACGATTCAATTTGTATGGATTTTGCTGCAGAGGCAAAGGGAGAACTCAGGTTTTTCAGTATGAAACAGGCCCTAGGGGAAGGCTGTTTCTGCACCGACGGCACCATATACTGCTCAAAAAATTACATCTCAAAGGCGCTGATGCCTTCAGGTTCTGTACTGCTCCCGGGAAATCACAACATAGCCAATTACATGGCTGCGTTTACTGCTCTTAGAGGCATAGTGTCAGATGAAACATGCAGGAAGGTTGCACAGAAGTTTAAGGGAGTTAAGCATAGACTCGAGCTTGTTAGAAAATTTAACGGAGTTTCATATATAAACGACTCAATTGCATCAAGCCCAAGCAGAACTATAGCCGGGCTAAATGCTGTAAAGACCAAACCTATACTAATAGCAGGCGGACATGACAAGAATATTCCGTTTGATAAGCTTGCGGATGTTATTTCAGAAAAAGTTAAAGCCCTTATAGTTACAGGAGATACAGCAGAAAAGATAGCAGCGGCAGTCAAATCATCTATTTTTTACCGACCGGAAAAACTGCCTGTAATTTTTGCCGCCGATTTGGAAACAGCGGTTTTGGAAGCGAAAAAACTTGCAACAAGGGGAGATATTGTTTTGCTTTCTCCGGGATGCTCATCTTTCGACAGATTTAATAATTTCGCGGAGCGCGGAGAACTGTTCAGAGAGCTGGTTTTAAGTTTTAAATAATGAATATCAAAGATAATTTATTGAAAATTGCGGAAAAAGCCGAAAAAGAGCTCAATGAAATATTTATGGATATTGATAATACGGCTTTTTTTAATACAAGCAAGGTTTTATCTGCTTTTAAGACGCACAGGGTAACAGATGCTCACTTTGCCGGTACAACGGGTTACGGCTATAACGATATGGGCAGAGATACACTGGATAAGGTTTATGCTGCTGTTTTTGCAGCTGAGGCGGCATTGGTGCGAACAGGCTTTGTAAGCGGCACTCACGCAATAGCAGCCGCTCTCTTTGCCATATTAAATCCCGGCGATACTTTGCTAAGTCTTGTCGGAATGCCATACGATACTATACAGACCGTAATCGGTGTAAGCGGAAATGAGCATGGATCGCTCAAGCATTATGGGATAAACTTTGACTTTGTTGATATCGATAGCAGCGGCAGAGCAGATTTAGCAGAAATTAAAGCTAAGCTCTCTAAATTACGCCCTGCTGCTGTTTTAATCCAAAGGTCAAAGGGATACTCAAGTAGAGAAACTCTCAACATAGCTGAAATAGAGAGCTTATGCGAACTTGTAAAAAAAATATCTCCCAATACTGTAGTCTTCGTCGATAACTGTTACGGTGAGTTTACGGAAGAAAGAGAGCCGACAGAAGTTGGCGCCGATATTATGGCAGGCTCTCTTATTAAGAATCCCGGCGGAGGACTCGCCACTACAGGCGGATATATTGTCGGTAAAGAGGAGCTAATCACAAAAGCGGGCAGCAGACTCACAGCTCCCGGAATAGGGGCCGAGGGAGGTGCCAGCCTTGGCCAAAACAGGCTCTTTTATCAGGGCTTTTTTATGGCGCCCCATACTACAGCTCAAGCCTTAAAAACAGCACATCTGGCTGCTGCCATTGCAGAAAAAACAGGATTTAAAACACATCCCGGCTCTCAGTCAAAGCGGTCTGATATAATACAGTGCATTGAGTTGGGGGCTCCTGATAAAATAATCAAGTTCTGCAAGGGTATTCAAAGCGGCTCTCCCGTTGATTCATTTATAAGTCCGGTTCCTTATCTCATGCCCGGGTATGAGGACGAAGTAATCATGGCTGCCGGAACTTTTATCCAAGGGGCATCCATAGAGCTTTCCGCAGATGCCCCTATGAGAGAGCCCTATTCGGTTTTCTTACAAGGGGCACTCACCTATGAAGCCGGCAAACTCGGAATTTTAAATGCCTTTAATGAAATCTTGGAGGATGAAGAGTAATGAGCGTTGAAGAAAGAATTGAAGCGCTTAGAGCGGAAATAAACAAGCACAACAAGCTATACTATGAAAATGATGCCCCTGTTATTTCCGACTTCGAATACGATAGACTGCTTCGCGAGCTCGAGGAATTGGAAGAAGAGTACCCTGAACTTATAGTTCCGGATTCGCCCACACAAAAAGTAGGGGGAACGGCAAAGAGCAGCTTTGCGCCATTTGAACATGAAAATCCTTTGCAAAGCCTTCAGGATGTTTTTTCTTATGAAGAGCTTAGCGATTTTTTAATTAAACTGGAGAACGGATTTGGCGAACTTAATTATTGTGTCGAACCCAAGATAGACGGACTTTCAATTTCCGTTGTCTATAAAAACGGAATGTTTGCAGAAGGGGCAACAAGAGGCGACGGCATTGTTGGTGAGAATGTCACAGAAAATTTGAGAGCAATAAAATCGCTGCCAAAGCGCCTGAATACAAGTATTGATGAACTGGTTGTACGCGGCGAAGTGTATCTTTCCGATGAAAACTTTGAAGCTCTCAATAAAAAGCAGGAGGAAGAAGGCCTTAACCTTTTTGCAAACCCCAGAAATGCGGCGGCGGGTACAATGAGACAGCTAGACCCTAGGATAGTTGAGGCCCGAAATTTGGATTTTTTGGTCTTTAATATTCAAAAAATATCCGGTTTAAGCTTTTCTACACACTTTGAAACCATAAATTATCTTAAAGAACAAGGCTTTGATACAGTTGATTCTGTTCTTGCATCAAATCCGGATGATTGTATAGAAATAGTTGAAACTATAGATAAGAACAGAGAAAACTATTCCTATGGAATTGACGGTGCTGTGATAAAAGTCAATTCGCTGAGCCAAAGAGAAAAAATTGGAACGACAAGTAAATATCCCAGATGGGCTGTTGCTTATAAATATCCTCCCGAGGAAAAAGAAACACTTTTACTGGATATTGAGGTCCAGGTAGGAAGAACAGGGGTTTTAACTCCCAGAGCTGTTTTAAGCCCTGTAAGCCTTGGCGGCACAACTGTTATGCACGCCAGCCTGCACAACCAAGACTATATAGATAAACTTGATATACGCATAGGCGATATAGTTAAAATTCGCAAAGCGGGGGAAATTATACCTGAGGTTTTAGGAGTAAATCCGGGTTTGCGTAAGGGTGAGCTTCCAAAATATAAGCTTCCAAGTCAATGCCCTGTTTGCCACAGCGAAGTTCACAAGGACCCCGACGGCCCTGCCGTCAGGTGTATAAATCCGGACTGCCCAATGCAGCTTAAAAGAACACTAACGCATTTTGCTTCTAAGGGAGCAATGAATATAGAAGGCCTGGGCGAGGCGCTTTCTTCCTTGTTAATTGAAAAAGGTCTTGTCAGGCATTTCTCCGACATATATTTTCTGAAAAAAGGAGACTTAATAAATTTAGAGAGAATGGGCGAAAAGTCCAGTGAAAATCTTCTCAATGAAATTGAAAAGAGTAAAGAAAAAGGACTTGCATCTCTGATAACAGGATTCGGAATAAGGGAGTGCGGAGGACATGTCGCCGAGCTTCTTGCTGAAAAATACCCTGACCTGGATGCTCTGATGATGGCCTCCGAAGAGGAACTGCAGGAGATTCACGGAATAGGTCCCATTGTAGCCAAATATATTTTCGAATGGTTCCATCAGGAAAATATTGAGGATATATTGGGAAAGTTGAGAGAGGTCGGGGTTTCATTTAAGAGCAAACACTTTAATCGGGGAGAAGGTAAGCTGCAAAATATCAGCTTTGTTGTCAGCGGAACTTTGAACAATTTTACAAGAGATGAGATTTCGAATTTACTAAAGGAAAGGGGAGCCAGAGTACAAAGCTCAGTCAGTAAAAAGACCGACTTTTTAGTTGTCGGCGAAAACCCGGGCTCAAAGCTGGGTAAAGCCAAAGAGCTGGGAGTGAAAATATTGCAAGAAGATGAGCTTGAAGAAATGATAAAATAAAACGGAGAGGGCGAGACGCCCTCTCTAACTTTTTAATGGTTAATTTTACATTTCAAGAAGCTTGGCTTTCAGCTCATCTTCAATCTTTGTGAGTTCCATCTCAGCCCTAGCTCGCTTATCTCTGCCTTCCTGCTGAATTTTCTTGACATCCTCAAGAGTGGCAATCAGCTCCTCATTGGCTTTCCGCAAGGTCTCGATGTCGATGATGCTGCGTTCAGACTCTTTTGCAATCTCAACACTGCCTTGACGCAGTTTTTCCGCATTCTTTTCAAGAAGCATGTTGGTTACATCTGTAACTTCACGTTGCGCATGCATTGCATTGTGTGAGTGCTGCATTGTAAGAGCCAAAACCATCTGACTCTTCCAAAGAGGGATTGTATTTACTATAGAGCTCCTGATTTTTTCGGCCATCACCGTGTCGTTCGACTGAATCATACGGATTTGAGGAGACATCTGAATAGAAACGATTCGAGTAAGTTCCAGATCGTGAATTTTCTTTTCGAAGCGAGAGATTAAATTGGCGAAATCGTTGGCTTCCTGAGCATCCTCGGCCAGGCCTGTTTCTTTCGCCTTAGCTTGATACTTGGGCAGTTCAACTTCTAAAAGTTCCTTTACACGGAGTTTTCCCGCAATTATATACATCGTCAGCTCTCTATAGTATTGTAGGTTTTTCTCATACATTGCGTCCATAAGGGCAATGTCTTTTAGAAGAACGATTTCATGGTTTTCAAGCTGTTCGACGATTTTGTTGACATTCACCTCAGCCTTTTCATACTGGGCTTTGAGCGACTCAATCGACTGTCGTGCTTTTTTAAACAGACCTAACAAGCCTTTGGATTCTTTTTCGTCAAAGTTGAAACCGCGAAGCTCAACAACCAAGTCGGAAATTTCCTTGCCAATCTCGTCCATATCTTTTGTTTTGACATTGCCGAGGGCCGCGGATGAAAACTCGGAAATGTTTTTTTGAGCGGCCGAACCGTAATTCATTATCTGCTCGGCATTCCGTATGTCAATTTTAGAAGAAAATTCCTTAACTGCCGTCTGTTCGGCTTCAGAGAGACGTTCGAACTCCAAAGCCTCGTTTTTAAGTTCTTTAAGATCTGTTATGGCCTCTTTTTTCTCCTCCAATGGCTGAACAACTGCAACAGCGCTTTCCGTGTTTTGATTTGGAGTTAATGTGAGATTAGGTATAAATTCGCTCTTCTTGTCCGTATCCATAAATGTTTCCTTTCAAAGATTATTTTTGTCCTAGTGTCAGAGTTATATTTTCATTTATTTGCTCTTTAACTTCCTTATTCTCGTCAATACTGTCTTTCTCTGCTCTGATTATATCTTGAAAGTCAGAATTAATAAGGCCCTCCCTTCTCAGCATATTGTTCATCACACTTATCTCGACATCAATATCAATTGCCTGATTTTCAAAAAGCATGTCCAATTGCTTCCTATATGCCCCAATTGCGGTATTCAGCATGTTTTCAATGTTTTCTTTGCTCTTTGTGCTATATTCACCTTTCAACTCATGCTCTTCGATATTCAAATATGCCTTCAGCAGCTTTATTGTAGTCGGTAAATAGTAGTTAAAAAACTTTTTCGCATCTGCCCCTGCATTTTTATCTTTTTTTGAAGCTTGAATTATCTTATCCGAAATAAGCATAAGTTCATTGATTTGAGATTTCATTTCCCGATTCTTTATTTTTGAATACAGGCCGGCCATCTCTTTCAGGCTATCACGGGCTTCTAAAATATCAGATTGCAGTTCAGAATTGGAATCTTCAAAGCTTAAACTGATCTCAGGCGCGCCTTTTTTGCTTCTCTTAAAGAAAAACACTGCGCTGTAAATCAAATATATCAGAGTAAATGCAAAAAATATAATATTGTTTACCAGGAGACTTGAAATAAACGGCTTAAAGAGAAAAATTCCGGCTAAAACAAGATAAAAAAGTGTATAAAAGATAAAGCTGCCGAATTTTCTTTTGCGCTCGGGATTTTGATTTTTTTTTCTCAAAATCAACACCTCCACTTACAAATTAATTTTATATTGAATATCCTATATCGTCAAGACCCTTGCGCTGAAACACAAGAGATAGTATAATCAATAAAAGAAATAATTATATACGAGGTCCTTATGGTTAAAATAGCACCGTCAATTCTCTCGGCAGATTTTACTAGACTTGGCGAGGAAATTGATGAAGTCAAAAAAGCCGGTGTTGAATGGCTGCACATAGATGTTATGGATGGAATTTTTGTTCCAAATATCTCCATCGGCATCCCTGTCATAAAGTCTGTCAGAAAGTATACCACTCTTTTTTTAGATGTACATTTGATGATTGACAGACCGCACAGATATATAGAAACATTTGCGAATGCCGGAGCTGATTTGATTTCGTTTCATGTGGAAGCGGACGAGCCGCAAGACATATATGCAAATATAGATAAGCTTAGGAAAATGGATAAGCAAGTGGGCTTGGTTATAAAGCCGCGTACGCCCGCCTCCGTTTTGTTGCCTTACATACACCTGCTTGATTTGGTTCTGGTTATGACTGTAGAGCCGGGCTTCGGCGGACAGGAGTTTATGGACAATCAACTTTCAAAAATAAGAGGGATTTCTTCTCTAATCAAGGAGCAAGAGCTTGATTGCTTAATTCAAGTAGATGGCGGGATAAACAAAACGACTGCTGCCATTGCGGCAGATGCCGGGGCAGAGATTCTGGTTGCCGGCAATGCTGTTTTCGGAGCTTGTAACAAGGCAGAGGCAATCAACGAACTTGTTGTCTCTTCAAATTTGAAAATTTAATTGACGAGGTAAGATATTTTATGATAACATTTCCCGCACCGATTGAGGTGCTTATAGAAAAGTTTGCCGCCCTTCCGGGAATAGGGAAGAAAAGTGCGCAACGCCATGCTTTTTCCGTGCTCTCACTTTCGGAAGAGGAAGCAAACAGTTTTGCGTATGCGATAATAAATGCAAAAGAGTCCATACATAGATGTAAAACCTGTTTCAACTATACGGATTCAGAGGAATGCAGTATCTGTACCTCTATTAAGAGAGACAGAACGGTTATTTGTGTTGTTTCTGAACCTAAGGATTTAATCAGTATTGAAAGAGCGGGGGAGTACAACGGTCTTTACCATGTTTTACATGGAGTGATATCGCCTGTCAACGGGGTTGGGCCTGATGATATAAAGTTGAAAGAACTTCTTCAAAGAATTGAAAAAGGCAAAATCAACGAGGTCATTATGGCCATGAATCCCGATACCGAGGGTGAGGCAACGGCGATGTACATTGCCGGGCTTTTAAAACATTTTGAAATTAATGTCAGCAGACTCGCTTATGGAATTCCCATGGGCTCGAATTTGGAATTTACTGATAATGCCACACTTTCAAGAGCGCTGGAGGGCAGAATTAGTTTGTAAATATATAAGTGGAGAGAAGAATATGTCGAATTTAAAAATTATACCTTTGGGAGGCCTTGGAGAGATAGGCAAAAATATGACCGTGTTTGAATACGGTCGAGATATTATCATTATTGACTGCGGTATGGGATTTCCTGACGACGATTTATACGGTGTTGATTATGTCATTCCCGATATTACATATCTTAGACAAAACAAAGAAAAAATAAGGGGCATTGTCATAACCCACGGACACGAGGATCACATAGGAGCAATTCCGTTTTTACTTCCCGAACTTGATGTGCCTGTGTTTGCAACCCCTCTTTCGGCAGGAATTATCGAGTTAAGGCTGGAGGAAAGCGACCTTCTGACAAATACACAGATTTTTACAAAAAAAGTGGGAGATAAGTTTAAACTGGGAGCTTTTGAGATTGAGTTTATAAATGTCAACCATTCAATTGCAGACGCTGTTGCCCTTGCAATAAAAACTCCCATAGGCACGGTCGTACATACCGGAGATTTCAAGATAGATTTGACGCCCGTAAAAGGCGAGATGATAGATCTTGCCCGATTTGGCGAGCTTGGAAACAGGGGAGTTCTTGCCTTACTTTCAGATTCAACAAATGTCGAAAAACCGGGGCATACAATTTCCGAACTCAAGGTATCTGAAAAGTTTGATGAACTTTTTAAAGGATGTAAAAAGCGCATTATTGTTACAACCTTTGCATCAAATATTCAGAGAATACAGCAGATAATAAGGGTTGCCGCTAAATATGGCAGGAAGGTTGCCGTAAACGGAAGATCTATGGAGAGAATGATGGCTGTAGCTTGTGCGTTGGAATACATGGACATACCCGAAGGCACATTGATTGATATTAAAGATATCAACTCACTTCCTAAAGATCAAATTTGCATTTTATCTACAGGCAGTCAGGGCGAGCGCATGTCTGCTCTGTATAGGATGGCTTTTTCTGAGCATAAGCAGATAAAAATAGACTATAATGACCGCGTAATTATTTCCGCATCCGCCATTCCAGGCAATGAGACAACCATTTCCAAAGTAATAGATGCCCTATTCCAAAACGGAGCCGAGGTTATTTATGATAAACACACGGATCTTCACGTTTCGGGACACGCTTCGCAAGAGGAGCTGAAAATTATACTCTCGCTTGTAAAACCCAAGTTTTTTATTCCTGTTCATGGAGAATATAGAATGCTGTATAAGCATGCCTTGCTTGCCAGAACTATGGGCGTGGAAAGCACAAATACAATCCTTGCAGATAACGGGAGCGTCATTGATATCACAAAAAATTCCATAAAAATTGAAAAGCTTGTCAAGGCGGGACCGGTCTATGTTGACGGTGAAAATGTTGGTGAAATTGACACATCCATAATAAATGACAGGAGAAAACTTGCTCAAAACGGCATAATAGTTATCCTTCTGAATGTTTACTCGGAAACAAAAGAACTTGTATCCGATCCGGATTTATTTAGCAAAGGCTTTAATTGCGAGCTTGAGTCTGCAGAGATTAAAGATGAAATAAACAGAGTTATTGCAGAAAGCTTCGCAAGCTGTAAGAAGAGAAAAATTCTGAATCCGATCTCCATGACCGAGATAATAAAGACAAATCTTTCCGGATTTATATATAAAATTTCAAGACAAAGTCCGATTATACTTTTACATATTAATGAGATATGAATATTCAAATTTTTTCCCGGAAAAAATGTTTTGATTCCAAAAAGGCCGAACGCTGGTTTAAAGAAAGAAGAATTAAAATACAGCTTATTGATATTGTGCAAAAAGGATTGAGTCCAAGAGAACTTGAATCGCTTGTACGGGTGTGCGGCATGGACGAGCTTGTCAATGAAAAGGCGGAAGAATATAGCTTGTACAAATATCTGGCAGGTACTGATGCCAAGTTTGAGAAACTGCTTGAAAATCCCGAACTTATTAAAACCCCTATTGTACGAAACGGAAACAAGGCAACGATAGGGTACAGGCCGGATATATGGAATACATGGAGCTGAAAATGGAAATAAACATTGAACAAATTAAATCGGAATTTAGAAAATGCGTTGAAGAGCTTATAGCTCTCGCTAAACCGAAGCGCTCGGAAATTTTTGTTGTCGGCTGTTCGACCAGTGAAATCATCGGCTCGTCAATCGGCAAGAATCCATCAAGCGAGATTGCAGAAGCTTTAGTTTCGGTTTTAATGCCGATTCTTAATGAGCAAGGGCTTTATCTTGCGGCGCAGTGTTGTGAACACTTGAATAGGGCTCTTATAATAGAGTCAGAGGCTGCGGAAAAATATAATCTGGAAGCTGTAAATGTTGTGCCTGTGCCGAATGCCGGCGGCTCTTTTGCATCAAAGGTCTATGAAATGATGGAGGAGCCGGTTGCCGTTGAACATATAAAGGCGAGCTTGGGCATTGATATAGGCGACACATTCATAGGTATGCACCTCAAGGATGTGGCAGTGCCGCGCAGGCTTTCACATAAGGAGTTGGGATGCGCACATCTGACAGCCGCAAGCTGCAGGAAAAAATATATAGGCGGTCAAAGAGCCCGATATAAATGAGAATATCTTTTAAAAAATGCCCGACAGGTTTGAGCCTGCCGGGCATTTTGAAAATTACTATATTATTCTATACAAAGTGCAATGAAAGCGTTAGCAAAACAAAAACAAGAGCTAACCACTTTGTTGCTTTTGCGAGCTTGGCATCAACTGTACGAGCCTTACCCTTGGAAAGAAACGTTTCGGCACCGCCTGAAATGCTGCCTGAAAGTCCGGAACGCTTACCGGATTGAAACAAAACGACAAGAGTAACCGTCACTGCAGATATAAGTTGTAAAATAGTCAATGCCATTGTCATTAAAGAACAAATCCTTTCAAATCAATTAAATCAGCCTATAGATTATACTATACTTTTTAAATTAAGCAAGCATTTTTATTAAAATCTGACCATATCCCTTGTGATATCCGAAAGCTTGCACGCTCCGCACATTTTCATGGTGTCCTTAAGCTCCGCCATGTACTTGTTCAGAAGAAGCAGAATTCCTTCTTTGGCTGCTCCGTAGACAGCCGGAACAAAGGGTCTGCCTATTAAAACGGCATCTGCGCCCAGAGCCAAAGCCTTAAAAATATCAACGCCGTTGCGAATTCCGCCGTCAACAAAAACGGTGGTTTTACCTCTTACGGCATCCGCAATTTCAGGCAGAACTTCTGCCGTAGACGGGGTCTGCCCCAAAACCCTTCCGCCGTGGTTCGAAACGACAATTCCCTTCGCTCCGGCCTGGACAGCTTTCAGAGCGCCCTTCACAGTCATTATTCCCTTAATGATAAAAGGTCTGTCCGTTAAGCCTATCACTTCTTTGAGCTCGGAAACTGTTTTGCTTCCGGCATTCGGATTCATAGCTTTCAGGAAAGGAAGCCCCGCGCCGTCGATATCCATTGCGACAGCAAAAATATTTCTTTCATTGAGAAACTCAATTTTTTCGGCTACGGCTTCAATATTCCATGGCTTAATAGTGGGAACCCCTATACCGTCGCATTTATCCATCATAATGGCCGCAGCCTTCATCACCGCGGGGTCTACTCCGTCTCCGGTGAAAGAGGCAACTCCGAATTCTTTGCAGGTCGGTATCATCAGGTCGTTAAAGCTTATGTCGTTATAGTCCGGACCGTAATGCGCCGGTATTGCTCCGATAGGAGCCGAAAATAGAGGCATGGAAAATTTCCGACCATAGAGCTCAAACTCGGTACATGGCTCGCAGTTATCTGCGATGGTGTCCATGTTAACACAAATATTCTGCCAGGCCTCGTAGTTTTTGAGCGCGCCGTTGCCGGGATTTTTAGAGCCGGGACCCGGCATACTGTTTCCACAGGCCTTGCCGTTACATACAGGGCAAGCTTTGCAAAGCGGCCCTACTTTATCTCTTGCTATATTAAGCATTTCCAAATAGTCCATAATTAACCTCCATATTTAATTTATATAAACTATTATAACAAATAATTATCTTAATTTTCAACAGATTTAGACATATTGCATATTAATTATTTGCCTGCGATTGTTTGAATTTTTTTTACATAAACTGCCCTATTTTTTAAAAAAGTTTGGAAAAAAATTAATCTTTTCTCTTGATTAGAAATGCATATAGTAGTAGAATTCTTAGTGAAAACTGTGCCGAGGTGTTTTTTATAAACATTATTCTTCTTGAACCCGAAATACCGCAAAATACAGGAGCTGTAGCCAGAACCTGCGCATGTACCGGTTCGACATTACATCTGATAGAGCCTTTTGGATTCGATATATCCGAAAGCGCCGTTAAGAGAGCCGGACTTGACTACTGGAACCTTGTAAATCTAAAAGTATACAAAAATATTGAGCAGTATTTTGATCTTAACGGAGATAAGAAGCTCTACTTTGCTTCAACCAAGGCACCGCACAGCTATACCGAGGCAAGTTATGATAAAGATGTAAGCATAATGTTCGGCAAGGAAACCAAAGGCTTGCCGGAGACACTTTTAGAAAAATACTATGACTCATGCATAAGAATACCTATGCTTGCAGAGGCCAGAAGCCTAAACCTTTCCAACTCGGTTGCTGTTATAATTTATGAAGCTTTAAGGCAAAATAATTTTAAAAACCTTAAAAAATTCGGATCAATGAAAATGGAGGGAAGATTATGAACTATAACAAAAAAACCGTAAAAGATTTTGACCCAGCAGGGAAGAGAGTCTTACTTCGCTGCGATTTGAATGTTCCCATCGACAAAAAAACCGGAGAAATCACCAGCGACATCAGAATAATGGCAGCTGTTCCCACAATTGAATATCTGCTTGAAAATTCGGCAAGGCTTATTGTATGCTCACATCTCGGAAAGCCGAAAGGTGAAGTTAAGCCTGAACTGAGCCTCAAGCCTGTCGCCGAGAAACTGTCGGAGATTCTGGGCAAGAATGTTATATTTGCCTCTGACACAATAGGTCTCGATGCAAAGGAAAAAGCCGCTGCACTTGAGGATGGAGATATTATGCTTCTCGAAAATCTCAGGTTTGATATAAGAGAAGAAAAAAACGCTCCCGAATTTGCTAAAGAACTTGCCTCGCTTGCGGATGTCTATGTAAACGATGCGTTTGGAACTGCGCACAGGCTTCACGCATCTACAGGGGGAGTTGCGGAGTTTTTGCCGGCTTATTCCGGCTTCCTGATGGGGAGAGAGCTTACAAGCCTTGGTGAAGCAATTGAAAATCCGGAACATCCCTTTGTATCTATTCTTGGGGGCGCTAAAGTTTCCGACAAAATAGGCGTGATAAATAATCTTCTCAATAAGGCTGATATTATAATAATCGGTGGCGGTATGGCCTATACTTTCTTAAAAGCACAGGGATATAAAATAGGACAGAGCCTTTTTGATGCAGATAACTTTGATTTTGCTGTGGACATGCTTAAAAAAGCGGAAGAAAAGAATGTGAAGATTCTTCTTCCGATAGATCATCTGGTAGCTGCCGAATTTTTGAACGATACCGAGCCCAAACTTGTCGAAGGAGATATACCTGACGAGTTTATGGGCATGGATATCGGACCTAAAACAATTGAGCTTTTTGCCGATGCAATAAAGGCCGCTAAAACGGTTGTATGGAACGGCCCCATGGGAGTTTTTGAGTTTGATAAATTTAACAAAGGCACCTTCAGTATTGTAAAGGCGTTGGCAGAATCTGATGCAAAGACGATAATAGGCGGCGGAGACTCCGCCTCGGCAGCTGAAAAATCCGGTTTTGCAGATAAAATCAGCCATATAAGCACGGGAGGCGGAGCCTCACTCGAGTTTATGGAAGGCAAGGAATTGCCCGGAGTAGCCTGCTTATTGGACAAATAGAAAGGAAATATTTATGAATCAAAAATACAGAAAAGTGGTAATTGCCGGCAACTGGAAGATGAATAAACTGCCCACAGAGGTGCGCGATTATGTAAAAAGACTTCGAGAACTCCTTCCCCCTAAGAAGAGCTTAGATGTAGTTATATGTGCGCCATTTGCTAGTCTTTCCAATCTATGCAAAACTTTGACTGATGCCAAAATTCTTCCCGGCGCGCAGGACGTATCTGCTCACGAAAAAGGCGCCTACACCGGAGAAGTTTCTGCCGAAATGCTTGCGGACTTGAGCCTTAGATATTGCATTGTCGGACACTCGGAGAGAAGAGAGTATCACGATGAGAGCGATAATGAAGTTAACGATAAAGTAAAGAGACTTTTAGATGCCGGTATCATTCCGATTATATGCGTCGGTGAGTCTTTAGAACAAAGAGAATCCGATATTACGAAAGAACACCTGGCATATCAGATTAAGGCGGCATTGTCCGGACTGAGCGAGAAAGAAGTACGCAAGTGCGTTATAGCATACGAGCCCATATGGGCGATTGGAACAGGGAAAACAGCTTCTGCGGAGATGGCCGGAGAAATGTGTAAGTTTATAAGAACCTGCATAAGAAGCAACTTCGATGCAAGAACGGCGCGCTCGGTAAGTATACTTTACGGCGGCTCAATGAATGCGAAAAACAGTAAAGAACTTCTCGAGCAGGAAGACATCGATGGAGGACTTATCGGCGGAGCCTCGCTTATACCGGAGGATTTTGTAAAAATAATAGAAAGCGCATTAGAAGTGAGTAATGAAAAAAAATAGGACTGCACTGATTATTTTAGATGGACTTGGACTATCTGAAGACACTAAGGGAAATGCCGTTTATTTAGCCAATACACCGACTTTGGATATGCTTTTTAAAGACTGCCCCAATACAATTCTGGAAACATCAGGGATGAGCGTGGGACTCCCTGCGGGCCAGATGGGAAATTCGGAAGTCGGACATACAAATATCGGCGCGGGCAGAGTTGTATATCAGGATTTGCCGCGTATAACGAAAGCGATAGAAGACGGCAGTTTTTTTCAGAACAAAGCTTACAGCGATGCCATTAATAAAGCCATAAAAAACAAGAAGAAAGTTCATCTTTTGGGTTTACTCTCCGATGGCGGAGTACACAGCCATATTGAGCACATATTTGCTTTTTTGGAACTTGCAAAAAAAAATGACTGCAACAATCTTTATCTTCATATGTTTTTAGACGGAAGAGATGTTGCCCCGAACAGCGGATATGGTTTTATGGAAAAGCTTTTAGCCAAGTGTGATGAACTTAAAGTCGGAAAAGTGGCAACAGTTCAGGGGCGCTTCTGGGGCATGGATAGAGATAAACGCTGGGATAGACTCCAAAAAGGCTATGATGCTATTGTGCGAGGGCAGGGCATATATTTCGAAAGCCCTCTTGATGCAATTAAGAACAGCTATGAACAAGGTGTTTTTGATGAGTTTCTCGAGCCGACTGTTATAATTCGCGATGCTGAAATTGAGGATGGTGACAGTGTAATCTTTATTAATTTCAGACCTGACAGGGCCAGAGAGATGACATGGGCAATAAGCGGACATCTTCCCGAAAATGCAGATATCGATACCGAAAGCTTAGATGTGAACTATGTTTGCACCACCTCATATGACAGTGACCTTTCTCTTCCAATTGCATTTCCGCCGGAGATGATAGAAAATACGTTAGGTGAATATATAAGCTCACTCGGTATGAAGCAGTTCAGAATTGCCGAAACCGAAAAATACGCACATGTAACATTTTTCCTAAACGGCGGCAAAGAATTGCCTTATGAAGGGGAAGACAGAATACTCGTGCCTTCATCCAAAGAATATCCAACATACAATCTAATACCGCAGATGAGCGCAGAAGCAGTTACGGAAAATCTTATAAAAAAATTTGAAGACAAGAGTTATAGTTTGTATGTCTGCAACTATGCCAACTGCGACATGGTGGGACACACCGGAAATCTGGAGGCGGCCATAAAAGCGGTAGAGACAATAGATCTGGCTCTTTCAAAACTCATTATTTCAGGCAAGGAAAATGAAATCACACTTTTCATTACCGCTGATCATGGAAATGCCGAAAAGATGATAAATGAAGACGGCGGGAAATACACTGCCCATACGACTAACAAGGTGCCGTTTATTTCAACAGACATCACGCTAAGTCTAAGAGATGGCGGCAAGCTGGCGGACATAGCGCCTACAATTTTGGACTATATGGGATTAAAGAAGCCCGTAGAGATGACAGGCAAAACACTTATTAAATCATAAATTAATAGGAGGAAAAACATGGAATTTTTTGAAATCGTTGATGTATCAGCCAGAGAGATTTTAGATTCTCGCGGCAATCCGACAGTTGAGGTCGAAGTACTTCTTGATAACGGTGTTGTAGGGCGCGCGGCGGTTCCCTCCGGCGCTTCAACAGGCATTCATGAAGCGTGCGAGCTTAGAGACGGCGATAAGAATCGCTATTTGGGCAAAGGTGTAAAACAGGCCGTTGAGAATGTAAACTCCGAGATTTGCGATGCGCTGTTGGGAATGAATGCTCTGGATCAGCTAGCAATAGATAAAACTCTTATCGAGTTAGACGGTACGCCAAACAAGGCAAGACTTGGCGCTAATGCAATTTTAGGCGTTTCACTGGCCTGCGCCAAGGCCTCAGCCGAAGCGCTGAACCTTCCGCTTTTTAAGTACATAGGCGGTGTAAATGCAAAGCTCCTGCCCGTGCCTATGATGAACATTTTAAACGGCGGAGCACACGCTTCCAACAACGTTGACATTCAAGAGTTTATGATTATGCCTATAGGCGCCAAGAATTTCCGCGAGGCTCTCAGAATGTGCACAGAGGTCTTCCACAATCTCAAAAAGGTTCTAAAAGAAAACGGCACCGAGGCAACCGGAGTCGGTGATGAGGGCGGCTATGCTCCAAATCTCAAGGAAGATGAAGACGCGTTTAAATGCATTATGGCTGCCATTGAGCGTTCGGCTTATACTCCCGGCACAGACTTTATGCTGGCAATAGATGCAGCTGTTGCCGATTGGTTTAATGCTGAAGACGGCAAGTATTATTTACCTAAGTCTAAAAAAGTTTTAACTCGCGAGGAAATGGTGGCGGTATGGAAAAACTTTACGGAGAAATATCCCATTATTTCACTGGAAGACTGCATGGCTGAGGATGACTGGGAAGGGTGGAAGCTGCTCACCGATGAGCTGGGCTCGAAGGTGCAGCTAGTCGGCGACGATCTCTTCGTTACGAATGTCGAAAGAGTGCGTAAGGGTATTGAGCTTAAGGTTGCAAACTCCGTTCTCATTAAACTCAATCAGATCGGCACGCTCACCGAAACACTGGATACAATTCAGTTGGCAAATCGCGCAGGATATACAACAGTTGTTTCCCACCGCTCCGGCGAAACCGAGGATGTTACAATCGCCGATCTGGTTGTTGCTCTCAACGCCGGACAGATTAAAACGGGCGCTCCCAGCCGCAGCGACAGGGTATGCAAATATAATCAGCTTCTCAGAATTGAAGACAGTCTTTTCGATGCTGCTGAATATAAGGGCATGGACGTTTTCTTTAATTTGAAATAAGACTGTAAAATTACAAAATAACCGGCTGTCCGAGTTTTTGGGCAGCCGGTTATTAATCTGTAGGAGTTTTAATGAAAATAAAAAATCTGCTTTTCGACTTCGACGGCACCTTATTCGATACCGGAGAAGGAATTATAAAAAGTGTTCAGTATTCTGCCCGATCATTTGGATTTATAGAGGACAATCCGGAGGATCTTAGAAGTTTTGTCGGGCCGCCTTTATTGGATTCTTTTATGAACAGATATTCAATAGACGAGGAAACCGGTAGAAAGATGATCTCGAAGTTTAGAGAACGCTACGGGACTCTTGGAATAAATGAATGTAAGCCCTATTCCGATATTTTTGAATGTATAAAAGAACTCAAAAGCCATGGAATAAATATATTGATAGCCACAGGAAAACCCACGGTTCACGCCAAAACTATTCTTAATAACTTTGACTATACCGATTTGTTCGATGACATATTGGGCAGTGACCTTGAAGGCAAGCTTACACAGAAAAAGGATATTATTGCTGCCCTTATCAGGAAGTGGGGAAGTGACGGCTCGGTAATGATAGGGGACAGGGATAACGATGTTTTGGGAGCATTGGCAAACAATCTGCCCTGTCTGGGTGTTGAATGGGGATATGCAAAAAAAGGTGAGCTCAAAAAAGCAGGTGCCTTAGAGATTTTTGAAACCCCTAAGGCACTTTTATATTATTTACTTAGCAGTAAGAACTAGCTAGCTTATTTAGCGAGTTCCTTTTTCAGTCTTGCATATCTGGGAAGTGAGTTTTCATAAACTCTCTCGGGTTCGCCTTGAATGAGCGGCAGGGCATAATCAAAAAACTCTGACTTAACATGTGTGCCGTTTTCTATCCACTCTAACGGGAACTTTTTTTCCTTATTGGCAACTTCAGCCAGCGGCACATAAGTTAAATTGCACTTATATTCCTTTGAGTTTTCGTCCCTCCGGAAGGCAACCATGAATCCTGTTTTCCCCTCAATCGCTGCCTCCACAGCAGATTTTCCCGCCATAAATGCCTCTTCCACGTCTGTTTTAGAAGCAATATGAGCAGCAGCCCTCTGAAGCAAAGAAAACTCTATGGGCCTTACTTTAGCTCCGGTTTTGACCTTTATTTCATTTGCAAGTATTGCGCTCAAACCTCCGAGCTGGGCATGACCGAAACCGTCTGTCGCGCTGGGCTTTGCATTTGAAACAAAACTTCCGTCTTCAAAGCAAATTCCCTCCGAAACACATACCAAACAATTCCCGGTTTCATTATAAATTCTGCTGGTATCCTCTATGAATTTATCCATATCAAATGGAATCTCCGGCAAATAGATGAGGTCCGGTTTGCAGCCGGCAAGTTCGGCAAGAGAAGAAGCTGCTGCAAGCCAACCTGCATGACGGCCCATTACTTCTATTACGACTACTGTTCCGGTGTTATAGACTTTGGAATCCTTATAAACCTCACATACGGATGTGGCTATATACTTTGCTGCGCTTCCGTAACCGGGACAATGGTCGGTGAGAGCCAAATCGTTGTCAATTGTTTTAGGTACACCCATAACCCTGCACTCATAGCCCACTTTTTCCATATAACGGCTTATCTTGTTGCAGGTATCCATCGAGTCGTTTCCGCCGTTGAAGAAGAAATATCTGACATCATATTTTTTAAATGTATCCAGAATCTTTTTATAGTCGCTGTCGTCCTTTTCGGGATCGGCAAGCTTATATCGGCTCGAGCCGAGCTCTGACGACGGAGTGTTTAAAAGCAGGGAGAGCTCGTAACTGTCTTCCTTTGACATGTCAAAAAGTCTGTCGTTGATTACTCCCAATATTCCATGTTCAGCACCTAAAACCTTGGTGATATTTTCGGATTCCAATGCAGTTTTTATTACTCCATATGCACTGGAATTTATGACTGCTGTAGGACCGCCGGATTGACCGAATATACACGCGCCTTTTAATAATTTTGCCATTAGACTAACCTCCAAATTTGAGTTGTGGTATTGATTATATCACTTTTTTGTCTTATAATGAACAGAAAGTAAGCTAAATATTAAATTTTTGCCGTGGAGGATAATTATGAACTTGGTAACAACAAAAAAAATGTTTAAAAGAGCATATGAAGAGGGATATGCAGTCGGCGCCTTTAACGTAAATAATATGGAAATCATTCAAGGAATAACAGAGGCGGCAAAAGATTTAAATTCGCCTCTCATTCTTCAGGTTTCGGCAGGTGCAAGAAAATATGCAAATCATACTTATTTAATAAAACTTGTCGAGGCTGCCGTAATTGAAACGGGTTTGCCGATATGCCTGCATCTCGATCATGGCGACAGTTTTGAGATTTGCAAGGCCTGTATAGACGGCGGATTTACTTCGGTGATGATAGACGGCTCAAAGTACAGCTTCGAAGAAAACATTGCTTTGACAAAACAAGTTGTGGATTATGCACACGAGCGAGGAGTAGTTGTGGAAGGTGAACTTGGCAGACTTGCAGGAATAGAGGATGATGTCAAAGTTAGTGAAGAAGATTCATCTTATACAAAACCGGAGGAAGTTTTTGAGTTTGTGTCAAGAACAGGCGTTGACAGTTTGGCTATTGCAATCGGAACAAGCCATGGCGCTTTTAAATTTAAGCCGGATACAAAACCGCAGCTAAGATTCGATATTCTGGAAGAAATTGAAAACAGACTTCCGGGATTTCCTATAGTGCTTCACGGCGCATCTTCTGTTCCTCAACACTTAGTCGAAAAGATAAATGCAAATGGGGGAGCGCTCGAAAATGCAATCGGTGTTCCTGAAGACCAGCTTCGCCAAGCAGCAAGGAGTGCAGTTTGTAAAATAAATATAGATTCTGATTTACGCCTTGCTATGACTGCTACTATACGCGAGTATATGAACCAGCATCCCGATCACTTTGATCCCAGACAGTACCTTAAGCCTGCCAGGGCTGCAATAAAAGAGATCGTTTCTCACAAAATTTCCAACGTCCTAGGTTGTGCCGGAAAGGCATAGGCTCGTACGTTGCCTTTTCTCAAGATAGGAGGAGGGTAAAATGCCATTCAGCGGATTATTCGATGCATTGGGCTCAGAACACTATACAACCTCATCGGGGTTTACATTTAACTCCGTCAGCTATTCGACAAGCGAAGGATTTAAAGACATTGATCTTTCTATATTACTGAGACTTTTGATATCCTCCATTGTCTTTGCTTTTGTAATTCTTTTCCCGGATATACCTGCGCTGCTTAAAACAATTCTGGAGATAGTTGCTATTTTTATTATAGCTATCGACATCTTCTTGGCTGCAATCAATGCTGTATTTGAAATGAATTTTATGCACAAGGCAATTCCTTTGACTTTATTGGCAATTTTGGCCATTATCATTAAAAAGTCTGAGGACACCTTAGCGATGTTTATCATATATCAGATAATGGGGCTTATTGTGGAATACGCATTTAACAGAACGGCGTATTCTTTAAAATCCGCAATAATCCCTACTGCATCAAGCGCCAATGTTGTTGAAAATGAGCGTACTCAGCAGGTTCCTATACATGATGTTTCGGTTGGAGATATCATTTCTGTTTCCCCCAATGAACTCATACCTTGTGACTGCATAGTCATCGAGGGAAGCTCGCTTGTGGATATGTCCAACTTGGGTATTTTAGCTAATACAATAGAAGTTTCCGAAGGAGATGAGGTATATTCCGGGAGTGTCAACATAGGTTCCGATATTCGATGTGAGGTCACAATGACGGCAAGCGAATCCACTGCTCAAACCATTATTTCATCTGCTTTGAGCTGTGTTGACAGCGGTTCGCCGTTGCCGGAGGGCATAAAAGCAATTGCAAATTTATTTGCACCTATTGTCTTGCTTTTGTCTGTAATATTAATTCCCGCTCTATACTACACAACAGATTTGGCGGGAAGCGAAACAGTGAGCAGAGCCTTAAGCTTCTTTATTATTGCAAATCCTGCTGCGCTGATTGTATCAATCCCGCTAATTCATTTAGCATCGGTATCATGGGCTGCCAAAAACGGAGTTCTTTTTTCAGATCTTGATGTTTTAAACGAGACGTCTTCGGTAAGTTCCATTATTTTTGACAGAGAATCCAGTCTTGTAGAGGGAAGCCCTAAGCTGATACAAGTCAAGTCGGAAAGAATGGATACAGCTGTCTTCCTGAAAATCTGCGCCCATGCTTATGCATACTCATCGTCTAAGCAGGCAAAATCAATAATTGCCGAATATGAAGACACAATTTATATTGACTTGGTCGAGGATTTCCATGAGGTCCCCGGCGAGGGTGTGAACGTAAGCATAGAGGGCATAAAGATACTTGCCGGAAGAAGAGATTACTTGCTCTCAAGCGGAGTTTTTGTCCCATACGATGAAAATGAAGAAGATGAAGGGGAAATGACCCTTTATGTCTCAATAGCGAATGAGTATGCCGGCAAGATTGTTATGAGCGATTCACTAAGAGAAGATGCCGAAGAAACAATCAATGAAATTGCATATCTAAATGTAAATAGGGTAGTTTCAATAAGCTCGGAAAATAAGAAGGCAAATCTTGACATTCTTTCTCAACTTGGAATTGAGGATATCTACTGTGACCTCAATGATGAGCTTAAAAAGCAAAAAGTCAATGAGATAGTAAGAGCTCATCCTTCTGATATCGTGTTATTTGTCTCGGGCAAAGAGGCCGATAGTTCCATAGGTGGGGAATCGGACTTAAGAGCTCAAATCTGTGTGCCCGGAGAGCTGAGCATGGGAAAGAGGAAAGAACTTACTTTTTTCAACAATAAATTGCAAAGCCTGCCATTTTCAATGAGAATTGCACAGAGGTCAAAGTCATATGTCTATATGATTTTTAATGGCGTACTTCTTGGCAAAGCGCTGACTCTTATTATGGCTACTGTGGGCTTTGCCCCTATTTGGTTCAGCATGCTGTTTGATATGTCGCTGGCTATATCCTCGATACTGGCGTCATTTTTACCGTATGGAAAAGAAGAGATCGGCTAAGTAAAAGTTTGGACGTATAAGTAAATATTTTTAAATAAACATCCACCCGCCAAGCGGGTGGTTTTTCACATGCGGGCATAGCCCTATGTTCTTAGCGTATGCGTCAAACGCATAATACGGTCTGCCAACTGCTTAAGGATTGCTACTTGCTGCCCTTAAAAGGGCCAGCTGACGGTATTGTTAACTGTTCTCCAAGTTTATCCTCTTTAAGCTGATTCTTGATATACTCTGCAATTCCATTTCGTGTGAGATAAACTATTTATGTCATTCATACTCATTATGAATGCCCTCCTTTTGCATTTCTGTGCAGTTGGCTGACCGCACTTTTATTCTATGCAAAAGGAGTCTTCTTTTCTACCTCATCGCTTAAGCTCTCTTGAACCACACGCCTAGCGTGTGGTTTTGCTTTTTAAAAAAAGCGCTGCAGTCTTAAAACTGCAGCGCTTTTGCATAAGCTTGTATATTATATTATAGTAATTCTCTAATTGTTTCGCCTAAAATCTTTATACCCTTTTCTATGGCCTCATCAGAGCTGTTTGAGTAGTTAATCCTTAGGGCTGGAACTCCTCTTTCATACTCAAAGAAGGGATCGCCGGCACACACTGCAACACCCTTGGTCATTGCAAGCTCCTGGACATCTACGCCCTTTACGCCATCCGGAAGCTTAGCCCAAATAAACATTCCGCCTTCAGGTTTAGTGTAAGTAACCGAATCCGGCAGGTACTTGTCGAGGCATTCCATCATTTTTAAAGCCTTGTTTTTGTATAATTCTTTTGTTTTTTCAATATGAGCATCAAAATCGCATTGGTCCAGATATTCGGAAATAACCAACTGACAGAAAATGTTTGTGTGCAAGTCCATTGTTGTTTTGTAGTCAAGAAGCTTTTGAAAGAGCTCTTTATTCTTGCATGCAATCCAGCCGATTCTCATTCCGGGCGCAACTACCTTTGAGAAGGTGCCAAGCAGGCAGCATTGCTCACCTAAATAAGTTCCCAGCGATGGGAACTGGCTTCCTGTAAAGCGAAGTTCGGAATATGGATTATCTTCAAGAACAAAAATATCTCGACCTTTCAGGAGAGATGCAACCTTTTTTCTTTTTTCAATGCTGTAAGTTAGCCCTGTAGGATTTTGAAAATTGGGAATTACATATACGAATTTGGGGTTATGTGTTTCCAGAAGAGCTTCCAGAGCATCGGTATCCATCCCATCTTCCATTAACTCAACCGTAAGTACAATGGGCTTATAGAGGTGGAAAGTTTGAAGAGCGGCCAGATAGCTGGGATTTTCGACTATTATTTCATCGTTAGGGTCCAAAAGAACAGCAGAAAATATATCCAACGCCTGTTGAGAGCCGTTTGTAATGATAATTTCATCTGCGCTTATATCCAAGTTGAGTTTGCTCTTATATCTCTTTGAGATATGTTCTCTCAGTTCCGGAAAGCCCTGTGCAGAGCTGTATTGAAGGGCTTTGGCGCCATCTCTCTGTAAAACGGCCTGTGCTGCCATTTCAATGTCTTTTACTGGAAAAGATAATGGGTTGGGCAAACCGCCTGCAAATGAAATAATATTGCTGTCTGCGGCTGCCTTTAAAATTTCTGCAGTAAAAAGCGTCTGGAAATCCGCTTTTCTCATGCGTTCGGATAGTCTGATATTCATCTTACCCCTCCACTAAATAATATTGATAAAGATTGTAGCATATATTGTTAAATACTTAAAGTGTTAATAATAAATAAACTATTGGTTAAGTTTATAAAAATTATTATCCTCAGTAAAAGTTCGGATTCCGCAAAGTATTAAAATCTGGTCAAAATTATGCTTGTTTATATAATCACTGAGACTTTCATTAAAATATCTCAAATCAATAACGGAAATATATGAATATTCATCTATTAAGAAGGGGAGCAGACTGTCGCAAAAAGAATCTCTTACTATCAGAATTGATTTTTTTTGAGCTGTTTTGTTTTCTATTTCAATAAGCGGAGTATTCCCGCCGAAGAAAAATTTATATTTATCTTTCTTTTCCAAATATTCAGGCGCATAGCAGCTTGATTTCTCTGCTTTTCCCGTAGAATAGTTGAGTATTGTAATATCATTATTTTCATTAACGAAAATTTCCATGCTGTCAGGCGCATACCAATAAAATCCCGAAGCGGAAACATTGGTTCCCCTAAAGCTCTCGCTGACAAGTTTTCTATCAAATGAGCTGATGTCTTTTTTACTTAAGCCCAGTTGATCGGAAAGAGTACAGGAGCCATAGTATGCGCCAAGGCTTGTCCAATGATGATCTGTATTATAGTAGATATACTCCGATTTATTTTCTATAAGAGCTTCTTTTATTTCAACGTTTCTTGCTTCGCTTTCTGAATAGGCCAAATCAATAAGAGCAGCCATGTCTACATGCTCAAGATTTTTGGGAAGCAATTCCGAATATACTGTCTCTTTATTCGGTATCAAGGCAAAAAACACTTTATTGTTTTGTTCAGCAAAACGTTTTACATTATCAATATTCGCTCTAAATGTTTCTTCCCTGTAATCTAAAATAGGACATAAAAGCATCTGCTTATGATTAAACACATCGTTATTTTGCATTTTCCCCAAAGCGAGTTCGGAACGCGCTTTTAATGCAATCCAAGCGTTTCTGAAAACAAATTGATCCGACAAATACTTTTCATACTCACTAGTAAAATCACCGCTCGCAAGCTTTTTAAGACTAAGCTTCGGAGCTGTTTGCAAATACCTGTTTTCTTGTTCAGAAAACGGCTTATCTTTGGCAATCAAATTTGCAAGAAAGAAAAAGAAAATTATGAATAAGAATATGTAAGTGCTTAAATTTGAAATAACAGATTTGTTTTTCAATTTATTAAACCTCAAAATCTAAAGTATAGGAAAGGATTGTATGACGAATTAATGAGATAGGCTGTTGATAATAAAAGGAGTGCGGCAGCACCTATAGGAATAAAAATATTTTGGACTTTAATATCTAAACTGTTAAGCAGTTTTTTAGGCAGGGGAGTTGAGCCGACAGCTGCAATAAGTAATAACAACAGATTTGCCCTGAAGTTAAATAAATCCATAGGTCTATACAGATCGTTATTCCACATCGAAAAGAGACTTCCTGCATAAGTGAGCCCGTTACTCAAACTTGTGCATTCAAAAATCGTCCACGAAAGAATAACCAAGAAAATTGTATAAATATACCTAAAGATACGCGGAAGTTTTTCGAGGACGCGTAAAATAAAAATCTTTTCTAAAATAATTATTATTCCAAAATATAAGCCCCAGGCAAGAAAATTCCAGTTTGCGCCATGCCAAATTCCTGTTAGAGCCCAGACTATAAAAATATTAATTATCTGCCTTTTTAACCCCTTCCTGTTGCCGCCGAGAGGTATGTAGACATAGTCTCTGAACCAAGTTCCCAGAGACATGTGCCATCTTCTCCAAAACTCGGTAATACTTTGGGAAGTATACGGGTAGTCGAAGTTTATTTTGAATTCAAATCCAAACATTCTTCCTAAGCCTATAGCTATATCTGAGTAACCGGAAAAATCAAAGTATATCTGGAAATAAAACGCCAATATACCTATCCATGCACCTAACACAGTCAAAGAACTTGGTGCAAGCTCAGAGTAATATTTCCATATAAGCCCAACATTATTGGCAATCAAAACTTTTTTTGCAAGTCCGACTATAAAAACTTTGACACCCGAGTTAAAATCACTAAGATTTTCATTTCGAACTTTCAGCTGGTCCGAAAGATCCTTATATCTTACAATAGGACCGGCAATGAGTTGTGGGAAGAGGGCAACATAGGTTCCGAAGTTTATTATGCTTCTCTCACAATCCGCATCTCCTCTGTATACGTCAATTGGGTAGGACATCATTTGAAAGGTGTAAAATGAAATACCGATAGGGAGGGGGAGATTGAGCTGAGGCAGACTGATAAATGGTATAGCATTTATATTCTCTGCAAAGAAATTGTAATATTTGAAGAATCCTAAAAGCGCCAGATTAAAAAAAGCATTTAAAAATAAAAAAACCTTGGCTTTTTTCTTATCTGATAAATATTTATAAACATAATATCCGTTTATAAAATTGATTAAAATAGAAAAAAGCATTAAAAGGATATAGACGGGTTCACCCCAGCCGTAGAAAAACAGATTTGCAATAAATAAAACCGGATTTCTCCATTTTTTGGGAACTAAGTAATAGAAAGTAAGGACTATAGGAATAAATTTATATATTGAGATAATACTTGAAAATACCATAATTAATGTTTATACCCTTTCATCATGAAATATGAAATTATTCTTCATCAAGTGAAAAACTTGAGAGGGGATTTGCCTGGGCTGCCAGCCTAAGTTCTGTATTCTCTACATGAGTGTATATTTGAGTTGTATTGAGATGCTCATGCCCTAAAAGTTCTTGTAAGGTTCTGACATCTACACCGTTTTGAAGCATAAGGGTTGCTGCGGTGTGTCTCAATTTGTGGGAAGAATACTTATCTGCATCTAAATTAGCTCGTAATAGACTCTTTTTGACCATGGCGTGTACAGCTTCGCGAGAGATTCTTTTCTTTCGCCTGGATACAAACAATGCTTTTTCATCATCATCAACGAGCTCCTGTCTTAATGGAAGATAGCCTTCCAAGGCTTCCACACAGGAATCATTCAAAAAAACAACTCTTGTCTTGCCGCCTTTACCCTTAATATACAGCCTGTCGTCATATATGTCCGCAATATTTAAGTTGACTATTTCCGAAATACGCAACCCGCAGTTTAAAAACAGAACAATTATTGCATAATCGCGTTCTTTGTTTATGCCCTCAATTGAAGACAGAAGTCTTTTGGCTTCTTCTAAGTTGAGATAGCGGGGGAGGGAAGTCAGTCTCTTAGGCGACTCTAAACCTTCAATGGGATTGGTATCCAATATCTTTGCGCTTTGAGTTAAATATTTAAAAAAACTCCTCAAACATGCAATTTTTCGGGCGCGTGTTGCAGCTGAAAGTCCAATGTCGGAATTTTTGCTGTTAGTAAACTTCTGGCGATCTCTTGAAAGATACAGGAGGTATGTGTATACATCATTCATGCTTACAGATTCAATTAAATTTAAGTCAACATCCATAATTCCGATTTCATTTTCCGGAACTTCGGGAGCAACCATGCCTCGCTCAATTTTAATAAATCTGAAAAAATTTCTGAGGTCCAAAAAATATTCATCAATAGTCGCTTGAGAGTGGCCTTTGATGACTTCATGATAAATTAAAAAATCTTTAATAGGTCCGCAAGTTTCTTTTTTATAACTCAATTTAAAAATTCCTTATTCAATAAATTCGATTAGCTGACAGTGGGGAAGTGTCTGAACCAAGCTTTACAATCAAAGAAGCCTTTTTGCAGCTTTATCCACACTTTCTAAAATAATTAAACAAAATAAAAATTTTGTTTAATTATAACATGGAATTCTGCTGAAATAAAGTGCTTTTAGTTTCCTTACACTTTCATCATGGCAAATATCAAAAAACATGAATTATAGCCTCTCTTATATTTTTTACTTTGATTATCTCGAGTCCGTCATGGGTTTTTAAATCAGCTTTAATATGTCTTGGAATTAAGCATCTTTTAAAGCCCATTCTTTGAATTTCAGAAAGCCTTTGATTCAAATGAGACACAGACCTTATTTCTCCGGATAAACCGACTTCACCAAGTGCAGCCAAATCGTTGGGAATCGGAATATCCTTATAGCTTGAAATCAGGGCCAAAAGACTCGCCAAATCCGCTGAAGTTTCCATTATTCTTATTCCGCCCACTACATTCATATAAATATCGGAATTTATCAGGCTAAGTCCTGCGCGCTTTTCTGCAACAGCAATGAGAAGGTTTGCTCTGTTGTAATCTAAACCGCTCGATGTGCGCCTTCCGGCTGCAAATCCAGATTTTGTAACAAGTGACTGTATTTCAGCTAATATAGGCCTGCTGCCTTCCATCAGACATGTAACGCAGCTTCCGGAGCTGTTCTCCGGTCTTCCGGACAACATAACTTCAGAAGGATTCGGTATCTCTTTTAAGCCAGTTTCAGCCATTTCAAAAACGCCTATTTCATTCGTTGAGCCAAAACGGTTTTTTGCAGCTCTTAAAATTCTGAAGCTGAGCTGCTGCTCACCTTCAAAATAAAGCACGCAATCCACAATATGCTCAAGAACCTTAGGTCCTGCGATGTTGCCTTCTTTATTAATGTGGCCGACTATAAAGGCTGTAAAGTTGTTTTCTTTTGCCAACCTCATTATGTTCATAGTACAGTCGCGAACTTGGCTGATGCTTCCGGCAGCGGCGGATATTTCACTGTCATAAACGGTTTGAATTGAATCTATTATAATTATATCGGGCTTAATATCATTTATTGCATTGATTATCGAGGCCATATCTGTTTCGGCGTATAGATAAACATCGGAATAATTGATATTAATCCTTTTAGCTCTCATTTTAATTTGACTTCGGCTTTCTTCGCCGGAAATATACAAAACTTTCTCTCTGCCGGAAACAAGACCGCAAAGCTGAAGCAAAAGCGTTGATTTTCCAACGCCGGGTGCTCCTCCGAGTAAGACTATAGATCCTCTTACAGCGCCGCCGCCCAACACTCTGTCGAGTTCATTTATACCGGTTGTGAAGCGGATTTCCTCGTCTTCTCCGATTTCAGACATGAGCTCGACTTTTGACGACGATTTAATTGTTAATCTATTGACATTCTTTAGCTTTGTTTCGGGAGCCTCAACTATTGTATTCCATGCGCCGCACATAGGGCACTGCCCCACCCACTTTGATAATTCATTTCCGCAATCAGTGCAGTAAAAAACAGACTTTTTTTTCATACAACGCTCCAAAATGCAAATAAAATGCAAATCATTATATATCTTTACAGTCAATTATGCAAGGTATGTCATCTGCCTTAAAATACTTGAATATACAATTTACTTATAGTAAAATAAAAATAAGCTCTTTGCAAGGCTGCACCAGTTGGGGAGCTAGCGGTGCCCTGTAACCTGCAATCCGCTACAGCAGGGATGGATTCCCTATTGAGGGCAATCAACGTGTTGCCTGTGCCTTATATGCGATGTTGAACCCTTAGTCCTGCGCAATACAGAGCTGTGAACCATGTCAGGCGGGGAACCGAGCAGCATTAAGCAGAAATCTTGTATGTGCCGCGGGTAATCTGAGGCGGAGTCGCCAATGTAAGGATGTCGGATGTTTTGATTGTTCGATATCGGGTGTGCAGTCTTGTAAAGAGCTTGTTTTTGAGGAGAAATTCTTATGTATCAGGCATTATACAGAAAATATAGGCCAAAAACATTCGAGGATGTAATTGGGCAGGAGCATATTACAGATATTTTGAAGGCTCAGGTCGTATCTGGCAGATTATCTCACGCCTATCTGTTTGTCGGTACAAAGGGTACCGGCAAGACGACTTGCGCGAGAATACTTGCCAAAGCCGTAAATTGCAAAAATCCGCAAAGCGGAAACCCCTGCAACGAGTGTGAGTTTTGTAAAGGTATTGATGACGGCAGTATCTTAGATGTAATCGAAATTGATGCAGCCTCTAACAACAAGGTTGAAGACGCCAGAGCATTGAGAACAGAGGCTCTGTACTCCCCTGCAAACACAAAAAAACGCGTCTATATTATAGACGAGGTCCACAGTATAACACCTCAGGCATTTGGCGCACTTTTAAAAATAATGGAAGAACCGCCGGAGCATTTGATTTTTATTTTAGCAACAACAGAATTGCATAGAGTGCCCGCAACTATTTTGTCTCGCTGCCAAAGGCACAGTTTTCATAGAATTGCAGCCGATTTAATTACGAAAAGCTTGAGCGAAATAGCAGAGCGTGAGAACATAGACCTGAACATAGATGCCGCAAGGCTTATAGCCAGACTCTCCGATGGCTCTATGCGAGATGCTCTTTCAATGCTCGATCAATGCTCGGGCAGCGCAAAAATCGATAAAGATTATCTTTTGGAAACACTGGGAATACTTGGAAATCGAGAGTCCGTCTCTCTGCTGAGAGCCATGTGCAAAAAAGATTTAAGCGAAAGCCTAAATCTTTATAGGAGCTTTCTTGAATCGGGTAAAACACCTCAGAATATACTTTCGGAACTCTCGTCTGTTTTAAGAGATATTTTTATTATGAAAGTATCAAAGAAAAAGGCGCCCGATTTAATTTCAGGTAAATACAGTATTGAGGAGCTGAATTATTTTTTGCCCTTCTTTTCAGAATCAAAACTTTTATTCTTTTTAAACAAAATACAGGAAAGCATATACAACATGAAGCTTCTCCCTTTCCCGCTTCTTTCTGCCGAGATTTTAATTATCTCTCTTTTAGCTTCTGAAACACCGACAGATGCGTCAGATCTTTCTGTACGAGTGGATATCCTTGAGCAAAAGCTTGATTCACTGATAATAAATAATAAAGAAGTAAAAAATATTACACTTAATGAAAAAATCTCGCCCGAGACAATTAATTTTGAAAATACGTCAAAAGAGATTGAAAATTATGATGATAACACAAGTTATAATGAGCCTAAAACAAAATCAAGTCCAGTCGATATAAGCGAAACTTTTGCTGTTCCGGAGATATCAGCTGATTTTATATCCGACATAAGCTGGGATAAGATTTTAGCCAAGGCTTCCGAATCTATGAGCCTTGTGAACTCCCATCTGCTTTGTTCCCCAAATGCGCTCACGGCAAATATATCGGGTGATAAACTTTCGATTTACTATAGCTCAAACCTTTTAACTGATTTGCTTAAAGATGAGGATATAATTTCTAAAATCAAGGCTGCAGCTGACAGCCTGTTAAACACAAATATAGACATCGAAATAATAAAAAGTGAAGATAATAAGGCTGCCGGGGAAAGTCAATTCAATATTAATGATTTAAAAAAATTTGACCAAGTAATTTTCGAATAAGGAGTGAAAAATAAGATGGCAAAAGGTGGATTTAGAGGCGGATACGGCGGCGGCAAGAGCCAAGCCAATATGATAAAGCAAGCTCAAAAAATGCAGGAAGAGCTTTTGAAAATGCAGCAGGACTTAGAAAAAGAAACATACCGAGCTGATTCCGGCGGCGGTGCTGTAACTGCGGTTGTAAGCGGCAAGCATCGTCTTGAAGAGCTTATTATCTCTGTTGATGCTATTGACCCCGATGATCCCGAAATGCTGCAGGACATGATTATAGGTGCTGTAAACGAAGCTTTGCGCAAAGCAGACGAGGCTTCCTCGCAGTCGATGTCTAAATTTAATATACCCGGATTATTTTAAATTTAATACGGTTGGGCTTAAACCCAACCGTATTTTACTTTATAGCATTAATTGCATTCAACGTTATGCTTATCAGCTCATCCAGACTAATCTCGAGCATTTCCGCTCCCCTGCTTATAACATCTCTGGAACAGCCGGCGGCAAAAGCTCTGTCTTTGAATTTCTTTTTTATGGATTTAACAGTCATTCCTTCATATCCGCTGGGTCTTACCAAGGCAACAGCACCTATAAGGCCCGTCAGTTCGTCTATCGCATAAAGATATTTTTCCATAATGTGTTCGGGCTCTATATCTGAACAAATACCATAGCCGTGACTTTGAACAGACCTGATGATTTGCTCGTTAACTCCGTGTGTCTTCAAGATTTCCACACATTTTGAGCAGTGCTCATCCGGATACAGTCCAAAATCAATATCATGCAAATATCCCACTGTCTTCCAATAATCTTCTCTTCCGGGGTCATGAGTCTCAGCAATATGTGCGAGCACATCGCCAACAGTTTTTGCATGATCCAGATGGAATTTCTCTTTATTATATTTCTCAACTAATCGCATAGCATCTTCAGGTTTCGGAATCATTTCAGGCCTCCATTTTATGTATAAATAAATCGCTAATCTATGATAACAGAATGTACGTATTTATGCAATAAATTGAAGAATGCTTGACTATCAGGCCCGTTAAGGATAAAATATTATTGCAGAAAATAATACGGAGGTATTACATATGGATTTTAAAAACAGCAGAACTTATAAAAATTTGGAAGAGGCTTTTGCCGGCGAATCAATGGCCAGAAATAAGTATGACTATTATGCTTCAAAGGCTAAGAAAGACGGCTATGAGCAGATAGCTGCTATTTTCGCGGAGACAGCTTTAAACGAAAAAGAACATGCCAAGCTATGGTACAAGGCCATGGTGGGCGGAGAAGTGCTGTCAACACCCGAAAATCTTAAGGATGCAGCAGCAGGTGAGAATTATGAGCACACGATAATGTATCCCGAGTTTGAGAAAGTTGCCAGAGAAGAGGGCTACACCGATCTGGCCAATCAGTTTGCCGGTGTTGCGGCGGTTGAAATGAGCCATGAGGAGAGATATCTCAAGCTTTTAGAGAACATCGAAAAAGCGAAGGTATTCGCAAGAGAAGAGACTGAAACAGTTTGGTTTTGCAGAAACTGCGGACATATTCATCGCGGAAAAAATGCTCCTCAACTGTGTCCTGTCTGTGTACACCCGCAGGCATATTTTGAGATTAAAGCATACAATTATTAATCTATCGACCTTATTAAGAAAATAGAGAAGAGCCCCAAGCTCTTCTCTATTATTATAGGCTTGTTTGGCAGGAAGAAAGATTATTTGTTGATATAAAAATTTTTCCCAAATATATCTATCACTTTAGCCAGAGCATTCCTAAAATCACTAACAATATCCTCACCAATAAATTCAAATTGAGTTCCATTTTCGTAAGAACTTATAAAATCATCTATGATAAAAAGTCTGTGGTTCCACCCTTGGTTGGCTATGCCGTATTTACTTAAATTGAGCATTTTTATCGGTGTATATGTGAGTTCAGACAGCCAAACCTGTCCGCTATCGGTATCTTTTGTAATCTGCAAATTTAAAATGGCTGAAAGATCGGTAAGTTCTCCGTCTTCAAAGTAAAGCATGTTTCCCATAGAGTAAGCAACCATCCCCTGTCTATTAGAGCCATCCTCAAGTGTGACTGTTCTTTTTTCTATAAGCTGAGGAACCTTGGTGCCGCTGCCTACTACAAGGTCTGCTCCCTGCAATATCAGATAATCAACAAGTTCCCTCTGAAGCTTGCTGACTTCTTTTGAAAATTCATCATCCCAGGATATCATCACAACTATAAATTCAGCTCCGGATTCTTTGATTCGGCTGAAATCACTCTGAATTAATTCGTAATTGATTTTTTTCCCGTCAGATAAATAATCAGTCACACAAATGTTCAGAGCATACTCAAAACCGCTAACCGGTATGTGAGACGAACCCATTGTATATGCAGTGAATGCAGCATTTATGCCGTTGATATCCCTTATAACAGCACCGCCTGTGCTGTTTCTTTCATCCGGTGAGCGATAAGTTCCGATATGCGCAAGTCCGGCCTCTGCTACCCTGTCAATTGTATAAATCAAACCGTCATAAAATGAATCCATGGAGTGCTTATTCGCAGTATTTACCAGATCAAATCCGCAAGCTGCCAGTGCAGAGGCGATTTGCGGGGGTGAAACGGACTTTGGAAATGAGCTGTATGTCCCGCTGGAATTAAATGTAGTCATCAGTGAACAAACAGCAAAATCCGCCGATTCAATAATACCTTTTATATCTCCAAAAATGGGACTAAAATCATAGCCTCCCTCAGTTTTTGCCTCTTCAAATATAAGCTGGTTTAATATAACATCACCTGCGACTGCAATTCTGGCGCTAACTGTATTTACATGTTCAGCTTTATTTGTTGCGGGTTCGGGAGTTTGACTTGTTGATACAGTTTGTTCCCCTTGCAAGCTTTCGTCTGTTTTCTTTGAATCAATATGATTTACAATACCGGATAAGATAATCGGTAAAGTAAAATAAAGAACAATAGCCAAGATGAAAACAATGCATAGTATTATTAAAGTTATTTTTAATTTTTTATTCATAATAAAAACCTTTTCATAGTATAAAGACAAAATATAATATCATATACGTGGATATTTTGCAATTTTACAAAAGCTTCGTACAGCTATAAATAGCATTGAAAAAACTCCGACTCAACTAATGAATCGGAGCTTTTTTATTAAATATCCTATTTGTTATTGAATATTTTAAAAATACTGTCAAAGGGATCTTCATTCTCAACTTCTTCTGTCTGAGTCGCACCGGCAGATTCAAAATTGCTTAGATCTAATTCTCTGTCGGATTTGTCGTCAAAAAGATCCTCAAAAGCTGTTTTGGCAGTGCTTTCAATCTTTTCTTCAAAAATTTCAGGCTCTTCACGGACGAAAAAATCTTTCTTAATTTTTTCTCTTTTTGCCTTTCCGTTGTCAAAACCGGTAGCTATAACCGTTACACGAATTTCATCTTCAAGGCTGTCATCAAATGTGGCGCCAAAAATAATGTTCGCTTCGGGGTGCGCCGCTTCCTGAACAAGATTTGCGGCGGCTTCGATATCGTCAAGTACCATATCCTCGGAACCTGTGATATTGATAAGAACTCCGCGAGCTCCGTTGATAGAAGTCTCCATGAGAGGACTTGCTATTGCCATTCGTGCCGCATCCTCGGCCTTGCCTCTGCCCGTAGCATGGCCGACACCCATATGAGCAAGTCCGGCACCCTTCATTATTGTGGTGACATCGGCGAAATCGAGGTTTATAAAGCCTGTGGATTTAATAAGGTCTGAAATACTTATAACCGCCTGCCTTAGGACATCATCGGCAATCTCAAATGCGTTCGCCAATGTTATCTTTTGATCTGTAGCGTGTTTAAGGCGCTCATTGGGAATTATCAGTAAGGAATCAACTTTGGGAATAAGAGAGTTTATACCTGCCATAGCCTGATCCATTCTGCGTTTGCCTTCAAAGTTAAACGGCTTAGTGACAACTGCAACAGTTAAAAGCCCGGCTTCTCGGGCCAAATCAGCAATAACCGGCGCCGCGCCTGTACCTGTACCGCCACCCATGCCTGCCGTAATAAATACCATGTCAGCATTTTCAAAGCATTTTGCAATCTCGTTTCTGCTCTCTTCTGCGCTCTTCTTACCAATCTCGGGATCTGACCCGGCACCCTGTCCGCCGGTTATTTTTTCTCCGATTTGAACTTTCTGATCAGCATTGGAAACAGCAAGAGCCTGCTTATCGGTATTGACAGCAATAAACTCAACACCCTGTGTACCGGATTTAACCATTCTATTTACCACGTTGTTGCCGGCGCCGCCTACGCCGACTACCTTTAGTATAACAACATTTTCGGGACCGGTTACTGTTTTATTAACCACTCTCATAGCCTCCCTATTATATCTTTAAAGAATTTATCGTATTTTTAGTCAAGTTATATACTAAAAATTATTATTATCTTAATAATATTATATCTTTTAGCTCATTCGGTCAACTATTATTTTACTTAAAATACAAAAACTTTCTTTTTTACTCCGGCCGGAAGTATACATCATTTCCGGAGGGACTCAAATCCAAGGCTCCCATATCTCCGGGAGTAAGTTTTGCTACTGCTGAAATCATCTTTCCGAACTTGGAAATAAGGTCTGTGTTATTTCCGACCTGCACAAAGAATCTGTCTAAATATGTGAAACTGACGTTTTCCTCATTTGTAAGATCCAGATTGCTTACATCACTCATCAAATTTCTTTCTTGAATTTGATTTAATACATCACAAAGAAACTGAACCCTGTCCTTATCAGCATCATCCACTTTCATCATTTCACCGATAGTGGGATCTATAGGTGAAACACCTATAACATTGATAAGATTTTTCAGATCCTCTTTTTTTGCTTGAGAGAGAACTTTGCTGTTTCGGCCGATTATCCACTCCTGTCCTTCTATGGTAACGTAGGCGATGGGAATAGATTCTTTAATTTCAATAACAGACCTGTTGGGCAGCTTTCTGCTTACTGAAACACTCTCCACATAAGGAAGTCTGGCAAAAATTCTGCTTACAGCTCTAAATCTGTTCATAAACAGAAGGTTCTCCCCCTCTTCAATTCCGGATGCGATAGTAACCTCCTGATCAGAGTATCTTTCATTGCCTATTACTTCTATTTTTGAAACTCTGAAAAAAATACTGATAGAGAAAATTAAAACCGCAGAAAAGAACAAAAACATGAGAGGGTAGTAAAACACCCCTCTAATATTTTTCCTTCTCCTAAAAAAATCTCTTATCTTCCTTAAGGGAGAATTCAAACTCTCATCTCCTACTTTTTATAGAGCTAACACGCATTCAGCAATTTTAGATGCAGCATCAGGATGAGCTAAGGCCTTCATGTTATCAGACATCGCTTTAAGTCTTTCCTTATCGGAAAGCAGCTCATTAATTTCCTCCAAGAGTTTCGCTCCGCTAAGCTGTGCTTCTAAAATAACTTTGGCTGCATCTGCATTCTCAATAAGTCTGGCATTTTTTTCTTGGTGGTTATTAGTCACATTGGGGCTTGGCACAATTATCGCGGGAGTTCCGGATGCGGTTATTTCCGCCAAGGTAGAAGCTCCTGCTCTGCATATCACCAAATCAGCGGCGCGCATAAGCTCTGCCGTGTTATATATATACTCCTTTACGTACATGCCCTTTGATTCATGGTCGGGAGCTTTTTCTTTTAAAGAATCTACAAGACTCTTATATTCCGACTTGCCGCTGGAGTGTATAAGGTTAAATGCAGGGCTCTCACCGCTCTCTATAATGAGTTCCTTAATAACCTCGTTCATTTTGGTAGCGCCCAGACTTCCAAAAATGGAGAGTACGAAAGGTTTATCCTCATCTAAGCCCAGTTCTTTTTTCGCCCTGCACTTATATTCATCGCAAAAATCGGAAATTACAGGAGTTCCGGTAATTTCCAGTTTATTTAAATGCTTGTAGTGAACTTTTGACTCTTCATATCCCAGCAATATTAGATCTGCTTTAGCCTCGAGCAGCTTGGTTGTAAGTCCGGGAACTGCATTCGATTCATGAATTGCGCTGCGAATTCCCATGCTATGAGCTGCAGAAACAACGGGGTAACAGACATATCCTCCTGTCCCAATGACAAGATCAGGTTTAAACCTTTTAAAAATTTTCTTGCATTTTGCAATTGAAGTAAAAACATTCTTGGCTGTTTGGAAATTTTTTATTAAAGAATCGAAGCTGATCTTTCGACTTAAATTTGTTATTTTTATAGTCTCTATTTCATATCCTGCTCTCGGTATCAGCTCGGTCTCCATTCTATCCTCAGTGCCGATAAAGAGTATTTCAGCATCGGTTTTTCTTTTTATTATCTCTTCAGCAATAGCTAAGGCCGGATTTATATGACCGGCAGTTCCGCCACAGGCAAAAATAATCTTCATTGCTTCCTCCAGGCTAAAACCTATTATAGATACCCATAAAGGAGATGATAGCACAAACTGTCGAAATGGACAAATAGAGCGTGAATAGCTCGGTTTCACTCCACTTCTTCCCTGTCCAGCCCCCCATTTCAAGGTGATGATGGAAGGGAGCCATCTTAAACACACGTTTTCCGCCGCTCAGTTTGAAATATGAGACTTGTATTATATCCGAGAGTGTTTCAATTACAAACATTAAACAGAGAACCACCAGTATTAAAGGCATATCAAATGAGATTGCCAGTCCTGCAATTGCACCCCCTAAAAAAAGAGACCCTGTATCGCCCATAAATACTTTTGCAGGGAAATAATTGTGTCCCAGGAACCCAATTAAACCTCCAAGAAGAGACGAAGCAAATATTCCGATGGCATAGTTTCGATTCCAAAATTGACATATAATAACAAAAAATGCTAAAACCGGTATCGAGGTCCCTGCGGCAAGCCCATCGACTCCGTCAGTTATATTAACCGAGTTTACAGTGCCTACTATAAAAATTACCATAAATGTATAATATACAAGGGATGGAAGCTTAAAACTGATATTGAAAAAAGGAACATAGATTAGCTCTGAAAGATAATTCATCTGTCTTAAGAAATATACAAGAGCCAGCGCGAGTACTATCTGAAGTAAAAATTTGCTTTTTGTGCTCAGCCCAGTATTTCGCTTTTTCCTAACCTTACTGTAATCATCTATAAATCCGATTAATCCGTATAAAAATGCAAATGCAAAAAGAATAATGTGCCTGTAGTCTTTAAGCACAGTGAACGTGCTGCCAAAAAGCCCAAGCGTCACAGCCGTTGAAGCAATAAAGAACACGCCGCCCATAGTCGGTGTTCCGGCTTTCGACATATGCCAAGTCGGACCGATTTTTTTAATTTTCTGGCCCGCTTTCTTTTTATCTCTAAGCCAAGGTATCATGTATATTCCGATAATATATGAAATTAACGTTGAAACAGCGGATGCTATTATTAATTTAAATGTCATACGAAAAGACCCCTTTTTTCAATAATATCCCGTACTATTTCCCGCTCATCCATGTGGCGTTTAACTTTACCTACAATTTGGTAAGTTTCATGACCCTTGCCGGCTAAAACTATAATATCTTCAGGATGATGATTTTCGATAGCCCATTCAATGGCCTCTTCCCTGTTACATATAACTTCGATTTTTTGCTTATTCTCTTCGGATATTCCTTCAAGTATATCGGCAATTATGTCTTCAGGTTTTTCTGTCCGCGGATTATCTGAAGTTACAATACAAAAATCGGCATTTTCCGAAGCAATTCTCCCCATTTGCGGTCTCTTTTTTCGGTCTCTATCTCCTCCGCAACCAAATAATACAACTACCCGCCCTTTGGCTCCTTCTTTAAGAGCATTAATAATATTGAGCAATGCGTCGGGGGTGTGCGCATAATCAATAAAGACGTGATAATCCCCATCAGTTTCCAGGCTCTCAGCTCTCCCCTTTATATTGTCAGAGAGCTTTATTGCATCAGCGAGTTCATCTCCGTTAAATCCTAGGGCAATTCCGACAGCAAAAGTTATAAGAGAGTTATATACGGAAAAAACACCCGGAATATTAATTTTAATATCATAGAAATTATTTGCATGTATAAGCTTATATTCAACAGAATTCGGATGCAGACCATAGCTCTTCACATAAAAGTCCGCTTTATCATTGTATAAAGAAAGACTCAGAAGCTTGCCGCAGGCATGATCAGCCATAAGCTTTGCATAACTGTCATCAAAATTGATTATCGAAAGCTTGGAGCGCTCAAACAGCAGGGTTTTAGCTTCTGCATACTCATTCATATCACTATGAAAATCTAAATGATCTTGGCTTAGGTTTGTGAAAACGCCTACATCAAAGTTTATTCCAAGCACTCTCTCAAGCGCCAAGGCATGTGAGGACACTTCCATAACAAGGTACTCACACCCTTCCTCTGACATTTTATAAAGCAAACCTTGAAGATCGGATGACTCGGGAGTTGTGTGCTCACTCGAAACAGCTTCATTTCCTATCAAGTTGCCGATTGTTCCAATGAGTCCGACTTTAGCGCCGCTTAAACGCTCAATAATATTCTTAATTAAATATGTGCAGCTTGTTTTACCGTTAGTTCCCGTGATACCGATCATTGTCATCTTAGAAGACGGATGCTCATAAAAGTTGCATGCAGCCAAGGCCAATGCGCGTCTTGAATTTGCAACAATAACAAACGGAATCTTTATTGAAGGTTCTTCTTCACAGACAATACAGACAGCGCCGTTATTGACAGCCTGTTCAATATATTTATGACCATCGGTTTCATAGCCTCTGACGGCAAAAAAAATATTCCCCGGCACTACCTTTCTGGAATCATACTGAATGCCGTTTATTTCGATGTTTGCTTTTACCTCGAATTGCAGAATATCGGGAATATTCAATACATCTTTTATATCCAAAATATTAGCTCTTTCATATAAAGTAAAGTGTCATAATGACACAGGTATTATAACACATGTGTCAATCTTGGCGCCTAGGCGAACTATACTCTTTCTGCTATCCTAAGCTTTGCGCTCCTTGATCTGGGATTGTATTTAAGCTCGTCTTCTCCCGGCAAAATCGGCTTTCTGTTTATACGCTTTAATAATGGACTGCGCCCGCAGGTGCATACCGGCAAATCCCGCGGGCAAATACATGGATTTTCCAGCTCTTGAATTTTATTTTTAATAATTCTATCTTCCAACGAATGGAACGATATTACAGCCAGCCGCCCCCCCTTGTTTAGCTTGAGCGGAGCTCTGTCCATAAATATTTCAATCGAACTCAATTCATCGTTAACTGCTATGCGGATAGCTTGGAATGTTCTTTTTGCAGGGTGCTGCTTCTCTTTCAGCGCCTTTTGAGGCATTGCGCTTCTTATGATATCACTTAACTCACATGTGGTTTTAATCTCTTGTTTTTCACGCGCTTTTATTATTGCTCTCACTATTTGGGGCGCATATCTTTCCTCACCATAGTCCCTAAGTATTTGAACTAAGTTTTCGTAACTTTCTTCATTAACTACTTTAGCAGCAGTCAGCGCATTTCTTTTATCCATTCTCATATCCAGAAAAGCATCCTGAGTATATGAAAATCCCCTCTCTGCCTCGTCAAGCTGAGGTGACGAAACACCGAGATCTGCCAAAATGCCGTCTACTGCATTAATTTCCAGCTCAGTTAATATCCTATCTATTTCAGAAAAATTAGAGTTTACGAAGATTATCTTATCTTCAAACTCCCCCAACTTTTCCTTACTTTTTTGAATTGCTGTAAAGTCTCTGTCGACTGCAATAAGTTTTCCATTTTTTAGTTTTTTGGCAATCTCAGATGTGTGACCGCCCATACCAAGTGTTGCGTCCACATATATCCCATCTTCTCTTATATTTAAAGCATCTACACACTCATTTAAAAGAACAGAAATATGTTCAGCTTTCATAGCCCTATCTCTTCCATAATTTGCAGCAAACTGGCGCTTTGAGTTTCTTCCCTATAGATGGGCTCCCATGTATCGCTGTCCCATATCTCGGCATGGTCGTCACAGCCGATTATGCTCACATTTTTACTTAGGCACGCATATTCCCTGAGGTTTTGCGGAATTAATATTCTGCCTTGTGTATCCGGCTCACATTTCGAGGCTGAGTAAAAAAAAGGTCTCATTCTTTTCCGGCTCAAATAGGGCAAAGCTCTTACCTTTTCGACAAAAATATCCCAATCACCCTTACCATACACTCTCAGGCATTTTTCATCGGATATTGTAATGTAGAAAGGCTCCTCCAACTCTTCTCTCAGTTTGGCCGGAATAAATATTCTGCCTTTTGAGTCCATGCTGTGTCTGTATTCACCTGTCACCGGCCCGCTCCTCCTTAATCTTAAATTGACAAATCAAACACTTTACACCACTTTTCACCACATATATAGAGTATAAAATATATCAAATAAAAATCAAGACACAATTAAATTAATTTAAATTAAAATAAAATAAAATAATCGCAGCATCGTATTCAAACAGATGCTGCGGTGTAATCAATTGTTATTTTTTTGTAAGTGAAACGCTTAGAGTTCAATCTCCGAGGACATAGAGCTTGTGCTGTTTTCCTGTATCATTTCCTGCGCTCCCGTCATAGATCTAAATCTCGACCTTGACTTTGAAATCTGATTCAGTGATGAAGTGAGGCTCTCTTCCGTCCTTCTCAGTATGTCGTCTACATAATCACTGGCAAGCTTTTTAAGTTCCGAGCTCTTGTATTCGGTATTTGAAATTATCTCATGGCTTCTAGATTGAGCAATTCGAACAATTTCACGTTCATCCACCAGTTGACGAGCCTTTTCTTCAGCAGCCCGTCTGATAGATTCAGCTTCTTTTTTAGCGCTCCCTATAAATTCATCTCTCGCTGATACAAGACGCTTGGCTTCAGCCAGCTCTGTTGGGAGCTGAACTTTAATTTCTTCAAGGATTCCCAGGAACTCTTCTCTATTTACCATACATTTATCGTTATTCAGCGGAACGCCCCATGCTTCAGAAACCATAGTATAAAGCATATCGATGAGTTCACTTGCTTCCTTGTACATAATTGACCCTCCGAGTCCAGCCTTTCGGCATTAGTTTTATTGAGACTTTTTTAATATGGAAATCATTTTGCTTCCATATTTCTTTTGTTTAGCAAGCGTATATTTTTTTTCATCAAATCGAATATTCACATTCTTTGACGATTCGCAAATAATTATACCATTTTCGTTTAAGTTGTCAAGATTTTGTATAATTTCAATGCTTTTATTAATATAATCTGACATGAACGGCGGATCTAGATATATTATGTCAAAACTCCTTCCTCTGGAAAGGAATAAAAACGCATTTTCACGAAACAATTGGGCCTTAAGACCGCATTTTTCAAGGTTATCTTTTATCACTTTAGCTGCTTGTTTATCTTCCTCAACAAAAACAACCTCCGATGCACCCCGTGAGAGAGCTTCTATGCCAATCTGTCCGCTGCCCGCAAAAAGATCCAAAAAGCTTCTATTCTCAATTCGAAACTGAATAATATTGAAAACAGCTTCCTTCACATTTTCCGGAGTTGGTCTGGTGGCAGTTCCTCCCGGGATCTTCAGCTTTCTACCCTTCTTGTCTCCAGCAATAATTCTCATTTTCTATGCTCCATTTCTGAAATACTTATATAGCTTCAAGGCTATTTTTTTGGGCAATATCGATTCCAATTCACCCAAAGGCGCCTTCGACGCATTCCTGATGCTGCCGAATATCTCTATGATTTTTTCATAGCGTTTTTGCCCTATGCCTTCTATATCTAAAAGCTCTGATTTTATTTTTTCTTTTCTCAATTTTTTTTGGTAATTTATTGTGTAATCATGTGTTTCTTCTTGTATTTGAGATATAAGATTATATACGGCGAGATTCGCAGTTATACCGACTCTCTCCCCATCTGCATTGACAAGCTCCGATGTTCTATGATTTGAGTCTTTAACCATCCCAAAGCTTGGCGCAGAAATCTCTAAGGCATCAAGCGCCCTTTTTACCGCATTCAGCTGCGCAAGTCCGCCATCTATAAGAATCAAATCCGGAAGCTCCGAAAACGTGCTGTCCCCATCTATGTATTTTTTGAATCTTCTTAAAACAGCTTCTTCCATTGAAGCTATATCATTTTGCCTGTCTATCGACTGAATTCGAAACCTTCTGTACCGATTTTTTACCGGCCTTCCATTTACAAAAACTGTCATACCGGCAACTATTCCCTCATCTCCCAGATTTGAAACATCAAAGGCTTCTATCGTAATTGGTTCTGTATCTAATGAAAGGATTTCCTTTAAAGACAAAAGAACTTTTTTTATTTTTAACTCGCTTCTTTCAGCCGCTTCGCTCTCTTCATTTGCATTTTTTACGGCAGACTCGACAAGCTTTCTCTTTTTTCCCCTCTGAGGTGCTATTATTTTTACCTTGAACTTCGATTTGTCACTGAGCACCTTTTCTAAAACTTCGGCATCCTCTATAGGAAACGGAATCAGTATTTCCTTGGGTATATTCACTCCGTCGAGATAATAGCTTAGTATAAGATTTGAGAGTATCACTGCATCCTCCTCAAAGGGCTCGGCAAACAAATACTTTCTCTTTGACTGCAGATTGCCGTCTTTATATTTCAAAATTACAAACGCGCTCTTTTTGCTCCTCGAAAATCCTATCGCATCTGTATCTGAAAAGCTGGTTGCTATAACATTTTGCTTATTCATTATCTCTGCAACACTTTTCAGCCTGTCTCGAGTTTTTGCGGCAGACTCAAAGTCGAGCGCTTCCGCCTCTGCAAGCATTTTTTCCTCTAAAATACCTTTGAGAGTCTCAACTTTTCCCCCAAGAATCATTTTAATATTTGCAATTGCTTCATTGTACAGTTCTTTGGAAAGTTCACCTGTACACCATGCCTCACACTTACCAATATCCTTATTTAAACACGGCCTGCCTTTTCCTAAATCACGAGGAAATTTTCTGCTGCAGCTTGGCAAACCGAATGCTTTATTTAATGTATCTATAATTGATATTGTTTTGCCTCTGGATGCATATGGTCCAAAATATTCAGCCTTATCTTTGAGCTTTTTATTGCTCATTGACAGCTTGGGATATTCATCATTAAAATTAATTCTGATGTATGGATATGACTTGTCGTCTTTTAAAAGTATGTTATATCTCGGCTGGTACTGTTTAATAAGTGCATTTTCCAACACAAGCGCCTCAAACTCGGAGGCCGCCACGATATACTCAAAGTCATCTACATTCCTGAGCATAAGTGCAAGCTTGCCGCCGGGCTCACCGATAAAATAAGACGAAACCCTGTTTTTAAGGTTTTTTGCCTTACCAACATAAATTACCTTGTCCTCGGTATTAAGCATAAGGTAAACACCCGGAAGAAACGGGAGGCTCGAAGCTTTCAGCTTAAGTTTATCCATATAAATTACCTTTAAATAAAAAATAGGGGCGTGTATAAACAACACGCCCCGAACCGCAAAAGATTATTCTTCAAAGTCCGAATCTATAAGCTCGGATAGCTTGGCAATAGCTTCATTTTCGTCAACGCCATCGGCAACAATGTTTATCTCCGTACCCTTGACTATCCCTAAAGACAAAACACCGAGAAGGCTTTTAGCATTTACCCTTCTATCTTCCTTTTCTATCCAAATGCTACTCTTAAATTCATTAGCTTTTTGAATGAAAAACGTTGCAGGTCTGGCGTGTAGTCCAACCTGATTCTTTATTACAACAACCTTCGAAAGCACACGAGCAACTCCTTCCAATTTCTTGTGAAACAAGACTTTTAACGTTTTTAGGTTATCAAATTTGAATACATTAGTCAACAGTTTTTGATAATTTAACTAATTTAACAATATATAATCAATCACTTCCTCCGGAATGTGACAATTCGACAACAGTTACTCCATGCTCACCTTCTCCGAACTTGCCCAGTCTGAATCTTTTTACATACCCGCATTGTTTCAGGAATGCGTTAACTTCTTTCCTAAGTGTTCCGCTTCCCTTGCCGTGAATAACCGTAACTACATTGAGGCGGCTCATAATTGCATTGTCCAGATAGCTTTCAAGTGCAGAAATTGCATCCAATGAATTCATTCCCCTTAAATCAAGCTCAGAGCTTAAAGATGCATTTCTCAGTTCTCCTTGAGAAACCACTCTTTGATTCTCGAATATTCTATTCTCTTTCTTTTTTAAAAGCTTTACGTTGGATATGGGGGCCTTAAATTTAATATTTCCACTGCCAAGCAGCAGTTCACCGCTCTTAAGCAGCTCTATAACTTCCGCATCAACCCCTGTTCTTGTTTCTTTTACAATATCTCCGGGCTCTATCTGCGCTTCATCTATCTCGTGCTTTTCTTCGTCTAAAAAAGAGTAATCCCTACTCAATACGGCAGAAGCTTCATTGAGTTTTCTTCTGACTTCGCTTCTTTCGTCATTTGTCGCTCTATATTCAACACTTTGCCTGGAACGCTTTCTCATCTTATCTATTTCACGAAATGCGTCCTCAGCCGCGTTCTTAGCTTCACTTAATATTCTCCCTGCTTCCTCCCTAGCCAATGCCTCTGCATTGCTGAGTTTTTCAGACAGCTTCTTATGCTTTTCTTCTGTTTCATATTTAATCTTTTCAATCATTCTAAGCTTCTCTATCATATCTTTTTCTTTTTCTTCCAGTTTAGAGCGAAGCTTGTTTAATTCATTGACAGTGTCCTCAAACTCAATGTTTTTCCTGTCAAGTCTCCCTGCCGCATCTGAAATAATTTCTTCTTTAAGACCCAGTTTTGAGGAAATTGCAAATGCGTTTGAGCTTCCGGGTATTCCGATAATCAGTTTATAAGTGGGCATGAGCGTGTCGACATCAAACTGCAGGGAAGCATTGCTGATGCCCTCGGTATTTAAAGCATATAGTTTTAGTTCATTGTAGTGAGTTGTGGCTAATATCTTTGCCCCTTTTTTGCGAACGTATTCTACTATAGATATCGCCAGAGCAGCCCCCTCGGCAGGATCCGTTCCGGCCCCCAGCTCATCCAGTAAAATAAGAGAATTGCCGGAAAAACAGTTTAAAATCTCGCAAATGTTTTTCATGTGAGATGAAAATGTTGAAAGACTTTGCGCAATGCTCTGCTCATCACCGATATCTGCATAAACAGAATCAAATACAGGCAAAGCGCTGCTTGCATCGGCAGGTATAAAAAGGCCGCAGTAAGTCATCAGAGCCAAAAGGCCAAGTGTCTTAAGAGTAACAGTTTTGCCGCCTGTGTTTGGACCGGTAATTATCATAGAGTCGATGTTGTCATCAAAACTTAAATTGATTGGAACCACCTTATTGTAATCAATAAGCGGATGTCTGGCTTCTCTGAGCCTGATATCGGAACCACCTAAAGAAATGGGCGCCGCTTTCATTTCGATAGCCAGCTTTGCCTTTGCAAATATAAGGTCTATTGAGATAAGCATTTCATAATTAATGCTTAGTTCATGCTTATATTCGGCACAGTCAGCGCTTAACTCATAAAGGATTCTCTCTATCTCTATTTTCTCTGCAGACTTGAGCTCCCTTATCTCGTTGTTGGCATTAACGGAAGATAAGGGTTCTATAAATAAAGTAGCCCCTGAGCTTGAAATATCGTGAACCAAGCCCTTAAAGCTGTTCTTATATTCCGCTTTAACCGGAAGGACAAATCGTCCCGAGCGGCTTGTTATTATGTTCTCCTGAAGCATCTTAGAGTAGCTTGGAGAAGCGATAATAGACTGGAGAATATCACGTATTTTACCGGAGACGCTTCTGATTTTCCGTCGAATTTGAGCCAGCTCGGGACTCGCGGAGTCTGAGACCTCATTTTCGTCGGTGATAGCATTTGAAAGCTTCTTTTCCAAAAATCTGTTGGTCGTTATTCCCTCAAAATAGTAATTAAGTCCGCTTTCTCTGCTTATCGAATTCTTATAAAAATCTCTGGCATGATTTGAGGCTATTAAAAGTTTTTTTATCTCATTAAGCTCTAAAATATTTAAAAGCCCGCCCTTAGAGGCTCTAACAAGGCTGCTTCTCACATCGTTTATTCGATAAAGCGGAGGTGTTTCGATTTCGTTTATCAGCTCGAATGCGGCATTGGTTTCTTCGTTAAGCTGTAAAACCTCTGCTTCTGAAAAAACCGGTCTAATATTTAAAGCCTTTTCCCTTGCTCCATCGGATACAGCCTTAGATGAAAGCATCTTCAATACGGCAGGCAGTTCTAAAACTTCAATCGATTTATTAAGTATGCTCATTTAATAATTTTCCTATAGTATTCCAAACTTTTTAGCTGTCTCTCAAAACAAATTAAAACATAATTTTCTGTTATACCGGAAAGCTGCTTAAGACCTTCATCTGAAATTTTAAAAGAAAAAATCCGTTTAGCTCCCGCTGAAACTATGTAGCGCAAAGCGCTCAGCACATCGTGAGCAATTTTTATTCCATACTCTCCCCTACAGTTTTGGCAAACAATGTCGCCGAGATCGGGGCGGAAATAGAAGTATTTTCCATCTTCTTTTCCACATTCAGAACATCCGGTAAAATCCGGCATATATCCGGCATATGATGCGAGCCTCAACTCAAAAACAGCCTTAATGAGTTCTCTGTCATAAAGCTTATTTGAAAGCGCGTAGAAAGAGTTGAGAGCAAGACGCAGTATGTTTGGATTAGGTATATCCTCATCTGAAACAAGCTCTAAAAGATCGGCAAAATATGCAGCAAGAGCCAGCGAGCTTATGTCATTTCTCAGCCCTCTGAACTCCTCGATTGTCCTTGCCTCGTTGATTGTCCAACGCCCCTTGTTTCCGAATAAAACAAACTCTGAAAAGGAAAACAGCTGAATTGCCGGGCCCAGCTTGCTCTTTGTCTGTAAAACTCTGCGCGCCGAGGCTGTAAGCTTACCCTCTGCGCCGCAGAGAAGTGTAAGGATTTTATCCGAATCCCTATACTTTGTTTCTCTTAAAATAAGACCGGATGTGTGTAAAAACAATTGCTCCTCCGAAAACGCTATATTTTTAACTGATTAATAAGAAAGCTCGAATCTCTCCAGTTTTCCGAGACTTTAACCCAGACTTCCAGAAAAACTTTGGTTCCTAAAAGCTCTTCCATATCAAGCCGAGCATCCGTTGAAATCTTTTTAAGCATACTCCCGTTCTTGCCGATTATTATACCCTTATGACTTTTTTTCTCACAGTAAACGGTTGCGTTGATGTCAACAACCCCGTCATCTCTCTCCTTAAAATAAATTATTTCCACAGCTGTACCATGGGGAATTTCCTTATCCAGATTAAAAAGCATCTTCTCTCTCAGAAGTTCTGCGCAAATTTGTTTTTCCGCTTGATCTGTATACATGTCCGCTGAGAATATATGTTTACCTTCCTGTGCACAGCTCTTTAAAAGTGATTTGAGCTCACTCAATCCATCGCCTTTCAGCACTGAGATTGGCAAAATCGCCTCGAAGTCATATGCCTCCGAGTACTTTGAAATAATCGGAAAGAGACTGTTTTTTTCAATTGTATCAATCTTATTGATCAAAAGAACGGCCTTTGCTTCACTATATTTAAGAGTTTTAATTATCTCATCTTCCTGTTTTCCGATATTTGCTATCGGCTCAACCATCAAAAGTACCAGGTCGACACCGCTGAGACTGCTTCTTACGATTTTTCTCATATGACTGTCCAGGTTGTTTTTACCTCTGTTTAAACCCGGAGTATCCCAAAAAACAAACTGATACTCTTCTTCGGTAAATATGCCGGTTATTCTGTTTCTGGTTGTTTGAGCCTTATTAGTGACAATTGAAACTTTTTCGCCAACCAAGGCGTTTACAAGACTGGACTTGCCTACATTCGGGCGACCAACAACAGAAACAAGCGCTGTTTTTTCATTCATCTTCTAAATCCTCACGCAGTTTATTCATTATCTGCCTTTCACGGGCCCGCATTTTACTTTTGTCACCTTCATTCATGTGGTCATAAGAAAGCAGGTGCAGCACGCTGTGTGCGGTGAGGTATTGAAGTTCTTCTTTAAAGCATGAGCCATATTCAGCCGCTTGAGCTTTGCATCTTTCCAGAGAAATGACTATATCCCCCAAAAGCAGGGCGCCGTTTTCCGGATTCCTTATAAGATTATCAGAATTTAACTTGTCAATGTCAATCTCCTGCATGGGGAAACTCAGTACATCTGTGGCTTTATCAATATTTCTGAATCTGAGGTTCAGTTCCTTTATCCTCGCATCATCGCAGAGCATAACATTCACTTCTGCCATATCGCTGAATCCTTCTATCAAAAGCGCAGCTTCAATTGCTTCTTTTATGTATGAAGCCGCCTTCTTATGTCCGAGATTTTTTTTATCTCTGGTTATATAAATCAATTGTTTCATTTAAAACTGCTCTTCTTAGGTTTTTTCACTTCGGGACGACTCTGATTTTTCCTTTCATAGTTCGCATAAGCTTCAATTATTTTCTGTATCAGTTCATGTCTCACGACATCTTCGGTCCCGAGCTTGCAAATATCAATATCTTCTATTCCCCTAAGTACGCTCATCGCTTCTACAAGACCGGATGACTTATCGGGAGGCAGGTCTATCTGAGTTATATCGCCTGTAATAACAACTTTAGAGCCAAAGCCTATTCTGGTCAGGAACATCTTCATTTGTTCTCTTGAGGTGTTTTGAGCCTCATCTAATATAATAAAGCTGTTGTCCAGGGTTCTGCCCCTCATATATGCCAAAGGCGCAACCTCTATGCTGCCTCTTTCAAAATACTTGTTGTATGTGTCAACACCCAGCATATCAAAGAGAGCGTCATATAAGGGTTTTAAATAGGGATCAACCTTGCTCTGAAGATCCCCAGGCAGGAACCCAAGCCGCTCCCCCGCTTCAACGGCAGGACGAGTTAGAATGATTCTATTTACTTTTTCCGCAAGAAAATCGGCAACTGCCATTGCAACTGCCAAATAAGTCTTACCTGTACCTGCAGGTCCGACAGCCAGAGTTATTGTGTTTTTTTGCATAGAGTCCACATATGCCCGCTGTCCTAAGGTCTTTGCCTTAATAAGCTTGCCCTTAGAGTTTATACAAACTGCTCCGTCCGAGAGCTCGCTGATTTTATCTGCCCGCCCGTCTTTAACAAGATGTATTATATATTTAACATTCTGTAAGTCTATCTTTCCGCCTTTAGCCGCCAGTTTAATCAGCCCATTTACGACTTCTGTTGCAGAAGCAACATTTTCAGCTTCTCCTAAAATGTGAATCTGCTCTTCCCTATCCGTGATACTGACCGTCAGTTCTTCCTCAATGAGCTTTATATTCTGGTCAAAGTTTCCAAAAACATCTATTATATCTTCAAGCTTTTCTATCGGCAGAATTTTTTCTATCATCAAATGTCTCCTTTTATTTCAATATGCAAGATTAAGTAAAATACCTAAGGCTGCACTGATAAAAATAAAAAACACAGGGTGAAGTTTTTTTGTAAATTTCCAAAAGCGGCTGAGTATCCATATTAATATTGCAAGCAGGATAGCCTTGTAGTTAAAAAGCTCATAAATCAATCCGCTTTCTTTATATGCTCCGATATTTATAAGAGTAATCGAAACAACGATAGCGCCGGCAGCTGCTATCAGTCCGACAGATGCGGGTCTTAATGCATAGAAAACCGCTTCTACATACTTGCTGTTTTGAAATTTTTCCAGCATTTTGCAGACAATCAGCACCATCACCATCCCGGGAAGTATAGCTGCCGCGGTAGCCACTAAACTCCCCGGAATACCTGCAACACTGAATCCGGTATAGGTTGCCATATTTATGCCAATCGGCCCCGGTGTAGATTCCGCCACGGCCAACATATCAGCTATCTGCTTGTATGAAAACCAGCCGGTTCTGTCGGACATGTCGTAAAGAAAAGGCAGTGTTGCCATTCCCCCGCCAAAGTTAAAAGCTCCTATTTTCAGAAATTCCCAAAAGAGATAAAGTAACCTCATCGCTTTTTTCCTCCAAAACTCAGGGTAAGAACACCTAAGAGGGCAGAACAAATAACTAAAATTACGGGAGAAACTTTTGTAAACAGCGAAGCCGAAAAGATGCACGCACATATTATAAGGGTTATACGATCAACAACAGCGTTTTTCCACAGCTTTTCCAGTGAGTTAATGATAAGCACAATCACACAAACGCGCACTCCGGCAAAGGCGTGTTGAATAGCCTCGAGCTCTGAAAACTCGCTTAATACACTCGCAATAGCAACAATAATTATCAGCGATGGAACAACAGCTGATATTCCGGCTAAAGCAGCTCCAAATTTTCCCTTAAGCTTGTGGCCAATGAAAGCGGAAGTATTTACCATGATTATCCCCGGCATAACTTGACTGACCGCATAGTAATTCATGGCCTCTTCTTCAGTAATCCAGCCTCGCTTTTCTATTGCTTCCCTTTGCAGCACAGGCAGCATGGCATAGCCTCCACCAAAGGTAAGAGCCCCGACTTTTATAAATGTCCAAATTATCTGAAAATATATTTTCATTCCTTTAGTGATTCCGCAAACTCCAGCAGCTTTTCTTCTTTCTTTTCAAGCTCCTCTTTACTCTTACCGCTTAAAAGCATATAGACCTTAACTTTTGGCTCTGTTCCCGAAGGCCTGATTACCAGAGAACTGCCTTCAATAAGGTCAAACACAAGAACATCGGACCCCATAATATGCGTATGTCCCACTTTGCCTAGTCCCGGGACTGTGATTTCACCGCTTTGATAATCTTTTACTCCCACGACCTTGAACCCGACTATTTCGTCCGGCGGTGAATTCCTAAAGTGTTCCATAAGAGCTCTCCTCTTTGAAACCCCTTCAAGCCCTTCCATAGCAATGTTAACTGTCTTTTCCCTAAAAAACCCATGCTTTTCATACAGCATATCCATTGCATCAAAAAGCGTGCGCCCATTTTGCAGATGAAATGCCGCCATTTCAGTTATTAATAAAGCCGCCGTGACCGCATCTTTATCTCTGACGAAGTCACCAAACATATATCCGTAACTTTCTTCAAATGCAAGCTGATAGTCATAAGAATTATCATTTTCGTATTCTGCTATCTTTTCAGCAATAAATTTAAAGCCCGTAAAAGTTTCATCAAGGTGAATGCCGTTGTCCTCAGCCATAACTTTGGCCATTTTGCTGGTAACTATAGTTGTTATGACAGCTGCATTTTCCGGAAGCGTTCCGTTTTCCCTCTTTAAATTAATGATATAGTCTAAAAGAAGCAATCCTATTTGGTTGCCGCTCAGCTGACTATACTCTCCCTCATGTTTTACCAAAACACCGATTCTGTCTGCATCCGGGTCCGTGCCTATTATAAGGTCGGCATCTTTTTTCTCAGCCAACTCTATCGCAAGATAGAAGCCCTCAGGATCTTCAGGGTTCGGACTTATGACCGTCGGAAAAGTACCGTCAATCTCCGTCTGCTTGGGCTCGGGGTATATATTTTTAACACCTATTCTTTTAAGCACCTCCGGTATCAGCTTATATCCGGTTCCATGAAAAGGTGTGTAAACAACAGCAAAATTTTCGCCAAGCTTTTTTACAGGCTCGGAGGAAATTGACATCTCCAGCACTCTTTCCAAAAAAATCTCGTCTGTCTCTTCACCTAAAATACTTATCAAGTCTTTTTGCACAGCTTCTTCAAAAGGCATCCGTTTTACATCTTTAAACATGTCCAACTTGCTCATTGTATCAGCTATTTTCTGTGCATGCTGAGGGGGAAGCTGCGCTCCATCACTCCAATAAACCTTGTATCCACTGTATTCTTTAGGGTTATGGCTTGCCGTTACATTAATTCCGGCAATTGCCCCATAGTGTCGTATAGCAAAGCTAAGCTCAGGTGTCGGACGAAGCGAATCAAAAATTCTGCACTTAATTCCATTTGCTGCGGCAACTGAGGCCGCTTCTTTTGCAAACACATCACTGTTTACTCTGCAGTCATAGCATATGATAAGCCCCTTCTCTTTTGCCTCTTCACCCTCCGACAATATGAGCTCGGCAAACGCCTGTGTTGTCCAGCGAATAACATGTATATTCATTCTGTTAAGGCCAACACCCATTATCCCTCTAAGTCCGGCTGTCCCGAACTCCAGAGGAGCATAAAATCTGCTCTCTATTTCTTTTTCATTTTCGGCTATCTCTTTTAAACAGCTCCATTCAGCCTCACTCAGACAGGGGCTGTCAAGCCAGCGCTTGTATTCTTTCATGTAGTTCATATTGCACTCTCCTCTGTTTCTTGATTAATAAGTTCTATAGCTTCCTCCAGCCGTGTTTTGGGAACATATATATCAACACCTTCGGCGCTTTGCCCAATAATAAGATTTCCAAACCCGCCATAGTGTGGAAACTTTTTAAAGCTTGGTATTCCGGCGTCTTCCAACATTCCTCTCAGTATCTCATCTTCCATAGCCCATTGGGTGCAGGTTTTTAAAAAAGCCGCTTCTATATATTCATTGTTTTGATCTTTCGGCCACTTTTCCATAAGTGTTCCGGGAAGATCCTTCCCCCAAAAAATGTTTTCCTTAGTCATTTTCAACCCCAATATCCGGATAATATTTTGCCTTAATTGAAATAAAAATTAGGATAGGTCAACAAGGACATATCCTATTATAGCGTATAAAAATGAAATTATAAACCATGTTTCGCTTTAAATCTTAATTATCGTCATCTAAGATAATCTCTGCTCCAAGAGATCTCAGCTTTGGAACCAAGTTCTCGTAACCTCTCTCAATATATTCAATGTCAATAACAGTGCTTTGGCCCTTTGCACATAGCGCTGCTATGACCATGGCCGCCCCTGCACGAAGATCATAGGATGTAAGCTGTGCAGGTTTTAGATCATTGGATCCGACAATAATAGCCGTCCTGCCTTCTACCCTTATGTTCGCCCCCATCTTTTGAAGCTCTGCTACATATTTAAATCTATTATCATAAATACTTTCGATTATCGTACTGGTTCCGTTTGCCAAACATAGGGCAACTGCAGTCTGCGGCTGCATATCTGTAGGAAATCCGGGATATGGCATAGTCTTTATATCTACTGCGGCTATTCTGCCCGTGCCCTTAACTAAAACCGACTCGTCACCCTCGATTACCGGCACCTTCATCTCCCTCAGCTTTGCCGTAATGGATTCAAGATGCTTGGGAATTACATTTTTGACCCTGACTTCGCCCCCGCACACCGCAGCTGCAATCATATAGGTCCCCGCTTCAATCATATCCGGAATAATTGCATATGAGCCGCCACATAGTTTTTCTTTTCCAAAAACTTTTATAGTGTCCGTTCCTGCGCCTCTGATGTCTGCGCCCATTGAGTTTAAAAAGTTTGCTAAATCAACTATGTGAGGCTCTTTAGCTGCATTTTCTATTATTGTTCTTCCTTGAGAGGTGGAGGCAGCTAAAATGATGTTCATTGTAGCGCCGACCGAGACCTTATCCAGATAAATCTTACTTCCGTGAAGTCTGCCGTCTATTGCTCTGCCAACTATACATTCTCCCACAACATCAATATCTGCTCCCAAGGCTCTCATCCCCTTAAGGTGCTGGTCGATAGGTCTTTGTCCTAAAACGCAGCCTCCGGGCATTGTAGCTCTCGTAGTGCCAAATCTGCCCAGCATAGCTCCTACAAAATAATATGAAGCCCTTATCTTGCTCATAAGTTCTTTGGGAGGCTCCTTGTACTTAACATTTGAGCAATCAATCTCTATTATTCCCTTGTTTAAAAATTCAACCTTCGCCCCGAAGCATTCCAGTATTTTAATTAACTTGTCGACATCACTTATGTCCGGAATGTTTTCTATCTTGCATTTGCCGCTGACTAGCAGGGCAGCCGGGACAATTGCAACAGCGGCATTTTTCGCTCCGCTAATCTCAACCTCACCGTTCAGCGCATTCCCGCCGTTGATTACATATTTTTTCATTGTATATAAAACCCCCACAAATGAGCGCATTTGTAAAAATAATTCAAAGTTATGTTAGCATAAAGATTATTTTTTTTCAATGATTATATGTTTATACCTTTTACCGGAAATCTAAATTGAGAATCTTTTTACTTATACTGACAGGATAAAGCAAACTTTATTTGAAACTATATATAATAGATAAAACTTCTAAAAAATGAATATACTTAACTTTAAACTTCAATATAAAAGCGACACAGTTTAAACATGGAAAACTATGTCGCTTTTATTTCTTAAAAACTTATTAATTAAAGCTAATTGAAGTTGAAAAAAATTTAAAAATTAAAACTTGCCACTGCTGTGAGAAAAACCTCCGCTATTTGTGCTGGTTCCTCCTCCGCCCTTGCTTTCGCTCTTCCGCGGGCTGTATGTGCGGCTGACATCCTTTCTTAAATACCTGTCTGTTTTAACAGTCAGATTCAATCCCTTTTCGGGAATATATGCGTCTGCCATATCCTGTGCCACGGCTGACTTCATCTGGGATTTCATTACTAAAACGATGAGCAGTGCAGGTATGAGCGCAATGCCTATGGTTATGAGATAGTCTTTTGCAGTCATCACATCATAGGGATCGCTTTTTACATCGACCGGAGTGCCCTTCTGCTCATATTCAAAAAATTCTTCTACTCTATCCAGGTATGCATCAAAACCCTTGTACCACTTATCATTTTTAAAATGCGGTTTAAAGCTCTCGGAGAGCCGTTCCTTACCGTAATCCGTGAAAACATTGTTGGCATATCCGCGAGCCATGATATCGTAATCTCTTTCGGCAAAACTCAGAAACAGCATTATAACCGACCTGTCGTCCCCCGCTCCATAGTTGTTTTCTTCATAGACTATCTCAGCGCCCTCTTCAACATTCATTCCCCTATACTGTTGTACGGTATATAAGACAACGTCGCTGTTAAACCGCGCGCTTATAGCCTCGGCCTTTTCGTTCAGTTTAATTCTCTCTTCTTCAGTAAGAATTCCGGCCTCATCAACAACAAAGTCTGCGGTTTTTTCTTTTTTATATTCGCCCGGACTTTTTTCTCCGCTCAAAACAGTTGAAAAGGCAAAATCCAGCTTATCTAAATAAAGATCAAAGCCTTTATACCACAGCCCTTCATTAAACTTTACTATAGGGTCATCTAAAAAATAGTCCAGACCGTATATTGTGTAAACCTCTTGAGCAAAGCCTTGTTTCATCAGAGCCACTCTGCGTTCCGCCTCGAAGTAGACAAAAATAATTGCAGAGTTTTGTTCTCCGGAACCATAATTATTTTGACTTAGTATATAGTCCAAACTCTCATTTTCGGTTTCTTTGGGATAGTTTGGAGATGTATATACTACAATGTCGCAGTCATATTTTTGGCTCAAGGATTCCGTTTTCTCAAGCAGTAAAGCTGTTTCCGATTCAGAAAAAACATGGACTTCGTCAACAACAAGCGCTGCGGTTCTCTCGCTGCTGTATGCAAGAGCAGGTGTGATGAGACATGCAAGTAAAAGTACGGTAACAATTATCGATAAAATTCTTTTCATCTGACTCACCTCTATAATACAAACATTCTCAGGGCAATAAAGAGCCCTGAAAATGCAGCCCACAATCCGGCAAAATATCCAAAGAACTTTGGCCATGAGATTGGAAGGTCGCCGATTAATTTGCCAGTCTGTCCGTTCATTGCAAAGAGAAAATCTTTATTCTGCCACTTTGTATACAGCATCCAAACCGGAAGTAAGCCGTATTTTTTGTCTTGTCCGGTAACATTGACACCTCCGCCGACCTTGGTTACGCTATCATATCCGCTTATTGTGTTCAAAAACTCCTGTTCGGTGGTGAGTTCTGCCCTTTTAAATGCACGAACCCGGCATTGCTCCGAATCAACATCGAACTTATCGGCAAGAAATCCGGGAAGATAGGCCAAGGAAAATTCCTTAAGTTCATCGTAGTCAAAAGGTTCAATAGACTCCATATGTTCATCCGGCATTTTGCTTGATGCATCAACCGGTATGTTGTTGAACTGTAAATCTCCGCCTCTTTCAACATCGTAGTATTTGGTTTCGGTGCAAATATAATCTCCTTCTCTCCAACTGCGAGAAGTTGTGGCCCGATACTTGCAATTTCCCTGAGTATCACAGTCAAAAAGCCAAAACGGTACATATACTCCCTTTATCTCTTCGATGTGATTTTGCTTGGAAAAAGCCGACGGCAAAAGAGGTTTTTTAGCATAGTGTTTTTTCAGCGCTTTTATTGCTTCATTCTTGTCGAATTTAAACGGTATAACATAATCGGGCTTAAAAGCTCCGCTGAGTTTTCCGGGTATTATATTCGGATTGCCGCAGTATGGACAGCTGGTTGCCGCAGTAGTCTCATCGGATATGAGCTCCGCACCGCAGCTGGGACAGTTGAATTGAATAAGATTTTGATCTTCTTCAAATCCTTCGGCCGACATTTCCTGCTGTTTTTTTTCAAACTTATCTATCTTTTTCTCGTAGGCTGCTGCCGCACTTTCGGCCTTTGCTGCGTAAAATTTTTCAACTTCGTCTACCGTATACGACTCGCCGCAGTAATCGCATTCCAGCCTACCCGAGTCCGAAGAAAAGCGTAACGGCGCTATGCATGCGGGACACTGATAATTGGTCACATCTGTTGCCATATAAAAAATAACTCTCCTTTCTAAAAAGGCGGCTCTAATAATCTAGAGCCGCTTAAACTTAAGGTTTATTCCTCACCAATAGCTTCCGGCGCCTCTTTAACACCTTTCTCCAGCAGAGGTAAGTACCAGTCATCATAATAATAGGGTAATTCTTCCGGATACTGTTCTTCATAGTCTGTCCAACGTACGCCCCAAGGTCTCAACAAGACCTCATAATCCATCTCAAGGTCCTTAGAGCTGTGATGGTCATTAAAGAGCAGTTGCTTGATATCATTTATTAACTCAAAATTCAATCTCCACTGGCCCTCTTCGATTATATCGTCAAAGAAATAGCCGTCGACGCTTACAGCCGTGCCGAATTCGTCTGCCGGATTATCCTCAAATCTGAGTTTTACCTCAGAAATCGGGTCCGAAAAAGGCATATCTTCATCCCAAATAGTTAAATCTGCCGTGTCATCAGCATTAAACTTGATAAGCGCACAGCAATCATACCAGTTGGCAGACAAATCTTCAAATACGCCTTTCACTGTATCTTGGTCGAACAGCCAGAAGCCGTAATAGCTTCCTTCCCAATGCTCTTTGAAATTGGTTTTACTGATATCAGTTTTGATTTCTTCCTCAACCTCAGCGATATTTTCCGGCGCCTCTTTAACACCTTTCTCCAGCAGAGGTAGGTACCAGTCATCATAATAATAGGGCAAATCTTCAGGATGCTGTTCTTCATAGTCTGTCCAGCGTACGCCCCAAGGTCTCAACAAGACCTGATAATCCATCTCAAGGTCCTTAGAGCTGTGATGGTCATCAAAGAGCAGTTGTTTGATATCATTTATTAACTCAAAATTCAATCTCCACTGGCCCTCTTCGATTATATCGTCAAAGAAATAGCCGTCGACGCTTACAGCCGTGCCGGATTCGCTTTCAGGATTCTCCTCAAATTTAAGCTTTACCTCCGAAATCGGATCGGAAAAAGGCATGTCTTCATCCCAAATTGTCAAATCCGCCGTGTCATTAGCATTAAACTTGATAAGCGCGCAGCAGTCATACCAGTTGGCATCCAAGTCTTCAAATACGCCTGTCATTGTCTCTCTGTCGAACAGCCAGAAGCCGTAATAGCTTCCTTCCCAATGCTCTTTGAAATTGGTTTTACTTTCTTCCTTTTGACAGGCCGACATCGCTGACAACAAGAAAACAAAGACTAAAAGGAAAATTATAAGTTTTTGCCTCTTCATTGTTCAAACTCCTTTAGCTTATTATATATATGGTTAAGGTCTTTTCTCACCGCACTCTGCGCAGAATTTACCTGTATTCTCAGCGCCGCATGAGCATTTCCAATTTTCGGGCGTCTCGGGCCTCTTTGTACCGCACTGAGGGCAGAATTTACCTTCAGAAACAGTGCCGCACTGAGGGCACGCCCAACCGACGGCGGCCGGCTGAGGTTCAGGCTTTTTGGCCCCGCAGTTGTGGCAGAATTTTCCGCCGGATTCTGTATTGCATTCAGGACAAATCCAGGCATCTGCAGGTTTTTGTTGGCTCTGCTGCTGTTGCTGTTGCTGCTCTGTACCCATTCTAAACAGGCTTTCCGCATTCACACCGCCGGCTCCTTGAGCCATGTTCATGCCCATGAAAGCCATTGCCGGACCGGCTGCCGTATTTTTGGCCGCATCCTGCATTGCTGCAGCCTGCGCTCCAACCATATGCGCAGCCGCCATGTTGGGATTTCTGAACGTTGCGTTGCGCTGCAGCTCCTTAATCATCTGCTCGTCTTCCTCGGAAGCCTTAACACTGGAAACGCCAAATGATACAATTTCAACGCCTCTTAAATCTCTCCACTTTTTGGAAAGAACCTGATTTAGCGCATCGGCCAGTTCCATCGTGTGTCCGGGCAGCGAAGAATAGCGAATTCCCATATCGGAAATTCTCGCAAAGGCTGGCTGGAGGGCTGTGAGCAGCTCTGTTTTCAGCTGTCCGTCAATCTGTTCTCTGTCATACTCATAGTCCACGTTTCCGCAGACATTTGTATAGAAGAGTATCGGATCACAAATTCTGTAGCTGTATTCTCCAAAGCAGCGAATAGCTATGTCCACATCGAGACCTATGTTATTGTCTACCACCCTGAAGGGTACAGGAGAAGGTGTTCCATACTTATTTCCTACAAGCTCTTTCGTGTTGAAATAATACACTCGCTGATCCTTTGGCGCCTGTCCTCCAAAGGTAAATCGCTTGCCGATATTGGCAAAGACCTCTCCGATCGACTCTGAGAGATCCCCTGTAAAAAGCGACGGCTCCGTTGATGTGTCATAAACAAACTCACCAGGCTCGGCACATATATCAACAACCTGTCCCTGCTCGACTATAATCATGCACTGGCCATCGGCAACAGCAACTACCGAGCCGTTTGAAATGATGTTGTCTTCACCTTTTTTGTTGGAGCTTCTGCGCGAATCACGCTTCTCTCCTTTTCTGACTAAAATATTTGCCGGAAGTGACTCACAATAGAAATATTCTTTCCACTGATCGGCCAATACACCTCCGGCTGCTCCTAATGCGGCTTTAATAAGTCCCATAATATAATCTCCTTTTTTTGTAATTTGCTTTTGTAATAATTATAATTTAGTTTTGATATATTATCAAGGATAATTTCTGTGGCGGTCTGCAAGTTTTATGTAAAATTACTAATTAATTATTTTATAAAGTACGAATACGGGCTCACGTTGCTATGTGCAACAAAAATATCAATATCCGAAAACTCCTCTTTAAGCTTCTTCTCAAGAACAAAAGTTACCGGGTTTTCAGTTTCAAAATGCCCGGCATCTATAAGGTTGATTTTCAGCTCTTTGGCCTTAATCCACACATGATGCTTAATATCTGAAGTAAGATAGGTGTCGCAGTCGAGATTTTTTGCAAGCAAAAGCTCGTCTCCCCCGGCTCCTCCGCAGATTGCAAGCCTTTCGACATATTCTTGTGATTTATGATACCTCAAAGCTTCACAGCCCAATTGCATGCTGACTTTTTTCAAAAAATCTTCTAACCTGCACTTGGGATAGCTTCCGACAATCCCGATATTTGTCTCAATGTTCAGAGGGACTTCCGGATTCATACCAAGCTTATGTGCCAAAGTCTTATTGACACCCTCTTCCGCCGCATCTAGATTTGTGTGCATTGAGATTACGGATATTTCATTTTTAATAAGGTCTATAATATTTTTGCTTTCCGGCTCATCATATGTAAATCTTTTTATCGGATTAAAAATAATCGGGTGATGTGAAATAATCAGGTCCGCTTTCTTATCAGCAGCCTCTGCAATCACATCCGAGCTGATATCCAAAGTCAAAATAATCCTATTGCATATCTTATTGCTTTTTCCCAAGAGAAGGCCCACATTATCAAAATCGAGGGCCTTTTCGATTGGTGCAAACTCTGTAAGAAAATTAAGTACATCTGAAACTTTGCTCATTTACACTCTCCTTCCAGCTCTGTTTTCAGAATTTAAATTATTGCATCAAACATTAAAGCTCTTTGTCATTTTCTGTGCATTGCTTATTTTTTCTGCTTTATTTTTCCGTAAGGCGTGCCACTTTCCCAAAAGCGGATCCGAATTATCACGGAGAATTTCATCAAGATCCTTAACCTTGCCTGGGCTTTTAACCCCACTGAACTTAATAATCAGATATATTCTTTCTTTTTCAGCAGCAAGCTTGGCATCTAAGATAGAGAAGCCCTTTTCAAGCATATATTCTAAGAGCTCTTGGATTTTACTTTGAGGCTGAATAATGATTTCCGGAACTTCTCTGCACCAAGCTGCATCGTCGAGTATTTTAATTATTGTTTCACCGCCCATGCCGGCGATTATAATTGTTTTCGCCAAGTTGGCGTTGGGAAAATCCAATCCATCTGCACAAAAAAAATCTATGCGTTCAGACAGCCCGTAGCTTTGCGCATTTGCCTTTGCTATTTCAATTGGGCCTTTTCTCAGGTCGGATGCGTAAATTTTTGAATTTAAGTTTTTTTGAGCCAGATAAATCGGTATGAATGCGTGATCAGTTCCGATGTCGGCATAACACTCTGATTCGGAACACAAAGACACTATAGCCATTAGTCTTGGCGACAGTTTTATTTCTTTCATTTAAAGCAGCAGCCAGCTAAAAAACAAGTCTTAGCAAGCTTTTCTTTCATACAATGTTTAAATGTCTTACTTTTGCTCTGTCAAGAAGCAATTTAGACCATCAATAAATTCGTCCGGGTCAACTTCATGGGCATAGCATGCCTGTTCCACCGTCTCAGCGCTTGCCATAGCACAGCCCATACAGTGCATTCCTATTGCTTGAAAAAAAGGCATAGCTTCCGGAGCGCGCTCCAAAATTTCGGAAATCATAGTACCTCTTGATACTACAAACATTATAATTAACCTCCTCAAGATTTTATCTTTTAAAAAAACGATTGGAGTTCCCAATCGTTTTATTTTAAAAATTACTCAGCAGCTGCTTCTTTTTCCCTAATTTTTGCAAAGCAATCGCTGCAATAAACAGGACGGTCTGTCTTAGGCTCAAAAGGAACCTTTGCTACTGCTCCACACTCCGCACATACTGCTTCATACATCTGGCGGGGGCCGCGAGCGGCAATCTTACGTGCATTTCTGCAACTCTTGCAGCGCTGAGGCTCGTTCTGGAAACCACGCTCCGCATAAAACTCCTGCTCACCGGCAGAAAAGACGAACTCTTCTCCGCATTCTTTACAGACTATTACCTTGTCTTCGTACATCTTGTGCCCTCTCTTTTTTTAAATCTTGCCCTCAGGCTATATGCGATCAGAATTTCACTGATTTCGCTAAAATAAGTCGCTGCATAACTAAAGAAATCGCTCGGCAGCTGCGGGAATAAAACTCTTCATAACTCCTGCCTGCGAAGTGCTTTGTCTCAATGCAGAGTCGACATCCGGCGCTTTGATCAGTAGAGAGGATATATTCCACAAAAATACTTTCATAAAATATTAAAGTACATTAATTATATATGTAAAAATTTCAATGTCAAGTGCTATAAAAGATTTAGCCAATCATTATTTTATCGTGCTAAAGTTCAAGCTCCTCCTGAACAAGATACTCTATCCCCAGATGCTCATATGTCTTTTTTGTTACACATCTGCCTCTGGGTGTTCTTATCAAAAAGCCCTGCTGCAACAGAAACGGTTCATAAACATCCTCAAGCGTGACTGTTTCCTCATTTATAGTAGCGGCAAGTGTCTCAAGACCTACAGGTCCGCCATTATAAAACTCTATAATGCTGCTTAACATTCTTCTATCTAAAGAATCCAGGCCTTCTTTGTCAACCTCCAGCTTATACAGGGCGTGGTCTGCAATTTCTTTAGTTATTATTCCTGTACCTTCCACCTCTGCGAAGTCCCGAACTCTTCTCAACATTCTGTTTGCAATTCTCGGGGTACCTCTTGACCTAGAGGCTATTTCGTGGGCTCCTTCTTCCTCTATTCCTATATTCAAAATCGACGCGCTTCTCTTTACTATTTCCTTAAGTTCAGCAACATCATATAGCTCGAGTCTCAAAGATACTCCAAATCGATCCCTGAGAGGAGCCGAAAGCTGGCCTGAGCGAGTTGTGGCTCCGATAAGAGTAAACTTAGGCAAGTCTAATCTTATAGAGTTAGCTGACGGCCCTTTGCCAACAATTATGTCTATAGCATAGTCTTCCATCGCCGGATAAAGAACCTCCTCAACCGCTCTGTTGAGTCTGTGTATTTCGTCTACAAAAAGTATGTCGTTTTCACGAAGATTTGTAAGTAACGACGCTAAATCTCCGGCTCTTTCAATAGCCGGCCCTGAACTTATTCTTAAGTTTACTCCCATTTCATTTGCTATTACCGCTGCCAATGTGGTTTTGCCAAGGCCGGGAGGGCCATGTAAAAGCACGTGATCCAAGGGTTCGCCCCTTTTTTTTGCAGCTTTAATGAAAACAGCCAAATTTTCTTTTGCCTTTTCCTGGCCGATAAATTCATTAATCAGTCTGGGTCTGAGAGAAACTTCCGCCATATCCTCATTTTGAAAGCTTGCGCTTGTGAGGACTCTTTCATCTTTTGCATCCGAAAAACTAATTCCCATTTATCTCTCCAAATTTACTGCGACATTTTTTTGAGCGCCGCTCTTACTATATCAGAAACAGAGAGCGAGGCCGTATCCACCCCTCTCAGAGAGGCAGATATCTCGTTCGGTGTATAGCCAAGAGACACAAGGGCTGCCCTTGCATCTTTCAGCTTGTTATCGCCTGTTCCCTGCCCTGCGTTAATCATCTCATCGCTTGCAGCGCTTTCAATCATTCCGCCTACTTTGTCCTTGAGCTCTAAAATAATTCTGTGCGCGGTTTTTTTCCCGATTCCGGGAGCTTGCTGAAAAAACGCGCTGTCTTCCGTGACAATTGCCGAGATAATCATGGAGCTTGTTCCTGAAGATAAAACCGATATCGCAACTTTAGAACCTATCCCCGAGATTCCCAAGAGCAGCTGAAAAAGATGTTTTTCTTCCGGAGTTTTAAATCCATAAAGATCAAAAACATCTTCTCTAACATAATCATATATATATAACTTTTCTCTTTCACCCTTATTAATAGCGGCAAGGGTAATATTGCTTACATTTATTTCAAACCCGATACCTCCGCAGTCTATAACTGCAGTATTCGGACCTATATGAGTTACAACTCCTTCTATATGGTGGAACATGACCCTTCTCCTTTGATTTTGTGCAGCAACGAGGTGCTGCTTCTTGAATGACAGAGCGCTACCGCGAGAGCATCTGCCGCATCGTCCGGCTTTGGGTAGGCGGTCAGGCTAAGGAGCCTTTTAACCATTTCCATAATTTGTCTTTTATCTGCTCGCCCGTAACCGACAACTGCTTGTTTAACCTGTAGAGGCGTATATTCATAAATAGGTAAGGACGACTGCTTGAAAGCTAAAATCGCAACACCCCTGCCCTGAGCAACAGATATTGCTGTTTTTGCATTGGTGTTGAAAAAAAGCTCTTCGATTGCAACCACGTCAGGATTGAAAGTTTTTATAAGCCGGTTCAGGTCTTCGTATATTTGCATCAATCGATCCGAAAGACTCAAATCTGCAGAAGTAGTAATAACGCCGCAATTCAAATAGCTTTCCTTCTCACGGTATTTATCAATTATTCCAAATCCAAGCGTAGCGATACCGGGATCTATACCTATAATTCTTATAAAATCTTTATTTTTCATACGATTAGAATGATATCACAAAGAAATTTTCTATTCAAGGCCACTAAGTTTAATCATAAATGCATATGAAAAAACCTCTCTCAGAGAGGTTTTTTCGCAGCCCTGGGGTGAGCGCTTTTATATACATCTTTAAGCTTTTTTTTCAAAATTTGCGCATATATTTGAGTCGAGGAAACATCGGAGTGACCAAGCATTTCCTGAATGGCTTCTATGTTTGCGCCGTTTTCCAAAAGATGAACGGCAAAAGAATGACGGAGAGTGTGCGGAGTGATTTCCTTTTTGATGCCGGCTTTATTTTGATATGATTTAATAACCTTCCAAAAGCCCTGTCTGGACATACGCGACCCGCTGACATTTACAAAAAGCGCTTCTTCATTGGGTGTTGAAATCATATTCGGTCTTATAAATTCGATGTATTCCCTCAGCGCCTTTACAGCAGCCGGATAAAGAGGGATGAATCTCTCTTTATTAGACCCTGTGCATCTGACTAAAGACGCATCAAGATTCACATCGTTTACATTCAAACCTATAAGCTCACTGACTCTCATACCTGTCGCATATAAAAGCTCTAAAGCGGCCTTATCTCGATACCCTTTCATGTTGACACAGGCCGGCTGTTCTAATAGGAGTTCTACTTCTGCTGTAGTGAGTATTTCCGGGAGCTTCTGCTTGACTTTTTCGGGCGAAAGTTCAAGCGACGGGTTGGTTTTTACAATATTTTTATTAAGTAAAAATAAAAAAAGGTTCTTAATAGATGCAATAGCGCGTGAAACCGAGGCAACGGATTTACCGCCGGTACGCATATATGAAATATAGGCATCCAAATCTTCAGAGCTGGCGCGAACCAAGGTCTTGCCCAGATGGCTGCTTAAGTACTCTGACAGTTGCCTTAAATCTCTCATATATGAAAGGAGGGTATTTTTAGACGATTTCTTGACATTTTTTAAATAGTCTTCATATAAAGACAAAATTTCATTATTTGTCATAATGCCCTCCTTTCTTACAGACAATAAATCAGCAGACAAAAAAGTTACAAACTAAAAATATTGTAACCGGTTTCTGCTGGAAACGATATGTATAGAATATAATACATTCCGCTTGTTCAATCAAGAGAAAAAAGATAATTTTTAATTTTTTGTACATTATGACTATATATTATGTTAACTATATTATGTTAACACTTCTTAGCCTGTTTCTCCAGGCAAACTGTTATCGCCTTAAATTTTGGCATTCTCTTCTATTTGTAGTATGATGTTCTATAGCCGTATACTATATGTTGATTATTATTGAATTAATTATGTATACTGCAAAACAAGTATATGGGCATTATATAAGCAGCAGCAGAACGAAGACAACTATTCACATTACACAATTTGTTAAATAGTTACAAAATCTTAATTTTCTCTATTATTGACAGGTTTAATATTCCAGTAATTGGTTTGTTTTTTATGTTCTTGACTTTTATTTTCCAAATTCCTATAATGATATAGCCTTTCGGGGTGTAGCGCAGATGGTAGCGCGCATGGTTCGGGACCATGAGGCCGCGAGTTCAAGTCTCGCCACTCCGACCAGATAGGACATCTTATTCTGACAGAATATGATGTCCTTTTTCGTTGCCGCTCAAATCGTTGATTGCAGTGGCTTATAGAATAAATGGAGGGAATATTGTTATCTGCACTTGTACCATAACTCACAATTTGCTAAAATGAAGTAATAAACTGAAAGAAAAAATATTAGTATTATTTTATAATAAGGAGAATGAACTATGCCACTCACTCTAGCAAAATGCACTAATTGCGGCGCGACATTAGAGGTCGAGAATACTAAAGATGCTTGCATCTGCCCATATTGCAAGTCCGCCTTTATAGTTGAAAAAGCAATAAACAATTATAATATAACAAACAATATTACCGCCGGTACGGTAAATATATTCGGAGGAAACAGCGCGGATTTTGTTATAAGGGCCGGCACGCTCGAAAAATATAACGGCGCTTCAACGGTGGTTGTTATTCCAAGCAGCGTAACTTCTATTGGTGAAAATGCATTTTCGGGTTGCATCGGATTAACAGAAATCACAATTCCAAATAGTGTGATTTACATTGGTGAAAGGGCGTTTCAGGGCTGTAGCGGGTTAACAGAAATCACGATTCCAAGTAGCGTGACTTCCATTGGTGCAGCTGCATTTAAGAATTGCAGTGGATTAACAGAAATCACAATTCTCAATGGCATGACTTCTATTGGCGAAAGCGCATTTCAGGGCTGTAGCGGATTAACAGAAATCACGATTCCAAATAGCGTGACCTCCATTGGTGAAAGTGCATTTTCTGGTTGTAAACATTTACGTATGCTAACTATTGAAAATTCCCAAACCAATATTATTACCGGAAATTATTACGAACGACCCAGTTTTGAATTCTGCGATATCGAGACTATTACTGCTCCTGAAGAGTGGAAAAAAAAGTACAGGGATGCTTTTGACTGCTTAAAAGTCTATACCCCCAAATCGACCAATACTTACCAAACATCCGGCTGTTACATAGCCACCGCAGTATACGGCTCATACAATGCGCCCGAGGTTAGAACGCTGCGAAGATTTAGAGATGAAGAGCTGCAACGCACAATATTGGGTCGAGCCTTTATTCGCACATACTGTTTGCTCAGTCCTCCTGTGGCAAAGCGCTTAAAAGATGCTGAAAAGATTAACGCTGCTGTACGGCGTATTTTGGATAAGTGGGTTATAAAGCTCGAAAAAAGATATAGCAAAACCACAAAACATATAACATAGATTTGAGCTAAAGAAAAACTGCCCACGGGTCACGATTTGTGCCCAAGACACTTTATCTTGCTTTTTTTATTAATATATGATTTCTTTTCCAAAGCAAAAGACTCGGATACTTTCACATATTCGAGTCTTTTCTTATCGCTGTGCATTCAATTATTCAATTTCTCTGGCTTCAAGATAATATCTCTTGTCCCTGGCCTCCCCCACCGAAAAACTTTTTCTCGGGTATGGTCCTTGTGTTTTTATGCAGCTGAATATATCTTCTTTTTTTATGCCTGGAAGCAAAATTCCAAGATTGTTATCATTTCTGCCAATATCCTCAGTTTCTTTCTCTCCGTGAATAAAATCTATCTCTCCTTTGCCTACATCACATATTTTCTTTAAAAGCTCGTCAAGATGCTCAATAAGTTCGGACACATTTGCATACTTCGTTTTAAGCTGCTTTTTGCCGTTTTTATATATAAGCTCAATATTAAGACCGTCTGGGCTTTCGCCACTCAACTCTTTCTCGATTTCATCAATAGCTTTATATGCATCACGGTTCAAAAGAACTCTGTGAATCGCTTCTATGTCCACGGCGTTATCATAGACATTTTGGAGTTCTACCAAGGCATACCTTAAAGGCGATATTTGCGCTTCTTCGACAGTGAGATTTTCTTTTGCTTCTTCCCAAATCAGCTTTGCAGCAGCTAAACTGTGGTTGCCGTCGCCAACCGCAAGTGGGCTTCTATCGCTTAGCCTTGCAACACTTTCTTCAATCTCTTCGGACTGACTGTTTGAAAGCTTAAAAGCTTTTACTTCTCCCCCACCCTGCATAAGTGAAACAGAATATAATTCTTCGGAATCACTGCTCTTATTAATTATTCTGTCTTCCCTATCATCTATAAAAAGAATAATATGAGGCAGCTCGAGAGATGCATTCCTGCGTATGTCTGCCCTCTCGGGCAGACGTGAGAGTATAGTACCTTCACTTGAAACAATCCTTGCCGATACATCCGGCAAATATGAATAATGCTCAAGGTCTATCATACCTATAAGACCCTTTCTGATTTTTCCGTTAGCCAGTTTTCTCTCAATATATATAAGACAGTTTGAGCATTTATTAAAATATCCCGCGTTTAAATACTCTTCCATTTTTTTGCCTATATCTGCTTTGAGTTCATCCTTATCTCGGCGTCCTAAATAGGCTTCGGGCAAAATCAATCTCAAGGTGCTGGGGCTGTCTCCTACGATTTTTTCAACCTCATCCCAATACTCCGGATCTGATGTAAATTGATCGCAGGCGATTACACTCCATTTATTTAAGTCAATCTCTTTTACAGGAATGAGTATATCCGCTCTTTTAAAAACTTTTACAGTGCCTGTATCCCTATCTCTGCCCACGTTTCCATTCTCCCCTCTTCAGACTTCTTAAGTTCGGATATGCTAAACCATTTGCCGAGCAGCTTCTCTTTTTCTATAACTTCCACATCTTCACCGACTTTCATTTTATAAAAAAGTCCGAGGTGTACACTGCCCACTTCGTTTGAATCGTCGTTAATAAGCCCAATCGGGATCATTTCTCCCGGCTCTTTTATATAGACCTCTTCTCCGAGTTCTCTAAGCATTCCCTCTGTTAAAGGATCTGCCGCAGTTTCCAAATCGCCCTTATTTATGTGCCCCCCTATGCCTATTGAGAGAAGTCCATGCAGCCGTTCTTCCGTTCCCTTATTGAGCCTTTGTGTCGTAAACACTTTATCTCCGCAAACAAGAGCCACATAGGGGATTATTTGCTTATAGCTCGGATCGTTTTCGGCATCCTCTCTATCAATAAACTCGAAATTATTTTTTATAATACTTATAATTGCATCACAGTTATTTGTTATAAGCCCGTTTGTTCTCAGGTAATCAGATAAACAGACTCTTTTGACAACCAGAATTTGTTCACTCACGGTATTCCTCCCAACGACTTGCCCTTTCCGTTGCCTTGAGCCAATAATAGTAAAGTTTTTCAGCTTCTGCCCTTGACATTTTGGGCTTGAATATTCTATCGGACTCTCGGACCGTCCTTATCTCTGAGATGTCCTTCCATATACCTTGATTTAAGCCGGCAAGAAATGCAGCTCCCCAGGCAGTTGTTTCCACCATTTTAGGTCTGTCAATCGGTATTCCCAGGATATCAGCTTGGAATTGCATAAGGAAGTTGTTTACCGAGGCGCCTCCGTCTACTCTTAGCATGGAAACCTTGTTTTCAGCATCGGACCCCATGGTGTCCAAAAGATCCCTTACCTGATAGGCTACTCCCTCCAAAGCGGCTCTTACAATGTGCGCTTTGGTGCTCCCACGCGTAAGTCCCATGATGCAGCCTCGGGCATACATATCCCAATACGGCGCACCCAGTCCGGTGAAGGCTGAGACCAAGTATACTCCTCCATTATCTTTCACACTGTTTGCCAAACCTTCGCTTTCAGCAGAAGATGAGATGAGCCCAAGCTCATCCCGAAGCCACTGGATGGTACTGCCCGCATTAAATACACTGCCCTCCAGCGCATATACGGTTTTTCCTCCAACGTTATACGCCACGCTTGTAAGCAGACCTGAAACGCTTCTTACACTCACATCTCCAACATTCAAAAGAGCAAAGCAGCCGGTACCGTAGGTATTTTTTGCTTCTCCGGGCTCTGTGCAGCCTTGCCCAACCAGCGCTGCCGCCTGGTCACCCACACTGCTGCAAATCGGAATTCCCGTCAGTTCCTCTATTCCTCTGATGCCGCTCGTTATTTTGCCGAAATCAAACGTCGTTAATACCGGCTCAGGCAACATACTCATTGGAATTTCAAGTTTTTTGCAGAGCGTTTCATCCCATTTCAAGCTGTCAATATCAAAAAGCATAGTTCTTGAGCAGTTTGAATAGTCGGAGGCGTGTGTTTTGCCGCCCGTTAAGTTCCATATCAGCCATGTGTCAACAGTGCCGAAAAGCAGTTCTCCCTTTTCGGCTTGTTCTCTAGCTCCGCTGACATTATCAAGTATCCACGCTATTTTCGTTCCCGAAAAGTAAGCGTCAATCAGCAAGCCCGTTTTATCGCGAACATAGGATGCGATACCGTCTGCCGTCAGCTCATCACAGATGGAGGCGGTTCGTCTACACTGCCAGACAATGGCATTGTAGACCGGCTTTCCGGTGTTTTTATCCCAAACAATTGTTGTTTCTCTCTGATTTGTTATCCCTATACCGGCTATATCCTCGGCTTTTATCCCGCTTTTTTCGTAGGCTTCTGCCAGAGCTTCTATTTGAGAATTTAAAATATCAAACGGATCATGCTCAACCCAGGCAGCCTTTGGGTAATGCTGCTTAAACGGCTTTTGCCCTAGGGAGATTATTTGGCCCATATTGTCAAAAATAATGGCTCTGGAGCTCGTTGTTCCCTGGTCTAGTGCTATGAGATATTTGTTCATTATTAACCTCTTTTCGCTTTATTGACTTTTAAAATTTTTGAATGTAGAATTATCCCAATTAGAGTAAATATACCATAAAGGGGGAAATTTATAAATGGCATTTGTCAATGAAAATGAATTTACTTTTAAATCTTCCGATTTACTTACCGATATTCATGTGCACGAGTGGATTCCGGACTGTGATTTCAACGGAGTCTTGCAAATCTGCCATGGAGTAAATGAATATGTCGAAAGATATTCCGATTTTGCGCGCTATTTGGCTTCAAAAGGCTTTGTCGTTGTCGGTAACGACCACTTAGGTCACGGACAAAGTGTATTCTCTCCGGATGAGTTGGGCTTTTTTGCATATAATAACGGCTGGGAAAAGGTTGTAATGGATATTGAAAAGCTGCGTAAAATAACTGCGGAAAAGCACCCGGATATTCCCTACTTTATTCTTGGGCACTCTATGGGAAGCTTTCTTCTCAGGACTCACCTAATTGAGTACCCCGATTCAGGTATATACGGAGCAATAATATCAGGCACCGGACAGCAGCCAAAAGCTATGATTACGGCAGGCAGGCTTCTTTCAGAAGCTGTTATGCATAGAGAAGGCAAAAAACATCGCTCTAAATTGGTTAATGACACAGCATTTGGTTCATACAACAAAAAGTTTGAGCCTAAAAGAACTGATTTTGATTGGCTTTCCAGAGATGAAAATGTTGTGGATAATTATGTTGACGACCCCTTCTGCGGAGCTAAGATTCTTCCAACCGTTTCCCTCTTCAGAGACATGATGGGCGGTCTCGCTTTCATACAAAACAAGGAAAATCTGCAGAAAATGAATACTGAGCTCTATGCGTTCTTTATGAGCGGCTCAATGGACCCTGTCGGAGACTATGGTGTAGGTGTTATAAAGTCCTATTCCTCGTTCAGAGAAGCCGGATTAAAGAATGTTAGCTACAAACTTTATCCCGAAGGCAGGCACGAAATGCTTAATGAGATCAATAAATCTGAAGTTTATAATGACATACTCAACTGGCTTTTTTATGTTATTCAAGAAAAGGACGGATTTTAATCGTCAGCTAATTCCGAACTCAAAGATCTGTTATAATAAAGAAAATCCGACAACGATGCTGTCGGATTTTCTTTATTAGTGGTCAGACTGTCCGAAAAGAGAAGAAAAAGGGTGGAAATATGATAAAATAGTGCAAGAGGTGAGTGAAAAAGATGAAGTATATAGAAAAAAAAGATCGTATGCAAATCAGCTTTCTGCCTGAATGTGTTGAGGACTATTTAGATGATGAAAACCCGGTTAGGGTGATTGATGCATTTGTAGATTCTTTGGATATGGAAGGATTGGGATTTTCAAAATCCCAACCTGCTCAGACCGGCCGACCTGCCTATGATCCGAGAGATTTATTGAAACTGTATATTTATGGCTATCTCAATCGAATTCGCTCCAGCCGTATGCTGATGAGAGAATGCAGGAGGAACATAGAACTTTTCTATCTGCTTGGAGAGTTAAAGCCTGACTTTCGGACTATTTCAGATTTTCGAAAGGAAAATGCATCTGCAATACGCAATACATTTCGCGCCTTTGGAAAACTGTGTATAAAGCTTGGACTATATAATCGAGAGCTTCTGGCAATAGACGGGAGCAAAATACGAGCAGTAAACAGTAAAGATAATTGCTACAATAAAGAGGTATTGGAAAAGAAGCTGGCACATATAGATGAGAAGATAAAGAAATATCTTGAGGAAATGGAGGAGTGCGACCAATCTGAAACTGCAACAGAAGAAGAAAACGGCAAGGTAAAAGCGGCAGTAGAAGAACTTCGTACTCGCCAAGAAAAATACGAGGGTATTTTAAAAGAGCTTCTTGAAAGCGGAGAACGGCAGATATTGACGACAGATTCTGAAGCCAGACGAATGCACTCAAAAGACGGATTTCACTGTTGCTACAATGTACAGACGGCAGTTGACAGCGGGAGCCATATGATAGCGGAGTATGAGGTTACAAACCGCAATACAGATCAAGGACTTTTATCTAAGCTTGCATCACAAGCCAAGGAGCAGCTGGAAGTATCGACAATATCGGTTGTTGCGGATAAAGGTTATGAAAGCAAGGCAGATATATTAGATTGTATCTACGACGGAACAGCTCCTACGGTTGCTCTGAAGTACGACAAGGAAGAGCGAAGCTATGACCTGCCCTATGAGGAAAATGAGATAACGGAAGAAGAGCGAAATTCCACAAAACGGGAAGATATCGAGAAGTGCATAAAAGCGGGAGTTTTGCCTAATATCTATGAGGGCAGCGGCATCACAGTGGAATTACAGACCAAAGGAGCAATCAGTTGTTTTGTACGAGATTCCGAGGGAAGAGTAATCTGCCCCATGGGACATGAGCTTCGGTATTCCAAAAAACGCGGCAGAAATACGGTATACAAAGATAAAGAACGTTGTCGAGCTTGTAAAAACAAATGTACAAATGCGGAATGGAAAGAGGTCAGCTTTGGCCCTGAAACAGACTGTGTACCAGTAAAAATGTTCGGGATTCTCAGAGGACCTATACAGGCAATACCGCCGAATGCAAGAATCAGTCCAAATAACCACACTCTTGATACGGGACACGTGCCGAAGAAAAAAGTTGTTTTGCGCATAGAAGACAACAAAGAAAAGTTAAAAGAGCGAATGTGTCTTTCTGAGCATCCGTTCGGAACGGTAAAATGGTATAACGGCGTACATTATTTACTGTGTAAGGGCAAAGAAAAAGCCTCAGCAGAGCTGGGGCTGAGTTTTCTGGCCTACAACATAAGAAGAGCAATCAATATGATAGGAGCAAAGGCATTGATAGCGGCCATGTGATGAACGGCTGCTTCATATTTTTCAAAAAAAGTACAAAAAACAAAGAAAAATGTCCGAAAATCCGGCTTTATTCCGGCTTTTCGGACAAAATGTGGTGACCCAGCGGGGATTCGAACCCCGGACAACCTGCTTAAAAGGCAGGTGCTCTACCTCCTGAGCTACTGGATCAAGATGGCTGGGATGGCAGGGCTCGAACCTACAATATCAGAGTCAAAGTCTGGTGTGTTACCGTTACACTACATCCCATAGTATTTTTGTCTGTCTGGGACTTCACTGCAAGGAGGCCGGATTATCGGCCTCCCGCAGGTGTTGGGGTGGGTAAAGGGATTCGAACCCTCGACCCTCGGAACCACAATCCGATGCTCTAACCAGCTGAGCTATACCCACCGTGTTATTTTGGCACGCCAGGAGGGACTCGAACCCCCGACCTACTGCTTAGAAGGCAGTTGCTCTATCCACCTGAGCTACTGGCGCACATCCAGGACGAGCAAGATGGCATTTGCCATATATGCTTCCTTCAAACAGGCCCAGTAATAATAGCATTCATATCTTTTTTTGTCAAGTATAAAAATACCTGTCCGATTTAAGCATAAATAAACAGTCATTCTGAGAACGTTCTATAAGTTTAAAGTTTTTATATCTAAGATTCAATCACATTAATTTACTAAATGTCTTTCTTCAAATTCACCCTGTTAAAACAACTATGATTATAATAATTTCTAAGCTCATTTAAACCAGTTTTTAAAATTAATTCTCCGCTTTTCCTCTCTGCTAATTTCGCGTCTTATTTCTGCGCCTATACTGCATTAATTAATCAGACGCATCTACATCCCCATGCTCTGGTCCTCTGATATATTGTTTCTAAAATCCGCTTAGTTTTTATTAAAGGACAAATTCTGCCAACTGATTAGTCAAGCAAACAAATTATTAATATCTCTTATATAAATTTACAAATTCGGCTTTATGGCCACTCGTTTGCTTAAATTAAAATATGTATTACACAATATGCGGCCTGCTTCCTCTTTACTTTTTTAAAGCTCGACGTTCATGGAATATTTTTACTTTAAAATTCAATAAGTTATAGCAGCATTTGCAAACAAATTTCTTTTTTTAAGCATTACAAATAACTAAAATTATAAACTTGTATGAGAATATATTTTTATTAATTATATCAAAAGGCGGATTCTTTAAGCTGAAATCTTGATAGATTGCGAAAACTTCTTTTTAATTATCAAGTCTGATTAATCAGTTTTTGGCCTTTAAATATTCAGTAAGAATTCTGATTTAGATTATTTGGATAATTTTCTTAAATATTTTATTGAAAAGATCGTTATTTAATTGATTTTCAGGGTCTTTTTCTGTTGATTTATTTATTTTTATATGGTATATTTACATCGACTTCAATGTAAAACATTGTTTATACCTCTGTACTTACAGAATTGTCCGGGATTTTCGCCTAAAATATGATGGCCGGCAATGATTTAATTTGTAAAAACGTTGGTATTTTGTGCGTCAGTTGTCGCATCAACAACGTAAAAATATAAAAAGGAAGGAATTAATTACATGGATGAAAAGTATGCACCTCTATTTACCCCTTGGAAAATCGGAAATGTAGAAATCAAGAACCGTCTGGTTCAATGTTCAATGGGAGGAACATCTCTCTTTGGTTGGCTCGAGCCTAACCACTTTGATAGAGAGGCTGCAAAGTTTCTCTTGAACAGGGCTCAAGACGGTGTCGGTCTGATTCTTCCGGGTATGCAGTGCGTCCGTGACCAGCTCGGTATTCCCGGCAGAAAGTGGCTTTATCAGAATGAAAGAATGTTTAGGAAGCTCAAGGATTACATGGTTGAATTCCACAAGACCGGCGCCAAGCTCTTTGTTCAACTAGCAGCCGGCATGGGTCGATCCATGGCTATTAACGGATGGATGACAATTATTGCAAAAAACGATTTTCTCAACAAGATTGCAAGCCCTATAGTTGACGTCCAGTACTGCTGCGCATCAGCATCTGAGGTTCCTAACCGCTGGGCCGAGGATGTTATCTCTCGTCCGTTCACTGTTGAGGAAATTCAGGACATGGTCGAAGCCTTTGGTAAAACAGCAAAGAAGCTTCGTGAGGCCGGTGTTGACGGTGTTGAAATTCACGCCGTCCACGAAGGTTATGTCCTTGACCAGTTTACAATGAAGAACTGGAACTTCCGCACTGACCAGTATGGCGGTTCTTTTGAAAACAGGTTCCGTTTCCCCGTCGAAATAGTTCAGGCGATTAAGCGTGATGCCGGTGAAGACTTCCCTGTATCTCTTCGCTACTCGGTTGTTTCGAAGACCAAAGAATGGGGCAAGGGCGCATTGCCTTATGAAAAAGACTTTGTTGAATTCGGACGCGATATGGAAGAATCCGAGAGAGCCATCAAGTATCTCTCCGACGCAGGCTACGATATGTTTAACTGCGACAACGGTACATACGATGCTTGGTATTGGGCACATCCCCCTCAGTATATGCCTGATAACTGCAACCTCGAGTATGTAAAGCACATAAGAAAATTCACAGATAAGCCCTGTGTTCCTGCCGGACGTATGACATATGAAGTTGCTGCCGAGGAAATCAAGAACGGCACTATTGATGCTGTTGCCATAGCTCGTCAGAACCTCGTTGACCATGAGTGGGTTACGAAGCTCAGAACCGGCCGCAGAGATGAGATTAAACCTTGTATACGCTGCCACAACGGCTGCTTCAACTTTGCTAAATTTAAGGGCACACCCAACCTGCAGAAGCTCGACGACTCGCTGCACCTTGCGCGCTGCGCTCTGAATCCCACAACAATGCAGAGCCATAAATACAAGATTGTTCCCACACGCAAACCCAAAAAGGTTGCCATCATCGGCGGCGGTATCGGTGGTATGGAATGCGCACTTGTGCTTACAAAGCGCGGACACAAGCCCACTATCTTTGAAAAAGACAGCGAGCTCGGAGGTATGTTCATTACCGCTTCCTCAATGACATTCAAGGAGAACGACAAGGAACTGCTCAATTGGTACAGACGTGAAATTAAGGAAGCCGGTATTCCAGTTAAACTTAATACTGAGGTTAACGATATAGGTGTCCTCGGTGATTTTGATGAAGTAATCGTTGCTACAGGTTCTGTCCCGAGAACAATGCCCACTATACCCGGCTTTGAAACGACTCTCACCTTCACGGATATCCTCAGAGACCAGAAGGAAGTTGGAGATAAAGTTCTCTTTATCGGCGGCGGCCAGTCATCCTGCGAGGCAGCCTACGACTACGTTCGTGCCGGTAAGCACCCCATTATAGTTGAGTTCAAGTCTGATCTTATTGCCGACGATGCAACCAGCCTTTGCAACACATCTTATCTCAGGGATGCTATGGAATATCATCAGGTTCCTGTTTATCTTGAATCCACGGTCACCTCCCTTAAGAATGGTGTCGCCACTGTTAAGAACAGAAAAACCGGTGAGACCTTTGAGCTTGAGTATGATGATGCTGTTAACGGCGTTGGCTTTGTTCCCAACCCTGTTGCAAAAGCCTCCCGCAAAGTGCACCTCGTCGGTGACTGTGTTGCCGTAGGCAACCTCAGAACCGTTATTTGGCGTGCATGGGATGTTTGCATGAAGATTTAGTATTTGCTATCATAAGAAAACTTCCAGCAGCACAGTTAAACTGTGCTGCTTTTTATTCCCTTTTCAATGATACGGACATGAAATAAAAATGACCCTGTCAATAAAACAGAGTCATTTTTATTTTCTAAATTGAATTAAACCAGCTCAATTACAGCCATTTCAGCCGCATCGCCGCGACGAACACCTATTCTGGTTACGCGCGTATATCCGCCGTTGCGCTCGGCATATTTTTTTGAAGTCTCATCAAATAGCATTTTAGCTACATCCTCATCGGTAATGAATGAGAGTGCATTCCTATAGTTTGCCAATCCGCCTTTTTTTGCGAGACCGATCATTTTCTCGGCTATGGGCTGAACTTCCTTTGCACGTGTATATGTTGTCTCAAGCTTTCCATCCCTAAGGAAGTCTGTTACCTGCTGACGCAGCATAGCTTTTCTTTGAGCGCTTGTTTTGCCGAGTTTTCTCTTTCCAAACATTGTCTATCCTCCTACTAAGCCTGATGCTCTCTTATTGATTATCTTCCTTTGCCAGGGAGACTCCAAGACTTTCCAACTTGCGTTGAACTTCTTCAAGAGACTTTCGGCCGAGGTTTCTAACCTTCATCATTTCACTTGGTGTGGTATTTGTGAGCTCCTCAACAGTGTTAATCTTAGCGCGCTTCAGGCAATTGAAGCTTCTCACAGATAAATCGAGCTCTTCTATTGTCATTTCTAAAATTTTGTTGCCTTCCTGCTCCTCAAGCTCCACTATTGTAGATTCGTCAACTGCAGCATCCGTCATTTCAAGGAAAAGGCTGAAATGGTCAACTAGAATTTTGGATGCAAGAGACAGCGATTCGCGAGGAAGTATTGTTTTATCCGTCCAAATTTCAAGTGTGAGTTTGTCAAAGTCTGTTCTGTTGCCCACACGGGTATTCTCAACCGTGTAGTTTACTTTAAGTACCGGCGAGAAAATAGAATCCATAGGAATAGTACCTATCTCATACTTGGAATCAGTTTTGTTCTTCTCTTCTTTATTTCTCTCTGCGGAAACATAGCCTGATCCGTGATTAATTGTGATTTCCATTGAAAGAGATGCTCCGGGCCCCAGCGTTGCTATGTGTAAGTCGGGATTTAATATCTCAACTTCAGCATCGGCTTTTATATCGCCTGCAGTCAGCACACACTCATCATTGCCCTCGAGATAAAGCTTTTTCTCTTCTTCACAGTAGAGTTTTGCAATGAGTCCCTTCAGATTCAAGACAATCTCGGTCACATCTTCTCTGACACCGGGTATTGTCGAAAACTCGTGCTGTATTCCGGAAATCTTTATAGCAGTAACAGCTGTGCCCGGGAGTGATGAGAGGAGTACTCGGCGCAGAGAATTGCCCAAGGTTGTTCCATAGCCTCTCTCAAGAGGGCTTATTATGTACTTGCCATAAGATTCATCGGCAGGGGTCTCCACACATTCGATGGTCGGCTTATCAAATTTAGGTTCCATCATGAGTTAACCCTCCTATTATATTCATGCGTAAAACGCTTAACTATTGATTGCTTAATGAGGGTATCCCGATTACTTGGAGTACAGCTCAACGATTAGAGTTTCCTCAACAGGCAAATCAATATCCTCTCTCTGGGGAGTAGAAACGACCTTCGCAATGAAGTTTGAAGGATCATACTCAAGCCACTTGGGCGGCTGCCTGAAAGAATTTGCCTCAACATTGGCTTTGATTCTTTCCAGCTGGCGGCTCTTGTCTCTGAGTGTAATTACCATACCGGGCTTAGCAAGGAAGCTGGGTATGTTGACCTTTCTGCCGTTAACTAAAAAATGTCCGTGGTTTACGAGTTGACGCGCTTCGGGACGACTCATAGCAAAACCAAGCCTGTAGACTATATTGTCCAGTCTGCTCTCACAGATTGCAAGCAGGTTTTCGCCTGTAGGTCCTTGACGGCGCTCTGCCATTTCGAAATAGTTGCGGAACTGTCTTTCAAATATACCGTAGTAACGGCGAGTCTTCTGTTTTTCACGAAGCTGGAGTCCGTACTCAGAGGTTTTTCCTCTGCCTCGTCCGTGCTGTCCGGGAGGTGCCACTCTGGAGTCTTTCTCCATTGCGCACTTAGGTGTGTAGCATTTATCACCTTTCAGAAATAGTTTTTGACCTTCCCTGCGACACTGGCGACAAACTGCCCCTGTATATCTTGCCATCTATCTAACCTCCCTTTCCTAGACTCTGCGCCTCTTAGGAGGACGGCAGCCGTTATGCGGTATAGGTGTTACATCTTTAATCATGGTTACTTCTAAACCGGCTGTCTGAAGTGCGCGAATGGCAGCTTCACGTCCCGACCCGGGACCTCTTACATAAACTTCAACAGTCTTGAGGCCGTGCTCCATTGCCGCTTTTGCCGCTGTTTCCGAAGCTGTTTGTGAAGCATAGGGGGTGCTTTTCTTGCTTCCTCTAAATCCGAGTCCGCCGGAAGATGCCCACGAAATTGCATTGCCGTTCATGTCGGTAATTGTAACCATTGTATTGTTGAAAGAGGAGCTGATGTGAACCTGACCTCTCTCAATATTTTTACGCTCCTTGCGTCTTGTGCGAGTTCTTCTTCTAGGATTTGCCATCACACTACCCTCACTTCTTCTTATTAGCTATCGTGCGCTTGGGTCCCTTGCGTGTGCGAGCATTAGTCTTGCTGCGCTGTCCGCGTACAGGCAAACCTCTTCTATGACGAAGCCCACGATATGAGCCTATCTCTGAGAGTCTCTTGATATCGAGTGCAGCTATCCTTCTGCGATCACCCTCAACAATATATTCGTGATCTATGACTTCACGAATCCTGACTTCCTCTTCGTCTGTGAGATCCTTCACTCTCTTGGACGGATCAACTCCGCTTTTTTCCAAAATTTTCAATGCGCTTGTTCTGCCAATACCATAGACATAGGTCAAGCCTATTTCAATTCTCTTGTCCTTTGGCAGGTCCACGCCGGCTATACGTGCCATACTGTGCAATCATCCTTTCAATGTGCAATATTTTCCGTCATTATAATCATTAGACTTTAGCTTAATCCCGCCGGAGGGAGCCTGAATCAAATGACGGTTATTCATTTTTTAATTAGCCCTGGCGCTGCTTATGCTTCGGGTTATCGCAGATTACCATAACCCTGCCATAACGCTTAATTACCTTGCATTTTTCACACATGGGCTTTACTGAAGGTCTAACTTTCATTTTTTCCTCCTTGATAGCTTACTTGCTTCTCCAAACTATTCTTCCCCTGGTAAGGTCATATGGGCTCATTTGTACCGTGACCTTGTCTCCGGGCAATATCCTGATAAAATTCATTCTGAGTTTACCGGAAATATGAGCAAGAATTATGTGTCCGTTGCCTATATCTACACTGAAGTTTGTATTAGGCAGGGATTCAACAACTCTCCCCTCCAGTTCAATTACATCGTCTTTCGCCAAGATTAAATAAACCTCCCAAATTAAGTAAGAACAATTATTTTCTTAAGAGACAGTCAGAATCTCTGCCGCTCCGTCGGTTATTGCCAATGAGTTTTCATAATGAGCCGATAGTGAGCCATCAAGCGTCACAACTGTCCACTTGTCACTCAGGACCTTTGTTCGGTAATTACCAGCATTGACCATCGGTTCAATTGCAAGTGTCATTCCACGCTGCAGCCGTTCTCGGTTTTCTCTGCTTCTGTAATTCGGTACCGATGGCTCTTCGTGTAAGTTTGAACCAACGCCGTGACCTACATAGTCTCTCACAACGGAGTATCCGTTACTTTCGACATATTCGGCAATTGCGGCTCCAATATCAGACACCCTGTAGCCTTCTCTGGCAAATTCAATTCCTCTGTAAAAGCTCTCTTGAGTAACATCTATCAGTCTTCTTGCCTCTTTTGATATCTCTCCGCAAGCGAATGTAGCTGCGCAGTCTCCGATGTATCCGTCTACCGTGGCACCAACGTCAATGCTTACAATGTCTCCTGTTCGAAGAATTCTGGAGCCCGGAATCCCGTGAATAATTTCATCGTTTACTGAAATGCATAAACTTTTAGGAAAGCCGCCATAGCCAAGAAATGTGGGTTCGCCTCCCGACTGTCTTATAAACTTACAAACTTCTTTGTCAATTTCTTCGGTTCTTATACCGGGACTGATAAGTTCACCTGCCAATGCTCTTGCCTGAGATGCGAGCCTGCCTGCCTTCCGCATTTTATCAATTGTTCTGGAGGACTTTAATATAATCATTCATTATCCAGGATTTTCATAATAGCTCTGTATGTCTCCTCAATGGAATTTTTGTTGCTGACAGAGCTGAGCCTGTTTCTTTTTTGATAATAATCGATGAGCGGTTTTGTTTCAGTGTGGAAGACCTCGAGCCTCTTTCGAAGAGTATCGGGATCATCATCCTTTCTTATAACCAATTCATCGCCGCAGTTGTCACAAATTCCGTCTTTACTTGGCGGCGCTGCCTGAATATGATAGGAAGCTCCGCATTTTGGACAAACTCTGCGTCCCGCCATTCGTTTTATTATTGTTTCGTCATCTGTCTCTATTGAAATTACCTTATCGATTTCGATGCCGTTTTCGTTTAGAGCATCAGCCTGAGCAATAGTACGCGGCATACCGTCAAGTATATATCCGTTTTTGCAATCCGGGCTTTCAAGCCTCTCTTTGACGATACCGATAATGACATCATCCGGTACTAATCTGCCGCTGTCAACATACTCCTTCGCTTTGAGACCGATCGGAGTCTTATTTTTCATGGCAGTTCTCAAAATATCTCCTGTTGAGATAGTCGGAATATTGAGTTGTTTACCTATGAGCGACGCTTGCGTGCCTTTTCCGGCACCGGGAGCGCCAAGCAGAATCAGCTTCATAACACCCTCCTTATTTAGTCAAGAAATCCCTTATAGTTGCGCATCATCATTTGTGCTTCAATAGCGCGAACCGTTTCAACAGCAACACCAACCACAATTATTATTGAGGTTCCGCCTAACGAAATTCCACTGAGCGCAGCGGACTTAGAGAACATACTAACCAGGATCGGAGCCAAGGCAATTATAGCTAAGTAAATAGCACCAAAGAGCGTAATCTTATTTAGAACTTTCTGAATAAAGTCGCTTGTGGGTTTGCCGGCACGAAATCCCGGGATAAATCCGCCATTTTTTCTGAGATTGTTTGCAATCTCGACGGGGTTGAACTGAATAGTCGAGTAGAAATAGCTAAAGAAAATGATTAGCAAGAAGTAAAATACTGCGTATACCCATGTGTTTGTGTTAAAAACATTTCTCATGAGCCAGCTGTCATTCCACCTCGGAACAAAGGCGCATATTGTGGCCGGTATGGAAGCTATTGACTGCGCGAATATTACCGGAAGGACACCTGACATATTTAACTTCATAGGAAGGTGTGTGGACTGGCCGCCATAAAGCTTCCTTCCGACAACCCGTTTTGAGTATTGAACAGGTAAACGACGCTCGGAATCATTGACGATTACTATCAGAACAATAATTGCAAGCGCGCCCAAAAGCATGAGCAAAGCTGTCCACCATGCCAGAGCCCCCTGTGCAACACTGCTTACCATTCTGATGATGCTAACCGGGAATCTTGAAACAATACTTATAAAAAGTATTATAGAAATGCCGTTTCCAACGCCGAACTCCGTGATTTGTTCGCCAAGCCACATTACAAGAGCCGAACCGGCCATAAATGTTGCAATTATGACTATGGCCGGCCAGATGCCAATACCGTCTTCACGAAGCATCTGATTGTTCTTAATCAGCGTATAATAAGCAAAGCCCTGGATAAGACCGATAGCAACCGTGGAGTACCTGGTTATGGCGGCGATCTTTTTTTTCCCTTCTTCGCCGCCCTCTTTCTGAAGTCTCTCCAGCGCAGGTATGGCTATGGTAAGAAGTTGGATAATGATAGAAGCGTTGATATAAGGCTGAATACTGAGAGCAAATATTGTTGCCTGTGAAAAAGCTCCGCCGGACATCGTGTTCCAGAGTCCCAGGACAGTATTGCTCATACTGCTGAAATACTGAGCAAGTTTTGCAGTATCTACATAAGGAACCGGAACAGCATTGCCGATGCGGTAAAGCAGTATGATGAATAGCGTGAAAAGTATTTTTTCCTTTATTTCATCAATCTTCCATGCAGCTCTTAGAATCTTTAGCAATCAGACCACCTCGGCCTTCCCGCCTGCACTTTCAATCTTTTCTTTTGCCAATGCCGAAAATGCAGCGGCTTTAACATGCAACGGCTTCGTAATTTCACCGTTTCCTAAAATCTTTATGCCGTATTCACATTTGCTGATCACACCCTCTTCAAGGAGAAGGGCTGCGTCGATCACAGTGTCGGCCTCAAACTTCTGAAGCTTGTCGAGGTTTAATGCAGTGAGAGGCCTTGCAAAAATATTGTTAAACCCTCTCTTGGGCACGCGTCTTGCAAATGGCATTTGTCCGCCTTCAAAACCTATGCGGACCCTGCCTCCGCTTCTGGATTTCTGGCCCTTATGTCCGCGGCCGGCAGTTTTGCCGTTGCCGCTGCCATGACCTCTACCCTTACGCTTGGCTTCTTTTCTGCTGCCCGGGACGGGTGAAAGTTCACTAAGTTTCATCATGAGCCTCCTTAAGCTTCCGTAACATCGATAAGATATGATATACGCTCAATTTTGCCCCTAGTACACACATTGTCGGGCTGGCAAGTTTCGTCGCCGATCTTTTTAAGTCCAAGTGAATGGGCAGTACGAATGTGCTTATCATGTCTTCCATTTAAGCTCTTAACGAGCGTAATTCTTATTGTCTTTTCCATTATAGACGGCCCCCTTAACCCAAAATTTCTTCAGGGCTCTTGGATCTATAGACTGCCACCTGATTTACATCTCGCAGTGAACGAAGACCCATCATTGCTGCTGCAACAACATTGACCGGATTATTTGAGCGAAGGCTCTTTGTTCTGATGTTCTTGATGCCTACGGCTTCAACTATCGCACGGACAGGACCTCCGGCAATAACACCGGTTCCTTCAGGCGCCGGCTTCATAAGAACTACACCTGCTCCAAATTTGCCGATTACGTCATGGGGAATTGTCTCATCAACAATTGTTATCTTGAACATGTTCTTTTTGGCATCCTCAAGACCTTTCCTTATGGCCTCGGATACCTCGTTGGCCTTGCCAAGTCCGTATCCGACCTTGCCTTTTCCGTCGCCAACAACACAAAGTGCGGAGAACTTAATTACACGTCCGCCCTTAACCGTCTTGCTGACTCGATTTAAGGAAACAACTTTTTCGATAAATTCTTTTGGTTCTTCTTCCTGGCGGCTGCGTCTGTCTCTGCTGCGCCTGTCTCTACTGTTTGTGGTATTTGCATATGACATAATTGTTTCCTCCTTTCTCAAAACTGAAGTCCGGCCTCTCGGGCACCTTCGGCCAAAGCCTTGACACGACCATGATATATGTATCCGCCGCGATCGAAAACAACATTCTCGATTCCAAGAGTTTTCGCTCTCTCTGCGAGCTTCTTGCCGACTTCCCTGGCAGCCTCAACATTTGCTCCGCCATTAAAATCTTTCTCAACACTTGATGCAGAGCAAAGTGTGTGGCCGTTAACGTCATCTATGAGCTGTGCATAAATGTTTTTGCTGCTGCGATATACGCAAAGTCTGGGGCGCTCAGAGCAGCCATTGACTTTCCCGCGAACACGGACATGACGCTGTTTGCGCCTTACATTTCTGTCTGCTTTCTTAATCATCTAAACACACCTCACTTTACGCACCGGTCTTGCCAGCCTTGCGGCGGACATATTCATCTGCATATCTAATGCCTTTACCCTTATAAGGTTCGGGAGGACGATGGCCTCTGACATCTGCCGCAAATTGGCCGACGAGTTCTTTATCAGACCCTTTTATAATAACTCGAGTCGGATCAGGAACATCAATTTTAATGATGTCGGTTTCCTTGACAATTATATCGTGGCTGAATCCAAGCTTCATAACGAGCTCGTCGCCCTTCTTCTCTGCCCTGTATCCCGTTCCGCTTATAAGCAAAGTTTTCTTAAACCCTTCGGTTACACCCTGAACCATGTTATAAATTAACGATCTAGTAAGTCCATGAATGCTGCGGGTTTCTCTCTCATCGTCCGGACGAAGGACAAGGATTTTCCCATCTTCGTGCTTAATCTCCATTTTGGGACTAAAGCTGCGCGTCAGCTCCCCTAGGGGGCCCTTAACGGTGATTACATTCCCTTCTTTAACTTCAATCTGAACTCCGGCAGGAATAACAACGGGTTCTCTTCCGATTCTTGACATATAAACCCCTCCTACCAGACAAAGGCGAGAACTTCGCCGCCGACATTTAATTTTCTTGCATCTTTATCAGTCATCACACCTTTAGATGTTGAGACAATAGCAATACCAAGGCCTTTAAGTACGTAGGGTATATCGCCGGCACCGGCATAAACCCTAAGCCCCGGTTTAGATACTCTTTGAAGTCCCTGTATGGCCTTTTCTTTTCCGGGCAAATATTTGAGATAAATTGTAATAACACCCTGCACTCCACCTTCAGAAAACTTATAGTCCCTAATATAGCCTTCTTCAAGTAAAATTTTGGCTATGGACTTTTTCATCTTGGACGCAGGAACGTCAACATTTTCGTGACCTGCATTTGCTGCATTGCGTATGCGTGTGAGCATATCGGCAATGGGGTCTGTAATTTGCATAATATCCTCCTAAAATACAGAGTTACCGCTTGCTGCGGTTTAGGTGGTGATGTTCCTCTCCTCTTATGCACCGGAAGAAGAGGCAATCACCATCCATGTCCCGGAAAACTACCAGGACGCTTTTCTAACGCCGGGAATTTCTCCCCTATACGAAAGCTCTCTGAAACATATGCGGCAGACACCGAACTTTCTGAGATAAGCATGGGGTCTTCCACAAAGTCTGCAGCGATTGTATGCACGGGTGGAATACTTTGCAGGGCGCGCTTGCTTTAATCTGAGTGACTTTTTTGCCATAACTTACTAATCCTCCTCATGCTGTCTTAAACGGTGCTCCGAGCAGGCCGAGAAGCATGCGAGCTTCCTCATCTGTCTTTGCAGTCGTAGTGATTGAAATATTCATACCGCGAAGCTTATCTATCTTGTCGTAGTCGATCTCCGGGAAAATTATTTGTTCCTTGAGCCCCAGACTGTAGTTGCCCCTGCCGTCGAATGCATCGGCAGAAATACCTCTGAAGTCTCTTACACGCGGCAGCGCAACATTGAAGAGCCTGTCTAAAAACTCCCACATGCGATCGCTTCTGAGTGTGACCTTAACACCGACATTCATGCCTTCACGAAGCTTAAAGTTTGCAACAGACTTCTTTGCAACTGTAGCAACAGCATGCTGTCCGGTAATTGTGCTTATATCCTTTATAACAGCTTCAAGAGCCTTGGCGTTGTCTTTACAATCTCCGCATCCAACCGAAACCGTAATCTTCTCAAGGCGCGGAATTTGCATAACGCTCTTGTAACCAAAATGCTTCATGAGCTCAGGAGCTATCTCACTTTGATATTTTTCTTTCATTCTATTCATTCCGAGCAACCTCCTTACAGCTCTGCCCCGCAGTGCTTACAAACTCGCGCTTTTTTCCCATCATCAGAAAGCTTATAAGCTACTCTTGTGGGCTTATTGCACTTTTTGCATACAACCATGACTTTGCAAGCGTTAATCGGGGTTTCAAGCTTGATTATCCCGCCCTCTTCTCCCTGTCTTCTGGGCTTTTTATGCTTTAAAGCAACCGAAACACCCTTAACAAGGACCTTTCCTTCCTTAGGGAAAACGGCGAGAACTTCTCCTTCTGTGCCCTTATCTCTTCCGGAAATGACAAGTACTTTGTCATTCTTAACTATTTTCATATGCCGCACACTCCTATATGACTTCCGGAGCAAGCGAAAGAATCTTCATATAGTTCTTCTCTCGAAGCTCACGTGCAACAGGCCCAAATATGCGGGTTCCAGTGGGATTTCTGTCGTCTTTAATTATGACAGCGGCATTTTCGTCGAAACGAACATATGTGCCGTCTTGGCGTCTCGTAGCCTTTGCAGTACGAACAACGACAGCTCTGACAACATCTCCCTTTTTAACCTGGCCGCCCGGATTTGCCTTTCTTACAGAAGCGACTATAACATCACCTATACCGGCATATCTGCGCCCTGAACCGCCCAGAACTCTTATGCATTTAATTTCTTTTGCGCCTGAATTGTCGGCAACCTTAAGAAAACTTTCTTGCTGTACCATTAAGACGCCTCCTTATTTAGCCTTCTCGATAATGTTGACCAAGCGCCATCTCTTATCCTTGGAAAGAGGGCGAGTCTCCATTACACGGACTCTGTCGCCAATACGACATTCATTCAACTCATCATGCGCCTTAAGGCGATATGACCGAGCTATAATCTTTTTATACCTCTTATGGGCAACGCGCTCTTCAACGAGGACAACTATTGTTTTATCCATCTTGTCTGAAACAACCTTGCCAACGCGCGTTTTTCTTGAACTTGTTCTTACTCCATCCATAATACGCTTCCTCCTCAACGTCCTAGCTGTTTTTCGCGCATTACAGTCTTGACTCTTGCAATACTGCGGCGTGTGTCAGATATCTTCGTTGGATTATCAAGATGATTTGTGGCATGCTGCATTCTAAGCATGAAGAGATCCTTCTTGAGTTCAACCAGTTTCTGCTCCAGCTCTTCAGCGGACATTGAACGAATTTCATTAACTTTCATCTTCTTCACCGCCTAATTCGAGGTCCTTTGCACTCACAATCTTTGTTTTGCAGGGCAGCTTGTGACCTGCAAGTCGAAGCGCTTCTTTGGCAGCTGCTTCAGAAACCCCGGCAATTTCAAACATTACTCTGCCGGGCTTAACAACCGCTACCCAAAACTCGGGAGCGCCCTTGCCTTTACCCATACGTGTCTCAGCAGGTTTTTTTGTAACGGGTTTATGAGGGAATATCTTTATCCAAACTTTGCCGCCACGTCTTATATATCTTGTCATAGCTATACGGGCCGCCTCAATCTGATTCGAGCTTATCCAAGCGGGCTCGAGGGCTACAAGGCCGTAGTCTCCATAAGTAATCTTGTTTCCGCGTGTGGCCTTACCCTTCATACGGCCACGATGTACTCTGCGGTATTTAACTCTTTTGGGCATTAACATCAGTTGCCGCCTCCTTTCGAAGCCTCGCCGGCTTCATTCTGCTCACCGGAAGACCTGCGATAGCCGCCTGATTGTCTCCGATTGTCACGGCTGTAGTTGCTTCTGCCGCCATCACGATTTCCTCTGTTAAAACTGCTGCGATTTCCGCCGCGTCTATCATCCCGTCTTCTGCGGCTGTCCAGAGGCTTGCTTAGGTCAAGAGTTCTCGGGGTTGTTCTGAGTGACTGTGAAAGAACTTCACCCTTATATATCCAAACCTTAACTCCGATTCTTCCATAAGTAGTCTTCGCTTCTGCAAAACCGTACTCAATATCAGCTCTTAATGTCTGCAGAGGAATTGTGCCTTCGTGATAGTGTTCGCTCCTGGCAATTTCCGCTCCCCCAAGACGTCCTGAGCAAAGAACCTTAATTCCCTTTGCGCCTGCACGCATCGCACGGCCGATAGCATTCTTCATCGCCCTTCTAAAGCCTATCCTTCTCTCGAGCTGAGCAGCGATATTCTCGGCAACCAATTGTGCAGATGTATCGGGATTCTTTACCTCTATAACAGATATCGAAACAGTCTTTCCGATCATATTCGAAACCAGATTCTGAATACGCTCTATCTCGGTGCCGCCTCTGCCGATAACAACTCCCGGCCTTGAGCAATGAACGAAAATTCTTACCTTGGTATTGTCTCTTTCAATCTCAATTTTCGGCACGCCGGCTGAAAAGAGTTCTTTTTTGAGAAAATCTCTAATCTTTTTGTCCTCAACAATAAGATCCGGAACTTTATCGCTTCTTGCAAACCAGCGTGAGTCCCAATCCTTAATTACTCCAACGCGCAGGCCATGAGGATTAACTTTTTGTCCCATATTCCGTTCCTCCTTAGTCCCTTTCTGCTACAACAAGCGTAATGTGACTGGTACGCTTATTAATTCTGGACATTCTCCCGTGCGCACGGGGTCTGCCTCTTTTGATTATCGGTCCGCCGTTCACAAAAACTTTTTCGATATAGAGATTGTCGCTGTCCATTTCGAAATTGTTTTCCGCATTGGCGACGGCGCTGTCCAAAACCTTGATTAGAGGCTCGCGTCCGATTTTGGGAGTATGCTCAAGCAGTGCTCTTGCAAACTTGACATCTTTGCCACGTATAACATCGCAAATAATCTGAAGCTTGCGTGGTGACATCCTCACATATTTCATCTCTGCAGTTGCAGTTTTGCGTTCTTCCATGATTTAACCCCCTTATTTGCGCGTCTTGCCGCCCGCATGGCCGCGAAAAGTCCTTGTGGGGGCAAACTCGCCAAGTTTGTGACCAACCATATCTTCTGTTATATAGATGGGAACATGTCTGCGGCCGTCGTGTACCGCTATCGTGTGTCCGACAAAAGAAGGAAAAATCGTCGAGGATCGGCTCCATGTCTTAAGAACCTTTTTCTCCCCGGCATTGTTGAGCTCATCAATACGTTTTAAAAGCTCGGGTGCCGCAAAGGGTCCTTTTTTTAAACTTCTGCTCATTAAATTTCCTCCTTAATTAAGTTCCACGGCGCTTAACAATGTACTTATTGCTGCGATTCTTTGTCTTGCGCGTCTTGTATCCGAGTGTCGGCTTGCCCCAAGGTGTCAAGGGGCTGGGCATTCCTATCGGAGACTTGCCCTCACCGCCGCCGTGCGGATGGTCAACCGGGTTCATAGCAGAGCCTCTGACTGTGGGCCTTATGCCCATATGGCGTCTTCTGCCGGCCTTGCCCAAAGAAATGTTTGCATGGTCGATATTTCCGACCTGACCTATGGAAGCTTTGCATTCCATTCTGACCTTTCTATACTCACCGGAAGGAAGTCTGACTGTTGCAAGGCTGCCTTCTTTTGCCATAAGCTGGGCTGAAACTCCCGCCGAGCGAACAAGCTGGGCTCCCTTTCCTGGGTAGAGCTCAATGTTATGAATAACCGTGCCGACAGGAATATTAGCTATCGGGAGGCAGTTTCCGGGTTTAATGTCTGCCGTACTTGACGATACAACCTTATCTCCCGCCTTAAGGCCGACAGGCGCAAGAATGTAAATCCGCTCGCCGTCTTCAAACTCACAAAGAGCAATAAATGCGGACCTGTTGGGGTCGTATTCAAGCCTTAAGACCGTGGCCTCTTCATCCATCCTTTTGCGCTTGAAGTCGATTATGCGGAACTTCCTGCGATTTGCCCCGCCTCTGTGTCTGACGGTAATACGCCCATGGTTATTGCGCCCGGAATGCTTTTTCTTCACTTCGGTAAGGCTTCTCTCCGGCTTTGCCTTCTTGTCAACTCCATCGAAGCCTGAAACGCTCATCTGGCGCCTTGAGGGAGTAGTCGGCCTATAAAATTTTATTGACATCTAAATAATCCCCCTTATACCATTCCCTCGAAAATCTCGATGGGCTTGCTGTCTTCACTGAGCTTTACTATGGCCTTTTTCCAGGTTTTTGTATAGCCGGCAGGATATGCGCCCGTGCGCTTTTTCTTGCCTTTGACAGTTGTTGTGTTTACATTGATTACAGTCACATCAAAAATTTCTTCTATTGCCTTTTTGATTTCAATCTTGTTTGCAGTTTTTAAAACTTCAAAAGTGTACTTTTTGATGTCTAAATCTTCCATCGACTGTTCTGTAACGATCGGTCGAATAATAATATCGTAAGCTGTCGACATTACGCAAATACCTCCTCAATCCTTGAGAGAGCGGCCTTATCAATAATGAGCGTATCGCTGTTTAAGAGCTCATATGGCGATATTATCGTGGCCGTCGTCGTCTTTATGCCGGGAATGTTGCGAGTGCTTTTAATAACTGCGTTATCGACATTCTCGGTTATAAACATGGCCTTGCCGCTAACTCCCAGTTTGTTTAGTAAAGATACAAAAGGCTTGGTCTTGATCTCTTCAGCCGCGAGCTTATCAATTATCAGAATGCTGTTCTCTTGAGCCTTAACGGAAAAAGCGCTCTTTATAGCGAGCCTCTTAGCCTTCTTGTTTAGTCTAAAGCTATAGCTGCGGGGCTTCGGCGCGAACGCCACACCGCCATGTCTCCAAATTGGAGAGCCTGCATAACCAGCTCTTGCTCTGCCTATGCCCTTCTGTCGCCAAGGCTTCCTTGTCGAATAACTGACCTCGCTCTTGGTGAGGGCACTCTGCGTACCCTGTCTCCTGTTTGCAAGATAGCTTCTGACCGATGCGTGCAGCATCGCCGCATTCGGTTCCACCCCAAATATCGCCTCAGAGAGTTCATACTCGCCAAGCTTTTTACCTTGCATATTATAGATTATTGCTTTAGGCATTTTTATTCTCCTCTCTTTAGCCTCTTGCAGAACGTTTCTGCGGGTTTACACTTACCGTGGGAGTTGCAGGACCTGAACGCCTCTTCTTCTTGTTCTTAGTGGAGCTTGTCACATAAACTAAGCCGCCGCGAGGTCCGGGAACTGCACCCCTTACTACCAACATGTTAAGTTCGGGGTCAACCTGAACCACATCAAGATTTTGAACAGTAACCTGTTCATTACCCATCTGCCCTGCCCCCATCTTTCCCTTAAAAATTTTCGCAGGATAGGCAGCTGCACCCATTGAGCCGGCGTGTCTATGAACAGGGCCTCCGCCGTGGGAACTGGGTGTTCTTCCCGCGTTGTGACGTTTTATTACACCCTGATAACCTTTACCCTTGCTTATGCCTGTTATATCGACGTTGTCGCCTTCCTTAAATATATCAGACCTGATAATATCGCCGACATTCAGCTCTGCGACATTATCGAGCTTAAACTCATGTAAATACTTTAGATTATAGCTTCCCGCCTTGCTGAGGTGTCCTTTTTCGGGCTTCGTAAGAGCTGACTCTGAAACCTCTTCGTATCCAAACTGCACCGAAGAGTAACCCTCTTTGCACTCTGTTTTCTTTTGGACTACTACACAGGGGCCTGCCTCAATCAGTGTAACGGGAATGACCCTTCCCGCTTCATCGAAGATCTGTGTCATGCCGACCTTCTTGCCAATAATGGCTGCTTTCATCAATCTTCCTCCTTTGGTTATTGGTTGAACTTAATCAACTTGACCTTATACGCGCGTTGCTGGCACTTTTTAAATTAGAGCTTAATTTCAATCTCGACACCGGCAGGAAGCTCCAGGCTCATGAGAGCATCGACTGTCTTCTGCGTGGGTTTTGTGATATCAATCAACCTTTTGTGGGTACGTCTTTCAAACTGTTCCCTGCTGTCCTTATACTTGTGCACAGCACGTAAAATCGTGATTATCTCCTTGTCAGTGGGTAGCGGGATGGGTCCCGAAACCTTAGACTCTGTGCGCTTCGCTGTTTCGACAATTGTTGCTGCAGCCTTGTCAATCAGCTGGTGATCGTACGCTTTCAGCTTAATACGAATCATTTTTTTATTTGCCATTTTTTCCTCCAGTTTTCGTACTTAGGCTTATAGCCCATTGGTACGGCAGACATTAACTATACACTTAGCCGTGCGTATCAGACGGTGACCTAAATTTAGTCGGCTTAAGCCGACGCTTTTCCCACCCGATATACGCCATGAAAAGTAAATGTCCATCCGCCCGATTTCGCGCATTTTAAATGCGCCGGACATACTCCACGAAAGTTACCGGACTAAATCCGCAATCTCTCGCTTCACCGCATGAATGGCCTCTGCTTCTTTACAGACGCCCGAGCATAATACCAAAAGTATAATTGCTTGTCAAGCGATTTATTATATTTTTCAAGTTTTTTTCTGATAATCTTTATTTTGAAGCATTTTTGATTAAAACAATATAAAAACGGCAAATCGCCGTTTTTATATCTGCATATTTAATTATGGCATTCAGCTTTAGCCCCCTGTCGCCAAAATGCTGAAATGCATGTAGTCCACGGCGTTTGTCCATCCACTGCCGCCCCAGCCCCAGCCGTAGCTGGCAAAGGCTCTTACAACAGGACTGTCGGGCTTAATACAGTAGGGGCTGTCGCTGGTGAGATAGCAGTACTGTCCCACCTGATAGCCTGTGAGATTATTTCTATAGTAGTTGTAGTTGGCATTGATATCCAAGGCGCAGCCCCAAGAATGCCGCAAGGTATCCGAATACCTCGCACTTCCCACGTATGATATGGGAAAGCGTTCAGACTCGGGAAGATTATATATAACAGAAAAGATTCCCTTCACCTCTTCTGCAACAACTCTGTTAACCTGAAGAGTTATAGTCTTGGAATACCATGCACCGCCCTGAGTCAAATCCCAAACATTGACAGATACATTTACCACGTATCCGCTGGCATCCTCGGCACTTTTAAAATGAGTTTTATTCTCATCTCCGAACAGGGCAAGCCTGCGCTCCGCAGTTGACATGCTTCTATATCTAAAAGCGAATGACTGTGACGGATCGGTGCCGCTCGGCTCCATAGGAGGCGGGGGCGGTGCCGGCGGTTCGGTCGCTTGCGGTATTGGGACCGGAGTTGGCTGAGGTGTTGGAACCGGTGTTGGTTGAGGCGTAGGAACCGGAGTTACCTGAGGCGCAGGAACCGGTGTTGGCTGAGGCGTAGGAACCGGTGTTGCTTGAGGCGTAGGCTGAGCCGTTGCAGGAACTGCAGGTGCCGGGGTCGGTTTTGGGGCCGGAGCCGGAGTTGGCTTTGGAGTTGTCCGAACTGATGTTTGCGGACTTGAAACCATGTTCTGCTTAATATCTTCTAAACTTTTCTGATAAAAGGTGTTTGGTTCGTCTTCATTTTCTACAGAAACAATCAACTCGGATCTGTCATCTCTATACTCTGGCATGAGACCGCAAACAATAACTTTGGCCGCCTCTGCCCGCGTAAGAGGTCTGTTGCCGCAGAAGCTGCCTTTTTCATCGATGCCCGAGACTATGCCCTTGCCGTAGAGTTGCTCCAGCGTTCCTCTATATGCGCTTCCAATGACATCATAGTCACCTATTGATTCCAGTGGATTTTTTAATTGAACAGGCTCCTCACCATTCAGATTGAAAATAAGATTACCTATAATAACAAGCATCTCATACCTGCTCAATGAGGCCTCGAGCTCTTCTGCAATCGGCTGAATACTCAGGCCTTCTAAAAGTCCCACCTCATTGAGCATATGCCAATATGGCTCTGCCCAATGTTCTTTTGTTTCCATATTCAAGGTTTTAAGCCCGGCAAACTCAGAAAGCCAACACATAAAATCTGCGCGACTTATCAGTTTATTTGACTCAAAGGACCCATTCTCAGATAAATCTATACCTTTTGATGAGATAAGATCAACATGAAACACATACCAAGCATCTTTCGGAACATCGGAATACTGCTCAGCAGCGTTTATATTCATTTGCGGCATCACAACCAAAACCAGTAAAAACACGATTGTGATTAAAATCAGTTTGATGTTTTTCATTTTTCTTTAATTCAAACTCAGACGAGGAACATCAAAATAACTAAAAATTAAACCTATGCGGAAGAAGCTCGCTCAGATTGTAGCTTACATATCGTCCGCCCGCTTTAGCGCAAAGTACCTCCATGTCATCACAAAATTCAGCTAAGACCTGCCTGCAGGCTCCGCATGGCAAGCAGTAATCATTGCTCTCAGCCCAAATGGCTATTCGCTTAAATTTTGTGTATCCTTCGGAAACAGCCTTAGTGGCAGCTGTTCTTTCAGCACATATCGTTGAACCCAGAGCCGCATTTTCCACATTGCACCCTGTAAATACCTGCCTGCCTTCAGTTTCCAACGCTGCTCCGACCTTAAATCTGGAATATGGCGCATAAGCCTTCTCCGAAGCTCTGCGAGCAATATCCATTAGTTCTCTGTCAGTCATAAGTTCCTCCTTGATTCTCAGTGTATCCGCCAGTTTGCAACTCCGAAGAACACGTTTCCGTCGCAGGGATCTACACCCGTGACAAAATTCCTATGCATAATGAGCTCTCTTCTCTCGAAGCATATAGGGATTATCGGAGACTTGTTCAAAAACACATTCATCATATTATAGCATTTGTCTGCCCTTGTGTCATCACCGGCTGCCAGGAAGTCATCTATAACATAAATCAGCTCATCGTCCAATATTTTGCCAAAGTTTAAACTCCCCTCTTCCTCAAACATGTTCTGTATGTTGAAGTCTCCCGGAATTCTGACCTCCGCATAATACATATCAAACTCGCCCTCTTGCAGCGCTGTGTTGTAATCCTGCCAACTAAGTTCTCTCACGCTCACTGTAACTCCGATGGTAGACAGCTCCTTGGCAAACTTCCTCGCTATGTCTCCCTTGCCCGCACCGTCCGCACATACTATCAGATCAACGTTGATCTCTACAGGGATTCCATACATCATATTTTCAAGTTTTCCGTCGTTATCGGCATCAGTGACACCGGCATTATTAAAACTTGTCAAGCAGCTGTCCATATTATAGTTTACACTTCTGGCTAAATCCTGACTGTATAGCTCGGATCTCGGGTGCACTGCCGCAACAGTCGGAAGCGCATTGTTGTTCAAAAACACCTTCGCAGCATCCTCTCTGTTTAAAGCAAACTGCATCGCATAGCGCACACCCGGCTTCGAAACAAATTCATCAGCCATATTGAAGCCGAAATAGTGAAGGTTCAATGTCGTAAAATATCTTATCTCATTTTTACCGCCATATCCTAAGCTGTTTTTGCCTGTTCTGTCGTTTACTACAAGATTCACTTCTCCGTCCTCAAATGCATCTATTCTTTCTTCGATAGTTTCGTACTCCTTGAGCTCTATTATATCGAAAGGAAGTGTATCCCTCTTCTTATATTCATCAAAAGCCACAAGGCTGTTCCCATCTTCTGAAAACATATAGGGCCCACAACCTATAGGAGTTATTTCCTTTGCCTGTCCTGCCTTTATTATAGGCACATTTAAAACATACGGGAGCATTTTATTCGGTTTTGTTGTAGAGACTATAAGTGTGTCATCTCCGGATGCCATTGCGCCCTGATAGGTATTGAAGCGCCCGTTAAAACGTCTTGAGCCAAATGCTTGGGACAGAGAATAAGTTAAATCTTTTGCGGTTAAATTGGAGCCGTCGTGCATTTTTATGGACGTGTCTATTTTAAAAATCCACATATTGTCCCGTGTTTCTTTTTCCAGCACCACATTTGAGCTCAGGTTGTAGTTTTCATCAACTTCAAAAATATTTTCATAAACAAGCTGTCCGACAAGTCTGTTTTCCTGTGTTTGAGCCTGATAAGGGTTGAAGCTGTCTGATTTATTTGAGTTGAGCGCAAACGATGAGCCGGCATCGGATTTTTTGCTTTCACCTTCGACTTTCGGCGGCGGGGTAATTTCCGCTTCCTTTTCTTCACCACAGCCGGATAAAAATATAAGCGATAATATAACGGTAATTATTAAAAATATAAATAATGTATCTTTCTTCATTTCAGCCTCATTCTATAGAAATAAATGCGCACTGAGAGCCTCTGTCGTTCAAACCAACATGTCTATGGGACCAAAATTTATCGTGTTCACACTTTGTGCATTCTTCACAAATATCTATTTTATCTCTCAATACGCCGAGCTCGGTAAGCCTGATGGCATTGGCAAGTTTTAAATCTGCATGGTACCTACCTTCTCGTGCTCCTGCCTGTAAAACTCTTTCAAGCCCTGAGCTTATATATCTCTCCAGTGCTGCTGCAACCTCTTCCCCAACTTCATAGCAACACTGTCCGATTGACGGACCTATCGCAGCAGTAATATTTTTTAACTGCGCACCTTGTTCTTTCATAAGCTCGAGTGTGTTTTTAAGTATGTCAGCTACCGAGCTTCTCCATCCGCAGTGCACGGCTGCAGCGACTTTGTTCTCATCATCAAGCAACAAAATCGGCGCACAGTCAGCCACAAAGCAAAAGATTGGTGTTGCCACTAATGATGTGACCACTGCATCACAATCCGGTCTGTTAAAGTCTGAGGGCGCTCTTAAATCCTGCTCTTTAATGAGGCGCACATCAGAACCGTGAACCTGACGCGTAAAACCCGCTTTAAAGGGATTGATATCAAAGGTCTCACCCAAAATCCGAAAATTCTCGTTCACATTGCTGTCGGGATCTCCCCTCATATAACCGAAATTAAGTGAGGAAAAACCTCCGGAGCTCACTCCTCCGAACCTTGTCGTAAATGCGTGGTTTGTTTTTATCTTGTCTGATATCAGATATAAAAGGTTTCCCTTTTTCTTTTCTAAAAATGCCATTTTATCTGTTTCTGCCGCAGCAGTCCTTATATTTCATTGGAAGTCCATTCGGTCTCAGCTTGCCGCAAGGGCACGGATCATTTCTCCCCGGCTTCTTGGTCTTTTTCACCGGTGTTTTTTTCAGAGTTCCGTCGTCCTCGGTTCCTGCGGCAATATTCTTTGCAACACTCTTTCGCTCCAGAGTTTCCGTTTTTCGTACTCTTACCGTAAACAGTCTTCTAACGGTCTCCTCTTTTATGCCGCCTACCATTGCATCGAAAATCTCGTATCCTTCCCTCTTATAGGCATCGACCGGCTTCTCATTTCCGTATCCTCGAAGGCCCACACCTCTTCTCAGCTCGTTCATTGATTCAAGATGCTCCATCCAATACTCATCCACCACTCGAAGAAGGACTACTCTCTCCAGTTCACGCATAAACGGTCTTCCGTCAGGCATGAGGCCGAATTCGTTTTCTCTTGACTCATAGTTTTCAATGGCTTTTTCGAGTATTGTCTCTTCCACATCTTCCTTTGAAGCGTCTGATCCAAGTTCTTTTTTGATTTCAAAAATATCCGCATTGCTTAAAAGAACATATTTAAAGTGAGAGATCGCTTCATTGACAGCGCCGTCATCGGAAAAGTCGATACTGCTGACTGTTGACAGAACAAACTCCTCAAGCATATTGAATATATAGTCTTTTATGTCGTCTCCGAAAAGGACTTTGTGTCTCTCACCGTATATGAGATTTCTCTGAACGTTCATTACATCGTCAAATTCTATTACGTTCTTTCTGATCTGGAAGTTGCGACTTTCAACCGTCTTCTGCGCCTGCTCAATCGAATTTGAGAGAAGCTTATTGTCTAAGGGCATGTCCTCTTCCATTCCAAGCTTTTCCATGGCGCCCATAATTCTCTCGGAGCCGAAAAGTCTCATAATGTCATCGGTAAGCGCTATATAGAATCTGCTTTCACCGGGGTCTCCCTGCCTGCCGGAACGCCCTCTGAGCTGGTTGTCTATACGCCTGGACTCATGCCGCTCGGTTCCTAAAATATAGAGGCCGCCAACCTCCTTAACTCTTTCCGCCTCGATATCGGTCAGCTTTTTATGCTTTGAATAGCAATCGGCGAACATAGCCCTTGCCTTAAGTACTTCCTCGTCGGAGGTATCAGAATATCCTGTTGCATCCGCTATTATCTCGTCTGTAAATCCGGCAGATTTGAGATCCTTTTTTGCAAGAAATTCAGCGTTGCCGCCCAAGACAATGTCTGTACCGCGGCCGGCCATATTTGTGGCTATTGTAACTGCACCGAATTTACCTGCCTGAGCAACTATCTCAGCTTCCTTATCATGTTGCTTGGCATTTAAAACATTGTGCTCAATTTTACACTTTTTGAGCAGCGAGGATATCTCCTCACTTTTTTCTATAGAAATTGTGCCGACAAGCACTGGCTGGCCTTTTTCATGGCAGGTTACAATTTGCTCTATTATAGCCCTATTTTTACCATTCTCATTTTTATACACGACATCGGCGTTATCTATTCTTATTACAGGCTTATTTGTCGGAATTTCAATGATGTCCAAGGAATATATTGTCTCGAACTCTTCCGCCTCGGTGAGAGCGGTACCGGTCATTCCCGAAAGCTTTTTATAGAGTCTGAAATAGTTTTGGAAAGTAATCGTAGCCAAGGTCTTGTTTTCTTTCTGTACATCAACCCTCTCCTTAGCCTCTATTGCCTGGTGCAGGCCCTCAGAGTATCGTCTGCCAAACATGAGACGCCCGGTAAACTCATCTACAATTATTACCTCTCCGTCTTTAACTACATAATCTATATCCCTCTTCATTGTGCCGTAGGCCTTGAGAGATTGGTTTATGTGGTGCGCAATTGTAGAGTTTTCCAAATCCGAAAGGTTTTCGATTCCGAAATATCTCTCGCTTTTTTCCGTGCCTCTGGCTGTGAGCGTGGCTGTTTTGGCTTTTTCATCAACCATATAGTCGACATTTATATTCTCGTCTTCCTCTGCCTTGTCGTCGACATGAGTCACAACCAAACTTCTCATCGAACGGACCAATGCATCCGCTTTCCTATACAGGTCTGTGGATTCATCTCCCTGTCCGGAAATTATAAGAGGCGTTCTGGCTTCGTCTATCAGTATCGAATCGACCTCGTCAACAATTGCAAAGTGATGACTGCGCTGAACCATATCATAACTGTAGAGAGCCATATTGTCTCTCAGATAGTCAAATCCCATTTCATTGTTTGTGCCATATGTAATATCGGCATTGTAAGCAATTCTTCGTTCCTCCGAGCTGAGTCCGTGTACAATAAGTCCGACCTCAAGCCCCAGAAATCTGTAAACCTTGCCCATCCACTCGCTGTCCCTTTTTGCAAGGTAATCATTTACGGTGACTATATGAACACCCTTGCCCTCCAAAGCGTTGAGATACGCAGGCATTACAGCCACGAGAGTTTTACCCTCGCCTGTCTTCATTTCAGCTATTCTGCCCTGATGCAGAACAATACCGCCTATTATTTGAACTCTGTACGGTCTCATACCCAGAACACGCCACGACGCCTCCCGCGCTGTGGCGAACGCTTCGGGCAAAATATCATCTAGCGTTTCCCCCGACGCTATTCTTTCTTTATATATATTCGTAAGCTCTCTAAGTTCTGAATCGCTCTTTTGCTGCATAAGGCTTTCCAGCGCTTCCACCTTATTTACCAGATGGTCTATCTTTTTGAGCTCACGCTCTGAATGTGTTCCAAATAATTTATCAAAAAGTCCCATTTAACTTCTGCCTTTCATTCAAGGAAAACCGTTTTAAACCAATGGAGATTTTACCACAGATCATAGGAAAAATAAAGTTTGGCATTTCAAATGAAAATCTAAGTAACTGTCGGCATAATATATTGCTTTGTTTTTTGACATTTGCTCTTAAATTATATAATTATTCTCTCCATCATATATCGTTTTGATTATATATAGATGTATTTTTTTACTGTTTCTAAAATTGTCACTATCTGAACATTCTCTTTTAATGATATATATTTTTTTTGCTTTATTGTTGATTATTCATAGTTTTTAGTGCTAATATATATGCATAAAAGTAAAAAATGTCGGGTAAGTTCACGACCATATCATTTTCGCGGATTAAATTAAGTTTAAGAGCACGCAATATCAAAATTCATCTTTTTAAAGGAAGAAATATGGATAAGCAAAAAATTGAAGAATACCGCACAAGGAATCCTTTCACCAAGCTTAGTGATCTAATCGCACAGGCAATATATGATGAAATTATTTCTTTAAATTTAAGACCCTCTTCAAAGCTTAACATAAACCAGATAGCAAATGACTTCGGTGTTTCAAGGACACCTGTTGCTGAGGCTATGTCTAAGCTAATGGATATGGGCTTTGTTGTCACACATCCCGGAATAAACGGATACTATGTTGCTGAAATAAATGTTTTGGATCTTCTGGATCTTTTCAGCGCGCGCGCCGCTTTGGAGTGTGAAGCAGCTGCTCTTTGTGCAGAAAACGCCGACCCTGAGGCAATAAATAGGCTTGAGGAACTGGCTTTTGCCTTTCAACAGGCCATTCCCTCCGGTGATGGAAAGGCTCTCAAAGAGACCGATCTTCCTTTCCATCAGCTTCTCATAGAGTCGTGCCAGAACAAATATATTATAAAAAGCTACAATGCTCTTTTGCCTAATATCAGGATGTATCAGAGTTCTTGGACAAAGTTTATTGATCCGAGCAAGGAAAACCCCTGGGCCAGAAAGGTTTTAAATCAACATGCTGCCATTGTTTCAGCCATTAAGATGCATATTCCCTCTTTGGCCAGACAGATGATGCGAGAGCATATAAGGGAAAGCGCAAACTTTGTTGCCTATTCCGAGACAACTGACGATCCCTTCCTTCTTTTAAAGAGAAGCAGATAGGTATTCGTTTGGATTAGGAGTTATTTGTGAAGAAGATTTACGTTCTCATAGGAAATTATGGCAGCGGCAAAACCGAAGTCGCAATGAATATCGCTTTTAATGCCGCTGCTGAGGGTAAAAGAGTTGAGCTTGTTGACCTTGATATGGTAAACACGTATTTTCGTCTCAGTGAAAGGATTGAGCTTATAAATGAAAGAAAAATCAGGCTTGTCAGCCCGAATTTTTCGAGTTCAAATATCGAAACGCTCTCATTACCCCCTGATGTCAAGTCCGCTTTCGATCTGGACTGGGATGTAGTTGTTTTTGATGTCGGCGGTGATCCGACAGGCGCTACTGCTCTCGGACAATATAAACAATACTTTATGCAGCTTCCCGAGGGCAGCCTTGAGGTTTTGAATGTGGTAAATGTGAGGCGCCCTATGTCCGGCACACCCGCAAAAATTGTTTCTCTCATGCAGGAAATGTCCGCATATGCAAGGCTTAAAGTTAACGGTTTCATAAACAATACAAATCTGGCTGAACGCACATCCTCTGAGGAGCTGCTTGCCGGATATGAAACGATAAAAGAAGCCTCTATTAAAAGCGGCATACCTGTTCTATATACCTGCGGCACGCAGGAGCTCCTTGATGAATTTTTGGCCGGAAATCCTAATCCGGAATACGTTGGTACGCCCTTTGCCATTAAACGACATATGCGTCGCGACTGGTATTCGTTTACAAGAAAGGGCCTGTAGTTTGTGATCCTTAATTTTGGATAAATTCTAAAAAAAGAGGTAGGAAAATGGTTAACTTTACAATCAACGAAGAACTTTGTAAAGGATGCGAGCTCTGTGTTAGGGCATGCCCTAAGCAGATCCTCAGGCTTTCTAAAACAAAGTTAAACTCAAAGGGTTATCATCCGTGCGAGATTACCGATGTTGAGGCCTGCATCGCATGCGGCTCATGTTTTCGTACTTGCCCGGATTCGGCAATCCGTATTGAGAAGATTTAGCAGTAGGAGGTAAAAAAATGGCTTTAACTCTCATGAAGGGCAGCGAGGCTATCGCGGAATCGGCCATAAGAGCCGGTTGTCGTTACTTTTTCGGCTACCCAATCACACCACAGACCGAAATCCCCGAGTATATGTCGGCTCGTATGCCTGAAGTCGGAGGTACTTTCCTTCAGGCTGAAAGCGAAATCGGCGCAATAAACATGGTTTATGGAGCTGCAGGCACAGGCGCCCGTGTTCTCACAAGTTCCTCATCCCCCGGTGTTTCACTTAAGCAGGAAGGCATTTCCTATATTGCCGCATCAGAAATTCCCTGTGTCATAATAAACATTATGCGTGGCGGACCCGGTCTCGGAAGCATACAGGCCGGTCAAGCTGACTACTTCCAGTCCACCAAAGGCGGCGGTCACGGTGACTATCGTCTCATAGTTCTGGCGCCGGCCAGCGTACAGGAATCTGTTGATCTGATGTCAAAAGCCTTTGAGCTTGCAGAGGAATATCGTAACCCTGTTCTAATCGCCGCTGACGGCATGATTTGCCAGATGATGGAGCCTGTTGAGCTTCCCGAAATGCAGGACTTTAAAATCGACTACAAAGAAAAGCCCTGGGCGGTTTCCGGTGAGCCTGAGAGCGAAAATCACAAACGTGCAATCGTAAACAGTCTATACATAACCGTTGAAGAGCTCGATGAGCTGAATGAAAGACTGCAGGCAAACTACAGAAAGATTGAAGAAAACGTAGTGATGTATGAGACATATAACCTTGAGAATGCTGAAATTGTATTAACTGCATTCGGAACGGTTGCTCGTATATGCAAGGCTTCCATTGACGAACTCAAGGAAGAAGGTATCAATATCGGTCTCTTCCGTCCCATTACCATTTGGCCTTTCCCCTACGAGGAGCTTTACAAAGTTGCCACCGCTCCCGGAGTAAAGGCAGTTTTGGATGTGGAACTGAATGCCGGACAGATGCTGGAAGATGTTAAGCTGGCAGTTCGCGGTGATCAGAAGGTCGATTTTTACGGACGTTATGGCAGCCATATGCCCAGCTCAGAAGAGATTACAGAAAAAATTAGGCAGATGAGGAGTGAACTTTAATGGCAGTGGTATTTGAGAAAACAAAGATGCTAACTGATACACCTTTTCACTATTGTCCCGGCTGCAACCATGGTATTGCACACAGATTGGTTGCAGAGGTCATAGAGGAGCTGGGTGTTGAGAAAGTAGTCGGAGTCGCTCCCGTTGGTTGCTCCGTTTTTGCGTACAGATATTTTAACTGCGACATGTACGAAGCGGCCCACGGTCGCGCTCCTGCTGTTGCAACCGGAGTAAAAAGAGTTCTCCCTGATGCAACGGTTTTTGCATATCAGGGTGACGGAGACCTTGCCTCAATCGGCACAAATGAGATTGTACACGCCGCTCACAGAGGCGAAAAGCTCACAGTAATTTTCATCAACAACGCAATTTACGGCATGACAGGCGGTCAGATGGCCCCCACAACACTTATAGGCCAAAAGACAACCACAAGCCCTTATGGACGCGATCTCGCTACGTGCGGTGCGCCCATACGTATTTGTGAAATGCTCTCACAAATACCGGGCACATATTATGCCGAGCGTGTTGCCATGAACAACAATGCCAATATCATTAAGGCAAAAAAAGCAATAATGAAAGCATTTAAATACCAGACCGAGGGACATGGTCTCAATATAGTTGAGATGCTCTCAACTTGTCCGACCAACTGGGGTCTTTCTCCGATAGAATCTCTGAAGTGGCTTGAGGAGAATATGATCCCTTACTATCCTCTCGGCGTCTACAAAGATGAGGGGGCAAAGTAAATGAGAGAACAGTGTATTTTTGCCGGTTTCGGCGGACAGGGTATGCTTCTTATCGGCACATTTTTAGCTGAAGCTGCCATGAGGGCCGGAAAACATGTTTCCTGGCTTCCCTCTTACGGTCCCGAAATGAGGGGTGGAACTGCCAACTGCTCGGTCGTTATTTCAGACAAACCCGTAGCTTCTCCTATGGTCACAGCTCCCGACACGGTTATCGCCATGAACCTTCCTTCTATGAGGAAGTTTGAAGATATCGTTAAGCCCGGCGGACTTTTGATAGTTAACAGCAGTATTGTTGAGGAAAAGTGTCCTCGCGACGACATCGAGGTCGTCTATATTCCTGCAAATGAGATTGCTGCTAAGGTGAAAAACCCCAGAGGCGCAAATGTGGCTATTTTCGGAGCATATGTCGCCAAAAAATTGGGCGTAGCCAGCAAAGAGAATATTCTTGAAGCTATACGTATAAGTCTCGGCGAGGAAAAGGCACGTTTCTTTGAGGGCAATGTGAGAGCTCTTGAAGCGGGTATTGAATTCACTAAAAATCTGGATAAATAAGCATTCAATTTAAATCGGCTATTTTAAAATAAGCCTTTTAAGTACAAACAAAAGAAGTCTCGGAGCTGTAGCAGAAAACTGCGCAAACCAGTCACCGAGACTTCTTGTTTCAAGTAAAATCTTGCTCTGAATAAAAACCTTGCAGAGACAAATTATGGCAGATAAAATCGGAGTGTGCGACTAATGTAATAGAGGTCTCATTTTATATTCTGTTTACTGTTCCAATATCGCAAAGCCGTTTTTGAATACGGCAATTTTATTGTTTTCAATATTTACATTTTTCGAAAAAACGACATTTTTGTTTGTTTCATAATAAAATGGCCTGTCATCGCAAGAGGCAATTATTGTGTATGTTTTATCATTGGAAAATCTTTTAAATACTAGCGTTTTTTCATTTGCAAATTCAAATTTAATTTCACCGGTTTTAAATTCGTCCGCTTCATTTTTGATCTTTGCAATTTCCTTGTAAAAGGACAGAATATCACTGTCAATGCTTTCCCAAGGAAAATATCGCCTGTTAAACGGATCTTCAAAGCCCTGGAGCCCTGCCTCATCTCCATAGTAAATTGCAGCTCCACCGGGCAAGAAAAACTGTAAAAATGCGCATATTTTCAGCTTTTGCACAGCCAGTTCTTTGTTAGGAATTTTATAGCGCGCCTTTTCATCCCTCGAAAGATTATGGGGCGGATTTGACATAACCGTCAGTATTCTCTGCGTATCGTGAGTGGAAAGACTCGTCATAACACAGTCTAAAACAGGTTTTGGATAATTTTCTGCAATTGTCATTATAACGTTTGCAAAATCGTAACCTCTTAGAGTTTCATTTACAAATCCTATTATAGCGTTCTGATATGGGTAATTCATAACGGAATCAAGAGTTGAATCAACAAAATATCTTCGCCTTATTCCATAGCTTTCCTTATTTGACGCATCCTCCCACACTTCTCCAATCACAAGTGCATCACTCTTTATTTCTTTTACTCTTTTTTTAAGAAGTGATAAAAATTCATCCGGAAGCTCGTCTGCAACGTCAAGTCTTATTCCGTCTGCGCCAAGATTTAGATACTTTGACACAACACTGTCGTCATCAAAAATTATATAATCTAAAAATCCCTCATCCAGCTCATTTACACAAGGAAGCGTATCTATTCCCCACCACGAATGATATTTCGAAGGATATTCGATAAAATTATACCAACTTCTGTATTTAGAGTTCGGGTCACTTACTGCTCCGCCTCCAAAAATTCCCATTTTATCAAAATAAATGCTGTTGCTTCCCGTATGAGAAAAAGCGCAGTCAATAATAATTTTAATACCTTTTTGATGCGCGGTATCGCAAAGGGTTTTAAAGTCGTTTTCATCGCCAAGCATAGGATCAATTCTCTTATAATCGGCGGTGTCATACCTATGATTTGAATGCGCCATAAAAACCGGATTTAAATATATAACACTTGCTCCCAAGTCTTTTATATAATCAAGCTTTTCTATAATTCCTCTTAAATTTCCGCCATAGAAATCATTGTTCATAATTTTCCCATTTTCATTGGGAAGATATACGGGACATTCTTCTGTGTTTTCGTGAACCGTATAAGGCAAAAGCTTATCTTTAAGCTCAGGATTGCCGCTTTTAAAGAATCTGTCCGGAAAAATCTGATAATAGATTGCACCTTTGAAAAACGAAGGTGTATCATAATCTTTATCAAAGCAAGTTATTTGCCATTTTTCTCCCATTCCCATATTTGTTTGATTATATCCTTCTTTAAATAGATTAAAGGTAGAATGCTTCGTTTCAATATTGAAATAATAGTGATAAAGTCCGCGATTTGCAAGTGAAAATGCACCGCTGTAAATTTCGTAATCGTTAATTGTTTCTTTATAAAAAAGAGGAGTCTTGAGTAAAAAGCCCGAGTAATCTTCGATTATTACAAAGCACTTTTGTGTTTTGCAATGTACGGGAATTTTAACTCTTAAAGTGCATTTTTCGTATTGTCTTATGCATCCGAATGGAACTTTGTATTCTTTGTTTTTACTGTCAAATAAAATTCTCATGTTTTCTCCTAAAATAAGCAAATAGTTAAAGCCTGTTTATTTTTTCTCAAAATTTCAAATTATATCTGCATATCCGCATGCTAGTATTGCATAATCTCTTTATATACATTGATATACTTCTTGGACGGCTCTTTCCAGCTGCTGTTGATTTTCATAATATTTGTAAATGTTTTTATGTATTTTTCTTTGTCATAGTAGTAATCAACACTTCTTTTTATTGCACCGAGCATATCGTGTGCATTGTAAGCTTTAAACGTAAAGCCTGAGCCTTCACCCGTTAGAACATTAATAGGTTTAACGGTATCATTAAGGCCGCCTGTTTCACGAACAATAGGAACTGTACCGTATCTCATAGCAATAAGCTGAGAAAGTCCGCAGGGTTCACTCTTTGATGGCATCAAGAACATATCGCTGCCCGCGTAGATCCAACTTGCAAGTGCGGAATTAAATTCAATATTTGCGCTCATTTTATCGGGATATTTGCTTTGTAAGAATTTAAATAAGTTTTCATAGCGTTTGTCTCCCGTGCCGAGAACTACAAGCTGCAGATCCATTGATAAAATTTCATCGCAAATATATTCTACAAGATCAAGACCCTTGTGTGATACAAGCCTTGATATCATAGAGATAACGGGAACTTCACTTTTTTGAGGAAGACCCAGTTTTTCCTGAAGAAATCTTTTATTCTCTTCTTTTTTCTCTATTTCGCCGGCCTTATAATTAACAATTAAGTTTTTATCCTTATTGGGATTGAACAAGTCTGTATCGATACCGTTTGTAATACCGCAGATTTTATATTCGTACTGCTTTAAAATTTCACTTAAGCCGTGTGAAAAAAACGAATATCTGATTTCATAAGAATATGTTTCGGATACTGTTGAAACTTTATCGGCAAGTACAATTGCACCTTTCATGAAGTTTATGCAATCTTCATAACTCATCACGCCCCGCATTTCTTCTCCAAAACCGAGAACATCGCCCAAAAATTCATTTGATACCTTGCCTTGGTATTCGATATTGTGAATTGTAAAGAGAGTCTTTATTTGATGAAAACTTATCATTCCGCCGTAGTGTGCCTTTAAAAATGCAGGCACCAGCGCCGTTTGCCAGTCGTTTAAGTGAATTACATCCGGAATAAAATCAATATGCATAAGACTTTCAAGTATTGCCTTTGAAAAATATGCAAATCTCTCTCCGTCATCGTAAAAACCATAGCATAAATCCCGGTTGAAGTAGTACTCGTTGTCAATAAAATAATACTTTACTTTTTTGTATACGGCTTCAAATATACCCACATGCAGCCTTCGCCAGCCAAGATTCACACCGAAACTTGTCAAAAATTTAATGTTTTTATCATTTTTATCTTTTATAGATTTGTAATAAGGAATGATGACTCTTATATCCACATCCTTATTTTTTGCAAGATATGTCGGCAGGCCCTGCGCAACATCGGCAAGTCCTCCGGTTTTCACAAAAGGCGCAGCTTCGGAAGCGGCAAACAGTATTTTCATAAATAAATTACCTCCAATTGAATTAAACTGTTCCAAGCTTATGAATCACAAGCGTAGAAGATTCTGAACTTACAGTGTTATTTCTCTGTTTATTTATCCGTAATTGTATAGTCATAATCTTGAATTTTTATAATCTTTTATAATAAACCGTACTAAGTGCCGGAATTGTCATCTCAACACAGTTTTCAAAGTCATGCATATCTTCTTTTATACTCTTAAGAACAGGAAGGGTCGTTCCGGTTCCCCCATACTTCTTATCATCACTTGAAAATACACATTTATATCTGCCTTTTTGGGGAACTCCTATTTTGTAGTTTTCCCTTTTGACAGGACAGAAATTACATACACATATTACTTCTTCTCCATCATTATCAATTCTTCTAAATGCAATCACACTTTGCAAATTGTCATCACAGGAAATCCAACTAAAACCATTCCAATCATGATCATTTTCCCAAAAAGCTTTGTTCTGAAGATAAAATTTGTTTAAATCTTTAACATAATTTTGCATCTGTTTATGTCGGTCATAGTTTAAAAGGAACCAATCCAGTTCTTTTGAGAAATCCCATTCTATAAACTGTGCAAATTCGTTTCCCATAAACGTCAGCTTTTTTCCGGGATGCGCCATCATATATCCGTAAAAAGCTCTTAAGTTATGGAATTTCTCGTCATATTCACCCGGCATTTTACCTATCATTGAGTATTTTCCATGTACAACTTCATCATGTGATAACGGAAGCACAAAATTTTCTGAAAAAGCATAAGTCAGTGAAAATGTAATTGCTCTATGATTTCCCTTTCTAAATAGTGGATCTGTTGACATGTACAAAAGCATGTCATTCATCCAGCCCATATTCCATTTTAGATTAAATCCAAGACCACCGTCATAACTGGGTTTTGTAACCAATGGAAAGGCGGTTGATTCTTCTGCAATCATAAGAACAGATTTGTTTTCATTAAACGCCGCGCTGTTTAAAGTCTTTAAGAACTCTACAGCTTCTAAGTTGATATTCCCTCCATATATATTTGCCCTCCACTGACCGTCATTTTTGCCATAATTAAGGTAAAGCATAGAAGCAACTGCATCAACTCTTATTCCGTCGATATGGTATTCCCTAAGCCAGTAGACAACATTGGATACAAGAAATGATATGACCTCTCCACGGCCAAAATCAAAAATTCTTGTATCCCAACCGGGGTGCTCGTTTTTTAAAGAATCTGCATACTCATAAAGACAAGTTCCGTCAAATTCATAAAGTCCGTTTGCATCTTTGGGGAAATGCGCGCCAACCCAGTCAAGAATTACACCGATTCCCTCATTATGACATTTGTCAACAAATTCCATGAAATCATGCGGCACACCAAATCTTGATGTAACTGCATAATATCCTGTAACCTGGTATCCCCAAGACGGGTCGTAAGGATACTCCGATATCGGCATAAGTTCAATATGCGTGTATCCCATTTCTTTGACATACGGTATAAGCTCATCGCCAATCTCTTTTAAACTCAAAAATCTTCCGTCTTCATTTTTTCTCCAAGAACCTAAATGAAGCTCATAAATATTTATAGGGCTTGAAAGGAAGTTTTTATTTGCTTTAGCTCTTATATATGATGCATCTTTCCACTCGTATCCGCTTATATCGTAGACCTTGCTGGCGGTTCCCGGTCTTACTTCGCAGTGATATCCATAGGGGTCTGATTTATAATTTAATGCTCCATAATGCGTTTCAACACAGTATTTGTAATTATCGTATCTGTTTAATCCTTCAACAAAAATTTCCCAGATGCCATAGCCTTTTCTCATCATAAAATGGCTGTTTGCATTCCACTCATTAAAATCTCCGACAAGACGAACGCTTTTTGCATTTGGCGCCCATACTCTGAATATATGACCTTTTAAATTGTCTTTTTGAGCGCTATGACATCCCAGAAGTTTATATATGTGAAAGTTTTTTCCCTGTGTAAAAAGCTCAAACTCTTTGTTTAGGTCACTATATAGCGCATCCTTTCTTGTAATGCTTTCTTTATTTGCTGCCTCGTCAAATTTGTCAACAGTATTTTTCACAAAATAACCCCCAGTTAAATATATTATTAATTATATAAAGCTTAATTGAAGAAGTGAATGCTAAAATAGCCGGAATCTGAATTTACATCAAAAAGGCTGTGAATGCTATCGTTTTACCGTTTGTTTGGGACATAAATAAAAGTCTTAAATGTATTACAAGCAGGTTAAGATGGGAAAATGCGGTTCAAGACACCTTAAACTGGTATTGATGAATTTAGCTATTTATGTTAGCAAATGTAGTTCGAGATTGCAATAAGATCTCTAAAAACGCTCAAATGACAAGCACTTTTAACTATTCTCTTACTTCTGCTTTGAAAAGCTTAGTAAAATTTAATTAATAATTGTGCAGCCTTCGCTCCTGATATATACCTCGGTACAGGTTTTTTCGCCCAGACATCCTTCTATCTTTTCTTTAAGCTCTTTTTTACGATCGATTGGCACATAAGCCTGTATTGTGCCGCCGAATCCGCCTCCATGAACTCTTACCGCTCCGCAGTCATCTAAAATTCTTCTGCAAATTGCCAGAGCCAAAGCCATTGGCTGCGCTCCTCCTGCGCTCTCGGGAGTAATGTTTTGCAGATATAGTTCCGATGAGAGGCCTGATTCATTTACAAGCCTGAGAAATTCCTTAAAATCCGAATTTTTAATCGCCTGTTCTTCAGCGTCAACACGCTTATTTTCCTCAAAAACATGCATCGATCTCAATATGGCTCTCTCTCCCGCATAGCGTCTCAATTCGGGTATGTTCTCATAAAAGGTCTGCTCATCTACTTCTCTGAGACTGGATTTTCCGAAAAATCTGCTGACTTTATTCATATCTTCAGTTAGAGCTGAATACTGATCATTTAGTCCTCTGTGAGTGGCTTTAGCATCTATAATAAGCAGACTGTAGCCAAAACTTTCGATGTCAAAATCCATTTTAGAAATTTCAGGCTCATTGCTGTCATTAAAGTCTATTTTAATAGCCCCGCCATAAACGCATGCAATTTGATCCATAAGCCCGCAGGGTTTTCCGAAGTAGATATTTTCTGCTTTTTGGGAGATTTTTGCCATATCCAATTTGGTGAGCTCATTGTTGCAGTAAAAATAATTCATAATCATAGCTATTGTTATCTCGAATGCCGCAGAGGAAGAAAGCCCGCTGCCTCTGGGAATATCGGAAATAATGCAGGCATTAAAGCCTCCTACTTCATATCCCAACTGCGAAACACCGGCTGCAACGCCTCTTATCATAGCAGCGGTTTTGCCTATTTCCCGTCTAAGCGGGCTTAAGTATGAGCTGTTTATCTTAAGCACCGGTCTTGTCCCGGATTTCACACAAATAAGCTCATCGTCTCTCTTGTATGCTGCAGCCAGCATATCTAAATTTACTGAGCCTGCCAGCACTTTTCCGTTTTGATGATCAGTATGATTCCCTCCCAGCTCTGTTCTGCCCGGGGTAGAAAAAGCTGTTGGTTCCTCTGCGCTCTCAAAGATTTCCTTGGTTTTTTTTACAAGGGTGTCTAGCCTGTTCTTATTCAATTTCACTAAACTAATACCTGCTTTCTCTTTTTTATAAATCCCCGGATTTGAAGATAAAGATTATAAACGGTAAATCGCTTTTCCATACACTTTGAGCAGCTATAAAAAGCTCAAGCACCTCTTCCCCTTTTCCGCTTGCTCCAAAGAATTTCTCCTCTATCCTCGCTAATTGACTTTTTTAAAAGCAATAATCCCTTTTTGAATAGACGCCTTACACATAATGGCGAGTTGTAAAATAAACTGCAATAATTTGAAAAGGCTCGCCACAATTCTGTACAATGTTATTGGAAGAAACAACATAGAAGGGAGAATTGTTTTGAGCCAATTACATTGTATCATCAAAAGGAGTCCGGGTCAGCACTTAAAATTAAAAGATAGAGAAATTTTAGAGTATCTCTACAATGAAAATTTAAAACGTGCCAATAAAGATAGACTCACACAAAAGGAAATAGCGAAGCAACTAGGATGGAGTGAGGCAACTTTAAGCAGAGAATTAAAGCGAGGACTGGTTGAGCAAAAAAGAAGTAATTTAGAGACTTACATGGCGTATTCTTCATACGCAGCGCATATCAAAATCCAAGACAGCTGGTCAAATAAAGGACCTGCATTAAAGATAAGAAAGGATCGGAAGTTATGCGAACAGATAGAAAAAATGCTAATAGGAGAAGAGATGCCGAATATGAAGCGATTACGCTATTCTCCTGAAGCAATCGTGATGCACTTCAATGAAAAAGGCTGGCCAACGGAAACCCGACTATGTGGCCGTACTATCTATAACTATGTTGAGAAAGACATCTTTCTCAGCGTAACAATGAAAGATCTGCCTCGTAAAGGGGCTAAATCCAAGCGAAAGAACAGGCAGGTCGAAAAACGACTGTCGCCCCCGGGCAGGAAAAGAATCGACGAAAGGCCATTAGGGAGCACGCTGCGCATTGAAACAGGGCATTGGGAGATGGACTGTATAGAATCCTTAAAGTCAGACCCGACTTGCCTGCTAACCTTGGTAGACCGTCATAGCCGGAAGTGCCGGATATTCAAAATGAGACGCCAGACTCAAAAGGCAGTACTACGGAAGATTAACGGTTTAGAGCGCAAGATGGGAAGTAGAGTCTTTAAGGAGAATTTTAAAAGCATAACAGTAGATAACGGTTCTGAGTTTCTGGATTGGAAGAGTTTGGAAGAATCTGCCCTAACTAAATCAGAACGCACAGAGATATACTATGCGAGAGCCTATGCCGCTTGGGAACGAGGCAGCAATGAGAATCTAAATGGCTTTATCAGGTATTTCATACCGAAAGGAACAAAGCTCAAAGACATCACGACAGAGGAAATAAAGAAGTTAGAGGAATTTATAAATAACTATCCTAGGAAAATTTTGGGAGGGAGGAGTGCAGAAAATTTCCACTCATCTGCAGCATAGCAAAGTAACAAACATTGTACGGAATTCGATTTCAGTTTAACTTGCAATTGAAGCGCCTTACACATAATATCAATAATCCTTGATTTATTAAGCAATTTGATATAAAGTTTATAGGCATTTTCAAGTTGGAGGTCTTCTTTTGCAAAGCGCACAAAAACAAAATTTTCTACACGGAGCGGCAATTCTGGCGCTTGGCGTAATAATTATGAAAATACTGGGGGCATTATATAAAATCCCCCTTTCCAACATCCTGGGAGATGCGGGTTACGGATATTTCAACGCCGCCTACTCTATATATTTTGTTATGCTTACAATTTCGTCCGCGGGGCTCCCTGTCGCCCTGTCAAGGATTATAAGTGAAAGAGGCGGAGACGAAAATCAGGCTCTCAGATCTAAAATATTCAAAGTCTCCCTCATAAGCTTTACTGCCATAGGCATTGTTCTCGCTTCTTTTGCGTGCTTAATCCCCGACACGCTGGCCAGAGTATTGCTGACAAAACCCGAATCGGCACGCTCCATAGAGGCTTTAGCTCCGTCTATTCTTTTTGTATGTATGCTCAGTGCTTTCAGGGGCTATATCCAAGGACACTCCGACATGAAACCCACGACTTGGAGCCAGATTATAGAAGTCTTGGCCAAGGTGATTGTCGGACTTATTCTCGCAAAGCTTATATTAAGTAAAACGGGCGATGTTGCGCTGGCTGCAGCCGGGGCCATGTTTGGTGTTTCCGCCGGATCTCTTGCCTCCTTAATATACATTATTTTTGCCTATTTTAGAAGGAAAAAAAGCGAGCCGCCAACTTTAAACAATGAATGCAATGTAAAAAGCATCGAAATTGTTCGTCTTCTGTTCAAAATAGGCATTCCGATTACACTCGGTTCATGTGTTATGAGTGTTATCTCGCTTTTGGACACAAAGCTCATCAATTCACAGCTTCTCAGTTCCGGCCTAAGTAAGGAGCTGTCAGATATACTCTACGGCTCATATTCTGTTATGACCTCACTCTATAATCTGCCCGCATCATTTATCACCCCGCTGACAATAAGCCTTGTCCCCGCTGTTTCCGAAGCTATTTCTTTAAAAGATTATTCAAAGGCGGGGAATATTGCCGAAAGCTCGCTTAGAATTGCGGCTGTTGTTTTCCTTCCGATGTGCTTCGGCCTCATCGTTATGTCTAAGCCTATCGTTGCAGTACTTTATGAGAACACCTATAAAACAGGTCCGGTCATTTTGAGTCTTCTGGGCACCGCTTCAATATTTATATGTTATGCGCTTATTTTAAACTCAATCTTACTCGCAAACGGGAATGAGAGAATTCCGATGTATGCCATGCTTATCGGCGGAACAGCTAAACTTCTCTTAAACTATCGGCTTGTCGGAGATATACGGATCAATATTTATGGCGCCCCTATAGGGACCATAGCCTGTTACTGTATCATGTGCATTGTTTCCGGCTTATACTTAAAAAAGACAATGGGTAGGCATCTTAGATTCAGCAGCGTTATCTTAAAGCCACTGCTGAGTTCTCTCATAATGTCTGTGGCAGCATTCTTTTCCTATATGTTTATCAATAAACTTATACAGAGCCAGCTTGGCAGTTCCCGAATCACAATGGCTATTTCGCTGCTTTTTTCCATATTGATTGCCATTGCGGTTTATCTCATTTCGGTTATACTTACAAAATCCATAAGTTTAGCTGACCTGAAGTTGATTCCCAAAGGAGAAAAAATAGCGCAATTACTCAAAATTCGCGACTAATCCGTATTAAGTTTCACATTATTTAATTTTATTCTTGAATTTGGAGCGATTATATGTTAGATTTTGAGCTCAAGGAAAACTATGTTTTTTCCGACTTTATAAGACTTATCGCCTTTCTTCGTTCTGAAAAAGGCTGTCCTTGGGACAGGGAGCAGACTCATGAAAGCATAAAGATGAATCTGCTTGAAGAAGCCTATGAGCTGTATGAAGCCCTGGAAAGCGCCGACGAAGACCATCTGATCGAGGAACTCGGCGATGTCTTGATGCAGGTTCTTTTCCACTCAAGGATTGCCGAAGAGACCGGACGCTTTAATATCGACACGGTTTCAGACCTTGCCTGCAAGAAGCTTGTTCACAGACATCCGCATGTTTTTTCAAATGTGAATGTAAGCGGCTCTGATGAAGTTCTTCAAAATTGGGATAGAATCAAGCGCCTTGAGCGCGGTCATCAAAATGAGCACTCTGCCATGAGCGACATCTCTCCGGCCCTGCCGGCACTTATGCGCGCGCAAAAAATTCAATCAAGGGCCGGAAAGGTCGGCTTTGATTGGCCTCTAGCGCAAGATGCCTTTTTAAAGCTGCAGGAAGAAGTTTTGGAGCTTAAAGACGGGCTGGACAATGACGACAGGGAAAATATTGCCGAAGAGTTGGGAGATATTATCTTCTCCGCCGTCAATGTGGCAAGATTTTACGACCTTGATACCGAAGACATAGTGCTCAAGTCATGTGAGAAGTTCATCAGGCGTTTTGAGTACATGGAAGAAAAGGCGGCATCTAAGGGTCTAAGACTCCAGGAGCTCTCACTTATGGAGATGGAAGAGATTTACCAGCAGGGCAGGCAGGATTTGGAGGGTAAAGAACCTCAGTTCCACATTTTTTAAGAAGTTTGCATTTTGAAATGCATTCTCAATATACATTTACATTATATTTCAGGAGGAAAACAAATGAACAAAAGTGAATTGATCCTTTCGATCGAAGAAAAATCCGGACTTTCCAAACAGGACTCCAAGAAGGCTCTCGAAGCAGTCCTCGAGACCATAACAGAGGAGCTTGTAAGTGGAAATAAGGTTTCTATAGTCGGTTTTGGATCCTTTGATGTTAAGCTTCGCAACGAACGCATTGGCCGCAATCCTAAGACCAAAGAAGAAATCACCATTCCGGCTAGTCGCGTCCCGCAATTCAAGGCCGGAAAGGCCCTTAAGGATGCTGTTGCAAAGTAATTTTTTAAATATTATACTATTAGGGCAGGGCAGATAAAACGCTCCTGCCCCTAGTATTTTTTTGGAGCTAAAAATGTATTCCTTACTTGCTTCTATAGCGGCCTTTTTGATTGCATTGATGATACATATAAACAGCGGCTTGATCGACTACTTCGGTATTCATCTGTCTTCTGTCATAATACATTTTTGCGGACTTGTTTTTATCACCTTTGCGTCCCTAGGCTCAGGAAAACGTTTTTTACCAAAGCGAGGTCTTTCATACTATCTTTATTCCGGTGGCTTTGTCGGATATTTTACTACTCTTTTCAATTTACTTGCCATCGGCAAAATCAGCATTAGCTCCATTTTGGCCTTAAGTCTTATGGGACAGGTTATGTTTAGTCTTTTTGTTGACCAGTTTGGACTTTTCGGGATGAAAATAAGAAAGTTCAATCTATTAAAGTTTTTCAGCCTGCTGCTCACTTCAGCCGGAATATACTACATGCTCCGCGGCACAGGCGGGAGTATATTTGTTCCCGTTACAGCTTCCGTATTATCGGGTTTTACCGTTGTGCTTTCCAGACAGTTAAACTCCGAGCTCTCCGGAAAAATAGGCGTTTTCGGCGCAGCGTGGACAAATTATCTTATGGGACTTATTTTATCGTCTCTGGTTGTTATTATAAGCCCTCTCTTTGTTCCCGTGACTAAGCTGCCTGACTATCCTCCATCTTTTCACATATTCTTAGGCGGAGCCATAGGTTCTGTAATTGTCATTCTCTCGAATATATGCGTGAGTAAAATGTCATCTTTTATCATGACCTTATTGATGTTTGCCGGCCAGGTTTTCGGCGGATTGATTATTGACAGTCTCGTCTCCGGCAGTTTCAGTTTAAGCAGCTTTGTAGGCGGTGTATTTGCCTTTCTGGGTCTTTTTTTAATAAAAATAGGTGAGAAAGCTCAAGCTACTTAGGCTGAAAATCTTGCGCTTAGAGTAAAACTGGAGTAAAATTAATTATTGAAAGTATAATTTTATTGAATGGAGGGTTTTTGTGATTTTTACTAAAATGCATGGATGCGGCAACGACTATATCTTCATAAATTGCATTGATCAAAATGTTCCTGACAGATCGGAGCTTTCAAAACGTGTGTCAGACAGGCACTTTGGAATAGGTTCAGACGGTCTGATTTGTATTTGCCCCTCTGAAATAGCCGACTTTAAAATGGACATGTACAATGCCGACGGTTCAAATGCCCAGATCTGCGGCAACGGCATACGCTGTCTCGGTAAGTTTGTCCGAGAAAAAGGCCTTTGCAATAAAGATGTAATTGATATTGAAACTCGGGCGGGCGTTAAAAGACTTTGGCTCAACACTGAAGACGGCAAGGTAAATACTGTCAGGGTCAGCATGGGCTCCCCCAATTTCAAGGCTTCTGATGTTCCTGTCATATCCGATCAGGAAGAGTTTGCAGATGTTCCCTTGGAAGTTGCCGGAAATAAGTGGGTTGTCAGCGCCGTCAGTGTTGGAAACCCTCACGCTGTGACCTTTGTCCAGAATGTTGACTGGCTTGACCTGCACGAGATTGGCCCTGAATTTGAAAACCATCCCCTTTTCCCCGAAAGAGTTAATACGGAATTTATACAGATTATTGACGAGAACACTATAAAGATGAGAGTTTGGGAAAGAGGCAGCGGAGAAACACTGGCTTGCGGCTCCGGCTCCTGCGCTGCGGTTGCGGTTGCGGCACACACGGGGCGGACAGCTGACAGGGTCAAAGTACTCCTCCTGGGCGGCGAACTCCTCATTGAGTGGAACAGGGATGAAAATATAATTTATATGACAGGTCCTGCCGAACATGTTTTTGACGGGACATTTATTCTCTGAGGTGATAATATGATTAAATTAAATGAACATTTGGCTTCTTTGCCGGGATCATACCTTTTTGCGGAAGTTGCAAACAGATCAAAAGCATATTCAGATGCAAACCCCGATAAAACGCTTATAAAACTCGGAATAGGAGACGTGAGCCTTCCCCTTCCGAATTCTTCCGTTTTGGCAATGCAAAAAGCCGCTGAAGAGATGGGAATTAAAGAAAGCTTTAGGGGATATGGCCCGTATGAAGGTTATGATTTTCTGAGGCAGGCCATTTCTGCAAATGAATATATCGCAAGAGACGCTGTTATAAGCGCAGACGAGATATTTATTTCAGACGGAGCCAAGTCCGATGTCGCAAATATCGGGGAGCTCTTCTCTATAGATTGCCGTGTTGCGGTGTGTGATCCGGTTTATCCCGTTTACGTTGATGTAAACGCCATGGCAGGCAGAAACGGAAGCTATGCAAACGGCATATGGTCCAAGATTATTTATATGCCCTGTGTGCCCGAGAACAAGTTCGTGCCGGAGCTTCCAAAGGAGCGGGCAGATCTTATCTACCTCTGCTATCCCAACAATCCAACTGGAGTAGCCGCCAGCTTTGAGGGCCTTAAGACTTGGGTTGACTATGCCAACGAGCATGAAAGCATAATAATTTATGATGCTGCCTACAGAGCGTATATATCCGACAAAAACCTTCCCCATTCCATCTATGAGATTCCGGGCGCCAAGACCTGCGCAATAGAGATTGGAAGTTTCTCTAAGAATGCAGGTTTTACGGGTACACGCTGCTCTTATATTGTTATTCCGAAGGATCTTAAAAGGGGCGGAAAATCACTTTATGAGCTTTGGTATAGGCGTCAGTCCTCCAAATATAACGGATGCTCCTATATTATTCAAAGAGGCGCAGAGGCAGTATATAGCGATAAGGGCAAGTCCGAGGTTTCCAAGCTCATCTCATACTATATGTCCAATGCTAAATTTATTTCAAACTCGCTTAAAAAGGCAGGTCTGGAGGTTTACGGAGGCGTAGATTCTCCTTACATTTGGTTTAAGACTATTGACGATATGAGCTCCTGGGACTTCTTTGACTTGCTTTTAAAAGAAGCCAATGTTGTCACGACTCCGGGATCGGGTTTCGGACCGTCCGGAGAAGGCTTTATCAGACTTACGGCTTTTGGAGACGCCGAGCAAAGCAGAATTGCCGTTTCAAGAATATCTGAAATTTTATAGTTAGAAGGAATTTATATGAGAGTAATAATCAACAGCCAAGAGCAAAGCAATGAACTGGTTGCCATGGAGTATGTGAAGCTTTTGAAAGATAAACCCGCATCGGTTTTAGGCCTTGCTACAGGCTCCACTCCCCTGGGGCTTTACTCCAAACTCATTGAGCATTATAAAAACGGAGCAGTTAGCTTTAAGGATGTTAAAACCTTCAATTTGGATGAATATATTGGACTGTCATCTGAGCACGAACAGAGCTATAGATATTTTATGAATAAAAATTTATTTGAGCACATCGATATTGACCTTAAAAACACTAATGTCCCCTCAGGCCTTGGGGCTGATGAAAAAGCATGTGAAGACTATGAACGCAGTTTAATAGAAGCGGGCGAAATGGACATTCAGCTGCTCGGTCTCGGTACCAACGGTCACATAGGTTTTAACGAGCCGCTTACTCCGTTCGACTCGGTCACCCGAATTGTCAAGCTTGCAGACGCCACCAGAGAGGCTAACAAGCGTTTTTTCAGCTCTATTGATGAAGTACCTACCCACGCCATAACAATGGGTATAAGCTCAATTATGCGCGCAAAGAAGATAATACTCATGGTGTTTGGTACGGCGAAGGCCGAAGTCGTTAAACAGGTAGTTATGGGCAAACCGACAATCGCTGTTCCGGGTTCTCTCCTGCAGCTTCACAACAATTTGGACATATATTTAGACTTTGAAGCTGCCTCAAGGCTGGGCTGAGATATTATGTATAAATATTTCGGAACAGACGGTTTTAGGGGTACCGCAAATGTGGACCTCATGCCTGAGCACGCCTTTAAAATAGGCAGGTTTTTAGGATGGTATTTTTCTAAAAAATCTCCGGCCAAAATTCTTATAGGGAAGGACACCAGAAGATCCAGTTACATGTTTGAGAGCGCCTTGGCAAGCGGAATTGCAGCCTCCGGAGCCGACGCCTACCTTTTGCACGTAACCACAACCGCAAGTGTATCCTATTTGGCTTGTGAGGAGAATTTTGACTGCGGAATAATGATAAGCGCAAGCCATAACCCTTTCTATGACAACGGAATTAAGCTTATCAACTCCTCCGGTGAGAAAATTGACGGTGACATCATTCATGAGATTGAAGCATATATCGACAGCGAATCCGACACAATCCCTCATGCAGAGCGCGACGGCATTGGCAGAGTGGTAGACTACGCTGACGGAAGAGCAAAATATCTTGACTATATCATAAAACTTGCCGGCCGCTCATACGATGGACTGAGAATCGGTCTGGACTGTGCAAACGGCAGTGCCTGGAAGATGGCTAAAGACATCTTTGACAGTTTGGGAGCCGAGACTTATGTAATAGGCAACAAACCCAACGGGTTTAACATCAACCTTGATTGCGGCTCAACACATATAAACAGTTTAAAACAACTCGTTAAAGACAATAATCTTGACATTGGTCTCGCCTTTGATGGCGATGCCGACCGTTGCCTTGCTGTGGACGAAAAAGGTAATTTTTTAAGCGGCGACCATATAATGTATATCTGCGCAAAGCATATGAAAAAGCACGGTCATCTGAAAACAAATACTGTTGTCACGACTGTTATGTCGAATTTAGGACTTTACAAAATGTTTGACGAGCTTGAAATTGACTATCTTAAAACAGCTGTGGGAGACAAATATGTTTGGGAGGCTATGAAAGAAGGCTCGCACATTATCGGCGGGGAACAATCGGGGCATATAATTCATTCCGACTGTCTTTGCACCGGCGACGGCCTAATAAGCGCTGTTAAGCTCATGCATGTTGTCTTAGACGAGGGGCTTCCGGTCTCGAAACTTCATGAGGAGCTTGTCATTTTCCCTCAAGTACTCAAAAACGTCATTGTTACAGACAAAGACGAAACTTTAAATGACGGGTTTGTACAGGCCAGAGTAAAAGAACTGGAAACAGTCTTGGGAAATTGCGGCCGCATACTGCTTCGCAAAAGCGGCACAGAGCCCGTGCTTCGCATTATGGCTGAAGCCGAAACAATCGAGAGATGCAATGAAGTTGTTGACTCGATTATAGATGCAATGAATCAAAAGGCTTATCTGATAGAGGTGAGATAAAATGCTTAAACCTGCTTCGCTTTTGGATCTTTCAAAAACTTTGGCGAAAGATATTTTTAACGATCTTGCCTATCCTTGGGAGGCACTTCCGCTTATATCCGATTTTATACTTGACTTGGGAGGCAAGCTCGACCTCAACGAATTTCATAGACATGAAAACAATATATGGATTCATAAAACTGCCAAAATAGCGCCATCGGCGTTCATTGAGGGACCTGCCATAATTGATTCCGACACGGTTTTAAGGCACTCGGCATTCATAAGACCCAACGCCATAATAGGCAAGTCTGCAGTTATCGGGAACTCCGTGGAGATTAAAAACTCTATAATCTTCGACTGCGCACAGGTTCCCCACTTCAACTATGTCGGCGATTCTATACTGGGCTATAAGGCGCACATGGGAGCAGGCAGCATCACCTCCAATGTCAAAAGCGATCACTCTATCATTTATGTCAAATACGGTGAATTTAAAATTTGCACCGGTCTTTTGAAGTTTGGAACCGTATTGGCTGACAATGTCGAGATAGGCTGCAATGCGGTTTTGGCTCCTGGCTCTCTTGTCGGCAGAAACTCAACGGTATACCCCACAAGCTTTGTAAGGGGATTCGTTCCGGAAAATTCAATACTGACAAACCATGGTGTTTTAAAAGAAAAAACGAATTAAACTTTTAATAAACATCCACCCGCCTTGAGGTGACCCCCAAAAGTTAGACTTTTACTGCAGCAAGAAATTGTTGCGGTTTTTCTATGTGGGCATAGCCCTCTGTTCCTAGCGCATACATCAAACACACAATTTCATTCTAACATTTGTTTATAGCTTCTCTTTTTGCTGTCTGTTCTTGATTCTTCCTTAAAATATTTTTGCCTTTCCCATAAAAGTTTCCTACGATATTTTGAATAAATGTTATATGATATTTGCAATTAAATTTTGTATTAGATGAACTGCTTTTGCAATTCATTTTATTTATAATTGCACTCACTCCTTTTGTATGTCTGTGCAGTTGGCTGATCGTACTTTCATTTTATGCAAAAGGAGTCTTTTATGATTTATCGCTTAAACTCTTTTGAACCACTCGCCTAGCGAATGGTTTTACACTACAAGAGAGGCATAAAGCAGATTGCTTTATGCCTATAATTTTGTTATAATTTTTATTTTTTTCAAATTTACTTCTTATGGCAAGCAGACTTTATTGCTGAGACGAAAAATGTTCAAAATCAAGCTATCACTCCAATTATCAAAAGTATAAAATACTTTACAAAACATCCCACCTCCCCTAAAAAAAAGATACTTTAGAGTTAAGCAGAACTTTAATAATAAAATTAACTTAAGGCTACAGGAAATTATGATTTAATTTTGATATATACAGACCACAGAAATATCACTATAAATTAAGTATCCGCGACTTTATCCTCTCCTACCATTACTAACAGCCCAGTATAGGATACTTTAATTTCTTTTGTCTTTGTCTGTGCAGCACACTCTATTATGACAGCAAGTTCTGCTTTTACATCTGTGCTCTATCCGTCGTCAACAAAGATCGCTATCTTAAAACAATGCTATTTACGCCCCATAATAGACGCTAGGTGCTCCTCCATATGTGTCCCACTGCCACATCCAAGCCACTTCTCGGCACACAGGTTTATAGATTTTTCCTTATTGATAATTTGTCGCTTATCTACGCTTGATATATGGCATAACAATTTTGCTCGCAAACACACTTCGCAACACAACTCTACTAAACCGATAGTTTTAATCGGAAATCCATTTCGAGCGCGCATCATAATACATAATATGGTTATCTTTAGGTTTATAAGAAAGCATAGACCAGCAAAAGCCTTGTTTCATAAACTTGTTATTTAACAATGTGTAAATAAGCGCTCCAGCCGAGGTATTTGACAAATGCCTCTTCAAGAATCTCCGCGGATTCGCCGCGAACTGTGGCAACATGGTGCTCAAAGCCATTGGTGCAGATATAGGCAAGCAGCTCTTGTAGCCCTGGAATACGCCACAGGGACAATGCACCGAAGGAGGGAACCTCCTTATCAAGAAATTCACCCTGTCCGAAGTATGCTTTTATGCCTCCACTGTTATCGTCTGTCGCTATCTTCGCAAAAGTCATCATGCCTGCCGCAACCTGACCCTTGCACGCGCCAAAACATCTGTCATCGCCACCCAAGCCCTTTGAAAGAATATCAAGATTAGATATTTCAATTGGCGCACCGAAAAAGCTCTTTGGGAAATTTCCGCAGTGCTGATTTATACATACATTACGATCCTCGGTGAAGTTATTATTCCAGTCCATATATGCGCTTTTATTACCAGATGCCTTGTTAAGCGCAAGCATTGTAAGGGCGCCAAGGACATCCGACTCACAGGCACCAGGTATGCCTTCTTCGCCAAGCATACTCATAGCAAGGCATGCTGCACATCCGTAGTTTTTCTGAATGGAGTTCCAACACTGCATTGCAAAGGCATCGCAATTATTGGCGTCAAGCCATTTTTTCACGGCAATGATAAGCTTTGCCTGCTTAGTAACCTTTTCAGAGGATATATGGCTCGGAATGCTGCCGTATTCTTTGATTCTTGTCTTGTATTCTTTTATTAGCGCTTGATCATTAATGTCGTTTGCTGCCGCAATTATCTCGGAGAGATCGACACATCTGACTGTAATGCCACTACGCTGGAGTATTTTCTCTGAAAAACGAACTGTTCTGAAATTATCAGGCCTCATGCCGATGAGGCCAATATTCGCATGACGCATGGCATATACCACTGAGCAAACCTTGTCAAACTTGATAAGATCCTGTGCAAAGTCATCGGAGCTGATAGCGCAAGTATGTAGTTTCGTGAGAGAATACTTTACGCCACCGTAATAAAGATTGTTGCAAACAGAAATCTTTCCACAGAAGCTGTCGCGCCTGTCGTCAAGTCCAAGTTTGTCGTCCTCATCGTCACAAGCCTGGATTAGTACTGGAACATTGAGCCCACTGCGGGTTATGGACTGATATATCGGCGCTTCCTCTCCAAAGTTTGGCATGCAGACTATTATTCCAGTTATCTTGTCCGAATTTCTGCGAAACAGCTCCGCACATTTCTCTGCATCCTCTATAGTCTGCACTGCACCTGTGGGCGTTGCATCAGGCGGTAAGATAATATATTCCATTTTTTGTTTTTTCAAAACAGAGAAAAGCTCCTCTTTTGCTGACGCAATAATATTAGTTGGAAAAATTCCCCTGCCTGCTATAATTATTCCATAGGCGTTTTTCATGTACTATATCTCCTGTCCTGTATTTTAAAATTTCCCGATAGATGCCCTGACAGCCTCTCGCCAGCCATTGAGCATGCTCTCGCGCTCGTGCTCAGACATATTCGGCTTGATAGTTTCTCCATATCTTATAAGCCCGTTAATATCATCTATTTTCCAATACTTGGTGGCAAGCCCAGCCATAAGTGATGCGCCATAGGCAGAAGCCTCTTCTACACGATTCTTTGTTATCCTCTTCCCAGTTATGCCCGCCTGAAACTTCATAAGGAATTTGTTCTCAGTAGGCTTTCCGTCTACATGCAATTCATTTATTTCAACACCGCTCCTTTCAAGCTCAGTAACAACATCTGCGATCTGAAATGCAATTGACTCCAGTGCCGATCTCACTATATGACGCTTATCTGAATCAAAAGACATTCCATAAATAACAGCCTTAGCTGACGGCTCCCAATGCGGGGCTCCCAATCCGCCAAACGCTGGGACAAAATATACTCCCCCATTCGATTTCAGGCTACATGCCATTTTTTCTGCATCACCTGCAGCTTCAATAAGCTCCAGTTTGTCAGTCACCCATTTAAGTGTTGCACCCGTGCTGTTTATGTTCCCCTCCAAAGCATAATACACATGGCTATTGAAAGCGTAGGCAACTGTGCTTGCCAGATTTCCACAGCGCACTATTTTCTCTCCCGTTCCGAGCATTATTGACGAGCCGGTACCATAGGTAACTTTCATACCCATCTTCAGCCCACTCTGTGCAAAAAGCGCGCCGTGTGAGTCTCCTATAACACCAGCAATAGGTATATCTCTACCATTTAGATCCATATGCCCTACCACCGTGTCTGAAGAAATCACATCAGGGAGCATTTCTATACTGAGGCCAAAAGCCTCAACTAGTTCTTTATCCCAATCAAGTGTATTGATGTTAAAAAGTTGAGTTCTACTTGCATTCGTGTAGTCAGTAATATGTTTTCTCTCACGGCTAAGGTTCCAAACAATCCATGTATCTACCGTTCCGCACGCAAGTCGGTTCTGATTTCGAAGCCGTACAGCCTCTGGAATGTTGTCAATTATCCATGCAAGCTTTGAAGCGGAGAAAAATTCCGACAACGGAAGGCCAGTTTTTTCTGTCACTGTCTTCTCAAGTCCCATCTCACGTATGTGGGCACATTGAGCACTGGCGCGGTTACACTGCCACACTATCGCGTTATATACTGGTCTACCTGTTTCCTTATCCCACGCAAGCACAGTCTCACGCTGGTTGGTTAATGCAATACACTGAATATCTGCTGAGCGCAGACCACACTCATCTAGCATTCGCCCTAATAGCGTCCTGATATTTTCAAGCAACTCGTATGGATTGTGCTCAACCCATCCTGATGCAGGTAATATTTGTTTGTGCTCCAAATAGCATCTGTGGTTTATATTGCCCTCTGAATCGATGAGCAGAGCTTTTGTTCCTGTCGTGCTTTGATCTACAGCAATAATATACTTAGCATTCATATTTTTTCCTACAAACTATATCCAAAACTGCTTTTACTATTCCATCTGCATTTATGCCGTAATAGTCCTTAATTTCTGCAGGGCTTCCACATAGAAGCATCTCATTCGGCAAAGCCAAACACTTAAGGGGAACTGGATAATTTTCTCCAAGCACCTGCGCCACAGCGGAGCCAAGCCCCCCATGAATACAGTGCTCCTCAACTGTCACCACACAGCCTGTCTCCTTTGCAGCCTTTACTACTGCAGCCTTATCTATAGGCTTTACAGTGAACATATCCAACACGCTGGAACTTATGCTCATTTTTTTAAGTTGCTCAGAAGCACACAGTGCCTGATAAACCTGCTCACCAGTAGCTACGATAGTCACATCTCTGCCAGTCCTGCATTCTATGGCTTTTCCTATCTTAAAGTGCTTGTATTCATCATATATAATGGGAATATTGCCACGCCCCATTCTCAAATATGCCGGCTCATCAGACTTCGCCAGTATATCCGCTAGTGATGCAGCTTGAACTGGATCGGACGGGCAAAGCACTACGATACCAGCAACTGCACGCATCGCGGCAAAGTCCTGCACAGAATAGTGCGTCTCTCCGAGTGCACCGTAGCTCACACCTCCGCTGACACCAATAAGTTTTACATTATTAGCAGAATAGGCAACGTCTACCTTGATCTGCTCAAAGCTTCGCGCTGACAGGAATGCCGCTGGGGCGCAGACAAAAGGCCTCTTTCCAAAAGATGCTATGCCCGCTGCGATACCTACCATATTTTGCTCGGCAATGCCACATTCCACAAATTGCGCCGGCAACTGTGCGGCAATCTTTCCTAATGCAGCCGAGCCCGTTGCATCACTCGTAAGTACTATTATGTTTTCATCTGCTTTTGCCGCTTCAAGCAATACATCCATGAAGGCCTGACGTGAATTACCTTCCCCGAGCTGCAACATGTTATTTGCCATGGTCTGTCATCTCCTGCATCTGCCTTTCTAATTCCATCATAGCTGCCTTGTACTGCTCCCTACTTGGAACACTATGGTGCCATTTGTGGTTATTTTCCGCAAAGCATATCCCCTTACCCTTAACCGTATGTGCAATTATAAGGCTTGGCTTATTTTTTTCAAACGGTAATGCGTCCAGAGCCTCGACTACCTGCCTCATGTTGTTGCCATCAATTTCTTTGACACACCAGCCAAACGCACGCCATTTGTCCGTAAGACTCTCCAGTGCCATCACATACTCAGTACATCCAGTGATCTGTAGCATATTTCTATCAAGTATACCGACAAGATTATCGAGCTTGTAGTTTGCCGCTGCCATAGCCGCTTCCCACACTGATCCTTCCGCCTGCTCACCGTCTCCCATAATAAAATATACCATGCTATCAAGACCAGACTTTCTTGCGCCTATCGCCATTCCGACCGCCACAGGCGCGCCGTGACCAAGCGCCCCAGAGCACGCTTCAACGCCAGGCACCTTAACTGTTGGATGTCCAAACAGGCGAGAACCAAAGCTAGAATAACTATCAAGCTCATTCTTAGGGAAAAAGCCCATATCCGCTAGTACACAATATAGCGTTTCGACACTGTGTCCCTTGCTCAAAACAAATCTATCTCTGTCATATTTGTTCGGCTGCTTAGGATCAACATTCATCTTGTAATAGTACAGAGCTACAAGTATGTCCGTCATCGACATTGTGCCGCCTAGATGCCCTGTCTTTGCCTCAAAAATCATTCTCAGAGCGCGTTTTCGTATAGCATTTGCTTTCAGCTCAAGTTCCTTCAATTGCATCTCATATTCCTCCCTTGGAAATTGGCCTAGGTATAAGTAGGGGCGTTCTTTACTGCCACAGTCAATCTACTGTTTCTTCTTGTTCTTCTCTGTGAGCACCGCAATAACAACAAGAGCACCAGTGGCGATGTCCATAACAAAAGAGTTAATGCCGAGTAAATTGCCGCCATTCTGGAGCACTGCCATAATACACGCACCAATGACCGTACCAATAATCGTGCCTTCTGCACCCGCTAAACTTGCACCACCGATAACAGCCGCAGCTATGGCAGTCATCTCATAGCCCTCACCGGCAGACGGTTGTGCGCTAGTAATGCGTGCAGTCAACAGAATACCAGCAAGTGCGGCGCAGAACGCATTGAACATATAGGTAAAACATATCGTCGGTGCAAGCTTTATGCCTCCAAGACGTGCAGCCTCCATATTGCTACCAATGGAATAAATATTTCTGCCCAACCTTGTAAACTTGAGCATATATGCAGCGATTAAAATCAGGACAACCCAAACAATAAACAGAGATGGCAACCCCAAAACCTTTATCTGTGCAAAAGACGTAAACTCTTTAGGTAAGCCAGGAATAGTGCGCCCTTGTGTAAGAAGCATTGCAAGGCCACGAGCCATCCCCATTGTGCCAAGCGTAGCGATAAATGCGGGAATCTTGCCGTAATGAATAAGCATACCATTAATAAGTCCCACAAAAATGCAGACCACCATCGTGACAATAAGTGTTGCCACAACACTCCAACCATTTTCCTTCATTAGCAATCCACATAGCACGGAACTTAAGCCGACCACCGACCCGACAGAAAGGTCAATTCCTCCTGTTATTATAACACAAGTCATTCCAATGGCTATCAAACCAGTTATGGACGTTGTTCTGAGAACGTTAAAAAGGTTTCCTGCTTTTAAAAATGTCGGTTTCACAATGGCAAGAGCCACGCAAAGTACTAAAAGTATAATCAGCAAAGTTGCGCTTGACAACGTTCCCTTTTTTATTTTAAGCATGTTCATTTATGATTCTCCTATCTTTATCAAGCTATACCAGAAGCCATAAAAACAGCTTTCTTTTCTAGCTCATGCAAGGGAGTATTCTTTAGCTCGTCACTTGTTATCTCACCTACAAGCCGCCCTTCACTGAACACACACACGCGATCTGCAATCCCAAGAACCTCTGGCAAGTATGAGGATACAAGAATTATCGCATCTCCTTGGTGAGTAAGCGACTCAAGAAGCTTATATATCTCGCGTTTTGTGTTCACATCTATACCGACAGTAGGCTCATCGAATATAAGAATATCGCTCTCTTTGCACAACCATTTTGATACAACAACCTTTTGCTGATTTCCACCGCTAAGGTTCCTTACGAGTTGCTCAAGGGTTGGCGTTTTTATTCCTATTGCATCCCTATATTTTTCCGCATTATCCCTTTCCGTTTTCAGATCAATATGTCCAAGCTTACTCATATCGACATAAGAGACAAGATTTATGTTGTGCTTTACCGACAGATGCAGACATAGTCCCTGCTCTCTTCTGTCTTCAGGCAACAAACCTATACCTAGATCTATCGCATCCGAAGGTGTCTTTATGACAACCTCCTTGCCGTTTATGATAACATTGCCTGCATCATACTTTTCTGCCCCAAATATGGCACGTACTATATCAGTTCTACCCGAACCAACAAGCCCGAACATTCCAAGTATTTCCCCTCTTCTCACACTGAAAGAAATATTTTCAAACACACCAGTTTTGGTCAGACCCTTTATTTCAAGAGCAGTTTCGCCAAGTGTGACTGGCTCAATGGCGTACATATCCGTCATCTCGCGCCCAACCATCATTGAGACCAGCTCGTCACTGTTTGTTTCAGAAATCATCTTATGTCCAGCAAAACATCCGTCTTTGAGCACGGTCACCTCATCACATATCTCGAACAGCTCCTCAAGCCTATGGGAGATATATACTACGCCCAATCCCTTTGCCTTTAGCTGCCTTATTATGCTAAAAAGCATCTGTGTATCTTTGTCCGTTAGAAGTGCAGTCGGCTCGTCAAATATAACAAGTTTTGCATCCTCGCTTACTGCCTTTGCAATGGCAACCATTTCCTGCTGTGCAACAGTGAGATCACCAAGCTTTTTCCTTGGATCAACGGCAATGCCAAGATCATTCAATATCTTACCTGTATCATTATAGACTTTTTGCCAGTCTACAAATGGACCTTTTTTAGGAAGTCTACCGAGGAAGAAGTTTTCCCCAACTGTGAGATGTGAAGCCATCATTATATCCTGATATATCGCCAACAGGCCAAGTTCCTTTGCCTGTATGGGGTTGGTAATCTCCGTCTCAATACCGTCTATGTATATTATTCCTTCATACTTATTGCCGTAGACTCCCATAAGAATCTTTATCAGTGTCGATTTGCCCGCACCGTTTTCACCGATGAGCGCATGAACACAGGCAGGTTTCACGCTGAAATCAATGCCCTGTAGGGCTTTGACACCAGGAAAGCTCTTGCTGATTCCCTCCATTCTTATTATATCATTCATTAATCATCCCCCACTTGCCTGAACCTCGATCCATGTTCAAATATGGATCGAGGTCCATTGATAGATAAATTCAGGTCAAAAGAACGGATATGGATTACTTTCTTACAAGTCTAGTAGGATCGAGAACATCCTGAATATCTTCATCGTCGACATTTTCTTTGGTTACGAGGGTAACGCCAGTGTTGTAGTAGTTGTTCTTTAGACCAAGGTCATTGCCCATAACGAGCTCTGCTGCAAAATTGACAGACTTATAGCCCCAATTGTAAAGATCCTGCACAAGGATAGCATAGAGAGAGCCGTCTTTAACGCCAGCAACCTCCTCAGGGTTGCCATCATATGCAACACCGATAACTTCACCCTGAAGCCCCGCTTCCGCGATAGCCAAAGCAATGCCGGATCCAGTGACATTGTTGTCACCGTACACACCGATAAGATCCTCATATGTAGAAATATAATCATTTGTAAGATCCATAGATTTTTGCATATCGTTGTCGACATACTTTTCGGAGATAACCTTTACTTCAGGAGCAAGCTCTGCAAGCTTATCGATAAAACCATCATCACGGTCATAAACGGTCTGCACGGGAACAGCGCTCACTATACCGACTGTGCCCTTGAGTTCTTTACCAGCAGCCTGAAGTGCTTCAACAAGTTGCTCTGCCATAAGGACGCCACCTGCATAATTGTCGTTTGCCATGAACAGGTCATACACATCGGTATTGACGGCCGTATCGACGACTACAATTTTTATGCCAGCAGCGTGAGCCTCTTCAAGAGCGGCAACTACCGCCTCACTGTCAGACGGAGTGATAACTATTGCGTCCGGCTCTGAAACGATAATGTCCTCAAGGATTGCAACTTGGCCTTCAATGTTAGCCTCAGAATCAGCGCCATACTCAGTAATCTCTATCTTGCCATTGCTGTCAGCCGCCGCATTGCGCGCACCTGTGAGCATGTATTGCCAAGACTCAGAATCAAAGGACTTGACAAGCACTGCCACTTTAATAACATCGTCACTTTCCTGTGCTGCTGGCGCAACTTTTTCTGTGGATGTGGCACCACTGCCACAGGCTACAAGTAAAGAGCACGCCACACACAGTACGAGTATCAGCACGAGATTTTTTTTCATGTTTTTTCCTCCTTTGTGATGCTTTTATAATTTAATTGCCTCTTTGAGACAACTATTTACTTTACTATGTCACTTCCCAGAGCTTTCATCTAATGATTTTCTTATCATGCACGCAATGAACTAACTTATGTATTTTAAGCATCCTTTTGTTTATGTTATTGTGGGCATATAAGCGCCAAATAAAAATTTAGTAGTATTTAGTTTTATTTTGTTAGCGTTTACTAAATGCAAAATAGCATTGTGCAACACAAAAGTCAAGTCCTTTTTGCTAATTTTTAATATAATATATTTGTTTCGTCACATATCACAAATATAGGAATCTTTTTTTGTACTAAATGCCGAATCTGTTTTTTTAATTAAATAATCTAAAGATTTCTTACCTATTTTACTTGATTTATTTAGTCTCTTACGCTATTGTGATAGTAGGTAATCAAATTGCTACTATTTGCCATCGACGTCCCACGGCACTTCACCATATGCAAACTGTTGACGGTGGTAGTAGCTGTGTAAATTAATTACAATCGGAGGAATGTACTATGGAAAACTCCCAGTTGTTTGAGGCCTATAAAAAAATGGTTCTCATCCGCAAGTTTGAGCTGGCTGCCAAAAGGCTCTTTGAGGCTAACAAGCTTCCTGGATTTTTACACCTGTATGTCGGTCAGGAAGCAGTTGCTACCGGAGTGTGCAGCGCATTAAAAGCTCGCGACCAGATTACAAGCACACACCGCGGACATGGCCACCTTATAGCTAAGGGTGGAGATGTAAAAAAGATGATGGCAGAACTTTTTGGCAAATCCACAGGGTATTGTAAGGGTCGAGGCGGCTCAATGCATATATCCGACTACAATACTGGCATTCTCGGTGCTAATGGTATTGTTGGTGCGGGCATACCCATTGCGACCGGCGCTGCTTTTGCTTTCAAATACAAGGGCGAAGACAGCGTTGCTGTATCTTTCTTCGGTGATGGCGCTTCAAACCGTGGAACATTCCACGAAGCTTTGAACATAGCCTCTGCTTTCAAGCTTCCAGTTATCTTCATTTGTGAAAATAATCTTTATGCTATATCTGTTGATTCAAGACATGTTAATTCCGTAAAGGATATCGCTGATAGAGCTGTAGGCTATAGTATGCCTAGTGTTATTGTTGACGGCAACGATGTTAACGCCGTTTATGAGGCAACTGTCACAGCTGTTGCACGCGCTAGGGCTGGAGAGGGCCCCACACTTATTGAGTGCAAAACTTGGCGTCATCTCGGTCACTACGTCGGCGATCCTGATGACTACAGGACATCAGAAGAAAAAGAAGCTTGGCTCAACCGTGATCCTATACCAGCAACGGAAAAACAACTTGTTAATTCTGGTTTTTACACTCAGGAAGATCTTGACGAGATATTAAATAATGCCGACAAACTCATCACAGAGGCAATAGTGGAGGCTGAAAATGCACCCTACCCTGATACTTCCACGCTTCTGGATTATATATACGCAGATTAAGGAGGGTATTCTAATGGGTAAAATCACTTTCGCAAAAGCAATCCATGATGCACTTCAAAATGAAATGAGACGCTGTCCCGAAGTTTTTCTTGCGGGTGAGGACGTTGGTTTCCGTGGCGGTGACTTCGGCGAGGACAAAGGTCTCTGGGCTGAATTTGACGGCAAATACGGTGCTGAAAGTCGACGTGTTGTTGATACTCCCATCAGTGAGACCGCAATTATCGGCTGTGCCGTTGGTGCTGCAGCCTGCGGACTCCGCCCAGTAGTTGAAATTATGCACATGGACTTTATGGGAGTCGCAATGGACGAAATACTCAATCAGGCAAGTAAAATGCGTTATATGAATGGAGGCAAGCTCTCTGTTCCCATGGTCATAAAGACCACTGGCGGCGGCGGTGTTGGTGCGGCGGCGCAACACTCGCAAATGCTCGAGTCTTTTGTTGCTCATATACCAGGGTTAAAGGTAGTTATTCCCTCTAATCCAGCCGATGCAAAAGGACTGCTAACCTCCGCAATTCGTGACAACAATCCAGTTGTGTTTATCTCTCATAAGCTGCTCATGGCAAAAAAGGGCGAAGTTCCTGATGGTGAATATGTTGTACCTATTGGAAAAGCCAATGTCCTACGCGAAGGCAAAGATGTTACTATTGTTTCATGGTCAAAGATGGTTCTCGATTCTATTCAGGCTGCAAATACTCTGTCTGACAGCGGAATAGATGCAGAAATCATTGACCTTCGCTCCATCAAACCATTTGACGAAGAAGCTGTACTCAACTCCGTCAAAAAAACTGGTCGTCTAGTGATTGTTCATGAGGCTACCCGTATATGCGGTTTTGGTGCTGAGGTTTCCGCAATTGTATCGGAAAAGGGCTTCAATTATCTGAAAGCCCCCATTAAGCGTATTACCGCGCCTGACTGCCCCTCTCCTTTTACTCCCTCCCTCGAGTTTGAATACCTGCCCAACGCTGACAAAATTGTTGCTACAGTCAAAAAAATTATGAAATAAATAGTGAGGCTTGAAACTATGGTTCGTGTAAGAGTCCAGATGCCCAAAATGGGTATGACTATGACAGAAGGCACCATATCATCTTGGGAAAAAAACGATGGTGACTTCGTCAATGAGGGTGATACTATCGCTATTGTTGAAACGGATAAAATATCCAACACTCTTGAAGCTCCCGCCACTGGCATTCTTAGAATAACTGCTGCTACTGGTAAGGATATTCCTGTCGCAGGAGAGGTGGGGTATATCGAGGTGGAATGCGATTAAGTTCTTTGTTAATGGACGAATGAGGACGGCGATACTTTCTGTTTGCGCCGCCCTCACCATTTTCTGTAAGCTTACAACGAATACTAGATGATAATAAAACATGGATGTATCTTCATGATGCTATGTGCATGTCTATTATGTACTTGCAACTTGTTTGATTCTTGTATTCATTTATGCTACTATAAAGTTAGCTTTCTTAGAGAGGAACTTCGGGATGTCAATTACTGCAAAAGAGTTGGCCAATAAATTAGGCTTATCCCCCGCTACAATTTCAATTGTTTTCAACAATAGACAGGGTGTAAGTGAAGAAACACGTCAACGAGTTCTTGCCGCTGCCAAGGAACATGGCTATAAATTTTCAGTTACACCCGAAAAAAAGCAGAAAACTATCTCCTTTGTTTTATTTAAAAAGACTGGAGGAGCTGTTGTTGATGACACGCCTTTCTTCTCTGCCATGACGGAGGGGATTGCTACTTGTTGCCGTGAGCATGATTTCTCTCTTGATATTAGATATATTTTCGAAGATAAAAACATTAATTCCGAGCTAAACTCACTTGTCACATCTGGTTCTGAGGGCATTATCCTCCTTGCCACTGAGATGAAGGCAAGCGACTTTGAAACATTTAAAGATTTGAATTTGCCTATGGTTGTGCTTGATACGTATTTTGAGAGTATATCAATAGATTATGTACTTATAAATAACATTCAGGGAGCGTTCTTAGCCACTGATACACTCTTCAAAACTCGCCGAAAGCAACCTGGTTATTTGCACTCGTCCTACTCTATAGGCAACTTTGAAGAGAGAGCAGATGGCTTTTATAAAGCAATTCGCCAAAATGGGATGTCACCGTCTGCGTCTATTGTGCATATGCTCACGCCGTCTATCGAAGGTGCTTATACCGATATGAAGCAGCTTTTATCTCAAGGTATAGAAATCGCAGATTGTTACTTTGCAGATAACGATATGATAGCTATCGGCGCTATGAGAGCTTTTAAAAAATACGGTTATCGCATTCCAAAAGATGTTGCATTTATTGGCTTTGATAACGCTTATCCGAATGGTATCATAAGTCCTCCCCTTACTACAATAGACGTTCCCAAACAGGCTATGGGGCGCTTAGCTGTAGAGCGTTTGATATATATAATGTCCGATGATACTGCAGTTCCGGTCAAGACTGAGCTGCTCACCTCTCTTATATATCGCTCGACACTGTAAATATAGTTAACACTATCATAGTCTTAGTAATGGGTTTCACCACTGGCCGGAACATATCCATTAGTTTACAAATATTAAACTTGTATGTTATGTGCTGCTCTTAAAATGTTAAACCGAACAGTGAGCAACTCAAGATATTTAACACTTGCTTAAATTGCGCACTATTTCCGAGATAACCAGCAAATTCAAATACATCCTTTTTTTCGCTCAAGCTCAGACTTCGAAGACCGTATGATTTTTAATATTTGTCTAGACCATTTTTTCTCCAAGTTTTTTCCCGGCTAAAAGATGAAAATGAAGGTGATTTACAGTCTGGCCTCCGTCAGCTCCGGAATTGGTGATTACTCTGAACCCATTCTCTAATCCTTCCTTTTTTGCTATCTTGGCTATCGCCTCAAAGCAGGCGGCAACAAGTTCGGAGTTGCTTTCGTCTACATTAAACGCAGAGTCCATCCTATGTTCTTTTGGGATTACTAAAATATGAATAGGAGCCTGCGGGTTTATGTCCCTAAAGGCATAAACCTTTTCATTCTCATATACCTTCTTAGAAGGTATGTCTCCTGAGACTATCTTGCAAAAAATACAGCTCATGTTATTCCTCCTTTTTATTTTTCCTACTTTAAAATTCCCAACTTCATAGCTATATAATTATCCAGCATAGCAAAGGCGTTATCGAGCATTAACTTGTCCTCGCCGCTGCCCATAGCAAAGTCAGGCTTGCCGCCGCCACGACCTCCCGTAATGGCCGTGACCTGTTTTATTATATCGCCCGCTTTAATTCCCTTTGCTATTGCATTCTTTCCGCAGACAGCAAGGAAAGTCAGTTTGCCGTTTATCTCTGTTGCAAGCACCGCAACAACATCCTCAGATGCGCTCTTAAGCGCATCTCCCGTATTTTGCAGGCTTTCCCTATCAAGTTCGGGTCTGAAGCCGGCAATCAGCTTTATATCTCCAATTTTAGAAGCCCTCTCCAAGAGCTCTCTTCCCTCCTGTGCGTTAAGCTTGCTTTTAAGGGCAGAAAGCTCAGTCTTTAACGATTTGAGCTCTTCAATATTTTGTCCGGCTTTTGACTCCAAATCTTTAAGACTTGCTTTAAACATTTGGGAAAGCGCAGCCAGAATCCTCTGCTCTTCTTCATACTCTTTTAAGAATACTCTGCCGCAAACTGCCTCTATTCTTCTTATCCCGCTGGACACAGAGCCCTCGGATACTATTTTAATCGGCCCAATATTGGATGTATTTCGCACATGAATACCGCCGCAGAGTTCGGAAGAAAATTCGGCTATTGATACGACTCTCACATCCTCCTCATATTTTTCTCCAAACAGGGCCTGTGCGCCTATTTTTCTTGCCTCATCAAGCTTCATTTCATTGCATTGAACATCTTCACTTTTCAGAATCTGCTCATTGACTTTGTCTGTAACTTTTTTAAGTTCCTCCGTACTCATTGCGGAAAAGTGAGTGAAGTCGAATCTCAGCTTATCGGCCTCCACAAGGGAGCCTGCCTGATGTACATGGTCTCCCAGAATTTCTCTCAGAGCAGCATGAATAAGGTGGGTTGCGCTGTGCGCCCTTGAGATGGCTTCCCTTCTCTCTTTATCGACCTCTGCGTTAAAGAGCTGCCCTTCTTTGATTTCTCCCTTTGAAACTCTTCCTATGTGAACAAATACGCCGTCCGGACTCTTTTTCACATCTTGGACAGTGAATCTCCCCGTTTCGGAGGAAATTGTTCCGAAGTCCGCCGATTGTCCGCCCATCTCTGCATAGAAAGGCGTTTTTTTAAGCACCACCATTCCCTTCTCGCCCTCTTTAAGGGCAGCTGTTTTTTTATTATCCTTGTATAAGCCCTCGGCTTCGCTTAGAACAGATAAAACATCATAGCCCAAAAATTCAGTTTCATCGTATTCAAACTTAATGCTCTTATCAGACCATCCGCTGATTTCTCCGCGTTCTCTCCTGGCTGTTTCTCTCTCATCTTCCATGATAGAGTTGTAAGCCTCTCTGTCGAGTGTCAGTCCCTGTTCTTTCAAAATATCCTCGGTTATATCCAAGGGGAAGCCAAAAGTAGAGTAGAGCTTGAATGCATCTGCCCCGGATAAAACCTTTTCGTTTCCTTCCCTCATTTTTTCTAAAATATTTGAGAGAATATCAAGTCCCTGATCCAGAGTTTTGCCGAAGTTTTCCTCCTCTGTCTTTAATGCCTTATATATAAGCTCCTCGTTTGACGAAAGTTCGGGATAGGCCTCTCTTCCCAGCTCTATGACTATTCCGGCAAGCTCATACAGAAACGCATCATTTAAGCCCAGCGTTTTTCCATGCCTGCAAGCTCTCCTTATAAGGCGCCTTAAGACATAGCCTCTTCCTTCATTTGAAGGCAAAACTCCATCTGCTATGAGATACACCGCAGATCTCAGATGGTCAACTATGACACGGATTGAGACATCCTTTTTCTCATCAGCCTTATATTTTTCACCGCTGAGTAATTCTATACCGCTTATTATTTTCTTTAGCGAGTCAATTTCGAAAACGCTGTCTGCTTCTTGGCAAACGCAGGCCAGCCTCTCTAGGCCCATACCGGTGTCTATGTTCTTCTGCCTAAGCTCTGTGTAGTTGCCCTCTCCGTCTGAGTTAAATTGAGAGAAAACAATGTTCCATACCTCTATAAATCTGTCGCAATCACAGCCGACCTTGCAGTCCGCTTTGTGACAGCCATGCTTTTCTCCTCTGTCAAAATATATCTCCGAGCAGGGACCGCAGGCTCCGCTGCCATGCTCCCAGAAGTTATCCGCTTTTCCCATTCGGGTTATTCTATCAGCGGATATGCCGATTTCATCTCTCCAAATATTGAAGGCCTCGTCGTCCTCTAAATAGACAGAGGGATAGAGCCTTTCGGGGTCGATATCAAGCCACTCGGGGCTTGTTAAAAACTCCCAGCCCCAAGCTATCGACTCATGCTTAAAGTAGTCACCGAAAGAAAAGTTGCCCAGCATTTCAAAAAAAGTAAAGTGTCTGTCTGTTTTGCCTATGTTCTCTATGTCTCCGGTTCTTACCGACTTTTGACAGGTGCATATACGCTTGGAGGGAGGTGTCTTTTCGCCGGTAAAGTATGGCTTCATAGGCGCCATACCGGAATTTATCAGAAGCAATGACGGATCATCTTTCGGAATAAGAGGGAAGCTCTCAAGCCTGAGATGTCCCTTGCTTTCAAAAAACTTTAAGAAAAGCTCTCTCAGCTCATTTGCGGTGTAATTTTTCATAAATATTCTCTCCTAAAAAATACGCGCCCCTGACAGATTGTCAGGGGCGATAGTATACGCGGTACCACCCTGATCTCGCAAAAATGCATCTCATAACCTCTTAACGGAGGTTAACCGCCTTGCTCTCACAAGGATGCTCAAAAGCGGCTCGCCAAACTAAGTTTAGAACTTCTCAGCCAAGGTTCCTCTCTGTAAAAACATTACGTTCGGCTTCTCTTCGTCTCAGCACACCCTAGGATTTTACCACAAAATAGAGCCTTGTCAACTGCCAAGCTTGCTATAATCCTGAGTATTTACAAACGCATTATGCTCGCCTTCGTTTGTAAAGAACTTATGAGTACGTGTTTCCATATCAAGCGCATAAAAGAGATAGTTTGTGCTTGCAGGATTTAAAGCCGCCTTTATTGAGGCTAAACCCGGATTACAAATCGGTCCTATCGGCAATCCGGCGTTTTTATATGTATTATACGGACTCTCGATTTCTAAGTCTTCCAAAGAAAGCTGAGCTTTGCGCTCCGGCAAGGCATATTGAATCGTTGCATCTATCTGCAGCGGCATTCCCGCTCTCAAGCGGTTATATATAACAGAGGCAATAATCTCTCTTTCGTCGTCGTTTGCAGCTTCCGACTCTATCATTGACGCTACAATGAAGATTTCATGCATACTTCTGCCCATATTCTCGGCCTGAGTATACATGTCGGCGCTTATTTTTTTATTGAGATTGCTTATAAACTTGTTTATTGCGCTTGACGCCTGCATACCCTGATAGAAATTGTATGTATCTGGGAAAAGATATCCCTCCAGCCTTCCCTCAGTTCCCGGGGTGCTGAAATCTAAAAACCTGTAATCATAAACACTGTTCGTGGCGGCATCCTGAAGGTCCTGAACAGACGCTATATTGTTTTCTTCCAAGAGCTCAAAAATCTGTTTCATAGTCATGCCCTCGTAAAAGAGAAGCTGTGTCTCTACCATGGAGCCGGAGCCAATCTGCATTTTCTTTACAAGCGCTCTGTAGTCAAATTCCGACGAAAGATTATAGACACCGGGGTCGAGCTTATATTCGGCCTTTGAGACATCGCAGAAGAGCTTAAAGAGCCACGGATATTCTATAATACCCATGTTTTTCAGAGTTTTAGCAACATAGTCGGTGTCTGCAATCAGTATTCTCTTTACTATTGTGTTGCCGTTGCTGTCCTTTGCCTCGATTTCTTTTTCGCTGAAAATTTCCTTTGGCAGGATAACTTCGCCCTCATGTATATCCTTATTGAGAGCTAAAACATCATTTGCAGCCATCCAGGCTATACAGGCTAAAACGATACTAAGGCTTATGACAAATACAAAATACATAATTCCGCCCAAGAGGCCTGTGCCGCTTTCCCTGCGGCTCCTTACAGGCATATAGTCTCTCTTTTCTATATCCTCCTCTGCGGGATACGATTTAACTTTCTTTTTACTTTCGACCAGAATCTCATCAAGTTCACTTACTTGACTCTGCTCATTATCTTCTGTCAGAGCGTTTTGGGCATGAATAATGTCTGTATCCGCTTCAGAAAAATCATTGCTCTTTGCCAATAATTCCGCTGTTTCCACCTCATCTTTACTGATAGATGAATATTGAGTCTCGTGCACAGGTTTTTCATTATTGTTTTTTATTGTTTCATCTTCTGATCTTGTCGAGGTTTCATTTGCTTCCCGGATTATCTCGTTTTGATGAGATATCTTTTCGGATTCTCCAAAAATTTTCCCCAACTTGTCAAACGAATCGTTTTGCATATCGCTCTCCAAAATCTATTTTTTTAAATAGCTTTCGACAATTCCGAAAATTTCGCCCTGTTTTTCATCTATTTCGCGCTCAATTCCGTTTTCGGAATAGTCTATAAGTTTCCATGAATAGTGTTTTGCAGCCATACGGCCCGATTCAATGCCTTTTTGAATAAAAGCTAAATCCCTCTCGTGTATGTCTGCCTTTATTCCCTTCTTAAGCTCGCGTTTTTCAATCCTTCGCTTTGAGGTTTCGGCATCAACATCCAGATAAACTACCAAATCGGGCTCAGGCAGGCAAAGCTTAACATACTCAAGCTCATAAAGCCAATCGAAAAAAACTTTACGCTCCGCAGACTCGAGCTTTGCGCCTTGGTGCACCGCATTTGAGCTTGTATATCTGTCTGCCAGTAAAATTCCGCCGGAAAGGTAGAAATCCTTCCATTCGCTTATGTAAGATGCATATCTATCAACTGCAAAAAACAGGGATGCAGCATAGGCGTTTACACAGTCGGGACTTTCGCCGAACTCCCCGTTAAGATACATCCTTATAAGAGCCGATGACTCGTTATCATAACGAGGAAAAACCAGTTTGCGAAATTCTATACCTTTGAGTTCAAGATTTTCGCAAAGCCTTTTAAACTGAGTAGACTTTCCGCTTCCGTCCACTCCCTCCAATACTATGAGCTTTCCTTTATTATTCATACTATTTATTTTTCTTTCTGAATGCCGCAAGAAAAATTAGCGAGAACATCTTCCCGAGTTCCCTTGCTCTCTGCGGCTCAATGATAATTCTGTATAACCATTCCAGCCCTAGCTTTCTCATCAACTTAGGCGCTCTCTTTATGTTTCCGGAAAATACGTCCAAGCTTCCTCCAAGACCCGCCATTATTCCAACCCTGAGTTTCGCTTTATTCTCAAGCATCCAAAGCTCCTGCTTGGGAGAGCCCAAGCAACAAAGCAGGAAATCAGGCGAGAGTCTGTTTATTTTTTTTATGAGTTCACTTTTGTCGTAAGTGTATCCGTCATTGACACCCAGAATTTTGATTCCTTCAAAGCCTTTTTCTATGTTCTCTGCCGCCTTTTCGGCAACTCCGGGAGCCGAGCCGAAGAGAAAGAGGCTGCCTCCGCTCTCAGCCAATCTTGAAATAAGGGCGGCAGCAAAATCTATCCCCGCAACTCTTTCCTTAAAAAGCCTGCCTTGAATCTTCGCAGACAGAAGAACACCAATGCCGTCCGGTAAAACCAGTTCCGCTTCTTCTATGGCCGTTTTGAGCTCATTGTTTGACATGCTGTTTCTCAAAATGAGAGCGTTTGGGGTCACCACATAGGCAGAATTTCTGCTCCTGCTAAGTTCATATGCCCTGTCCGCCGCCTCAGCGAGATTCAAGTTGTCGAATGAGATCCCCAGTAAGTCAATTTTGCTCATATCTGCGCGAACACTTCTCCAATTTTTTCATTTATTATCAAATCTGCGTGTGAGTCGTAGGGTGTCGGCGCAAGGTTAATAAGTACAAGTTTGTTTCCTCTGTAGTATCTTATGAGTCCGGCAGCGGGATATACTCCCAGGGATGTTCCACCTACAATCAACATATCCGCCTTTTCTATGTAATCTACAGACCTCGCAATGACACTTGGATTTAAGGGCTCCCCAAACAGCACGACATCCGATCTGATTACACCTCCGCACTCACATCTCGGAACTTGTCCTTTTATGCGTGTTACGGATGCGGGATGTTCTTTATGGCAGCTTGTGCAATAGGCTCTGTGTAAGCTGCCGTGGAGCTCCAAAACATTTTTACTTCCAGCCTTCTGATGCAACCCATCAACATTTTGTGTAATCACGGCTTTCAGTTTACCTTCTTGCTCAAGCTCGGCAAGCCTTATGTGAGTTCTGTTGGGCTCTACATTGAAATTAATCCCTCTCTCGTGGGAAAATCGATAAAATTCTTCGGGATTGGAACGGAAAAAACTATAGGTCATTATTGTTTCCGGTGGATAAGTCCATTTCTGATTATATATGCCATCCTCACTTCTGAAATCCGGGATTCCGCTTTCAGTCGAAACGCCCGCGCCTCCAAAGAAAACAATATTCTCACTTTTTGAAATCATTTCCTTAAGTTTTGCTATTTTTTCATTCAATTTTATCACTCCGTATCGCCAAGGGAGTAGTTGGGAGCCTCCTTTGTCACATAGATATCGTGCGGGTGACTCTCCTTAAGACCAGCCCCTGTTATTTTCACATACTTTGTATTCTTTCGAAGAGTTTCGAGATTCGGAGTGCCGCAGTAGCCCATTCCGGATCTGAGGCCGCCCATCATTTGAAAAACTGTATCGCTGACCGACCCCTTGTAAGGCACTCTGCCCTCAACGCCCTCAGGCACAAGCTTCTTGCTTCCCGTTTGAAAATACCTGTCCTTTGACCCCTGCTGCATGGCGCCAAGACTGCCCATGCCTCTGTATACCTTAAATTGTCTTCCTTTAAAAATCTCAGACTCGCCGGGGCTCTCCTCACAGCCTGCAAGCATTGAACCCATCATAACTACACTGGCGCCGGCCGCCAGCGCCTTAACTATGTCGCCCGAGAACTTTATTCCGCCGTCTGCAATTATGGGTATTTCATATTTGTCCGCCGCCTCTGCTGAATCCAATATAGCTGTGAATTGCGGGACACCTATGCCGGCAACCACTCTGGTAGTGCATATAGAACCGGGCCCTATGCCTACTTTGACGCAATCTGCTCCGGCCTTTATCAGGGCTGTTGTGCCCTCGGCTGTTGCCACGTTTCCCGCAATTATGCCTATATCCGGAAAAGCATTTTTTAATACGCCAATATTTCTCATGATATTGGCAGAGTGACCGTGAGCGCTGTCTAAAACCAAAGCGTCAACACCCGCCTGGACCAAGGCTCCTGCCCTATCAAGCAAGTCATCGGTAACTCCGACAGCTGCAGCACAAAGCAATCTTCCCTTTTCGTCCTTAGCTGAATTGGGGTACTTCATAATTTTTTCAATATCTTTTATTGTGATAAGTCCTTTGAGACGGAAGTCATCATCTACTATCGGCAGTTTCTCTATCTTGTGGCGTCTAAGGATTTCCTTTGCAGCTTCCAAGGTTGTGCCGACCTTGCCTGTAATCAGACCCTCGGAGGTCATTATATCCCTTATTTTCTGTGAAAGATCGTCTTCGAATTTCATATCCCGATTTGTAATTATACCTATGAGCACACCATCTTCATTTACTATAGGTACACCTGAAATCCTGTATTTTGCCATTAAAAAATCGGCATCGGCAAGTATATTGTCGGGGCCCAGGAAAAAGGGATTTGTTATAACGCCGCTTTCGGATCTCTTTACAAGATCAACCTGCTCAGCCTGCATATCTATAGGCATATTCTTATGAACGACGCCTATTCCGCCCTCACGAGCCATAGCAATAGCCATTCTGCACTCGGTAACCGTATCCATTGCCGCACTCATTATCGGCGTATTGAGCTTAATTTTTTTTGTAAGCCGTGTGGAAAGATCCACCATGTGCGGAAGTATCGAACTCTCTGCCGGAACTAAGAGCACATCATCAAATGTGAGAGCTTCCCCTACAAATCTCTTGTTGTCTATTCTCGCAGCCAATTTCAACACACCCCTTATATTATTTAAAATATTTTATCACGATTTAGGTCATAGTCAACTTTTGAGGCGGTTTTCTTCTCTTATCCTGAAAAATATATACTGCTGAGCCAGCCCCGCATACTCGCCCAAACTTTGAGGATTAAAATCAGGAGAAAGTTTCTCTTTTAGAGCTTTTTTTATCCAAACATCTTCCGGAAAAGCTTCTGTCTTATTAAGACCGAAAAGCAAAACACAGTTTGCCACCTTCTCCCCAACTCCGTTAATATTCAAAAGCTTCTTTTTAGCGTCTGAGAAGCTCAGATTCTTGAGGGCTTCCAAGTCTAAATTGCCGCTGCTTACGGCTGCTGCCGCGCTCATAAGATAGGTCGCTCTGTAGCCGGCTTTAATTTTATCAAGTTCTTTAAGTCCCAGCTCCAAAACGGTTTCGGCGCTTGGAAAAGTATAGTATACTTCTCCTTCAAACTGTTTTTTCTCTCCAAAGAACTCACATAGGTTTTTTATTATTTTCTTAATTCTCGGTATGTTGTTGCACTGTGAAATTATAAAAGAGCAAAGTGTCTCCCAGCCTTCCTGCCTTAGTATTCTTATCCCGCGCCCGAATTCCATGCTCTCTTTTAAATACTCTTCCTCCCGCATTTTATCGTGAGCAATCTCGTAATCGGAATACAGATCGAAGTAGTTGTTCCAAAAATCATGGTCTTCATTCGTGCTCTTTATAAAGATATTATTATCTTCTTCCTTTATTTTCGCAAAGTGTCCGGCGACTACGCCGCTGTATATACCTTTGTCATCGGCATCCCATCTGAAGCATTGCCCACATTCAAATGTCTTTGTAAGGTCAAGCTCATATGCCGAGCATAGTTTGCGCCAATTATTAGTCAATATGCAATCACCTCGAACTGTGTTTATTTTATTATATACAATCTCACCGCATAAGTTAAACATTTTTTAAGTATGTTGTTTTTTAATCCCCCGTATATAAATTTAATTTAGAGATATTTTATAGAAAAACACTCTGCCGAAACAGAGTGTTTTATTTAAATTATTGCTTAAGATAAGCTTAGAAGCTGCGCCTCTTCCTGTTCTTGCGAGCGGCCTCTGATTTCTTGCGGCGCTTCACACTGGGGCTCTGATAATATTCTCTCTTGCGCATATCAGACATGACACCCTCTTTTGCGCAGTTTTTCTTAAAACGTTTAAGCGCATTATCTAAGGATTCATTATCTCTTACATATACTTCCGGCAAATCTGTTCCCTCCCTCCAAACAACGCATTACACGCTTCGGGATTTATTAAAACCGAGTCTTATAAATTGGACTCCTTCTTGGGCTGAAATACAGCCTTACTGAAAAATTATAAATGTAATTTCGCTAACTGTCAAGGAAACACTTGCTTTCAGCACAATAAATCCGGCATAAATCTCCCAACACTCCCCTGCAGTTTCATACATCTTATTTGATTATCAGATTCACAAGCCTGTTCTTTACAACTATAGTCTTAACAAGTTTATGGCCATCAAGATACTTCTCAATTTTAGGCAGCGCCAGAGCCCCGTTTATATATTCCTCATCTGCAGCAGAGGTGCTGATGTTGAAAGTAGCTCTCAGTTTGCCGTTTACCTGAACGGCAATTTCTTTAATATCCTCGACTGTCTTGCTCTCGTCATATTTAGGCCACTCATCCCCATCGGCATAGCCTTCAAATCCCTGTACCTCCCAGAGTTCCTCTGCTATGTGAGGCGCAAACGGGGAAAGAAGCGAAAGAAAAGTCTTGGCCTCAGCTCTGTTAATTCCGTTCTCATAGAAGGTGTTTACAAGAGACATGAGCGCAGCGATGGCGGTATTGAACTTCATGTTCTCTATATCTTCTTCAACTTTTTTGATGGTCTTGTGAATTTCTCTCTCGTTCTTTTCGGAATAGCTTTCCTCATCTTCGGAGAGTTTTTCTGAAAGAAGCCTGAACACCCTGTCTAAAAAGCGCCTGCTGCCCTTTACCGCATCGTCCGACCAAGGCGCTGTCTTCTCAAAGTCCCCTATGAACATCATGTAAACTCTCAGAGTATCCGCACCATAAGCTTTAATGATATTGTCAGGATTCACAACATTTCCTCTTGACTTCGACATTTTTTCATTGTCGGAACCTAAGAGCATGCCGTGGCTTGTACGCTTTTTATATGGCTCTTTTGTATTTACAAGTCCTATATCATAGAGGAACTTATGCCAGAAACGGCTGTATAAAAGGTGCAGAGTTGTATGTTCCATACCGCCGTTATACCAGTCGACACAATCCCAGTAGTCTATGGCCTCTTTTGACACCGGAAGTGTATCGCAGTGCGGGTCCATATACCTGAGATAGTACCAGGATGATCCCGCCCAGTTGGGCATCGTATCCGTCTCACGCTCGGCGTCTCCGCCGCAGCTGGGACATTTGCACTTAACCCAGCTCTCAATCTTGGCCAGAGGGCTTTCACCCGTGTCTGTGGGCTCATAGCTCTCCACCTCGGGAAGCAGGAGAGGAAGCTCTTCCTCCGGCATCGGAACCCAGCCGCATTTCGGGCAGAGCACAAGAGGTATAGGCTCACCCCAATAGCGCTGTCTCGAGAAAATCCAGTCGCGCAGTTTGTAGTTGACAACTCTCTTGCCTTGCCCCTCTTTTTCAAGGTGCTCTATCATCTTATCGATAGCATCTTTAACCTTCAGTCCGCTTATGAAGCCCGAATTTATAACTGTCGCTTCATCACCAATCTCAGTGAAGGCCTCTTTTTCGATGTCTCCGCCCTCGCAGACTTCAAGCATCGGCAGAGAGAATTTTTTCGCAAAATCCCAGTCTCTCTGATCGTGCGCAGGGACAGCCATTATAGCGCCCGTACCGTAGCCCATAAGCACATAGTCCGAGACGAAAATCGGAATCTCCTCCTTTGAAAGCGGATTTATGGCCTTTATTCCCTCTATGCAAACACCGTCTTTCTCTTTTTGAAGCTCGGTGCGTTCAAAGTCGGACTTTCTGCCCGCCTCGATGCAATATTTTTCTATCTCGTCAAAGTTCTTTATTTTATCTTTCTGCCTATTCAAAAAATCATGCTCTGGGCTTAGAACCATGTAGGTTGCGCCGAATATGGTGTCGGGCCTTGTGGTGTAGACATCTATTGCTTCGCCCGCAGTTGTATCGAAAAAAATCTCGGCGCCCTCCGATCTGCCAATCCAGTTTATCTGCTGAGTTTTGACTCGTTCCGGATATTCGAGACCTTCAAGATCATCAATCAGACGCTGGGCATATTTGGTTATTGCAAGCATCCACTGGCTCTTTTCTTTCCTTATTACATTGCCCTCGCAGCGCTCGCAGCGACCGTCAACAACCTCTTCGTTGGCAAGAACTATCTTACACGATGTGCACCAGTTTACAGGCATGGATTTTTTATAGGCAAGCCCATGTTTGAAGAATTGGAGGAAAATCCACTGAGTCCAGCGCATATAATCGGGATCTGTGGTGTCAACAACACGGTCCCATTCGAAGCTATAACCCATAAGCTTAAATTGAGCGCTTATTCTTTCTATATTCTTTTCGGTAACCTCTCGAGGATGCATTTTATTCTTTATTGCATAGTTTTCAGTGGGCAGACCGAAGGCATCAAAACCTATCGGGTACATGACATTCTGGCCCTTTTTACGCCTGGCTCTCGCAACAATGTCCATGGCGGTATATGGTCTGGTGTGCCCCATATGGAGTCCGTCTCCCGACGGATAGGGAAACTCTATAAGCGGGTAGAACTTCGGCTTCGGCGAGCCCGTTTCCGCCCTAAAAAACTTTCCTTCTTCCCATACTTTTTGCCACTTATTCTCTATTGCTTTATGATCATATTTCATAAAATTTCCTCCCGGTATAAACCGCAATTTTTTATTTTTATTTTTTATATATATAAATTAAATAATATCAGCTATATCTATTTCTGCTGCATCTGCCCAAAGTCTCTCAAGCTTGTAGAAATCTCTGCTCTCGGGCATAAATATGTGAACAACAACGCAGGAATAGTCCAGAAGCACCCAGGAATCACTCCTGGCTCCCTCACGCCTGAGCGGCTCCTCTCCACGCTCGGTAAGCTTGCTCTCAACAATGTCGGACAGTGTCTTTACATGGTTCGCGGAGCTTGCCGTACAAATTACAAAGTAATCCGCCAATGTGCTTACATCGGAGATTCTGAGTACCTTTATATCCTTGCCGTTCTTTTCATCCAGAGCTTGGACCGCAGTTTTTAATATTTCCTTTTCGTTAAGCATATTTTCCTCCCAACAGCTTATTCTCCATTAAATCCCAAGAAGGACTGTTTTCCTCCCCTTATTTTACCTTGCGTAGTTACAAAGTCAACACCGTCATGGCTCAACATATCCAAATTATCCTTATAAATAATCTTATCAAACGGATTTAGATACTTATTTACCATCATAAACCACTCGTCTATATCGGGAATAACATAGCTCATTCCGTATATAATCCCGTCAGGCTTTCCGGGCATTACCATAAAATTGATATCTTCGGTCTTAATCTTCAAAAGCTCCTGTGCGAAAAATGCTATGTTTGAAGCTTTTAAATTTGTTTCAATATTATCCTCAAAAATCTCCAAAATCTTGTTTAAATTCGGAATATTTTTTACTGAGAGAGCTTGCCTTAAAATGGCCTTCATGAGATTTTGCTGAACATCTATTCTGTCTATATCTCCTCTGGGATAGGTGTTGCTTCCGTCATTTGAATATCGAAATCTTAAAACGTTTACTGCCTGCTCTCCGTTCAAAAGCTGATAGCCTTTTTTAATGTGTATATGCAAGGGAATTTCCTGATCGGGCGCATCCCAATCCATGTCGCAAGGCACATCAAAATTAACTCCGCCTATGGCATCGACAAGCTGCTCTGCCGCCCTTATATCCAAAATCGCATAGCTCCCCACAGAGTATCCCAAAAGCTGCGATATGGCCTCGAGGAGGTTTGCCGTGCCGTCCTTTCCCTGGTTGATTGAGGCCGGATAGACATAATTTATCTTTTTTATATTCCAAGCAGAGTTGATAAGCGTGTCTCTCGGGATTGATGCAAAATTCAGTTTGTGCTTCTCTGTATCGAATAGACCAACAATTATTGTGTCTGTATGTCCCCCCTCAACATCCTTGCCGACGATGACAAATGTATATACACCTTTTCTGACATTGGCAGGCTCTCTGTTCGGCGCCTCGGAATCCGGTATTTTTTCTCCGCCGGTTTCCTCGGTCTCTTTTCGTCCTTTAAAATTCAGGATTCCACCCAAAACTTGTGTGTTCGGAGCCCTGACATAAAGCTTATATGCAATAAAAGCGCCCCCCAAAAGCAATGCTATAATAAGAAGCCTGGTGAGAAATCTTTTAAACCAAGATCCGAAGCCCCTGCGTTCTTCTCCGGAAATGTAGCTGTCGGAATAAAATTCCTCGTCGTAGCCCATTCTTTGATACTGATATTGATCCCAAATCTCATAATCGACGGCACTGCGGGCTGTTTTTCTGCGATTTTTTTTACTTTTTTTTCTTCCTTTCGACCTAATTCCGCGGTCTCTTTCGTAGTCTACATCGTCAAAATCGTATGGATCGTAATCGTCGTAGTATTCATCATCATAATACTCGTCATAATATTCTTCATCGGCATAATCATCATAGTATTCATCATCATAATACTCATCATAATCGTCGTAACTATCTTGATAGTCTTTTTGGTATCCGCTGCGTCTCCCGACGTATTCATCTAAATCGTAGTCATCGTACGGGTCATAGTCGTAGTGTCTTTTTTTTCTGAAAAGTCCCACTTTGTTTAACCTCCGTAGAAGGAAAGCGCACGGATAGAATCTTCGCATGGTTCTATTCTCTCCAGCTTAAGCTTCTCGATACCGACAGTCAATGCATATTGCATTGCTCTGTCCAAATCTTCAAAAGCCAGTTTTCTTATATGTGAAATATCTTTAAACTCTCTGTTTTCCTCAATTAAATCGGCTAAATAAACTAACTTTTCAAGCTTTGTCATATCAGGCTTTCCGGTTGTGTGCCAATAAATAGCTCCGAACACTTCATCGCCTATGCCATACAACTCTCTGGCATAGTATGCGGAAGTTTTTGCATGCATAAGCTTATGATTTTGAAGTTCCGCCTGCGAGAAAAAGTTGCCATACTTTTTGTTTAACATTAAATGAAAATCACGCGGACAGTTTTTTGTTAAATCATGCAGAATCGCCGCTTCCTCGGCGATGCCGGCATCGCATCCCCAGTGTAAAGCCAGGTCTCTCGCAGCTTTTGCACTGCCTTTTATATGCTCTTTGCGCTCAATGTCTTCTATATATCTGAGGGAATCTTCCAAAAGCCAATATAAATCCGGCTTTGCGCCGTAGAGTCTGAGACGAATTATTTCTCTGTATACAGCCTCGCTCAGCTTCTCTCTGCCTCGTCTAATCTTTAGCTCTTCCCTTATTTCGCTTGACGACATGGGCATTACAGGAGAGTTAATTATAAGTATATTGCCTAAATGTTTTTTTTCAAGTTCAGACTTATATCTAAACATGTCTTCAATATCTTCGTTTTCTCTTGCAAGCACAATCAGGCTCGCATTTTGCAGAATATAGTCACTCCTGCTCCAGACTTTCTCAAAGCTCAAAAACATATCGGAACCGACAACCAAATAAAGTTCAGAATTATTGTACAGCTTTCTGAGTTCGTCCAAAGTTTCCCAGGTATACGATTTTTTTTGTCTTTTAAGCTCAATGTCTGAAATCTCGAAGCCCTGAAGCTCCCCAAATGCAAGCTCACAAAGTCTCGCCCTCACCTCAGCCTCGGGGCTGTCGGGTGAGAGTTCCTTGTGCGGAGGCACTGATGCCGGAACAATCAGTGCAAGATCCGGCTTTACTGTTTCGTATGAAAGCTCGGCAAGCCTGCAGTGCGCCAAGTGTGGAGGGTTGAAGCTTCCTCCATAGACTAAAAGCTTCAAGTTGATTTTCCTACTTAAAAAATATTTTCTGATTTTTAGGGTTTTTCCTATACAGAATAAACTTTTTGCCAATAACCTTAACAAGCTCCGCCTCGAGCTTATCAGCGGCTTCCTCGCCAAGCTCCCTGACGCCTGTCGGCGCAGTTTCGAGAACTTTTACCTTTACAAGCTCGTGAGCTCTGAGTGAATCGCCTATATCTTCAGCAACGCTCTCACTAAAGCCCTCTTTGCCTATTGTGTTTTGAGTTTCCAACTTGGCTGAAAGTGAAAGCAAATGAGCTCTTTCTTTACTGTTAAGCATATACATCTCCTAATTTATTTCTGAGCTTATCTAAAGCCCTTTTTCTATGCGAGATTGAGTTTTTCTCATCCAAGGTCATTTCTGCCAGAGTTCGCTCCCCGCCTTGAGGCAAGAAAACACTGTCGTAGCCGAATCCGCCGCTGCCCCTCATTTCAAAGCCAATTTGTCCAAAAAGCTCCCCCTCGGCATCTATGCGTCTGCCGTCGGGGAAAACAGCACAGACATGCGATACGAATTTCGCCTTTCTGTTTTTTTCACCATTCAGTTTACAGAGAAGAAATTCGATTCTGTCGTCATCACTGTCGGAGTGACGTCCAGTATATCTGGCGCTCTGTACTCCCGGTTCTCCGTTTAGGGCTTCAACGCAGAGCCCTGAGTCATCTGCTATTGATATCATGCCGCTGGCCTTACAAAATGCCTCCGCCTTGATAAAAGCGTTTTCCTCAAAGCTCTTGCCTGACTCCTCAACATCCAAATATATTCCTATGTCTTCGGGACATAAAATTTCTATATTTTTAAAATTCAGAATTTTTTTAAACTCCCTGAGTTTCCCGGCATTGTTGCTGGCGACGAGAACTTTCATGATATGAGCGCCCTCGAAAACTCCAAGGAATCAAATTTCAACAGATCGTCGATTCCCTCTCCGACTCCGACAAAGCGCACAGGTATCTTCATTTGATCTGCTATGGCGAACACTATTCCGCCCTTAGCTGTGCCGTCAAGTTTTGTCAGAACTACCCCGCTGATTTCGGCAAACTCTTTAAACTGCATCGCCTGTATCAGTCCGTTCTGACCTGTCGTAGCGTCAACCACCATTAAAGTTTCGATTGAGCTCTCCGGCAGCTCTCTTACAAGTATTTTTCGTATTTTTGCAAGCTCGTTCATGAGGTTGACTTTATTGTGGAGTCTGCCCGCGGTATCAATGATGAGTATGTCGGCCCTCTTGGCCTTGGCAGAGCTTATAGCATCAAATACTACGGCGGCAGGATCGGCCCCCTCACCGTGCTTGACTATATCGCAGTTCGCCCTCTTTGCCCAAAGCGTAAGCTGGTCAGCAGCTGCGGCTCTGAATGTGTCAGCCGCAGCCATTATTACCTTTTTCCCTTCGGAAGTAAATTTCGCCCCGAGTTTTCCTATAGTTGTGGTCTTGCCGACTCCGTTTACGCCAACTATCAGAATAACTGCGGGCGCAGAGCTTATGTTAAATTCCGTGCCGGGACTGTCGAGAAGCTCGGAAAGAACAAGGGCCAAACACTCTTTAATCTCCTCTTCACCAAGGAGGTTTTCTTCTCTCACCCTGTCTCTGAGTCTGCTTACGATCTTAAAGCTGGTCTCTCCGCCGGTATCCGCCATTATCAGTGCCTCTTCAAGCTCCTCGTAAAACTCCTCATGTTCTCCCGTGAACTCCACAAGTATGCTGCGCATTGAGCGTCTTGTTTTTTCGAGTCCTTCCTTTATTTTATTAAAAAATGCCATCACTTTTTCTCCTTAAGAAGCTCTCTCTCAGCTTCCTCAATATCCAGCGAGAGAATATTTGAAATGCCGTTTCTCTGCATTGTTACCCCGTAGAGATAATCCGCCTGTTCCATAGTATTCCTCTTATGTGTTATCAGGATAAACTGCGTTTTGTCGGAAAGCTTTCTCAAGTATTCGGCAAAACGAATCGCATTCGTCTCGTCGAGAGTAGCATCTATCTCATCCATGACACAAAACGGAGTAGGTCTTACGGATATGATGGCAAAATACAGCGCTATCGCCACTAATGCCATCTCTCCTCCAGAAAGTAGATTTATATTTGAAATTCGCTTTCCGGGCGGCTGCACCATTATTTCTATATCGGAGTCAAGTATTCTGTCCTCATCCAAAAGCACGAGACTGGCGCTTCCTCCTCCAAAAAGTTCGACAAAAATTTCGGAAAATCGTTTTTTTATGGAGCCGAATTCTCTGGAGAATATCTCTGTCATCTCGGTGACTATCTCTTCAATAAGGGCGTTTATATCTCTCTTCGCTTTAAAAATATCGTCTCTTTGCTTTGTGAGGAAGCTATAGCGCTCGTTTACTTTTTCGAATTCCTCAATAGCCCCTATATTGGGATTTCCAAGCTTGGAAATCTCTGTTTTTATCCCCGATATAAGCCTGCTGGAAGCGTTTATACTTGTAATCTCCTTGGAGACTCTCTGTGCCTCATTGAAGCTGAGCTCGTAACTGTCCCACAACTTGGAAATGAGGTTGTTTTCTTCATACTCGATGCTGTTCTTCTTTTGTTCCAGCCTGGCGACAAGCCTCTGCATGTTGAGAATATCGCTGTTTTTCTCCTGAATGAGTTTGTCGGCCTTTCTCTTCTCCGCCTCTATTTTTAATCTGGAAGTTTGTGATTCCGAGATTTTGTTCTTCTGACTTGTAATTTCATCGTTTAGAGCACCCAGCTCTTTTTCCTTGCTCAAAACACTTTTCTCAAAGTCGCTTTTACTGCTTCTGAGCTGAGCTATGGCCCTGTTTTTCACTTCGCTGTCCCGGCTTAGACTCTCCCAAAGCGTATTGAGTTGCCTTGTTGAGCCCTCGAGAACCTTGAGTCTGCTTAAAAGAGCCTCTTCTTCTTTTCTAAGCTCCTGAAGTTGCTCTGCACTGCTCTCCATCGAGAAGCGGATTCTCTTTAGCTCTGCATCGGCCCCATTCAGTTTTTCCTGAATATCGTCTCTCTCCTTGGCAAGCCGTCCTCTCTTTCCGCTGAGCTCATCCAACTCTGCCTGTCGGGAAAGTATTCCTACAGACTTGGAAACGCTGCCGCCCGTCATGGAGCCTCCGACATTGACAAGCTGTCCGTCAAGGCTTACAAATCTGTACCTGTCGCCGCTCCTGTTAGAAATATCTATCGCATCTTGAAGGGTTTCAGTTATGTATGTTCTTCCGAGCAGATTTTCTATAATGTTTCTATACTTTTCGTCATACTGAATCAAATCGGAAGCCAAGCCCAAGAGCCCGCCCTGCTCCTGGAGAGTGCTGTTTTCCTTCCTGGAGCTTATCTTGTCCATCGGCAGGAAAGTGGCTCTGCCTGCCTTTTCCCGTTTCAAAAGCTCGATTGCAGCCTTTGCGTCTTTCTGCCGCTCGCAGACAATATTTCCCATCGCCGAACCGAGAGCAATTTCGACAGCGAGGCTGAGCTCGGAATCTACGGATATGAGCTCCGCAACCGTACCCTCAATCCCCTTGAGTATCCCTCTGCTTCTCTGCTTCATAAGATACTTTACGGCATAGCTGAAGCCCTCGTAATCCCGCTTCATTTCATTTAAAAGACTTATTCTGGAATCAACATCTCCAAGTTCTATAACTTTTCCGGTGAGTGTAGAATTGAGCTCGGTAAAAACACTTTCACGATTTTGAAATTTAAGCCTAAAGCCGCTTATCACATTTTCCGCAGCTTTCAGCTCCTCTGTAAGCTCTTCCATGCGCTCCTTAGCAGCTTTTTTTTGGCTTTCCTGTTCCAAAAGCATTGACCCAAGCTCTTTTTCTCTCTCGTTTCCCTTGTCCTGCTCGAGCTCTGTGCTTTTTATGCTCTCCTCGATATTGATTATCTGTGTTTTTATAACAGCTATCTGTGACTCTATCTCGGATCTTTTTGCTATTAGCTCACTTAGAATTTGACGCATTTTCTCGGTTTCGATATCCTGCTCGCTCATTCTCTCGCTCAGAAACTCACCTCTTTGGAATACGGAGTTTAAAACAGCCTCTTCTGCTTCGAGATTCTTTATAGAGCTCTCGTAATCATTCAAAAATTCCTTTGATTCGGAGCGAAGTTTATTAATTTGAAACAGCCATAGGCTAATCTCTTCCTCTCTCAGCTCATCCCTAAGCTTTAAGAATTTTTTTGCCTGCTCCGACTGGATTCTGAGCGGCTCTACTCTGAGACTCAACTCATCTATCTTGTCGTTAATTCTCAGAAGATTAAATTCGGTTTTTTCAAGTCTTCTGTCAGCCTCTTCCTTTCGGATTCTAAACTTTGAGATACCGGCAGCCTCTTCCAGAATGTCCCTCCTGGCTGAACTCTTGCCGTTTATTATTTCGGCAATTCTTCCCTGGCCTATGATTGAATAGCCGAACTTGCCGAGCCCGGTATTCATAAGTATCGCGCTTAAGTCCTTGAGCCTTACAAGCTTATTATTGATCCTATACTCGCTCTCTCCGCTTCTATAGTACTTTCTGGATATGACAAGTTCGTCTGAATCGGCATCAAAAAGCTTGTCGCTGTTGTTGAGAAAAAGCTTTACCTCGGCATATCCCATTGCCGGTCTTTCGCCGCTTCCGCCGAAGATGACGTCCTGCATCTTCGAGCCTCGCAGATTTTTTGTGCTCTGCTCTCCCATTACCCAAAGTAAGGCATCGGATATATTCGACTTGCCCGACCCGTTAGGTCCGACTATAGCTGTTATCTCTTTTTCAAATACAAGCCTTGTTCTGTCGGGGAATGACTTGAACCCGTATATTTCTAAAGCCTTTAAATACAAGTTAAATACTCCTGATTAATCTTCTTTAACGAAAAATTATATAATTATTTTTATACAAATGCAAATTCAATATCTCTGCCTTTGAGCTCTTTCTTTGGGATTACTTTGATCTCTTTTATTTGATACTCTTTTTTCAAACATACTATATTCGCTCTTCTCTGGCCTATAAGCTGAGAGATCAGCTTTGGATTCACATATATCTTCAATGTTTTATCTTTTTCTAAAATCACTTTATTCAGCATATCTTTAACTATATTCAACATGAGTCTGGAGTTTGCCAGTTCTCCTAACGCCGGATGATATGCCCCTCCGATAACAAAGTTTTCGCCCAAATCTTCTGTAGGATTCAAACCCAAGCGTATGATTTTAATGCCCTTCTTTTCAAAAACGGGTATAATTTCGGCACAAACTCGCACTGCATCCTCTACGCTGTGTTCTTTGTAGTTTCCTTCTTTCAGCATCTGTTCAAGCGCTGTTCCCTTTACAACAACCGTGGGATAAATTCTCACAAAGTCGGGCTCCAGGCTCGCAATCTTCTTTGCTGTTTCTATGTCGGTCGCATCATTTGATCCGGGCAAACCGGTCATCATCTGCAAGCCAAGCTTGAATCCTTGTTTTTTTATAAGCTCCGAGCTTATTTTAACCGCTTCGGCGCTGTGTCCCCTGCCTGATAAAGAGAGGACTCTGTCGTTCATCGACTGGGCTCCCAGCTCAATCGTTTTGACAGAGTAGTCTTTGAGTATTTTCAGTTTTTCCTCATTTATTGCATCGGGCCTTGTAGAAATCCTTATGAAAGATATGAGCCCTTTGTCTATATGTTTCCGAACAGCATGCAAAAGCTCAATCTGCTGAGGCAAAGGTATGGCCGTAAAGCTCCCCCCATAAAAGGCGAGTTCGTATTCTCTGCCTTCTTCAAACACTGTATTGTCGAGTAGGCGGAGTATGTCATCCCTATCATATGGTTTTTGACTGCCCGATATCTTTCTTTGATTACAGAACACACACAGCTCTTTGCAGCCTATGTGAGGTACAAATACAGGGATTATATCTTTCTTTGCGCTCAAAAAATCTGCCTCTCTATTGCCTGCTTGGCAGCTTCCTGTTCAGCCTCTTTCTTGCTTTTGCCTCTGCCGCGACCAAGCTCTTTACCTTTGAAAAACACCGCCGCAACAAATACTTTCTGATGATCGGGTCCGCTTTCCGAGATGAGCTCGTATTGAGGATATTCGTTCTCGGTTTTCTGTATGAGCTCTTGCAAGCTGGTCTTATAGTCGGAACTTTCGGCTCTCAGCGCATCCTGGGCCTTTACTCCGCTCAAAACAAACTTGCCTACGAAAACCTTGGCCGGCTCTATGCCTCCGTCGAGGTAGATGGCGGCAATAATTGCCTCAATGCTGTCTGCCAAATTGGATTTTCGATTTCTGCCGCCGTTTTTTTCTTCACCCTTTCCCAAAAGAAGATACTTGCCTATTCCCAACTCTTTGGCAATCTCGTTTAGAGCATCCTCGCAGACAAGAGAGGCTTTGAGCTTCGACATTTTCCCCTCGGAGAGAGTTTTAAAGTTTAAAAAAAGATGTTCGGCAACTATGGCCCCCAAGAGGGAGTCGCCTAAAAACTCCTGCCGCTCGTTGCTCTCAAGCCCCAATTCTCTCTCTTGGTTGGCAAATGAGCTGTGGGTAAGGGCCCTCATAAGAAGTTCCCTTTGTTTAAACTTATACCCAAGTTCAGTTTCTAATTTGATTATCTCCCGTTCTTTCACTTCAAAGCCTCATAAGCTCTATATTGCTCTCGATCTCTTCTATTATTCTGCTCTCATAAACTGACTTGGCCTGCTTTACAGCATTGAGGAGAGCTTCCGCATTTGATGAACCGTGCGCCTTTATCACCGGCTTTGAGATGCCGAGCAGCGGAGTACCTCCCACACTGTTGGAGTCGAGCTTCGAAGCCATTTCCTTCAAATCCTTTTTGATGAGCAGAGCCGAAATCATCGTTTTAAGATTCTTTTTAAGGCTCAGCTTTAAGTTTCCAAATATGAACTTCGCCAATCCCTCGCAGGTTTTGAGCAAAATATTTCCGGTGAAGCCGTCTGTCACAACGACATCCACATTGCCGCTGAATACATCGCTTCCCTCAACATTGCCGATAAAATTGATTCTTCCGTTTTCGCTTGCAGTTTTTAAAAGAGCATAGGTTTCTTTCTGCAGGGAAGCTCCCTTGCTCTCCTCTGTGCCGTTCGACAAAAGTCCCACTCTAGGTTTTTCTATACCCAAAAACCTTTCTGAGTAAAAGCTGCCCATGTATGAAAACTGCAGAAGATATTCCGGAGTGCACTCGACATTGGCGCCGCAGTCTATAAGTACGGTGCCCCTTCCGAAGTTTGGCAAAACCGGAGCCAAAGCCGCCCGTCTTATTCCTCTTATGCGCTTCGCAATGAGTGTAGCGCCGGATAAAAGTGCGCCGGTGCTCCCCGCCGAAACCATAGCATCTGCCTTTTCATCACGCAAAAGTCTGAGACCGACAGCCATAGAAGAATCTTTTTTATCTCTCAAAACCGTACTGGGGTCATCATCCATCTCGACTTTATCTGTGGCGTTTATCAGTTCTATCTTCGTATTATCGCCCAAAAGAGGCTTAATCTCGTCCTCTTTTCCCACAAGCAATATTTCCACACCCTCAATCTGGGATGCCAAAATTGCAGCTTCAACCGCGGCAATGGGAGCCTTGTCTCCTCCCATTGCATCAAGAACAATTTTCACTGAAAATCTTCCTTTCTTTGATTTCATCTATACATTCGAGAGCCCTTCGGGAAACAGCTAAGTTCTTCTCTCTTTTTCCCTTAACTCTATAGTCCAAACTCTCTATAATTCCGAAGTTTATATTCATGGGTTGGAAATTGACGATACTCTCGTTCGAGATATAAGACGCCAAAGCACCTATTGCCGTCTTCCGCGGGAAGTTTATCTCCTCTTCACCTAAAATTTCGGCGCAGATTGAAAGACCTGCCAGCATTCCCGAGGCCGTGGATTCGACATATCCCTCAACTCCGCTTATTTGGCCGGCAAAGCTTATACTTTTATTCTTTTTCAGTCTGTACTGCGCATCCAAAAGTCCGGGAGAGTTTATATAGGTGTTTCTGTGCATACGGCCGTATCTCAAAAAATCCGCATTCTTAAGGGCAGGTATCATGCTGAAAACTCTTTTCTGTTCGTTAAACTTGAGATGAGTTTGAAAGCCCACCATGTTGTATATGCTTCCCTCACTGTTGTCCCTGCGAAGCTGAATTACGGCGTAGTCCTGCTTTCCTGTTTTTGGATTTGTGAGACCGACCGGTTTCAGAGGCCCGAAGCGCATTGTATCTTCTCCCCTTTTAGCCAGACTCTCAATGGGCATACAGCCCTCGAACACCGCGCTGTCTTCGAAATCTCTAAGCTCCGCCATCTCGGCATTTAAAAGCTCGTTATGAAAAGACAGAAACTCCTCTTTGTTCAGCGGACAGTTGATGTAGTCGGGGCTGCCTTTGTCATATCTCGAGGCAAAATAGGCGTTCTCCATATCTATGCTTTCAAAGCTCACAAGCGGCGCTACGGCATCAAAGAAAAAAAGCCCTGTGTCGCCGGTGCAGTCTTTAATCTCTTTAGCAAGAGCTTCGCTGACCAAGGGGCCAGCTGCAATAACAACTCTGCCGTCGGGTATGCACTTTACCTCTTCATGAATTATCTTAATATTCGGAGAACTTTTGATCTTCTCGGTAACATACTCCGAAAAGCCCTCCCTATCCACTGCCAAAGCGGAGCCGGCAGGTACCTTAGTGGCGTCCGCCGCCTCCATAATCAGAGAATCCAAAACTCTGAGCTCTGCCTTCAAGAGTCCTACAGCGTTGCCGAGCTCATCGCTTCTAAATGAATTTGAGCACACGAGTTCCGCAAAGCTCTCCAAATTATGCGCAGGACTCATCTTATCAGGTTTCATTTCAAAGAGCTCTACCTCGATATTTCTTTTGGCAAGCTGCCAGGCACATTCACAGCCTGCCAAGCCTGCTCCTATAACTTTTACTTTCTGCCTCATTTACTTCCTTTTGTATTCTTTGCTGTCTTTTTCACTGTCTTCTTATCGTCACTTGCAGCAGCTTTTGTTTTAGCGCTTTTGCTTGTTTTTTTATAATAGCCGCCCCTCTTTTCCTCAGGTACAAAAAGGCTGCATTCCAGATTCATACAGAAGCTCTTCTTAGCTCCTCTGCCCGACTTTTTGAACATGGTCCAGCCGCATTCGGGGCAGTTGTCCTCCGTGGGCACGTCCCAAGTTATAAAATCACACTCAGGCACAAACTCATCGGAGTTCTCGCTCCCCTCCTTGCGTTTTGATCCGTTTTCACAGGAATAAAACGTGTAACCTTTTTTCGACTTTCTCTTGAGTATTCTGCCTCCGCATTTCGGACAAGAGCCGGGCATGGTTTCAATCAATGGCATAGTGAAATCACAGTCGGGGAACCCCGGACAGGCCAAAAAGCGCCCGAATCTTCCAAATTTGATTACAAGATTCTTTCCGCACTTGGGACAGACTTCTTCTGTAACTTCTTCGGGAATTTTAATTCTCGGAATATTTTCGGCGTTTTTAAGATCCTCTGAAAACTCCTGATAAAACTCGGAGAGAAAGTCTTTCCACGATTTTTTGCCTTCTTCTATATCGTCGAGGCCTTCTTCCATCCCAGCTGTAAACGTAGTGCTTACAATTTCGGGGAAATGTTCCTTCATCATATTGGTGACAGTCTCGCCCAAAACAGATGGCTTTAGATACTTGCCTTCTTTAACCACATACTCGTGCGAGAGTATAGTGCTTATAGTCGGAGCATAGGTGGAAGGCCTGCCTATGCCGTTTTCTTCCATCTCACGGATTAAAGTGGCCTCTGTATAGCGCGCAGGAGGCTGCGTGAATCGCTGCTGTACATCGAGTTTTTTAAGCTTCAGCTCCTCGCCTTCCTCAAGCTGCGGCAAGGACTTTTTAATATCCTCTTCCTCTTCCTCCAGTCCGAATTCATAAGCCGCAGTGAAGCCTTTAAAGCTCATCACAGACGCATTGAGGTTAAATATATATCCGCCTGAGTTTATTCTTATCTTGAGTGTATCGTATACGGCGTTGCTCATCTGAGAAGCCAAAAATCTTGACCAAATAAGCCTATAAAGCCTGAACTGATCGGAGCTGAGGCTGGATTTTATGCTCACAGGGCTCAAGAATACGTCTGTAGGCCTGATTGCCTCGTGCGCATCTTGCGCATCTTTCTTTGCCTTAAATCGTCTTGGCTTTCCGTAGTAATAGTCTTCTTCAAAGTTGGATTTTATATAAGCCGCTGCATCGCTTAAAGCCTGCTCGGAAATTCTCAACGAGTCGGTACGCATATATGTAATAAGACCTATGCTGCCCTTCCCCGCAATGTTAACTCCCTCATAGAGTTGCTGGGCAATGACCATTGTCCTTCTGGGGGTCATGCCGAGTCTTCTGGAAGCCTCTTGCTGCAAGGAGGAAGTTATAAAAGGAGGAGCTGCGCTCCTGTTCTTCTTAGAGCTTTCAATCTGCTTTATTATAAACGGACTGTTCTCGACTGCCTCTTTTACCTTGCGGCTTTCCTCCTCGTTTTTAAGTTCTATCTTGCCGTTTTCATCTCCGTAAAACTTTGCAAGCAGTGTTTCCGTGTTTTCATCTTTATAAAGCTCTGCATCTATCGTCCAGTATTCCTCGGCCTTAAAAGACCTGATTTCCTCTTCCTTGTCGACTACGATGCGGCTGGCTACCGACTGAACTCGTCCGGCAGAAAGTCCTCTTCTAATCTTCTTCCACAATAAAGGCGAGAGCTCATAGCCCACTAATCTATCGAGTATGCGGCGAGCCTGCTGAGCGTTTACCAGGTCTATATCTATATCTCTGGGATTTTTAATGCTCTCGCTTACAACTTTTTTCGTAATCTCATTAAAACTGACTCTGAAGGCTTTCTCGTCGCTTATACTTAAAAGTTCTTTGAGATGCCAAGCTATTGCTTCGCCTTCCCTATCAGGGTCGGTCGCAAGATATACCTTGGATGCGCCGCTTGCTTTTTTCTTCAGGTCGGCAATTATTGCGGTTTTTCCCTTTACCGCTATATATTCAGGTTCAAATCCGGCTTCTACATCAACTCCCAATTTGCTTTTAGGCAGGTCTCTAAGGTGCCCCATCGACGAGCTTACAACATAGTCCGGACCTAAATACTTTTCAATTGTTTTTGACTTCGCCGGCGACTCTACTATTACCAGTATTTTTTCTTTAGACATATTTCTCCCTACTTATAAACTACATTTAGCTTGTATCTGTTCCCGTGTTCCCTTTTAACAAGCCCCTTAATTTGCATAAGCGTAAGCTCAGCAGTTATTTTGTAAACAGGTACCCCCAGCCTATCTGATATTTCGTCTATATGAACCGAATCATTTCCAAGCGCTGAAACTATCTTTAGCTGGAGCTCGGGGAGCTTTTCCAGCTGCCCACGAAGTTCAATATAAGCCTCGCTCTTTGCCTTGTCAACGCTTTTATCAAAAGACGGCTCTCTATTTGCAGTCTTATTAGGCGGCTTTGTCTTTAAATCGAGACTTTCCGACATCGGAAATTCTGACTCCGGCTTCATCTTCAGTTGATTCGGGTAAAGCTCTTTAAACTCCTCTATTATATCCCAAAATGAGCTGAGAAGGCTTGCGCCGTCTTTAAGCAGAGCGTTTGACCCCGCCCCGCTTTTTGACCCGAAATTTGAAGGGCAGACAAAAACCTCTTTACCCTGTGATAGCGCCTCATCTGCAAGCAGCAGAGCTCCGCTTTTTTCCGGCGCTTCAACAATGCACAATGCCGATGAGAGCCCCGCAAGAATTCTGTTTCTGGCCCTGAAATTTGCAGCCAAAGTTTTTGCTCCCGGCGCATACTCGCTGACAAGAAGACCGTTTCGTATTATCTTATCATAAAGTCCCTTGCTGTCGGAGCTGTCTATGACCGTTCCCAAAACCCCGATACAGCTGCCTCCATAGCCGATGCAGGCCTCTGCACTTCTTTCATCTATCCCCCTTGTGAGGCCCGAAACCAAGACCGTTCCGCTTAAGGCGGCGTCTCTGCCGAAACTCTCGGCAAGGGCTATGCCATAGGTTGATGCGCTTCTCGTGCCTGCTATTGTGAGTAAAAACATGGAGTTTAAGTCTATTTCTCTTCCCCTCAAATAGAGTGTCAGCGGCGGGTCATATGCCCTTTTAAGCTCATTGGGATAGTTTTCATCGCTGAAATTTAGGATTTTAATGTTTTTCTCATTGCAAACACAGAGTATTTCCTCTGCCCTTTTAAGATTTTTATCGAGCAGAAGCTGGAGCTCTTTTTTCGATCCGATATTAAAAGCTGACAGATTTTTTTTATCTGCCCTGTACACCTCTTCTATCCCGCCAAGTCCTCTGAAAAGCCTGATTTTGACCGATGGTCTGACACTCTGCTTTTCTGAAAGCCACAGCCAGCGCAAAAGCATATCTTTATTCGGCTTAGCTAATTCCGCCATTTAAACATCTCCCAGATAAAAATACTGGCCGCCGCCAATGCGTTGAGCGATTCGGATCGCTCCATAGGTATGTAAACCTTCTCATCTGCGCAGTTTATAAGCTCGGCGCTTAAGCCGCTGCCTTCGTTTCCTATAGCCAGAGCGGCCCTTTCGAGCTTGACCTCATCAAGGCGTAGCGCACTGCTGTCCAGAACCGCCGCATATAGTCTTAGATTGGATGCGGAAATAAGCTCGAGGCAGGACTTTAAATCAGTTTCGAGCACAGTCTGTCTGAAACATGCGCCCATAGACGTCCTTGCAGCCTTAGGTGAAAGGTAATCGGCACAGCTTCCTATTAATAAAACAGCATCCATGCCAAGCCCTGCAGCAGTTCTGATGATGCCGCCGAGATTTCCCGGGTCCTGTATATTTTCTAAAACTATGACTGTGTTGAGTTTATCGGCTGTTTTTTGTATCTTGGGCTCAAAGGTGAAAATCGGCCCCTTGGAGTTTTTGAGCTCGGATACATAGGAAAAGAGCTCTTCGGGCAAAACAAAAATCTTCTCGCACTCCGCTATATCTATGCTGCTGTTTTTTTGGTGCAGAAAAACAGATTTTATTTTTATTCCCTCGCCCACTGCCTCGAAAAGAAGCTTCTCGCCCTCTAAGACATATTCATTCTCATTTTTTCTGAAGCTGCCTTGGGCATAAAGCTTTTTAAGTCTTTGTATTTCACTGTTTTGTCTTGACTTGAGTATCTTATACTCCATATTTTCACCAATATTCCCATTTTCTTTTTAATACTATAATATTTTCCTATATTTTTATACGGAAAATCAAATTAGTCAAGTTTATATTAACTGTGTTACAAGTATAGATGGCAACATCAAACTTTATCAGCTATAGCAATTTTATTGATAATAATGCTTGAAATGAAAAATATAACTGTTATACTTCATTAGGATAATGTTAAACAGGAGCGTGGAAAATGAGTTTCGAGCATATTAAAAGCTGTGACCCTGAAATATTTGAAGTCATCAATGCAGAGCTCAAACGGCAAAAAGATAACATTGAGCTCATTGCCTCGGAAAACTTCACTTCAGTGGCTGTAATGGAGACTCTCGGCAGTCCCCTGACAAACAAGTATGCAGAGGGTTATCCTGGAGCCAGATACTATGGCGGATGTGAATTTGTGGACATAGCCGAAACTCTCGCGATTGAGCGCGCAAAGGAGCTCTTTGGCGCAGAGCATGCCAATGTTCAGGCTCACTCAGGCTCTCAGGCAAATGTTGCGGTATTGGTGTCGGTCTTAAATCCCGGGGATGCTATATTGGGCATGGACCTAAGCGCAGGCGGCCACCTCACTCATGGCTCTAAGGCATCGATTACGGGCAGGCATTTCAACTCGTTTCATTATGGAGTAAACGCTTCAACGGAAACTTTGGACTATGATGAAATACTCGGCTTGGCTAAAGCTCATCAGCCGAAAATGATAATCTGCGGAGCTTCCGCGTATTCAAGATTGATTGACTTTGAGAAAATAAGGGAAATCTGTGATGAAGTAGGGGCCTATATGCTTGCAGACATTGCCCACCTCGGCGGTTTGGTTGCAGCAGGTGTTCACCCCTCTCCCGTTCCCTACGCCGACTTTGTGACCGTTACGACTCATAAAAGTCTTAGAGGCCCTCGCGGCGGCGTTATACTCTGTAAGGCCGAATATGCAAAAAAAATCGACTCTGCCATTTTTCCGCGTCTTCAGGGCGGTCCGCTAATGAACACCATTGCTGCAAAGGCCGTTTGTTTTAAAGAGGCTATGACTCCGGAATTCGTTAAGTATCAGGAGCAGATTGTGAGAAACGCCTCGGTTTTGGCGGATGCTCTCATTAAAAAAGGTGTGAGAATTGTTTCGGGCGGCACCGACAACCACCTTATGCTATGCGATATCTCCTCAAAGGGGACAACCGGCGCGGAAATGCAGGAGCTTTTGGAAAAGTCGAATATCACCGCAAATAAAAATACAATACCTTTTGAAACTCTTCCTCCTCACCTAGCCAGCGGCATCAGATTCGGAACTCCCGCTGTAACCACCAGAGGTTTTAAGGAAAAGGAAATGCTCGAGGTTGCGGATATCATTTCACTCCTTTTGGATAAGCGAACATCGGCAATTCCCGAGGCCAAGGAAAGGGTCGCAGTTTTAACCAAAGCTTTCCCACTCTATGAAAGCCTTCCTGTGCAGAGCAGTAAATAAAAGCTTTAGGAACTTTAAAAGCCGTTCATAGCTGGCAAAACCAACTGTGAGCGGCTCGTAACTTTTTATCAAACCTATTTAGCTTTTTAACAGTTTTCTGCCGACAAAGTAGATGCCCACAAGCATTTCGGCAACAGACAGACCCATAAGTATGCCTGAGATGAAGTCCTTAAAGTCTGAGCCGCCGATTGTTGCAGACATTGCATTGCTGGCGATACCGAGGACAATCAGAATTATGCCATAGAGGATGCCTTTCTGCCTTTCCAGTTCCTGTGTCCGGCGAATGAGATCGAGAATCTGCTCATCATCATATACGCGTACACTGTCCTCCGCCTCATCTTCACCGTCCATGAGTTCAGACAGGCTTATAGAGAGCGTCTCGCAAAGTTCCTGTATAATACTGTAATCCGGCATACATTTTCCGTTTTCCCATTTTGATATTGTCTTGTTGGATACGCCCAGCTTCTCCGCAAGCTGTTCTTGTGTTAAATTCATCTCTCTGCGCTTCTTGGCAATATAGCTGCCGATTGCTGTCTGGTTCATTTGGAATACCTCCTGTTTATCTTGGATACTTAGAGCATACCGAAACTCTTGGAAAAAAGTATCCCTTGGAAGTAGAATATAGGTGGAATCGTGTTCTTTGATATTGAAAAGATAATATTTCTCACATTACTTGACTTAAATTCACTCATTTTGCCTGCTCATTTCTCAGTTAATAATCGATTATAGAAAATATATGTAAATTAAACGAGCAAAGCTCTGTAAAATGTGCGTAAAGAGAAACACATTGATTTTCAATGTGTTTCTAATTTAGTCCTATTTTTAAAATAAAAGTATTAACCCCGTTGGCCTGTACCAACAGCTTAAGTTTAATTAAGCCAAAGTGAAATTATAAGCGGCATTGTTATAGCAGAGAGTACGGTGCTTATGAAGACATTTTTTGAGGCAAAGTCCTCATTTTTATTAAAGTTTATTGAGAATATATTTACCAGAATGGCGGCAGGAGCCGAGGACAAAATAACTACTGTGCCGACAATCACGGGATCTCTGCACAGGGCTTTCATAATAAAGAATGTTAGAGTAGGAATAAGAAGTAATCTTACAAAGCTTATTACATATACTCTCCAGTCTGAAATCGCTTTTTTAACGGGCACAGCGGCTAAGGACGTGCCTATTACAACCATCGACAGCGGCACTGTGGCGCTAGCCATGGTCCCGCTAAGCTGCATAATAAACTCCGGTATGGGTATATTGAGGAGCAGTATTAAGAGCGACAAAACCGTCACAACCAGAGGCGGACTTAGCATGGACTTTATACTCATGTTTTTTTTATCCCCGCTTATTATCGCTATACCTATCGTGAAGGCAAGTATGTTATAGGGTATGTTTGTTATGCTTGCATAGAAAAGACCCGTGTTCCCATATATTGCGCTCACAAGCGGAAACGCGACAAATACCGTGTTGGATAAAAGGCTTATAAACAGTGTAACACGGAACTCATCATCCTTAAGACCGAGAAGCTTTGAAACTATATACCCAAGCACAAAGGACATTGCATATACCAGAAACTGATAGAAACTGAGCTCCGCTACTTTTAAGATGCTGAAATCTATGCTGCTCTTCATGATGGCATTGAACACCGTAAAAGAGAGAAAAATAATCATCACTACAGGAGAAGCCGATTTATTGAACGCCGAACCGGTAACACCAAGCTTGGCTGCAGCAAAGCCAATCAGCATCATTGCTACAAGCAGCCCCATCTGAGATAAATTACTGTACAAGTCCTATCCTCCTATCTTGAGAATGAGTGTTGCGAAATAGAAATAAATGAGAAGCGAAAAGGTATCGGTTAAAGTCGTTATAATCGGACTTGCCATAACCGCCGGGTCAAGTTTAAGGCTCTTGGCAAAAAGAGGTAAAAGCGAACCTACACTTTTGGCAAAAACAACAACCATAAACATCGATATGCAGATTGTGAGAATTACCGGAATGCTGATAAGACTTTCTCCCAAGAGCATTTTATCTATAAGCAGAAGTTTAAAGAAATTTACTGCCGCAAGCGCAAGGCCGCAGAGCACAGCTATTTTGAATTCTTTCCAGACTATCCATCCTGCATCCTTTAGCTCTATATCTCTGGCTGAAAGCGCGCTTATTATTGAAGTTGAGGACTGAGAACCCGAGTTTCCTCCCGTGGCCATTATCATCGGAATAAAGCCTGTAAGTATGGCATAGCTTGAAAGTGCGCCCTCATATTTTTTTATTACTACTCTTGTGAATGTAGCCGAAAGCATGAGGAATATCAGCCAGGGACTTCTCTTCTGCCATATCTCCCAAACACTTGTCCTTGAGTAGGGCTTGTCGGAAGGAAGCATACCGGCCATCATCTCTAAGTCTTTGGCGGCCTCTTCCTGAATAACGTCGATGACGTCGTCAACTGTGACTATACCGACAAGTCTACGCTCTGTGTCGACAACCGGAAGTGCCAGAAGGTCATAGTCGGAGATTATCTTCGCTGTTTCTTCCCTGTCGTCCGTGGTGTAGACCGAGAGGACATTTGTATCCATTATGTCCTCGATAATCTCGTCTTCATCTGAGAGTAAAAGCTTTTTGAAGCTTACGACACCTTCGAGTTTTCTATCGGCAGATGTGACATAGCAGACATAGATTGTCTCTGTATCCTCGCCTATTCGCCTGATTCTGGCGACAGCCTCTCGGACATTCAGATATTTTTTTAAGTCGACAAACTCGGCGGTCATTATGCTTCCGGTAGAGTCTACGGGATATTTAAGGAACTGATTTATAAGCTTTCTTGTTTCGGGAGTTGCAATTCTCATAACTCTCTTGACAAGGTTTGCGGGGAGCTCCTCCATCATGTCGACAGCGTCGTCGACATAGAGGTCTTCGACTATGTTTGAAAGCTCTATATCCGTTAAGGCAGTGATGATTATTTCCTGCTCAACCGCATCGAGCTCGGCAAATACATCGGCACCCTTTTCCTTTGAAAGAAGTCGGAATACTTTTACTGCGGCAGGCGGCTTTTCGTCAGCCAAATCGCTCAGGTACTCGGCTATGTCGAATGCATGCGTATTTTCAAGCTCGTTTTGCAAATCTTTCAATTTTTTCTCTTCTATAAGTTTATCGAACTTCTCTTTAAGAGCTTCAAAATCCATGAGTTCCATTTTAATCACCGCCTTTTATTTTCTACATTTTATTTTCCCAAATACTCCCTTTGCTCCTCGGTGAGCTCATCTATACTGATGCCTAGGCTCTTAAGCTTGAGTCGCGCTACAAAATTATCGATTTCCTTGGGAACGGGAATAAGCTCAGCCTCCAGATTATGCCTGTTTTTTACAAGATACTCGGCCGAGAGCGCCTGAATTGCAAAGCTCATATCCATAATCTCGGCAGGATGTCCTTCCGCCGCAGCCAGGTTTACAAGCCTTCCTTCTGATATGAGATAGACTGTTCTGCCGTTTTTGAGCTTATAGCCTAAGATGTTGTGTCGGGCCTCGAAAACCTCTGTTGAAAGTTCTTCGAGCGCTTTTGTGTCTATTTCTACATCAAAGTGTCCGGCATTTGTAAGTATTGCGCCTTCCTTTAGATTCATGATATCGGGGCCCGAAACGATTCCCGAACAGCCTGTAACGCTGACGAAAATATCGCCTATGCGCGAGGCCTCTGCCATGGGCATGACCGCATAGCCTTCCATGTGAGCCTCTATTGCACGGACAGGATCGATTTCGGTTATAACGACTTTGGCGCCCAGTCCGTCGGCCCTTGCAGCTACACCCTTGCCGCACCATCCAAAGCCCGAAACTACTACGGTCTTGCCTGCAATTATGAGATTTGTTGTTCTCATAATGGCGTCCCAAACCGACTGGCCCGTGCCGTATCTGTTGTCGAAAAGATGCTTGCAGTCGGCATCGTTGACGAGCATCATGGGGAATTTAAGCCTTCCGGCTGCCTTCATTTTCTTAAGACTCGTTATGCCAGTTGTCGTCTCCTCGCAGCCGCCTATGACTTCACTGAGATTGGCGCTGAACTCGCTGTGCATCATCTCGACAAGCTCTCCGCCGTCATCTATGATGATGTTCGGAGAAATGCTGAGAACGGACCTGAGTGCGCTTCTATATTCCGATTCGGAGGCGTTATATCTGGCGAAAACATTGAGTCCGTCCGCCACGAGCGCCGCGGCGACCTCATCGACAGTTGAGAGCGGATTTGAGCCGGTTACATACATCTCGGCTCCGCCTGCCGCCAAAACCTTGCAAAGATAGGCGGTTTTGGCCTCTAAATGCACGGAAAGCGCAACTTTAAGTCCCTTAAAAGGCTGCTCCGCTTTAAATCTTTTTTCTATTTCTCCGAGAACAGGCATATGCGCCTTTACCCAGTCTATTTTCGTTTTGCCCAGTGGGGCAAGATTTATGTTCAGGATTTCGCTCATCTAATCACCTCTCAGATTTTTTATTTTAGCATTTTAGCCCTTTTCATTCAAGCCGGCAGAACTTATTTAAACTCCTCAAATCAAACATTTTTTACTTTTTATGTGGAACTGACTTCCGCTTTTCCGACAGTTTACAAATTATTGACTGAGGTGGCGTTCTGTTATATTATTATATTAGTGTTCTTTCTTGGAGGAATCGTAATGGCCGGAGTTATTTCGAGAGGTATTGTTACACCCATAATAAAAGAAGGCGACGACCTTGTAAGCATTGTCAGGGAATCTTTGATAAGCGCTATGGAAGCGGATTGCTTTAAGATAAAAGACAGAGATATTGTCGCTATTACAGAGTCTGTACTCGCCAGAGCCGACGGAAACTATGCAAGCATAGATGAGATTGCCGAGGATGTGAAAAATAAGGTTGGAAGCGGTGAGGTCGGCCTTGTTTTCCCTATATTTTCCAGAAACCGCTTTGCTGTCTGCCTTAAGGCTATAGCAAGGGCGACGGACAAAATTTATCTCATGTTGCCTTACCCATCCGATGAGGTTGGAAACGAGCTTGTGAATGACGATGTTTTCTTTGAAAGCGGACTTAACCCCTATGCCGACACACTGAGCCTTGATGAATTCAGGGAAAAATTCGGCATATCTCATCACCCTTTTACCGGTGTGGACTATGTCGGCTATTATGACGATCTGATTCGCGAAGAGGGCTGCGAACCTGTGATTATTTTCTCGAACAGGGCCGAGAAAATTCTGGACTTCACCGAGAATGTGCTCTGCTGCGACATCCACAACAGAGAACGGACCAAGGCCAGAGTTTTAAGAGCCGGGGGTAAAAATGTTCTCACTCTCTGCGACATAATGAACGCCCCTGTGGATGGAAGCGGGTTTTGCCCCAAATACGGACTTTTGGGCTCGAACAAGGCAAGCGACGAGAGTGTTAAACTCTTTCCCAAAAACTCCCGAGAATTTGTTGATGCCGTACAGGCCGAACTTAAAGAAAAACTTGGTGTTAATCTTGAGGTTATGGTCTATGGCGACGGCGCATTCAAGTCCCCCACCGGAAGAATCTGGGAGTTTGCCGACCCTGAAATTAGCCCTGCATATACCAAAGGTCTTGAAGGTATGCCGAATGAAGTTAAGATTAAATATATAGCCGACAACGAATTCGAAGACCTAAGCGGCGCGGAGCTCCAAGAAGCAATAAGAGCAAAAATCCGTTCTAAAAAACTCGACAATAAAAATGAAATGCTCTCGGAGGGAACGACGCCCAGAAAGCTCACCGAGCTTTTAGCTTCTCTCTGCGACCTTACCAGCGGCAGCGGAGACAAGGGCACGCCCGTCGTTCTTGTTCAAAACTACTTCTCCAACTATGCAGACGTATAAAATTAAATATTTTATTTAAGTATCTGAAATATCCATTATGAGAAAGCTTGCCATATTTGCCTTTGCTTTTACGGGAACCATCTTTCTTTCGCACTACATATTGCCATGGAAACTCATTTTGCTGCTAGGTATTATTTTCGTGCTCTTATTTCTTGCGGCTCTTTTCTTTAAGACAGCAGGGAGAACATTCTTTCTTCTGCTCTTTATGGCCCTTTCCCTCGGATTCTTCAGATACTTTTTTTATTTTCAAAATACGCTCTCCCTTGTCTCGGATTTTAAAGACAGAGAGCTTAAGCTGAGCTACACAGCTCTCGACAATCCGGAAACCACGGCCAACGGGATTATTCGGCTTAAGGCCGCAATCTACAAAGACGGAAAGCGCTTAGATGCCTACATTTACGACAGTCAGCGCCTCATGGCGGATGTGAAGCCCGGAGACACTCTGGAAGCAAGCCTCAAGATTCGCTCGGCTGTGGAGCGGTATTCAAAGCCGAACTACTCCGGTCTCTCTAAGGGCATATTACTCCGCGCCGAGCTTTTGGACGAGCCTGAACTTATTGGAAGCGAAACAAGCTTAAAATCTCTGCTGCTCAGAGCAAAGCTAAGCTTTTTAAGAAGAATGGAGCTTGTATATGACAGGGAAACGAGCACCTTTTTAAAGGCTCTTATCATGGGCGATACGAGCGAACTTCAAAGCGACTATAAATTTGACACTGCGCTTAAAATCACAGGTCTGAGACACATGGTTGCGGTCTCGGGCCTGCACATCGTTATTGTTTACGGCTTTTTCATCCTTTTTTCCAAAAAAATGTGGTGGCGCATTTGTTCTTTGTGCTTTGTTTGGCTTTTTGCAATTATGTCGGGCATGAGCCCCTCGGTTATAAGAGCCTCTGCGATGCTTACATATTTCACATTTGCAAGATTTTTCGGCAGAGACGCCGACTTTATAACATCCATGGCCATTCCGCTTATGGGAAGCGTTTTATTCAATCCTGCGGCAATCGGAAGCCTGAGTCTGCAGCTCTCATTCCTCTCAGTCGGCGGGATCAGTTTTTTCTTCTTTATTTTCGAACTTGAGAAGCTGAAAAATAAATTTATAAAAATAGCGGCATCATCAGCGGGAGCGCTTATTTTCACCTCTCCCCTTTCGCTCCTCTACTTCGGAAGCTTCTCGCTCATTTCCCCGATTGCCAACATTTTTGTTTTGCCGATTTTGTCCCTGCTTTTTATAAGCGGAGCTCTGCTTGTTATAATTTCATTTATCTTTCCCTCACTTGCCGGAACATTGGCTGTTCTGCCCGCTCTGCTTGTAAAATACATCAGACTTACATCGGGATTTTTCGCCTCGTTCAAGTACTCTGCGCTGTATTCTCAAAACTTAATTTTGCCGTATTGGCTGGCGCTTTTATTTATTTGCCTTCTTGCGTTTTATTTCTTTAAAAAGAGGCTTGAACGCAAAAAGCTTCTTGGAACAATTCTTTCAGTTTTGGCCATTACACTTTTGATTACAATATATATTCCGAAATATAAAAGCTCGAAGACCGCTTCGATCAATGCGCTCGATGTCGGTCAGGGGCTTTCGGTGGCGGCGCTCTCCGGAAACTCGACGCTTATATTCGACTGCGGGAGTATAAACAGCATGAAAAATGCAGGTGACTATGCGGCGGAGTTTCTGCTCACCCAAGGCAGAGATGAGGTTGACGCTCTTATTCTTTCACACCTGCACCAAGATCACGCCAACGGTGTGACAAGACTTATAAGCCGAATTAAAGTGAAGACGATTTACATCTCCGAGATTTCACCGGACTCGGACGGGATTTTGGCGGAGATAAAAAAGGAAGCGGAGCTTTGCGGCTCTGAGCTTATATTTCTCTCGAACGGAGATTACAGTCTGAGATTTCCGGAGCTTTCCCTTATGATGTATTCGGGCTTCGGCAGGGGCAGCGGAAACGAAAACGACCTCGGAATTATATCGGAGCTTGATTTAATGGGTTATAAGGCTCTTATCACCGGCGATGTCTCTTATAAGCTTGAAGAAAAGCTCTCGGAGCTTTATAATCTAAGCGACATCTCGCTTCTTATTGTGGGACACCACGGCTCGGATATATCGAGCTCTCCCCTGTTTTTGGATGCAATAAGCCCCGAAGCCGCCATAATCTCTGTCGGATATAACAGCTTCGGACATCCTTCGGAGAATGTTATCGAGAGACTTAAGGCTCACACGGAAGAAATATTTAGAACCGATAGAGACGGAAATATAAGAGTTTGGGTTGAGTAAATGGTAAGAGAAGAACAGACAAACTATAACAGTTTGGTAGCCCAGCTTCGCAAAGATGGGCCCGAGCGCGCATACCTTTTATATGGTGAAGAAGATTACCTTTTAAACCATTATTTAGACGAGCTTAAAAAGCTCTGTCTGAAGGACGCGCCGAGCGAATTTTCGTATTTAAAGCTTGAAGGTTCCGACTTCACTGTTGAGGAAATCAGCGACTTTGTATCGCAATTTCCCTTTCTTTCGGATAGGACGCTCGTTGAGATTAGAGGCTTTGACAATAAATCCTTAAAGGGCGAAGAAACAGATAAGTTTGCAGAGCTTCTTTCCTATATTCCCGAATACGCCACCCTTGCTCTGATAATGGACAGCGACGAAAAACCCGACATGCGCAGAAAGCCTTTTACGGACATAAAAAAGCACGGGCGGGTAATAAATTTTACCACTCAAGGTGAAAGCAGTCTTGTCGACTGGATTAAAAGGCACTTTAAAGCCCGCAAAAAAGAGATCAGCAGCGCCAATGCCAGAAAGCTGATCAGCTGGAGCGGAAACCAAATGTCGGTGCTTCTTCCGGAGATTGAAAAGCTTTCGTACGGCGTTCGCGGCGAGCGCATTGAATCGGATGACATTGAGCTTATTGCCACAAAGCAGCTTTCGGCAAAGACCTATGAAATCTGCGAAAACATCTCGGCAAAAAACTTTGCCGATGCTCTGGCTATACTACAGGAGCTGGTTCAGAGCAGAACCGAACCCGTTATTATCTTATCGAGCATAGGGACACAGCTCAAAAAACTTTACGCAGCAGCGGTATATCTGAAGGAAAAGCCCAATAAAAGCTTTATTATAAAAATTGCCGGCTCTCAAGAATGGCTTGCAAACAAGTACATTAAATCGGCAAGCGGATTCAGCTTAAACACACTCGCCGAAAGCCTGCGTCTTTGCGTTGAGACGGACTTTATGATGAAGAGCGGTCAGGGTGAGCCTGTCGAGCTCCTTTATGACCTTATCTATAAGATTTATGCGGAGGTAAAGTCGGAGAGTGCTTAAGAAAATTAAGGAAGCTATAGTCGTTGAGGGGCGGTATGACAAAAACACGCTCTCTCAAGTTGTCGACGCTCTTATTGTGGAAACCGACGGCTTTGGAATTTTTAACGACAAATCGGCCCTTAAAATGCTCAGAATGCTGGCAGACAGGAAGGGGCTTATCGTCTTAACCGACAGCGACAGCGCCGGCTTTCTTATAAGAAACTATCTCACGGGAGCAATAGACAAGAGCAAACTTAAGCACGCCTATATACCCGATGTTTACGGCCGTGAGAAAAGGAAGAGCGAGGACTCGAAGGAACAGAAGCTGGGCGTTGAGGGCATGAGGCCCGAGATTTTGCTTAAGGCTCTTCTTGATGCGGGCGCAACTATTGACGGCAAAAGCAACGAGCAAACCTCGGAGCTTACAAACTCGGATTTCACAGAGCTCGGCCTTGTAGGCATGCCCGGAAGCTCGGAGCTTAGAGAAAAGCTTAAAAAGGAGCTGGACCTGCCCGAAAAACTCTCTTCCGTTGGTCTGAAAAGGCTTTTAAGCGCGCTTTACACCAAAGAAGAGTTAATTTTAATCCTGAAAAATCTATAGTTTTTGTTTTGTTTGCTGAATATATGGTATAATTATTCAGTTATTTTTCTGTTTTGGAGGTGTTTTAATGAAGTGCCCTTTTTGCGCGCATATTGAGAGCAAAGTAGTGGACTCGAGACCTGCTGAGGAATATTCAACAATCAGACGCCGAAGAGAATGCTTAAGCTGCGCTAAGAGATTTACCACCTATGAGTACATTGAGCACATTCCCCTTTTGGTGATTAAGCGCGACGGCACAAGACAGGCCTTCGACAAGAACAAGCTTGTCGGGTCGATGCTTAAAGCGTGTGAGAAGCGCTCGGTTTCACTTGCCGATCTGGAATCCATAGCCGACGACATTGAACAGGATTTGCAGAACAACTTTGAGAAAGAGATTCCCAGCTCTAAGCTCGGGGAAATGGTGATGCAGAGACTTAAAAAAATCGACGAAGTCGCCTATGTCCGCTTTGCCTCTGTCTATCGCTCGTTTAAAGATTTAAACTCCTTTCTCGAGGAGCTGACCACGCTCTTGGAAAAGAAAGAGAAATAGTTCGGAGGTAATTTATGTCGAAAAACATCCGTCCTAAACAAATGGAAAGAATCACAGATGAAAAGCTTGCCAATAAATTTATTGCCGTTCAGATTCCGGAGATTAAAGCTGCTGTCGGAGATAAGCACGTTATACTCGCCCTCTCGGGCGGAGTTGACAGCCTTGTTGTCGCGGCTCTTTTGGACAAGGCAATCAACAAACAGCTCAGCTGTATACATGTAAACAACGGTCTTATGCGCAAGAATGAGTCGGAGTCGGTGGTCGAACATTTTAATAAGACTTTTAAGGCAAAACTTATTTATATAGACGCATCCGAAAGATTTTTAAAGAGGCTCGAGGGTGTTTCGGACCCCGAGGCCAAAAGAAAGATTATCGGCGCTGAATTTATCGAGATTTTCGCGGAAGAGGCCAGAAAGCTTAAAGATGTCTCTTTCTTGGCTCAGGGGACAATCTATCCCGATATAGTCGAGTCTGCCTCGGTAAAAAGCCATCACAACGTAGGCGGTTTACCCGAGGATTTGGAGTTTGAGCTTATAGAGCCTGTGAGGTCTCTTTATAAAGATGAGGTGCGCCAAGTCGGTCTTGCGCTCGGCCTGCCCGAATCACTGGTGTTTCGTCAGCCCTTCCCCGGCCCCGGCCTCGGCGTGAGGTGCACAGGCGCCATCACAAAAGACAGACTTGCCTGCGTCCGCGAATCCGACGCCATACTCCGCGAGGAATTTGCGAAAGCGGAACTGGATAAGGAAGTTTGGCAGTATTTTACAGTTGTGCCCGATATTAAAAGTACGGGCGTTAAGGACGGCAAAAGAACTGACTTCTACCCTGTCATAATCCGCGCTGTAAATAGCTTGGATGCTACAGAAGCCTCTGTCTGGGTGCCTGACTGGGATATACTTTTTAAAATTACTGAAAGGATTTTAAGCGAAGTCCCGGGCGTTAACCGCGTGCTCTATGACATGAGCCCGAAGCCCCCTGCAACGATTGAGTGGGAGTAAGCCCTCTAAGGAGAAGATTGGCTAAAATATTGGTTTTCAGATGACTGAAAAAGCCAAGTAAATGAATTTTGGAAAAAAGTGTTTTGATATAATAAACTTGTTCACAATTGGCTTTTCTCCCCTCTTTATATTTTTATAAGTTAATAAGTGTATAATTAATAAATCATAGCTGCAGTTTCAGAAATGATTCTTCCAATTTTGTAATGCGATAATACATATGTGACACAATAAAAAAGAAAAAGAGAGCCCTTTGGTATAATAGATTTGCAAGAATCGTTAACCAAGAAAGAAAGGAGCTCTCTCATGAAAAGTATAACAGAAGGCATGCGTCACCGCAAGCGTATTGTAACATACGCAATCAGACACAATAACAATGCCCAGGCAGCGAGAAAGTATCACACAACAAGGCAATATGTTAGCTATTGGAGAAAACGTTACGATGGTACTCTTGAATCACTAAGGAAAAAGTCAAGGAGACCTCGTTCTCATCCAAATCAGCATACAGAGTCGGAAATTGCGCTTATTCGACATATGTATCGTCATCACAACTATCGTGGTCTTGCTCATGTTTATAGGAAGTGTTGCGACGAAGGCTATACCCGCTCGTATGACTCAATGTGCAGACAGATAAGGAAGAAGCAGCTTGACAAGCCCAAAAAGAAAGCATGTCGGAAGAAAAAGGTATCCAAGAAAATCAGAGAAGCCGAATATCCGGGTCAATTAGTACAAATGGATATTAAATATATACCTGTTGAATGCATCGGTTTTGCAAGTTATCATTCACGGTACTATCAAATAACAGCTATAGATGTATTCTCACGAAAAAGAGTTTTAAGTATAGTTAACGAGAACAGTACTTACACAACGAGTAGCTTTTTAGAAACTTTGGAAGATAAGATTGGCTTCAAGATAGAACATCTTCAGACGGATAACGGTAAAGAATTTTGCAATGATCCGGAACAAACCGACAAGAAATCCCGATTTGAAAAGATGATGAAAAAACTGGAGATTAAGCACATCCGGACAGCTCCATACAGTCCATGGGAAAATGGTCATGTTGAAAGAAGTCATAGAGAAGATGAAGAACGATTTTACCGAAAAAGACGATTTGTCAGTGAAGAAGAGATGATAAAAGCAGTCAAACGTCATGAAAGCATTAGTAACGGAACATATCGTAAGGTTCTTGATTTTAAAAGTTCCGAAGAAGTCATTCAAGAATACTTTGAAAACGCTTCTTAGGATTATATTTCATCTATCGCCTTCGTCAAGGGACGCCTTGCTTAAATCCTTGACAAAATGCTCGGATGAAATGAGATAAATTTAAAGCGATTTTGTAAACTATTTTTTATGGGCTTGTGTCACAAATGTTTGACTTCTATACAGTTTCAGAAATGATTCTTCCAATTTAATATTGATTTTTTTTATGATTTTTTGTATAGTGTATAGGATAATACACAAAATGATAATTTCATAAATATTTATGGAGGTTTGCTATGTGTAAAGAAACTGACCTGTTTGAACCACTAAAAACTTATCTCGCCGATGATCGTTGGAATGAATCCGACCTGATAGAGATTCTCCATTTCACTCAGGATCATTACGGCTACGTCCCTCAAGAGGCGCAGTCTCTAATAGCTCAACGGTTAAGGATCCCGCCTTCTCGCGTCTATGGGGTTATTACTTTCTATTCGTATTTCTCCCAGATCCCTAAAGGCAAAAACAAAATTAACGTTTGCCTTGGTACAGCATGTTACATAAAGGGTGGGCAGGCTATTCTTGCAGAGTTCGAGAAGCAACTGGGCATCTCCTCCGGTGAGACTACAGCGGATCGTCTTTTCAGTATTAACCCGGCGCACTGTCTCGGTGACTGCAGTAAGTCCCCTATTGTCATGATTAATGAGGATGTCTACACAGAAGTTACACCGAGCGATGTAAGTGAAATTTTAGACAAATATCGCAAGGAAAGTCAGGAGGGTAAATAATGAATTTTCAAACGTTACGTGATTTAAAGCCGATTGCACGCAAAAAATTGGATGAGCGCTTAGCGGGAGACCCCTCGGTTGAAAAAGTCGGTGACGCTTATCGTTTGGTGGGAGAGCGCTATCAACATCAAAAGCGAGTTGTGTTATGCAATAGCCTTATTATCGATCCTCTTGAAATTGAAGAGTACATTGCAATGGACGGCTACCGCGCACTCGCCGATATACTCGAGAAAAATGTTTCGCCTGCAGATGTAGTCCAGGAAATGATTGCTTCCAATCTGCGCGGCCGTGGCGGCGCAGGCTTCCCTACCGGCAGAAAATGGCGCGAAGCGCTCAATTATGATTCCGACACCAAATATATAGTTTGCAATGCCGACGAGGGTGACCCCGGAGCTTTTATGGATCGCCATATTCTGGAAACAGACCCGCATTCCGTGCTTGAAGGTATGGCCATTGCAGGTTATGCTGTTGGCGCGAACTATGGTTACATCTATGTGCGAGCGGAATACCCGATAGCCGTGCGTCGCTTGCGTGCAGCAATCGCTCAAGCCGAAGAAAAAGGACTTTTGGGTAACAATATTTTGGGAACGGATTTCAGCTTCCATCTGGAGCTGCGTTTAGGCGCGGGCGCCTTTGTCTGCGGCGAAGGTACGGCAATGATTGAATCAATCGAAGGGCGTCGCGGTCTGCCGCGTTTCAAGCGACATAGAACTTCCCACGTAGGTCTGTTTGGCAAACCGACGATTGTAAATAACGTAGAGACGCTGGCGAATGTTCACTGGATTATGCTCAAGGGCGCTGATTGGTTTAAGAGCATAGGCACAGCCGGTTCCCCCGGAACAAAAGTTTTTGCTCTGGTTGGTAAAGTTGCAAGCCCGGGGCTTGTTGAGGTGCCGATGGGTACGAGCCTGCGTAAAATAATCTTCGATATCGGAAAAGGAATCAAAGACAACAAGAGATTTAAAGCCGTTCAAACCGGCGGACCTTCGGGCGGATGCATTCCCGAAGAAAATCTTGATATAGCTGTCGACTTTGATGAGTTGGCACGAGTCGGGTCCATTATGGGCTCGGGCGGTCTGGTCGTTATGGACGAAGATGACTGCATGGTCGATATTGCCCGCTATTTCATGGAATTCACGGTTTCGGAATCCTGCGGTAAGTGCACTCCATGTCGTGTCGGCAATAAGCGTATTCTCGAGTTACTAGAAAAGATCGTCAGTGGAAACGGAGAAAAGGCTGACCTCGCTTATTTAGAGGAACTCTCGATTATAATTCGTGATACTTCTCTTTGCGGACTCGGGCAAACCGCGCCAAATCCTGTTCTTTCGACACTCAGATATTTCATGGATGAGTATTTGGCGCATGTCGTCGATAAGAAATGTCCTGCCGGCGTCTGCAAATCCCTGAAGGATTACGTCATTACCGATGCCTGCATCGGCTGCGGTATTTGTAAGAAAAAATGTCCGGTTGGTTGCATAGACGGAGAACCTAAGAGCAAGCATGTAATAGACACGAAAGCGTGCATAAAGTGCGGAAGCTGCTTTGATGCTTGCCCTGTCAAGGCCATCCATGTTGAATAAGTATCGGAGGAATGTGAGTATGATTAATTTAACGATTAATAATATGCCGGTTCAGGTGGAAAAAGGAACTACCGTCTTGGAAGCGGCCAAACAACTAAATATCAAAATCCCTACATTGTGCCATCTCGATTTGGCCGATTTCAAAATAGTTAACGAAAGCGTTTCTTGTCGTGTTTGTGTTGTTGAAGAGGTCGGCAGAAGTAAAATGGTGGCGGCTTGTTCCACACCATGCCGTGAGGGTATGAACATTCGGACTGACACGATTAAGGTTATCAGGGCGCGTCGAATGATGATTGAGCTTTTGCTTTCCAATCACCCGACCGACTGCCTTGTGTGCGCTAAAAATGGTCAATGTGAACTACAGACACTGGCAGCTGATGCGGGTGTGAGAAGCATTCGTTATCCGGGCGAAAGAACCGCTACTAAAGCCGATTACAGTTCAAAATCTATTGTACGAGATATGTCCAAATGTATCCTGTGCAAGCGTTGCTTGACAATGTGCAACACTGTGCAGACGGTTGGTGCGCTCACAGATGTCGGTCGGGGTTTCAATACCGTTATCGGTACGGTGTTTGACAAACCCTTGCACGAAACAAGCTGTACTTTCTGCGGTCAATGTCTCGCTGTATGTCCGACAGGCGCACTCACGGAAGTAAACAATGAAGAAAAGGTATGGGATGCCTTGAATTCGGATAAGACCGTAATTGTCCAAACGGCTCCGTCTGTCCGCGTTGCGCTCGGGGAGGTCTTCGGCATGGCCCCCGGAACCAATGTTACCGGAAAGATGGTTACGGCCTTGAGGGCTATGGGCTTTGACCGTGTTTATGACACGGATTTCGCGGCTGACGTCACTATAATGGAAGAGGCCTCTGAACTCGTGCACCGTCTCAAGACGGGAGAGAACCTGCCCTTGCTCACGTCCTGCTGCCCGGGTTGGATTAAGTTTATAGAGCACAACTATGGTGATATGCTCAATATTCCTTCGACCTGCAAATCGCCTCAAGGAATGTTCGGAGCTCTTGCGAAAACATATCTTGCGGAAAAGATGGGTGTCAAGCCTGAAGACATGATAGTCGTCTCTGTCATGCCTTGCGTGGCAAAGAAATATGAGGCTGCTCGACCCGAATTGTCGATCGAAAAAGGCGCAAGCGATGTCGACATCGTCATTACAACGAGGGAGCTCGGTCATATGATAAAAGAAATGTCGCTTGATTTCCCCAACCTGCCGGACGGCGAGTTTGATGAGCTGATGGGCGAATCGACAGGCGCCGCCCTTATCTTCGGCAGCAGCGGCGGAGTTTTGGAAGCGGCAGCCCGTACGGCATATGAATGGGTTACCGGCGAAGAACTCGAAAATCTGGACTTTACTGCCCTGCGCGGTCTGAAAGGCATCAAGGAAGCTACAGTTCCCATAGGTGATATAAACCTGAGAATCGCTGTTGCCAGCGGACTTGGCAATGCACGTAAACTGCTCGACAGCATTCGCAGCGGAGAAGCCAAGTATGATGTAATAGAAATCATGGCTTGCCCCGGAGGCTGTATAGACGGCGCCGGACAACCCTATGCTCATGGCGACACCGAGATCATTCAAAAGCGCATGAATGCCGTTTATTCCGGTGATGTCAAAAAGGCTATCAGAAAATCGCATAAGAACCCGCAGGTTATAAAACTCTATGAGGAGTATTTGGGCGAGCCCTACGGCGAAAAGGCGCATGAGCTTTTGCATACGACGTATGTACCGAGGGCAAGAATCTAAGAGTTTGGGCTTTCTCGGAAACCCTAAATAAAGAGCGCCGAACTATTCGGAGCTGCCCTAAAAAATTGACTAAAACCGACGGACAAAAGTTCGTCGGTTTTGCTTTTTTGCCGCAACCTGTGGCAATTGAGTGGGAGTAAAAGCATAATGAACATAATGCTTTAATGTTTATCTGTATAATAGATTAGTAACTATACCGTGGAAAAGTTGAGATTAAAAAATCAAAATAATATTTCGAGTGTTTAAGATAGATTTAAGGGGGGTATACCCTACGCCTATCTTTTTATTATTTCCCAGCATTTAAGTTCACTTTCAACAAATAAAAAATTTGCAAGTTTTGAAAGTCTAATGTATAATGCTTTCAAAATATAAAAATATTTACAATATTGAAAGCGAGGTTATAAATGTGAAACTTATAGAACGTCCTCAATATTTAAATAGGCTAAAAGGCCTTAAGGGCACTCCTGATATTAAAATTATCACCGGTATACGAAGATCGGGCAAATCTGAACTTATGAAGGCCTTCGCTAAATACATTAAAGAATCAAATCCAAAAGTAAATCTAATTCAGATTGATTATGGCGATTTAAGATATGATAATTTAAAAGACTATAAAAGCCTTTTTGAATATGTTGAAAAGAACTATAAGCCAAATATTCAAAATGTTTTAATGATTGATGAAGTTCAGCTTTGTGATAGATTTGAGCTTGCCGTTAACAGCTTCCATAACAGTAAAAAATATGATATCTATTTAACCGGATCCAATGCTTTTTTGCTGAGTTCTGATTTATCTACCTTATTTACCGGAAGATTTATAGAAATACCCATATTTCCATTTTCATTTGAAGAGTATTGTAATTATTTCGAGATAAGAGATAATTACTCTAATCATTTAGAAGACTATTTAAAAAAAGGGGGGTTAGCGGGATCATATCTATATAATAATAAAGAAGATGCTGTTGCATATATTAAAGATATCTATATATCGTTGATTAAAAGAGATTTGATTGACAGGTATAATATTGAAGAGCTTGCTCTTTTAGATACATTAACTGAATTCTTAATGGATAATATATCAAATCTTACTACTGCTAATAATGTTGCAAATATATTAAATAAGAACAATACAAAAACTAACCATGTCACAATAGGCAACTATATAAAATATTTATGCAACGCCTTTATGTTCTATAAAGTAAAAAGATACGACATAAGAGGAAAGAAATACTTGGAAACAAATGATAAGTATTATTTATCTGACTTGTCCTTTCGTTACTCTATACTGGGAGTAAGGAATATGGATTACGGAAGAGCTTATGAAAACATAGTGGCTATTGAATTACTTAGAAGAGGATATGATATCTATGTGGGTAAGCTTTATCAAAAAGAAATAGATTTTGTAGCTATGAAAGCGAGTGAAAAAATATACATACAAGTATCAGACGATATAAGCAGGGAGCAAACATTGGAAAGAGAGCTTTTTCCCCTACTTTCTATAAAGGACGCTTATTCAAAAATAATATTGGCAAATACAAAACACCCTATGACAATAACTGAGGGAATAAAAGTATTTGATATAGCCAGATGGCTTTTAGGTGATGAGGGTTAATTGACCGGAACGGATAAAATGTTAAAGCTTTTATCGTTTATTTGATGTGCAAAAATTTACATTGCACGTTGCAGATTTACCTTTGTTTTGATACGATAAATTTGCAGAGGTGAAACGATAAATTACAGAACCTATTATTTAGAATTTAAATCAATCGGATAGTTTTTAGTTTTTCAATTGTGACAATCTTAATTGTTTCGAAGACAGGATAGAGTTTATTCAACAATAGGGGGCGGAAAATGATTACTATTAATCCTACGGAGAATTTAACCGGTATTACAATACAGGGAGATTTTGACGATTTTAATGAATTGGTTGACAGCATATACAGACTAACCGCTACGGATGAAGAAAAAACGGATTATTACTTCGGTGCAAAGAGCAGATTGCTCGGGGTGTGCTATGAAATACGCCATGCGTGTATGGGCAACAGAAATATAATTTTGAAAGATAACGGTATGACTTCGGAAAAAATGGGCTGGCATAACAAGATTACGCCGACTCAAAATGTTTATTACAGCGTTAATATTCTATTTCCGGAGGCAATTTTTATTGCGGCATCGGCTTCGAGCATGTGTTCGCTATCTTTCCTAAACTACGGAATAAGGGGTAGAGCCAGAGCGGAGCACAAATATGCTCCTTCGTTTTCATTTTCAAATTACATAAGGGACAAAGCGAATTTGCATAATCTGTGTACCGGAATATGGCAGGCTCTTGGAGAAGTAATCGGAGATGAAGAACTTGAGAACATCTACCGACTTAGAGAGAGGACAGACGAGGATTATATGGATTATGTCACGCATTACATAGATAAATGCAATATTGAGCTTATTGATACAGCGGTTGAGAAAAGAAAAGACAAGCTCCGAAATATAGCTAAGCGCATTATAAAGAAACCCCAAGGCTATAAAAGCATGGAATACGATTTGAATTATTGGGCAAAGGAATATAAAACAACAATATATGAATTATACGATTCCAAGCTTGAATATCCCGAAGACATTGAATGGTAATTTTAATTCATCACGAAAGGGCTTTCGGACATTCCTTCAGGATTATGTAATTTGCTTTATTAAAATGGTGAAAATGAGGTATTAAATGTCTAATAAATTAGAATTAACTTGGTATGGCAAGGAAGATAAGATTTCTGTTGAACCGAGAATACTGATTGAAAACAAAGAGCTGTCAAACACAGAGCATGACGAAAATACCGAGAATATTCTTATTCACGGGGATAATCTGCTTGCCTTAAAAGCATTGGAAAAAAAATATGCAGGTCAAGTGAAATGCATTTATATAGATATAACCTTACAGAGATTGATACAATTTAATTACCCTTTAAAATATAGTGCTTAGGGGTGTGCAAAGATAAAAAGGGGTGTGCAGTAGTTGGTGTCGAGGAAACTCGGCTATTTTTATATAGAGGAGGAAAATCATGGGTCAATCTGAAATTAAAATATTCTATTCATGGCAATCTGATTTGCCGGGTAATCAAACTAGAAGTGTTATACAGGATAGCATTGAATCTGTAGTAAGAACGATGAGGGATACCGTTGAAATTATAGCAGATAGAGACACAAAGGGAGAGTATGGCTCACCTGATATTGTAGAAACCATTTTCAAGAAGATCGACGAATGTGATATATTTATCGCAGACGTAAGCATCATAAACAAATATTACCCTATAGATGAGGAAGGGCAACCGATAGAAGCTGTAAAGACAACACCTAATCCAAACGTACTTATAGAACTTGGTTATGCCGCTCATGTAGTAGGGTGGGAAAATATAATATGCATTTTGAATACTGACTTTGGGGAAATTGAAGAATTGCCTTTTGATATTAGACAGAGGAGATTGACACCATATTCTCTTAATGATAGAAAAAAAGCTGAAGTAAGAAAAATGTTAAGAGGCATTATAGCTGCAACAGTGATGAATGTTCAAGAAAATGGACCAAGAGTAAAAGGAGCATTATCAAGTCATATTGTCGGTGCTTATGATTTAGAAACAAAAGAGATAGTTAGAGAACTCATTCCTTTTGATATAGCTGGTTCTGAAGGTTACAGGAAAGAAAGAAATAAGCTATTGGATAAATGCAAAAATCTTATAACGGTGGTTAAAGGAATAAAAATTCAACCAATTAAAGAAAAAGAAGTGCCAGTAGAACCATCTAATAAAAATGAGAAAAACAAATTATTTAATAATATCAAAGTTCCATCTGTGCATATCGATACTGAAATTTTCAAAAAGATGATAGAGTTTGAAACTGTTGAAATCGAAGAGGATACAAAAGAGCTTATTATTAAAAATATGAGGGAATGGTTTGATATTGAATTATCTGAAGACTTTTTTTTCTTAGGAGAATTGCAGTTTAAAAGAGTTTCTCTTATAGGACAACCTAATGAGTATATAGGTACAGACGATGAAAAAAAGAAAATAAGAGCAATTCGTGAGCTAGAAATTTATATGTATAAATTAGAAATATTAGATTTATATATAGATACTTTTAAAGAGCTGTATTTATTTCCCTTAGCAATCTACAACATTTCTTCTCAACAAGATAGTAACATTACTGTTTCAGTCAATGTTAATGATAATTCTGCAGAATTTATTAATCCAACTAAAGAGTTAATAAGTGAGGACTTAAAAGGGTTGGAGGGGATGGTTTATGATTTAGAAATAATAAAAAAACTTCTTATGATGCCTGAAAGCACTGATATTTCCTATGATACAGATATCTCATATTCTATAAGTGATAGCTTTCATCAAATGAGACATAATCCCATCTCTATATTAGGTGAATCAGCCCCAAAATATGATAGTGATGATTATGAAAGAGAGTTAAAAAAATATATTGTATCGCCTTTAAATATTCGCAATGATGAGTTGGAATTTGAAATAAGCGATTTAAGAGCAAAAGAAAAAAAGTGGATTGGTGGGCTCATAGCAGTCAAAGCTAAAGGTGATAAAATAAGCCTATCATATAATATAAAGTCAAAAAATTCTAGTGGGGAGTTGTTAGGGAAGGTTGAATACACTATCTAATAAGCCACCCCATACTAATTTAAAGTATGGGGTGGTTTATTTAAATTTCAATTCCATTTTTAAAAGCAACTTGAGTTTCATCTTCTTCAAAAACTGTTAGATAATCGACTAGGCTATTCCAGAGGAGAGGGTCAAATTCTTTTAATAATCCTTCTTGGTTTTTAAGTTCCTGTAGGAATATTTCTAAGTTTTTATGTCTGGTAATCTTGTCTTTAATCTGGCCTGTTGTAGTTTCTAAGTCAGATTTTGTAGTATCAAATCTTTCTACAATGTTGTTATATTTTCTTTGGTATCCATCCTGGTCTAGAGCTATATGAGCATTTTCATTAATAATGTCTTGGATTAAATCGGCCACAATTTCGAGTTCGTTTTGTAGCTCGGCTTTTTTGTTTTCTAAATCATGAGTATTAAATGCTGTGGTTTTTAGTACTTCAAAGTTAGAAATTATTTCATCCTTATCCTCAAGAAGCTTATTGGTAGCTTTTATAAAAATCTCTTTGATGCTATCTTCATTAAGGTGAGGAGTTTTACACTTTTCATCGTTGTTGAATTTATGGTTGCATTGCCAGACGACTCGGCGGTACTTACTGTTTGAGTGCCATACTTTTGAACCATACCAACTTCCACATTCCCCACATTTAATTTTACCTGCAAATATATGTGTACCACTATGCCTGTTTTTACCCGCCCGTCTTGCTTCAAATTCTCTCTGAACCATATCAAATACGGCAGGATCTATAATAGCTTCGTGATTATTTTCTACATAATATTGAGGAATTTCTCCCTCATTGATTTTCTTTTTCTTAGTTAAAAAGTCCACCGTATAGCTTTTTTGGAGTAAAGCATCGCCTTTGTATTTTTCATTGGATAATATGCTTCTCACAGTGCCTGCACTCCATTTTTTCTTTTTAGCAGGGGTGAGGATCCCTTCACTGGTTAGTTGTTTTGCTATGCCATAGGGAGTTAAGCCTCGAAGGAAAAGCCCGTATATTTTTCTGATTGTAGGAGCTTCATCTTCGTTTAGTACAAGATTTCCATCCTCGCCTCTATCGTAGCCAAGAAATCTTTTAAAGGGAACGCAGACCTTTCCGTCAGCAAATCGCTTCCTTTGTCCCCAGGTGACGTTCTCAGAAATGCTGCGACTTTCTTCTTGAGCAAGAGAGGACATGATAGTTATTAGTAATTCACCTTTTGAATCAAGGGTCCAGATATTTTCTTTTTCAAAATAAATCTCTATACCTTTTTCTTTAAGCTGCCTTACTGTGGTCAAACTGTCTACAGTATTTCTGGCAAACCTACTAACTGATTTAGTTATTATCAAGTCTATTTTGCCCTCAAGGGCATCTGCAATCATTCGTCTGAAACCTTCTCGTCTCTTGGTGGAGGTAGCGGATATACCATCGTCAGTGTATATTTCTACGAATTCCCAATCATCTCTGCTTTTGATGTAATTAGTATAATAATCAACTTGGGCTTCATAGCTTGTTGCCTGTTCTTCACTATCCGTTGAGACACGGGCATAGGCAGCAGTCTTTCTCTTTCTTTGCTCGTTAATAGGAGTGGAGGTGAACCTGCTAATAGTAGCAGGGATAGTTGTAACATTTCTAGTTGTGTTTGTGTTCATGTTTATCCCTCCAGACCTTTGTCATCATTTTACTTTGTTGCTTTTTCCTTTCCTCTGACCAAGAAGGCTGTTCTATCTTAGCCTCCCAAGGTTTGATTATTTCTCTTCCGTCATTGAGGTGGAAGATTAGTTCTTCATTTGAAGCGACTGTAACTCTAGCAATTTTCTCAGTAAACTTATCTGCATCAAACTCTCCTATGCCAAGAACATCTGAAGATATTTCCTTTAAAAGTTCTTCTTTTAAACCTTTGTGTCCACATTTGGTTCTTGGTGGGCATCTCCAATGGCGGACTTTTTCTCCACTAACCCGAGTGGTTGTGTATCTATACAAGTTTCGCCCACATTTGTTACAGCCAATTTTGGCTGAAAAACAGGTTATTTTTCCTGAGCTCCGAGGGTTCTTTTTCATGTATTCTGATTTCTTTTTTCTAGCCTCAGGAGTCCAGAAATCTACTCTTGCTGAAGATTTCCACTTTTGGACTTGAGTTTGACCGTCATAAAAATGGAGGATTAATTCATCTTCACCTCGAACGACTACCTTCTCAATATCTTCAGAAAAAATATCTTCATCGAAATCATCTGTGTTAAGGGCTATGGCCAGGTGCTTCTTTAACATCTTTTCAGGCACATTTTTGGAAGCACAATATTTAACTCCTTTTTCACTCTTGGTTCTACATGTCCAAATGTAGTAGATGTTATCACTTTTTTTGCCTTGTCTTTTTCCGCTTCTCCTATAACTTTTGCCGCAGATATCACATTTTATTTTGCTAGTGAAGCAAGTAGTGTTTAGGGACTTGTTTGCAAGAGGTCCAAGCTTTCTTCTTCTTGCTATTTCAGCTTGTACTTTATCAAATGTTTCTTTTTCAATAATAACTGGATGAGTGCCTTCTGCATAATACATGGGAAGTTCACCTTTGTTTATTACACTTCTTTGTGTAATATGGTTTTCTATATAGGTTTTTTGTAATAGTGAATTCCCTGTGTACTTTTCCTGAGTCAGAATACGTCTTATTGAAGTGTTGCAGAAATGTTTACCTGTATAAGATTTGATTCCCATTTCTGCAAGCTGCTTTTCAGTTTCTTCTGCTGACATGTTATTAAGAAAATTATTATAAATGAGCTTAACGACCTCGGCTTCTTCAGGTACTATATTAAACTGTTCACCATCCCATCTGTATCCGTAGATGCAGAAAGAATTAACAATTCCTTTCTGGAAACCTTTACGAATACCCCATTTAACATTCTCACTTATTGATCTACTTTCCTCTTGAGCAAAGGAGGCGAGAAGGGTAAGCATTAGCTCGCCATCATCACTTAATGAACTGATTTTTTCATTCTCAAACCTAACCTCAATTTCCAAGTCTTTTAGATATCTTACTGTTTCTAAAAGGTCAACTGTATTACGAGCAAATCTTGAAATAGACTTTGTAAGAATAATGTCAATTTTGCCATCTTCACAGTCTTTAATCATTCTTTGAAACTCAGACCTTTTGTCAGTTGTACCAGTTATCCCTTCATCAGCATAAACCCCAACATATATCCATTCTTTATTCTTTTGAATGTAAGAGCTGTAGTGACTTATCTGTGCTGACATGGAATGAAAGGTACGACCTTTTTCTACAGATATCCTGGCATAAGCTGCCACCTTTTTTCTGCTCGGAAGAGTAGGTAAAGTAGATTCTATCTTCCTGATTTTCCTCATTAAATCACTTCCTTTCCTTACTATACATCACTTATAAAGCCCACTAAGTCAAGGTAATGTAGCAATTAAAGGAGCTATTTTAGGTTGATATTTTTCAAGCATTTCTTCTTCAAATTGGTCATATTCACAAGGGGTTAGTAGCCCTTTTTCAAGTAGAGACTTTGCAATGGCCATGGTTATTCCGTAGTCTTTTTCTGTATTAAACATTTCTTCACTCATGATCATCACCTCCAAATCGATGGGAGATGTAGCAGGAGTGACTGCAGTATTTTCTTTTGGAGTTACCGTAGGCAGTAAAAGGCTTATCACAGTTAATACATTTAAAAGAATAAATGGCTTTCTTATTTACTAACTCAGGATGTGAGTTCCACCATTTAACCCTACAGTTATCAGAGCAGAATTTTAAAGGTTTTCTACCAGGAGTTTGCTTTAGTTTCTTCCCACAGTTCTTGCAGAAACTTTCACTGATATTTTTATTTTCTTTTCCTAGATGACCGCCTAAATTATTTCTTCTGCAGAATGATTTAACTGTATTAATTGAGATGCCTAGTGCTTCAGAAATCTTTGAATAACTTAGACCAAGCTTTCTAAATTCTATGATCTTTTCTTTTTGTAGTTCATTCACAGTTTTACCTCCTTCTGAGAGGCAAAAGAAAAACCCCTCACTATCTAAAGGACAGCGAGGGTAGAAATCCGTAGTAAAAAATTTAATTAATCGTATTTTATGAAGGCATCAGTAAAACCAGCCTTTTTTGCTTTTGCTAATTGTTTGTCTGCATTAGCCTTAACTGAATATGAAAAAGGACTGTTAAGCAGTCATTTTATAAGCTTTTATCTTTTGCTTTTGTGTGTTGTACGCAGGATCTCATGACCTGAAAAGTTGACCCAAAATCTCAAATTACTGCCTAAATATCATGTGTGCGTTAAAGGAAACGCCAATGAGTAAATAAGGCGTTCACTTTTTCAAAAGGGGTGTTCTTTCTGGCGTTTGATGTTCAATAAGGGTATAGAAAAACCTTGACAGAGTCGATTTGGCCCATATTTAGGCTCTTGATTTATTTTAGAGGTTATGTTAACATAAAAAGTACATTATAATTGAGTATTGCTTCAAAAAATTTATCTATAAATGTTAGGAGGAGGATATGATGAAAGCTTGTCGTCTAACGTTTATTTTATTTTTGGTATTTGCGGTTGTTTTGGCTACAGGTTGTACAGGTGAACCTAAGCCAGCGCAAGAATCGGAGAGAGTTGTTACCTCAGAGACTACAGGAGAGCAGGTTGAAACGAAAGACCCAAAAATAGAAGGGGATCCTGAACTGGTGTGGAGCCATAAACACGATAATAAAATCCATAGCGTAGCTACATCTGACAAAACCGTAGCTGTAGGGGAGTATGAAGCAACTTACATTCACCATCTCTCGGATGGTTCGCTGATGGATGTTTTAACACATGAGCATGCAGTGGAAGATACGGAGTTTTCCGCTGATGGAACAGTTTTAGGTGCAGGCCAGGGATATTACGGTGTGCTTCTTTCGGAACTTACAGGCAATGCCAAACCGCAGACCGTTGGCAGCGGATATAACAGCCGCCTCGCGTTTTCTCCTGATGGTCTTTATCTAGCGACAGGTAATCGCGATGGGATCGTTTGGATTTGGGAGCTTGACGGTTTAACCCAGACGGCCGCTCTTGAAAACCCTGATGTTGCAAACAAGACGGTTAATGATAGATGGTTGCTCGCCATTGATTATCATCCGTCAGGTAAGCTGCTGGCAGCAACACATATTGACGGCACCGTTTATATGTGGGATATTGGGAAAAAAGAAGTAATACAGTCACTGCAATATGGTGCTGATGTAACAGCAAACAATACGTTTCGTTTTTCGCCAAACGGCAATGAAATGGCTTGTGCAGTAATGGATAGCGGTGAACACTTGATTCGACTGATTACAGTTGATGACGGTGATGCGATACGCGATATCGTCGTGCCGGAACGCGTAATGAACCTGAATTTTTCTCCCGATGGCAGGTTATTAGCAGTTGCGTCCCGCCAGGCCACAACTATATGGGATGTTGATTCCGGAGAGTTGATCTATACATTAAATCAGACCATAATTCCGCCTGACAATACACCGATCGCGCTAACATTCACGCCCGACGGAGGGCATTTAGCCGTTGCACTCTGGGATGGAACGATTGAGTTGTGGCGGCTTCCCGGGGCTGAGCCGATAGACTCCTCCACCAGTTGATATGCGCTTGTCTCCGCCGCTATCCGGTGATATTTTATTTGACACCAGCAGCGCGGAATTAAAGTAGGAAGCGTTTGTCGAATTTGAGGCGCTCGCAAAAGAGCTCTATGCCTACTTTACGAAAGCCACAATCACATTTGTAGGACATACTGATAGCCGAAGTGATACACAAAGCAAACTTCAACTTTTAATTGATAGAGCGAAGCTATTAAAGCTTGTTTCCCAAACTAGGCTGATAAAAAGGGATGTATTGAATGGATATTGCTCATCGATGGAAAAGATGAAACCGAATTGAAAGTAGCTGATGATGGTGCACTAAACCGTCGTGTAAAGATAGGGATAGACAGCAAGGAGTTTATTATGGCATTGTTTCAAAAGCTGCTTAAATATAGAACCGAAAAAAATACAAGGAGGGAATTATAAAAATGAAAATGAAAACAGTAACCATTAAAGTAACTATTATAGTTTTGGCAACTTTGGTTATCCTCTCTTTAGCTGGATGTGCAGGTGCGAACGAAAGAGCTGATTCCGATGTTTCCACTAGTGATATTGACACAAGAGTTGCTAGCTCTACTGACAACGTACCCGGCACAAATGTTTCTATATATCCGAATGCGCAGCAGGTGTACAGCAGTAAGTACGAAATAGTTTATGCGACCGCTGATTCAGGCGAGGCGGTCAACGATTTTTTTGAAAGTCATCCGGACCTTAAAAAGGGTAAGGGTAGCGGTAGTCTTCAAGAAGGATATTATTTTTATGAGACCCCCCTGGTAGATTTGGTGCGTGCTTGTGTGGGTGATACATACAAAGAGGAGATAGAAGAGATGAATGCTTATATCAATGAATACGGGGGACTAGCTGGATTGCATATTTACGATGTTAATGTGGATTCGCAATTCAAAGAACTCTCATTAGGTACAATTTTTTCGGAACTCCCTCTTGATAAAACGCTAATCATGTACGGTTTTCAGGAGGAATTATAGAAAATATACTCTGCACGTTCGTTTTAGGGCCTTTTGTGTAAGAGGCCTTTTACATAACAATACTAAGCTAGACTAAAAAATATGGAGGTTTAGGAGGGGCTTGTTTTGTTAGGTTGTCAAACTAACATGAGTTAAGAAATAGGAAGATAGAAGGGTTTGACTTCATGATCAGATTAGTATGTAATTGAAATAGGTAAACTTGAAGTAAGCAAGATTTTAATTGTAAGGAAAGGGGAGTATATTATGAGAAAAGCAATTTTTATTTGTTGTTTTATTTTAATCTTTACATTGACCGCATGTAACAGCAATAATGAGAGTCAAGTTGCGGAAACAACAGACAACATAGAACATGGAAGCTATGTGCCCCAAAAAGCTGTGCCAGAGAATCTGCCAATATACCCAGATGCTACTCTGAGCTCGGACAGCGCCTTTTATGGGGATGATTCTTGGGGTAATTCTTGGCAGTGGTTTTATAGTACAAATGCCAGCGGGAATGAAATCGTGGAATTTTTTAAAACTGAATTTCAGAATCTAGGGTTTGAAATTGATGAGGAACAAACGTTTGCAAATTTTGAAGAATTCTTTGTAACTACAACGGAATCCGTAATTGGAGTCTATTGGTTGAGTATTGATGAATTCCCAACTGAAGTCGATGTCAATCCAGATACACCTGGACGTGAATATGCCATTGTAGTAAATCTTGATGAATGGAATAACTGATAATTTATAAAAACAATCAACTATTTCTTAATAAAGCAAAATATAAGCTCCAATTTGAACTCGATACAACTTCTTGGAAGTCGGAGTAATAGGAGCAGGTTTATTTTCCTCAGCTAAGAGCTTTTTAACATCTGCTCTAAAGGTATCCATAGACTTGCCATGCTTTGGAAACCAATTACTAGGGTCACTATGGTTACTTGCAATGCCAAGCCTATAACCTTCATAGTGACCAATAATATTCTTTTCAGTTAACTTATAAAGTTTGCAAAGATGAACACAGAGCTCCACAGCCTCCTTATAGACCTTCTTAAAATAGTTGGCATCACTATGGTTGTCTTCACATATTTCAAAGCTGATATGGGTATTATTTGCATCTCCACCAGCATGCCAGCCTCTATGGTTCCAGGGCAGGGTTTGGTAGGTAGCAATGGATCCATCAGCAAGTTTTCCAATAAATCCATGAACACAGACTTGCCTTCCATCAGGCTTGGCCTGGTTCCAGTGGTTGTTGTATTGATTCTTTCCTAGCAGACCATCATCTGGGCCTACGTAACGTTTTAAATTAGGATTGTTGGCTCCTGTAGAATGGACCATGATTCCTTTTGGAGTGATAGTCCTTCCAGCCTTATAACAATCGTTATTTACAAAGATTAATTTTCTTAAATTCATTATTCATTTCCTCCTTTATTGTGTAGCTGAGCTAAGATATCTTTAAGCTTCTCTGGTATAGGAAGTCCAAGTCTTGCAGCATTTTCAAGCATAGAGACTCCTTCATTGGAGCAGTAGAAAAAGATAATTGCTGTTCTTAAAACGCTGCCATCTCCAATTAAGTGGGTGTCTATGATATGGCCAATCCCAACTAGGACAAAAATAAGCACCTTTTTAAAGATGCCTCTAAAGCCAACCTCACTTGATAGAGTTTTATCTACAATGGCACACATAACCCCTGTAATATAATCAGCAACCATTAGTGCTACTAGGGCATATAAAAAGCCATCAAAGCCCCCTACAAACCAACCTAGAAAACCTCCAAATGCAGTTAGGGCAACTTGCACCCAGTTCCATATTTCTTTCATAAAAATTCCTCCTTAAATTTAAAATTTGATATAAAAAAGGAGCACCTGCTAAATTGCAGATACTCCTCAGTTTCTATTTATATTTGTTTTGGTAGTGCCTCCCAGACCCTCATATCTTCCTGGCCTAAAGACCAAATAGCAATTCCTCGAAGCTTCCACCTATAAGCTGCTTCATTGGCCCAGTAGACCAAACTGTCCACATCTTGATAGTAGAGAATAGAAAAGCCATCAGCGTCTCCTAAAAACAATCTAGAAAGCCAGATGTTTATATCCTTTGGAATAATTTTAACTGTATAGTCACTACCACAACTTAATGGAAGTAAGGCAGAATGAAAAAAGTCATAGTCCATCGATATATCCTCACTTCTTGTAGCTGATTCTTCCACATCACTATTAAGAGTAAATACTTGAAATTCATTATCCCAAGTAACACCACTTCTTGAAAGCCTGCCATATTCGGTCTTGGATCCATCTGGAAAGACTACATCAAATCTTTCATAGGGCTCATAAGTCCAAGCATCACCAAGTCTTAGCAACTCTGAAATAATAGGACCCTCCGATTTAATACCTGCATAACCTCCTGAAAAAGAAGATAGATTGACTGTAAAACGAAGGCTATTACTAGCTCCAGAATATACCCTTACTCGATTTCCTCTGATTCTCATTTCGATGGTGTACATGTTAGGACTTGAACGGAGGGAGGAGGAAGGGGTTCTTTTAAATTCAGTACTATAACTCCCTAAAAGTGAGGACCCCTTGTATAGTTCTATCCTCTGAGTACCGTAGTTAAAACAGCAAAATATATCTCCGCAGAATATTCCTGCCTTACCACTGGTGCTTTCCATAAAAGCAATTCTAGCTCTTAAATGAACATCCTTAAAGTTACTATAGTTCCAAGCCAATTCTCCTGAGCCTTCCAGCTGGGAATAGGGTCTATCGGCTGTGCTTTCAGGGTCCTGCCAAACTTCCCAACTACCGCTTAGAATATCCCAATAGCTAGATGGCAGTGGATTAGGATCCCTAAAGTCCTCATACCAAATTAAGGCTGAGTCGGGTTTTCTTCTTAAGACTTCAGTTGTTAATTTAAAACCTCTATCTGGCTCTGCCATATTTCCATTTATATCTTTAAACATTCTAGGTGAAAGAGTAAACTCAGCCTCACCTGCAGAAAGCTCCTCTTTAAATTTAGAGCAAACTCTAAAGCCAGAGAAGATAACACCAGGAGTATTACTACTTATACTGACAGTATGACTTCCAGCTGAAAGAAAGACACTAGATGATAGAGAGAGCCAACAGCTAGTCCTCCAGTAAGGCCACCACAGCCTATTTTCATTAAAGCTTTTACTAACCCCGTCTAAGGATACTTTGATATTGTTCTTATCCCAAAAAGGAAAAACAACCTTAATGGCAAGGTCATAAGTGCCAGCATTAGTAATTTGAAAACTATAACTGGCTTCACCATCAGCTCTGATAGTAGCAGTAGTATCTGAAAGTATAATTCCATCATTATAAGTTTCTGGATTTCCTCCATGCCTATCTATATAAATAGTTCCAAAGTCTGTCTTTTGCTCCTTGCCATAGGCAGTTAAATACCTGCGGCGATTATAGCTTGCACTTATAAGAGGGTAAGACCTGTCTGTTGAATCTGCCCCTTCCATATAGTCATAAATATGAGGAAGAGCCCAGGCAACCTTATCATAATCATCCCAATAGGCTATTATTGGAATCATAGGTTGAGGTGGTCCATCATCTGTAAAATTATAACCACCAGTCATCCAAAGTTGTGCCGCATAATAAGTATTTGATATTCCTCTATAAGAGATACCTAAATTTGCTGGAGTATCATGTATCCGCCAGTTCCAACCATAGCCAGGAAGGCCTAAAAATATTTTATCTGGATCCATAACCCTTGAGGCATAATCATAGATACCTTCAAGCCAGTCCCTAGGAGAAACAGGTCCAGGAGCAGAACCAGCCCAGGCCATTCCATAACTCATAATAGCTGCAGTATCACAATAGGGATCTAAGTCTTCATAAACACACCAATTCTCACCACCTACTGAGCCCTCCACACTTGTCATTCCAGGAAGGCATATATTTACTAGTTTTGATGAATCATAATTTTTAACTCTCTCGTAAATATCTTTAAAGAGCTGGTTAGCAGCATTCCTATTTTCAAATCCACCACCACGTTCAAGGTCAATGTCAACTCCAGAGCTCCAAGGATATTTATCCATTATTCGTATAATTTCATTTAAAAACTTATCCTTTGCACCACCTGTGTTATTTCTAAGAGCTGTAAAGATAGATGCAGTACCATGATTCATAATTGTAAGGAGCCATTTTATATGAGGCCACTTATTTATATAGGGCATCATGCTAGAGATACTTGTTCCTGTTTCTTTAATTGTCCCTGTAATATCTACTTCAAAGGTGAAAATTCCAACTGTATCAAGGCGGTCTCCATAATCTCTTAAAGCTTCATACATCCTGGCATTGCCCATAAAAGACCAGACCATGCACTTTTTACCCTTAAGATAATTCATAGTTTTTCACCGCCTTCCTGCATTTCCTCAAATTCAAATAGGACCCTAGCTGATTTTTTATCCTCAAGCTTTACATTATGCTTGCTATCACTTGCAGCCGTATATTGAAAAAAGCCCTCCTTAGCAGTTGGGCTATTGTTTCTAAGGCACTCTCTAGTGGAGGCCTTTATTTTTATTTCATCTTCCTTGTTAAAGGCTGATTTTAATCTTAATTTATGAGCACCAGCCCCTTGAGAAAGCTCTATACTATTTGCCTCCATATTTTGGATTGGATAGATGTAGGCATCCAGTCCTGCTGATGTTTTACCAAGATTAAAAAGGACAACAGTTTCTTTACCTCTTACGATTCCATTGTAAAATCTCTTAGGAGTAATATTTCCATTTTCCTTATATCTTTCAAGCATTATTTCTGTATTTGGAATATAGCCTGTAAGGTTAGATCCTTCTTGGAGCTGGAGGTCAGTAAAATAGATCCTACCACTACAATCATTTATAAAAGGCTTAACTCTTATAGAAAATACTTTCTTATCTTCCTTTAAGTTAAAGCTCTCAGAAAACCTTGTAAATATCATCAATCCACCTACCCATCAAGAGTCCATTTTATTTCTGATACATGGCCAGTCCAGCCTGTGGCAATTGAACCACCTTGTAAAAATAGGTCTGTAAAATAAATAGAGCCAGTGGAGTCAGAAATAAAGAGTCTAACAGTTAAGGACTTTATTTTCTTATAAGAGGATATGCCATGGGCTACTTCATTAAAAAAGACCATAAATTTTACCTCCTAAAATAATTCAATTATCCTGGTTTCATTTGTCCCATCTTCATACTCAATAAGGACTTCAATTCCTACTTGGCCATTGGGGCCTTTCGTTAAGTTTTCCGATGCTATTTGAGCTGATAAGGTGTAGTTTCTTCTATTGGAAGGAAAGACTGTCTGAGATAAACTTTTAGTCATTCCTAAAACTCCATCTGCCTTAAAAGAAGCATCGCCTGAAACACCATTATTAGGGTCTACTGAAAAACCAGAATTAAGCCAGTAGGTCATTCCATCATCTGCTCTGGAGTTTCTTAAATGATTAAAGGGAACTAGGTCTTTAACTTCCTGCCTATCAAGTACATCTGTAGAAGAAAGCATATCTGCAGCCTTATCCCACTGGGCTGATGAGTCTCCAAGTTCTCTTAATTTAGTAGATAGTTCTAGGACTGTTTTCCAGGGTTCTTGAAGATTATATTGCCTTCTAATAATTCTAGTTTTTACATAAAGGTTTAACTCCTTGTCATGGACAGTTACAATATCGCCTAGGTTCCATGTTTCGTGTTCATAGCCAGTTAAAATAGAGAGGTCCATAGCTGATAAAACATAGGATATTCTAGGTTTTGCATACTGGCCAAGTCTCATATTTGCAAATTCTAGCATCTGATAAGGGTTGGTAAAGGAAGAAGCATCAAGACTTCCAATTCTAAGTTCAGGGGAGTAAGAGAGATCTTCCACATAATCTTTGCCATTGTTAATTGATGCAAAGGTCATCCCATCTTTACCATAGGCGTAAAGCCTGGTAACAAGGCTTCTAGTATCTACAGTCCTTTCTATACTCTTCATATTTTTCTTGTAGGAAAATAAAGCACCACTATCTGTTCCACCAAAACTTAAAAGATGGACTAGACGGTTGGCACTATCAAAAATTAAATCTCCACCATGTATATTTTGAGTAGTCCTTAAAATAGATAGAGCATTTCTTTCTGTTGATTCCCAGGTCCTTTTAGTAGAAACAGTTACATTTCCTAGAGACCAGCCAGTTCCAAGCAAGGCATAATTCATAGGAGCATTTGGAAGATCAGCAGTAAAATCTCTGTTTTCTTTTTCTACACTAAAGGATAAATCATAAAAAGCAGCCTCGGCATAAACATAACTTATGACCTTTCCATCTGCAGTTTTTTCATCCTTAATTGTTCTTATGCGATAAACATCATTTACTATTTGAACTTGTTTTTCATTATCCAAACTATCTCTCTTAGGATCATGGAAGGGTAATTTAAACTCTAAAATATCCGCTCCATTAACCTCGCTGGTGACTATAACATCGAAAGCATTATCAAGAACAGATTCCCAAGCACCATTTGAATCTAAGACTACAGGCCTAGCAAAGCCCAATCTTTCATAAGGAGGTCTTGGTATATCATGAAGCTGTATTTCTAATAGCCTAGGGCTCTTAGATGGGTTAGTTGATGTAAGGGTTACCCTATATCTAATTAAGGCCTTATTGGGAGATTGGAGCTCCCCATTTGGTCCAAGTGCCTGCCACTGAGTCCAGCTATCTAAATCATCAGATGTGGAAGTTTCTACAAGGGCTATTGATGTTTCTCCTGCGGTATATTCGCTTAAAACAGAAACCCTACCTGTTCCTGCAAGGGAACATTCTGCTGACCTAGTATATAAGACTCCGCTTGAAGGATAATCTCCATCAATTTTTCTAAGTAGAACAGAGCCCGTTTCTGTTAAGGCATCAACATTTGATGTTAAATCTCCGCCATTTGCCATCATTGAATTCTTGAAGTGGTCAATTAAATCATCTATGGTTAAGTCTGAATCTTTTTCATAGAACCAATCATCAAGGCCACCAGCATAATAATAGGCATTTGCATGCATGCCCATTACAATATTTGCAGTACAAGATTTGTTTAATTCTCCTGTAAAGCTTCTTATAGGAGAAGTCCAAATCGCTCCATTACTACGGTCACAGACTAGGTATTGGACCTTTTTATTATTAACTTCAATGATAGTAGCTATAAAATACCATCCATTGTTCTTCAAGCTTATGCTAGGAGTTTCTGTCTGGTCATAAATTAAGGATCCTGAAGAGTTATATAGCATTAACCTTGGCCTACCTTGGTATAGAGATATATAAAAGATTGGCTGTCCTGGTCCTTGCCTAGTATTAAAAATGGGGATATAGTTTTGTCCTACAGAATAAGTCGTAGGGTTTATCCAACCACCACATACAATTTTTTCACCTAAATCAGTAAAAAAGCTACCATCATTGGTAGCAAGTAGGTGGGATTTTTCACTTGTAGGGTTTATAACATTAAATCTAAAATAATGACCCAGCTTTCCAGCAGGAAAGGAGGCAGATGTCCCTGACCAAGCTGATACAAAGAAATCTCTTTTATAAGAAGTTTCATCGGCAGTTTTTGTCTCTTCACCAGCTGTACTTTCATTAAATCTCCATAGACCTTGTGTCTTTTCATTAAGAGGAAACTCTCCAGTAAAATCTGTTTGTGTTTTTAATACTGATTTAATGGCCACTATATCACCTCCAACAACTCTTTGAGTAAATCTTTAATTCAGAAAAAGTAGCACTACTAGTTTCTATTTTTATTTGGTTATTTCCCTTGTTAAGAATCGGAAAGTTTAATTCATCTAAAATAGGAAGTCCATTTCTTAGGACATTTCCATTGCTGTCAACCACCTTAGCAGTAAGAAGAAAGCTATCTATTATTAAGGTTTCTCCAGCAGATAATCTTCCTGTTAGTTTTAACTCATCACCATTAGTTGTTATTTTTATAAAGGAAGCAGATGATGAATCTATAATTCCTTTTAACTGGTAAATCGGGTAAGATTCTATATTTCCTATAGTTCTAGTTATATTTTGAGTTCCAACCTGTGAAACAATAAAGCTCTCATCTGTTAAGGTATATCCATTTGGATCTGGACAGATAAAGGTCAGTTCAAAGGCTCCTGCACTAGAGAGTATCCTTTCACAGTCTATTTCTGTATTTAATCTTGCTGAAAAATATCTATCTGGAATATCATCAAGTACTAATTGCTTAAGTCCCTCCATTGGATTAAGCCAGGCTGAAATATCATCTAGGGCTTTGATTAAGTTTTCAAGTTTCCTTTGAGGGTAGATATTGCAGCTAAGTTTAATATATCTTTCTGAACTATCACAACCAAAGTCTGCAATTCCTATTTTTCCTGGTACAATTTCATAGGCATTTCTAGGAGCAGGAGATGCTTGCCAGCTAGTAAGCCTTGCTTTAATTTTCATATCTTTAGAATGTACTCCATTAAATGTAAAGCCCAAACAAACACCTCCTTAAACAGTTATAAATCTTCCTTGAGCCCTTGAGCCAGTTTGCATCAAGTTGTATAATTCTTGGGATACTTTCCTGATATCTTCTTCACTTCTAACTATCATTTGCTCTACAGTCACAAGAGGTCCTGAACCAAAAGCAGCTGCAGGTCCACCTGTTCCATGTAAGTTAACATTTGAATCTACATCAAAATCTCTAGGGATGGCTCCTTCGATATCATCTGATACCTTATCCATGGCCTTATCAAAACCTTCACCAAGACCAAGAGCCATGTTATCCCCAATACCTGCAAAGACAGTAGAAGGAGATTTAATACCAAGAACACCCTTAACTCCGCTTACAATTCCACCTACAAAGCCACTAATCTTATCTTTTATCCAAGTAACCATTGAAGCTATACCATTCCATAGACCCTTAACTATATCTTTACCAATGCTTACAATAGAAACTGCCGCCTTGCCAATTCCAGTGATTAAGGCCACAACTATTTGAGGAATGGCGGCTATTAGTTGAGGGATTGCCTTAATTAAACCTACAGCTAATTGAAGAACTATTTTAATTCCCATCTCTATAATTAGTGGTAGGTTGTTAGTAATAAAATTAATTATCCCATTTATTATTTTAGGCAAAGCTTCTATAAGTCTTGGTAGAGCATCAACTAAACCTCTAGCAAGTCCCATTATTATTTGTAAGGCTGCATTTAATATCTGATCCATATTTGCTAGTAGTGTTTCAACGATTAAAATAATAGCATCTACAATAGATGGAATGAGTTCAGGTAGAGCTTCTGCAATTCCGAGGGCTAGGGCTACAACTATTTGTATTGCAGCCTCAATGAGTATGGGTAAGTTTTCAATAATAAATTCAGCTACTGTTGTTACAAGATAGACTACCATTTCTATTAAGGGAGCCACGTTTGAAACTATGGCATCTATTATTCCTGTTAGAAGAGCTATAGCCCCCTCTAAAAGTGGAGGAAGTAAAGTAGGAATCAGTTCTACCAAGACATTTACAAGCTCAGTTAGCATCATGGATACCATCTCTATTACTTCAGGGAGATATTCACTAATTCTTTTTATTCCATCCATTAAAAAAGATGATATTCGCTCTCCAATAGCTGTAATATCACCTTCTTGAAAACCATCATTTAATATTTCAGTTACATCTCTTACAAGGGATGTAACATCACCTACCACTTCACCTGCCATATCTGAAAACTGTTCTCCAATAACTATTTGAAGGCCTTCATAGGCAGACTTTAAACTTCTAACTGAACCTGCCAGACCACTTTCCATTGTTTCAGACATTTGTTGGGCTGCTCCGTCAGCATTCTCTAGTTCTTTATAGAGATTATTCATCTCATCACCAGTACCAGAAAGTAGAGCATTTACACCAGCTAGATCTTGTTTATTAAAAATATTACTTAGAGCATTCATCTTGTCTGATTCAGAAAGACCACCTAATTCTCTATTTAAATCTTCAAAGATGTCATTCATCTCTCGGATATTCCCTGATGAATCAGTAACACTTATCCCTAAAGCATCTAGTTCTTTAGCAGCTGCAGAGGTAGGAGAAGTAAGGCTCATGATTATATTTCTAAGTTTTGTTCCACCCTCAGCACCTTTAATACCTCTATTGGCTAAAACACCCAGCATAACATTAAGAGTGTCTAAATCCTGGCCTGCATTTTTCATGGTAGCACCAGCGACTAGAATTCCCTCACCAAGTTGCTCTACATTTGTATTAGATTTTTGAGAGGTTTTAGCCATCATATCCATGTAGGAATCCATGTCTGATATTTCAAGACCAAGAGCTGCCATTGAATCTGTTACTAGGTCTGATGCTTTGGCTAGATCCATTCCACCAGCGGCAGCTAGAGTTAAAACTCCAGGGAGGGCCTCAATAGCTTCTTCAGCATCATAACCTGCAAGGGCTAGAAAATTTAAGGCATCAGCAGATTCAGAAGCTGAGAACCTAGTACTAGCACCTGCATCTTTTGCAGCCTGGGATAGTTTTTCAAAGGCTTCTTCACCCTCTTCGCCAACAAGCCCCATAGTAGCTTGAACCTGTTTCATGGAGTCCTCATAATCTGCATAAACATTTAAAGAGTCTTTTATCCACTTACCAGTAGCAACAACACCAGCTCCAATAGCAGCCATAGCAGCAGCCGCTGCTTTAAGACCCGCAACTAGGGTTTTACCTGCAATCTCACCAGCCTGTTTTAAACCACCGACCAGCTTATCTATCTTTTCCTTATTTAGCTTTTTAACTTCTGTTTGAGACTCTTTTAATTCTTTTTCCATGTTGTTAAGTTCAGCATTAGCATTGTTTAGTTGGATCTGCCATGCTAGAGTTCTTCTGTCATTTTCACCAAAGGAGCTGGCAGCGTTAGCTAGGGCTTTTTCTAAGGTTGATACCTTGTCTTTTTGTGCATCTATTTCTTTATTAAGTTGATTATTTCTGGCAGTAATAGCCTTTATTGATTTATCATTTCTATCAAATTCAGAAGATACAAGTTTCATTTCAGAACCTAAAACTCTGAAGCTTTGATTTATTTCTCTGAGGGCGTTCTTAAATTGTCTTTCACCCTCAATACCTATTTTCAAACCAAAATCAGACAAGTAATCACCTCCTTAAAAATGGGCATGAAAAAAGAGCAACCTTTTGATTGCTCTTCAACGCAGTATGATTTTTTATATTATAGTTTTTCTATTTCTTGTTTTAACTTTTCTGGTTTATTCCATAGATTCCAAAGTTCTGTATTATGCCTTATTTTTATGCTTACTAACTGCTCTCTTAAATAAGATTCTATATCCCTAGAATGCCATCCTTGCAATACTAAATAATTCTTTAATTCTCTTATGCATAATTCTGTTTTTTCAAATTTTAATCTATCAATTGCCTCTTGCCTAGGAATATCCCAGTATTTATTCATGAGATTAATAATCTTTTCATCTGAAACCCCTGATTCATAAAGCGATGAATTTGTTACTCTAATCCCAATTTCAATGCCTTCAAAATAAGCATTGTCTAATGCACTATCTCTAGCTTCTGTAAAAGCTTCACCCAAAAACTCCATTGCTTTAGCAGCATATGTTCTAGCCTTATCTACATCCATATTTACAGCCTCCTTTTGAGAAATTTAAAACAACTTGATAAATATTATATCATTTTTCTGTGTTAGTATTTAGTTTTTTACTAGATACCTACAGGTATAACATCATCAATAAATATTTCTCTTTTAGGCTTGGCAAGACCAGTAAATTGTTTGTGGATTTCCCACTGATCTAATAGCTCCCCTATAGGCATAAGCCAGACTTCTACCTCAGATCTATGAAGCTGGCTCACACCATAATAAATAAGTCGAGCAAACAATTCTTCATCGCTTACTCGACTTCCACGTTTTTTGGATCTTCATCCTCAGATTCTATATTCCTTTTAGTCCCCTTAAACATAGCTTCCATAATGGAATCTTTGTAGGTAGCCAGCTCATGGGGAGAGGTTAGAAGTTCTACATCATCTTCAGTCAGCAGCTCTTCCTTTTCACCATTTAATCTGTTGTTTATTAAAATACTCTGATTAGCAAGAAGGGCAATAAGCCATACTATTTCTTCTAGGGCCATCTCAAAGTTTTCAGCCTTCATTAACTTTTCACCTAAATTTTCAAGACCACCATATCTTTTAGCGATTTCCTTCGTGGCCTTAGTGGTTAGAATAAGGCTGTATTCTTTACCACCAATAGTGATTAGACTTTTCCTATCATTATCTAGCATCTTAATCACCACCTCCTGCAGCAAAGACTGGTTCATAAACCTCGGTGTACCAACCTGTAATTATTTCAGAAGATACACCTTCGTCACCTTCATTAACCTCAGCCTTCCATGGATGTTTACCTTGACCATCTAGCTTATTTCTACGAAGTACAGTTCCCTCGATAGTAGGAGTGGAGAAGGTAATACTGTCACCCTTGGTAGTTAGGTTAGTGGCAGGGATGCCAAACTTCACACGATAAAACCAGAAGTATCTATATTTACTATTAGCTTTCTTAGCCCTGAAACCTATAGCTACAGGGTCACCACCATCTTCACTAGTAGAAATTAGAACCTTGTTGTCATCTATAGTTGCTCCAGTTAAATCACTAGCAATAGCAGCTCCAATATCATCAATGCCAAGGGAAAGAGTCCCGTTTTGAAACTCTTTTATTATCTCTGCGGCACCATCATCTGCATAAAGAGTTGCTTCAGCAAGTTCCACAGAAAGTTCTGCAGTTATAGCCTTTGCTAATGGTTTAGGGGTTTCATAAGTCTCATCGCCATTTGAACCTTCAGTTATTTTTGCATAATAAAGTCTATCAAGACCTATTGTTGCCATATTTTAGTCCTCCTTATCTAATTCAAATTTATATGTTTTTATCACATCGATGGCATAGTGATGATAGCTCGTATCATCCTCATGTCCGATGTATCTCATATCAGTAATAGTAAAACCCGCACTGATTAAAGTACGGGTTAGTGTGTTTCTTATCTTCATATAGTTGCCTTTGGAGAATAAAGAAAGCCTTACTTCCTGGCTTTCAAACTCTGGTAGGTTATCTGCATAAAGGTCAAATAAATCTACGAGAGGGGTTAAAACTAAATAGAGATCTGGAGGTCTTTCAGAAAATACTCCTGTTTCAACAGGGATACCTTGATCCTCTATAAGAGTATTAAGCTCTTCTAAAATAGTCATAAGTTCTTAACCTCCGTCTCAAATCTATCTTTCATGGCTTCTATGCAGGGTGCTCTTGAAGTTCTTCTTGCAGGCTTCAAAAAAGGTTTAGCTGCTTGATTGGATCTACCATATTCCAGGATATTAGCTATCTTGGCATTACTATCTCCATCACTTCTTGGCTCTTTAAAACCTACCTTTATATTGTGATGTCCTCGCCTGTCCATTAAAACTGGAGTTAAGCCCAGAGAGGAAACTAGCTCACCAGTAGAGCGGCTTCTTATTTTTGTGTTCTTACCAATGGAAGATTTAAGTTTTGAACTTACTTCATTTAATACAACTTCACCACCAGACTCTAGAACCTTAGGTACAATTTCATCTGTCTTATCTCCAAGCTTAGAAATTTTAAGAAGAAAATCTTCAGGCATCCTCATTGTTATTTTTGCCATTGGGAATCACCACCTTTTTTGCTAAAACCTCAATATACATATTTCTATTTCTAATGTTTTCTACACTTATGATTTCAAAGTATTCATCCTGGCAGATAATTAACATTTCACTTGTAATAGATATCTTTGGTATCCTACGAAATCTAAAGAGAGTGGTGGCATCGGGAAATATAGCTCTATTGGTCCATCTTTTACTAGCATTCTTATCCTCTTTATAGGCTCTAACTTTTGCTAGGGAATTTAAGCTATCTCTAGTAAAACCTTCTTTATCTTTAACTTTTTCTACAATAATTAGATTTATAGGTGTGTTTATTCTTCCAATACTCATAGTTACACCTTCCAATCCTTATCTAGCCTTAAAAGATTATCTATAGTTTCCCTTGCTAACTGACCTGCCAAGGCAGTATCTGAAAAGAAACCTCCTGTACTACCATCTCTGCTTTCATAGAAGTGGGAAGAGAGCATAATAATTGCTTGTCTAGTTACAGGGGTCATTTCATTTTCATTGTAGAAACCTTCCTTCAAGTGTTGAAAACTTTCAGCATAGGATATTGAGGCGGCAATATAGGACTCTAATAGATCATCATCTTCATCATGCTCCAATATTAAATTTGCCTTTACACTTTCAAGTAATGTCATTACCGCCACCATCCTTTCATTCATTATTCTCCAGTTTCTTCTTCAGCTTCTTCAGCCATAAGTCCAGCTGTTTTAAGATTTAAAAGAAGGGCATTGAAATCTTCTACTAAACCTTCTACATCAGTTGCTTCACTATCTGCTTGAAAATCTAGTAGAGGAATTTCTACAGGCTCAGGTAAGGTGGGAGAAGGGAGCCCAGTTACTGTAGCTCCCTCCTTAATTTCTAAAGTTCCACCTATAACGGTCTTTTCACCGCCTTGTTCTGTATAATTCTTTGCATTATAAGTCATGGTTTATACCTCCTTATTTCTGCTTTAGAAGCTTGACTGCTTCTGGAAGGATTAGTTTTCCGTCAACTCTTTGACTACCTAAGAAACCAACTTGGCCACTAGTAGCAAACAATTCATTTAATCTCTTAAAAGAACGGCCTTGTCTATCAGCGATCCAGTAGTATCCAAAGTCACCAAAAGCTATAGTATTTGCACCTCCAGCAATTGTAGGAGCATAGGCAGATGTGAATACTGGCCTATTTAAAAGAGTATCTGGTGTTCCAGCAGTTAGGGATGGTTGCCACAGATATTGTCCCTGGCCATCTTTTAGCTTACGAATAGCTTTAACAGTAGTATCATTCATAATAAATACTGCATTTTTTCTATAAGGAGCTTTTAAGGAGTAAACTAAATCAATAATTTCATCTGCAGTAATAGCAGAAGCAGAAGCGGTAGTTACACCTAATTGGCCACCGCCTGTAGCATTAAAGATACCAGTTGGTTTTCCGTCACCATCTCCTACAAGGAAAGCTTCTTCTTCCTTAGCACCAATTCTTCTAGCAAATTCAGTAGCTATATAGCTTTCAATAGAAAAAGCACTGTCATTCAAAAGTTCATCAGATACTTTAACCATTGTTCCCAGTTTATAGGCACCAATAGAAGTTTGACCAAATACAGAGTCGCTTTCTTCAAAGTCCTCACCTTCATCAAGCCAAGCTGCAGATCCTTTGGTAACTACAACTGGAATCTTTCTATCACCGCTAGAGGTCTTGATAACTTTAGCTAGCTTTCTAAAGATGTTCTCCTCTTCAAGAGTAGTAATCAGAGTGTTTTCAAACTCGTCTGGTGCCAGATATCCACCTTCAGAATCTTCGCCGATGGAAAGGGAGTTATAAACTTGACTATCTGGGTTCTTCACTCTCATAACGTTCCAGAAAGCTTTTCTATACTCACTGGATGCACGACCCGTTTTTTCTTCTTCCTCACCTTTCATAGCAGGCTTATTAGAAATAGGAGATGAGGTAGGTTTGGATAGTTCTAGATCAATTACAGCCTGTCTTTCAAGTCTTTCTATTTCCTTACCTAGGTTCATTACATCTTCTTCCATTTGGTTATAGGTAGCTGTATCTTCAGCTGAGATAAGCCCCTTTTCATTTCTTCTTGAATCTAAAAAAGCCTTGGTAGTTTCCCAAAGCTTCGCTCTTTTTTCTCTAAGTTCAATTATTTTATTCATTGTATAAAACCTCCATTTATTTTTTTATTAAATTTAATCTAGTCATAAGCTCCTTATGGGAAGTACTAGTTTCAATTTCGGGTTTGTTTTCTTCTTCCTTTTTAGGGAACTTACTTATTAGTGAGTTAACAACTGCTACTTTTTCAAAGATGAAACCATTAGAAACAGGAAGATCGGTATCTGCTTCTTCATATAAGACCTTGTTAGCAAATCCTAATTCCACTGCCTTTTTAGCACTCATCCAGGTTTCCATATCCATCATTTTGGATATTTTTTCTCTAGAAAGTTTAGTCTTAACCTCATAGGCATTGATGATACTTTCTTTAACTTCTGCCAACATCTCTTTAGCCTTTACCATGTCTGATTCTTCTCCCCAAATGAGGGTAGAAGGGTTATGGATCATAAGCATGGCCACAGGAGACATTGAAACTTCATCACCTGCCATAGCTATAACGGAAGCAGCAGAGGCGGCTAAACCATCAACCTTTACAGTGACTTTTCCCTTGTATTCTTTTAGCATGTTGTAGATTTGACTAGCTGCAAAGACATCTCCACCAGGGGAGTTAATCCAGACAGAAATATCACCATCTGATTCCATAAGTTCTGCTTTGAACTTTTTAGGAGTAATATCATCATCAAACCAGCTATCCTCTGCAATATAACCATCAAAGTAGAGGGTTCTTTCACCATCTTCATTCTTTATAAAGTTCCAAAACTTCTTTATTTTCATCACCTCCATTATTATTTGCATAAGCTCCAACATCTTTAAGTTTGAGCATATTGCCATTAACCATATATGTGTTTCCACCTTCATCTAGGGGTATAGGGTTCATATTTTCTAGAGTTCTTACATCGTTGGGAGACATAAAGCCATTTTGAATACCGATGGAATAACCACGCATTCTTGATTCATAATCTCCACGAAGTAGTCCCTCAACTAAAAAAGATACAAAGTATTTATCTTTTTCAGAGTCTGAGAAGAGAGCCTTATTTATTGATTGCTCTATCCTGACTAGCCAGGGCCTAATGGTATGAACCACAAAACTAATTGATTGATGCTCTATATTAGAAAAAGTAGCTCTTTCCAAATCTCCAACTAGATGGGGTGGCACTCTGAATATCCTGCAAATTTCTTCAGTCTGATATTTCCTAGTTTCTAAAAACTGAGCTTGCTCTGGTGGAATACCTATTGGTGAAAATTTCATTCCCTCTTCAAGCACAGCAACCCTATGAGCATTTGATGTACCTTGATAGACTTGATTCCAACTATCTCTAATCCTGTGAGGATCCTTTACTACTCCTGGATGTTCTAACACTCCACCAGGGTTTGCCCCATTAGCAAAGAACTTGGCTCCATATTCTTCAGTAGCTAGGGCCATTCCAATAGCATTTTTAGCCATAGCTATAGGTGAATAGCCAATAAGACCATCAAATCCTAGTCCTGGAATATGAAGAATCTCAGTATTCCTTAAGAGATGTTCCTTTCCTTCGCTAGTGTATAAATAGTAAATTTCTCCCTTTTCACTTCTTTCTACTTTCATCTTGTCGGGTAGAAGAGGGTAGAGGGATACTACCTTCCCATTACCATCCCTAATTATTTGTGAATAGGAATTTCCCCATAATAAAAGATGACCCATCAGTGTTTCTCTGAACACAAATGAAGTCATCTCAGGGTTGGGAGAGTCTGCAAGGAGGTGATATATTGGATGCCCTCTTGCTTTTTCTTTCCCATTTTCAGTATTCATATAAGTGTGTAAGGGCAGTGAAGCTATTGTTTCTGCTAAAATTCTTACACAGGCATAAACTGCTGTTGTTTGCATAGCTGTTCTTTCATTGACATTCTTACCACTAGAAGTAGAGCCAAAGAAAAAGCTGTAGGTGGATCCAAATAAAGAGTTCTTTGGTTTAGATCCTTGCTTAAATAATCTTGAAAATATATTAATATAATCACCTCCTAAATAAGTTTAGAAAACTAGAATGCCTCTTTCGTCATAGACACTACCAGTATTAACACCATCATTTCTTAAGGCTCTATCCAAAGCCATTATTGTTGCTACAGCACCGTCTATCTTTTCAGAGGATCTTTCCTTGTCTGGTTTAACATTTCCAGCAGGGTCAGTTCTTACAAAAATATTGTCCATCATCCAACGAAGGACTGGATGACCACTATGAGCAAGCTTTCCTTCTAAGGTTAATTTCATCAACTCTTTTGTAGGCGGGCTCATATCTTTAAAGCCCTGCCCAAAGGGAACAACGGTAAAACCCATAGCATCTAGATTTTGTGTCATTTGAATTGCTCCCCAACGGTCAAAGGCGATTTCTCTAATGTTATATTCCATCCCTAATTCTTCTATGAAGTTTTCTATAAAACCATAGTGGACAACATTTCCTTCAGTCGTTTTGATATATCCTTGCCTTTCCCATAAATCATAATTTACATGGTCTCGCCTGACTCTCAAATCAAGAGTTTCTTCTGGTAGCCAAAAGTAGGGAAGGATAGCATATTTGTCATCTTCATCTTCTGGTGGAAAAACTAAAACAAAGGCTGTAATATCAGTAGAAGATGACAGGTCAAGGCCCCCATAACAAACTCGGCCTTTCAAGCTTTCAGGATCAACTTTAAAAGCACAGGCATCCCATTTATCCATAGGCATCCACCTTACAGCTTGTTTTACCCACTGATTAAGTCTTAGTTGTCTGAAGCTGTTTTCTTCTGCAGGGTTTTGCTTTGCTGAATTAAAGGCAGCTTCAACCTTATCCATAGTAACTGTTATCCCAAGGGAGGGATTAGCTTTTTTCCATACTTCGGGATCTGTCCAATCATCATCCATATCTGCACCATAAATGACAGGGTAGAAGGTAGGATCAGTCTTTCTACCTTCAAGTAAATCTACTGCTTTTTGATGAACCTCCCAACAGATAGAATTTTGGTTGTCTCCTGCTGTAGTTATTAAGAAATAAAGTGGCTGGGTTCTAGCATCTCCAGATCCTTTTGTTAAAACATCGAATAACTGCCTATTAGGCTGAGTGTGAAGTTCATCAAATATAACCCCTGAAACGTTAAAACCATGTTTGTTTTTAACATCAGCTGAGAGGACTTGATACACACTTCCTGTTGGCTGGTATATTAATCTTTTCATCGAATCTAAAATCTTAACTCTCTTAGCTAGGGGTGGGCACATTCTTACCATGTCAGCTGCCACATTAAAAACAATGGAAGCTTGGTTTCTATCAGCTGCTGCACCATAAACCTCTGCTCTTTGTTCTCCATCACCACAAGTAAGAAGAAGGGCAATGGCTGCTGCCAGCTCAGACTTTCCCATCTTTTTTGGTATTTCTACATAAGCTGTATTAAATTGTCTATATCCATTTGGTTTTATTGTTCCAAATAGATCTCTTATAATTCGTTCTTGCCAATCTATAAGTTCAAAATGTTTCCCTGCCCACTGACCTTTAGTGTGGGTTAGTGCCTGTATAAAAGAAACCGCATAATCAGCGGCATCTTCATCATAAACAGAGTCTTTGGCCATAAACTTAGTTGGCTTATAGTCTTTGAGTTTTCTAATTTCTGCCGCCTCCTTTTATTTAGGCAAAAGAAAAGAGCCTCTAAGAAGCTCTTTATTTCTGCTGGTATTTTATTTTCTTTTTACTGGATGAAGTTTGCTGAAGTAGCCTGAGTCTATAAACTCTCTAACATCTTCAATGCAATAAATTTGCACTTGATTTTCTTCTTCTCCTACTGGAGCAAAAACTAAATCTTCTCCCCAATAACCAACCAGCTGATAAAATAATTCTTTTCCTTTTACTTTGTAAATATCGCCTTTTTTCATTTTCATTTCCTCCTTGTAAGTGTGTTTTTGTTACATACATATATCACTCAGAAGGGAGTATATAGCAAGTACTATTTGCAAATAATTTAATCTTTTTTATAAGAGAAAAGAGCCCTAGAGCTCCTTAATCTAATTCTTCTATTGTTGTTGCTAAACTTCTTAGATTTCTCGCTGGATGGGCTGTTGGGTCCTTTTTATTTTCCTTTTCAAGCCAGATTATATCCTCTTTACTAATTCTATAAAGTTTGCCCTTATAGATTATTCCTTCCTTAGTTTTCTTTAGCATTCTTATCTCCTTTTTCTAAATTGCTAACCTTAGCCCTTTGATGTCTTTTCCCCAGGGATAATCAACTTTTCTTTCTACTGTTTCTGGTCCTTTAAGCTGGCAGCCTTGGCTGGTGAAAAAGTGGAGTAGGTCCATAAGCTCAGTGCTTTTATTAGTTATGATAAATTCTTTTAGACCCGCTTCCCTCATGTAGTCTAGGGCAGTTTGGTAGTTTTCTTCCCAAAGGATCTCATCTATTACCAAGCTGTCTGTTTCAAGGTCTCTTAAGGTCTTTCTGTACTCGTGTAGGATATAGTTTTTGGCCCTTCCTAGTTCCTTGTAACCTTCATCTGGGTTTTTTAAAGCTCTCTGAATGTCCTCTTCAAATAATTTAATCTTCTTCATTTTAATTTCTCCCTTCAAGTGTGTTTTTTTGTTACATACATATATCACTCAGAAGGGGCTATATAGCAAGTACTATTTTCAATATAAGCACACTATTTTTAAAGTTCGCCAGTCATTATAAATTGGATGTATTTTTCCTTTTCATCCTCTAGGAAAATAACTAATTCATAGAACTCTAATTGGTTAGCTTCATATTGAACCCTATTAATATCAAACATGTTTGTTACACCGCTTTCCCTAATAATAAGGATCTGTTCTTTAATCTTCTCCAGCATCTTTTGCCACCTTAATCCTTTCTATAGAATCTTCCAGGGCAGCTTTTAGGGTTTCATTGTCAAAATCTTGTGCGGTGTAACCATCGTGAATTACTGAATAATAGTACATGCTAGGCTGACCAAGTGCTCTACCTTCATTCATAATGTAGGCCATAACTTTTCTCTTTCTGCCTTTAATTTTTACTGTTAAGCTTTCTTTCCGATAGAGAAAAGGAAAGCCTTCATATCTATCAAGGGCAGCTTCATCGCTTTTAGTAATTTCCCATATTAGAACTGGAACTGAGTCACCTTTTGAAGGTTCTACAGTAGCAACTGCACCTCCAGTAGGGCCTCTAAATAAAAGCTTGTAATCTTTTAGTTCACTAGCTCCTACAACCTTAGCAGTTGGGCATCTACCAGCCATTTGAGATAGGTTTAAGTTGGAGCCATAAGCTAAATATAGTTTCTTCTTCATATTCATCTTCCTTTCTTTGGCCACAGTTTCGCCTGTGTGGGCTTTGTATTTGAAGTGGGTACATTTGCCCCTTCTACCAGCTTAAGAGGGGGAAGTCCCCCTCGTGGCTTTAGTGACCGCCTATCTAGGCGGACTCACGAAACCTCCAAGCTGCAGATCCTTCTAGGTGTTTGCAAAGGTGCTCTCTAGGGTTTTTAAAATCATTTCCTATAAAGCCGATTCTGGTAAGCCAGGTTCTCATTGCAAACTTTGGATTTTCTATCTGTGGCTTTTTACTGCTGGCAAATTTCTGTGTTAATGCCTGCTCATTCATGGCCAAGCTTAGAAGGATGTAGGTTCTAATTTTTCCTGCATGGAGTGTTCCATTAAAGCCTCTAAGCTCTACAGTTCCTACTCCGTTGAAAAAACTGTGTAAGTTGAGGAAGTGGTATCTGCTATCGTGGTAATGTCTATCTCTACTTTGATAGTAACCTTCGTACCAGATATCTTCTATTTGTTTAAAGCTAGTAGGTTTTTTCTTGTTCATTTTTTTTACTAGGCTTTCATCCATCTTTTTGCAGTATCTCATTCTTTCTCTTTCAATTTCTAGGCTAGAGTAGAGGAGGTCGTTTCTTGAGTAGATGATGTTTAAAAAGTTTCTTAAGGATCTAGGAGTGTGGTCGCTTCCGTTTAGGTGAATATGGATGCCTGTTGTTTTGTTGGCAAAGCCTCCAGCTTTTCTAATTTTTCTTACTAGCTCCTGGAGGCTTTCAATATCCTCCTTGTAGCTTAAAATTGGGCTAACAATCTCAACGCTGTATTCGTTAGTTGCTGGTACTCTTTGTCCACTAACTCTTTTCTGGCATCTTATGCTGCCGTCATAAACTACCTGCCAAACTCTCCTGTCGGGTGCTGTCACTTTAAAGTCTCTCCCGTTTTGACTTGAAGTCCCCTCAAAATGTTCTGCCATTATATTTGCTGCTTTTCTTCTTGTAATGCCTGTAAACTCAATTTCAATTCCAAAGTTTTTTCTAAGCATTTCCTTGTCCCCTTTCTGGTGTGTTTTTTGTTACATACATATATCACTCAGAAGGGGATATATAGCAAGTACTATTTTCACTATAAACACAGTATTTTCAAGGGTTTCAGCTTGTTTTTAATCTTTGGATTTTATAAACAAATCTTCTCCATAAACTAAACCTAAAGAGCTACCTTTATCCCAATTTACATGGATCGTAGCCAGGTCATCAATAAAAGCAACGGTTCCTTTATCACCAGCTTTTAAAGAGGTGTAAGGGTCATCCATTTTTACAAGTTCAACTCTACTTCCTTTAGGAAAGTCTTCCTTTAATTTATTTAAAATTTTAAGGCTAATCTCTTTCATTGCTTTGGACCTCCTTGCTTGCTGGCAGCCCATTTCTAAAAGCGGAGCTTCCTTCAAGCTTTGATAGTAGGAATTTTCTATGTTCCTTGTAATCTGGGCCTACCATCCCAAGTCTGATTAGCCAGGTTCTAAAACTATATTTGTCATTATCAGTCTCAACTTGTCTAGAAGTTGTATGTTTTAATTCTTTAGCTTTTTTAATTAAAAGGCTTAGGAATTCTGATGATATTTTGATGTCTCCCTTAATAAATTTAAAAGTAATCTTTTCATCTTCAAAGGAGATACCTTTGCAATTATTATCATTAATTAGACTTAAAATTTCATCCAAGTTTTCTAGACTAGAAATCTCGTCAATTAATTCTTTTTCTATGATAGTTTCTTCCAGAGCATAGGCTTTTTTAATTAAAGGCTCCTTGCTATAAATCATATTTAAAAGATTTTTAATTGACCGAGCATCGTGGCCTTTTAGTGGGAAGGCTATCTCTATCTGAACAAATTCATCTTCTAAGCTCGGTCCCTTTATTTCATCTAGTGTCATTTCATCACCTGCCTCATTTAGAATCTTTCCTTCTCTAGTTACAGTAAATTCGCCAATTTCATAGGCAAAGCTGGGAACTCCCAGGTATTTTGCCTTTAGGCCTAAATGTTTGCTTAAAGCATTTACTAATTCTTTTCTATCCATTAAAATACCCTCCTTTATGTGGTACTACATCTATCACTCAGGAAGGGGTAAATAGCAAGTTATATCTGATTTAGGCCCAAGGGTTTATACCTAATCTTTTTTTAAAGGCCTGTGTGGCCCTTCTGTGGCCTCATATTTTCTCTAATCATTGGCAATACTAGCATAAGGCAGCTTTTTGCCATTTCTTAAAAGGTATACATCATCTGAACTTTCTACTTGTTCAATGTATCTTTTTACAATAACATCTGTATATTTCTCATCTAATTCTATGGTGTTGCATATCCTGTCTGTTTGCTCACAGGCAATCAAGGTTGAACCTGAACCACCAAAAGGATCCAGTACTATACAATTAGTTAAGCTAGAATTTAAAATTGGGTAAGCTACTAAGGCTACAGGCTTCATTGTAGGATGGTCTTTATTCCTTTTAGGTTTTTCAAATTCCCAGATAGTAGTTTGTTTTCTATCTGAATACCAGTTATGTTTACCTTTCTTTTTCCAGCCAAAAAGGACTGGTTCATGCTGCCATTGATAGGGAGACCTGCCAAGGACCAATGATTGCTTCTTCCAGATACAGGTGCCTGATAAATAAAAGCCTGCCTCGGAGAAAGCCTTTCTAAAGTTTAAGCCTTCAGTATCAGCATGGAAGACATATATTGATGCATCCTTAGCCATAACTTTTTCCATTCCTTGAAAAGAAGAGAGGAGGAAGTCATAAAAGGCATCATCAGCCATGTTGTCATTTTTTATTTTTCCTGCAGTTCCCTCATAATTAACATTGTAGGGTGGGTCAGTAACAGTTAGGTTGGCAAGTTTTCCATCCATCAAAGTTTCATAGCTTTCTATTTTAGTTGAGTCACCACATAAAACTCGATGCTTTCCAAGTAACCATAGGTCACCTGGTTTTGATAGGGCTGGGTTTTTAAGTTCTTCTTCAACATCAAAATCATCTTCTTTAATATTATCTTTAAGAGTGTCTTTAAAAAGGTCGTCAAGTTCTGCAGGATCAAAACCAGTTAAAGAGACATCAAAGTCTACTCCTTGTAAGTCTGTAATTAATAGCATTAGTTTTTCTTTGTCCCAATCACCACTAACCTTATTAAGAGCAATATTTAAAGCCTTTTCATTTTCCTCATTCATATCAACTACAACACAGTCGATTTCTTTTTGCCCCATTTCCACAAGAACTTTATATCTTTGGTGGCCGCCTATAATATGGCCAGTCCTTTTATTCCATAGAACTGGTTCCACATAGCCAAAGGTAAGAATAGAGTTCTTTAGTTTTTCATATTCAGGATCTCCTGGCTTTAAATCCTTTCTAGGATTGTAGGGAGCAGGATTTAATTTTTCTATTTTAATTTTTTCTATCTGCATACTTTTCCACCGCCTTTTTTAGTTCATCATATTTATCTAGGCTTTCCCAAGGGAAGAGCACACTAGAAAAATGTCCGTAGGTTGCAGTTTCGGAATAGCTGATATCCCTAAGTCTTAGGTGTTCAATTATGGCTGCAGGCTTTAAATTAAATACATCCTTACAGGCCTTGGTTAGAACTTCATCGGAAAGAGTCCCGCTTCCAAAAGTATTAATGGAAAAGGATACAGGGTTTGCCTTCCCAATGGCATAAGAAAGAGCGACCTCGCATTCATCTGCAAAATCGCCCCATATTATATGCTTAGCTATGAATCTCGCCATATAGGCTCCACTTCTATCAACCTTGGTTGGATCCTTTCCACAAAGAGCTCCGCCTCCATGAGAAGCTAGACCTCCATAGGTGTCCACCATTAACTTTCTACCAGTTAGACCTGTATCAGCAGTAGGCCCACCAATAACAAATCTTCCTGAAGGATTAATTAGGATTTCTGTCTTATCATCAAAGGGAAAATCCTCAAAGGCAGGGTAAAGAACAGTGTGTAGAATTTCCCTTTTCAGCTCTTCATAGTCTTTATCTTTATGATGATGGATAGATACAACTATTGTTTTAACTCTTAGAGCTTTCTTTCCTTCATATTCAATAGTCACCTGGGCTTTTCCATCGGGGAAGATGCCCTTGATTAATTTATCTTTTCTTACTTTGTCTAATCTCTTAGTTATTTTATGAGATAAAACAATGGCAAGAGGGAGCATTTCTCTAGTTTCTTTTGTGGCATAACCATACATGGTTCCTTGGTCACCAGCACCTATTAAACTATAGGGATCGTTTACACCATCTCTAAATTCCAGAGCATTATCTACACCTTCTTTGATATCGGCACTCTGTTTGTGTACAAATACATATATTAAAAACTTGAGAGGATTATATCCCACTTCTTTTAAGGTCTGTCTTACAATGTATCTAATATCTAATTTCTCGCTACAGGTGATTTCGCCCGCCACGATTATCTTTCCCTTAGTTGCCATTACCTCACAAGCAACTCTTGAAGCCTTATCTTTTCTGAAGGCTGCATCCAATATATTATCTGCAATTAAATCGCAGAGTTTATCTGGATGTCCTATACATACACTTTCAGCTGTTTCTTGTCTTTTCATTTCTACCTCCAATATTTTATTTGCCTGTACGGGCATTTAGTAATCTTTCCATCACATTATCTTGAGGATTATTTCCTGTGTATTCTGATAGAGAGTTCTCTTTTACAAGTTGGAATATTTCTAGCCAGAGCCGATTTGTTTGTGTCATATAGTTTTGGCTCATGGCAACATAGGGACTTTGCATTGCATTTCCCGTTGTGGGGTGCTTGGCTAAAAAACCAAATTCAGTAACTGCTTCTTCACACTGGATCCACCTAGCTACGCTCATAGCATATCTTTCAAGTAGCTGGGGAGAGATAAGAGCAGCACAGCCTCTTTCATTTAGCCAGTTCCATGTATCCCTATAAACATCTCCAGCAACTAAAGTCTTACCATCTTTTTGAACGGCCTCTAACATCTTACTTGGCTCTGGCATTTCTACACCTTCTAGGTCTGCTGCATTTTGAAAATCCATTACTGTAAGTGTCCTACCGCCTGGATTACCCTCAGCGATTTTATCTAGTAAAGCCTTCTTTTTAGCACCAGCTCCTATACGAGCACCACCTCTATTAGTGCCGTCTTTCGCCATATTTTCATCACCTCATTTTTCTCTTGGCCTATTACCCCCTTTGAAACCGCATTTTTTTACACGAAGGCCCACGCCGCTGTCCGCTTATGAAAGTTACAGAGATTTACTAGCCCCACCGCTCACCGCTCTTGGCTGTGATGGAGGAGTGGCAGCTCTTGCATAGGCTCATTAGATTAGAGTAGTCATTAGAGCCACCTTGGCTTAGGGGTTTGATGTGGTGGACCTCCTCTACAGGGGTCAGCCTTCCGTGTTTCTTGCACTCCTCACAGAGAGGGTGCTTCTTGACATACCTATCCCTGATTCGCTTCCAAGCCCTACCATATCTTTTGTTAGACTTAGGATCCCTTTGATACTTGTTGTAGTTTTTATTGACTAGGCTTTTGTGTTCCTTACAGTACCTATCATAAGTAAGCTCGGGACAGCCAGGGTAGCCACAAGGACTCTTAGGTTTTCTTGGCATTAAAACACCTCCTTGTTTTTAGGCATAAAAAAACCTCCACAGAATTTCTGTGAAGGCTCTAAATAAATTTTGCTATCTTAATAGTATCATAGGAAAGTTTTGAAAAGTAGTGAATTAGTGTGCACACTTTTAAAAGCTTTTAATCTAATAGCCTGCCTAAATCATTTAAGGCTTTACCATGTAGTATATGAATCCATCTAAGGCTGTAGTGCATATCAACAGCTATCTGTTCCCAGGTTTCAAAGCAGAGGTATCTTTTTTCAAGTAAGGTTTGATACTCTCTATTTTCTACACTCTTTACGGCTGCTACGATTTCAGTTTTTAAATCAACCAACCTATCAATATCTTCATTGATTTCATGTTGAAGATCAATAATTTTACAAATGGTGTTCTCCATAGTTGAAGTAGCCTTGTTAGGATTCTTTGGCATATGGGAAAGAGTAGAGGTGGCTTTTGTGGCCAGGGTATTAAGTGAATCAAGCTGCTCTATCTTACTTTGTATTCTTTGGTCTAGCCTGTAGGCTTGGTTTAGAAATTCTTTAACTGTCATAGGATAAACCTCCTTTATTTAAATCTGCTTTAACTGCATCAATTAAAGCTGTCTGTGTTGTGTCTTTATTCTTAAGGGCCTGCATGACTCTTTTATCAATGGTGTCTTTTGCTATTAGGTGGTGGATAATAACAGGGTTTTCCTGTCCTTGTCTCCAAAGCCTGGCATTAGTTTGTTGGTAAAGTTCTAATGACCAAGTAAGGGAAAACCATATAAGGGTTGAACCACCAGCCTGTAAATTGAGTCCATGTCCAGCGGAGGCAGGGTGAATAATAGCAATAGGGATCTGTCCCATGTTCCAGGCCTTAATATCATCAGATGTTTTTATTTCTCTAATATCAAAACGTTCAATAATTCTTTGATAGTCATGGTTAAACCAGTAGGCTATTAGAACGGGTTTACCATTGGCAGCTTCTATTAAATCTTCCAAAGCGTCTAGCTTTTTATCATGGATATGGATTACATTTTTCTCATCTCCATAAACAGCTCCATTTGCCATTTGAAGAAGTTTGCCAGAGAGGGCAGCAGCATTAGCTGCAGTTATTTCTTCCTCACCTATAGTGGCAATTAAATCTTTCTTCATTTCATCCAAGCTTTGAATATCTTTATCAGCTAATTTAACCTCAACTTCGTTTAAAGTGAGTTCTGGAAGTTTAAGATAATCGCTACCTTTCATGCTGATGGTTATATCGGATATTTTCTTATAAATAGCTTGTTCAGCCCCTGGTTTTGGCTTATAGGTAAATATTATTTGTTGATTTCTCTTATCAGGTAGAAAATACTCATCTCTGTATCTGCCTATAAATCTTCCAAGTCTCTGGCCCATATCTAGAAGCCTAAACTCGGCCCATAGATCCATAAGCCCATTAGAGGCAGGAGTTCCAGTAAGTCCAACCATTCTTTTGACTTTCGGTCTTACTTTCATAAGAGCCCTGAATCTTTTAGCCTTATGGTTTTTAAAAGAAGAGAGTTCATCAATGATTACAGTGTCAAAATCGAAGGGAAGGGAGCTGTCTTCAATAAGCCATTTAACATTCTCACGATTTATGATGTATATGTCAGCTTTTTGCATTAGAGCTTCTTTCCTTATTTTTTCACTTCCTATTGCAACTGAATATTTCAAATCTTGGAGATGATCCCATTTTTCAAGCTCAGAAGGCCAAGTATTTCTGGCTACTCTTAAGGGAGCTATAACTAAGATTTTATGAGCTTCAAAACTATCGAATAATAAATTATTTAAGGCTGTAAGAGTTAATACTGTCTTACCTAACCTAAGCCCATATCCAAAAATATGGCTGAGACTGGTTTTTCTTCTATATAGCTAGAAGCATAGTTTTGATATTCATGGGGTATGAACTTCATCTGGCATCACCTCCTAGGATATTTTCAATTATTTCTTTTATCTGTTCTTTGTCATCTAGGACAAAAACCTTAAAACCTAACTTCTTTAAAAGTCTATGCCTAGATAATTGAAGTGGTCTTGGTACTTGGCCTTTTCTTTTTACCTCAACAAATGCAATCCTGCCTTTTGAAAAGAGTAGAAGCCTATCAGGCATTCCTGCAAAACCAGGACAGGATAACTTGAGGCAGAGGCCTTTATTGTTTTTTGCTTCATTTACAAGTTTTTGTTCCAATGTTTTCTCGTACATAGTTATCACCTTTTTATTAAAGTCTTTATTTCATCAGTGTTTTGTGGGGGTAGTGTAGGTCTGTGTAGCTTGTCTATATAACTTATATATATTATTAAATTTATATTTTCTTATATATAAAAAAGTTTGAATAGAGAGGTTCACTGACCTACACTTTTTAATAAAAACAGCTTATAGGAATTCTGATTTTAGTCTTAAACCTCTAATCATTACTCCTTTATTAGTTCTTCTTCTTTCAAAGTTTTCTGATTCAAGAGCTGTATAGAAATCAGTAGTGGATCTAGTAAACTCACCCAACCTAAGACAGAAGGCTCGGTACTCGTCATAAACTTTTCCTGATTTTTCAGTATAGGAAGAATCAATTTCACAACATTCTTCTAGAAAGTGCTGGAGCCAGTTATTGTTTTCCTTATATAGATCAATGGCATCCTGGACCTTTTTAGGTGTATTAAGTTTGTAGTCGTCATCTATGATTTTTTTAGCACCCTCAATAATCCAGCTTAGGATTGCTCCACCTGAATTCTTTATAAGAAAATCAGTATAATTTTTGATGTCATTGTTTTCTTGTATTTTGGCTTCAAAAGGTATAACAATTAACCTTCTCCAAGTTCCATCATCAATGGCACCTACCTTAGGAAGATGATTAGTGTAAAGGACCAGGGTATGAGTTGGTATATATTTAAATGGATCCTTGTATTTCTTTTCTGCAGTAATTTCATCAGTAGAACAAAGCTGTTTGATATTTGAAGTATTAAGCCTCATTCCTTCCTCAAGTTCTGCAGCAATAAGAAGTCTTTTACCTTTGGCTTCAGCTAGCTCAGGCTTTACATTTCTTCTACAACCAACGGTTAAAATGTCGGCTGAAATACTGCCACTATAGGACCCTAGAACCCTGGCGATGGCGTTCCAGAAAGTAGATTTACCATTACGACCTTCACCGTAGGCTATGATTAAAGCTTCAACATAAACTTTTCCTATGGCGGCAAGACCTACTATCCTTTGGACATATTCAATTAACTCCTGATCATTTAAGAAAAACACATCTAAAGCTTCAAGCCACTTATCCATACCTTTATCATTGGGAGTGACAGCAGTTTGTTTGGTTATAAAATGAGAATAACTAGGTTCCGATTTTGAACTGAGACCTTCCTTAAGATCAAAGGTGGCAGTAGGTGTGTTTAGTAGGAAACCATCAACATCGAGCTCCTTAGGTAAAATTTCAAGCATTGGCTGAGCCTCTTTTAAAGCCGATGAAATCTTCTTTGAATCTCTTCTAGTTATTACATACTTTTTATAAGCCATAGCAGCTTCATATCTTTTAAAAGCTTCATCTTGATTTTCTTCAAAGTCCTTAGCTGCCTTTTTAGGTCCTTTTTCCATGACCATGTCTAAAGCACCGCTATCAGACATTTGGTTTAAAGAATTGTTCAATTCTATTTCTGCTTCTTTAAGTTGCCTAGCAGTAAGTTCTTGAGCCACAGCTTGAGCTTTTGGCTTTGATTCCTCCCAGTAACTTCCGTTATAAACTAGAAAGTCAGTAGCAGGAGAGTATCTAAGAACTTCTTTATATTCAGAAGATAAGACAATAGCCTGGCCAACATCTGAGAAATCATAAGGTTTTAAAAGCACCTCACCGTCATAATCTTCTGGTGGAATATAATCATCTTGAGAGGATACTCTTTTACCAAAGGCAACAGCACTATTCCAAATAAGATCTAGTTCTTCCTGATCCAAAGGAGGGTTACATTTATCTGCTTCTTTTAAAAAGAGAGCATGGGCTTGGTCAGTATTACCTAGGCGGACTATAACCCTGCCTGCATATCTGGACATGGTTGTATTTCTGGATCCTTCTTCAATTTCTCCACTGGCATTATCCCAGTCTTCAAAGCTTGCAGCAGCTAGGAAATCTTCTAGGTTTCTATTACCGTCAAATATTTTTATCTTTGGAGAGCTTGTTCCAAAAATGAACCTTGCACTATCTAGAGCATTATTATCAAAGAAGGGAAAGGCAGCAGCTATTTTTTGTTTAATTTCTGCATATTTATTTGAGTCTTTTATTTCTTCAATCATGAAGTAAATGTGAAACCTTGGTCTAGGACTCTTATTTCCTTTTTGCTTCATATGATTTCTACTGTAGGCAGCTATAAAAGGGATATCTTGAAAGGTATTAGCTACGTCATCTACATCAACCCATTCATTTGGATCTTCAGAATGATCATTATCACAATCAAGGACAGCATTATCTGCCTTTATGAAATTTGCTGAGCTCCTATAGTTGTTTTTAAACTCTGCTGATACATGGTCATATTTAATAGCATCAAGCATTGAAGTTTCATCTCTTATTAAAATCTTCCTAGGATATAGACAGTTTGAGAGATTGCCTAAAGTGCTTGATACATAAAGAGTAAAATTAATCATTTAGGTACCTCCTCACAAGAAGTATTAAAATATTTTATAGGCATATTTCTTCTTTCAGCTTTAGCTATTTCATCAACCATGCCTTGAGAGATTTCTCCAAAGACCCAGAGTTCTTCGCACTTTCCAAGTAAAATTAAGGCAATATGAAGGCCTAGTTCTCTTTCCTGGATATCTTCATCATCCAGAAACCTGGGATAATGAAGGTGAGGAGCTAAGGGTATAAAGCCTTTATTAATAGCAAACCTACAATATCTCTTAGCTCTTTCAACATTGATTTCAACATCACCAGAGAAGGGGGAAGCTATATAAACTAAAGGCATATACTTTTTCTTTAAAGCTTTATAGGGAGTTGGATCGTAATATCCCTCAGCATTGAATTTACTTATTGTCATTAGGCATCCTCCTTTTCAATAGTTGGTAAAATACCATCCGCCTTTAAAAGGCTATAGATAAAGAGTCTGCCTTTTTGTGTCCAGTAGGTATGTGGCCTTGTACGGTCAGAACCATCTTTTCCTTTATAAGAATGCGTTTTTGTACTTGTATATCCTTGTTCTGCATATTTCTGATATAAAAGCCAGATGGAACCTTGTCTGAACTGAACTCCCTTCTCTTTTAGATGGCGGTTCATTCTTTTAGCACTCCAACCATAGTCCTTGGCAATTACAGAGATAGCCACTAGGTCTTTACATTGAAGTACTAGGTCATAGTAGGAAGCTTTAGGTTTCATCTCTACAATTTGCTGATTTTGAATGGCAACTCTAGCCTCCAGTGCCTTTCTTTTTTCTCTTTCTTCTTTGAGAGCTGTAAAAGCAGCTATAGCAAGATCTGGATTGTTAAGAAGTTGATCTGTTGCATATAAGCCATGTTTACGAATAGAAGGGAGGACCTCGCTGGTTACCCAACGTTTAAATTCTTTAGCCTTTGGCATCTTACTGGAAAGAATAAGACTATATAGGCCAGATTCATTAATTATTGTTAAGCCTCTGTTTGGAATATCAAAGGTCGTGTTTTGCGACCTTTGAAGTATCGTCTTATCTTCCTTATCAACATGGGTTAAAAGGGCATCCTTAGTATTGGAGTAGCCTAGACTTTCAGCTACATCTTTTCCTACAAAATAAATCTGTTCATTAATAAGAGCAGTACGGATAGAACCAAATTCATTATTTTTATAAACTTCAAGTTTCATCTAAACTGCCTCCTTTACTTTCTTAAAGCTTCTAATTTAGCCTTACTACAATCACGACAAAATACAGAAGTGCCATAAAGGTCACCTTCTCCATCGCTGAAAAGCTGGGCAAGATCTATTTCAACTTCACAGCCACATTCAGGACAAGTGCAAAAGACGTTATCATCGTGAATTTCTACAGTTACATCAAGATTTGGACTAACTTTTTCCTTTACATAAAACATAAAAAACACCTCCAAAATTTAATAGGCAGGTACTGCCCTCATTATCTAAAGGACAACACCTGCCAAAATCCGTAGTGTTTTTTCAATCTTTTTTATAAAAGTTTCCGTCAAAGCCATCAGCTCTAAGTTTTAAGTTTCCTGCCCAAGGTGGAGACTTACTCATAATCTTGCATATTTCGTCAACCGTCATGTGTTTTTCAGCTTCAATTACAATCTCATCGTGAATATGCATAACAATAGAAAGATGTCTTAAATTTTCCATAGAAAACATAAGAAGATCACGACTTAGGGCTTGGACTATATTCTCTACAAATTTTGGGCCATAAGAATTTATTCTTTCCCATTTTTTTGTAGTTCCTAAACCTTCATAGGTAACACAGGGAGACCCAAATTGATTAAGTCCCATTTTAGGTTTTACATAGGAGAGTTTACGACCAGAGGGAAGACTAATAAAAAGCATCCCACTTTTATAGGTAAAATCTATACCATGAGTAGAAGTGCTGGTCCTTTCCATGACTGCCTTCATAGCAGCCCTATCAACTGCCCACCAAAAATCGACAATATTAGGATTTGCTGATCTCCAAGAATCAACAAGAGGTTTTAGTTCTCCTTCATTAAGTCCCATATCGAGAGCACCCATAGCTTTAAGGGCTCCAACTGAGCCACCATAACCACAGGCTAAATCTGCAACCTTTCCTTTTTGTCTTAGAGGACCTCTTTTATCTATATTTTCAATTGGAACATCAAACATGTGACTGGCAGTAGCAGTGTATAAATCTTCCTTCCTGTTATAAGCTTCTAGGACCCAGTTTTCATCTGCTAGCCAAGCTAGAACAACTCTTTCAATAGAAGAGAAGTCAGCAACTATAAGTTTGTGATTAGCTTTTGGAATAAAAGATGTGCGGATAAGCTCGGATAAAACTTCTGGAACAGAATCATAAAGCATATCTAAAGCTTGGATATCTTTTTTTAAAACTAAATCTCTAGCCTCTGCTAGGTCAGGCATACTATTTCTTGGTAGGTTCTGTGGCTGGAGGATCCTGCCTGCAAAACGACCAGTTCTATTAGCACCATAAAATTGAAACATTCCTCTAGCACGGTTATCAGATCCTATAGCATTTTCCATGGTTTGATACTTTCTAATGGAGGATTTAGCTATTTGCTGTCTCAGTATTAGGACCTTTGCAATATCCCCATCAGCAGTTTCTAGTAATTCGGAAACTACATTTTTTCCTAAACTATCTGTCTCTAGCCCTTGATCTAAAAGCCAAGCTCTTAGTTGATGGACAGAATTAGGATTTTCAAGTTCAGTAATAGATTTTAATTCACTCATCAAGTTACCTCGAAAGTGGTCATCAATATCAATGGCATTTTTAATGAATTCTAAATCAAGAAGAACACCCCTATCATTGATTTCCTGATCCAAATGATATTCTTGCCAGACAGTATCTGGAACAGGAAAGTTTGCCAGTTTCCTTTGAATTTCAAGTTCAGTTTCCACATCTCGTTTGTTATATTCTTTAAAGCTAGACCATTTATCTAAGTCATGGTAAGGGTAATTTCTCATTCTTTTGCCATTAGCTTTAGTGGGTTTACAGGGAGTACAAAAATATCGGATTAAATCTTTTCCTTCTTTTAGTTTTTGTTTTTCCAGCCCTAAAACTGATCCTACACCTTCAAGAGAAAGGGGTAGCCCCATATAAGCAGACCAAACCATAGAGCATCTCCAGGAAGAAGGGTCTAGATATTTACCAGTAGGAAATCCTAAAAATCTAGAGAGACAGATTCTTTCAAAGTTTGCATTGAAGGCCCACTTAGTAACTCTCTTATCAGTAAGGCCATGAAGTACCTCCCTAGGCAATTCATCGCCTAAAGCTAGATCAATAATTTCTACTTGGCCTCCATTTATAGAATAAGCAAAGAGCATGACCTCAAAATCTTCTGCTTGGCTGTATTTATAAACTCCAGCCCTAGCAAGATTTATGGATGAAAAAGTTTCTATATCTATTTCTAATGTTTTCATTGAATTCTCCTTTCTGTATAAGAAATAGGGCAGCTAGGATATACCTGCTGCCCATAGTTTTTATGAAAGGAAATCATCATCCACGCTTGTAGCAAAATCATCCTCAGCTCTAGATTTACCTCCTAGAGATTCCCCGTCTTTTATTTTCTGTAGGTTATTTAGGCCACAGGCAATTCCCTTATTTCCATTGCTATTGAAGGCATAGAAGTTGATGCTGGCTCTGCCATAGACCCCACTATAGACTTCTGAACGTTCAAGGATAGGGTCAAGGTTAGCATCCACAATTCCTGGAGCAGTTGCTGAATTAGCATTAACAAAATAAGAGTCTGCATAAGCTTCATCATCTGGTCTTTCTAAATCTCCATCCCTAAGAGGAGTTTTAATTGCAGAAAGGGCTGGAACACTTCTACCGTTACCTTTTAGCTTGGCTTCACCTTCTTTATAAGCAGCCTCAATTGCCGCTTTAATTTTGTCTAGGGTTCTAGTATCTGACTTTGGGATAATTAGTGATACAGAAAATTTAGGTGTACCACCATTTATAGATCTAGCTTCCCACACATTTGCATAAGACCATCTTGTTTCTGGACCTGTTATAACTTTCATTGGATTAGTATTTTTACTCATAAAATTTTCCTCCTAAAATTTATTTAAAATCGTCTACAGCTGTATTAATAGCTGGTCGTTTGTCACTCTCAGGAACGAGAGTAGGTTTACCTTTTGGCTTTTCAACTAGGTCAGCTAGAATTTCTGAGAACCTAGCCTTGCCTAGAGTTTTTTCCATGGCTGTTATTCCCTTTATTTTTTGAACATAAGGATCATAGCCGTTGTTTTTTACTACTTTTATAACTTCTTCTTCATTGATATAACGTCTGTTACTTCTTCCTTCGACTAGCTTAAAACCTCGCCATTCCTTTCCTTGTAGGGCAGCAGTCAGTGCATGGTCTTTAATATTTGATGCCCAGGATACAAGTTCATCAACTTTAGAGAGAATATCTTCAATATCCTCATCTTCAAGTAGAGGTGGAAGCTTGAAGTCATATTTAGCTAGTTCAAGATTGCACTGGGCTCTGGCTCGACATTCATGTTTTGCTTTACAGAAGGTACACCAGTCACCACATTTAAATTCACCTTTTCCCTCAAGAGCTGTTTTAGCGGCGGGCTTTAATACTTCTTGAGCCCATTTGTAAAGTTCGTCTTTAGAGAGAGTGAAAGTGCTGATATTGTTTCTTCTTGGCTGGTAGATAGTCATGGCCACAGTTTTAATGTCATAGATGCCATCAAAAAGCTCTAAGGCACCAAGTCCATATAGTTTCATCTGTGAATTATCATCAGCATCAACGAGGACACCAACCCCATGCTTATAATCCACTACTTGTAGGGTTTCATCTGAAACGATTATGCAGTCACCCGTACCAAATCCACCATCAGCATATTTAGAGTAATCTAGCCTTTGTTCTATTAGAATAAGTGGGTCAGAGTGCTTAGCCTTTTCAGCTTCGTAAAGTTCTAGGATATAGTTTGCATAGTTTTCTGCACATTCTTCCATCTCTTGGTTGTAGTACTTAAGGTTGGCAGTAGGATCCATTTCCTTTTTACCAAGTAAAGTTTTCAACTTGTACTCACCTAAAAGATGGGCCTCAGTTCCTTCTTCAGCATAAGAGCTGGTTGTGTCATCATAATTTTGGCTAAGTCTTAATGACGGAGGGCAGTTTAGCCAACGGTGACTTGAAGAAGGAGAGAGGAGAGCATGCTTACCCATTTCCTAACACCTTCACTTCTTCGATTAGTGCCTTGTACTTTTTAGGGTCAATTTCACTTAGCTTATTAGCACCATGCTTTTCTAATAAGGCCCTGATTTCATCTGTATAACCACTACGAGATTTTTCTGCTAGGATAGCTCTAACCGATTCCAAGGTTAGTTTTTCTTCTTTTGCTGGCTCTTGTTTTGTATCATCTTTATCTTCTTTTGATGTACTACCAGTTCCAGAAAATAAATCTAAAAGAGAATCAGCAGCAGAAAGAAGAAGGTTGGCTGCAGTTTTCAATTCATCGACAGTTTGAGATAGTTCATTCATTTTACTCATTTTTGATTTGCTCCTTTCATAAGTTTTTTGCCCTTCAATATCTAAAGGACATCAAAGGGCAAAATCCGTAGTAGTTTTTTTATTTTTCTAGAAAATTCTTTAATTCCTTATAGGAAAGGAGCTTTTTACGTAGTTGTAGTTCTCTGTACCTGACACCGTCAACAGTAATGTCTAGAAGATTAGCTATAACTTTTTTTGCCTCCTTTTTAATAAGACAATCAAATAGTAGTTGGTCTTCAGGGGAAAAATTTTCAAATGCAGCTTTAATTAATCTATCTAGTTCTTTGTCTTGTAAAATGCTGATAATATCCTGACTATCATCAGCAGGAGTGAAGAAGGTAGACATTTCGCTATTCCCATTAGACCAATTCTTATCTAGTTCAACTGTGCGACTGGTATTTTCATGGATGCAAGAATTACAATTTTGATCACATTTTTTTGTGTTCTTATATATGCAAGCAAACTTTCTATTACGATATCTTTCTTCTCTCTTTAAAGAGGTGCTACTCATTCTATGGATATCTTCACTTTCTTTAGTCCTGCTAAGCCTAACTACATATCCAGCCTCTTCATCATAGAACCATCTCTGTTTATAGGGGTTGTCCTCTGTAGGTGCTTGGCCAGAAGCAAAACAAGTCTTTCTATCCACTTCCACATAATTTCCATTTTCATCTTGTGCATAATATTTTCTGTAATTAACTCTTTGATAATTTTTCATAAGATTTCCTCCTTAGGTTTTCAGAATTGAAATCCACCAGGAGGAAAGAAATCCTCAAAACAAAAAGACGGCATGGGAACACTTATAAAAATGTGTCCCGCACGGCCGTCTTAGCGTTCTGGCGGATTTCCTATTTAATTGTTAGTTGTTTTTAAGCTGATACTTTTTCACTTTGATGGATAATTTGAAGAGTTCCATCAGGATTTGCAGTAATAGTTGTTGGATAGCCTTTATGGATAATTTGAAAAGTCTTACCGTCTTGGCTAATATCACCAACTCTTTTTTTGTTTGCATTTCTAACTTCTTTCATGGCATCACCTCCTCATTGAATAATTAAAATGTGTAATGATTTATCTATATAATACAGAGCAGAGGAGGATTAAAAAACGACATATAATGTCTGGTTAAGAAGGTTAAAAAGGCGTAAAAATAGCCTCTTGAAGATTTATTAAATCTGCTTTAAGAGGCAAAGTGGCTAAAAATGGACAAAAAAAGACCCAGACATTTTTTGTCTGGGTAAAGTGAAATTATTTTTCTTTTGTTAGAGGTTTTAGATTCATATTAGTTAGAAGTGAGTTACAGTCAATAATTGGTCTGGTATAATACGAGGTTAAAAGACAGTGATAAGCTATATGTTTATCTCCAACACCTAGTGAGCAAGTTGATAATTCTATTAAACGAGAGCTTATAGCTGGAGGTAGTTGTAACCCTATACATATGGCAACTACTGTCTCTATTGAGGTCTTATTGTCAAAATCATTTCTAAGTCTTTGAATGGTTCGAGGATCAAGGAAGGTTTTTTCAGCAAGTTTTTCATTAGTTATTTTTCTCCAGTTCATTAAATAAACTAAAGCTGCAGGAAAAGTACCAGGCATAGCTTGAAGAGTTTTAGCAATTTCTTTACTATAAGTCATTATAGCTTGTGCTTGTGCATCGACATTATCATTTATAGAAGAGTCACTAAATTCTGCTCTAAAAGTGATCTCAGAGGCAGCGTCTTTAAATAGAATACATTTAAAGTAAAATTCTTCATTAAAGTTACTAACAGGCTTATCAAAAACAATATCAAATGTCAGTGCACATTCATCCATGTGATATCTTGCATAATCAGTTAAAAAAGGCTGTCCCCATAAATCATATTGAACATATTTAGGATGATTTATACAAAAGTGTGAGTCTACAAAGATGTAATTACCTGTGGCTAAATTTTCTCTAAGTTTAGGATTAACATAACTTTGAATCAAAGCATCTTTTTCACTTATAGAAAAAGTTTGATTTTTTTCTAAACTACCTTTCTTAAAGGTATATGGTTTAACGTATTTTCCATCCACATAATTAAAAGTACCTCTGGCTTCTTCATATCCTGCATCTATTAATCTAATTTTTGCAGCAAGCCTAGAAACCATGAAAAAACCTGCAATTTCATCAATTACTGGCTCCATAATATCTATGATTTTTGCACCTGGCTTTAACTTTAAATACTTTCTAATAAAATCGGAAGCTTTTATTTTTGTTTGATTTAGTGGCATTTGTATACGTGGAGCTAATGCGTTAGCTTGCCACTCCATAAAGTCGGTAGATTCTTGTATTGTACTATCTTTTACTCCACCTATAACTTTACACTGTATTTGAGTTGCTTGATTATTAAATAGTCGTTCAAGCTTAAAAGCCTTTCTATGAAGGTGCCAATGGACACATTCATGAACGATTGTATTATGAACAGAACCTAAGTTTCTTAAAAAATATGATGTGGGGTCAACAAATATGGTACCTGCAGAAACCTTGATAGTTTTATATTCTGAGCTACTACTGTCGTAATATTTAGTCTCGGTGTCTACAAAAAAGATTTGTCCAAAAACAGAAAAGTCATTAGTTATTTGTTTATGTTTTACTTTCAGACCCATTTTTTCAGCTAAAAACATTGGGTCAATATATGTAGGTTTTTCAAGTGATTCAGGAAAATAATTCTGAAGAAATTCTTCAGCTATTTTTTCTAACTGATCTTTATAAATAATGGGGACTAAATTATCAGATAAGGGTTTAGTCTGTTTATCCTTACTACTATAAATTTCAACATAATCTATTTTAAAATCATTAAGGTCTTTACTTAAGTCGCCAGTACATGAAACTTTGAACCAATTTGATACTTCATCATATCTGTCATTTCTTCTGTCAACTTCGTGAATTTCAAAAAAAGCCTCGATTAATACATCGAAGGCTATTTTCATATCTGGAAGATCATTTATAAAGGCGTGCTTAATATCTATTTCGTCAAGTTGAGCTTCATCAACTCTGACAACAAGCTGGGAAGAGACCCCTAAATTATCTTGATTATCTAAAATGAAATTTTCAATCGCTTCAAAAAACTCATTATAAAAACGAGCAAAAACATATGATTTAAAAGATCGGGATCTAGACATATTAACCCTCCTGATAGAAAAATTAATTTTGTAGATAGTTGATAATAACTTCTTTTATATCTAAATACTCTTCTACTATCCTTATATCACTGTTAATTCTGCTAAAGCTTTGATCCATTTGAAAGTGCAGTTTAGTTTTTCTTTCACTAGATGGGATGAGCAAAGCTGAATATGTTTTATCGAACTTAGGCGATTGTATAGGATTTTCTTTATCAATTATATCTTTTAAAAACAAAAAATAAGATATCTGTTTATAATCTATACCGCTTATAGTTTCTTTATATTTTGCATCCAAAATGTATTGTGTTCTTCCGCTAGCATAATAATAATCAGGAGAGATATAATGACTTTTATTTGCTAAATTAGGTCTAAAACTTGCTTTTTTAAAATCAAAGCCTTTACGTGCATTTTTACGAAACATCAATGAGTCACCAACAACATCATCTAGGTTTTTGTTCAGATAGAACATTACAATGTCTTCCCAAATAGAAGAGAAGGTATAGTGTTTTAAATAATAACTTCCTCCTTCTTCAAGTTGCATAAAAAAACTAATGAGATTATCTAATAACTCGATGATATTATCTCTGAATACTTGTTGACGAAAGTATATTAAGTTTTCTATAATTTCTTCTTTATGTGATAAGAAATCATATTCAGGGAAATTAGCATCTGTTGGATAAAGAGAAATAAAGGCATTAAACTTTTTAATAGTGTAGTCAATAACGAAAATCATGCACTCTGTTACAAATGTATTATAAAAGTGTGTTTCATTATAATAGTAGGGGAAGAGAGTAATTTTATTGTTAGTAATATATAAATCAGATTTTCTTATAGTCTCTTTCCAATTTACTTTTCCACCTACATGAGGTTTTACAAAGTTTCTATTCTCAATATATAATCCATATTTTTGGTAATAATCATAAACACCAAAAAAAGCAGCAAAAGGATAATCGCTTTCAAAATTATCACCATACTCATCTCCAATATATATATCAGGTCTTTTTTGCATATGTTTTGAAATTAAATCAAAAACTAAAGAAGAATCATTTATTGGATCTTCGACTCGATAGTGTTTTGGAAAAACTGAGAAAATATCATTTGAATCATTTATTAAAAAACCTACAAAATTAAAGGTATATTTATGCTCGTCTAATGGTTCGCCAGTATCTTTATCGTAAATTGTTTCTTTTAGAATATCTTTTTCTTCATTTATTTCAAAACCCAGATCATGTAAGTCTTGCTTTATAAATTCTTTGCCTTCGTGTGAGTAATTAGTTATCATATTATTCTACCTACTTTAATAAGGATATATTGATTGATTGGGAATTAAAAAATCATTGATAAAAGCATCACTAAAAATTTTGTCATTACCATATAGTTCATATAAGTCTTCATAGCTATTGATACTTTGATCAAATAAAGTAGCTTTACCACGCATCATTCCAGTTCCTTGTACGTCTTGCCACAAATAGATTAGTAATTTATTTTTAATCAAATTATTAATTTTACGCATGGCATCATTTTTAGTATTAGAAACTGGAGAATGAGAATCTAAAGTAAGGCTATCTCCAAAATTAATGAAAAATTGTCCCACTTGCTTATCTTCATTACGGCCTAATCCATTTTCTTTGTTGGTGATAAACATGTTCAAAGCTGTATAAAAAGTTTGCCATGTGACTTCTATATTATTAACTGGTGTAGAATCTGTAAAAACAGAAATATTAGGATTGTTAAGTGTATTATCTCTTAAACCTGTAGAAGGATTATTTGCAGGCTTTGTAGTGACATATTCCCACTCAAATCGCCTTTTAAAAGCGGTATCCATGGGAAAAACATTTTGGTCATTCATGTTAACAGTACATAAGATATTTAAATTAGAGGGTAAAGTTATTTGGTTTGATGTTAAGGTGACAATTTTATCTGCGATGTTTTTATTATCAACAGGATATCGACTTGTGAAATGTTCGTCTCTATCTAAAAGTTGAAAGATGTCTCCAAATATAGCAGCTACATTTCCTCGAGATAATTCCTCTAATATCAAAAATACTTCTTTTGAAAAATCAGAATACGCTTCTACTAAAGACCTAGTAAAGGGACCTTCTTTAAAATCAAATCTAACATTCCCACTAGGATCTGTTTCAGGAAGCAACTGGCCGATAAAATCTGAATAAGTATATTCAGGATGAATTGTAACCCTAAATATTTTATCGGAATTAATCCCTTTTATTTTTTCTGCGATCAAGTGACTTTTACCAGTACCAGGTGCTCCAAAGTAAATTTTTTGTTCGTGCATGGCTCTACCTCAATTCTTCATATATTTTTTAAAATATTTTAATAAAGTCTCACATCTAGCAAACTTTTCACTTCTATCTGAAAAAAGTGTTCTATAGTGGGAACAATAATCTTCATATTCAGTAATATCTACTTTATAACCTAAATTGTATGCATATATAGCAATAGGATAAGTTTCTATCCAATAAAACTTTTCACTACTTCCTTTAAAACTGGCACGACCGTTTCTAACTATGGTGTCGTCTATTAATTTTTCGGATTTAATAAAAATTTCCGAGTTATTAAAATCAATTCTATATAAATTATTTTCAAATATTCTTGTACTGGCATCATAATTATCATAAAAATTAGAATCATATGTTTTTAAGAATTCTAAAAGGTTTTTAGGGATATCAGATACATTTAAAGAGTTTTCAAGGGCCTCAATATAATCAAAACCAATTAAGCTCATACCTGCAATATGTCTTAAAATCATATTTGCTGTAATTTCTTTGTTTAATAAATTTATAAATAAAAATTTATGATTTGCTATTGTATAACTAGGGGAGAGTATGTTGTCCTCCATATAATCAAGTACAGTAGGAAATATAGTCTGCGATATAAAACCATTTCTTCCTGACTCATCTACTTGAGAGAGAAAAACATATAATAAAATTTCTCTTGCAAATAGTGTGTTGTTTTCGGAATAAATATAGCATCCACGTTTAGTATATTTTTCAACTAGACGATCATTAATGTCAATATCATTAACTATAATTCCTGAGTATTTTCCAGCTTTTATATGAGCAAATTGAGAAGCTAAATCTTCGTATTCAATAGACTCTATGTTTAGCTTAGGATTATAATTGTTAATGGCATTAATTATGTTTTCTTCTATATAAGACACTAGTGATACCCCTGGCGGTGGGGTAATATTTGCTCTGTTAAAATCAGCGGGAAAGCTTTCATCATTGATTACCAGTTTTATTTTCAATGCGTTCACCTCAATCAAATATACTATAATTTGTTATTAAGACTTCTTCTCGTGGATATTTTATACCTGTTTTGCCAATTGGAATAATATTAAAACCATGTTCTTCAATCCACTCAATTAATAGATTGTGTTTTTTACCGTTGTGTAGAAGAACATTAGATAACATAAATTTATATTTGTTTTTATGAATACTTAAAATAAAATTAAGCATTTCTGATTCTTTATCTGAATCCCAACCTTCCATGCCTCTTTTTCCATCATTATACTCAGCCTTTGTTATAAAATATGGTGGATCAAAATAAAAAACGGTATCCTCTGGATAATCTGTAATTATAATTTCCTGATAATCCATACAAGTTAATTTATAATTGGTAGTTCGGATAACGAATGATTTTATTCTTTCAGCTATACCGTCACTAAACCCATTATTCCCAACAGGTGTATTCATTTGTTGGCTATTATTAAACCTAATCATATTTTGAAAAGCATAGATTTGCAATACAAACAGATAGAGGGGATCTTTACATTCATTGTAGTCTTGTCTGAGCTTCATGTATGCTTCTTTATTCTTTTTCGTTAATCCGTATTTATCAACTATTTTTCTTGACTCTTTTAGGATAAAATCAGGTTTATTCTCTATCAATAGCTCCATAATGCCGTAAACATATTTGTTATATTCATTGTAGACTACAAGATCAGTAGCAACTACATTTGCTCCTACATTGAATGCACCACCCATCACATCAACAAAAGTACCCACATGCTTGGGCAGTTCTTTTGTTAGCAGTGGCATAATTCCATCCTTACTACCAGAGTAATTAAGGGGAGATTTGTTTATCATAATATCCTTTTTAAAGTATATAATCATTTCTTTTAGTTTCTTACCATTTCCTTTATGGCTGGTATTATTGGTTGCATATTCTCTATATTCATTTGACTCGATATACACTTTACCGTCAACAGCAAACTTTTCAGCTAGAGAAACTAATTCTTCGACTGGAACTATCGATTGGTTGCTGTAACTTACGAGGATATGTTCAAATTGTATTTGTCTAAATAAATCTTCAAATTCTTCTATGGCTTTTCCTTTATTAGAATAGCCAGAAAGCTCTCTATTGCTTCTACGGCCTGTTTTTCCAAATATATCAGGGTAATCATATTTTGTTACTGTTTCAAGTAAATGGTAAGAGTTAGTATATTGAGTTATCGTATAAGGTGGATCTATATAAGCAATATCTCCAGAAATTTCTCTTATCAACTTGTTAGTATTTATACTGTATACTTCATTGTCATATAATTCTTCAGTTTCATTTATTTCGAGTGGGATTATTTGAAAATCCTTTAAAGCTCTTTGTTCCCAAAACTTAAAAAATGCTTGATATGTTCCTGAAGTGTTTGAAACTTTTAATATGGAGCCAAGTAAAGAAGCCAGCACAAAAGAATATTCTTTTTCATCAAGAATCTCATTTTTATACAATTCTTCTATATCAAGACGCATACCATCTATTTTTAAAGCATTTGCTTCGGTTAGATACATTCTGTCACCAACAGGGGTGTAATGATTATAAATAAAATAGTTCTTTCTAGGACTATAAACCCTATCATTTAGCCACGCAAAAGGGTCAACATCGTAAAGCTTAATAAAGTTATCAAAACTAGGGACTTTTTTATTTAAAACTTTTGCTTTACAAATTATACTTGAAAACTTCATGTAATCATTTGCAATTATTTTATATCTACCTTTAAAATAATCACCTACTGAGCAAGTTCCTGCAAATAAATCTGCAAAAGTCTCACCCTCTATATTATGTTTTTCTATTACTTCATCTATAAAATGTAATAAATTTGATTTATTTCCTAAATATCTCACAACAAACCTCTTTTCATTAATATTTTCTGCCTAACACTTGGTGCCTCACTATAATGAAATAAAAGAATAAATATTTCACGTATAACTATTTTGATTTTTTCTTTCTTGGGTCTTCAGGCTTTTTTGCTCCCTCTGGGATCAACCATGTATTACCTTTTTTTATAGCACCATCAACTCTACCTTGATTACAAAGTAATGCAATCCTTCTTGGAGACACATCCCATATTTTGGATAATTCTGTAGTGGTAAAAAATTTCATTATTTTCTCCCTCCAAATAAAACACTTAATAAGATAATTATATTCATTTATCTGAACACTTTCAAGCTTTTTGTTGAAATTTATTATAAGAAAATAAATATCTTATATGATAATATTGAAAGAAAAATATTAGAATAATTAGCAGGAACCTTTTAATTTTGATTATACTTTTTAATTATAAGCTTAACTGCATTAAAAGGTGTGTGCCAGAATAGCTAATATAGAGATAGCAGAAAAAACTTTTTTCTTTAAAATAGAATTTAAATATTTTTTTCCAGTTGTTGAAATGAAGAATACGATTAAAGTCCTTGAATTCAAGGGCTTTTTTTGTTGTCCAAAGACATTAGATAATTATTTTTTAAGTTTATATTGTATCAAAGACGGTAAGGAGATAGACCCACCTTATAATACCGGTGCGGCTTTTGAGCATTATGATGACAATCTTGAACACAGCAAATGGTTATCACTCATGAAGCCAAGACTTGAATTACTTAGAACACTTTTAAGTGAAGATGGGAGTGTTTGGATAAGTATAGATGATGATGAGGGGCACTATTTAAAAGTGCTTTGTGATGAAGTGTTTGGTAGGAATAATTTTGTTGCTACATGTATTTGGCAAAAAATTCATAGTGTAAAAAATGATGCTAAATACTTGTCAAACAATCATGATTTTCTTTTAGTTTATGCAAAACGAAAAGATAACATATATTTCAATCTTCTACCAAGAACAAAATCCATGAATAGCAGATATAAGAACCCTGATAATGACCCTAGAGGACCATGGCAATCTGGGGATTTGGTAGCAAATGAGGAGCGTGCTAATGGATATTATGATGTCGTCTCTCCTAAAACAGGGAAGGTTTTTAATGTTCCAAAAGGAAAACACTGGGTTTACTCTCAAGAGAATATGAACGCCCTTATTGAAGATAATCAAATATGGTTTGGTAAGACAGGTAACTCTTTCCCACGCAAAAAAAGATTTCTTTCAGATGTAATGAAAGGCAGAAAAGCAGATACATTGTGGACAAGCGCTGAAGTAGGTCATAATCAGGAAGCGAAGAGGGAGATTATTGCTCTCTTTGGAAAACAATTTATTTTCGCAACACCAAAACCAGAACGCCTTATTGAACGAGTTCTGACCTTAGCAACCAACGAAAGCGACCTCGTCCTTGACTCTTTCTTAGGCTCCGGTACAACAGCCGCTGTGGCACATAAAATGAACCGTAGATGGATTGGAATTGAGATGGGTGACCATGCTTACAGCCATTGTAAAGTTCGCTTGGATAAAGTGATTGACGGAAGCGACCAAGGCGGAATCAGCAAAGCTGTAAATTGGCAAGGCGGCGGAGGTTATCGCTTCTATGAGCTGGCTCCGACCTTGATTAATGAAGACGCTTTCGGTGAGCCTGTCATAAATAAAGAATACAGCGCAGAAATGCTCGCAAGCGCAGTCGCTCTGCATGAAGGCTATAAATATGAGCCTTCGAGTGAGCTTTTTTGGAAACAATCGAAAGGCAACGAAAAGTCGTTTTTGTTTGTGACAACCCGCTTTATAGACCAAGACTATCTGGCAAAAATTAAAGAGACGATGCAGGATGACGAGTTTTTAATTATTGCCTGCAAATCTTATGATTCTGCTTGTGAATATCAGTTTAAAAATATTAAAATAAAAAAGATTCCAAACATGCTCTTATCAAAATGCGAGTTTGGAAAAGAGGATTACAAGCTAAATATTATTAATCTTCCTGTCTATGAAGATGAGGAGGATGAATGCGATGAATAGCGATTTTTCTATGTATACAAGTGATTACATCAGCGGTACGCTGTCGCTAAGAAAACCTCAGGAAAAGTCATTAAAAATCCTTGAAAACATTTTGAACCACATTACACCCTGCAAAAACATGGATATAAAATCCGCTCTGGAAGAAATCAAAAGGCTATATCCTATTTGCACAGACTTTGAGAGAGATTTTATGTCGCTTGCTTTTGTACTTGCTACAGGTGTTGGCAAAACAAGGCTTATGGGAGCTTTTATCAGCTATCTCTACACCAATCACGGAATTAAAAACTTCTTCGTTGTTGCGCCCGGAAAGGTAATCTATAACAAATTAAAGCAAGATTTAGGCGACCCCGGAAATCCTAAATATGTTTTTAAAGGGCTTGGCTGTTTTAACACTCCGCCGAGAATTATAGCTGATGACGATTACAGAAACAGAAGCATCAGCTCATTTGAATCCGATGTAAATATTTTTATTTTTAATATCGGTAAATTCGACAGCGAAAACACCAAGATGAGGGCAATCAATGAGTATTTGGGAGATTCATTCTTTAATTATCTTTCAAAATTAGACGATTTAGTCTTGATAATGGATGAATCTCATCACTATCATGCTGCACAAGGGTCTCTTGCTCTTAATGACTTGAACCCGATTTTAGGCTTGGAACTAACTGCCACCCCCTACTACAACAAAGGCTCAAAGCAAGTTCCCTTTAGAAATGCTGTGTATGAATATCCTCTTTCAGAGTCGATTAAAGACGGATATACAAGAACGCCGTATGCAGTGACGAGAGAAGATATAAACACATATAATTTTGGATATGATAAATTAGATAAGTTAATGCTTGCAGATGGACTTTTGTGTCATGAAAATATGAAAGAGGAACTACTCGCTTACTCAGAAAACACCGGGGAGCGTCTTGTTAAACCCTTTGTGATGGTTGTTTGTAAAGATACTGAACATGCGACTAAAGTCTATAATTATGTGATAAGCGATGCTTTTTTAGACGGAAGATATAAGAACAAAACCCTTATCATCCACTCGAAAAAGAGAGGAAGCAGAGAAGCTGACATTGATTTACTGACAAGCGTTGAAGATTTTGATAACCCTATTGAGATAGTAATACATGTTGACATGCTAAAAGAAGGCTGGGATGTCAACAATCTTTATACCATAATCCCACTACGTACAGCTGCTTCTAAGATTTTAAGAGAACAAATGGTTGGCCGCGGTTTAAGGCTTCCATATGGAGCAAGAACAGGTGTTAAAGAGGTTGATTCCGTTTATCTTACGGCTCATGACAAATTTGATGAGCTTTTGAAAGAAGCGCAGAGTGGAGATTCTATTTTTAAGGCCGGAAACTTCATTAAGGCGGAAGAAATTGTTCCTCAAAAGACTTGGACAACGCAAATATCTCTTGCGCTTCCCGAAAACGAAACTGTTGAAGATTTAAAGAGTTTAGGACTAGAAAACACTCAAGAAAACATTAAAGGTATTGAAAAAACAAATAAGATTATTCAGCAAAAAATATCTCAAGGGTTTACACTTATATCGGGTAAAAAGCCAACAAATGAAGATTTAAAAAAAGAAATTATAGAAGAAATTAAAAACGATAAAGACTTAGCGCAAATTCAAGAAGGATTTGAGCTGCAATTTACCATTTGGGTTAAGGAAAAGACGGAAACATATATTGCCAAAACATATAACAAGTTTATCCCGATTCCACTTATAAAGGTGACAGACAGCGGTATAGAAGAATATAAATTTGTTGATTTTGATATTGACTTAATTGACTTTACGCATGTTCCGATTAGCAATGATTTGCTTATTCAAAATTTAGAGAACATGAGCGAAGAGCGAAGGCGCATAAAAGGACAATATATTGATTTTGACGGATATAATCCCGAAAAATCACTGCTCGAAGAGCTAAAAAATAAAGCCGAGATAGACTATGAAGAGTGTTCAGAGCTTTTGTTTAAGCTGATTACACAAGTCGTTTCACATTATAAAGAAAAACACGGACTAAACGGCATGAAGAATATTGTAATGATGAATAAGCGAGACATTGCCAACAAAATTTATAAACAAATGCTAAAAACCGACCACTTCTATTATTCCAACGGTATGCTTAAAGAAGAAATAGTAGATGTAGCAAGAGAAAATATTGCAACGAGCTACAACTATTCTGTCGAAAAAAAGCTCTTTGAAGAGCCTGAGGGGCTAATCAGCAATAATCTGTTCGGCGGCATAGTTAAAGGCGTTTTCCCTGAGGCAAAGTTTGACAGCAGACCGGAGCTGATTTTTGCCCGTGTTATTGAGATAGACCCGGATGTTAAAAATTGGCTTAGACCTAACCCACAGCAATTTAATATTTACTATAATCTGAACAGACGATATGAGCCTGATTTTGTTGTTGAGACCGGAGATATCATTTATTTGGTAGAAGTCAAAGGCGAGGATAAATTAAGTGACCCTGATGTGCTTGCGAAAAAAGAAAGAGCTGTTAAATACTGTGAAATTAGCACTGAATGGGGCAAAGCAAACGGCTACAAAGAATGGAGATATCTGTTCATTCCGGCTGGACAGATAAATATGAATTCGTCGTTTATGAATTTGGCAAAGAGGTTTGAGGGGTAACCTTGATACTGTCAAAAATTATATTAGTGCAGATGTATAAAACTAAATCTGTTCAACCATCTAAAGGAAGATAGTATATTTTATTTAGGAGATAAATATGAAAATACGGATTGTACAATTCAGCGATATTCATGCTAAATCTAAAAATGAAACACTGCTTTTTAACGCAAAAAGGGTGATAAGCACAGTAAGAACCATAGGCGATGCAGACGCCTATATAATTGTAGCAAGCGGTGACTTGGCATTTTCAGGTAAAAAAGAAGAGTATGAAATTGTATCGAAGTTTATGAAAACTTTCTTTAGTGATGAGGGATTTAAGCGGACGAGGCAATACATAGACTTTCTTTATGTACCGGGAAATCATGATATAGATTTTTTGGGAGGTAAAATACCAAAAGACTCTAACGATTTTAAAGAACGATACGCATACAGTATACGCTCAAATAAGCTTGATATTGAATTTATATCAGCTGAATATCATGAGGCAATGGAAGATTTTTTTGAATTCGCTAGATTAGGTAATTGTGAATGGACTGATTACACAATATGCAAGAAAACTATCGTTGTTGGTGAATTCAAATTGGCGTTTACATTGCTAAATTCAGCTGCATTTTCCTTGCTCGGAGGAGATGGCGAAGATAAGGGCTGCCATCGTTTAACGGATGGGCACCTTGAGATGATTCGTGATACACCTAGTGCTGATTTTAATTGTTTAATAATGCATCATGGCATTGAGTGGTATACCAATGAGACAAAGAAGGCCTTAAGAGACATTCTTTCTGAAAAATACGATGTATTACTCATTGGACATGAACATGATGAAGTAACAGAAAATAGAATTATCAATGATGGAGAACCATGTTATTACATTCAATCAAACGCCTTCAACGATTCTACTTTAAAAGAAAACGGATTCTGTGTCGTAGATATAGATTCAAAAACAAAATATGTTGAAGTATTTTCTTTTGTTCTTAACAATGATATATATGTACACTCAAAAGTTGGAAGCACAACTATTAAGAGGTCTTCTGTTAATGGTATTCGCAATAACGAAGAATTCAATGCATTTTTAACACTAGACCAAAATGGAATTCCCTATGAGAGATATTACTATTTTCCTACACTGGAATACCAGTTTTTTGAAGATGATGATAATAATCACACTATGTATACTATTCGAACGGAAGCTGAGTTAATGAATTTTCTTGTTGATAAAAGAAACGTATTTATTTCAGGAGACCATAAAGCAGGAAAATCACTCTTGGCAAAACGTATTTATCAAAACATGCTAGAAAATGAAGTTGTTCCTATTCTCTTTAATGCAGACATTCATAACATGAAAAAAGACCGTATTATAGAGTATGCATTTAACCAACAATATCTACCCAGAAACAACTCTTTTGAACGGTTTCTTCAGTTGCCGCAGGAGAAACGTGTTGCAATTATTGATGATGCGGAATTAATCAAAGAAAAAAGCTTTAATCCACTTATGGAATTTTTAAGTAAAGAATTTGGGTCCATAATTGTTTTTCATGAATCTGAACTTCCCATAGACTTACATAAGCAAGTTCTTGATGCTATAGACAAAAAGCATAAATTATTAATTCATCCTTTTTGGTATTCATCACGAAAAGGATTGATATCAAATATTCTTTCTATGAAAAATAACAAACTCAAGGAAGTAGAATTGAAAACTACACAGATTAATGACCTAATAAATAAGCAGATTAGTTTTTTTTACCTTAATCCTGAATTTATTATCAACTTTGTTAATCTTTATGAGCAGAATACAAACTCCCGCATTACCTCAGGGAAAATGGCATTCAGCATGGTTTATGAGAACACTATCATGGAGAAAATTTATAAAATTTGTCAGCCAGATTCACCAAATAAATTTTTTATTATTCTTCAAGAGATTGCATACCATATGCACTTTGGAAAAAAGAAGAGTATTTCTGTCTCCGAGTTAAATGAACATGTAGAAACTTACAACAAGGAGTATCGCCAGAACATCAGTTTTTTACGTTTTATTGAGATATCAACAAAAAGTGGAATCATCAATGAGCGTGATAATCAGTATTCATTTAGGGAGCGAACCCATCTAGCATATTTTGTAGCAAGAGCAATTAACCAAAAGACCATGGATCCTTTTGATGCGGAATATCTTGATGCAGAAAAAAACTTTTATTCCCTACTTGATGCTCTATGTTTTGGTATAAATAGTGATATCGTGCTTTTCCTCTCAGTAGTGACAAATAATATGCGTTTTATCAACATTATTATTCAAAAGGCAGGGGAATTCTTTTCTGATAAAGAGGAGTTTTCTTTTCTCACAGATAATGCTCTCTTTATCAACAATACACGCTTACATGTTAAAGATGGCTTACCAGGAATCGAAGAGAGGAAAGAAAGGGATGAGCTTATTTCCAGATCTGAAAGAGAAATGAAAAAGTCTGATGTTATCGAAGCTGTTAATGAATACGACTATTCGGATAAAGAGATTGCGCTTTATTCAAATCAGATTCTGTTGGCTTCAAAATATCTTGAAATTATTTCAAAGACTCTGGCTGCTTTTTGCGTAAGCATGAAAAGTAATCAACAAGATAAATTAGTTGAATTAATTTATAGGTGTCCCAACGTGTATATTTATATGATACTAAAAAAGATTCTTGACGACCCAGACAAATTTATAGAAGAAGTCTACCAAAAAGCTTCCCAAAAAAATAAAAGTGTAAAAAAGATTAGCAGAGATTACATTCGTTTTATTACGGAACAGATATCGGCGGGTCTAGTTGTTAGTACATATCTTGACATCGCATCTACAAGTACTTCGGATGAAACCATCCATGCCTTGAATGCCTTTAAAAAAATTAATGAAAGCTCAAATTATTCAATCCTGAACTTAATGTTTAATGCTAGACAATATGATATAAAAAAATTAGCAAGAGATTCAATTGCATTAGATAAAAAATGCACACTCCCACTAGAGCATTCTATGATAACACTTACTGTAAGAGAATTCTTCATGCGAAATGATGTCCAGCTACATGGAGAAGGTATGAAAGTCGCAGACTATTTTTTTGGATCAGATTCCAGAAAAGTAATGCAGGTATCGAAGGCAAAAAAGAGGCTGATGACAGAAGAGTAATGACATATGTACCGTCATAAAAATTGCTTGTTCTACTTATCTAGTTTTAAATCAACAATCCTAGATATATGTAAATTTAACTGTATTTAAACGAGGTGTGCTATTTGTCTTACTTAAACAGAGCTAACGAGCTATTTGAAGAAGCTAAAAATATACGCAGAAAATTTCACCAAAATGCGGAAGTCGGATTTGAGTTGCCTAAGACGCTTGCCTTGGTTGCAGAGCAGCTTGATGCATTCGGCATTGCATATGAAAAAACAGACGGAGCAGATGCTTTGGTCGGGACATTCGGAAATCCCGAAAAAGGCAAGACTTTACTGTTTCGAGCCGATATGGACGCATTGCCGATGAAGGAACTCTCGGGTCTGCCGTTTGCATCGGAAAATGGCAACTTTCACGCTTACGGGCACGACATGCACGCAGCCTCTCTATTAATCGCATTAAAAATGCTTAAAGACGATGAGGAAAAGCTTGCGGGTCAAATTAAATTTCTATTCCAACCTGCTGAAGAAACTTTAAACGGCGGAAAGCTGATGCTCGAGAAAAATATTTTAGAAAACCCCAAACCCGATGCAGGTATGTCTTTGCATATGCAGCCGAACGGAAAAGAGCTTGGAATATTTGTGCCCGAGAAGGAAGCTTTGGCATCTGCCCTTAACTTTAGAATAAAAATTAAAGGCAAAGGCGCTCACGGGGCAACGCCTTATAACGGAATCGACCCTGTTTTTGTCGGCTCGCAAATTATCAATGCGGCAAACGGCATTTTGGCAAGAGAACTGCCATCTAATAAGGGCGCTTCCCTATCGATGGGGTATTTTGATGCGTCGAACGGCGCTGTTAACATTGTTCCCGAGAGCGTGACGATTGAAGGCACTTCGAGGTCTTTATATGCCGAATCTGCAAAGCATGTTGCCGAAAGACTACCCGAGGTTGTAGAGCACATCGGCAAAGCCTTTAGAGCGGAAACGGAATACTCGGAACTTGCCAATGTTCCCTCTTTAGTCAATTCAGCTGATATGTCTAGGCTTGTAAAAGAAGCGGCTGAAAAGGTGTTGAGTGATAAATATTCCGTTGATTATACAGAACCTATGCTGGCATCGGATGATTACGCGCATATAGCAAGCCGCTTAGCGCAGTCGTGCTATTTCTTTGTATCTTGCCCCTTGCCTGATGAAGCCGGTAATTTATATCCTCTTCACAATCCTAAAGTCAGATTTAATGAAGAGGCTTTAATCGTCGGCCCTGCAAGCATGACCGAAGCGGCTTCTAGGTGGTTGAAGAAAAATTGCGATTAAGAATAAAGAAGATAGGAAACCACAATGGAGATTGATTTGATTCTGGTTTTAGAGCTGATTGGCACCATAGCTTTTGCGATATCGGGCGCAACTGTTGCTATTCAATGCAAAATGGACCTTATGGGCGTCTGCATATTGGGAATGACAACGGCGGTAGGCGGCGGCATTATAAGAGATGTTATTTTGGGTATAACACCGCCAACCGCGTTTCAACAGCCGATTTACGCGATGACGGCACTCGTTATATCCTTTCTGACATTTTTGCCGGCAATTCGAAAGAATTTGGATATGGATGGATGGTTTTATTGGACTATCGATTCTATCGGTCTTGCTGTATTTACAATTATTGGAGCTTTGGCAGGAGCTCCCAGCGGAAATGCTTTTCTGATTATTTTCGTCGGTAATGTTACCGGTGTAGGCGGAGGCGTTTTAAGAGATGTTTTTGCCAGCAGGAATCCGGTTATTTTTCAAAAAAATGTTTACGCCACAGCTTCTCTGGCCGGCGCAATTCTTTTTGCTTTATTATATAAATCAAACCTAAATGCAGCTTCTGTTATCGGCGGAGCAGTGATTTTTGTACTCAGAATTTTTGCCGCTAAATTTAAATGGCATTTGCCGAGAGCCGAATAGTAAAAAAATAAATACACGAGCAAGCAGAAAAATGGGAAAACTTGGTGATTTGACAAAGGGGGATATCGGCAGGACCTTAATTGTTTTCAGCCTGCCGATGATTGCGGGCAATATTCTCCAGCAAATGTACAACATAGCCGACACAGTAATAGTGGGACACACCATAGGAGAGGAAGCCTTATCCGCGGTAGGGTCTTCTTACAGTCTTATGGTGTTTTTGACATCCATAATTTTGGGTCTGACTATGGGAAGCGGCGCTGTTTTTGCCCAGCTTTTCGGCGGAGGAAATATCGGTGAGCTTAAAAAAGGGATGGCAAATTCCTTTATATTTATGTTTATTCTTTCTCTTGTTATAAATATTATTTCCCTTATTTTAGTTGATAATTTGATAGTGTGGTTAAATATACCGCCTGAAGTTGTCGGTTATGCGAAAATTTACATGACCATTGTTTTATACGGCATCATCCCCGTATATATCACCAACTATTTTTCGGCGGTGCTCCGAAGCGTTGGAAATTCCGTGGTTTCTCTTATTTTTATCGCTTTGTCGGCCGTTACCAATATAGTTTTAGATTTGGTTTTTATTTTAAAGTTTAATATGGGAGTAGGCGGCGCGGCTTGGGCGACGGTTATTTCACAGATTTTGTCCGCTTTTGGAACTGCAATTTATTTTTTCGTCAAATTTAAAGAGCTTGTGCCGGCTAAAAGTGATTTTGTATATGCTCCAAGGCTTTTGAAATATATAGTCTCGAACTCCGTTCTGGCTTCGGTTCAGCAATCTATAATGAACTTCGGCATTCTTATGATTCAGGGATTGGTAAACTCCTTCGGCTTGGTTGTAAGCGCGGCCTTTACCATTGTTGTGAAGATTGACGCTTTTGCATACTTCCCCGCTCAAGATTTCAGCAACGCATTTTCGATTTTTGTTTCTCAGAACTTCGGGGGCAAAAAATATGACCGAATTAAAATCGGGTTCAGGCAGGCGCTGATTATTTCGAGCGTTTTTTGTCTGATTGCATCCCTTATTGTAAATGTTTTCGCCAAAGAATTGATTGGGCTCTTCATAGATACGTCCGTTCACAAAAGTGTTGTGGAGACAGGTATACAGTACCTGAGAATTGAAGGGGCTTTTTATCTTGGGATTGGAATTTTATTCCTCTTATACGGCATCTATCGCGGGCTTGCGAAACCTGCTATGTCGGTGGTGCTGACAATCATATCTCTCGGCACCAGAGTTGTGCTTGCTTATATACTCTCGGCAGTTCCGGCAATCGGCGTTTTGGGAATTTGGTGGGCTATACCGATAGGCTGGTTTTTGGCGGACGTGACGGGACTGGTTTATTATAAGAAAAAGATGCTGAAATAAATTTGTTCCGAATTTTTAGGGTGAAAATAAGTAGTGGAAATTATAAATGTTTTCAAGTATCATAAACTTAGAAAATGTCTACTGATACAAAAAACTCATATGCTTCCGTCAGCAGAGTGAAAAGCTTGAAAGGAGATATTTATGAGAATAATTACAATCAGCCGTGAGTTCGGTTCAGGCGGCAGAGAGCTTGGAAAGCATCTTGCCGAGATATTGAGCTTTGATTATTACGACAGCGAAATTGTTTCCGCCGTTGCGGAAAGCAGCGGTTTGGACGCGGACTATGTTGAAAATATGCTGGCCAATCAAGCTTGGCAGACCTTTCCCATTACATTTCAGGGGATCCTCGGCTCGGCCGCATATTTGCAGTCGAACAGCGTGAGTCTTTTATTAAAACAAAAAGAAGTTATTGAAGGAATTGCAGGCCTTGGCAAAGACTTCGTTATAGTCGGCAGAAATGCGGATTTGATACTGCAATCATATAAGCCTTTCAAAATTTTTGTCTGCGCAGAAACGGATGCAAAGGTGAAACGCTGCATGGAGCGTCAGGCGGAAGACGAAAATATGACTGAGAAAGAATTGATTCGTCAAATGAGGCGGATTGACAAAATTCGCGCCAATGCAAGAGTTGTTATATCCGAGTTGGAATGGGGTCAGCGGGACGCTTATCATTTGACAGTGAACACTACCGGCTGGGATATAAAAGAGCTGGCGCCGGCAGTGGCGGAATTTGCCAATCGCTGGTTTGAGAGAGAGCGCGCCGACTAAAGCTCCAAGAGCGCATACGAGAGTTTTCGGATGGCGATAAGATTATTCGAGCTTTTTATTGAGAAATTAGGTGAAAAGAAATGAATCTGCAGGAACTTGAAACATATTTTCATTCTTTGGACCGTTCATTTTTTCTTGATGACGACATGAAGAAATTTGCAGGTCTGGACAGACCTTTGCCTATAGGCTTCGGGCAGACAATTTCGCAGCCCACCCTTGTCTTGGAAATGACGCGGCTTTTGGAGCCGGAAAAGGACAGCAAAGTGCTGGAAATCGGAACCGGCTCTGGCTTTCAAACGACTATTCTTGCAAAAATGTCGGCAGAAGTTTTTACGGTGGAAAGAATTGATGAATTGATGGAAAAAGCCAAAGAGAGGTTGGAGACATTAAATTTTTCGAATATCCGTTATAAGCTCGGGGACGGAAGCAGCGGATGGCAGGAACATGCTCCTTATGACAGGATTATGGTGACTGCGGCGGCGGGCGCTATGCCTGAAGAATTGCTGGACCAGCTGGCAATAGGCGGCAGGATGATTATTCCGGTCGGAACGCCCGATTTTCAGGAGCTTAAACTTGTTACGAAAACAGGTGCCGGAGAAATAAACGTTAAAACAGTGGAACCGGTAAGATTTGTGGAACTTAAAGGCCGTTACGGCTGGACAGAATGACAAAATTACAGAGAAAAGAAGTAATCTGTTGTCAGACAAATATGCAATTATGTAAGACAAGTTAATTTTTGAAAGGAGTTTGCAATGATAAGCGATAAGGTAACAAAAGGTCCGGAGCGCGCTCCGCACAGGTCACTTTTCTATGCGTCAGGTTTCACGGCGGATGACATCAATAAGCCCCTGATTGGTCTTGTGTCATCTTACAGCGAGATTATTCCCGGTCATGTCCATTTGGATAAGGTGACAGAAGCCGCCAGGGCCGGTATTTATGCCGCAGGCGGTACTCCGGTGCTGGTGCCCGCTATCGGTGTATGCGACGGTATTGTTATGGGCCACGAGGGGATGAGGTATTCCCTGCCCTCTCGAGAACTGATTGCCGATTCTGTTGAAACACTGGGCGCCGGCCACTGCTTTGACGGACTTGTGTTGGTCACCAACTGCGACAAGATTGTTCCCGGCATGATGATGGCCGCTCTTCGGCTGAATATCCCCTCCATAGTGATTTCCGGCGGTCCCATGATGGCCGGCAATATTCACGGCACTCTCACCGGTCTTTCGCAAATGTTCGAGGCAGTCGGCGCTTATAAGGCCGGCATAATTGACGACAAGGAACTGGGTTATCGTGAAGAGGTCTGCTGCCCCAGCTGCGGTTCCTGCGCCGGTATGTTTACGGCCAACTCTATGAACTGCTTATGCGAGGCGGTGGGTCTGGCTCTGCCCGGCAACGGAACTATCCCCGCTCCCTTCTCCGCTCGCATTCACTTGGCCAAGAAAGCAGGCGAAAAGATTATGGAGCTGGTTGAAAAGAACATCCGTCCCCGTGACATCGTCACCGAAGCTGCTTTGGAGAATGCCATTGCAGTGGATATGGCGCTGGGATGCTCCACAAACAGTGCGCTGCATCTGCCCGCTATCGCTCATGAGGCCGGCCTAAAACTTGGACTTAAGAAGTTCAACGAGATAAGCGAAAAAGTTCCCAATCTATGCCATCTGGCTCCTGCCGGCGATCACTTTATGGAGCAGCTCTATTACGCCGGCGGTGTTTCTGCCGTGATGAAGCAGCTTCTTGATGCCGGATTCCTGCACGGCGACGTGATGACTGTTTCCGGCAAGACCATGGCCGAAAACATAGCCTTTGCCGCTAATAACAACCCTGAAGTTATCCGTCCTATCGACAATCCTTACAGCAAGACCGGCGGCTTGGCTTTTCTCTTCGGCAACATTGCCAAGAACGGCTGTGTGGTCAAGCGCAGCGCCGTGGCTCCCGAGATGCAGGTGCACTCCGGCACCGCCCGTGTGTTCCTCAACGAGGAAGCGGCTGTTGAGGCCATCTATGGCGGTAAGATTAAGCCCGGCGACATTGTGGTCATTATCTTTGAAGGCCCCAAGGGCGGCCCCGGCATGAGAGAGATGCTGGTCCCCACTTCCGCGCTGGCCGGCATGGGACTGGATAAGGAAGTGGCGCTGCTGACTGACGGCCGCTTCTCCGGCGCTTCCCGCGGCGCATCAATTGGCCACGTGTCCCCCGAGGCCGCTGCCGGCGGTGAGATTGGGCTGCTGCGAGACGGCGACATCATTGATGTCGATATCCCCAACTATACTATCCACGCTCGTGTCACTGAAGAAGAGTTTGCCCGCCGCCGCGCCGAGCAGGTAATGCCGGAACCCAACGTCAAGTCTGGTTGGCTCTATCGCTATCAGCGCATGGTTACATCTGCAGACGAAGGCGCCATACTGAAGTAATTCATAATATTAATACACAATAAGCATAAGTCAGCTCCGACAAATCTCTTTTGATTTGTCGGAGTTTTTATTATACTTTGGAAATAGTGGATTTTATTGTTGAAAGGGTAATAGCTTTCTGCTATTCTCCTGTATGGACAACAAATAATTTGTTGGTTTTGATACTTAATAAATCAGGGTACTCGGGGAGAAATTATTAGTGAATTTTGGTGAACTGATGCTCTTGGCTGTCGGTCTTAGCATGGACGCTTTTGCGGTTTCGATTTGCAAGGGCTTGGCAATGAAAAAAGCGACATTAAAAGCGGGACTCACCTGCGGCATATGGTTTGGCGGCTTTCAGGCGCTTATGCCCTTGATCGGCTTCTTTTTGGGCGGACTTTTTGCAGGAGTTATACAGGCGATTGACCACTGGGTAGCATTCGTACTCTTGGCCTTTATCGGCATAAATATGTTAAGAGAAGCCTTCTACGGGAAATGTGATTGCGAGGGCTGCGAGGCTGATGCGGATATGTCTTTTAAGAACATGTTTTTAATGGCGGTTGCCACATCTATTGACGCGCTTGCCGCCGGAATTTCGCTCGCGATGGCCGGCAATGTCAACATCTTTGCTGCCGTCTTACTTATCGGCGCATTTACCTTTGTCTTCTGCACAGCCGGCGTAAAAATCGGCAATGTTTTTGGCAGCAAGCTTGAGAATAAGGCACAAATGGTTGGCGGTATTATTTTGATTTTGCTTGGTGTTAAGATTTTGCTGGAGCATCTGGGGATTTTGGGCTAAGCATGTTAATTAAATATGTCTTATGGCATAACTTCGGCTCTCCGTAAAAGGAGAGCCGAAGCATATTATGTTTTTGACCGATATTGGGGGCAGCTTGAACCCCATTCAAGAACTCAGCTTTTATTAGCTAAATCATATCTCAAATATTTTGAACGTCTAAGCCGAATTAACAATATAATGCCGCGAAAACACAATTCAATTGTCATTGCCACCCACATGCCGTGGATACCGTAGAGGGGAACCAGATAGAAAGCAAGGCCCAGACGCACAACCCAGACACTAAAGAGATTAAGGAGGCTGGGTACCAGCGTATCCTCGGCGCCGCGCAAAGCTCCGGAAGAGATCATAGCCACGCCGAAAAGAGGCTCGGCAATCAGACCGATGCGCAGAATCTGAGTAGCCATTATCCGCACCTCTTCTACCGGGGTGAGAAATGCAAACACATATGGGCAGAAAATATACATTATGATTCCTGTAAACGTCATCATGGCGCAGCCAAAGGCCACGGAAATATATCCGTAACGCCGCGCAATCCGGTAATCTCTCGCGCCTATGCTCTGACCTACCAAGGTTGAAGCCGCCATAGATATACCGTAAGCCGGCATATAACAGAGGCTTTCCGCCGTTATGGCAAAGGTGTGCGCTGCAATGGAAACCGCGCCCAGCGGCGCAATAATCGCAGTGGACACTACCGATGAACCCGCCATGGCAATGGCCTGCACACCTACAGGAGTGCCGATTTTCAATGCGCGCTTGAGGATGCTCGAATCAAAAGGACAGCTTTCCTTCCGATTAATTCGCAGCAGTTCGTATCGGAAGCAACAGTACCAAAGTTCTGCAAAGCATATAACAACTGTAGCAAGACAGGTGCCTATCCCTGCACCGAGCACTCCGTATCGAGGAATAAAGAATGCATTGAATACTACGTCTAGTAGGCACATCACTGCGTTCATGACACTGGGAACCACCATATTGCCCGCGCTCTGAAGAAAACTTGCAGCTATCCAGTTCAATTCCAAAAACGGTATGGTGATGGCAAATACAAAGAAATAGGCGCTTGCATCCTTCCACAGGACTCTCTCTCCTCCCAGCCAGCGGGGCAACGATTCGGCGACAGCAATACCGAGAAACATGACAAGAAGCGATATGATCAGCGAGCTTAGAAGGCCATGCCTAACGACCCGCCGAGCATTGTGCGGCTCGTTTGCGCCGATGTATTGCGCAAGCTGCACAGCAAAGCCTGCGGCCACGGCAGTACCCACACCGCCCATCATCCATGTTGTGGTCGAGACTAAACCGATGGATGCGGATGCGTTTGCGCCCAGATGTCCGACCATTGCCGAATCGATGTATTGCATGGCAATGGTTGTAATTTGTGTCAAGATTGCGGGGACGCTCAGCTTCCACACACGCAAAAGCTGTGGTTTGAGCTCTGTTCTTTGCTTTAAAACAGCGGTTTTCATACCGTTTTATTTACTCCTTAAATATATTAAGTAAAACGCTTTTTTACTGTAAATCTTTTTGAGCCGGTTCTTCATAATCGCCCGTATAGAAAAAAGACTTCATTGCATTGGAAAACACATTCAGCTGATTGACAAATTCCGTATCGCGATTTTGGAAATATCGATTAAACAGCTTGTCCTCCGCTTCATAGACGGCGCGAAGCAGACTGTCTGCATATACCTTCCCTTCCGAAGTCAGCTCGATGTGTAGCTCGCGCCGTGTTCCTGCGACGGGATTCAGCACAACATAGCCCTGCTGCTCCAGCTCCTTGACAAGAGTATTTACAGTGGTTCTCGGATAGTTCCAGTCCCAGCAAATCTGGCTCTGCGTATGTTTTTTACCGTCGTTGAGCGCAGAGAGCAGCCACAGCATATTCGGCTTGATTCCGGCGTTTTTTGAAAATATATCGTATGCGCTGTCAATGCGGTATACCGCCTCGCCGAGCATACGGAAAAAAGTAAATCTATCCATAAAAGCGCTCCTTTAATATACGAATTCGGATTTCTGATTCTATTGTTTATTTCCTCGCTTGTCAACTCCTCTGACAACTTTTATGATAGCTAAAAAGATGCGTCATGCTGAAATAGACAAATTCTCTGTGAATAGGGTATAATAACACAGCAATTTTTATATGAGGAGCTCGCTATGAAACCGTTTTATTTTATTCTTATACTTGCTCTAGCCGTGTTTTTGCCTTCATGCGCATCTGCAAACGAGATGCCGGGCGGAGTCACCGATCGGTCGAATAAAAACGCTCCCAAGACAATAGAGTCAAAAGACATAACGCTTTTTAAGACATATTTTATACATGCCGACAGAGCAGGCGGATATACACGCCATGACTTTAGCGCAGAAAAACAGGCCGACGGAACTGTAGCGCTCACTTCGAAATCCTATTCAGAGGAAACAAAAATTGAAGTCGGCGCTGAATTTATGCTGAGCTTACAAGAAATAATCGACAAGCACGGTTTGGCAAGCTTCAACGGCACAAACAGAGTGACCAGCGGTCTGCCCTATCAATGTGAACCCTGCCACCTCCACTGCGAGTATGCATCAGGTGAAAAAATCAACTTTTATATGAACGGAAACCCTGACAGCGAGTGGATGGCGGATTTTGCGGAGTTGTTTTCGACGGTATTTCCCGTTCAAAGTGACAGTGTGCTTGGATAGTATTACTTTTTCTCTGATTTTAAAGAGGTGCAATAAATAATGGAGATTGTTATTGTTGGCGGCGGCAAATTGGGACAGGAACTCTGTTATGATCTCAATCAAGACGGCCATGAAATTACTCTCATTGATACCGATAGCGTGTTGGTCAGCAAATTGGTTGAAGAGCTCGATATACAAGGCATCGTGGGCTCGGGAACCGATCTTGAAATTTTAAAACAGGCCAATATTGATCTCTGCCATGCCTTTATCGCGGTAACCGCTAACGACGAGGTAAATTTAATCTCGGCACATATAGCCTATACGCTTGGCGCTCCATACCGTATTATTCGCGCCAGAGGTTTGGAGTATACAAAGAACGAAGAATTTATAGCCGAACATTTTAAAATTGATTACTTTATAAATCAGGACTTGGAGGCAGCAACTCAAATTCTCCATGTTATTGATTATCCGACTGCAAGCTTCGTCGAGCCGCTTCACAACAACGAGGTTCAGATGATATGTTTTCGTGTGATGCCGGGCAGTGAAATTGTTGGGCTTAGTGTGCAGGAAGTGCGCTCTATTGTTAAGGATGTCGTTATTTGCACGATTGAAAACAGAAATACGGAAGAAGTTGTTATCCCTAGAGGCCATACGCTTATTGAGGCTGACACATACTTGAATGTCATCGCCTCTAACGAGGACTATCACAAACTTGTTTTTTTAGCCGGCCATAAAAAAAATACTCGCTTTAACTCTGTATTTATACATGGCGGAAGCAGAATTTGCGAGTATTTGCTTCCCGAGTTAAATAAACGGAAAATGAGGACAAAAATCATTGAATTAAACAGTGACCGAGCTCTACAGCTGGCAGCAGCTTTCCCGGATAATGAGGTTATTTTGGGCGACGGTTCGGAGCATTCATTTTTGCTGGAACACCGCTTGCCAAAGCATGATGTCGCAATTGGCCTGACAAACTATGACGAAGAAAACCTGATCTTCTCTCTATATTCGCACTCGCTGGGCGTTAAAAAGAACATCACTAAAGTAAATCGAACATCTTTGATTAAGCTGCTGCATGCCGATAATCTGGATGCAATCATTTCGCCTCGCACTTCGATCTCGGATGCTATTATTCGAAGAGTTCGATCACTGATGCAGCAAAATGAGTACCCTTTATTGGGATATGCTCGCTTAAGCACTTCAAAAGACTCGGAAGTGCTTGAATTTATCGTATCTAAGAACGACAAGGTGTGCAATCAAATGATAATGGAGTTGCCGCTTGATAAGCGCGTTTTGGTTGTGCTTATTATTCGTGACGGAGTTAAGATAATTCCAAAAGGCTCTGATTATTTATTGGAAGATGATTATGTCATTATTGTCGATGTTAAAAAGCGTGTGCGTGCGCTTGATGAGATATTGAAATGATAAATCGCTCATATATTTATTACATCCTCGGGAAACTTATCCAAGTGCTGGGCGCTTTGTTAGTTGCTCCCATGGCGGTAGGGCTCTTTTACAAAAACAGTCTTACGGTTTTACTCTCCTTTGGAGCCACTATTCTCATTTGCGAAGTTGTCGGAGGCTTAATAAGTTTAAAAGAACCTGACAACAAAGATTTCTATGCTCACGAAGGGTTGATACTGGCCGCTTTGGCATGGTTTGTTTTGCCGTTTTTCGGAGCAATACCCTTTGTAATGAGCGGCGCAATTCCAAATCCTATCGATGCATATTTTGAATCTGTTTCAGGATTTACAACAACGGGAGCAAGCGTACTAAGTTCAACTATGCACGCACTTCCCGAGTCGCTTCTTTTTTGGCGTTCATTCACCCTGCTTATCGGCGGCATGGGAATGCTGGTATTTATTGTCCAAATAATTCCCAATTTCGGCGCCAAAGGGGTTTACATAATGCGAGCAGAGCTCCCGGGACCTGTCTTTGGCAAGGTTGAGTCGCGAGTCAGTAAGTCAATTAGAATTTTATATTTTATCTATTTGTCGATGACTCTGATTCTTGCATTATTAATCTTTTTTGGTGGTGTCCCCTTTTTTGAATCCTTGCTTCTTTCGATGGGCGCTGCCGCTACCGGAGGCTTTAACATTCACCCCGATTCAATTTTGTTCTACAACAGCCCATACTTGGAAATACTCTTATCTGTGGCAATGTTCATCTTCGGAATGAGTTTTGACTTCTTCTATCTGATTTTTGTCGGCAAGATTAAACGAGTGTTGAAAAGCGAAGAGCTGTGGTGGTATGTGGGAATTGTGATTGTCTGCACTCTCTTTATCACTATCAATATCTTCCCTGTCTATAACAATCTCTGGATTGCCTTTAAAAACGCCTTATTTAATGTAACTTCAGTCAGTTCTACAACCGCTTATACAAATGTGAACATTGAACCTTGGCCGGTTCCAAGCTATATAGTCTTGCTTTTTTTAATGTTTGTTGGCGGCATGTCCGGCTCGACAACATCCGGTTTAAAAGTTGTTCGCATCTCGGTATTTATTAAATCGATTAAGCAGGAAATAAGGCGGATGATATCACCTCAACGAGTGCTTCCCATCACATATGATAACAAGCAGCTGGAAACTCCGATTTTAAGATCAATAAACTTTTATCTGGCAACTTACATGGGCGTGTTCTTTATAGTTTTACTCTTAATCAGCTTTGACACCCAATCATTCAGCGGAGCATTTAACGCCGTTATTTCATGCTTAAGCAACATCGGGGCAAGTTTGGACTTACTTGGCCCAAGCGGAGAGTACGCTAAATTATCCGCTTTTTCAAAGATTTTACTGAGTATCACGATGATTATGGGTCGTCTTGAGATTTATCCGGTGCTTATTTTGCTCTCTAGAAAGACGTGGAAAAGGTCATAAGTTTTTGTTGAGGGATGTTTGATAAAAATATAGGGAAGCTGTTTTAAACAACTTCCCTTTTTTATGGTTTTTGAAAACTATATTATCTTTCTTTAATCGGCGCGGCAAGGATTTCTTCTTTCCTATCGAGAAGGTCATTTGTTGCAAGAGCCGCTATAAGCTTATCGGTTCCGAGCCTGTCAATGGCGGCCCCGAGGCGCTCTTTAAGATAGGCGTTTTCTTTGAACCAGAGCATCACCTTCTCAATTAAATCGGGAATCTCAGCAAAAGAATAGGTGCCGGGAAGCAGAGTTCCCATCCGCTGTTTTTTGCCCCAAGTGCCGCCGACATAAATGCGGCAGACCGATTCGGCCTCCTTCGGAACTGCGCCAAAAGGACATTTGCCGACACATAGACCGCACTTTGTACATTCGCTCTCGTCGATGACCGCCTTGTCGCCAAGCATGGAAACCGCCCTTGACGGACAGCTTTCCAAAACTCCGCACTTTTTGCAGCCGCGGCAAAGCTCCGCGTCGAATGAGAATGCCTTGCAGCCCTCTATTCCCAAATCGTTAAGGCTTGGCTTCATGCAGCTGTTGGGACAGCCGCCGACACCGATTTTGAACTTATGAGGGAGTTTTATATCTTTCATGCCTATATAGAATTTGTCATATATAAGTTTTGCAAGCGTCTGCGTGTCAATATTTCCGTAAATACACGTCGTGCCTTTGCAAGCGGTGACGGGCCTTATCTTTGCGCCGGTGCCGCCGAAATACAGCCCATGCTCATTTGCAAATTTTTCGGCCTCGGGGATTTTTTCAAAAGGAATTCCCTCTAATTCTGCAGCAAGACGCGACGTCATAATCACTTTGCCGTTGCCGAATTTTTCTGCAACCTCTGCAACAGTGCGAAGCTCGTCGGGTGTGAAAAGCCCGGCGGCTGTGACAATTCGGCCTGAAAAGCGCTCTGTTCCCCTATTCAATAGGAAACCTCTGCTTTTAACTTCCCTTATCTGTTCTTTTGTAATGCTCATACCCTACTCCTTCCTTTGCACGTGTTAAAATTTGAGTAAAACTTTTGATGCTTGCGAGTACAATGCGCATATTTTTGCTGTGAAAAGGCTTATCAATCAGCTGATTCTACGGTTGGTATCTCACTCTCTACAGCAATTGACATGCGCACGATAATGCCGTAGAATTTTGAATAACATGTCCGTGATAAAAAAGTAAATCTGCAAATTGTATATCTTCCAAGAAATATTTTAGCACTGTTTTGACACGTGTCAATAATCTGCTTAAGTAGTAAAGGAAAAATATGAAAAAAAATTCTATTAGAATAATATCGATGTTTGTATCGCTTATGTTAATGTTGACTATGCTCACTGCATGCGGCCCACAATCGGTTGTGCCCGCAGGTGAGACTGTTTCTTTTACCGATGCCCTCGGGAGAAATGTTGCGGTAAATAAAAATCCTAAGAGAGTGGCTACTTTAATTGGCAGCTTTGCGGATGTATGGCTTTTGTCCGGTGGTTCCGTATGCGCCACAGTAGAGGATGCGTGGGATGATTTTAATTTGGATATTCCCGATGCAGTCAATATCGGCGGCGCCCACTCCCCCAACTTGGAGTTGCTTCTCTCTGCTGAACCGGACTTTGTTATTGCAAGCGCTTCAACCTCATCAAACGTCGAAATGAAAGAAGTACTCGAGAATGCAGGTATCGCTGTTGCATATTTTGATGTGGATAATTTTGAGGACTACCTTTCAATGCTCTCTGTCTGCACCGATATTACGGGCAGAAAAGACCTTTTTGAATTAAACGGACTTAAGATTAAAGAGCAGATTGATTCAATTAAAGCTGAGTTTAAGAAAGCTAATCTACCTGAAAATGAGGGCTCTGTACTTTTGCTTCGCGCGGCTTCGGGTTTTGTAAAGGCAAAAGGCAGCACAGGGACAATCTTGGGCGAAATGCTCTCTGATCTCGGATGCATCAATATTGCCGACAGCGACAGTTCTTTGCTTGAAACATTGAGTGTGGAAAGTGTGATAAGGCAGGAGCCCTATCGTATTTTTGTGGTGACTATGGGTGATGACACCGAAAAAGCTTTGGATAATTTTTCTAGAATGATGGAAGAAAACCCGGCTTGGGGAACTCTTTCTGCCGTTATTGAAGGCAGAGTTCATATAATGGACCGCAAACTTTTTAATATAAAACCGAATGCAAAATGGGCGGAATCTTATGGAAAACTCAGCAAAATACTGCTTGGATAGGAATAAAACTAAATATCTATATGCCGCAGGCTTTATTTTTCTGGGAATTTCTGCGCTGCTGGGCATTGTGCTCGGCAGTACGCAGCTTTCGCTCAGCGAAATAACAGACGCATTTAGAAACGGCTTTAATTCTTCTGCCGGGGCGCGCATATTTTACTATGTAAGACTGCCGAGGGCGCTTGTTTCTCTTGTTTGCGGCGCTGCGCTTTCTGTTTCGGGCGCGGTGATACAGGTAGTTCTCGCAAATCGCCTTGCCTCGCCGAGTATTATCGGTGTGAACGCGGGCGCGGGACTTGCCGTAACGCTTTGCACAGCTCTTGGAATTTACGGCGGCTGGCAGCTCTCTCTTTTTTCTTTTATCGGCGCTTTTGCTGCAGTGATACTTGTCAGCCTCGGCGCAAAAAAATGGGGAGCTTCTCGCGGAACGGTTATTCTTATAGGCGTTGCTATGAACAGCCTTTTGGGCGCTGTTTCGGATTCTATAATCACCTTTATTCCCGAAGTGGGCGTTATGAGCAACAACTTTAAGATTGGAGAGTTTTCAGCCGTCACTTATCAAAAGCTCGTTCCGGCTATGTTCATTATTGCTGTTGCCATTGTTGTTTTGATTACTCTGCACAACGAATTGGATGTGCTGAGCTTGGGTGAAGAGAGTGCCAAGGGTCTGGGACTGAATACAGGCTTAATGAGGATGCTGTTTTTGCTTTTTGTCGCGCTTCTTGCAGGCTGCGCTGTCAGCCTTGCCGGCCTTTTATCCTTTGTCGGACTCTTGGTTCCTCACGCTGTTCGCCGCATCGCAGGGAGTAAATCCTCAAATCTTTTGGGCCTCTGCGCCCTGTATGGCGCAGGCTTTGTCTGCCTCTGTGATACCCTTGCAAGAACGGCATTTTCACCCTATGAAATACCTGTCGGAATTATTATGGCCTTCTTAGGCGCACCCTTCTTTGTATATATTCTAATCAAGGGCAGAGGGGGTCACAGGCGTGATTGAGCTTAAAAATATCTGCGCAGGCTATGAAAAAAATATCGTTATTAAAGGCCTTTCGACTATATTTGAAAAAGGAAAGCTGATAAGTATTATAGGCGTAAACGGATGCGGAAAAAGTACGCTCCTTAAGACAATTGTCGGAATTATACCTTCTTCCTCCGGCGAAATACTGATTGACGGCGAGTGTCTCGGCAATATGACAAGAACCGAAGTTGCCAGAAAAATCGCCTACCTTGCCCAAGGGAAAAACACCCCCGATATGACGGTGGAGCAACTGGTGCTTCACGGCAGATTTCCTTATTTGAATTACCCAAGACGATACTCTGAGAAAGACCGTGAGTTAGCTTTTTCGGCTATGAAAAAAGTTGGCCTTGCAGAGTGCGTCGGAAAACCGCTTCACACTCTGTCGGGCGGTATGCGTCAGAATGCCTATATTGCCATGGCTCTTGCTCAAGATACAAGCTATATTCTTCTTGATGAGCCAACCACCTATCTTGATATTTCTCATCAGCTTAAGCTGATGAAGACCTTAAAGGAACTTGCCGAAAGCGGCAAGGGCATTATTGCGGTGATGCATGATTTGCCGATGGCCTTTGATTTTTCGAGCGAGATTCTTCTTATCAATAATGGCAGCATCTCAATGCGTTCAACTCCTGAAGAAGTATGCAAGTTCCCTGTGATTGAAACGGTTTTCGGGGTTTCGTTAAGGCGGTCTCAAGATGGGAAAAATTACTACTACCAATGGAGATAACTTAGCGCTCTTTTAGTGAGAATAAGTCTCACTAAAAATAAATATAAATATATATTATTAAATTATAAAAGAAAGGAAGGCAATCTTGCCGCGGGTATTTGCAATGCGCAATCTGCGTGGAATTATAGCTCTGGACTTGGACGACACTCTGCTTAACAGCAAAAAGGAGCTTTCTGACCGAAATCTAAGTGCTTTGAAAGACGCTGATGCGGCAGGGTATGTCGTTGTTCCTGCAACCGGTCGTTTTTTTGACGGAATGCCGGCCTTTATTCGGGATTTGCCTATGCTCAGATATGCCATAACTTGCAACGGCTCAGAGCTTTTTGACATTGATGTGCAAAAGGTGCTGTATCGGGCGGAAATTCCCTGGCAGCGAGCTGTTGCCCTGATGGAATATCTAGACAGGTTTGACCTTATTTATGACTGTTTTATGAACGGTTTTGGCCGTATATCCGCGGCCATGAAGCTCAAAATTGACGATATTGTATCCGATCATGTCTACAGCCGTAAAATGCTTCACGAGCTGCGACTGCCGGTGCCTGAGCTTAAGAGCTATTTGCGGCAAGAGCAAACAGATGTGCAGAAAGTGCAGTTTTTCACTCGTGAGCCAAGTCTTACATTTGAAATACTGGAAAAGCTGCCGGAACTGTTCCCTGATTTGCAGATATCCAGCGCTGTACCCGGCAATGTGGAACTGAACGCCCTTGATGCTACTAAGGGTAAGGCCTTGCTCTTCTTGGCAGAGCATTTGGATATGCGCAGATCGCAAACCTATGCCTTCGGCGACGGCCTGAACGACATCTCTATGCTGCGCGACGCCGGTATCGGTATTGCAATGGAGAACGCGCCCGACACGGTAAAGCTTGCTTCCGACACTGTCACCGGGCATTGTGACAAAGACGGTGTGGCTGACTATATTGAGAAATATCTTTTGCCCTGATCTAAAAGATTTTGCTCCAAGAGTTTTGAAAATAAATTTGCATTTTTACATCCTCTGTGCTAATATGTCATAGCCAAATGACCGGGTGTGGCGCAGATGGTAGCGCGCTTGAATGGGGTTCTGGTTTTCTAGTGCCGTACTTATTGATTTTAATAGGTTTTTTAATCTTTATCCGGTCAACAGTCAGTAAATTTAGTATATAGTTTAATCCCTTTTTATTATTGTTTCGCCACATTTAGGTTAGAGCAAATAAATTAAAAAGATAATAAAAAATACCCACATGCTAAACTCCGTAAAAAAGTTAGTTGTGGGTATAATTATTTCTTGTTTGCTCATCTTTATATTAGTTTACTTGCATTTTGTTTCCATTAGCCATATTTGAAACTGATTTACAAAAATATAAATATGCGGTATAGTTAAAGGGAAATAAAGGGTTAAAACTTAGAGAATTGAGGATATTATGAAAAGACTTACGAAAATAATTACAGCTATTTTTTTAATCATTTGTATTTTAATTTTATCTGCTTGCTCTGCTTCTTTTTCTAATAATAAGGAAGCTGAGAAAACCGAAGATACACAATCTCGTTGGGTAGGTAAATATATCGGCAACACTATACTTGTTGAGAACCAGCTTTATTATTTCTCCGACGTATATTCAGAAGGTGCGAACTATCTTGAGCTTGAGCCTGGCGGAGTTGGCAAGTTGGTAGTTAATGATATAGAACAACCTATCAGATGGCTTGTTGATGAAGAGCAGCTTATTATCACTATATTAATTGGAGATAAAGAGTGTGATGGAGCTTTCTCTGATGATGCTGACGAGATTTCTATTGATTTCGGTTTAATGAAATATCCCGTTAATATGACTTTTATTATTGAAGGCAAGTATGTTCCGGCAAGTACAAAAGAAACAGAAACCACAACAACAGATGGCGAGCTTTCTGAAGATACACAATAGAGTTGTTTTCATGTTTTCTGTTATAATATTAGAAAGAAATAGATTGAAAATTGATATAATGTAACTAGAAAAACAAAGATGAAAGGAGAGGTATAAAATGAAGAAAAAGATATATATTTTAATGATTATAGCCATTTTACTTTTTGCTTTATCAGCTTGTAATGATAATAATACTTCTACTGCGGTTCCTGTTATTGAGAATATAGAAGCTCCGAAAATAAACTCTACATTCCTTAATACATTTAGGGGCAAATTGAATCTATTAACTAGCTATGATGATTTGTTCTGGACAATAGATGATACAAAACCAGAAAAATTAGATGCAGAAAAACCTAATAATAATACTGGCGCTTCTAATAATTCAAAACCCCAGCCAATAACAAACAATGATACACCGGTAGATAATGGAGTAGTTTTAATAGGAGGAAAAAGATATAGGGTAGTTTATCATCCGGCAGTAACAGAAACTATATATCATCCGGAAGAAACCATTACCAAAACTAACTATAGACAAGAACCAAGAATGTTTACACATGATGGTACAGATGTAACTGGATGGTCAAGTGCTCAGATAGAGGACTACTGTTTTACTCATAATTGTGGTTGGTATACAACTATGGTTAATGTTCCATACACAGAAACCATTGTAGTGCCTGCTTGGACTGAAACCGTTGTAGTTCAAGAAGCATGGACTGAATATGTACCAGTTTAAACTCCGTAAAAAACCACATTGATTATTTAACACAAAAAGAGCAATCCGTTATTTAATTGGGTTGCTCTTTATTATGGAAATTGTAAACTTTGAAAAAAACAAAAAGCACGTTATGATAGAGATGAAAAAAATTAGAAAAAAAATAATATAAAAAACCAACAAAATTTATATATTCCTTTATATAAATACGATAGTTAAGGAGATGATGTAATTTGAACTTTAAACGATTACTAGCTTTTCTTCTTTTGATTTTGATGATAAGTTCTCTATTTTCTGGTACAATATTAGCAAACGACAATCCAATACTAGAAAACGAACAATTGAATGAAGAAGAAATAAATAAAGAAGAAATACCGGAAGAAGAATCACCGGGAAATGAATTAGAAGAAAATAATATAGAAAATAATATAGAAAACCCAGAAGAAAATAATGGAGAAGAAAAAGAAGAGGAAAATATAGAAGGGGAAAATCAAGAAAATAATGGAATTTGATATAATATACTTAGAAAATAACAAGAAAGGAAATAACTGATAAAAAGGAGGAAAAAAAATGAAAAACAAATTAAATATCTTAATATTAGTAACAGTTTTGCTTTTAGTTTTATCTGCTTGTAATGAAAATAAAGTTATAGATGTTCCTTCTTCTTCTAATACTGATGCTACAGAGATTGATATAAAAATCGGTAAGGAATTTCTGGCAACATTTAGAGGCAAGTTGAATCTATTAACCAGCTATGATGATATGTTCTGGAAAATAGATGATACAAAACCGGAGAACTTAGAAGTAGAAAAGCCTAACAATAATACTAATACAAGACCAAAACCGATAACAAATAATGATACACCGGTAGATAATGGTGTGGTTTTAATAGGGGGAAAGAGATATAGGGTTGTTTATCACCCAGCAGTAACCGAAACTATCTATCATCCGGAAGAAACTTATACTATTACCAGATATAGGCAAGAGATACATACTTTTTTAGATAATGGGGTAGATATAACTGGTTGGTCCCCAGCACAGATAACTGAATATACTTATAGTATTGGTTGTCCTGGTATGGGATATTACGATGCTGCAGTTAATATTCCATATCAAGAAACCCTAGTTCAACCTGCTTGGACTGAAACTGTTGTAGTTCAAGAAGCATGGACTGAGTATGTGCCAGTCTAATTAAATAAAAACATAAAAAGGGATGGTTGGACCCGGTTAGCTTGGTCAATATATTTTCAGAAGAAGATAGTTCCCAAGAAGCTGTACAGGAAATTTGAGGTTTTGCACCCCTATGAATTTACACAGTACCAACATCCTAAGGATACTAAGCTTAATGATACTGTTGAGTTTTGCCACTTTCTAAATTTACATAGTACCAACACAAGAGCAATCCGCATTTAATTGGGTTGCTCTATTGCTGTAAAAATTGAAACTTTGTATATAACTTAAAAGCGCGTTATTATATATGTGTAAAAAAAAGAATTACCTAAATAATATAATATAAAAAAAGGAAGTGAAGAAAACCATGAAATTAAAAAGATATATGTCGATACTATTGTTACTTTTAATGATAGTTTCTTTGATACCATTTAGTGCTTCTGATATTATTATTTTTTATTTCCGGCTTATCAAAAAAGAGAAATTAATAGGGGAAAAATAATAAAAAAGCAACAATATAAAAAATAATAAAAAGGAAAAAAAGATATATAAAAAAAGAAGAAAATAGAAAAGTAAAAAAGATATATAAATAAGAAATAAAAATACAAATTAAAAAGAGAAATTAAAAGTGTCGGCATCTATGAAATCTGCTGTAAATGATAGGTTTTATAGGTGTTTTTTGCGTTTTCGGGTTAAATTTGTATTAAAAAAATAACGGCATATAATGTACATGTAGGGCTTAAATCTACTAAAAAAATCGGCTAATTCATAATAAAGCTGGTGAAAAAAGGAGGTGATTATATACATGTTAGTTAGGCTTATCGGAGTACAAAATATTAACTTTACAAACAATATCGGTGAGGAAATTAATGGTACTAATATCTTCTGCGCATTTGAAGATGAGAACGTTGAAGGATTGCGTGCCGAGAAATTTTTCCTTAAAAGCGGAATTGTTTTGCCTAAGGATACTAAGCTGAACGACACTATTGATTTAGCATTTAATATGAAAGGCAAAGTAGAGGCAATTTCAAAGGTCAATGCCTAAGTACTGTATTTTAATGTCTGGGGGTGTTTCAACAATGCCCCCGGATGTTATAGGAAAGAAATATTTATAAAGGAGTTTTTAATGGAGCACGAAAATAATCAATATATTTTAGAGAGCTGGATTAGAAAGAGGAATTTGTACCGTTTGAAGTTGGGGGTAGAGCAGATGATAAACTACCCATTACTGAACATTCTTCTTTTACTTATAATTGTATTAACAGTTTATTTCTGGGTGAAAGTTGAGTCTGTTTTAGCATTTTCTGTCGATGTGCCTAAGCTTTTGGTTTTGGTTTTCACAATAGTAATAAAGGTTTTAGGAATTCTGATACCTCTTTTGCTATTGTTTTTACTGATTGATACTATTGGAACTTTCACAGCTAAAAAAGACGAAGCAAGATTACAAATGGCGTTTAGGGGTGTGGAGCTTAGAAATGGCAGCCCTATTCTAATCCGCAAGAAAAAAGATAAGAAAAGTGGAGTTACAGTTAGGGAATTTTACTCTCCAATACCTATGAAATTGTGGCAAGAATGTAGGGATGAAATTGCCGATGCTATGAACATTCATTTTGTCCAAGACTTCCGATATGGAGGTAAGGCAAATGGTAATAGAATTGTGATGTACTCAGCAGAGGGTAGAGAACCCACTTCTAGGGGTGTGCTTTACGATGAAGAATTCTAATTTAGTTCTTGGGTATGATTTTGACAAATGGTACGGATACGGAGCGAGAGAACCTATTATTACAGATATTTCCACACAGACAAACAGCCACATTCTTTTATGCGGCATGAGCGGAAGTGGGAAGAGTCATGCAACGAATCTGCTACTTGCCCGAATAGCTAAGGCAGAAAATAACGGTATAGTTTATTTCGCCGATTTCAAACAGGATGAACAATTCTCATATTTGCGTAGTTGCCCTCGGTATTTCCCTTACAATAAGTCAATAGAGGCATTAGAAATTGTTTATGGTATTTTGAAAAAAAGGCAATCGGGAGATGATAAATCAAGAAATCCTGTAACACTGATCTGGGATGAGTATGTAGCTAATATTCTGGCTCTGCAAATATCCCAAAAGAAAAAGGCTGATGATGTTATGCAGAAAATATCGGAGCTTCTTATGTTAGGACGTTCTTTGGGGATAAGAATAGTTATCTCTTCACAAAGGCCGGATGCTTCTGTTTTTCCGTCAGGCAGCAGGCTTAACTTCGGAATTATCCTGATATTAGGTGCGCCAATCAAAAGTATTTACGAGATGTTGATACCTAGAGAATATATTGAGGATATTGGGAACAGAGTATTTAAAAGGGGTGAAGGAGTTACTTTATTGCAAGGCTCGGAAATGCAATATGTAAAAATCCCTACAATTAGAAATACGGAAAAAATGAAGGAATTTTGTATTGCGGCTTTAACTAGGGAAAGTAAACAAGAAGGGGGCGGCGGTGAAGCCGCCAAGCCCCCATGCGGGTCGAAATAGTATTACCAAGACACGCGCACAAACAATAAAAAATCCCCGGAAACCTAGTGATTTCAAGGGGTTGAGGAGAAAATAATCGCGTTCACAACAACTGCACAAACTGAACGCAAGGAGGAGGTTTTAATAGACACACAATCATACATGTATCAACTAACAATCAATGCACCACTAGAAAAGGGTTATACACATGATTATATAAATAAAACAATTATAGACAATTTTAAAACGATAATTTATTTCTGCATGTCGGACGAGCAAGGTTCAATTCATCATACTCATATTTTTATGGTCTTCTCGTCTCGTGTTAGATTCAGCATGGTTAAACGATATTTCCCTGAGGCACATATTGAAAAATGCAGGGGTTCGGTGTCGGAAAATGTGAATTATATAAAAAAATGCGGAAAATGGGAACTGGACGAAAGTAAGCAAGAGAAGAAAATAGAAGGAACATTTGAAGAATATGGAACTCAGCCTCCAGACAGCAAGGGAAAAAGAGCTGATATGTCCGATTTATACCGAATGATTTATGAAGGTATGACAAATGCGGAAATAATAGCAGCTAATCAGGATTACATTCTTCAAATAGATAAACTAGATAAAATAAGAACAACAATATTAACCGAAAGATTTAAAGAGACGGTTAGGCTTGATTTGGAAGTCATATATATCAGCGGCGCAACCGGTACAGGAAAGACAAGAGGCGTTTTTGAAGATAATGGTTATTCAAATGTGTATCGTGTAACTGATTATCTGCACCCATTTGACGGATATGCTTGTCAACCTGTTATCTGTTTTGACGAATTCTGCTCTTCACTAAAATTAAAAGATATGCTCCTATATTGCGACATTTATCCTATTGAACTGCCAAGTAGATATGCTAATAAATTCGCTTGTTACGAAAAGATTTATATCGTATCTAATTGGCCTCTTGAAAAACAATACTCCGAAATACAAGAGAATGACGAAGAATCCTGGAGAGCTTTTTTACGGCGAATAAAAAAAGTAGTAACCTATGATGAGGACGGAAATAGAACAGAATATGAGTCAGTTGATAGTTATTTTAGTCGTGATAAAGATAAAAAAGGAGCGTGATAATTTTTCTATATATAAATAACCCCCTATAGTATTTTTTTACTATAGGAGGCTAGATATTATTTACAGACTTTTTCTCACAGGCTCTCTTTACCTTTTATCTATTATTTTATATATTTCTCTACCAGCTCACATAATTTAAAAACCAAACAAGCAAGAATTTCAATTAAGTTTTCATCTATTTCCTCTTCACTTAAAATATCCCTAAAAATATAATTCAAATATTCCAAATCACAATAAATAGTAGAAATTGTATCTCTGTCCTTTTTATCTATGTGGCCAGAAGCAGAATTTTCAATATCCTCTATTATCATTGGAATTACTTTTTTAACCTCTTCAAACTTCTCTAAACTTATTTCTTTACATATATTCAATCTTTTCACTTCCTTCTTAAAAATAAATACGAATAAAATAAATATAAATAAAATCAAAATAAATACTAACTAAATCAAAAATATAAAACTAATTGAAATGGTGCCAAAACTAGATAAAAATAAATCCTATAATTCTCTATTTTTATTTTTTACTATCCGGCTTGTCAAAAGAGAGATTACACCGTTTTCTTCCCAACATTCTTAATATTTCCAAGCACTTTATCGGTTTCAAAAATGGACTCCTCTGAAAACATTTAAAGTTGTATTATATTAGGATTGTAGGAATGTATATACTAAAAAGTTATAAATATATATGTAATTATAGTAAATACTGGTGATTCTCTCTCTGAAAAGTTATAATTTTGATTTTTAGATTCCTTCCCAGTTCATTCCCAATAATTCCCAGAAAGTTGCTAGGAATGGATTTTAGGTTTATTTTCGAGTATTTTTCTATTTTTTATTTGATTTTTATGTTTTCTTAATTTCACCTATTTTTTATGCTGCTGGGAATGTTGCTGGGAATGAAGTTAGGAATGAATTATTTTTTGATTTAGCTAGATTTACTTTTTGCATATTTTCGTTTTGCATTCTGTTTATGTTTATTCTTTTTTAGTATATTTTTGGTCTATGTTTAATGTGCGGTTTAGCTTAATTTTGATATGTTTTTATAGTAGGGGGTTGGTGCTCTCTTTTGATAAGCATTTTAGTTGATTTTGGTTTAATTAGCTCTAAAATACAACTGGGATACCATGTTCGTCATATTCCACTTTGTTGTCGTCTAGTAGGGTAAAGCTGTCAGGAATTTCGTAATCTGGTTCAGGCTGGCTTCTCGGGGTAGTAGGGTCTTTGCGAATCCAGTATCTTTGGCTGCCCCATTCACTAAACCATTTTTTATCATCTGCTCGTTCCCAATCTTTTTTGAAAATATTATCCATTATTTTTATTAGATTGTATGAATCTCTACGCTGCATTTTATCTTTTTCTCTTCCAAATCCATCAACCCAAATATCATAAGTACATATTTCATTATTTCTTGTTCTATTTAAATACATTTCAACTAAACCTTCAATTTCATCGGTTACAATTTGGCTCTGTTGTAGTGCTTCAAATTCCTCAGATAAATGGTCGGGATAGTATGTAGGCATTTCCCCTTTTTTCATTTTAAAGAGAGCTTCTGCCCAACACATTCTCGCTTCCTGTACAATCTCATAACGCTTATTAAAAACTCGTTTTCCATCTTCTGCTGTGTTTCCCACATCAATTCTTAAAAACCTTCTTGCGCCGGTTTTGTCATAAATATACTCCCGCTCGTTAGTACTTCCTATAAATATGTTTTGTCTTTTTTTATTTACAACTTTTCTTCCGTAAGGAAGTCTAAATTTATCTTCTGTTGCTGTTAAAAAAGCTTTAAATGTTTCACTATCTTTAACTCTTTTTAATGCTTGCAATTCTGTAAGGGCTGCAATCCAAGTACCTGATAATTTTTGTAAACTATCTTTTCCCTCAATAGACTCCATTTCCGTCATAAAGCCTTCTTCAAGTGCCAAGCATTTTGTTAAAACTGTTTTTGCTGTTCCTTGTGTTAACGAAAATAAGATAAATACAAATTCTGCATGACAACCTGAATTATAGAGGCGGTTAATTCCTATAGCAAACATTAATCGACTTATTTCTCTATTTAGAGGAGTATCTTTTACATTGAGCCACTTAATTAAAAAGGTTTCACATCTTTCTGTTTCATCCCAAGGTTCGGCCTCAATAATAGTTTTTATAGGATTGTATTTTCGTTCTCCTTTTCCTACTAATAATAAAGCATCATAGATAACTCTTTTAACATCTTTCATATGGTATTTTTCTTCGATATAAGAAAAAGCTTTTACTGTATCTTCTTCTTCCCAAACATTAGATAGAGATTTATCATATCCCTTCCATTCTTCTAAACAAAAAACATTGTCTAAATATTCAAAGTTATTAGTCACTTCGTTGTACCAAACATTTTTAAAATGCGGGTCATGAAGTATAATTTTTTTAACGTTTCCCACGGTTGTTACTGGAATCCCGTATCTATTTAATCTAAGGTTTAAATCTTGATATAATCTTTTTAATTCTCTTGTATCGGTTGTAGAAACTGTTTGTAGCTCATTTATTAATGCTTTGGTTCTTCCTTTACAACCTCTATCATTAGCAATGTCTTTTATTAGCTCTATCAGTTCATATTGCAAATCAAAGTCTTTTATATTAACAAACTCCGCCAAAAACTCCTTACTCTGTAGTTCAAGCTTTGTTGCTTTTTTAATCTTGTCTATTAAATAATCTCGTTGTTCTTTTTCACTTATTTCGTTTTTTAATTCAATAAGCTTTAATTTTGGTTCTGACATAATTATCTATACTCCTTCTTCAATATTTGATATCCTTTCTTCTTTTTTCAATTTTTACTCTCTTTTATATAAATTTTAGTTTTCTAAATTCTTCTTCAGATAAATCGTTAATGTCTTTTGATTCACTATTTCCCCAATCAAGTTTTCCTATTATTTTTCCGTTTCCTCTTAATTGATCTAGTAACTTTTCGGCTGCATTTTGACCGGCTTCATCATTATCTAAAGCTAATATAATCATCTCTGTGGGGAGCTGTAGTAGTTCTTGTATTTGTTTAACGGAGCCTAAACCATGTAGAGCAATAGATGGATATCCCCAAGTCCATAATGTTAAACAATCAATCATTCCCTCTACTACAAACACATATCCCACTTTCTCTTTGTTAAGCTTTTTTAGTATTTTTCTTAATTCATACTCACCATATAATGGCTTTCTACATCCCTTCTGATATCTATACCTTTTTGTGGATATATTTCTTTTAGCTACTCCTACAACTTTTCCATCAGCCTTTTTTAGTGGAAAATTAACTATATAATCCTGCTCATAAGTAAAATATATTTCAAATAGGTTTTGGATTTTTAGGGATATACCTCGATTAATTAAGTATAGATTTTCCATGAATCCTTTCCCATAATTTTTTTCATCATATTGATAATCTGTTATTAATCTTTTTTTATGTTTTTCTGTAAAATCTCGCTCTTCAATTTCATCAATACTAACTATTTTATCTTTATATGTTATTTCAAAATCATTTTTCTTTTTATTGTTTATAATGTGTTGAGCTTCGGTTATTTCATTATAAATTCCTAAGTGATATGAATCATCAATCATCCTAAGAGCTTCCTTTAAATCAACTTGATATAAATCCATGACTAAATTGATTACATCGCCACCGTAAGCTCCACAGGAGTAGCATTTATATTGGTTATTATCAAAAGCAAAATTCTTATCTTTTCCATTATGAATCGGGCAGGCTATTCGCTCCTCTTGCCCATCCCACAAACCCGTGTCTCGTAAAAAACGCGGAATAGAAATATTGTATTTAATAGTATCAATCGGACTTTTTTTCCCCGTATTTTTAATATTACTTTTAATTTTTAATCTCTCTCCTTGTTTTATTATTATTTCTTTAGGTTGTAAAAATGATTGGTTGTAAAATAGTAAAATTCCTCCATAATTCTCGCTGCAGCTGTTTCTTTTGGATTCGCGAAGATAATTCTAAAACCACCTGAATTATTTTGTTCTCGTTTTCTCAACCAGCTGTAAACTCGTTTTCCAATATCGGAAGTTTTAATGTTTTTGAATTTCTTGATTTGCTCTTTGCTTAGTGCTGTATTCTTAACTTCCCGCATACTCTCTACCCCTTCAATGAGGATAGATAACTGTGCCTTGTGCTTTTTTGCGCGTTCTATTTCGGCTTCTAGTCTGCCTCCCACATTCATCCATCTACCTGTCTTGGGGTCTGCTTTTCGCTCTATTGTGTTTCCGTAAAGCTCTAGGACGCCGGATTTCCTCTCTATAACACATTTATTTAAAAAATCTTCGCCATAAACATTGAAACTATAATCACCGAAATCAAGTTTTTTTATACACCACTTAACTCCTAGGCGGTCTAATTCATTGGTTATATGCTCGTTTGATTTTTCTCTGCTATCTACTATGATTGTTACATTTTCTAGCCACTTTCGTTTTTTATAATCACTCATTTTTTTATTATTCTCCTTTTTTATCTCTGCAAAAACTTAACAAAATCGGTCTTTAGCACTCGTTTTCTTTTACCTATCTTTACTACTGGGAATGGTAAAGTTTCGGGTGCTTCTTCCATCTGCTTCTTTAATCGTTTTGGGCATGTTTTTAAGATTTTAGCTACCTTTGCAATTGATAAAAAAACATCCGGACTATTCATCATTTTATTTACCATTTCCATATAATTTTTAGCTTCTTTTTCCATTTTTGATTTCTCCTTTACATTAGTTTCTTGTTATTTTTATTTAAGTTAGAGTTAGTTTTTTTGCTTCTTTGTTTATATGTTTCTGTGTTATTGCTGTTAATACAATTTGATTCCGATTTTGTTACTTTTTATTTAGTTTAGCTTTGTTTTTGCCCTTTTCTTTTGTTTTCATCCCTATTATACCGTCCTTCTTTCTCTAGTCAAGTTTATCAGGGGAATGTGTATATTTAGTTTGCTCTGTTTCTATTTTGTTACTTTTTGCTTTTCTTATTTTCGTATTGTTTCCCCTTGTTTTATATTGATTTTAGGGGTATTTAGTATATTTCATTAACTTATTATGTGGTTTTGAATATTTTGTTAGGTGGATTAAAACGAGCTGAAAAAGATAAAAAATAGACCCAACAGAAAAAGGTAAAGTGTTAATTATCTTACAAAAAGGCGTGGTTAAGTATGGATAAGTATTTAACTGCAAAACGATTACGAACACAAGAAAATATAAGTAAAATAAGGGGTTTACATAGAGAAAGATAGATGATACACTTGACATTACTACGAATTAAGTATGAAAGGAGTTAAAAATGAAACGAAAAAAGCCCACATACATTGAAGTAGTGAGTCGAAATTTAAGTTATTATCGGGAAAAAAGGGGGATGACTAAGACAGAATTAGCAGAAAAAGTAGGTGTAACTCTCCCTGCTTTGTTGAACTGGGAAAATGGTGCTTCTATGCCTCAACACGAAAAGATTGATTTATTGTGTGAAGTGTTGAATATTACAAGACCTCAATTACTATTAGATGACTATGATTTAGGAATATTGGATAGTGGTAGGGTGTCGAAAGTACCTATATATACGGAGCTGGCTTATCGAGATGGAACGGCTACTTTTGGTGGGTTAATTGGATATATAGAGATAGAAAAATATCAAGGGGGCGGAGTTATTGTTTTTGTTGAAGGGGGGATTTGTAGGATAATTAGTACTTTTGCTGTTCCACGCATTAATAGTAAAATATTAGCTTTTGTTGATGGAGACTATAAAGAAGTGATATTTGGAAAAGAAAATTATGATATAAAAATTGGCTTAATATTAGAAAAATGGAGTGTATATATCGAATAAGGGGCGTACAAAAAGATAAAAAGACGATATAGTTAGTAAAAAGGAGGTGAAAAAAGATAAAAAAATAAGCTCCCAAATATCGAAATGGAAGCTAAAGTAAAAGAAAGGAAGTATAAAAAAATGGCAAGAAGAGTTCACGGAGAGGGTTCAATTTATCGCTTACCTCATGGAAGATGGAGGGCAGAAAAAACACATTACATTAGAGGGGCAAACGGAGAAAAGATAAGAAAAACATTATCAAGAAATGCCAGAACTAAAAAAGAAGCACTAGAAAAATTAAAAGAGCTAAATGAAATGCAACCTTATTCGGATGTAACATTTAGACAGCTATACGAAAAATGGTTACCTACTCACACCGGCAAATCTAAAGCTACGATTGATTGTTATCGGGCGGCTTTTAGGTATTTTGCCCCCATTCAAGATTTATACATCAAAGAAATTCAAATAGACGACCTACAAGAGTGTTTAGATGAATGCGGCAAAGGAAAACGAACTCAGGAAAATATGAGGGCTGTTTGTGGTTTAGTTTACAAATTTGGTATCCCCCGTTTTTTCGTTCCTCACAAATTAAATCTTGCGGAATACTTGAAGGTAAATGAAACATCAACTGGCATAAAAGAAGCATTAACCCTCGACCAACTGTTAAAAATAAAGGCTCTCGATACCCCCGCCTCTGATTATATTGTTTGCGCTTGTTATTTAGGATTTCGACCATCTGAATTGTTATCTCTACAAGTTAAAGATTACAATAAGGAAGAGGGATATTTAGTGGGTGGTTCGAAAACTGAGGCTGGCATAAATCGCATTGTTCCTATATCCCCTAAAATTAAACCTATTCTTGATAAGCTTATATGCGAAAAATCTCCAAACCAATACATTTTCTCCGATAAAAATGGCAACCAACTCAGCTACGACCACTACCGCAGAGCTTACTTTTACCCTACTCTGGATAAGGCTAAAATTGAAAACAAAATTAATGCAAACGGACAAAGAACCATTTCGCCACATTCAACTAGACATACTTTTGCTAACCTACTCAAAGCCGTAAAAGCTCCTGATTCCGACAAGCTCAAGTTAATCGGTCATACTACTCTCGAGATGCTAAATTACTATCAAAGCTCTAATTTATCGGACTTAAAAAACATAACTAACAAACTCTAAATAGTCGGTGATTCTGTCTGTTATTCAATTTATTCACTATTTTAATTTTGGTTTAATCAGTTCCATTTTTATCATTTTCGCTCTTTTTTAGGCAATTTTAATTAATTTTTTCTATTTTATTTGCATTTCTTTTGTTTTTGTGCTATATTCTTCTGGCATTATAACCGGGTGTGGCGCAGATGGTAGCGCGCTTGAATGGGGTTCAAGAGGCCGCTGGTTCAAATCCAGTCACTCGGACCAAGAAAAATGACTGCAAAGCCTTATAAATCAATGGTTTTGCAGTCTTTCTTTATTTTTTATTAACTTTTAGAAATCACGATAAATTATGATAAATCAGCTTCCGTTGCAGTGCGCGTTGCAGTGTGGTTTTAGGCCCCTAATTGCGGCAAGCTATACCCCTAGCAACTTTCTCCAAACGGCGATGTCGCAGATACCGTCTGCGGGAAGGTTGTTTCCATTTTGGAAACTGTTGAGTGCCCTATGTGTTGCTGCTCCGAAAGAGCCGTCTGCTCCCCATCTGCCGCAGCTTTTTTTGTGCTTATGGATTAAAAGCACTTGCATCGATTCTACAAGCGAGCCTGATGTCCCGCGCACAAGGTCCGGAAACTCTATGCAGTTTTCGCTGCCTGTCGCCTGTGGTGTCGCTGACGCTGGCGCTCGTGGTGTCGCTGGCTCTGCTAAGAGCAGTTTAGCCCCGGACACAATCTCGTTATACGGGAAATATCTTCCCGGGCATGCGGTGTAGTTTACGTCTTTATGTTTTTTGTCCAGAAGGCCGGGGAATTTTTCCCACACGTAAGCTGCTGTAAGTGTAACGGAGCGTTTTTGAATTTCAGACATTTGTTCTCTTTCGAAGTTGCCCTCTGCGCAGACAGCGATTGAATTGTAGTTATAGCCGTCTGCATGAGCGCCTGCAGAATCAAGCGGTCTGCCCCGCCAAATACTGCCGTCTTTGCGAACATAAAAATGATAGCCGATGCCCGACCAGCCTAGCGATAAGTGCGCAGCGTGTATTTGCTGCACCGTTCCGTCTTTAACCGAATGATGAAAAAATAGATATTTAGTTTCATCGCGTTTCCGTAGATACTTAAAATCCAGTTTCACCACCTGAATATTAATTTGAGTACTCATATCCTACACCCCCATCCAGAAGCCCGCTATACTGCTTATCATCGTCATAGTAAGGCTCATAATATGTGTATTTTTTGCCTTCTGATTCTGGCGGCCGAGAAGCTTTAAAAACGTCGTTACTTGGCGCGCTCACTTCCGCTGTCGTTGAAATGTCATCAATCATTTTTCTTCTCGAGCGCTTTTTCCTTCAGCTTGCGAACGGCAGCTTCGATAAAGTTCCTGAGCGTCTGCTCGTCAAGTTTAATTAATTTAGATGCCCACTCCATAACATAGTTAAACTTCTTCTCACCGACGCCTGCGCCAAAGAGCTGCTCTGCTGCGAGCACTCCGGCCGTTACAATTTTTTCACCCACAATCAGTTTTAGCAGCGGCAAAACGACGGAAGATATAAAGGCGACAAATAGCCATATTGCTGCTTGCACTATATCCGTCATATCAAGGTAGATAACGGTGCTGCCGATTTTCACGGGCACGCCTGTTTGATTACCTTCTGCATAAGCGACAATTATGGTGATTGATGTAATAAGCGTGAAAATTAATATCAATCTCGCCGCTCGTCTGATTTTGCAATTTTTCATAATTTTACTCCTTTTTGTAATAATTTAATTTTTATTCCGTTATAGTTAATTCTGCGAGGCTATCGCTGAGCAGTTTGTCAACTTCTTTCATTAGTCTGTCCGCAGTGCCGTCGCCGCCAAGCTCTTTGTAAGGTTTATAAAGATATTCGTGTAAGCTTTCATATTCTTCCATCGTTATGCTGCCGCGAGCTATATAGAAAGTTGCCAAGCTGCATATTCTGTCATGGCCGAGCCCCTTAAGCATACGAGCGACTGCACCGTCTTTTCTATCTTTCCTTTGTATCATAAAAGTCACAAAGGTCCATACGCCTGTGCTGGTAAACATCCCCAGCACTACACTGACAATAATTGATTTAATTTCCATGCTTCCCGTCCTTCTTATGAACAAAGTTTCCAGGCATCGCCTGTGTCAATATTTGGTGCATGAAGCTCCCAGTCTGTGCCGTTGTCTATAAAGATTTGGCACGCCACGAACTGCGTGCCGTTGTCGATATAGACCAGTCCCAGAGCTGTTGCTATGGTCGCGACCGCTACATTTCCGACGACTGTGTGCGTCGCCCCGCTTTGGATTGCTGAGCCGTTGAGTGTGGCTGTAACCTCATAGCCGGCGTCGGCGCCGAAAGTAATGTTGAGCACATCGCCATAAGCAATGCTCGCGCCGTCGCTTAATGAAACGCCCCCTCGTTTAACCTCAAGTGATGTGTGGGCCGCTTTGTTTAGCGTAAGCTGATAGATGCTCTTAGTGAGGTTTACACTGACTGCAACAGTAGGCCAAGACCAAGTGCAGTCATTGCCGCTGCCTGGGAAAATATACAAGTAGTATGTCCCTGCTTGAGCTATTAAAACTTGGCCGCTTGCCGTTGCTGTGAACTTAGGATTACCGCTATCCGTAAAAGTCAGCGTGCCGTCATAGCTTGACCCTGCCCCCGCGTTTACATGCGACGTCGGGCTGGTTGTCACCTTGTACCTTATAGGCTCAGCACCATCACCAACATTGAAGGTGGCTATCCCAAAATTAACAGCGATTGTGTCAGCTGTAACTCCGGCCGGCACCGTGAACTGGTAGCGAGCTACATAGTTATAGCCATTGTTATATCCCACTACTGCCGGCGGCGACACTTGGCTGCCGTTTAAATAAAAGGTCGGTGCACTTGTCGTTATGACTGCCATTTATTTCACACCTTTTTGAAGAAGATTCTGCCGGCGTTTCCAGCTGCGGGAAGGGTGTCGCCGTAGTTGGTGCTGGTGAGTTTTAGCATGCCTTGAATAATCAGAGGGCCTGTCACGGTTCCACCTGTTTTGGGCAGCATGGCCTGTGAAATTTCTGTTTCGCGCTCTAGGCCTGTTTTCAGCAGTGTAAAGAGCTGTACCGGCGTTCCCACTGTGATACCATCGAGCGGGATGCGATATAAGGGCATTTCGGCCAGCAAGTCGCCGCCCTGAATGTCGCCTGCCGTATATGACGGGTCTTCGGGGTTGCTGGTTGCCGGAGTTCCTTTAATGACTGCCAGCTCTGCTTTTTCCACGCCTGATGCTTCTTTGGTATACCTGCAAACAACAAGGTCGTTCCGATATTGCCCCTGCGTGCCGTTTTCCAGAGTGAGGTTGACTGTTTCGCCTGCCTCAATCCTTATGTGTCGGCCCTGCATTAAGATGTCGCCGTCTTCAACTCTTAAATTATTATTAGTTGTTGCCGTGCAAGCGAATTTCTTGCCGATATTAAGCACATACCGCCCTGCGTCGACCAGCCCGATATTAAGGCTGCCTGCATCGTCTGCTGTAACGTGTGCTGAATTTGCGTGTCCTGTTACTAAGTGTATTTCTGCCATATTATTCTCCTTATGCTATGCGTTCCCAAATATAAAAGGCTTTGTACGGGTTTAAAATGCTAAATGGCTGTCCGCCGCCGATGTTTAAATCTATTCTTGTGTTGTTGTTAGAGGAGCCCCCACCTCTCGCTAAGGCATCAACCCACTGGTCGCCGCCGTTTGTCACTCGCGTAAAGCAGTTCGGCTGGCCTGCGACATCATAAGTTGACAGTATTGTGCCTAGGCTGCCGCCTGAGAGATATAGTCTTGATTGCAGGCTACCCTTGATCCCAGGCAATTCACTTTCCGTCAGCGTATGCGTTGCCGAGCCGCCTGTTGAGCCTGCTGGGTATTCTTCCGAGGCACCTAAAATCATTTTGCCCTCTACTCGTACCCAAGTGCCGAAGCCAAAGAGCGTAGCGGGGTTAATGTCGGCGGCTGTGATGTAGACTGAGCCAATCGGGAAAACATCTTGAAGGGTAATTCCGCCACCGCCACCACCGCCCTGCGATTCACCGCTGAAGCTCCCACTGCTAACTTTTGCGGAGCCGCTCGTAGTGTCCAAATCAACCGTGATTCTGCCGTCTTTGATTTTGACTATTTTCTTTTTAATCTCGGTCTTAACCGAAATTCCTGTCACATTGTCGACAGCCCCAACGATGTCGCCCACCGAATAATCGTCGGCCGCTTCGTTAAAGTCGATTGTGATGTCGTCTTGGTCTAATAGCTCTTTAAAGCGTTTAATGCCTTCCGCTTGGAGTTCCGTCGCTGTTTCGCACTGGGTATTCTCGTAGATCGCAACCAGCTCGTCAGCCCCTGTAATTGTCTGTGTGGTGCTTATGTTCCCGTCAGTGTCCGCATATAGGTGGACTACTGTTCTCGCCGCCAGCTCGCCTTGCCCTAAGCAGACAAGGTGGTTAGTTTTGTTGGCTGTTTTCTTGGCGCAAAATTCAAGAATATCCGAGTCAAATTCATCTTCTGATGCCGTGTAGTCTGTAATAGGCTGAGCGGCCAGCTTCACCATATCGCCCACATAGCACATGCAGAGCTTAGCTCCGTTGTCTTTTAACATTCTGATGATGCCATTATATGCGGGAATATAGCGAACCATCTGATAGTTTGAGATTGTAATGCCCGAGCTTTCTGTTTCCGCCACGAACAGCGAGCCAAGGCCAAGCGCGGCGATTAAATCCGCCAAAACTGTGTTAGCGTCGCCGTTTAAAATCAGATAATCAGCTCCGGCCGGCGGCATCAGCACTTTGCTGTTTAAAATGCCATGCCAAGACCGGCCGGAATAAACTATTTTCTTTGTTGCCGTATCGGACTCGATAGCGTCTATAATTCCGCCGTATTCTGTGCCTTCGATGTAGACATATTGCCCAGGGTTTAATATGTGTTTCGTTCCAGCCTGAAGCTCAAAGTCGTTTTCGCCGGAACCGAACGCCAAGTCCAGCTCGTATGCGCTGAGGATGCCTTCATCTACCCGAGCGGTCGTTGTATAAATCAGATCCATTTCGGCTCGCTCCGTTCCTCGATTAAAATTAAGTCAAAGCCGAATAGCCCGTTCCACGAAACCGCGCTTTCTCCGGCCGGAATTGGCTCAAAAATATAGGCGCTCCGGTCACGGTCTTTAAATTTATTTGTAATTGTGCCGTCAGTTCCGGTTAAGTAGATTTCTTTTCTTTTGCTATCTATGGTCAGATATTCGCCTGTCGCCACTGTGCAGTCGACCTGATAGGTATGTGAGCCTATCGTGATAGCCGGATTGGCGCAGTCGCCATAGACGATTAGCCGGAAATTCGACGGAATAAAGTTTGGATTGCTGATAATGTCATTTTGCACGCCCGATGTGAAGTCGTGCGGAAAGTCAAAAGGATAGTCCAGTCCGTTAGGGCTGCCTGTTGACTCAAAATAAGAGCGTTTCGCCTCTTTGTACCAATAGGGGTATTCAACAGTGAGCGTTAGCCCGACTGCCATGTGTCGTTTGCGATACAGATAATCATTCTTCTTTGAGGCCGTAATGTAGCAGTTTAAAAAGTAGCCGTTCAGCTCCAGCTTTCCCGCCTTCTCTGCGATGACATCTTTTTCTGTTATCTCAAAGAGTTTGTTTCGCAGTTCAAAGCCGCGCGCTTCGTTTCGGCAATGCAGAATAATTGGCAGGCTTTTTCTGGTCAGCCCGCGCATAAAACCCGCGATTCTGCTGTTCTTTTGAATAACGTCCCACGAGTAGTCATGCAGGTCGTTTTCAAAAACATAAGCCTCTTCATCCGCAAAGACAAAGCGCTCGTTTAGGTGGTTTATATAAACTAGATTTTCTTTCATCAGACCACCGCCAGTACCGCCCTGCCCAGCTCTCGCTTATCAATATTGAGCGTGACGGTGGTTTCCTCTCGACTGCTAACTGCTACTAAAATGCCTTGCAACAAGTCAACGACTGCGCTGTTCATGTTGCCCCTGTTGTAGTCTGCGGCTTCCTGAGCTGTCAATACCCGCTCGCCTCGGTGGAGCATCGATATATATCCATCAAAAGGCACATATGCAAGGCCTGTCCTGTTTTCGCTGTCTACCGCACTAATTAAGGATGCCCCGCCGCCAGGGCCTTTGCCGCCGATATACCTGCCAACGACATTGACATTTACATTGACATTTCCAAACAGTTCGTCAACGATTCCCTTGAACCACCCTGTCAGCTCGCCCCATGCTTCAGATATTCCGGCTATAATTTGAGCAACAATTTCTCGACCGGCCGCCTTCAGCCTTGCCCAGCCTTCAGACAGCGACTGAGAAAGAGCGTCGATAATTGCACTGCCCTCGCCTTCAACATCGCCTTTCTTGCCTGTAATGCCGCTGATGAGAGCGGAAATAAGCTCCACGCCTAATGCCGCCATTTCACCGACGAAAGCGAGAATGCCTTCCGCTAATGCGATAATGATTTCAGGTATGGCCGCTATTATAGCCGTGATGATTTCGGGCAGATTCCGAACGATGCCCGTCAGCAGTTTTGCCCCCGCTGATGCTATAGCGGGTATTCCTGCCGATAATGCCCCCGCCAGATTGGATATTAAACCAGGGATAAGTTCCGGCAGTGCCGTTGCGAGTCCGTCAAAGACTAGCAGTAGGCGCTCCCATAAGATGCCGCCGAATGTGGTTACAGACTCCACCATATCGGCCATGCTCTGCGCCAATCCGTCGCCCATGAAAAGAGCCGTCATGAAGTTTTTAACCGCGGCCGTCATAGCGCCGAAAGAGCCTGTAAATGTAGTTTTGGTTTCTATCGCAGCTGTTCCCGCAATTCCTAATTCTTTCTGTATGACTTCAATGGCCTGAATCATATCCGCTAGGTTGCCTATCTCATACTCAACGCCAGTGATTTTTTCGGCATCCTCTAAGAGCTGTTGCATACCTGTCCTAGTTCCTGCATAGCCGAGGTTCAAGCTGTCGAGCATCATGTATTGGTCTCGCGCGAAGTTCATGTAGGCGCGGCTTATAGTTTCCATTGGAGTGTTGAAGGTCGCCCAGTTATCCGCCATGCTCCTCATTGCCACGTCCGCAACAGCCGCCGCTTCAAATGCATCGCCTGTGGTTCGCTTCAAGGCGGCTGAAATGCCCGTTACTCTTTCGGCATAATCGCCGGCGCTCATTCCTGCCGTCGACCAAGCTTTATGTGCGTTTTCCATGACGACTTTTGCGGCATCATCGCCGAATATCTTTTTTATGCCACCAGATGCCTGTTCGTAAGCCGCTCCGACATCAAGGGTGTCTTTAACTAATTTTCCTATCGCCGCAATGGGGAGTGCTTTTTTAAAAAATGTCCAGAATTTTGCCCCTGCGCTCGCACCGCCAGCCCCACCTGCGCCGCTAAGTTCGTTCTTGATTCCGTCGGTCATGCCGCGGGCTGAAGGTATGATTTGCACATACGCTTTTGCAATTTCCGCCATTCTCTCACCCCTTTCTTAACTGATTTAGTCGCCGCTCAAACTCTGCGCCCGAGCTGAATATCTGATATTGATTTTCCTTCGCTGTCTTGCCGAGCAGTATTGCTACTAATGATTCTTGGTCTTTTACGCCCAACAAGGCATTAAGTTTGTCGATAATTGATGCCAAAAAAAGCAGCTCTGTCTTAACAGGCTGCCCCGCGAGTTTTAAAATTGTTCTGCTCTCGTGAGGCAGACCTGAAAACAAAGTCGCCCTTAAGTCTAAAGGCAACTCGTCAATGTCATAGATGTGGTAGTATTCGGCAAAGTCGCAAATAAGGCTGTCCCTGTGTCTGCTAGTCGCCAAGGCCAGCCCTATTATTTTTTTTTACCTTCCACCTCGTTCAGAGTGGCAAAAATGTTCCCAATCTCAAGGGCAACTTTTGACGCGGGAACTCTGCCGCTTTCCAATCGCACATGGTCATAGAGCCGTTTGATGTCCTTTTCGCTCAAAATCTTTCTCAAGAACTTCGGAATGTTTTCATATTTTCCCTCGTCGATTTCGATAATTGTATCAAAGAGCTCCATATCGTCTAAGAGCTCAATGTCAAGGTCAACTTCAAATCCTGTGTCTGTTATAATATGCTTCATAGCTTTTTAAGTTCCAGGGCTTGAAGCCGGTTTCTCGATGAATTCCGTGTGGGTATTTCCGCTTGCGTCTACTGCTGCGCTCACTGTGAGCCCATAACCCGTTGCGCCGCTGTCAACATAAGCGATTTCGCCTATGTCCGAGATTGTGCCATTAGGGACAACAACTCTTTTGTGGAGTCCGCCCTTGAGAATCATGTCGAACACCCAGATTAAAGCTTCCTGTTCTGCGTTGTTGGATTTGACTGTAACCATCGAATCTATTGTGCCGGTTATATTGTCTTTGCCGTATACGGCCTTTAAAACCTCCGGATTCAACACTTCAAGAAGAGTAAACTTAAACAAGTCGGTTTTGCCCTTGTTGATGTTGAGAACCACATCGCCGCCCCATGCTTTAATCGTGTCGGAGTCGATTGTCGGCTCGTTCCTGAGCCCGTCCTCGCTGATATAGCCCAGCGCCTTGTAAGTCGTAGCCAGGGCGGTTTTGGCATCTGTGGGGAGTGTAGTCCCGAGCGGTGCTACATAGGCCGCCCCGCCGACTGCCGGTTTGGCGTAGCTAACATTAGCTGCTGTTTGTGCCATTTATTTTTCACCTCGTTTTTAATAACTTATTGCTACCACTGCCTGATAGCGATATTGTTTTGTGCGTGTGTCAGTAAAATTGTGCTCTGATACAAGCTCTACTTTTCCGATATCTTCACTGAGCGGCATTTCTACCATTGCGCCGATGACGCGCTCCGATAGTTCCGCCGTTTTTAAAAGTGACGGTGCATAACTTTGAATCGCCAGCACCGTCCGATTAATTGTGTCTTTCTGCCCGCGCCCCGTTTGTTCAATAACAATAAATGTTGCTGGAGCCTTTTCTGGAACTTCCGCATACACTTTGATTGGCTTAAGCCTTGCGGATAGATAGCTTATAAGCGTTTTTTCAATCATTCCACATCACCGCCAAACGCTTTGAGCAGAGAGTTGTTGTCGAGATTGTCTTCGCGGGCTTTTTTCGTCTGCGGCTCTACGCGAGCAACAAATCTTGTTTGCGCGACAAAAGTTCGCACACCATAGCCAGCGCCTAGCTCTGAGGCTTTCCCTCGCGCCAGTGATTCGCAGATTCCCGCTATTTCAGACGATTTGAGCAAGCGCCGCACTTCTTCTCTGTTGAGTTCTACTCTTTCAACGTCAAACACTTTCAACCCTCACCTTCTTATTCCAGAGCAGAGGGATTAGCTCTTCCTGCCCTTCAATGGGTTTTCCGATTGTTCGCCATTGCCGGCCCCAGAATTCCACTTTCTTATTTTCCCAGTCGTGTGCATCGCCCTTTGGGATTGCAAGCTGATAGATTGCTCGCTTGCCGGTTAAGTTCAGAACATCGAGGATCTCTTCTTCCGACATTGGCGCGATTAGAACATTTGAGACCTCGACAGGCGTTTCGGTGTAGAGCGTCTTATTAAATTCGTCCTCGCCGTTTTCGGTTTTCTCATAAAGAATGACTGTTTGCCCTCTAATAATCATAGAGCTCAATCACCCCTCTGCGCTGCTGCTTAAGTCCTAAGCGGGCAAGTTCCTTGTCTTTGATAAACAGACCGCCGCCAGGAACCAGATAAGTTCCGCTCCACGAATAACCCAGAGCGGACTGCGATTCCTGCGCCAGCGGCTCCCCTTCAGTCGATGTCATTAGCGTTCTTGCAACAACATCGACTGTTACCGATTTTAGCACCGAGCTGAATGTGGCGCTCTCTTCGGCCTTGGCGTCCAAATCCTCGCCGACCTTTTTTGCCTCTTCTCTCAGACTATCCGACACAATCGGCAGCAGTGCTGTTGCGCGAGTTATCTCTTCCGGTGTCAGTGCGCGCCAGAGCGATATTATGTCGTTTATTGTTGCGAAGTCCGCCATTTAATCACCCACTTATTGCTTTGATAATGTCTGCCTTCTTTGTTGCTTTTCCGATGTCGATGCCGTTTTCAAACGCATATTCTTTGAGCTGTGCCACCGTCATTTCGGATAGGTTTACTTGTTTTGGCTCTTCTGCTTCCCTAACGGGCACCCAATCTTCGCCCGAAATGGGACAGGGACTGTCAAATTCAGCCCCCGTCCTTATATTTCGATACAGCATTATGATGCCTTATACACTGCAACGGTCGTGCCAGTAGACGGGAAGTCAAAGCCTCCAATGTCTGCTATCGTCAGCGACACATTGCCCTGAGTGGCGACTGCCGTGAGTGCGAGCTCCCAGTTCTTGCCGGAACCGGTCAGAGCGCCCTTTGTTGCCGAACCTGTGCCGTCCGCCAGGGTGATGTGCTCTGCTTTCAGGCCGTACACATCGACATTGAAAGTAAGAGCAATCTTTGTCGATGTCACAGAGCCGGATGTTCCGTTGGCGGCAGCGGTGATGGTGACCTCTGTGGGCTTAACCACCCTCGCAAAACTCACTGCGTCCAAAATGCCCCAGCCGATATAAGCCTCGGCCCTCAAATAGACCTGATTGTGTCCCTTAAGGTCACCGAGCGTTGCATCGTTGTCAGGGTTACCATACTTGATGACCTCAAACGTGACGTCTTTCGCATAGCCCCACTTAAAGGCGTTAGCAAAGTCGCCAAGGATGGCATAATCAACAGTACCGACCGATACCGTGCTGTTGACATCCACCGGCATCCCGTAGAAGTTCTCCGGCGTTCTGCCGAAGCGGAATTCGGGGTACTGAGGCACCCCATTAACTTTAATGCCCGACAGCGCCGCACCCATAGTAGGTGAGAGCGCTATACCGGTCACTTCGCCGTCTGAGCCGATGACAAGCTGCGCGGCAGTGTTGAGATTTTCATCTGCGCTGGCGGCAGCATATGTCACCATTTGTGTGGCTTTGCTATCGAGATTGTTGTCGCCGACTACTGTCGAAGCCGAGCCTGTGCGCGGGTTGGTTCCGTGCATAGCGGCAATGTCCATGCCTCTTGCCAGCTTCTTCGCGAAGCCGTCAGCAAAGTTCTTCAGATAATCAAGCCGGACTTCCTCGGCTGCGTGCAGAAACTCGTCAGAAACGCGAGCACCATACTCGAATTTAATAGGCACTAGAGTTACAGGCGTCGCAGTTACGCCGCCTTTTGATTTCGCGCCGCTTTCTGCGACGATGTCAACTTCTCTGTCAAAGTTGAATGTCATTATTTCTGTTCCCGCAAACGCTATCGGGTTAGCCTTGCTCAGCTTAGCAAGCGAAGACTTACCCTTGACGGCGTTGAACATTTCTGTTACTAGTTCTGCAGGAAAAAGGTTGCTGCCTTTATTTAATACGTCTCCCATTTTTTAATCTCCTTCGTCAATTTGTTTTAATAACTGTTTATAAGCCGCATCTTTGCCACCAATATCTTGGGGTTCGGTGTCTTTGAGCGGCTCTTTAGGTTTTACGCTTTTAAAAAGCGCGCTTAGTTTTTCCGCGTCGGCCTTGATAGCCTCTTCGGTGTCGCCGTTCAGCCTGCCCGCAAGGTCATAGGGTAGGCCTGCTTCGTGAGCTATCCTCGACTTGAGCGCTGCGGTTTCAAAAGCTTTTATTTTGCCGTTCGCCTCGGCAAGTTGTGTTTCCCACTCGGTCTTTTTTCCCTCGAGCTCTGTGTTAGTCGTTTGTAGCGTTCCAAGCTGTTTTTCGGCTTCCTTAAGCTTGTCGTTTTTGTCATTAAATTCCGAGCGCGGCACATACTCATTGCCAATTTCGGCCTGAATTTTCTTGATTATGTCCTCGCTGTTTTCGATTCCGCTTAAGATTGTTTTTAGATCCATTTTTAACATCCTTTCTGCTGTCCTTTTTATCGAGCCAGCCCTCGTATTGCAGCCCTACACTATCCAGTAGACGGTAAATTTATGGTAATTGACCGAAGTCAATAACGCACTTCTTGAATTACGGTTGGTTTTTTCTCCGAGCAAAGCCAGTGAGCCAGCATCGCGCTGTCCATTAATGCGATGTCAAAGTCTTCGAGCTGCGAGCGATACCCAAAGCCGCCGGCAGAGCCGATATTCCTTTTCTCGCAGTTTGTGGCAACTTCCCTGAGTGACGGCTGCCCCATGTGTTTGAGAGTCTGTCCAAATATGGCCTGCTCCCATGCAGAGTTCGCAACAATAATTTCTTTCACGGTCGGCAGAATGGGCTTTTTTCTTATTCCGGCAGCCTTTATTTCGTCCGCCAGCAACTTTTGACCGCTCGCGCCGTCGATTACAATCTTTTCAACATTTCCGTTAGTTTTTGTTAAAAAGTCGATTATCCAGCCATTGCCGTTGCGGACAGATTGACAATCTATGACCTCAATAAAGACATTCCCTTCTGCCGTTTCGCTTGCAATGCTTAATGCCACATTCGCGCCGTCGTTGCCGTACTTAATACCAACATAAAGCTTGCCGGTCAGCTCCGGCACTGTTCCAACCTTGAGTGCATCCCAGTCATTTCGGCTGATTGCGCTCTTTTGATTGTATTTCAGCCAAAGTCCCAAGCGCTGTATGCAAAAGTCCGTTTCGTCCGGCCCTATCTCGGCCCTGATAGCTCGCTCAGTTAGCTTAAGCCCAAGACTCGGGTTAGTCAGATACCACAGTTCTTTATCGCGTATATCGTCCGGTATTTCATCAATAGACCATTCAGCCCACGCTGTGTCTTCTGAGGTTCCGTCGAGCACGTCATTTCTAAGCGCCATAAAGACGGTTCCGGCAGAAACGGGCGTCGGCGGAGTTCCACAAAGAATAGTTTGCGGATTGTCCGAGTCAGAAACAATATATTTCAGCGCAGACTCTTGGTCTTCAGTGTATTCCTGCGCTTCGTCAATTATAAGCAAATCAAACCCTTCACCGAGACCGCCTGTTGAGGTTCTAGTTCTAAACTCCACCCTTCCGCCGTTAGCAAACTCAATTCTTTCTCGGCCAACTGCTTTAAGTGAGGAAAAATCTTTATTCTCCACATATCCGCACTCTAAAAGCACATCTCGCAATCGTTCCCACGCAGAGTGAGAGGTCATTGTCCGATGTGCCGTGTGCATGATTTTCTGTTTGTTTTCTAGCCCGTAGATTTCGCGGACTATAATTATTTCGTTCTTGCCATTTCGCCTTGGCACGGCAAGCCCAAATTTGGGGTGAGTATAAAGTCCATCAGAGTTGAGCGCCAGTATTGGCTTCAGCAGTCCTGTTTGCCATTCGTAAGGATTCCGGCCGGATTTTTCGTATAATTCGATGGCTTCCTTGTATTCACTTCTTTCATAAGGCAGAAATAGCGATTTAGTTGGGATTTGGTTTCCTATTCGTTTTTTTGCCAAATCAAACTCCTTTTTTCGTTTTTGCCAGCTCTATCCGCGCCAGCCTGCGCTTCTCGGCTTCTTTTGCCAGCTCTGCCCGTTGTTTTTCTGCAAGTCTTATTCTTGCTTCCATGTCTTCTTTCGTGCCGAATTCTTTCTTCGTATGAACATTTTCTCGCTTAGCGCCGTCCCTAGGGTCATAAAAAACAGTGCACCGGCAAAACCGATGCCGCCTGAATACATCGTTTCCCTTGTTAGACACTTTGGAGTATTCGTACACACCGGCAAGGTTAGCGCACCAATTACAGCACCCTGCGGCGGGGATTCTAACGACTATCGGGGATAGTCCGGCCCTATAATGCAAGTCCGCATTTTCCCGTACAGTATCATCAACTGCTGCTTGGCTAAAATTTGTAACTGGCTCCTGCAAAATCCATGCAGCGTCATCAAAATATGGCTCACTTGACGCACGATCAATAATTGCCTTCATATAATCTTCATTGATTTTCGGCGCAACCGGCTTAATGCTGATTCCCGCCTGCTTGTTTAAGACCGCCTGTACTTCCGCCGCAAAGTCGGTAACCAATTTATGGTCGCTCTCAAGCATGTTTCGGATTACCCTGTCGGCAATGTTGAAATATAACCGCCCGTCCGGCAACATGTCAGAATATATGTGCTTTTTAAATGCTGCCGCCAAAAAATCCCCTATCAGCTCTGCATATTCGCTGGCCTCTTTGTATGTGGCTTTTCCCGCTTTAAGCAGGTTATATAATTCTTTTATCCGCGCGCTCTGCTCGATTGATTTCTGAAAGTCTGTTTGAATTTTCAACAGCAATTCAGGTGCAATATCAACAGCCATTTTTAAATACCCGTTAAATCTTTCAGCTTATCTTCGTCAAAATATCCAGGAATAGCTTGATTTAATTTCAGTGCCCCATCGCCAACCAGGGAGAGAGCCGCTGCGTCTGCCTCAAATACCGGCTGCCATTTTGGCTCAGTATCATAAAAAACCTCTCGGCTATATGGAAAATTGTCTCGCAAGCAAGCCGCCAGGATTCCGACATTCAGAAAACCGGTTCCAAAACATCTTTGAGCCTTTCGCGCCATTGTTCGCAGCGTTTCATGGCTGGCTTTAATTGCCTCAGAGCTTGACGGATTGTCCGAAACAAAGCCCAGGTCATCTAAAGTTAAGCCTGTTTCGCCCGCAAAGCCCGCCGCTACCATTCGGAGCTGGTCAACAAATGGCGCCATACTCGGCGCGGTGAACTGTCCGAGATTCGGGCTGTCGCCGTCTTCGTCTTTGGTAAACTCCAGCATGCTCGCCACGGTTGCTTTCCATGTGTCCATTTTTTTCATATTCTGAGATGTGCCGACAACATACTTTTGAGGAAAAGAGTAAAACTCAGCTGTGATGTCCGCCCGCTCAAGTGTGCGTTTGGCGCAGGCCTGCCAATATTCTGCAGCCCTAGTTATCCTTGCGCGACCGAAAGGCCTCTTTGCATCGGGCCGGTGGATAATCGGCACAAGCAGCGGATAAGGGCACGCATGTATTTTGCTTTCTGATTCAGATTTTTTGCCGTTCCTGTAGATCTCTGTTTTTTCTGGCAAAAAGTAGGCCTCTGTGACCGGATTGCCTTGGTCATCTTGCTTTAAAACCGCATATCCTTCTTTCAGAAAATATGTTATCGGGTCAATCACGCCTGTTGCGTTCGTGCCCTCGATTATCTGAAAGCGCTGCAAATTATCATCTTCCGAAATATAGACAAAACAGCAAGAAGAGATAAGGGCAGACAATATTGCCGAGTCAAAGAAGATGTCCGGTGAATTAACTTGAAAAATCGACATCAGGTCAAATTGGTCATTTGCAAACCCGCGGAACACCAGGCGATCTGCCAGGGCGTCAACGGCCTTAGCGCACCAACCCATTGTGGAGCGGTATATTCTGCGAACACTGGCGGGGATAGTAATGCCGTAAGTGGCCTCTTGGTACTTCATGTCATACTGTTTATAGCGCGTTTCAGCGCGCGGCTGAACCTTTTTCAGCTTTTTTCTTAAATATTCAATTCCAACAGTTTCGCTCATTGTAATCACCTTTTTATGCGTTTTTATGTACAGACGGGCTTGAAAGTCGCTTTTTAGGCCGGTGCGGGAGGTACCCCCTATATCTATGGTTCAAATTGCGCCCCTAAATTTGCCCTTTATTTTTATTCAATCTTTTGGCGCTTCGTAGCTCGCCCAATCCCTAGACTGGGGCAGGTTCCTATTGCCGACAACTTTTGGCTCTCGCTTTTCTCGATAGAGTTTATCGCTCTTTTGGCGGTTACAAGTCCAGTGTGCCAACTGTAAGTTTTCCAGCGATGAAGGGTGCCCGCCTTTCGACACCGGAATGATGTGGTCAACACATGCGGACATAGGGTCATGGGAAGGCAAGCTCTTATCAACCGGCAGTCCGCAGATGGCGCAGGTGTCTTGAGTCGCCAGAATCGTTTTTCGGTTTTTAGTATAGGCGGCGCGGTGTGATCCGCTTCTGTCCGGTCGTGCCGGTCTAATAGCCATATCCTTTTCCTTTCGGGCATAATAAAAGGCACCGCCGATGTTCCGACAATGCCTTGTGCTATATTCTTTTTAGCTTTCGCCAATTATAATATAACAGACCAACACGCGGGACACAAGGGACACGCGGGACAACTTTTAATGCTCTTTTAAATAGCGATAACAAGATTTCTTTAAACCGTCTGTCGCATCTTCTTTCCCCATCGAGAGGGCAATATCGTCCCAGCTCAAACACTCAATGAAGCGCAGCAAGAAGATTGTCTGTAAATACATATCGTCGATTTGCTGAATATACCTGAGCGCCGTTTCCTTTGCCTCTCTCAACTCTTCGTTGTTTTTCTCAATGTCCGCTTCAAGCTGCGCTATCAGTCCGCCATAGTGAGCGACTTTATCTGTCGGCTTTCCACTCGGCGGGATCCCGTCAAGCTGCGAAGTGATATTCTCGGCGGCAGTCCTCAATGCTAATAACGCTTCATTGTATCGAGTCAGCTTTTGCCGGAGTTCGTAATATCGAGATATTTCCTTGAGAGTCATCGGTGCCCCCTTTCAGTTCTTCCCGTCCGAGAGTGCTATCCACAATCCAACTATAGCCAGCACGATTAGAAGTTCCAGCATGTGCCCCTCTCAATCTTGCTTATGTCTAGCCGCCTGATTCCATCCTCGCAGAGTGTAAGACCTGAATATCCGTGCACCGCCATGTATTGCTTTCTGCGTTCCCGTTCTGCCGCTTCAAAACCGCAAATTCTGCACCGTTCTGTTGGTGAACACATTGCATTTTTTCCGAGCAGACAAGTGTATTTTATGTTTTGCATTCGTTCGTCCCTCCTAATCTTCGGATTTCCTAATCATCTCGACTTGTTTAGGTAGTTGTTTAGGTTTTCGTTTTTCAACAAACCTAGTAATATCAATGGTTTTAGCAATTCAGAGCCGCAAAACCTAATCATCCTAATCGTCTTCTATATAACTTATATTTCCGTTTTAAATATATATTTTTATATTAAATTCTACTTTTAAGTTTATTTACCAAATATTGATTAGGTTAATTAGGAATTTAAAAGAAAGCTAGTGATATCAAGGGTTTCAGGGCAAAAATAGCACCTAATCATCTCCTAATCATCTCCTAATCATCTTTTAGTTGTTTAGGTTTAGAACGGCCTTTATTCTCCAGCTCTAAGAACAAATTCCCCTGCGCCGTGTGCCTTGCAAACCGTTCTTCCTGCTTCCGAAAATAGTATTCGTCTATCTCGCAGCCAACAAAATCAAAGCCGAGATTGTACGCCGCTATCCTTGAGCTTCCCGAGCCGAGATGTGTGTCTAAAATCTTGTCGCCCTCTTTGGCGTAGTTCCGCAGAATCCACTCGTAAAGGGCAACGGGCTTTTGGGTTGGATGAAAACGCGGGTCGTCTGGTGTGCCTTGCGGTGCGTACTCAAAGACTTTTGCGTTATCGTTAAAACTTGTCCATGCGTACTCAGCCATCGCCATTGAAAAGTTTTCTGATATTGTCGCTTTCCGCCAAACTAAGAAACATCTTGTCGGCGGCAAGTCGAAATAATTACCACCCCAAACAATCTGGTTATCACTAACTCGGGCAAGCTCTTCAAAGTATTCTTTCGGTGGTGCAATATCCCAATGGCTAATATCTTCTCCGTACTTTGTCGACCACGAGCCGCCTGTTCTTTTAGCCTGTATATCCGAGCTAAAGAAAACCTCCGTCAAGTTCTGCAAGGTCACCTCGGCTGACATGGTATTTGGCAAATCGCCCTCTTCCGAATCTTGAGCGTTCTCTTGACTCCCATTCTGTGTTACCCCCCCCCACCATAGGGCGGATCTACGCAAGCTAAGCTGAAAAACTTATCCGGCACGGTCTTGAGATACTCCATGCAGTCGATGTTGTAGGCTATGTTCATTCTTCCCTCCTATAATGGCAGCGCATCTTGAAACGGCAACTCATCACCCTGATTCTCGGCATATTCCTTAATCGCGGGCGGCGGCGCTATCCTGTACCAGACCTGCTGCGTCCCGTAATCACGAGTCCATTTAGAACTTTTTTGTTTCTCCCACTGGTCTGCAAACTTGCAGTAAAGAATTTCCGCAATCTCGTTGCTGTCTTTTTTGGTCGGCTTAATTACCTCGTTTTTCAGTGCGTTCTGCCATAGGTCGATAACGCAGGTTACTTCTTTATCTTCAAGGTACTCCGCGATAAGTCCTTCTCGATAATCGTCCTCAATCGCCTGTGCCTGCATTTCTCTTATCTGCTTTAACAATTCGCGCTTAGCGTATGGCTTTAGCTGCCCTTTGTCGTAAAGAGCCTTCGCCTCTGCCCAGCACTGCCGGATGTCTTCTTTAACCTCTTTCTCGTGGTCAAAAAGCACATAACCGGACTGATGAACAATAACCGGATAAAAACGCCTTCCGCCGGTCTTGTCGGTTAAGAATTGCCGTTTGTTTGTTGTGCCGATAAAGATACACTGTCGGGGTCTATCCGTTACCCACCTGCCGTAAGCTAATCGGCACTTGTCCACTTGCCTGGTGATATATTCCTTGGCCGCCTCGACTTCCCTCGCTTTGGTCAGCGCAAGGAGCTCGCCGAACTCGCCAATCCATACGCCGTCTAACGCCTCAATTCCCTGCTTGCCTTCGATTTCGGTTATTTCCGCAAAGAATTCATCTTGCATTGCCAACCAGCGCACTAAAGTTGATTTGCCTTCTCCCTGCTTTTCGCCAATCAGAACGGGAATATCGTCATATTTGCAGCCAGGATTGTATAAACGGTTAATTCCGCCTGCAAAGATTAACCGGCTAACTTCGCGGGTATAATCGGTATCTTCGCAAAGCATCCACTTCGCCAGGAATGTTTCAATTCGTGACTGGCCGTCCCACTCGATTGACTCAACCAGCTCGCGCACCGGATGATATTCCCTATCGCGGAGAACGCTCCACAAGGCGTCTTCATATTTGCTCCGGTGGTGAATTTTATATCTTGCTTCGATATATTCCCTCGCCTTGGCATCGTCCGCATCATTCCACTTGCGCCGACCTTTTTTATCTTCAATTTCCGGTGAGTTTGTTAAGAGATTAAACTTGAGTGAGCTGAACTTTTCATCGTTTTTGAGTATTTTCGAGAAGTTTGCAATCTCAACAAGCGGTTTGCCGTCTGCGCCATATTTGAGCGATACAGCGGAATTGCCCTGGGCGTTCTGTCGGGTGTACTCGTTTTCGAGCCTGGCGAGCTCCTTGTTATATTCGGCAATCACTTTTGAAAAGGTACCCTTCATACGGTGCTCTTTGGCCTGAATCATCATGAGCGCAATTATCCGCTCACGCTCAAGTGGGTCTTCTATGTCATAGACTTCATCCAGCGTTTCTTTGGCAAGCAGCATCTGCGGGGAAAACGTTACAATCATATCTTCATTAAATTCCAATATTGCTGCCCCCTTCCTGGTGTTTTGTAAAGAGCGCTCTAATTCTACCCTTTGCGCTCCAGTCAATTAAATTATCGTCGGCTTCGTGTAGATACTTGTCTAAAATCCTGCCGAGATAGTTGATGTCGTTTTTCACTGCCTCGGTCTGTTCTTGCCTGAGCAGCCAGCGATTATAGGCGCACAACAGCCTGTATTGCTCTGTAGAGTATTCTCTCGCCGCCTTGAGTCTTTTAGCCTCTTTCTGTCTTGCGCTCGTCCTGCGGTACTGTGTGAGCGTTGGCGGCTTATCCAGTCCGAGACCGAACATTTCATCGAGTTTATTGCATGCCATTAAAAAGTCGCAGTTTTCCAGCTGCATGGCAAGGTCAATAACATCACCGCCCGCCCCGCAGACGAAACATTTATAAAAATCTCTTTTCACAGAGAAGTTGTTGTTCTCTCCGTGATGGATAGGGCAAGGGATGCGCCTCGCCCTTCCATCCGGCACTAAGCCATACTCTTTGAGCAACATAGGGACTGTCACGGCCGCTTTAATTCTTTCAGCCTTATCTATCACCATATCGCTCACCGCCTTGGCGCGATTAGCTTTTTATAGTTGTGATACCAATAATAAAATTCTTCGAGAATCATTGCGGCCGAGTTCTGCTTGGGATCTGCGCAGTATTCAATGCGGAAATTATACCGGTTCGCAGTCTGCCAGGCTTTTAAGCGCTCATAGACCGGCTTGCCTATGTCCTTTGTTTTCAGATTCTTACACATGGCTTTTTCGTAGTCTTTAAGCACATAATCTTTTAACTCTTCACGGCTACCGCAGTTCTCAATTAGCAAGACAAGCTGCGCTCCGTTGCGATTGGCTGCTTCAAGCTCTTGCTGTATGCGTTCGCCGATATCAATCCATCTGCCCTGGCTGTCCTTCCGGTGCTCCATAACATTGCCGTACAGCTCAAGCACATCGGCCTTGCGCTCTACTACGCATAGGCCTGAAAAGTCCCGTCCGGCAACCTCGAAACTGTAATCTCCATAGTCGAGTTTTCTCTGCTCGTAAGGTATCTTTAAATCATCAAGGCTGTCTGTAATATGATTATTTTTCCGCTCTCTGGTGTCGATTAAAACCTTAACCGCCTTCAGAAAGCTCTGCTTTTCGCTCGCCATAGCAGATTAAAACGGTAGGTCGCCGCCGTCATCGCCCTCAAGCTCGGTGAAGGGTGAACCGCTGTCTGCCGGTTCGTTATCTTTTTTACTGCCACAGAAATCAAAACTTTCAACATTAATGCCCCAAAACTCACGGTCATTTCCCTCATCGTCTACATACTTTCGATTTTCCATTGCGCCGGAGAGAATTATTTCTTGCCCTTTAACAAAGTACTTTTCAATTACTTCGCCAAGTCCGCGCCATGCGGTGCAATAAAAGAAATCTGTCTGCTTTTTTCCATTTTGGTCTTTATAGGCTCTGTCCACCGCAACAGAAAAGTTAGTAAAGCTAACTCCGCTGTTGGTCTGCTTAAGCTCGGGGTCTTTAGTCAATCTTCCGTGAATGATTATTTTATTCATCGTCTTGCTCCTTATTTATTAGATGTTATCTACATATAGGATGATGCACTTTGTCCAATACGGCTCATATTCCTCGATATACCTATTCACAAATACTTCCCAATCTGCTTCCGTACCGTCAAATGTGTCGTCATATTTAAAAAGCAGTTCGTTTTCAATGGTTTCGGCAAATGCTTCTCTGTCGGTGTAGCATCGCATGTCGTCATCATCTTGTATGCAGTCAAGAAATTCTCCCAACTTCGCTTCTGCATAGCAGCAGGTGCACCAGTAACAATCAGAATCTGTAGCAGGCGCGTTTTCTCCTGCAAAAACTAAAAGAGGCAAATCGGGATTTTCAACGATTAGTTGGCGCAGATAGTCTGTTGAGTGTAATGCTTCTGTTCTCGTTTTTTCCTCGCTCATTCTTCCTGCTCCTCCACTCCAAGAATCTTGTAGTTTATAATGTCATCTAGCACTTCAGTCTGCCGGCAATATTCGCAAACTCCGCAGCGGGTTGGTTCTGTTTTGCCCTCTTTAATGCTCTGATAATGCGGCGCAAGCTCTTCAACCTCAATTATTTTGGCATCAAGGTCGGGCTGCTCCACTGTGAGTGCTGCTATCCTCGCTGGGCTTTCTTTTGTTATCGCCGCCAAGATGAAGGGCAGATAACGGTCATCTATGCGCTGATAAATCGCGCCTTGAAGGTCATATCCCCACGCCTCAACGAATGGCACCCACCCGACGCGGCTTTCCCAGACTGGGTTGATGTCGCGCACGTATTTTTCGTCAACAATCGCCCCATCGCAGAACCCGAAGGTGTCCGCCGTCTTCGGAAACTCCTTGACAATCTCTCTGCAGATGTCGCCGTCCAGAAGGCTGTCTATTTTGACTTTAAAAGGTACGCTGTTAATGTATCCGGTCTTGATTATCTGCTTTCTGCCGGACATTAAGAGCATAAACAGTCTGTCCTGCTCTGCCCTTGCAATGGCTTCCTCGGCCTGTTTAAATTCGGCCTTTAATTCACCATCGCGCCGGAACATTTCGGGGCGCTGCGCCTTGTAAATATCTAAGCTGCCCTCGAAGTGAGCGTCTACATAACCGCCGACAAGGAAGGCCGGAGAGGTGGGGGGTGTATATTCCCCCCGAACCTCAGCCAGTGCAGCCGCTTCGCATTCTTGAAAGCTTTTAAACTGCGAGTAAGACATGAAAGCCCGATTTGCTTCTAATGAGTAATAATTTTCAGGGTTAAGGTCTGCCAATTTCATAACTGTCAAGCTCCCGTTCTAAATCTTCAAGTTCTGCCTCAAACGCTTCAAGTATTCGCTGTGTGAGGCGCGAGCTGTCCATTTCATGTTCTTCATAAGCTGAACCGATGTTCTCAATTGGCCATAGCAGGCTCGCAAGGTTTGTGTGTGTTGTGTCTAAAAGAGCCTTAATTGGCCTGATACACTCTTCCCGCGCGGCATTGTATTCTGCCCGCTCCCTTCGGCGCATTTCGTATAAGTTGTATCTTGGCGCATAGGCTTTGCTCATTCTGCTGCCTCGACTTCCGGCGCTTGCTGCTCTGCCTTGCTTTGCTCAGCTCGTTTCATCGCACAATCAACACAGAGCGGCTGTCCATAGTTCTTTTTAGTGTACTCCGCCATGAACTTAGCGTTTTTCCCCATTGCAGGCTTGATTTCTCCGCCACAGTCGGAGCAGGGCGGGATTGGATCCTGCGGTCTTGGCTTCATCTGCCTTATTCTTATGCCCGCAGTTTTGCCGCCGTCTTGAGGATCGCGAACATTATGGTCGATATAAAGTTGTATCTGTTTGCCAACCAGCGTAGAGGCTTTTGTATCGCCATAGATTTTCCGCAAAGTCCGGCGATTAGTCGAATTTATTATTAAGGGCCGGACTTGTCTTATACCTTCGACACTCTCTTCTTTAAAAGAAATGACATCCTTATTCTCTTTGCCTCGCTGCAAAGTCACTTCTCCGTGCCAAAGAGCTGCAATGGTAAGTATCGGCTCTGTTGTGTCGTCTATGTCTTCAGCGCCGAGATATTCGCTCTCTCTGTTCTGTCCGAGCCATTCATCGGCGCTAAGTTTCCTTATCTTATCTTTCGGATTCATTTTTACTCCTCTCTTCCATATTTTTCGTGTAAGTTCCGAAAAAACTTTGCAAGCTCTTCCGCATTGAGTTTGATTTTTTCGGCAAGTTCTGATAAACTTAAATCGTCATTAGTTACCCTCTTTCCTTTTGAGGGCAACGGCGCTGGCTCTGCTGCAACAGGGTTGGCGCTTTTTTCATCCGGCAAGGGCGGTGTGTCGCGCCAGTATGTTATTTCCGCCCCGTACCAGCCAGGGAAGCCTTCAACGTACCAGCAGTCCAGTTCCGGTTTTCTGCCGCGAATAAACTGCGCCATCATCGGCTTGTTGTGAAAACCTTCGTGCATATAGGGCGGTCTTCCGCTTACTACTGCCAACACAGGTCTGTCACTACTCGGCAGATCTGTTTTTGCGTTTTTCCAATCGTTACTCATTTTTCGGTCTCCATTTCTGCTAAGATATCTTCTACCGTTATGCTTATATCCCTTGTCGTTTCGGCTTCGTCCGCCTCGTAGTCGTAGGCTTTCAGCGGCTCGATATAGGGTTTCGGCTCTTGCTGTTTTCCGTCCCCGAGTAGCCAATAAAAGCAAACTGTCAGGGCGATGTAGCCGATAATTGACAGCACGGTCAGCGTTGCGGTCTTCAGCGTTTCGCTGTAATATCCCGCTCCGAGCAGTGCGCCGAAGACGGCAAGTGCCATAATTAAGGTGATTAAAATTCGTTTAGGTTTGGTCATTCTTTTTCGCCTTCCCTTTCTATCTTTTCAGACTCAATCGTCATGTTTCCGCTCACTATTGCTTGCATAAACATTTCAATCGCCGTCTGCATGGGTGCGGGGCGGATTATTTCTTCAAAGGCGTTTACAAGAGCCTTATCGCTCACTAAGATTACAAGCCGTTTGTTGGTCATTCTTAGCTCCTTTCTAAACAGTAAAACCAAGAATTTCACATCGGAAAATACAGTAATCTGTGTGGAGTGCCTTAATTCTGTCGATCACCTCTTTTTCGCTTTGCATGCCGCCTTCAATGCGGATAGCTTGGTTTACAATTGAGCCGTATTCATCTTTCTGCTTAAAGTACCACCAAGTCCCGGATTTTGACCTGTAAACTCTTCTCCACTTTGCTTCATTCGGAATTGCTAGTGTTAAATTTAATGTGTCACCAGCGCCGAGCTCTGCATGTATGATTGGAAACGCCGCTGCATATGCCGCCCGCCATTCTTTTTCTACAAATCCGCGCAAATCCGGAAGGCGCGGACAGCGGCCTGAAGTGTAAGAGAAATCCCGCTTGTTTCGTTGAAATTTTCCGGCGCTCAAGCACTCATCTTTTATATCGCATTTACTGCAGTCAACTTTGCCATATAACGGCGGAAAATATATTTCTTTTTTATCCATGCTTCTCTCCTTCCATAAATCTTATAAACGCCTCTTTCGGTATCTTTGTTCTGTTCCCCACCCGCTGAACCGGAAATCTCAGTTTGTCCGGCTCGTCTTTCGCCATTTGCCGTATCAGCTGCGGAGAGCAGCCCAGAAACTTTGCGGCAACTTTAGGTGTGATAAAAGCTTCTTCGGTCGCTCGTAGTTCGTCTACTGTCAATGTGTACCTCCTTTCTTTCTCGTTAGCGCAGCAGCAGCATTGCCAGCTCTGTTAAAACAAAGCCTAAAACAAAGAAGAGCACGGTCATGATTGTGTCGTTCTTGTCTTTCATTTGTTGGCCCTTTCTTTTTAGTTTTGTTCAGCTTCTTGAACTTTTTCCGTAAAAAAATATTTGCTAATTTCGGAATAGTTAATCATTAAAAGCTGAACGGCTGCATCAATCTCTTTCTGAGTCCACTGTGTTTTGTTGTTCAGTTTAGCCGAGAGGCTTGTAGAAGAAAGATCTAATGCATCAGCAAAGCGAAACTCTGTGCCGTACACTTCTTTTATTCTGCCTCTCAGAGCTGAGTAATCAAACAAATTTATGGTCCCCCTTTCTTATATTCCTTTGTTCAGTAACTTGAACAAGGCTATTCTAAACCCTTTGTTTTAGTTTGTCAATAGTTTTTTTCAGAAAACTTGATTTTTTATTAAAAATACTTGCAACAACTTGAACATAGGTGTATAATGACCCCTAGGTGATGATAATGAAAGATTCCTTTTCTAACAGATTAAAAAAGGCCCTGGCTATGCGGGGAATGAAGCAAATAGAACTTGCTGAAAAGGCAAAGCTTGGCCGTTCTGCTATAAGTCAATATGTTTCGGGGAAGTATGAGCCGAAACAAGAAGGGGTTTATAGGATAGCAAAGGCTCTTAATGTTTCGGAGGCATGGTTGATGGGGTACGATGTCCCAATTGAAAGAGGCGAAGCGTTGAAAGCCCAACAGGACATCACTTTTGATGATTTTACTTATGCCTTCCACAATGAAACATCTAATCTAACCGATGCCGAAAAAGAGCTGCTGCTGTCAATGGCAAGACAATTAAACGAAGCGAGAAAAAGCGACGATGGAAGAGAAACTAATTGAACTGTATTGTGATATGTACGAGAGTAACATCTACTTTTTTAGCACAGAGTTCGGGAAAACAGAAAAGCAATCTGCCGTAATTGAAATGGGCGGTCAATCTGCCGTGTTTATTGATGTCGATAAAATAAAGAGCATAGTAGAAGAAACAGAGGTAATAGCGCATGAGTGCGGCCATATCGAAACAGGGACTACGCACAAGCTCTCTGCGCCTTATGATGTAATATGCAGACATGAGTACCGCGCTAATAAATGGGCCGTGAAAAAGATACTTCCCGCTTGTGAGATAAAAAAGGCCATTGCTGCTGGTTGCCATGAAGTGTGGGAGTTTGCGGAATACTTAGGAAGAAGTGAGGAATTTATAAAATTAGCATTTGATATTTACACGAGAGAAATTGCTGTGTGAGGTGTTAATATGAGCAAAACTCCGATTGCGCTCCGCTGGTGGTTTATCGCCTTAGAAATTATTGTTTTTATTATTACTGTTGTTGCCTTTAAGATTAGCGCTATTCTCGGGCTTAATGTGCTTTTGTTGTTTTTGATACTCTTGTTTTTCACATTAAAAGCGGCGTTCCCTGAAAGGGCTGAAAAAATAAATGAAACTAGGCTAAAAAAGTTAAAAGAAAAGAATGCCGCTCATGAGTTTAAACACAAGAGAAATTCCGCTCCGGCAGCAAAAGCGGCAATACAATATAATTATTCAGACCCGCCTCCATGTCTTGCTGAATTTTCTTTTCCGCAAGCAACGCATTTTCGTGAGTTTAAGCGTATTTATCTATCAATCGGTATTTATGAACCTATTTTGAAAGATATTGAAGTGCTTAAAACCTTAAGGCCTAATTTTGATTTAAGCGGAACGACCATAACTTTAAAGCTATTTTCTTTTGGCGTTCAAGTTTTTGTTGAATGCTTTCATGTCGGCTCCTTTTGGAATGACTCAGATTCCTCGCCGAGCAATTATAGGGCGGTAGAGGAAGGAAAGGTTGAAAAGGCTTATGTTAGCATTAGTCAAAAAAAGAGCGGCAGATATTCAGGCTGGCTTTATGTGAAGCTTAAGGAAGGTGAATAATGACCTGCATAAAATGCAGCGCAGAGCTGGCGGAAGGCTCCGTCTTTTGCCATGTGTGCGGCAGAAAACAGAAAAGAGAACAGCAAACCCGCAAAAGAGGCAATGGCGAAGGCAGCGTATATAAGCGCGGAAACAAGTGGGTTGCGGTCAGAACTTTGGGCTATTATTATGAAAATGGAAAATTGAAGCGCAAGACGGTTAGCAAATATTTTGACACTAGCCGTGAAGCCGTTAAAGCAGTCGGCAGTTTATTGCCGAGCGATGAGCGCACCACAATTACTTTTGCTGAGCTTTATGAGAAGTGGAAGCCCACGCACAGCCACACATCAAGGTCGACACAGAACTGCTATGCTGCCGCCTACAAGCACTTTACCCCGCTATGGGATGTTGTAGTAAGCGACATCTATATTGACGACTTGCAAGAGTGTGTGGACGACAGCGGAAAGGGCAGACGGACGCAAGAGAACATGAAGGCTCTTTGCGGGCTGTTATATAAATTCGGCATCCCGCGCGGATATGTGTCGCACAGAATGAATCTTGCGAAGTATTTGAGAGTTGGCGGCACTCACGGCACAAAAGAGGCCCTGAGCCTTGAGCAGCTAGATAAAATCAAGTCGCTTGGCACTCTCGCCTCTGATTATATCTATTGCGCCTGCTATCTCGGTTTCCGGCCCAGCGAGATGTTATCGCTCAAAATAGAGGATTATAATCGGAAGCACCGCTATCTGAAGGGCGGATCCAAGACTGATGCCGGCATTAATCGCATAGTGACTATATCCCCCAAGATACAACCTATCATTGACCGACTTACTGAAGGCAGAGGGGAAGGCTATATTTTCTGTAATGAAAGCGGCGAACAGCTCAGTCTATATACCTACAGAGAAAGGTTTTTCTATCCATCACTCGAAGCGGCCGGCATAGACAATCCGGCAGATGAAAACGGCAGAAAGAAATACAGCCCCCATTCGTGCAGGCACACATTCGCCAACTTAATTAAGGGCATCGATGCAGCCGATAAAGATAAGCTTGAATTAATCGGCCATACTTCCACCGAAATGCTCCGGCATTATCAAAGTGTCGGAATAATAGATTTACAGAGAATTACAGATGCGATTTAGCAATAAAAAAGAGCCCCAGAAGGTAAATTCTGAGGCTTTTATTTTGGCTAAAAGTTAAGCAAAACTCCGCAAAGTAATTTTCTGTTGCAGTGTCTGTTGCAGTGTTGAGAACTTTTTAAAAATTATTAAATTGTCGCAAACGCTGTAATATCAATGGTTTCAGCGAGTTTTCTAGCTCTGTGCGGTTACCTGATTTCTTGAATGGGGTTCAAGAGGCCGCTGGTTCAAATCCAGTCACTCGGACCAAATTTTATATCCGTAAAGCTAGTTGTATCAATGGTTTTACGGATTTTTTTATTTTTTTAGTTAGGTTTCATTTAAGGTAGAGTTAGTCAAGAGTTAGTAATTATATATAAAGTTTTTAGAAGTTTTACTGTTATTTCGTATTATTTAGGGGAAAGCAAAAGGATGAAAAAATGAATATAATAAAAGACCCATAAGCAAATCCGTAAAAAGAATGCCTATGGGTATAATTATTTTTTGTTTGCTCATCTTTAAAATAGTTTACTTGTATTTTGTTTCTGTTAGCCATATTTGAAATCGTTTTACAAAAATATAAATATGCGGTATAGTTGAATAGAAATAAAGGGTTAAAACTTAGAGAATTGAGGATATTATGAAAAGACTTACGAAAATAATTACAGCTATTTTTTTAATTGCTTGCGCTTTAATTTTATCTGCTTGTTCTGCTTCTTTTTCTGATAATAAGGAAGCTGAAAAAACCGAAGATACACAATCTGTTTGGGTAGGTAAATATATCGGCAACACTATCCTTATTGAGAACCAGCTTTATTATTTCTCCGATGTATATTCAGAAGGTGCTAACTATCTTGAGCTTGAGCCTGGCGGAGTTGGCAAGTTGGTAGTTAATGACGTAGAACAACCTATTAGATGGCTTGTTGATGAAGAGCAACTTATAATCACCATAACAATCGGAGATAAAGAGCGTGAAGGAGCTTTCTCTGATGATGCCGACGAGATTTCTATTGATTTCGGTCTAATGAAGTACCCTGTTAATATGACTTTTATTATTGAAGATAAGTATGTGCCGGCAAGTACAAAAGAAACAGAAACCACAACAACAGATGGTGAGCTTTCTGAAGATACACAATAGAGTTAATACGTCCTACGAAGAAACTCTAGTAACAACGGCTTGGATGGAGTATGTGTCTGTTTAATATCAAATAATTAGATATTTTTAGAGGGCTACTTTTGCAATTTGGTGGCTCTCTTTTTTGTACAAGAATGATGGAATGCCGAATATGGTGAAAGCCGTACATTGGGTGTAAGTCACTTCATATCAGCTAGATATGAGAAAGAGGTAAAATATTTGTAAATTTTTTCTTGCATTATTATCTAAAATAGGTTATAATAGAAAATGTAGAAATACAAAGGGATGGTTGGATCCGGATAGCTCGGTTAATATACTTAATTGTAGTTCCCAAGAAGTTTGAAAAAACACCAACATATGAACGAAAGGGTTGGTTGGGCCCGGATAGCTTGGTCAATATACTTAATTGTAGTTCCCAAGAAGTCTGTGAAAACCAAACAGACATCAACACAAATAAGGTAGGGAGTTTTTAATTTCCTACCTTTTTATTATTTAGATGATTGTTTTACTGTTTTCTGTTATAATGTTAGAAAGAAAAAAATATTGAAAAATTGATATAATGTAACTAGAAAAACAGATATGAAAGGAGAGATAATAAAATGAAGAAAAAGATATATATTTTAATGATTATAGCTATTTTGCTTTTTGTTTTATCGGCTTGTAATAAATCTAATACTTCCACTGAGGCTCCTGTTATTGAGGATATAGAAGCCCCAAAAATAAGTTCCACATTTCTCAATACATTTCGCGGCAAGTTGAATATATTAACCAGCTATGAAGATATGTTCTGGAAAATAGATGACACAAAACCGGAAAATTTAGATGCAGAGAAACCTAATAATACTGGTACTAATCAAACAAGACCACAACCAATTACTAATAATGATGCCCCGGTAGATAATGGTGTGGTACTAATAGGTGGAAAAAGATATCGAGTTGTGTATCATCCAGCAGTAACAGAAACAATCTATCACCCGGAAGAAACTATAACATTTACTAACTATAGACAAGAACCACACAAGTTTTTAGATGATGGTACTGATGTAACTGGTTGGTCTTGGGAGCAAATAGTTGACTATTGTAATAGTGTGGGTAATCCAGGTATGGGCTCTTATACCACTACTATTAGTGTTCCCTACCAAGATACTGTTACTCAACCTGCTTGGACTGAAACCGTTGTAGTTCAAGAAGCATGGACTGAATACGTGCCGGTTTAAAACTTCGTAAAAACTGCATTGGCTTTTCAATAAACAAAGAGCAATCCGCATTTAATTGGGTTGCTTTTTTCTTGTGGAGTTATGAAATCGTAAACTTTGAAAAAAATAAAAAGCGCGTTATGATAGAGATGAGAAAAAATGATAAAAAATCCAACAAAATTTATATATTTCTTTTTATATATACGACAGTTAAGGAGATGATTTAAATTGAGCTTTAAACGATTATTAGCTTTTCTTCTTTTGATTTTAATGATAAGTTCTCTATTTTCTGGTACAATATTAGCAAACGACAATCCAATACTAGAAAACGAACAATTGAATGAAGAAGAAATAAATAAAGAAGAAATACCTAAAGAAAAATCACCGGGAAATGAATTAGAAGAAAATAATCAAGAAAAACCCCTAGAAATTAATATAGAAAACCCGGAAGAAAATAATGAGGAAAATAAAGAAGAAAAAGAAGGGGAAATAAATCAAGAAAACCCCCTGGAAAATAATATAGAAAACAAAGAAAATAAAGAAAATATAGAAAATAATGAAATTTGATATAATATACTTAGAAAATAACAAGAAAGGAATTAACAAATAAAAAGGAGGAAAAAAACGATGAAAAACAAATTAAATATCTTAATCTTAGTAACAGTTTTGCTTCTTTTGTTGTCGGCCTGTAACAATGAGAAGGCTGAGGTTGTTCCTAATACAGAAGTTACAGAGATTGATACAAAAATAAGTTCCACATTTCTCAATACATTTAGGGGCAAGTTGAATCTATTAACCAGTTATGAAGATATGTTCTGGAAAATAGATGACACAAAACCGGAAAAATTAGATGTAGAAAAGCCTAATAATGGTACTAATAATACAAAACCAAAACCGATAACAAATAATGATGCCCCGGTAGATAATGGAGTAGTTTTAATCGGGGGAAAGAGATATCGAGTTGTATATCACCCCGCAGTAACAGAAACCATCTATCATCCAGAAGAAACTTATACTATTACCAGATATAGGCAAGAGATACATTATTTTTTGGACAATGGCGTAGATATAACCGGATGGTCTGCTGCACAAGTAGATGCTTATTTAGATAGTATTGGACAACCTTGGATGGGCTCCTACTCTGCTCCAGTTAATATTCCTTATCAAGAAACCCTAGTTCAACCTGCTTGGACTGAAACTGTTGTGGTTCAAGAAGCATGGACTGAATATGTGCCAGTTTAGTTAAAACATAAAAAAGGGATGGTTGGACCCGGTTAGCTTGGTTAATATATTTTCGGTAGAAGATAGTTCCCGAGAAGCTGTATAGAAATTTGAGGTTTTGTACCCCTATGGATTTACACAGTACCAACACGATTAACAGACTACTTTGGAGACCAGTTCTGTTTTGCATCCCTATGAATTTACACAGTACCAACAAAAACTGCATTGACTATTTAATAGCTAAAAAGAGCAATCCGTATTTAATTGGGTTGCTCTATTGCTGTAAAAATCTGAATCTTTGTATAAAAATAGAAAGCGCGTTATTATATATATGAAGAAAAACCGATATAAAAAAAAGAATTACTAAAAATAATATAAAAAAAGGAAGTGAAGAAAACCATGAAACTTAAAAAATATATGTCGATACTACTGTTAATAATAATGATAATTTCGTTAATCCCATTTAGTGCTTCCGCTGCTGGGGGAAATATACAATATCACTCCGACCAAGCCGGAAGAGCCCATGACCCCAGCGGTCAACAGAGTAACTTTGTATGGACATCTACCCCAGTTTATGAGAGATATACAAGAAACTACGGACTAACCGATTACTTTGGAGACCAGTTCTTGGCTTACTGTATAGATGCAGATAAACCTCACGGAGTTGGAATGGACCCAGTAGTAAACTTCTTGGGCATGGATGAAACCATAATGTCTGCTGCTCTTTATGCTTTGAAGATGGGATTGGTAGAGGGTGGAAATATATATGCTCCCCCAACCGACTTTCATTATCAGGCCAATGAATATGGCACTTTAGTAGATAAGGTTGAAACTGTTGGTCCTTTTAATGTTCAGGCATATAAGGAAGATATTGAGGTAGCAATGAGATGGGTTGCTTGGACTAGAGGCGGAATAGCTCCTACTGCTCATGATGCTCCCGCTACCAATGATATGATAGCTTGTATTGGTTCAACTATGCCGGTACTTTATTGGGTTAGGGCTTTACCATATTATACTTCTTCGGATTTTGGTTTAAATGAGATGAAGTTCTGGGGCAATTTGCCGGTTGACCCCATTGATGATGCTTGGATGGGACATGAATATCGTTTTATCACAAGCAATCCCGATGCATTTACTGGAGGGCCCGTTGAAACCCGCGAAATTACAATATATAACAGCTGGTATCCTGGAGGCTCCAAAACAGGTCAAATTACTCGAAATGTTGTTTATCAGAAATCGGATATTATCTTTATATCCGGCAATGGAGATGGAACTTTTGGATATGGTAACTATCAAGGCTACAATCCATTTCCTAATATATATAACTTCTTATGTAACTTTAGAACCCATATGGCTACTCAGGTATACAATCATATAATGAATGAAGCACATAAGGGAGATGGAGCTAGAGGATATATATGGGGAAGAAATCCAGAGTACCAGAGATTCCTGACTTTTGATTACATAAAACAAAATGCAGTATATGCACAAGTTAAGAAAACTCCCACACATATGCCAGAATCAACTAACTGTAGAACATACAGTTTAGAAGGAATTAAGTATGGTATCTATAGATTAGATAACAATGAACTAATTACCACTCTTACTCTTAATGCAAATGGGGAATCTGATGCTATTCGCATTGAGCCCTTAGATACATACAATGGTATGGCTGTCTATGCTCAAGAAATAGATGATGATGTTCGAAAAGCAAGTGGATATTTATATAATGCACAAATTTATCCTGCCACACTACAAGCTGGCCAAACTACTATATTTAATGTGTCCGATGCCCCGATGGATGACCCTCTAGGTGCCAGAATATATAAGTTTGATAGTGAAACAGGTGAACAAATCCCAATAACCGATGTAGCAACATTTGAAAATGCTAGATTCACAGTTAGCTACTATGATGAATATTTTACCAGTGAAGCAGAGATGGTAGGTAAAACTCCATTGAATGTTTTGGTATATAGAACAAATGTTTTTGGGGGATTTCAAATACAAGATGAAACACTACTGGTATCCGGAACACCTTATAGAGATATAGATAATAATATAGCATTTCCTCTTGGTACAGTAGTGGTTAGGGAATCTCAGGCACCATTGGGATATGAAATAAACCCCGACCCCTTCATATATACAATTAAACCCGATGCTGAGGGTATAACTCAAATCCGCAATCTCTATGATAAAGATGGAAATGATATAACAAATGGTGGTACTCCGGATTTAGGACATACACCAAGTCTAAACAATCTACCTATCAAAGAGAGGGCCAGTACTATCGGAACAAGCGCAAGAGATAAAGTAGATAATGATAATATAATTGATGGTACAAGTTCATCTCAAACAATAGTAGATACCGTTACATATACAAATCTCAATGTAGGTGTTGAGTATAATGTGTATGGTGTTTTGATAGATAAAGCAACCGGAGAACCTATTAGAGATGCAGATAACAACATAATAACCGGAACTACTACATTTACTCCCGCTACTAAGGATGGAGAGGTCGAAGTTGAATTTACCTTTGATGCTAGATTACACCAGGCTAAAACTCTTGTAGTATTCGAAGAGTTGCGGATTGGCAGTGATGTTTCCGTTGAGCATAAAGATATAAATGATGAAGCACAAACTATCTATGTATCCGGAATAAAAACAAATGCAAGAAATAAATATACAAACAACCAAACCATAGCAGCTAGAGAACATCAGGTAATTTTAGATGTGATTGATTATGTAAATATTCCAACTAACCGAGAACTAACCATAAAGGGTAAGTTGATGGATAAAGCAACCGGACTACCTTTGTTGATTGATGGTAACGAAATAACGGCTACTAAGACATTTACCCCAACTGAATCTAATGGGTCTGTTGAGGTAGAGTTTGAGTTAGATGCCAGTGATTTGTTTGGGTATGATTTAGTAGTATTTGAACAATTATATGATGGTTCTCTTTTAATCGGTTCTCATGAAGATATAAACTCTGAATCGCAAACAGTTAGGGTTTCTCATACGGTTAGGATTAGAATAGCCAAAGCAGATAGTAAAGACAAAAAGCATTATCTAAAAGGTGCTGAGATTACTATATTTAAAGAAGATGGTACTATATTCAAAGATGTATTTGGTAGGGATTGTGTAAACTTAACCGATAAAGAAGGGATAATTACTTTTGATATTTGTTATGATGCCGGAGATAAATTATATGCTCAAGAAACAAAAGCACCAAAAGGATATACATTAAGCAAAGAAAAATATGAGATAAAAACAACCGGAAAATATGATGAAGAAACATTAATAGAAATCTTAAACATGGATATATTGAATGAAGCTATTATTATCCCAACTAACAAACCTAAAATGGGAGATGTGGATAGTTTGCTTATATTTGGTATAGTTGGAGGCTTATCAAAAAAGAGAAATTAATGGGGGAAAAATATAATAAAGCAACAATATAAAAACCGATAAAAAGGAAAAAAAGATATATAAAAAAAGAAGAAAATAGAAAAGTAAAAAAGATATATAAATAAGAAATAAAAATACAAATTAAAAAGAGAAATTAAAAGTGTCGGCATCTATGGAATCTGCTGTAAATGATAGGTTTTATAGGTGTTTTTTGTGTTTTCAGGTTAAATTTGTATTAAAAAAATAACGGCATATAATATACATGTAGCCTCAAATCTACTAAAAAAATCGGCTAATTCGTAATAAAGCCGGTGAAAAAAGGAGGTGATTATATACATGTTAGTTAGGCTTATCGGAGTACAAAATATCAACTTTACAAACAATATCGGCGAAGAAATTAACGGTACTAATATCTTCTGCGCTTTTGAAGATGAGAACGTTGAGGGATTGCGCGCTGAGAAATTTTTCCTTAAAAGTGGAATTGCTCTGCCGAAAGACACAAAAATAAATGACACTGTTGATTTAGCATTTAACATGAAAGGCAAAGTAGAGTCGATTTCAAAGGTCAATGCCTAAGTACTGCATTTTAATATCTGGGGGTGTTTCAACAATGCCCCCGGATGTTATAACTAATTAATTTATAAAGGAGTGTTTAAATGGAGCAGGAAAACAATCAATATATTTTAGAGAGCTGGATTAGAAAGAGGAATTTATATCGCTTGAAGTTGGGGATAGAGCAAATAATACAGCACCCATTACTGAACATTCTACTTTTACCTATAATTGTATTAACAGTTTATTTCTGGGTGAAAGTTGAGTCTGTTTTAGCATTTTCTGTCGATGTGCCTAAGCTTTTGGTTTTGGTTTTCACAATAGTAATAAAGGCTTTAGGAATTCTGATACCTCTTTTGCTGTTGTTATGGCTGATTGATATCGTTGGAACTTTCACAGCTAAAAAAGACGAAGCAAGAATACAAATGGCCTTTAGGGGTGTTGAGCTTAGAAATGGCAGTCCGATTCTAATTCATAAGAAAAAAGATAAGAAAAGTGGAGTTACAATCAGGGAATTTTACTCTCCAATACCTATGAAACTGTGGCAAGAATATAGGGAAGAAATTGCGGATGCCATGAATATACATTTCGTTCAGGACTTCCGATATGGTGGTAAAGCAAATGGAAATAGAATTGTAATGTGTTCCGCAGAGGGCAGAGAACCAATCTCAAGAGGAATACTATATGATGATGAATTCTGATTTAGTTCTTGGCTATGACCTCGACAAATGGTATGGATACGGAGCAGGAGAACCTGTTGTTACGGATATTTCTACACAAACAAACAGCCATATTCTTTTATGCGGCATGAGCGGAGCCGGGAAAAGTTATGCAACAAACTTACTACTTGCTAGGATATCAAAGGCGGAAAATGAGGGCATAGTTTATTTCGCAGATTTCAAACAGGATGAACAATTCTCATATTTGCGTAGTTGCCCTCGGTATTTCCCCTACAATAAGTCAATAGAGGCATTAGAAATTGTTTATGGTATTTTGAAAAAAAGGCAATCGGGAGATGATAAATCAAGAAATCCTGTAACACTAATCTGGGATGAGTATGTTGCCAATATTCTGGCTCTGCAAATATCCCAAAAGAAAAAGGCTGATGATGTTATGCAGAAAATATCGGAGCTTCTTATGTTAGGACGTTCCTTGGCTGTAAGGATAGTGATTTCCTCTCAAAGGCCGGATGCTTCTGTTTTCCCGTCAGGCAGCAGGCTTAACTTTGGTATTATTTTGATATTAGGCGCAGCAATCAAAAGTATTTACGAGATGTTGATACCTAGAGAATACATTGACGATATTGGTAGCAGGATATTTAAAAGGGGTGAGGGAGTTGCTTTATTGCAAGGTTCAGAAATGCAATATGTAAAAATCCCTACCATCAGAAATACGGAAAAAATGCAGGAGATTTGTATTGCGGCTTTAACTAGGGAAAGTAAACAAGAAGGGGGCGGCGGTGAAGCCGCCAAGCCCCCATGCGGGTCGAAATAGTATTACCAAGACACGCGCACGAACAATAAAAAAATCCCCAGAAACCTAGTGTTTTCAAGGGTTTGAGGAGAAAATAATCGCGTTCACAACAACTGCACAAACTGAACGCAAGGAGGAGGTTTTAATAGAATATCAATCATACATGTACCAATTGACAATCAATGCACCACTAGAAAAGGGTTATACCCATGAGCATATAAGCAAAACAATTATAGATAATTTTAAAACGATAATTTATTTTTGTATGGCAGATGAACAAGGGTCAATTCATCATACCCACATCTTTATGGTTTTTTCATCTAGAGTTCGCTTTAGTATGGTGAAACGATACTTCCCTGAGGCGCACATTGAAAAATGCAGAGGTTCGGTTTCGGAAAATGTTAACTATATAAAAAAATGCGGTAAATGGGAACTAGACGAAACTAAGCAAGAGAAGAAAATAGAAGGAACATTTGAAGAATACGGAACTCAGCCTCCCGATAGTAAAGGTAAAAGAGCTGATATGTCCGATTTATATAGAATGATTTTTGAGGGCATGACAAACGCAGAAATAATCGCGGCTAATCAAGATTATATATTGCAAATAGATAAATTAGATAAAATAAGAACAACAATATTAACTGAGCGATTCAAAGAAACTGTTAGGCTTGATTTAAAAGTCATATATATCAGCGGCGCAACAGGTACAGGAAAGACAAGAGGTGTTTTTGAAGATAACGGTTACTCAAATGTGTATCGTGTAACTGATTATCTACACCCATTTGACGGATATGCTTGTCAACCTGTTATCTGTTTTGATGAATTCTGCTCTTCATTAAAATTAAAAGATATGCTCCTGTATTGTGATATTTATCCTATCGAGTTACCAAGCCGATATGCCAATAAATTTGCTTGTTACGAAAAGATTTATATCGTATCTAATTGGCCTTTAGAAAAACAATACTCTGAAATACAAGAACAAGATGAAGAATCCTGGAGAGCTTTTTTGAGGAGAATAAAAAAAGTAGTAACATATGATGAAAATGGGGATAGAACAGAATATGAGTCAGTTGATAGTTATTTTAGTCGTGATAAAGATAAAAAAAGAGTGTGATAATTTCCTGTAAAATAACCCCCTATAGTATTTTTTTTACTATAGGAGGCTAGATATTATTTACAGACTTTTTCTCACAGGCTCTCTTTACCTTTTATCTATTATTTTATATATTTCTCTACCAGCTCACATAATTTAAAAACCAAACAAGCAAGAATTTCAATTAAGTTTTCATCTATTTCCTCTTCACTTAAAATATCCCTAAAAATATAATTCAAATATTCCAAATCACAATAAATAGTAGAAATTGTATCTCTGTCCTTTTTATCTATGTGGCCAGAAGCAGAATTTTCAATATCCTCTATTATCATTGGAATTACTTTTTTAACCTCTTCAAACTTCTCTAAACTTATTTCTTTACATATATTCAATCTTTTCACTTCCTTCTTAAAAATAAATACGAATAAAATAAATATAAATAAAATCAAAATAAATACTAACTAAATCAAAAATATAAAACTAATTGAAATGGTGCCAAAACTAGATAAAAATAAATCCTATAATTCTCTATTTTTATTTTTTACTATCCGGCTTGTCAAAAGAGAGATTACACCGTTTTCTTCCCAACATTCTTAATATTTCCAAGCACTTTATCGGTTTCAAAAATGGACTCCTCTGAAAACATTTAAAGTTGTATTATATTAGGATTGTAGGAATGTATATACTAAAAAGTTATAAATATATATGTAATTATAGTAAATACTGGTGATTCTCTCTCTGAAAAGTTATAATTTTGATTTTTAGATTCCTTCCCAGTTCATTCCCAATAATTCCCAGAAAGTTGCTAGGAATGGATTTTAGGTTTATTTTCGAGTATTTTTCTATTTTTTATTTGATTTTTATGTTTTCTTAATTTCACCTATTTTTTATGCTGCTGGGAATGTTGCTGGGAATGAAGTTAGGAATGAATTATTTTTTGATTTAGCTAGATTTACTTTTTGCATATTTTCGTTTTGCATTCTGTTTATGTTTATTCTTTTTTAGTATATTTTTGGTCTATGTTTAATGTGCGGTTTAGCTTAATTTTGATATGTTTTTATAGTAGGGGGTTGGTGCTCTCTTTTGATAAGCATTTTAGTTGATTTTGGTTTAATTAGCTCTAAAATACAACTGGGATACCATGTTCGTCATATTCCACTTTGTTGTCGTCTAGTAGGGTAAAGCTGTCAGGAATTTCGTAATCTGGTTCAGGCTGGCTTCTCGGGGTAGTAGGGTCTTTGCGAATCCAGTATCTTTGGCTGCCCCATTCACTAAACCATTTTTTATCATCTGCTCGTTCCCAATCTTTTTTGAAAATATTATCCATTATTTTTATTAGATTGTATGAATCTCTACGCTGCATTTTATCTTTTTCTCTTCCAAATCCATCAACCCAAATATCATAAGTACATATTTCATTATTTCTTGTTCTATTTAAATACATTTCAACTAAACCTTCAATTTCATCGGTTACAATTTGGCTCTGTTGTAGTGCTTCAAATTCCTCAGATAAATGGTCGGGATAGTATGTAGGCATTTCCCCTTTTTTCATTTTAAAGAGAGCTTCTGCCCAACACATTCTCGCTTCCTGTACAATCTCATAACGCTTATTAAAAACTCGTTTTCCATCTTCTGCTGTGTTTCCCACATCAATTCTTAAAAACCTTCTTGCGCCGGTTTTGTCATAAATATACTCCCGCTCGTTAGTACTTCCTATAAATATGTTTTGTCTTTTTTTATTTACAACTTTTCTTCCGTAAGGAAGTCTAAATTTATCTTCTGTTGCTGTTAAAAAAGCTTTAAATGTTTCACTATCTTTAACTCTTTTTAATGCTTGCAATTCTGTAAGGGCTGCAATCCAAGTACCTGATAATTTTTGTAAACTATCTTTTCCCTCAATAGACTCCATTTCCGTCATAAAGCCTTCTTCAAGTGCCAAGCATTTTGTTAAAACTGTTTTTGCTGTTCCTTGTGTTAACGAAAATAAGATAAATACAAATTCTGCATGACAACCTGAATTATAGAGGCGGTTAATTCCTATAGCAAACATTAATCGACTTATTTCTCTATTTAGAGGAGTATCTTTTACATTGAGCCACTTAATTAAAAAGGTTTCACATCTTTCTGTTTCATCCCAAGGTTCGGCCTCAATAATAGTTTTTATAGGATTGTATTTTCGTTCTCCTTTTCCTACTAATAATAAAGCATCATAGATAACTCTTTTAACATCTTTCATATGGTATTTTTCTTCGATATAAGAAAAAGCTTTTACTGTATCTTCTTCTTCCCAAACATTAGATAGAGATTTATCATATCCCTTCCATTCTTCTAAACAAAAAACATTGTCTAAATATTCAAAGTTATTAGTCACTTCGTTGTACCAAACATTTTTAAAATGCGGGTCATGAAGTATAATTTTTTTAACGTTTCCCACGGTTGTTACTGGAATCCCGTATCTATTTAATCTAAGGTTTAAATCTTGATATAATCTTTTTAATTCTCTTGTATCGGTTGTAGAAACTGTTTGTAGCTCATTTATTAATGCTTTGGTTCTTCCTTTACAACCTCTATCATTAGCAATGTCTTTTATTAGCTCTATCAGTTCATATTGCAAATCAAAGTCTTTTATATTAACAAACTCCGCCAAAAACTCCTTACTCTGTAGTTCAAGCTTTGTTGCTTTTTTAATCTTGTCTATTAAATAATCTCGTTGTTCTTTTTCACTTATTTCGTTTTTTAATTCAATAAGCTTTAATTTTGGTTCTGACATAATTATCTATACTCCTTCTTCAATATTTGATATCCTTTCTTCTTTTTTCAATTTTTACTCTCTTTTATATAAATTTTAGTTTTCTAAATTCTTCTTCAGATAAATCGTTAATGTCTTTTGATTCACTATTTCCCCAATCAAGTTTTCCTATTATTTTTCCGTTTCCTCTTAATTGATCTAGTAACTTTTCGGCTGCATTTTGACCGGCTTCATCATTATCTAAAGCTAATATAATCATCTCTGTGGGGAGCTGTAGTAGTTCTTGTATTTGTTTAACGGAGCCTAAACCATGTAGAGCAATAGATGGATATCCCCAAGTCCATAATGTTAAACAATCAATCATTCCCTCTACTACAAACACATATCCCACTTTCTCTTTGTTAAGCTTTTTTAGTATTTTTCTTAATTCATACTCACCATATAATGGCTTTCTACATCCCTTCTGATATCTATACCTTTTTGTGGATATATTTCTTTTAGCTACTCCTACAACTTTTCCATCAGCCTTTTTTAGTGGAAAATTAACTATATAATCCTGCTCATAAGTAAAATATATTTCAAATAGGTTTTGGATTTTTAGGGATATACCTCGATTAATTAAGTATAGATTTTCCATGAATCCTTTCCCATAATTTTTTTCATCATATTGATAATCTGTTATTAATCTTTTTTTATGTTTTTCTGTAAAATCTCGCTCTTCAATTTCATCAATACTAACTATTTTATCTTTATATGTTATTTCAAAATCATTTTTCTTTTTATTGTTTATAATGTGTTGAGCTTCGGTTATTTCATTATAAATTCCTAAGTGATATGAATCATCAATCATCCTAAGAGCTTCCTTTAAATCAACTTGATATAAATCCATGACTAAATTGATTACATCGCCACCGTAAGCTCCACAGGAGTAGCATTTATATTGGTTATTATCAAAAGCAAAATTCTTATCTTTTCCATTATGAATCGGGCAGGCTATTCGCTCCTCTTGCCCATCCCACAAACCCGTGTCTCGTAAAAAACGCGGAATAGAAATATTGTATTTAATAGTATCAATCGGACTTTTTTTAACCATATTTTTAATATTACTTTTAATTTTTAATCTCTCTCCTTGTTTTATTATTATTTCTTTAGGTTATAAAAATGGTTAGACGTAAAATAGTAAAACTCTTCCATAATTCTCGCTGCAGCCGTTTCTTTTGGATTCGCGAAAATGATTCTAAAACCACCTGAATTATTTTGTTCTCGTTTTCTCAACCAGCTATACACTCGTTTTCCTATATCGGAAGTTTTAATGTTTTTGAATTTCTTGATTTGCTCTTTGGTTAGTGCTGTATTCTTAACTTCTCGCATGCTCTCTACCCCTTCAATTAGGATAGATAACTGTGCTTTGTGCTTTTTCGCTCGCTCTATTTCGGCTTCTAATCTTCCGCCTACATTCACCCATCTACCTGTCTTGGGGTCTGTTTCCCTCTCTATTGTGTTTCCGTAAAGCTCCAGAACTCCAGATTTCCTCTCTATAACACACTTCTCTGAAAAATCTTCGCCATAAACCTTAAAAGTATAATCTCCGAAATCAAGTTTTTTTATGCACCACTTAACTCCTAGGCGGTCTAATTCATTGGTTATATGCTCATTTGCTTTTTCTCTGCTATCAATTATTACAGTTACATTTTCTAGCCATTTTCTCTTTTTATAATCACTCATTTTTTGTTCTTCTCCTTTTTTCTATCTCTGCAAAAACTTAATTAAATCGGTCTTTAGCACTCGTTTTCTTTTACCTATCTTTACTACTGGAAAAGGTAAAGTTTCGGGTGCTTCTTCTATCTGCCTCTTTAATCGTTTTGGACATGTTTTTAAGATTTTAGATACCTGCGCGATTGATAAAAAAACATCCGCACTATTCATCATTTTATTTACCGTTTCAAGATAATTTTTAGCCTCTTTTTCCATTTTTCATTTCTCCTTTACATTAGTTTCTTGTTATTTTTATATTAGTAGAGGTTAGTTTTTTGCTTCTTTGTTTATATGTTTCTGCGTTATTTCCATTAATATAAATTGATTCTGATTTTGTTACTTTCTATTTAGTTTAGCTTTGTTTTTGCCCTTTTCTTTTGTTTTCATCCCCATTATACCGACTTTTTTTCTCTATTCAAGTTTATCAGGGGAATGTGTATATTTAGTTTGCTCTGTTTCTGTTTTGTTACTTTTAGCTTTTCTTATTTTCGTATTATTTCCCTTGTTTTATATTGATTTTAGGGGCATTTAGTATATTTCATTAACTTATTATGTGGTTTTGAATATTTTGTTATCTGGATTAAAACGAGCTGAAAAAGATAAAAAATAGACCCAACAGAAAAAGGAAAAATGTTAATTATCTTACAAAAAGGCGTGGTTAAGTATGGATAAGTATTTAACTTCAAAACGATTACGAACACAAGAAAATATAAGTAAAATAAGGGGTTTACATAGAGAAAGATAGATGATACACTTGACATTACTACGAATTAAGTATGAAAGGAGTTAAAAATGAAACGAAAAAAGCCCACATACATTGAAGTAGTGAGCCGAAATTTAAGTTATTATCGGGAAAAAAGGGGGATGACTAAGACAGAATTAGCAGAAAAAGTAGGTGTAACTCTCCCTGCTTTGTTGAACTGGGAAAATGGTGCTTCTATGCCTCAACACGAAAAGATTGATTTATTGTGTGAAGTGTTGAATATTACAAGACCTCAATTACTATTAGATGACTATGATTTAGGAATATTGGATAGTGGTAGGGTGTCGAAAGTACCTATATATACGGAGCTGGCTTATCGAGATGGAACGGCTGCTTTTGGTGGTTTACTTGGATATATAGAGGTTGAAAAATATCAAGGGGGCGGAGTTATTGTTTTTGTTGAAGGGGTATATGCAGGATAATTAGTACTTTTGCAGTGCCTCGAATTAATAGTAAAATATTAGCTTTTGTTGATGGGGATTATAAAGAAGTGATATTTGGAAAAGATAATTATGATATAAAAATTGCTTAATATTGGAGAAATGGAGTGTATATATCGAATAAGGGGCGTACAAAAGGAAAGAAAGACGGTATAGTTAAAGGAGGTGGAAAAAAATAAACATCCACCCGCCAAGCGGGTGGTTTTTCACATGCGGGCATAGCCCTATGTTCTTAGCGTATGCGTCAAACGCATAATACGGTCTGCCAACTGCTTAAGGATTGCTACTTGCTGCCCTTAAAAGGGCCAGCTGACGGTATTGTTAACTGTTCTCCAAGTTTATCCTCTTTAAGCTGATTCTTGATATACTCTGCAATTCGGCTCGTGTTTTTCCCTGCTGTGTCAACATAGTATCCCTTACACCAGAACTCTCGATTTCTGTACTTGTATTTCAGCTCGCCGAATTGCTCATACAGCATTGTTGCGCTTTTTCCTTTTAGATATCCCATGAAGCTCGATATTGACATTTTAGGAGGAATTTCTAGCAACATATGTATGTGGTCGACACAACACTCTGCTTCTATTATTTTTACTCCTTTCCACTCACATAGTTGCCTGAGTATCCTTCCTACTTCCGCTTTCTTTTCTCCGTAAAATACCTTCCTACGATATTTTGGAGCAAATACTATATGATATTTGCAATTCCATTTCGTGTGAGATAAACTATTTATGTCATTCATACTCATTATGAATGCCCTCCTTTTGCATTTTCTGTGCAGTTGGCTGACCGCACTTTTATTCTATGCAAAAGGAGTCTTCTTTTCTACCTCTTCGCTTAAGCTCTCTTGAACCACACGCCTAGCGTGTGGTTTTGCTGTACAATAAGCTCCCAAATAAATAAAATCGGGAGTTAATCAAGAGAAAGGAAGTATTAAAATGGCAAGAAGAGGACATGGTGAAGGGAGTATTTTTAAATTACCTAGTGGAAGATGGAGAGCGGCAAAAACATATTATATAAGAGATAGCGACGGAAACAAGATAAGAAAGGTTATATCTCGAAATGCAAGAACTAAAGCCGAAGCATTAGATAAACTCAAAGAACTGAACGAAATGGAGCCATATGCTGATATCACTTTTCGACAGCTCTATGACAAATGGTTTCCCACTCATCAGAAGTCAAAATCAACTATGGATTGCTATAAGTCCGCATTCAAGTATTTTGCTCCTATTGAAGATTTATTTATTCGCGAGATACATATCGACGATTTGCAAGAATGTTTAGATGAGTGTGGCAAAGGTAAGAGAACTCAGGAAAATATGCGGGCGGTATGTGGGCTAGTGTATAAATTTGGTATCCCTCGCTTTTTCGTACCTCACAAACTAAATCTTGCCGAGTACCTCAAAGTCAATGGAAAATCTATCGGCACCAAAGAAGCTCTCACCCTCAACCAACTATTAAAAATAAAGGCTCTAAATACCCGGGCTTCTGATTATATTGTATGTGCTTGTTATTTGGGATTCCGACCAAATGAGCTATTATCCCTCAAAGTTGAAGATTACAATATAGAGGGTGGTTATCTGGTTGGCGGTTCAAAAACAGAGGCTGGCATAAATCGTGTAGTCCCAATAAGTCCCAAAATTAAACCTATTCTTGAAAAGTACATATGCGAAAAAGAGCCAAACCAATATATATTTTCAGATAAGGCAGGTAATAAACTAAACTACGAAAACTACCGCAAAAACTACTTCTACCCTACTCTGGCAAAAGCAAAAATACAAAACAAAATTAATGAAAATGGACACAGAACCATTTCGCCACATTCAACCCGCCACACTTTTGCTAACCTCCTAAAAGCCGTTAATGCCCCCGATTCTGATAAATTAAAGCTGATTGGACACACTACCCTCGAAATGTTATCATACTACCAAAGCTCCAATTTATCTGACCTAAAAAATATTACCAACAAACTCTAAAAAGTTAGTCAATCTGTTAGTATATGCTCCTTTTCGTCTATTTTTATGCTCTTTTATAAGTTCATTTTCGTTGTATTTAGGTTTGTTTTTAGTCCTTTTCTGTCCACTTTTCATAAGTTTGTTCCCATTTTGTTCATGATAATGTGAATGGGGTTCAAGAGGCCGCTGGTTCAAATCCAGTCACTCGGACCAAGAAATAACCGCAAACCCTTTAAAATCAAGGAGTCTGCGGTTTTCTTTTTGTTTATTAAATCTGTTAATAGATTTTAAGCACTGCAACAGAAATATCACATTCACTTAGACTTGCTATTAATCTCTGAGTTTGATATTGTTTTTAGTGTTCGTATTCGAACTTTAAGCTGATTCATAAGTAAGCCAAAGGCACAATATTTTGGAGGCTTCATTTTATATGACTTTTTATCCCCTGAACAAAACCTTGAATATAAGAAGTTATTTGGAGAGAGCATGAAGAACATTAAACGATTACCGCTTCCGGGTCAAAGGATCTTTCGGTCTTCTATTGCAGTTGCATTCTGTCTGTTAATCTACGTGCTTCGCGGTCACAGTGGAACGCCTATTTATTCCGTGTTTGCTGCGCTGCAGTGCATTCAGCCATATACCAAAGATATGAGGTTTGTCGCACGTAGACGTATCCTAGGCACCATAATAGGTGCTGCCTGGGGCCTCTTTCAGCTCTTGCTTGAGATTGAGTTAATTCGTATCGGGATATTGAATGAAAGTCTGCATTATTTAATTGTACCGCTGATGCTCATCCCTGTTCTTTATTCAACGACACTGATGAAGGTACAGGAAGTGGCCTTTTTTTCGAGTATAGTTTTTCTTTCTATTACAATTAACCACTTCACAAGTTCCAACCCCTACCTCTTTGCATTAAATCGCTTATTGGACACCGTCATCGGTGTATTGGTCGCTTCCGTTGTCAATCGCCTTCATCTGCCTCGACGTAAAAATACCGATACTCTTTATGTATCGGCTCTCGGTCACAGTCTGCTGGACAGCGACAATCAGCTTTCCGCCTATTCTTTGGTAGAGCTAAACCGACTAATTGACAGTGGTGCAAAATTTACGATTTCCACCATTCAGACACAGGCCACGGTTCGAGAGCTGCTGCCGGGTGTGCAGCTGCGCTATCCTATCATCACTATGGACGGAGCGGCGCTTTACGATGTGGACAGCTTGGAATATATTCGTACAACGCCAATGTCTGAAACACAAGCAGAAAGGATTATTTGCTGGCTGAGGGAAAACAACGTTCCCTTTTTCAGCAACATTATTGAGCAGAATCTCCTCGTGATTCGCTATGCTGACTTGGAAAATAAGGGAATGCAGGAACTCTTTGAGCAAAAGCGAAGGTCTCCATACCGCAATTTTATTCGAAGTAAAGAGGATACCTATAAGCATGTCGTCTATCTTCTTGCGATGGATACACATGAGCGGATTGCGGCCATTTATGAAAAGCTCATGAAGCAAGCTTGGATCGGAGAGTATCGAATCGTCAAGGATGTTTCAGAATATGAGGGCTACTCATCTCTTAAGATCTATAGCGCGGCCTGCACACGCGAAGCAATGCTCCGTGAGCTGGAGAAGCTGATGGGTACGAAAGAAACAGTCACCTTTGGGGGTATTCCGGGGAAGTATGATGTTACAATAGATAATTCCGATCGCAATCTTTTGGTCAAGGAGCTGAAACGCCATTTTGAACCGGTAGATTTGCGCTGTTGGAAAACCATCTTTCGTTGGTAGAAGTAATCGGAGCAAAAACAAGAGTGTCCGGCTTTCAGAACAATAGCAGACGGACTCTCTTGTTCTTCGGTTTTAAAGTCTGCCGGTCAGAATGCTGAAATCTGTTTTTTATTGAAGTACCTTGCAATACCTTCATTTCCATGTTACAATGCGTTTTCGCATTATTTTATCTAGGAGTTAAGCATCAAAATGGAATTTTTAAAACTTTGTTTAATAGTATTTTTAGGCCGTGTCTTCGACATGTCGCTATGCACAATAAGGACAATTCTCTCGGTAAGAGAAAAGAGCGTGCTGGCTGCCATGATAGGTCTTTTCGAATCTTTTATCTGGTTCACTGTCGTAAGGCAGGCGCTTTCCTCGTCTATTTCGGGCTGGGAAATAGCTTTGGTCTATGGTTCGGGTTTTGCGGCCGGCACTTATTTAGGTGGTCTGATTACAAGAAAACTTTTAGTTTTTGACCTTGTTATACAGGTAGTCACCTCGGACCGCAATGATGAACTCATTCACACTCTCCGCGAAGAGGGTTTTGCGGTAACTGTTGTGAATGTGAATTCCTCTGAGTTTGGAGGAGAAAAGTATATGATCTTCTCGAAGATTAGGAGTAATAACCTCAAGACCTTTAAGGAACTTATCCACCGCTTTGATACCAATGCCTTCATTATGGTTCAAGACACCAAATATGTTTTCAAGGGCTATGACAAAAAATAATAAGCAGATATCCTATTCTAACGGGACGCGCCTCGCGTCCCGTTAATTTTTAGATAACGCTAAATTTTATTGCATTAGCTGTCAAGACACTATATAATTCTACTTGAAAGAGGTGAGATGATTCGCTATGGATAAAAGAATTGTTAAAAACTTCACTATGCTTTTTGATTTTTATGAGCTCACTATGGCCAACGGTTATTTTAACTCGAACTACAGGGAAAAGATTTCTTACTTTGATTTGTTCTATAGAACGGTTCCCGATAATGGAGGCTTCGCAATAGCCGCCGGCCTCGAGCAGGCTGTAAACTACATTGAGAATCTGAAGTTTTCGGATGAAGATATTGAATACCTCCGCTCAAGAAAACTCTTCAGTGAGGACTTTCTGGAATACCTGAGAGCGTTTAAGTTCACCGGAGACATCTGGGCAGTCCCTGAGGGAACACCTGTCTTCCCCAGGGAACCGATTCTGACAGTTAGGGCTCCGGCAATAGAAGCTCAGTTTATTGAAACCTTTCTGCTTCTTACAATAAACCACCAATCTTTGATTGCAACCAAGGCAAACAGAATAGTCAGAGCAGCAAACGGCAAGGCTATTATGGAATTCGGCTCGAGAAGAGCTCACGGCACCGAAGCCGCAATCCTAGGCGCAAGAGCCGCATACATAGCCGGCTGCCACGGCACGGCCTGCACCATCTCCGACATGTTGTATGGAGTTCCGGCTGTCGGCACCATGGCTCACTCTTGGGTTCAGATGTTTCCGACACAGCTGGAAGCCTTTAAGACATATTGCGAGCTATATCCCAACGACACCGTTCTGCTTGTAGATACTTACGACACTCTGAAAAGCGGAGTGCCTGACGCCATAAGGGCCTTTGATGAAGTCTTAAAGCCGAGAGGCATTAAAAAATGCGGTATCAGACTTGACTCCGGCGATATTGCATATCTGTCTAAAAATGCAAGACAGATGCTCGATGACGCCGGCTGGACCGAGTGCAAAATAAGCTGTTCAAACTCTTTGGATGAATATCTTATCACCGACATCTTGAGACAGGGCGCCAAAATTGACTCTTTCGGCGTCGGCGAGAGACTTATTACCTCGAGATCATCACCGGTCTTTGACGGGGTCTACAAACTCACAGCCATTGAGGATGATAATGGAAATGTTATACCGAAGATAAAAATAAGTGAGAACGTGGGCAAGGTAACCAATCCTCATTACAAGAAGCTCTACCGCTTCTATGGCAGAGAGAGCGGCATGGCGGAGGCCGACTACATAACAATTTATGATGAAATAGTGGACGATACAAAGCCGCTCGTTATAAGAGACCCCGACGCTCCCTGGAAGGAAAAGGAGATGCGTAATTTCAAGGCAGTAGAGTTGCAGGTTCCCATCTACTCCGGCGGAAAGCTAGTATACAAGCTGCCAAGCTTGGATGAAATTCGCTCGTACTGCAAAAAACAGATAGGCACCCTCTGGCCCGAGGTTTTGAGGTTTGAAAACCCCCACCAGTACTATGTTGACCTTTCGGATACACTGCTCGAGCTCAAGATGAGCATGCTTAAAAATAGAGACGATGGGCGCTAAATTAAGACGAGAGAAGATACTTTCGCATCTCAAAAACGCCGGTTCTGCCGTTAACGGCACTCAGCTTGCCGGAATCTTTGAGGTAAGCCGCCAAGTTATAGTCGGCGATATTGCGCTGCTCCGCGCCTCCGGAAGTGAAATACTCTCGACTCCTCAGGGCTATATATACGGCTCTAAAGAGGGCGGTTTAATAAAAAAGATTGTCTGCATTCACGGCGTCGAGGGCATTGAAGAAGAGCTCAATATCATAGTTGACAACGGCTGTGAAGTCATTGATGTAATAATAGAACATGCCGTATATGGAGAACTGAGCGGTAAGCTAGAAATTTCAAATCGCTACGACGTTCAAAGCTTTGTGCATACTCTCTTAACAGAAAACGCCCCTCCCCTTTCCCTGCTCACAGGGGGAGTGCACATTCATACACTGCGCTGTCCGGACGAAGAGGCATTTTTGAGAGTATTAAGACAGCTTGAAGAAAATAGCTATCTCTATTCCGACACAGATTGACAGATATTATACAACACTTGATTTTTTTTATATTATAGGCTACTATGACATTACAGCTGTAAAGACACTGTAATGTCATTTTTATAGGAGACTGTGATATGGATAAAATCAAAGCATTTTTGAAGAGAAAAAATATAGAGATTTCCCTTAAAAGATATGGTATCGATGCACTTGGGGCAATGGCCCAGGGCCTATTCTGCTCGCTTCTTATCGGCACCATACTCAACACGCTCGGAAGTCAATTTAATATAGGTTTTTTACAGAAAGTAATTTTTGAATTCGGAGGTAAGGGCTACAATATCGGGGGTGCCTCGATGCTCATGGTCGGACCCGCTATGGCTGTGGCTATCGGCTATGCGCTTAAGGCTCCCGGGATGGTCCTTTTCTCACTTGTACCTGTCGGCTTTGTTACCAACACGCTTGGCGGCGCCGGCGGCCCTTTGGCTGTTCTTTTCACCGCCCTTGTCGCCAGTGAGTTCGGCAAGATGGTCTCGAAGGAGACAAAGGTCGACATCCTCGTCACTCCGCTTGTAACTATTTTAGTGGGCGTTTTTTTGGCCCTGCTTATAGCAAAGCCTGTGGGCGATGCAGCCAATTGGGTTGGTGGGATAATTATGTGGGCAACAGAGCAAAGGCCTTTTATTATGGGAATACTGGTTTCCGTGATCGTCGGCATAGCCCTCACCCTGCCGATATCTTCAGCCGCAATCTGCGCCGCTTTGGGCCTGACAGGACTGGCAGGAGGCGCCGCCTTGGCCGGCTGCTGCGCTAATATGATGGGTTTTGCGGTTATGAGCTACAGGGAGAACGGTTTTAACGGTCTAATCTCACAAGGTCTTGGCACTTCAATGCTGCAGATGGGAAACATTGTTAAAAATCCCAAGATTTGGATTCCCGCAATTTTGACAAGCGCGATAACCGGCCCCATAGCGACATGCTTTTTCAAGCTGGAAATGAACGGCGCCGCCGTAAACTCCGGTATGGGCACCAGCGGCATGTGCGGCCCTATCGGTGTTTGGTCCGGCTGGGTTTCTCCCAGCGAGGTTGCCGTACTTAACGGCGCAGTCCCGATTACCCCGACAGCCTTCGACTGGATTGGCCTAATAATGATTTCTTTTGTCCTCCCCTCTGTCATTTGCTGGCTTTTCGGTCTCTTTTTCAGAAAAATATCTTGGATAAAAGAGGGAGATCTCACTCTCAGCTAAAACTAATATGTAATATATAATCATAACCACCGGCTTAGCCGGTGGTTTGCACACGCCCTATAAGGGCTTATTACTAGCAGCGCCTGATGGCGCATTGAATGATTTGCCAATCGCACTAATTTCCCAACACCGCTAAAGCGGCTCTGACCGCTTAAGCGGTTATTTGTTTCCTTTTACCGGCTTACCCGTAAACGGATCTATATATTCTTTCAAACTTATTTGATCGTTGACCTGATCTTCTTGTATTTGACGTTGTATATACTCCTCTATGCGTTTTGCATTTTTTCCCACTGTATCAACGTAGTAACCCCTACACCAAAAATGTCGATTACCGTATTTATACTTCAAATTTGCATGACGATCGAATATCATTAACGCACTCTTTCCTTTTAGATAGCCCATGATTTCACTCACACTAAATTTCGGGGGTATTCTCACTAGCATATGCACATGATCTCTACATAACTCTGCTTCGATTATTTCGATTCCTTTTCTTTCGCACAAATCTCTTAAGATTTTTCCAATATCTACCTTTAGTTTTCCATATATCTCTTGTCGACGATACTTTGGGGCAAACACCAGGTGATATTTACACTCCCAGCGTGTATGTGATAAACTATTCTTATCCATGGATGGAACCTCCTTTGTTTCTTTCTTTGATTGGCAAATCTAAAGAAAGTATATCACTGGAGGTTTTTTACTTTAAGCTAAAGCTTTCTTTCATTCCACCTGCATAGCAGGTGGTTTATTGATTTCAAATGTCTTCGACATTTGAAATCGCACTAAAGTGCTACAATTATTGAAATCACGCAGTTTGCGGCTGCGTGATTTTTTCTTCTGGCTCGACATCGGATAAAAGTATCATTTCGATTAATTTTTTTGTTTAACATAATATATTATGTTTAAACTGTAACCAATTGTATTTTAGCTTTAATTGAATATTTCAATTATAAATACTAGAATATGATTATTAATTTATATTATGTTAATGAATTTAACAAAGGAGGTTAAGCATGAAAAAATCCTTTGCGCTTTTGTTGTTTCTTGTCTTTGCTCTGCTGTGTTACATCAGTGTATCAAACCCTGTAGGCGCCTACGAAGAAGTTGGCTATGATGCAGTCAGCAGCGCAAAACTCCCGAGCGACCTTCATCGCAGCAGCGGCATACATTCAGTGCTCACCTCCGGTAAAATCGGAGGCAGGGTGCTTCCATCCTATTCGGACTGCGCCTCGGGCACAGTTGTGAACATTATTATTAAGCCTATGCCCGGATATGAGCCACTCTCAATCTGTGTAATAAGCAGCAGCGGAGATCTTTTGGAGGTTCTTTATGAAGACGGGCAATATAGCTTTGTGATGCCTGACAGCACCGTCTTTATTGATGTAAATTTTCAGCTTATGAGAAGCTGAAAGGGATTATCATGTCAAATTGATTTTAATTTTGAAAAGCAGTGCGGCAAAATAGCGCACTGCTTTTTGCATAGATTTTTGCAGCTTGAAGATTTATTCGGTTTATAGATTTCCGTGTTGACAAGAAAAGTATATTGAGTTAATATATTTCGGGCAAAGCTTTAAGTGCGATTCAGAGAGGTCGACAAGTTTGCATTAATATATCGGATTATAGATTTTCTATCGGAAATTTGTTTTCCTGCTTTCTTGTCTTGCCTCGCGGCAAGCATTTTTTTTGGAGGAACTATGTCCATAAGAGTATTAAATTCCAAAATTTATAAAAACGGAGTTTTTAGGCCGGTAAAAGAACTGGATATAAAAGCTTTATGTGAAGATATTGAATATAAAAACTGCTTCATTATTCCCGGTCTTGCGGATGTGCACGTACATTTGCGGGAGCCGGGTTATTCATATAAGGAAACAATAAAAAGCGGCACTCTGGCCGGAGCTTACGGGGGCTATACAGTGCTCTGCTCAATGCCCAACTTAGACCCCTGTCCCGACTGCTTGGAAAACTTAAAAGTTCAAACGGATATCATAGAAAAAGATGCCCGTGTAGCGGTATTGCCCTATGGCAGTATAAGTGTTGGCCGAAAGGGTCGGGAACTTGCGGATATAGCTGAGCTGGCGCCCTTCGTTGTCGCTTTCTCAGATGACGGCTCGGGTACCGAGAGCTTAGATATTATGCGTGAGGCTTTTTTGGAAGCTAAGAAATTCGGCAAAATAGTGGCTTCGCACTGTGAGGATTTGAGGTACCTTAAAGAGGGCGGCTGTGTTCATGAGGGGAGATATTCGGAGGCAAACGGGCTTATAGGAATATCTTCGGAGAGTGAGTATAAGCAGCTTGAGAGAGACATAGCTCTTTTAAGAGAGACCGGCGCCTTTTATCATGTATGCCACGTTTCCGCCAAAGAGAGTGTTGCGCTGATAAGAGCCGCAAAAAAAGAAGGCCTTGACATCAGCGCAGAGGTAAGTCCGCATCATCTTTTACTCTGTGAAGACGACTTGAGAGACTGCGGCTGTTTCAAGATGAACCCGCCGCTCAGATCCGAGGAAGACAGAAAAGCTCTTGTTGAGGGAATACAAGATGGAACCCTTGACATCATAGCAAGCGACCATGCGCCGCACAGCTTTGAGGAAAAAAGCTTGGGCCTAAAGGGCAGTCTGATGGGGATTGTGGGCTTGGAGACCGCCTTTCCCCTTCTTTATAGCGAGCTCTGCCTGAAAGGTCTTATCAGTCTTGAAAAGCTTGTTGAGCTAATGAGCTTAAACCCAAGAAAGCGTTTTAAGATAAAAGAAGACCCCGGCTTATGCATAGTAGACCCCAATGCACAATATAAGATTGACTCAAAAGAATTTAAATCGCTGGGAAAAAGCACGCCATTTGAAGGGAAGATTGTTTCCGGAAAAGTTCTCGCAACTCTCAACCATAGTGGTGAAGCTGTATGCCTAAGAGAACAGATTTAAAAAAGATTCTCATTATCGGCTCCGGACCCATAGTAATCGGACAGGGCGCGGAATTTGACTATGCGGGAACACAGGCCTGCCTCGCCATAAAAGAAGAAGGGTATGAGCTGGTGCTCGTAAACTCAAACCCCGCCACAATTATGACCGATACAAATATGGCCGACAAAGTATATATGGAACCCCTTACGCTGGAGTATCTTGCCAAGATTCTGCGTTATGAAAGGCCGGACGGAATAATCGCCGGACTCGGCGGACAGACTGCCTTGAATTTGGCAATGCAGCTTGAGGAAAAGGGTGTGCTTCGAGAATGCCAGATAGAGTTGCTCGGCACCTCGGCTCAGAGTATAAGAAGAGCTGAAGACAGAGAAAAATTTAAGGCGCTCTGCCAAAAAATCGCTGAACCCGTAATTCCCTCCGAGATAAGCTACAGCATAGAACATGCCAAAGAGGCGGCAAAGAGAATTGGCTATCCTGTGGTTTTAAGGCCGGCCTTTACATTGGGCGGAACGGGCGGCGGCTTTGCCGAATCGGAGGAAGAGCTTATTGAGCTTTGTGAAAACGCCTTCGCCCTCTCCCCAATCAATCAGGTTTTGCTTGAAAAGAGTGTTAGGGGCTTTGTGGAAATTGAGTTTGAGGTCATGCGCGACTCAAGCGGCAAGTGCATTACCGTCTGCGGAATGGAAAATGTTGACCCCGTTGGAGTACACACAGGTGACTCGATTGTTGTGGCGCCAATCCTCACTTTATCGGAAGAGGACAAAAGAAGGTTAAACGATAGCGCAATAAAAATACTAAAGGAGCTTTCGATTGCCGGCGGCTGTAATGTGCAGTTTGCCTTTAACCCTGTATCACGAGAATACTACCTTATAGAGATAAATCCCAGGGTGTCGCGCTCATCCGCTCTTGCCTCCAAGGCCACCGCATATCCTATTGCCAGAGTGAGCGCCAAGATTGCCATAGGAATGAATTTGGATGAGATTGAGATAGGCCCGGGTATGGCGTCGGAAGAGCCGCAGCCCGATTATATTATCAGCAAGGTGCCCCGCTTCCCCTTTGACAAGTTTGAAAACGCCGCCACAACTCTGGGAACTCAGATGAAGGCCACCGGTGAGGTAATGGGCATCGGTATGAACTTTTCTGAAAGCTTGCTCAAGGGCCTCCGCTCTTTGGAGATAGGCATATATCATATTTACATGGCAAAGTTCGATTCTTTCACCGATTCAGAACTTTTTGAATACATTGCGAAATTTAATTATGACAACATATATGCGATAGCGGAACTATTTCGCCGCGGTGCCGAAACCGAGAAAATTCACGAGATAAGCAAAATTTCGGACCACTTCTTAAATGCTGTAATGGAAATTACAGAGCTTGAGACTGTACTCTCTAAAAATACAGGTAACACCGAGCTGTTAACTCAGGCTAAAAAACTTGGTTTCTCGGATAGAGCAATTGCAAAGTTTTGGAAAATGGCCGAAGATGAGATTTTTAAGCTCAGGAAGGAAAACGAAATTTTCCCCGAGTTTAAAATGGTAAACTCAAAAAACAGCAAGGCTTATATCCCCTACTTTTTCTCCACGTATAATGCCGCCGGTGATTCTGTGCCTGACTCGAAAAAGAAAATAATTGTTCTAGGCTCGGGGCCGATAAGGATTGGTCAGGGTGTGGAATTCGACTATTCCAGCGTCCACGCCATAAGCACTATAAGACGCTTCGGACAGGAAGCGATTATTATAAACAACAACCCCGAGACTGTTTCGACAGACTACAACATGGCTGACAAGCTGTATTTTGAGCCGCTTACGACCGAGGATGTTATGAACATTGTTTTGTTCGAAAAACCGGACGGGGTTATAGCGAGCTTGGGAGGGCAAACTGCCATTAACTTAGCCGATTCGATTATGCGCCGCGGCGTGAGGCTTATAGGTACGGACTGCGATGCCATTGAAATGTCGGAAAACAGGGAAAACTTTGAAAAACTGCTTGCAGACCTCGGCATACCCCACCCGCAAGGCAAGGCTGTTTTGACAATTCAAGACGGCATAGATATTGCCAATGAGGTCGGTTTTCCTGTTCTGGTTCGTCCCAGCTTTGTTTTAGGCGGCAGAGCAATGCAGATTGTTGCAAACGAGGAGCAACTGCGCCACTATCTCAGCAGTGCATTTATGATCGATTCTGAAAAGCCCGTTTTAGTCGACAAGTATATATACGGCAAAGAAGTTGAGATGGATGCGGTCTGCGACGGAACAGATGTTTTTGTTCCGGGAATTATGGAACTCGTTGAACGCACGGGTGTGCACAGCGGTGATTCGATAAGTGTTTATCCCCCCTTCAGTATCTCGGACAGTGTTAAGGGCAAGATTCTCAGCTACACTAAAAAGCTTGCTTTAGAGAGCGGCATTATCGGACTTTGCAACATTCAATACATAGTCGACAAGGACGAGAATGTTTACGTAATCGAAATCAATCCGCGCTCTTCGAGAACCGTACCCTTTCTTTCTAAAGCGACTGGCTTTAGTCTGGCGGATATTGCCACGGAGATTATCTTGGGCAAAAGTCTTAAGGAGCAGGGCATCTTTTCAATTTATCCGGAGGAGAAAAAACGCTACTATGTGAAAGTGCCTGTTTTCTCTTCAAATAAAATACGAGGTTTGGACGCCTACCTTTCTCCCGAGATGAAATCCACGGGTGAGGCAATAGGCTATGACGATAAACTAAACCGCGCTCTTTATAAGGCTCTTCAGGCCTCGGGTATGAAGATGCAAAATTACGGCACCGTTCTGGCAACTATAGCCAACTCAGACAAAGAAGAGGCACTCCCGCTTATTAGACGTTTTTACAACTTGGGCTTCAACATAGTGGCCACAAGGGGCACGGCGGAGTTTTTGAAAAAAAATGGCATTAGAACCAGAATTCTGAGAAAAATAAGCGAGGGAAGCTCGGAAATTCCCGAAGCAATCAGACATGGACACATTGCCTATATTATAAACACCGGCAGCTATGCATCCATGCATAAGACAAACGACGGCAGAGAGATAAGAAGGCTTGCCACCGAACACAACGCCAATCTATTTACGGCTCTCGACACCGTGAAAGTGCTCCTTGATGTGCTTGAGGAGACAACGCTTTGCATTAGTACTATTGATGAATAAGAAAGATTTAATTATAAAACAAAATAGAAAGCTTTCCTCGGAAATTTTCGAACTCTGTTTTGAGGGTAATTTTCAATGTATATTGCCCGGAAACTTCATAAGTCTGGAGCTGGAGGGGCAATTCCTAAGAAGACCGTTTTCGATTGCCGACTTCAGCCGCGATGAACTTAGAATAGTCTATAGGCTGGTCGGAAAGGGCACCGAAATCTTGAGCAAGCTGAAAGCGGGCGACACAGTTGATGCGCTCTATCCTTTGGGAAACAGCTTTACACTCTGCGGCAGGCATGATCGGCCCCTGCTTATAGCCGGCGGGCTGGGTCTCACCCCCCTCTTTCTTCTGCTTAAAGAACTTGTTAAAAAAGGCGCGGTTCCCCAAATAGCCATTGGACTCAGAAGCTCTGAAGATGCCTTTTATATTGACCGTATAAAAAATGAACTTGACATTGACCCCATAATATTCACCGAGGACGGAAGCCTTGGCAGAGCGGGACTTGTCACCGAGGTACTTAAGGAGCTTGACTATGGCAGGGTATATTCCTGTGGCCCTGAGCCCATGCTTAGGCAGATTAAAATGCTCTCCGGCGTTCCTACGGAGTTTAGTTTGGAGGCTCGCATGGGCTGCGCCGTAGGCGCCTGCATGTGCTGCACCGTAAAGACTGTATCGGGCCCGAAAAAGGTATGTAAAGACGGTCCTGTTTTTTCGGCCGAAGAACTTGCATTTCCCTTAAGCGGAGACGTGTCATGAGCATGAAGAAATATAACACCGAGGTAAGCTTGCTCGGAGAGATTTTGAGCAATCCTGTAATTCCGGCATCCGGCACTTTTGCTTTCGGAGAGGAATATTCCGAGCTTTATGACTTGAATATACTGGGAAGTATTGCCCTTAAAGGCACAACAAAGAATGAGCGCTTCGGAAACCCCACTCCCAGAATTGCCGAGGCCTCATCGGGTGTTATAAACGCCGTCGGGCTTCAAAATCCCGGCTATGAGAAGGTTATTTCTGAGGAACTTCCCAAGCTTAGAAAACGCTTTAAAAAGAAGTTCATTCCCAATATCTGCGGTTTTTCCGAAGATGAGTACCTGCTTTTGGTTGAGGCTTTTTCAAAAATTCCCGACGCCTTGTTTTTAGAGATAAATATAAGCTGTCCGAACGTCCGCGGAGGCGGACTTTGCTTTGGCACGGATCCAAACAGCGCCCACTTTCTCACTAAGGCAATAAAGGCTGTGTCCGAGAAACCCATTTTTATGAAGCTCAGCCCCAATGTTAGAGATATAAGTGAAATTGCCCTTGCCTGTGAGGAGGGCGGCGCAGACGGAATCTCTTTAGTGAACACTTTTTCGGCAATGAGCATAGACTTAAAAAGCAGAAGACCTCTGCTCGCAAATATTACTGGCGGTCTTTCGGGTCCTGCTATCTTTCCCATTGCCCTTAGAATGGTATATGAGGTGTATAAGGCCGTGAAAATCCCCCTTATAGGCATAGGAGGAATAAGCTCAGCCGAGGATGTGCTTAAAATGCTGCTCGCAGGCGCTACAGCGGTTCAAATCGGGGCTTATAATCTTAAAAATCCCTACGCTTGCAAGGAAATTATAGAAGAGCTTCCGAAAGCTATGGAAAAATACGGTATATACAATCTAAGCGATATTATTGGAGGTGCACATATTGGCGCGTGATTTAATTATTGCATGTGATTTTAAGAGCAAAGAAGAAACTCTCTCTTTTTTGGAAAAATTCGGGGAGCTCAGACCCTTTGTCAAAATCGGTATGGAGCTCTTTTATTCTGAGGGTCCGGAAATAGTAAGAGAGCTCAAAGCTCGCGGTCACAAGGTTTTTCTGGACTTAAAACTCTGCGACATCCCCAACACTGTTGGCTCCGCCATGAAAGCCCTTAAAGAGCTCCGGGTTGACCTCTGCAATGTTCATGCATTCGGGGGCCTCAAGATGATGAGGGCCGCAGCAGAGAACTTTGGCTCCAGTGGCATCGGCAAGCTGGTAGCTGTCACTATTCTGACCTCACTCAGTGAAAAAGAGCTGGGTGACGAAATGCTTGTATCCGGTAAGTTGGATGATGTAATCCTAAGCTATGCTGAAAACGCCAAGAGAGCAGGACTCCACGGTGTTGTCTGCTCTCCGCTCGAGGCGAAAAAAATTCATGAACTCTGCGGAGAGGATTTTATTACGATAACCCCGGGAATACGCGACGCGGACTCGACCTCCGATGACCAGAAGAGAAAGGCGAGCCCCTCGGAGGCCGGAGCGCTCGGCTCTGACTACATAGTTGTCGGAAGACCCATAACAAGAGCGGAAAACTCAAAGGAAAAATACATAAGCATGTACACGGAATTTATGGGAAGAAGCCCTGAGCTTTCGGCGGCATTCGAGGTCGCAAGGGCGCTTCTTAAAATCGGCGCTGTATTCCTGAAGCCCGATGACCCCTTCATCTGGGCAAGCGGCATAAAAAGCCCTATCTACTGCGACAACAGACTGATACTCTCGGAGCCCGTAGTCCGTGAGCTTGTGGAATCGGAGCTGGCTAAAATTGTAAGCGCAAAGTATCCCGACTGTGAGAGTCTGATGGGCACTTCCACGGCTGGAATAGCTCACGCCGCCATAGTCGCTCAAAAGTTGAATCTCCCCATGGGCTATGTTCGCGCTTCAAAAAAAGACCACGGCAGAGAAAACCTAATTGAAGGAAAGCTAAATGTTGGGCAAAAAGTGGTTATAGTCGAAGATCTCATATCAACCGGAGGAAGTGTTATTAACGTTTTAAACACGCTTAGGGAGGCCGGAGCCGATGTTTTGGGAATTGTCAGCATATTTACCTATGGAATGAAAAAGGCTTCGGAGAGGCTCAAGGATGCCGGCATTGAAAACACCAGCCTTTCCAACTTTGAAAGCGTATGCAAGGCAGCAGTTCTGGACGGCATCATAAAAGAGAACGATCTTAAAAGACTGATGAGCTTTATAGAAAATCCAAATGACGAGGGGTGGCTGAGAAAATGAGACATATTATAGATATTTTAGACCTCTCTGTAGAGGAAATAGATGAGCTTATTTCAAAAAGTCATGACATCATGGAAAACCCCGATAAATACAGAGAAAAGTGCAAGTACAAAAAGCTCGCCGCGCTTTTCTTTGAGCCCTCTACCCGCACAAGGCTGTCTTTCGAGGCGGCAATGCTTGACTTGGGAGGCTATGTACTGGGTTTTTCGGAGGCAAACTCCAGCTCGGCAGCCAAGGGTGAAAGTGTTTCAGACACCGTTGCCGTTGTCAGCAACTATGCCGATATTATAGCGATGAGACACCCTAAAGAGGGTGCGCCCCTTGTCGCCTCTTTCCATACGAGTGTTCCAATTATCAACGCCGGCGACGGCGGACACTTCCATCCTACTCAGACACTTACGGACCTGCTGACAATTAAGCGCGAGCAGGGCAGGCTCTTCAATCTGAAGGTCGGTCTCTGCGGCGACCTTAAGTTCGGCAGAACCGTACATTCTTTGATAGGTGCACTCTCTCGCTATGAGGGAATTGAATTCTTTCTCATCTCTCCCGAGGAGCTCAAACTTCCGAGCTATGTTAAGACAGAGAGTATAAAAAAGAAAAACATACCCTATTATCAAAGCACATCTATAGAGGAAGTTATAGGCGAGCTTGACATTCTCTATATGACGAGAGTTCAGCGTGAGCGCTTCTTTAACGAAGAGGACTATCTCAGGCTTAAAGATTCCTTTATACTTACTCCCGACAAGCTGGAAGGCTCGAAAGAGAGTCTCTCCATAATGCACCCCCTGCCGAGGGTAAACGAGATTTCAACTCAAATTGATTCGGACCCCAGAGCCGCCTACTTTAAACAGGCGGCAAACGGCAAGTTTGTTCGCATGGCGCTTATATTAAAGCTCTTAGGCATTGAATAGGAGGACATTATGCACATTGATTCTATACAAAACGGTATAGTTTTGGACCATATTAAAGCCGGAAAGGGTATGCTTATCTATAACACCCTTGAGCTGGATAAGCTGGACTGCACCGTTGCCATTTTGAAAAAAGTGCCGAGTAAACGCATGGGTAAAAAGGACATTATCAAAATCGGTGCCCACCTTGATTTTGACTACGACTCTCTTGCCTATATAAGTCCCAATATAACAGTTAACATAATTAAAGACGGAGAGTTGGCGGAAAAGAAGCATATAAAGCTGCCCAAAACCCTTGTTGACATTTTGAAATGCAAAAATCCGAGATGTATCTGCTCTACAGAACAGGATATACAGCATATATTCTGGCTTTCGGACCCTGAAGACGGCACTTACAGATGCAGATACTGCGACACAAAGTATAGTTAACATAATATTTTATATGCGATTTAAAAGGCCGGCGCTTTTGTGCCGGCCTTAAGCTATTATTTAACTGTCGTTAAACTCGGTGTCTCTTATTCTCTCGGAGTTTTAATCTGCGCCTGGGCTGCAGCAAGACGAGCAATGGGCACTCTGAAGGGGCTGCAGGAGACGTAATCGAGACCGACTCTGTGGCAGAACTCAACCGAGCTGGGCTCGCCGCCGTGCTCACCGCAGATGCCGAGGTGAAGCTCGGGTTTTGCGGCTCTGCCGAGTTTGCAGGAGAGCTCCACAAGCTTGCCTACGCCTTTCTGGTCGAGTCTCTCGAACGGATCGTTCTCTAAAATCTGATTATCGTAGTAAGCCGGCAGGAACTTTTCCGCATCATCTCTTGAGAAGCCGAATGTCATCTGGGTAAGGTCGTTTGTACCGAAAGAGAAGAACTCGGCATCCTTTGCAATCTCGTCAGAGAGTAAAGCCGCTCTGGGTATTTCAATCATGGTGCCGACGAGATAGTTCAGGTCCGAACCTCTCTCTTCCTTGATTTTCTCCGCAGTCTCTCTGACAATCTTTGAGACAAACTCGAGCTCCTTGAGCTCACAGGTCAGAGGAATCATAATCTCGGGAACAAAGTTGTAGCCTTCCCTCTCCCTAACATTGATAGCAGCCTCGATTATTGCCCTCGTCTGCATCTCCGCTATTTCGGGATATTTAACGGGGAGCCTGCATCCTCGGAAGCCCATCATGGGGTTGGCCTCTTGCAAAGATCTGATTGTGCCCTTGAGATAATCTACGCTGATATTCATATCCTCTGCAAGTTTTACAATATCTTCTTCCTCTGTGGGCAGGAACTCATGCAAAGGCGGGTCTAAGAGCCTGATAGTTACGGGGAATTCCTTCATGGCTTCAAAGATACCCTCGAAGTCCTTGCGCTGCATGGGCAGGAGTTTTCCGAGAGCAGTTCTTCTCTGCTCTAAGTTATCGGAAAGTATCATCTCACGCATTGCGGGAATTCTGTCGACTTCGAAGAACATATGCTCTGTACGAGTGAGGCCTATACCTTCCGCTCCGAGTTCAATAGCTTTCCTTGCATCGTGCGGGGTATCGGCATTTGTGCGCACCTTGAGAACCCTGACCTCGTCTGCCCAAGACATTACTGTTGCAAAATCTCCGGAAACCTCGGCGTCTACAAGAGGAAGTGCTCCCACGTACACATTGCCGGCGGAGCCGTCAAGGCTGATTGTTTCTCCCTCGTTAACTCTGATATCACCAACGGTGAAGTATTTTTCTCTTTCGTTGATACGGATATCTCCGCAACCTGCGACACAGCACTTGCCCATACCTCTGGCAACAACAGCGGCGTGAGAGGTTCTGCCGCCCGTTGCGGTGAGTATGCCCTGAGCTGCGGCCATGCCCTCGATATCGTCGGGGTTGGTTTCGTTCCTGACAAGAAGAACCGGACCGTTTGCCGCCGCGGCTTTCGCCTCTCTGGCGGTGAAATAGACAGCGCCTACAGCGGCACCTGGAGAGGCAGCCAAACCGGAGGCAAGGACTTTGCTTTTCTTGAGAGCTGTTTCGTCAAAGCCGGGGTGCAGCAGTGCGTCGAGCTGATTCGGCTCTATCTTCAAAAGCGCTTCTTCCTCGGTGCAGATTCCTTCTTTTACCAAATCGGCAGCTATCTTGAGAGCGGCTTGAGCGGTGCGTTTGCCGTTTCTTGTTTGCAGCATGAAGAGCTTACCTCTCTCAATGGTGAACTCCATGTCCTGAACATCCTTATAGTGCAGCTCGAGCTTTTTGGAAACGGCTTTGAATTCTTCGTAAGCCGCGTGATTTGTCTCTTTCATGTGCTCGATGGGTTCAGGAGTGCGGATGCCAGCAACAACGTCTTCGCCCTGAGCATTCATGAGGTACTCTCCATAGAGCTCGTCTGTGCCGTCTGCGGGGTTGCGGGAGAATGCAACTCCCGTTCCGCAGTCATCTCCCATATTTCCGAAAACCATCATCTGTACATTGACGGCTGTTCCCCAGCTGGAGGGAATGTCGTTTAAGCGGCGGTAAATTATGGCGCGCTCGTTCATCCAAGAGCCGAAAACCGCACGTATAGCGGCCATGAGCTGAACCTTGGGATCCTGCGGGAACTCATCGCCGGTAATATCTTTATAAAGCGCCTTAAAACGCTCTGTAAGCTCCATCATGGCCGCGGCGTCAAGGTCGGTATCCTCTTCAGCACCGAAGCTTTCTTTGAGCTCGTCCATTACGTCTTCATACTTCTGTCTGTCCTGACCCATGGCGACATTTGCAAACATGTGTATGAAGCGCCTGTAGCTGTCGTATGCCCACCTGGCATTTCCGCTCTGCTCCGCCATGGTCTTGCAAACCACATCATTCATGCCAAGATTTAAAATTGTGTCCATCATGCCGGGCATTGACGCGCGGGCACCGGAACGCACGGAAACCAGGAGAGGGTTCTCGGCATCGCCGAAACGCTTGCCTACGAGTTCTTCGAGTTTCTCCAAATACTCAAAAATTTCATTTTCGATTTCGGGAGCTATGCGCTCGCCGTCTTCATAGAACCTTGTGCAGGCTTCCGTTGTGACCGTGAAGCCCTGCGGAACGGGCATTCCGATATTGGTCATTTCTGCAAGGTTTGCTCCCTTGCCGCCGAGGAGATTGCGCATATCGGCGCGGCCTTCCGAAAACATATAGACGTATTTTTTGCTCATATCCTCTTTCCTTTCAAACTTTAATCTTCTCTGTAAAACAGAATTTTATCGGTTTTGTGACTTCGATTTTTCTTCACTAATTTGATTAATTGATTATATGCTTTTTACGCAAGTTTTTCAAGTAAAATTACATCAGAGTAATGATAATCTTGAAACAAAATTGCCCACAAAAAGTTGAAAACTAAAATTAAACGAGAGCGTTTTTTCGGGGCGCTCTCGTTTCGCTGTCTTATTTATTCTTCTTTATTTTATATATCTCGTTTGAAAGCCTTGCGTATAAATCGGGAGAAACGGTCTCCGCTCGCTGTCCCGGATCTATCCCGACCGCATTTAAGGCATTAAGCAATTTTTCTTTATCGAGTTTCAGCTCTCCTGCGCTCATGGAGTTTAGGAGAGTCTTTCTTCTCTGTGAAAATGCGGATCGGTATGTCGCCCTGAAAAGCTCCGGATCTTTGAGCTCTACATTGAAGTTTTTTCTGGGAATCAATTGTATAACAGCCGAATCCACCTTTGGTCTTGGCATAAAATCTTCACTTTTAAGTTCAAAGAGTTTTTTCGTCTCACAGAAATAGTTGACAAATACAGAAAAAGCGCCGAATTCACGGCTCCCCTCAGATGCGCATATTCTCTCTGCCGTTTCCTTTTGAAGCATGAGCGTTATCTCGGAAAAGAGCTTTGCTTCTATGAGCTTTGCGACCATAGGACTTGTAATATTGTATGGCAGATTTGCACAAAAAATGATTTTTTCAAACTCTCCCGCCTTTGATGCAAGCTCTTTAAAGTCTGTTTTTAAAGCATCGGCTTCAACTATCTCAAGATTATCTCTGTCTCCAAGAGTCTCTTTTAAAAGCGGCACAAGTCTTTTATCGAGCTCTATGGTGATGAGCTTGGCTGCCCTGATGGATAGCTCATAGCTGAGACAGCCCGCTCCGGGCCCAACCTCGAAAACAAGGCTCTCGGAATCTGCACCCGACAGCTCGGCTATTCTTTCGGGAATACTCGGATTAATTATGAAGTTCTGTCCCAGAGACTTCGAGAACTTAAAGCCGTATTTCGGAAGTATTGTTTTTAAAAACTTGGGATCGGCAAGTCTGTTTTTCACATTAATATTTCTTTTGAAAAAGCGCTTCGCTTTTTATCGTGTCCTTCGTTGGTATCGATTTCAATCACACCCAGATAACTAAAGCCGTGGCGTTCTATACTCTTTAGCATTGGTTTGTTCTTAGCATGCGTATCGACAAACAAAAACTTTTTTCCCGCATCTGCAGCCATTCTCCCCGCCTCGGTGAAGACCCTTTGCGCAAAAGCTCTGCCGCGAAATTCCGTATCAACCATAACCCTGTGTATGGCGGCAGTTTTTCCGGCAATATCCCCGGAAATAAATTCCCTGTATTCTTTTTCGTCTCCTAAAATCAGAGTAAAATAGGCAACAATTCTATCTTCGGATTCGAACAGATATCCTCTTCCCTGCTCTATATCGCTTTTTATGAGGCCCACATGCGGTTCTTTATTCTGCCACTGGTCCACACCCATTTCTTTAAGGCCATCGGCGCAGCGGTCTCTGATGGCTATAAGCTCTTCAATGTCTTTATACTCTGCTTTTCTAAACTTAATTTCTTCTATCATACCCGCTCACCTCACATTTTTATTGTATACAAGTCTTAAGCTCGACCCGTCTTCACCTTTTATTAATCCTATGCTGTAGTAACCCATATCGGATATCAGCTCTCTTAGAAAAATGTCATTCTCCCTTATTAAAATCAGTATTTCTTTTTTTGCCATTCCCAGAGCGAGTTCTTCGGCAAACTGAAGCATCTCGAGCGCATAGTTTTCACAGCTGAACTCTGCCTGAAGTATGATATGGCTTATTATTGCGCTCATATCTCTGAGAGGCGCTATGACACCCTCGAAAAACTCTATCTTGAAAAAATCTTTTTCTCCCATTCCGAGATAACCGATGTCTAAGAGCTCTGTTTGATATATCCAGCCTCTGCCGGCCTTAAGCTCGTTTTCTAAACTTTGGATAAACTCATAGTCCACCTTTTCGCCTATGGCCTCCGCAGTATCGAGACAGAGATTTTCTATATACGGTAAATCCTCGGCACTTGCGGGCCTAAAATCTGTTTTTTCATCGTTCTCAAGCTCTTCGTTCTTAAGCAGCAGCACATCCTCATCGCTTAGTACCTTGCGCTCCAGCATATCCGGTCTCTTTCTTTGGGTTCTAATAAGCTGCTCCCGTCTGCGCCAGCGCTCTATCTCCCTGTGGTTTCCCGAAAGCAGAACCGGAGGAACTTTCATACCTTCCCAAACATAGGGTCTGGTATATTGAGGATATTCCAAAAGGCCATCCCAATGGCTTTCTCCGACAAAGCAGTCTTCCTCTCTGAGTACCCCCGGAACCATGCGCAGCACCGCATCGGCTACAGCCATAGCGGCTATCTCTCCCCCGCTTATCACAAAGTCGCCCAGACTTATCTCCTCGTCTACACAGCACTCTATAAATCGCTCGTCCACTCCCTCATAGTGCCCGCAAACCAAAATGAGCTGGTCATAGTCTTTTACCAGTCTTTTTGCGACTTCCTGGTTGAAGACCTCTCCCTGCGGGCTTAAGTATATTACTCTTCTTTTTCTCTCGGGATTTGCGGCAATGACGCTGTCTAAGCAGGATTTGAGCGGCTGGGCATTCATAATAAGGCCAAGACCTCCGCCGTATGGATAATCATCCACCTGCTTCTGTTTATTTTCTGTAAAATCTCTTATTTGTACCGTGTTGACAACTATCTTCCCTGCCGTCTGCGCCCTGCCTATGATGCTGGAATCCATCATGGCAGACACGGCCTCGGGAAAGAGAGTCAAAATATCTACTCTGTACGCTTCTCTCATTAAGCTACATTCCTTCTATCAAACGAACTTTTATAAGTCCTTTTTCAAGATCTGTCTCCAATATAAATTCGGGTTTTTCCGGAATGAGGCGCTCCCTCGAGCCCTTTACCACATAGATAATGCCGGCCGGAGTGTCTATAAATGCCGCTAACTTGCCTATACTCCCCTCTTTTTCGTCTATGACCTCTGCGTCCAGCAAATCCTGTAAGAAATAATGTCCTTTGGGAAGCTTTGCCTCTTCTCTCCAAATGAAAACAGCCTTATTCCTAAGCTCTTCTGCGCTTTCCTTATCATCTATTGATCTGAGCTTTACAAGTAATCTGCCCTTATGAGGCCGGCTTCCCTCGACATCATAAGGCTGTTTATCTATGTAAAATGTTTTAAATTTCTTTATAAATTCAAGGGAATCAGCCTCGGACTCGAGCTTAATCTCGCCCTTAACGCCGTGTGTTCCCACTATTTTCGCTATTCTGATATACTCGTCCATATAATAAAAAGCGATTTTTGGGGGCATTATCCGCCCCCCTAAAATCAATCCATAATGTCCACAGAGACTCTTTTTCTCTTTTTTCTGGCCACAGACTTCATAAGGGTTCTTATCTCCTTGGCTATCCTGCCATGGCGGCCTATGACCTTGCCCATATCGGAATCGTCAACTCTCACCTCGAAGACTATATCGTTGCCGTTTCCCTTGCGCTCTGTAATCGACACCTTGTCGGGGTAATCGACAAGGTTTCTAACAATATACGTAAGAAGTTCCTTCATTATTAAGCCTCTGCTTTCTTGATAAGGGCCCTGACTGTATCTGTAGGCTGTGCGCCCTGGGAAACCCAGTACTTTGCACGCTCCAGATCAACTCTGAGCTTGTCGTTTTCTGCTGAAGGATCATAAACTCCGATCTCTTCAATAACCTTGCCGTTGCGCGCGGTGCGGGAATCTGCAACAACTATTCTGTAAAAAGGCATTTTCTTTGCACCTACTCTTTTTAGCCTGATCTTTACCATCTTTTCACCTCCGTTTTCTTTTTCTCCACTAATATATTTAAAAACCGGGAAATCCGCTTATACCCGGGAATCCGCCCATTTTGCCTAGTTTTTTTCTCTTCTTTCCGCCCGCCGTCATGCTCTTCACCATTTTGTTCATCATATCATACTGCTTTAAGAGTCTGTTTAGGTCACTTACATTGGTGCCGCTGCCCGCTGCTATTCTCTTCTTGCGTGAGCTGCCGAGTATGTTCGGGTTTTCGCGCTCTTTGGGAGTCATCGAAAGAATCATGGCCTCTGTCTTCTTCATGATATCCTCATCGGGCTTGACTCCTTTGAGCCCGCTCATTCCGGGAATCATTGCCGCTATATCTTCTAGTGAACCCATGCTTTTAATCTGCACAAGCTGATCGTAGTAGTCTGCCAATGTGAACTTATTTTTTTTGAGCTTTTCTGCCAACTCCGTCGCTTTTTTCTCATCGAAGCTCTTCTCGGCCTTTTCGATAAGAGAAAGCACATCGCCCATTCCCAAAATCCTGCTCGCCATTCTGTCGGGATAAAAGGGCTCAAGCTTATCCATTTTTTCGCCGGTTCCCGTAAACTTTATGGGCTTTCCCGTCATCGCCGTGACCGAAAGGGCGGCTCCGCCTCGGGCATCGCCATCTAATTTGCTGAGAAGCAGGCCCGTAATGTCGAGCTTTTCATCGAAGCTCTGAGCGACATTGACCGCATCCTGACCTGTCATGGCATCGACAACGAGCATAATCTCCGAGGGTTTTACAGCTTCCTTTATGCTGATAAGCTCCTGCATAAGCTCTTCGTCAATATGCAGTCGGCCTGCCGTATCTATAATAACAAGATCGTTGCCGAATTTTTTGGCGTGGGCTATACCCGCCTCGGCTATCTGCACCGGATTGCCCTTGCCTTGCTCGAACACGGGAACATCCGTATCTTTTCCGAGCTTTATAAGCTGGTCTATTGCCGCCGGTCTGTAGACATCACAGGCAACAAGGAGCGGTCTCTTCCCGAGCTTTTTTTGATTCAATGCGAGCTTTGCGGCATTCGTCGTTTTGCCGGCACCCTGCAGGCCGACCATCATGACAACACTCGGGCTCTTAGATGAAATACTCAGTTTCTTGTTCTCACTGCCCATAAGCGCAGTGAGCTCGTCGTTGACTATTTTTATTACCATCTGTGCCGGAGACAGACTTTCGAGCACCTCTTTGTTTTTAGATTTTTCGGAAATGCGATTGACAAAATCTTTGACCAGCTTGAAGTTGACATCAGCCTCCAGCAGCGCCAGTCTGACATCGCGCATAGCCTCGTTTATGTCCATCTCCGTAAGTCTTCCCTTGCCCTTGAGCTTTCGGAAGGTTGTTTCTAATTTTTCGGACAGGCTTTCAAATGCCATTTATATCTCCTTTGTATTCCATTTGAGTTCCTCGGACGCAATGCTTTTAAGTCGCTCGGCGCTCTTTCTGATTATCTCTTCTGATGCTTCCTTATCTTCTAAATTCATCTCTTCCAGCTCTCGTCCGATGCCGGCCAGTTCATTGGCTAAGCCTTCCATAAAACTTATAAATCCGAGACTGCGCTCCGCCTCTGAAAGTGTGTTCTTTGCCCTGCCCAGAGCATCCCAGATACCTTGGCGGGAAAATCCGAATTTTTCGGCTATTTCGGCAAGGCTGAAGTCTTCGTTATAGTAGAGATCGTAATATTCTCTCTGCTTATCGGAGAGCAGACCGGAATAGAAATCAAAAAGTCTGGCTTTTTCAACTATATCCATCTTGGATGCCCTCCTTCAAAACAGTTCTGTGAAATCCGGTATCTTTCACTTTCGCAATTATACGTTTTCGTTCCAATGCTGTCAAGTGTTTTCTTTTACAGCGCAAATAATTTTCTGATGTCTTCTCTCTCTCTTTTATGTTATACTAAATCATGTACTTCGGGAGGTAATTATGGAGATAAGAAAACTTGAATTAGGCCCCGGCATAAGGCTCACAGCTGTAAGCTCGGATAAGTTTAAATCCTCCAGATTCTCCGTCTCAATGCTAAGCAGCTTGGACTCTGAGACAGTCAATGCGCACGCCCTCATTCCAAGAGTGTTGCTGAGAGGCAGTAAATTCCGCAGAAATTTGACTGAGATAAGCCGTTACTCCGATGAGCTTTTTGGCCTGAATGTTTCTTCTTTAAGCCGCAAATACGGAGAAAAGCACAGTGTTGGCCTTGCGGCTTCTTTTACCGATGCAATATACCTGCCCGAGGGATATGTCGCCAAGATAATAGATTTTATCTTTGAGCTGCTTTTACAGCCGGCCACTAAAGGCGGGCTCTTCCTCCCTGAATATGTGGAGAGTGAGAAAGGCAAGCACATAGAGGCATTAAAATCCATTAAAAACAACAAAGAGCTTCTTGCCTATTTTAATTTCTTAAGTTCCATGTTCGAGGGCGAGACTTACGCCATAAATCACCACGGGGATATTGAAGGCTGCGAAAAGCTGAACTATATTTCTCTTTCAAAGGCATATAAAAAGCTTCTTACATTTTCAAAAGTTGAGCTCTTTTACTGCGGCTCACTCAGCTCAGATGAGCTTATGTTCCGCCTTATGATGCCATTGGCAGGGCTCCCAAGAGCCAAGAGAATAGATATTCCGGAGACAAATATTCTATACGCTCCGCCGCGCGAGGATATAAATTTCTGCTTTGAAAAAGCGGATACAACACAGGGCATAGTTTATTTGGGCTTTAGAATCGGAGAGTATTTCAAAACCGCAGATCTTGCCTCCCTGAGAGTATTCAACACTTTCTTCGGCAGTTCTATAAGCTCCAGACTCTTTAAAAATATAAGGGAAAAGCTCTCGCTCTGCTATGAAATCTACTCAAGTTATGACCGCCTTAAAGGAAGCTTTTTTATATTTGCAGGCATTGACTTTGACAAGTTTGAGCTCGCCAAGAATGCAATTTTAACTGAAATTCAAGCTGTGGCCGATGGAGAATTCAGCGATGAGGAGCTGAGCATGGCTAAAAAAGTGGCATATTCTGATCTTCTCTCGGTCTTAGATTCTCCCGGAAAGCTGGAAAGTTTCTTTCTCGCTATGAACTTGAGCGGCAAAGACGCCCAGCCTCATGAGTTTGCAGCTGCCTGCATGGAGGTAGGGCGTGAGGACATAATAAATATTGCCTCAAGCCTTCGCTTAGATACCGTTTATTTTATGACTTCGGAGGAGAATAAGTGATCGAACTCAAGAATATAAAAAATACAGTTAATGAGAATGTCAGCTCTGTTAAACTGGACAACGGACTTACAATAATACTGGTTAAAAAAGATGGCTTCAGCTCATACTTTGCCGAGCTTGCGGTGAACTATGGCGGCTCTGTTTTAAATTATAAAATCGATGATAAAAACTTCAGTATTCCCGAGGGCACGGCTCACTTTTTAGAACATCAGCTTTTCACCAATGAAGACGGTCCCTGTGAGGAGGCCTTTTCGGAGATGGGCGCCTCTCCCAACGCCTTTACATCCCCAAGTATGACAGCCTATCACTTCGAGTGCAGCCGGAATTTTTATGAGAATCTTGCGACTCTCATTAATTTCGTGAGTAAGCCCTACTTCACCGCCGAATCGGTGGAAAAGGAAAGAGGGATAATCGCTCAGGAAATAAGCATGTCGAAAAACAGACCTTCATACAGGCTTTACAGAAACTTCTTAAATTCTCTCTTTGAAAGACATGAGATAAGCTCAGCAGTGCTGGGTACTGTGGAGAGTATTTCCGAAGTTGATGCCGAACTTTTATATAGGGTGCACTCTCACTTCTATATCCCTTCGAATATGCTCCTCACTGTTTGCGGAGATGTGGAAATTGAAAAGGTTATTGAGACTGTTGAAACTGCCAAGCTTTCCGCCAAAGGGCATATACCCGAGCCTGTTTATTCTGTTGAGGAGAGCATAAGGCCCTTTAGGCGTGAAACTTACGAGACCGCCGATATTGCGGCCACACAGCTCCTCTTCGGCTGCAAGTTAAAAGATTTAAGTCCCGATGAGGCACATCTTTTTGAATACGCCTCTTTCTTGGGACTAAACGCTGTCTTCGGTCCCACCTCCGACTTCTTCTATGAAAACTACAACGCAGGACTCTTTCGCGGCTCTTTTGCGCGCTCTCTTGACACGGGCATTCTCTCTGCCCCCTATTTGACCTTCTCTTGCGAAAGTCAAAAGCCCGAGGAACTTCTTGCAAATTTTACCAAAGAGCTTGAACGCGTAAAATTGAAAGGTGTTAAAGAAGAAGATTTCAGGCGCTGTCTGAACGCGCTCTTCGGACGGGAGCTTCGCTCTCTTGACTCCTTCTACGATCTAAGCTACGCTCTTAGCTCGGATTTCTTTAAGGATCTCAACTATTTCGAAAGCTTCGAACTTTTTAACAAAATAAATGTTTCGGATATCAATAATTTTCTTAGACTTATAGAGCCCGGACACCTGTGTGTAGCTCAGTTAAATCCCAAGGAATGAGGCAATGTATATGGAAACAATGATTCGCGATGCCGCCATAAGCTTTCCGTTTTTAGGCGATTTTGTGATTAACCCGCCTGCAAGCTTCACGCTTTTCGGCAGAGAGTTTTATTTTTACGGTCTTATAACAGCCATCGCGGTGCTCTCTGCAGTAACTTTTGCCACAAAAAGAGCTCCTCGATTCGGCATTGAAAGCGACCAGCTCTACGATCTTTTTCTCTGGATTATTCCCATCGGTATAATCGGCTGCAGGGTTTATTTTGTGGCCTGCAGCTGGGACTACTACAGACATCACCTTGATGAAATTATAAAAATTTGGAACGGCGGAATAGCCATGTACGGAGGAATAATCTTCGGAAGCTTGACGGCTTTGGTCTGGGCACGGATAAAGAAGATACCGACAGGCGCTATATTCGATATCATAGGCTGCTCTATGCCGCTTGGAGCCAGCATAGGCCGCTGGGCAAACTTTATAAACCGAGAGGCATTCGGCTATGAGACAGATTTTTTCATGCGTATGGGACTCACCAAGCCCTCGGGAGAAACAATCTTTGTCCACCCCACGTTTTTATATGAGAGCATTTGGTCTTTTATCGGCTTTATTTTCCTTTTCTTCTGGATAAACAGGGGTAAAAGGCGTTATGACGGTCAGGCTTTCATTATATACATAGGCTGGTACGGCGCTGCCAGAGCGCTTATAGAGGGTTTTAGGACAGACAGTCTCTATCTTTTCGGCAGCGGCATAAGAGCCTCTCAGCTTGTGGGAATCCTTTCTGTCGCTGCGGCAGTCATTCTGCTTCTTATAAACTCCAAGAAAACGCACAAGCCTATGTATGTGGAAACAGTTAAATCTAAAGAATCAGAAGCTTCGCTTGATGACGAAGAAAGCAATAAATATAATAAATAGGAGGAAAAACCATGGCATTGGATCCCGAAATAAAAGATAAACTGAGCTCCAGCCTGAGCGGCTTAGGTGAAGTGGCAAAGGAACTTTGGAGCTACACCGGAAAGAAGGTTAAAGAAGTCGGAATTGAGGCTGAGAAAAAAGCCAGAAACATAGGCAGAATAGCCAGACTTAACTCCGAGAGGACAGACGCCGAAAACAAACTCCTCAAAGATTACGCCGAGCTCGGCAGATATTTTTATGAGCAGAATTTAAGCAGCATACCCAATGAGTACGCGGCATTTTTCGACCAGATCAGGCTTTCTGTCGAGCGCTTGGAGAGTGTGAGCCGGGAACTCAGAAAGCAGTCTGAAAATGCCGAAGAGGCTCCTCTCGACTTTGACGCTGAAATGAGCTTCGAGCAAAGGGTTCTTGAAATTGAGAAGGAAATGGCAGCACGAAACAGCGCAGGAGCGGAAACAGATGCGCCGGATCCGGATACACCTGATGCAGATGTTTAGGAAGTAAGAAAAGCAAAAAGTCGTGTGAACTTTTCGCACGACTTTGGAATATTCTAAATTATGGATTTTGAAAAATATATGAAAAGAGCCCTTGAACTCGCCGAAGAGGCTTCCCTGCTCGATGAGGTTCCTGTGGGATGTGTGATCACGGACTCCGACGGGAATATCGTCAGTGAGGGCAAAAATCAAAGAGAAGGACTCTCCGACGCCACTGCGCACGCCGAAATTTTGGCTATAAGAGAGGCGACAAAAAGGCTGGGCAGACTCATTCTAGACGACTGCACAATATTCGTAACGCTGGAGCCCTGCCCCATGTGCGCCGGCGCCATAATAAACTCTCGCATAGGCCGAGTTGTCTACGGCGCAAAAGAGCCTAAAAGCGGTGCTTGCAGCTCTGTTATTAATCTCTTTGAGGAACGCCTCGGCCACAAGCCCGAAATTTATTCGGGAATTTTAGCTGAGGAATCTGCTGCTCTTCTGTCTCGCTTCTTCAAAGACAAGCGCTAGGCTTTGACAGTGCCGTCGCAGTTGAATAACGGCAGCTTCTGCAGATAGATAATATCTTCCCGATTTTGCGCATCCCCCTCGGCTAAGACCGTCATCTTGCCGACAACTTCGCCGCCGCAACGGTGCACAAGCTCTTCCATAGCCGCGAGCGATTCGCCCGTGGATATTACATCGTCAACTATTATTATTCTCTTACCCTCTATAAGCCTGGCATCTTCGGTATCGAGAACCAGCTTTTGTATGTGCATTGTGGTTATCGACCTGACCTCCACTTCAAAGATCCCCTGCATATATGCTTTTGCGCCCTTTCTGGCAACAAAATATTTTTCCCCGCCCCTCTGTCTTGCCATCTCGTAGACGAGGGGTATTGCTTTGGCCTCAGGGGCAATCAGATAGTCATATTCGGGAGCCCTTTTAAGCAGCTCTTTGGCCGAATGTTCGGTGAGCTCTACATCTCCGAACATGACAAAGGCCCCTATATAGAGCTCGTTGCTGACCTTGCAGAGCGGCAGATCTCTCTTTAAGCCTGCTATATCTATGGTGTAATGCATAAAATCCTCCAATTTAAACTTATTCGCAACATGATAATTATACCTCTGCGCCATGGACTGTCAAGGATTCAAGCAAGTTTTACTTCAGCTGGCATTTTAATCTTAGTTCATTATTCACATATTGCTAAGCATAAATCCTCAAATTTATATATAGTTATTAAAATTTAATTTTTTTACCTCATTTTTCAGACAAAAAATCTTGATTATTGCTCTGCGCTGGTGTAAACTGATGACCAATCATTTTTCTGTTTAGCACTTTAAATCGCCAAAACGGACAAGATGAAATATTTTAAAGGAGAGAAGATCTATGGAAGACAAACGCGGTTCCTGGGGAAGCAATTTCGGGTTTTTGATGGCAGCAATCGGCTCCGCTGTCGGTCTTGGAAACATCTGGGGCTTTCCCTACAAAATGGGCAAAGGAGGGGGCTTTGCTTTTCTCCTCATTTACATCTTGTGCGTTATCTTTATCGGTTTTGGTGTAATGCTCGGTGAGCTTGCGCTCGGCCGTAAGACAGGCAGCTCCGCAGTGGGCACCTACGCATACTTTTCAAAAAACCACAAGTGGATTGGATATCTTGGAGTTATATCCGCATTCGTGATTGTCGCTTTCTACAGTGTTTTGGGCGGCCTTGTAATGAGATACATGGTCGGCTTCATGCTTCAGCTGCTTGGACTGGATGGTTTTTCCGGCCAGGGTCTCGGTTTTTTTGGGAGTTTTCTTTTTGATTACGGCGGAATGCTCTTTTTCTTCGCCCTATTCGTTTACATGAATGTAGCAATTGTCAGCGGGGGCATTAAAGACGGCATTGAAAAGTTTACCGTTTACGGCATGCCTGCCCTCTTCTTCCTGCTGATCTTTGTCGCTGTTTACGTGGCTTTCCAGCCCGGCGCCATTGATGGCTATAAGTACATGTTTAAGCCCAACTTTGATGTCTTCAAAGAACCCGGCGGCTTCTTTAATGTTTTAAAGCTTGCGGCAGGACAAATGTTCTTTTCGCTCTCTCTCGGCATGGGCGCCATGATAACATACGGCTCATACCTTTCTAAGGAAGCCAATTTGCAGCGCAATGCTTTTATCATCCCGATTGCCGACTCGATTATGGCTCTTCTTGCAGGCTGCGCCGTCATGCCCGCCTGCGCTGCATTCGGAATTGACTACGGCGGCGGCCCCGGACTTCTCTTCGTTTCTATGCAGACGGCTTTCACAAAAATGGGAACCTTCGGAAACTTTGTCGGTATGACTTTCTACTTCCTTGTTCTTATTGCAGCCATAACCTCTTCGATTTCTCTTCTGGAAGTTTGCGTCTCCTATTACGTTGACAAAAAACTCAAAGAGGGAAAAGATGTAAACAGAACAAATGTTGTCTTGGTCTGCGCGGCTCTGGCTTTCGTTGTAGGGCTGCCTGTCGCCCTTGATGCTCTGGGCAGCGGGGGCGCTGCCGTGAAGGCTCCTTTCGAGATTCTCGGCATGACAATCGGCGACGCCTCCACAGGCTACAGAACTTGGAACGACTGTTGGCTCGACTTTTATGACATGATTTCCGAAGGCGTGTTCATGCCCCTTGGAGCTATTTTGATGAGCCTGCTCATAGGCTGGAAATACAAGACCAAGACCATATATGATGAGTGCGAGATTGGCGGTTATACATTTAAGGGAAAGGCTTTCTTTGATATTTGCTTTAAATATGTTATTCCGGTCGGCGTGGCCTTTGTTCTCTACAGCCAGATTAGGGATTTCTTCGGCTGATAAAACTTGAGTTTTCAAGAATTTCAAGCTGCGCGCGAAATTTCGTGCGCAGCTTTTTTATATCTTACAGCTTTTGAAATTTTTACATTCAGGCGAGTTGTAAAATAAACTGCAATAATTTGAAAAGGCTCGCCACAATTCTGTACAATGTTATTGGAAGAAACAACATAGAAGGGAGAATTGTTTTGAGCCAATTACATTGTATCATCAAAAGGAGTCCGGGTCAGCACTTAAAATTAAAAGATAGAGAAATTTTAGAGTATCTCTACAATGAAAATTTAAAACGTGCCAATAAAGATAGACTCACACAAAAGGAAATAGCGAAGCAACTAGGATGGAGTGAGGCAACTTTAAGCAGAGAATTAAAGCGAGGACTGGTTGAGCAAAAAAGAAGTAATTTAGAGACTTACATGGCGTATTCTTCATACGCAGCGCATATCAAAATCCAAGACAGCTGGTCAAATAAAGGACCTGCATTAAAGATAAGAAAGGATCGGAAGTTATGCGAACAGATAGAAAAAATGCTAATAGGAGAAGAGATGCCGAATATGAAGCGATTACGCTATTCTCCTGAAGCAATCGTGATGCACTTCAATGAAAAAGGCTGGCCAACGGAAACCCGACTATGTGGCCGTACTATCTATAACTATGTTGAGAAAGACATCTTTCTCAGCGTAACAATGAAAGATCTGCCTCGTAAAGGGGCTAAATCCAAGCGAAAGAACAGGCAGGTCGAAAAACGACTGTCGCCCCCGGGCAGGAAAAGAATCGACGAAAGGCCATTAGGGAGCACGCTGCGCATTGAAACAGGGCATTGGGAGATGGACTGTATAGAATCCTTAAAGTCAGACCCGACTTGCCTGCTAACCTTGGTAGACCGTCATAGCCGGAAGTGCCGGATATTCAAAATGAGACGCCAGACTCAAAAGGCAGTACTACGGAAGATTAACGGTTTAGAGCGCAAGATGGGAAGTAGAGTCTTTAAGGAGAATTTTAAAAGCATAACAGTAGATAACGGTTCTGAGTTTCTGGATTGGAAGAGTTTGGAAGAATCTGCCCTAACTAAATCAGAACGCACAGAGATATACTATGCGAGAGCCTATGCCGCTTGGGAACGAGGCAGCAATGAGAATCTAAATGGCTTTATCAGGTATTTCATACCGAAAGGAACAAAGCTCAAAGACATCACGACAGAGGAAATAAAGAAGTTAGAGGAATTTATAAATAACTATCCTAGGAAAATTTTGGGAGGGAGGAGTGCAGAAAATTTCCACTCATCTGCAGCATAGCAAAGTAACAAACATTGTACGGAATTCGATTTCAGTTTAACTTGCAATTGAAGAATTTTTACATTCAAAACAAAGAGCTTGAAAGAAAGTCAGAGATATACTATTATTAATAGTTGACATTCTTATTATTTTCTTTTCCTGGAGTGGCGGAGTTGAGAAGAGTTCTTAGGGGCTTTTTGCCCATTTTAATTCTTATATTGTTTTTATTTATGCAGGGCTGTACCGGCAGAGTCGGCAGCTACGGCAACTACAGGGTCTTAAAGTCCTATAACCCCAGCAAGCTTGCCATAGGCTTCAGAAACGATGACTGGATTGCGACCTATGTCACTGCCGCCCTAAAAGTCTCGGCTGCAGAGGGGACTGTGCACCACAATGCTGTCAGATGGTTTGGAAGCGACCAGATCAGTTTCCCGGCCGACCCTACCGCTATGGACAATATCGGCGCAATACCGCCCCGCACTCTCTTAGTAGGCTGCGACGTAGATGTTTACCCAATGTCTTATATGGTAGAGGACAGATTTGAGGGCTTTGATGTTGACATTGCCAGAGACGTCTGCTACAGACTCGGCTGGAGTCTCTACTTCATACCCATAAAGGCTGAAAATGCCTATATTGAGCTTTCCTCCGGGAACATCGACGTCGCTTGGGGCGGTCTGGCCTTGGACCTTGAGGCCACCGACCACACGGTTGTGTATCCCTATATGACTCAGGAGATTGTTTTAGTCAGCAGACGTGATACAAAGTACAGAAGTTTAAGCAGCCTTAAAAATGCCAAGCTTGCCATGGATTCAAGCCAGCTCTTTTTAGATACCATCAACTCTGATGATAATCTGAAAAACAGCTTGGGTGAGATACAGAGGGTCCAAGGCGGCGCGGAGGCCTGTTTTAAGCTTTTAAATGAAGGTAAAGTAGATTGCATCTTGGTGTATAAATCCGCCCTTCTTTATTTTGGAAAATAAGGCAGATATGTGGATATCGGGGGATTGGCGGGACTATGAGCTGATTGACTGCTCGGACGGCGAAAAGCTTGAACGTTGGGGAGAATATCTGATACGCCGCCCGGAGCTTGGCGCCAAAGAAAAACATACCAAGAGTTCGATATGGAACAGAGCTGATGCATATTTCAGCGAGAGTGGTAATAAAGGCGGCTCGTGGTGTGGAGATAAACTGCCTCCAAAATGGGAAATCTCGTATAAGGACCTATCCCTCTACGCCGAGCCCATGAGTTTTAAACATATGGGAATCTTTCCTGAGCAGGCAACAAATTGGGATTTTACAAGAAGCCTTATAGAGGGTGCAGGCAGACCCATTTCTATTTTAAATCTCTTCGCCTACACCGGAGCTTCGACAATTGCGGCGCTCAAGTCCGGCGCTTCGGTATGCCATGTAGATTCATCCAGACCGGCAATCGCCTCTGCCAAGGAAAATCTGCTTTTAAACTCTCTGGAGAAGGCTCCCGTCAGGTGGATACTTGACGACTGCAGGAAGTTTGTTTTGAGAGAAGTGAGAAGAGGCAATAAATATGATGCTGTGATAATGGATCCTCCCGGCTTCGGCAGGGGAAAAAATTCTGAAATCTGGCGTATCCAGGATGAGCTTTTTCCTTTTTGTGAGCTCTGCTCGGAGCTTTTATCTGATAATCCTTTGTTTTTTTTAATCAACACCTATTCGCCCAAAATAGGGCGAAAGAGCTTGGAGGAAATCTCTGAAAAACTTCTTCTGAGCTGCTTTGGCGGCAGAGCCGAAACAAAAGAGCTCGCACTTCCCATAAGCCTGAGCGGAAAAGAATTGCTTTGCGGAGTAAGTATGCGATGGACAAAATAATTAAAATACAAAACTTGCACTACACCTATCCCGAAGACGAGATTGAAACCCTTAGGGGTTTAAACCTCGAAATCGAGCGGGGCAGCTTTGTTGCGGTTTTGGGACACAACGGCTCGGGAAAGTCTACGCTGGCAAAACTACTAAACGCCTTACTACTCCCCACTGAGGGCAAGGTATATATAGACGGAATGGACAGCTCGGATGAGAGCTTGACACTTGAGATTCGCCGCACTGTCGGCCTTGTCTTTCAGAATCCCGACAATCAGTTAGTTGCCAATCTGGTTGAGGACGACGTGGCCTTTGCGCCGGAAAATTTGGGCATACCCGCTGGCGAGATTAGAAGACGCGTCGACGAAGCTCTTGAAACGGTTGGCTTGTCGGATCTCAAACTGCACGCTCCGCACCTGCTTTCAGGCGGACAAAAGCAAAGAGTTGCAATTGCCGGAATACTTGCCATGCTGCCCAGCTGCATAGTCCTGGATGAACCCACCGCCATGCTCGATCCCGCCGGACGCAAAGAAGTCTTGGCATCGGTACACAGGCTTTGCAGAGAAAAGGGCATTACAGTTATTTTAATCACTCACCACATGTCGGAGTGCATTGATGCCGACAGAGTTGTTGTTCTATCTGACGGTCTTATGGTTGCAGACGGAAGCCCTTCCGAAGTATTTTCTCAGGTAGAGCTCTTAGAGTCCGAGGGGCTCTCTGTACCCGAGACCACAAAGCTTCTCTTTGAGCTTAGTAACGAGGGCTTTGAGCTCGATCTCTCCGCCCTCTCAAGTGAGGCCTGCGCGGCAGAGATTCTGGAGGTGTTTAAAGCCTTATGAAAACCGTACTTGAAACAAGAGGGCTCTCTCACACCTACAGTCCGGGCACACCGTTTGAAAAAAAAGCGATTGATGACATAAGTGTTAAACTCTATGAGGGGGAACAAATAGCAATTATCGGGCATACCGGTTCCGGCAAATCCACCTTTATTCAGCACCTAAACGGGCTCTTAAATCCCAGCTCCGGCAAGGTTCTCTATAAAGGAGAGGATGTTTTCGGCTCTAAAGAAAAAACCCATTCTCTCAGATTTAATGTCGGACTTGTATTTCAGTATCCCGAGTACCAACTCTTTGAGGAAACGGTGTTTAAGGATATAGCTTTCGGGCCGTCAAACATGAAGCTTGACGCCAAAGAAATAGACGAGCGCGTCCGTGAGGCGGCAAGCTTTGTCGGCATAGATGAGGATCTCTTCGAAAAATCGCCCTTAGAGCTTTCGGGCGGCCAAAAACGCCGAGTTGCAATTGCCGGAGTTATAGCTATGAGGCCCTCTGTTCTCATACTTGACGAGCCTACGGCAGGCCTTGATCCTTCCGGCAGAACCGATATTTTGAATAATATTAAGCTCTATGGAGACAGAACAGGCTCTACAATAATACTTGTCACCCATAACATGGACGATGCCGCCGACTTTGCAGACAGGCTCCTGGTTTTTTCTAAGGGCAAAATAATAAACGACGGGAAAAGTTCTGATGTTTTTTCCGATGCTGAATTTTTGGGCTCTATCGGTTTGGATATTCCCAAACCCACCGAAATTGCAGCAAAGCTCAGAGAAGGCGGACTCAAGCTCCCCTCTCACATTTACACACTCCAGGCCTTGAAGACCGAGATACTGAGGCTTAAGAAGGGTGGTGCCGAGCTTGTTTAAAAATGTCACACTTGGTCAATATTTCCCCGGAGACACCGTTCTCCACAGACTCGATCCGAGAGCCAAACTTATCTTTGTATTTATATTCATAGTCGCTCTGTTTACGGCTTTGAACTGGTATTCTTTTGCGCTGATCTTTGTTCTGACCGTATCCTGTATTCTGCTTTCCAAGATTAAGATGAAGACTCTGCTTTCGGGTATGAAGCCGATTTTAATAATAATTCTGCTCACCGCCTTTTTAAATCTCTTTTATACTCCCGGCGAGCCGCTTTTTGACTTTTGGATTTTCCACATCAGCAAGGAAGGTCTTAAAAAATCTATACTGATGTCTGGCCGCATCATTCTTCTTATTTCCGGCACTCTCTTGCTCACCTATACAACAAGCCCGATAGCTCTTACGGACGGCTTGGAGTATCTCTTAAACCCTTTAAAAAAAATTAAGGTACCTATACACGAGATGAGTATGATGATGAGTATGGCCCTGCGCTTCATTCCCACGCTCATTGAGGAAATGGACAAAATAATCTCGGCGCAAAAAGCCAGAGGCGCGGATTTCGATGCGGGCGGACTGATTAAAAAGGCCAAAGCGCTCCTGCCTATCTTGGTACCCCTCTTTGTTTCGGCTTTCAGGAGAGCGGACGAGCTCGCCATAGCTATGGAAAGCCGCTGCTATCACGGAGGCGAAGGCAGGACAAGAATGAAGCAGCTTAAGATGAAGACTGCTGACTACATAGCTCTCGCATTGGCTTTTGCCGTCCTCATGGGCGCCGTAGTCTTGAGCTCCTTTGGCCTATGAGAAACATTGCTTTAAGACTTAGATATGACGGCAGCTCCTACCACGGCTGGCAGATTCAAAAAGGGGATATATCCGTATGCAGCGTAGTAAACGCCGCCCTCTCCGAAGTGTGCAAGGAAAAGGTTCACGCCAACGGCTGCGGCAGAACCGATGCCGGGGTGCATGCCTTAAATTACTGCGCAAATTTTAGAACAAGAAATTTGATACCGGCTGAACGCATTCCTCTGGCTGTAAACACCAGACTGCCCAGCGACATCTCCGTCATCTCGGCTGTGGACACCGGCCCCGACTTCAATGCCATCTCCGACTGTCTTAAAAAAGAATACACCTACAAAATAATGAACTCGCGCATAAGGGATCCCTTTTTAAATAAGAGGGCATGTTTTATACCGGCTAAACTGGATTTTTCGAAACTATGTGATGCCGGAAAAATGTTTGAGGGCAGGCACGATTTTGCCGCCGTGAGGTCGGTGGGAAGCCCGACAAGGTCGACTGTAAGGACCGTACACTATGTCGAGGCGGAAAAGGACGGCGATTTTATAATAATAAGGCTTTGCGCCGACGGGTTTTTATATAATATGGCGAGAGCCATTGTCGGAACCATGGTTTTTTCGGCCCTCGGAAAAATAAACCCAAAGGATATTCCTGTTTTTTTGAAAAAAAGGGACAGGAGGCTCACCGGTCCCACTATGCCTCCGCAGGGGCTATATCTATCTAAGCTTTGGTATGACGGAGAAGTTGGAGAGATGATGTTCAAAGACCTCCCTTTTATTCAGCATGATTAATTTTACTTGCGATTTTATCGGAATTTTTATAAAATATCTTATCGGCTCCTTAGAGGAGGTTTAAGTTGAAGCTTACAATAGATTTAATCTTACTTTTTATATTGATTGTCTGCACATGGACAGGCTTTAAAAGAGGCCTTATTATGTCAATAGGCAGTATGATTTTGATTATTATTTCTCTTTATACTGCAGTCATCCTCTCTTCCGCATTTTCTTACGAAGCGGTTTCCGCACTGAGGCCCTTCGCCTCGGGTTATGTTGAAAAACAGATGACGTCCACTGTTCTTAAAGAAATGAATCTTGCCGATACACAGCTTTCATATGAGGATATACTGGCAAATCAACCTGAGCTAAAAATAGAATTTTGTGTTCAAACATACAAAAGCCTGGGAATATACGACGATGCGGCTGAAAAAATGGCTGAGGAGGCCATAAGCTATGCCGAAAATCAGAAACTTGATATCACAAACTCTGTTGTTGAGGTTCTCTGCCACAGAGTACTCTATGTTGGCTGTATCGCTCTTCTCTTTCTTATTATTTTAATAGGGCTCACAGCTTTGGCCAATATACCGAATCTGGCCTTTCGAATTCCCAATATGGAAACCTTGGACTTTGTCGGCGGCGGTGTAATGGGCTTCTTCGTAGGTTTTACCTACTGCATACTTCTCACTTGGATACTTCGCTTCCTCGGTCTTTTTATAGGCAAAGAAACTCTGGGACATACTATTCTGGGCCGTTTTTTCATAGCCGTGGACTTCATAACGATAGGAATAGGCATATAGCTTATTTGCTGCTCATTTATCAATCATAATATTGACAAATCTCTAAAAAAATGGTAAATTAGCACTCAGGGAGACTGAGTGCTAAACTATGGTCTGCTCTCAATGAAAGGAGGCAAGATATGCCGGCTGCGCTTTGTTCACGCTGCAAAAAAAACTTAGCTGTAATATTTATAACTAAGTTGGAGGGTGGAAGGCACGTCAATGAAGGACTTTGCCTATCCTGCGCCCATGAACTAAATATAAAACCCGTGGAAGACCTTATAAGCAAAATGGGTCTTTCGGATGATGATATAAATAATATCTCCAAAGAGATGACCAATGCTTTCAGCGCTGCCGAAAGCAATGATATCCCCTATGATGACGGCAGCTTAGACGAGGAGGGCAAAACCGCCACTTTCCCGTTTATGAACAAGCTTTTTGGAGCTATGTCAAGACCGGCAGAAAATGAGGACATTCCCGGTACCGGTCAAGATGCTCCCAAAAGAGATGATGCTGAAAAGAGGGCTGCAAATCCGAAAAGAAAATTCTTAAACAACTACTGTATTAATCTCAGCGAAAAAGCTAAACTCGGCCAGCTCGATCGGCTGATAGGACGCGAGGAGGAGCTCGAAAGAGTGCTCCAAATTCTGAACCGCCGTCAGAAAAACAATCCCTGTCTCATAGGAGAGCCCGGCGTCGGTAAAACCGCCATAGCCGAAGGTTTGGCGCAGGCTATATCCGAAGGGAGGGTGCCGTATAAGCTTCTTGACAAGGAGGTTTATCTTTTAGACCTCACTGCTTTGGTTGCGGGCACTCAGTTCAGGGGACAGTTTGAATCGAGAATGAAGGGACTTATCGAAGAGATAAAGTCGGTGGGCAATGTTATTCTGGTTATCGACGAGGTCCACAGTATTGTCGGCGCCGGCGATGCGGAGGGCTCTATGAATGCTGCAAACATACTGAAGCCCGCCCTGTCGCGCGGAGAAATTCAGGTGATAGGCGCAACTACATTTACCGAATACAGAAAGCATATTGAGAAGGATGCTGCGCTGGAGCGCCGCTTCCAGCCCGTCACGGTGCCTGAGCCCTCTGTTGAAGAGAGCATAGAAATTCTAAGGGGTATAGCGCACTACTATGAGGATGCTCACAGTGTTAAGATAGGACCCGAGGTTATAAGACAGGCCGTTCTTATGTCTGAGAGATACATAACCGACAGATACCTCCCCGATAAGGCCATAGACCTCATTGACGAGGCCTGCTCGGATGTGAATCTGAAAGATAAAACTCTAAATCGAATTGCAGAGATTGAGAAGGAAGTTAAAGATTTGGAGCTCGAGAGAGAGCTGCTTCTAAGCGACACCAAGGAAGATGACTTTGAAAGGCTTGCCTTCATCAGGAGTTCGCTCCTTAAGTTAAATGACGAGCTGAACGTATTGAAATCTGAGCTTCCCGAACTCACTGTTGACAATCTTGCCAGAGTTATTGAGCTTTGGACCAAGATTCCCGCAAGCTCGATAAAGGAGGATGAGTTTATTAAGCTCACCAATCTCGGGGATCAGCTCAGAGAGCACATTGTAGGACAAGACGAGGCAATCGACGCCGTTACCGCCTCTATTAAAAGGAGCAGGGTCGGCCTGCAGGCAAAGCGGAAACCTGTAAGCTTTATCTTCGTCGGCGGAACGGGAGTCGGCAAAACCGAGCTTGTGAAAAGGCTTGCCGAAAAACTCTTCTCCAGCCCGGAGAATCTGATACGTTTGGATATGTCGGAGTATATGGAAAAGTTCTCTGTCTCAAGGCTGATAGGTTCCCCTCCCGGCTATGTCGGCTATGATGAGGCCGGTCAGCTGACCGAAAAAATCAGGAGAAAGCCCTATTCCGTTGTTCTCTTCGACGAGATTGAAAAGGCGCACCCCGATGTAATGAACATACTACTTCAAATTCTTGATGACGGAAGAATCACGGATTCTCAAGGCAGAACCGTCAACTTTGAAAACGCCATAATTATAATGACGACTAACGCAGGCAGCAACACAAGAGGCTCGGCAATGGGCTTCGGAGCGTCTGCCGAACAGCAGAATCGAGAAAAACAGCTCAAGGCTCTCAAAGAATTTTTAAGACCCGAGTTTATAAACAGAGTGGACGAGATTGTATACTTTAACTCCCTCACGGAAGAGAACTTCAAGGCCATTGCCGATTTGATGTTGAATGAGGTAAAGGACCTTCTGAGTGAGCGAAGCATAAATCTGATTTGGAACGAAGATGTGCTTGAATATCTCATCAAAAAAAGTTATAGTGAGACATACGGAGCCCGCAATCTGCGCAGAGTGATTCAAAAAGAAGTTGAGGATAAAATAGCCTCCTTATTGGTTGATGAACTCAGAGGCGCAGCGGACGAGATTTCTCTATCCTCGGAAGGCGAAGAAATAACAGTAAAGGCCAGATAAAGTATGCGTTCATTTGAGAATGATTATTCTGAAGGAGCTCTTCCCCAAGTACTGGAAGCTCTGGTAAAAACAAATTTTGAACAAAGCCCCGGCTACGGCACAGACAGCTACTGTGCCGAGGCCGGAGATGTAATCCGCGGACTTATTGCAGATGAGTCTGCGGATGTCCATTTTTTAAGCGGGGGTACTTTAGTAAATCTCTGCTTCATATCAAGCGCTCTCAGGCCGCATGAGGCGGCAATAGCCGCAGTAAGCGGACACATTTCTGTCCACGAGACAGGCGCCATTGAGGCCACGGGTCACAAGGTAATAGAGCTTCCCTCAAGCGACGGAAAGCTCTATCCCGAGCAAATTAAAACGCTCTGCGAGGATTATTGGGCAGACCCTACACATGAGCACATCGCCAAGCCCAAGCTTCTCTACATCTCACAGCCCACCGAGTGCGGCACTCTTTACAGCATTCGGGAACTGGAAGAGCTCTACAAGCTCTGCAAAGAGCACAAATTATACCTCTATATCGACGGCGCAAGACTGGGCACCGCTCTGGTTTCGGACAGGTTCGGCGGCAGCATTGAAGACCTATCTAAAGCCTGTGATGCCTTTACCATAGGAGGAACCAAGCTTGGAGCTCTATTCGGTGAAGCTTTGGTTATAATGAACGATAATCTTAAGCCCGAGTTTAGGTGGATGATGAAGCAAAGGGGCGGCATGATGGCTAAGGGCAGGCTTTTGGGAGTTCAGTTTTTGGAACTCATGAAAGACGGGCTTTATTTTGATGTCGGAAGACATGAAAACAGCTTGGCTCTAAGGCTTAGAGATGCCTTTTTGGACAAGGGTTATGAATTAATGTATGACTCCTACACAAATCAGCAATTTCCCCTCGTCCCTCTTAAAGATGTTGAAAAGCTCTCGGAAAACTTTGATTTTTCAAAGATGGGCATTGTTGACGGAACTCACCAAGTACTCAGATTTTGCACAAGTTGGGCTACGAGCTCGGAAGATATAGACGAGTTTATTGATTTTTTGAAGACGGTTTAGCGGGAAAGGAGATTTTATGAGCCGACTGGAGATAATAATCGGAGATATAAGCAAATCGAAGGTTGACGCCATAGTAAACGCCGCAAACACCTCGCTTTTAGGCGGCGGCGGAGTTGACGGCGCAATACACAGGGCAGCCGGACCTGAGCTCCTTGAGGAATGCAGAACTCTCGGCGGCTGCAATACGGGAGAGGCTAAAATTACCAAGGGCTATAATCTGCCGGCAAAGTTTGTTATTCATACTCCCGGCCCTGTCTGGCACGGAGGCGGAAGGAATGAAGAGGCTCTGCTGAGAAGCTCTTACCGCTCCAGCTTGGAGCTTGCCAGAGATAACGGCTGCAAGAGTGTGGATTTTCCCTCGATAAGCACCGGAGTTTACAGCTTCCCCTTGGAGCTTGCATCGAAGTACGCTGTTGACGAGATACTCAAATTTTTATCAAATAACGAGCTGCCTGAGAGAGTCAGAATGGTTTGTTTTGACAAGAATACACACAAATATTATGAAAACGCCCTCAGAGAAGCCGGTTTATGAAGTTTAAATTCAGGGGCTTTTCATATAACTCTCCGCTGATACTGAGCTTTGCCTTTATTTCTCTTGCTGTGCTCTTATTGAGTTTTTTGACAGGCGGCAGGAGCACTCGCTTGCTCTTTTGCGTTTACCGCTCCTCTCTCGGAAACTTATTGACTTATCCGCGCTTCATTCTTCATGTCTTGGGGCACAGCTCATGGGAACACTACATCTCCAACATGATGATTCTCCTTGTCATAGGCCCTGCCATGGAGGAAAAGTACGGCTCCGGGATGCTTTTTTGGGGCTTTATTATAACTGCCTTCATTACCGGACTATGTCAGTGGATTTTCTTCCCCTCTTCGGCAGTTTTGGGAGCCTCGGGCATAGTCTTCATGCTTATTGTGCTCTCCTCCCTCTCGGGCATTCGCGACGGAGCCATTCCCCTGGCCCTTCTTTTTGTTTTAATTCTCTATCTCGGAAAAGAGCTTTTGAACGGACTGACTCTCAACGACTCGGTTTCACAGCTGTCTCACATAATAGGAGGCATATGCGGAGCTGTTTTCGGACTTTTAATAAGAAAGTAGGAAAAGATATTTTGAGTATTGAACTTGAAAACACAATTTACAAGATAATTAAGGAGTTTGAACTCAGGTTTTTTCTCTCGATATTCGAGCAGGTTAAAGAACGTGAGGGTTCGCTCAGCGCCGTTGAGGCCTTTTCTTTAGAGGTAATTGATTCTTTGAATTCGCCCACTATAAGTGAGTTTGCAGATTTTCTGGGCATATCTCAATCAAATGCCAGCTATAAGGTGAGCAGTCTGCAAAAGAAGGGCTATATAGAAAGAAAACAGTCGGAAGAAGACGGCAGAGAATATCATCTTCTGCTTACAAAAAAATACTACAACTATATGGGCCTCTTCCCCAAGAACATCAGCAGTTTTTTGAACAATATCAAGGAAAAAATAAGTCCTTTTGAGTTCGAGGCTTTTAAAAAGGCTTCTTCTATAATTGCAGAAGAACTTTCGAAAAGAAAGCTTATCAAAGGGTAATTTCTTTTTTCTTAGTTAAAAAAAACGCTATAAGTAAAAGCTCCGACTTAAGTCGGAGCTTTTACTTATACACCTATATTAAATGACCTGTAGGAGATGGACTCGGCTATGTGCCACGGCTTTATTTCGCTGCTCGAGTCTAAATCGGCGATTGTTCTTGCAACTCTTAAAATTCTGTCGTAACTTCTGCCTGTCAGGTTTAGTGAATCGAAGGCATCTTTGAGAAGCTTGTCGCAGTCGGAATCGAGCACAATATGCTCTCTGAGCTCTTTGGTACCCATCTTTGAGTTTGCCCCTGTTTCGCTCCTAAATCTTTCTCTCTGCAACGCTCTGGCGCTCTCCACGCGTTTTTTGATGGACTCCGAGCTCTCCCCCGGCGTTTTCTTGCTTATCTCGTCATACTCCAGCGCCTCGACCTGAACGATTAAGTCTATTCTGTCTAAAAGCGGGCCCGAAATTCGGGACAGATATCTTTGAATCTCGAAATCCGTGCAGCGGCACTTTCCCGAGGGGTGCCCGTACCAGCCGCACTTGCACGGATTCATTGCGCAAATCAGCATAAAGCTGCTGGGATATGTCACACTGCCCGTGGCCCTTGATATTGTGACTTCGCCGTCTTCGAGAGGCTGCCTTAAAACCTCTAAAACATCTCTCGAAAATTCGGGAAACTCATCTAAAAAGAGAACTCCGTTGTGTGAAAGACTGATCTCGCCGGGCTGCAGCATGGAGCCGCCGCCCGACATCGCCACCGCTGAAACGGTGTGGTGGGGAGCTCTGAACGGCCTTAACGACTTTATGGGATGCCTGGCCGAGGTTTTGCCTGCAACGGAGTGTATTTTTGTTGTTTCTATAATCTCTGCCCTTGTCATTTCGGGCAGTATTCCCGGTATACGCTTTGCCAGCATGGATTTGCCCGAGCCCGGCGGGCCTATCATCAGGAGATTGTGTCCTCCCGCCGCCGCTATTTCGATGGCGCGCTTTACATTTTGCTGACCCATTACATCCCGGAAGTCTGCCTGATAGCTCACATCTCTAAGGAGATTGGGCTCTTTGGCAGCTGTAAGCTCCAACTCTCCCTTTAGATAAGAAAGCAGTTCGTTCACATCCTCTATGGCATATACCTGAGTGCCGGCGGCAAATGAGGCCTCGGACGCGTTTGCCGCCGGGACAAAGAACTTGCTTTTCCCACTCTCTTCCGCCGAGAGCGCCATTGGAAGAGCGCCTCTCACGGGTCTGAGCTTTCCCTCGAGGCTGAGTTCGCCTATGAAAGCAAAATCCTCGGGAATTTTTTCTATTTCTCCCGTGGCCCTAAGTATGCCGAGGTATATGGGAAGGTCGTATACCGTGCCCTCTTTTTTTATATCGGCCGGGGCCAGGTTTACTATTATTCTTCCCAAGGGGAACTTGTGGCCGGAGTTTTTTATCGCCGCCCTGACTCTGTCGCGGGATTCCCGAACAGCGGCATCGGGCAGCCCGACTATCTCGAAGCCGGGAAGTCCCGATGAAATCGAGCACTCTACAAGCACCTCTATTCCGCCTATTCCGTTTAATCCCATAGAAGAAATCTTGGCAACCATTTAAGTTCTCCGTTTTAATCTTCTTTAATTATAAGCCCCAGCTCATTTAGCTGCTCATCCGTTACATATGAGGGGGCGTTCATCATTAAGTCCTGCGCGTTTTTGTTCATGGGGAAAGCTATTACCTCCCTGATCGACTCGTCTCCCGAGAGAAGCATAATTATTCTGTCGACACCGGGAGCTATACCCGCATGCGGCGGAGCTCCGTAGGTGAAGGCGTTGTACATTGCCGGGAATTTCTCGACAACATCGCTCTCGTCCAGGCCAACCATCCTGAATGCCTCTATCATAAGCTTGGGATTGTGATTTCTCACGGCCCCTGACGAGAGTTCGACTCCGTTGCAGACCAGGTCATACTGATAGGCCTTAATCTCGGTGGGGTCTAATTCGCCGTTTTTTGCCTTTAATATGGCTTCCATTCCGCCCATCGGCATCGAGAAGGGGTTGTGCGAGAACTCGAGCTCGCCGCTCTCTTCGCCGATTTCATACATCGGGAAGTCCACAATCCAGCAAAATTCATATTGCTCCTCGTCTATAAGCTCGGGCAAAGCCCTGCCAAGCCTTTTTATTATGACTCCGGCGGTATTCTGCGCCTTTTTCCTGACTCCCGCAGAGAGGAAAACACAGCTCTCTGCCTTTAAGCTCAGAGCTTCCTCGAGCTCTCCTTTTACTTCACCCAAGAATTTTGAGATGCCGCCCGTGAGCTCCGAGTTTTCGTTTAACCTGAACCAATATACTTTTTCGCCTGACTGAAGCTCGACTTCTTTACATATATTGTCGATAAACTTCCTGCTCTGCTTAAAGTTCTCGACCACAACAGCCTTTATGACGGTCTCTTTGAACGGCTCGAACTCAGTTTTGTTCATAATCTCTGAAACATCGTTTGCCTCGAGTTTAATACGCAAATCGGGCTTGTCGCTTCCGTACTTCTCCATAGCTTCATCAAAGGCTATGCGCTTAAAGGGCGCTTTAGACGCTTTTTTAAATTTGCCGTATTTCGAGAATATCGGAGGCAGAACCTTTTCGATAACTTCAAACACGTCCTCCTGAGATGCAAATGCCATTTCCATATCGAGCTGATAGAACTCGCCCGGAGTTCTGTCGGCCCTTGCATCCTCATCTCTGAAGCAGGGCGCAATTTGGAAGTATCTGTCTATGCCCGAGGCCATGAGTATCTGCTTAAACTGCTGGGGGGCCTGCGGCAATGCATAGAACTTGCCTCTGTGATTTCTCGAGGGCACCAGGTAGTCTCTCGCTCCCTCGGGCGACGAGGCTGTGAGTATGGGCGTCTGTATCTCTAAAAAGCCCTCTTTCATCATCGCCTCTCTGAGGGCAAAAATGACATCCGAGCGGAGCTTTATTCTGTCTCTCATTTCCGGGTTTCGAAGATCCAAATAGCGATACTTGAGTCTTGCGCTCTCATCGGCCTCGCGGCTCTGTGCTATCTGGAACGGCAGTTCCTGATGTATACACTCTCCCAAAACCTCGGCGCTCTCGAAAACTACTTCTATATCGCCTGTGGCCATTTTGGGATTTTTGGAACTCCGCTCTCTCACTTCTCCCCTTATCTCAAGCGCGGATTCCCTGCCTATCTTTTTAAAGTTCTGTACTCCCTCCACTGTTTCTGCCACTATCTGTGTAGTTCCGTAAAAATCGCGGAGGACAACAAACGAAAGCGAGGCAGAAACCTCTCTGACATTTTCTAAAAATCCGTTTAATATTACTTTTTTCCCAATATCGGCAAGGCGAAGTTCGCCGCAGTTATGCGTTCTTTTCATCTTACTCTTCCTCTTTTTTCTCGGCAATTAATCTTATATCGGCTGTTTGGGCTTTTCTCTTAAGTATCTGCTCCGCCGCTTCCTCAAGTGAAACTCCGCGCTGCTCCCCGCTTTTCATATCTTTTAAAGTGAGTTCATTTGAGCTTATCTCGTCCTCACCAAGCAAAATCACAAACGGCACTCTTATTTTGTCTGCATACGAAAGCTTTGCTTTGAGCTTGCGCTTCTCTGTGTAAAGCTCTGTTTTTATACCCCGTCCTCTAAGCTTCGAGGCTATGCCTATGGGGCCTTTTAAATCCTCGACAAGAGGGATTATGAGCACATCGGCGCTGCTGAAACATTCTTTGTTAAGAAGCCCCTGTTCGTCAAGGACATAGAAAAGTCTTGTGACGCCTATTGAGACCCCTACTCCCGGCAAGGACTTTTTGCTGTAGAACTCCGCTAAATTGTCGTACCTGCCTCCCGAGCAAATCGAGCCGATTTCGGGATGTTTGTCTAAAAAAGTTTCGTAGACGGTTCCGGTGTAATAGTCAAGCCCTCTGGCTATACTTAGGTCTATAAGCACCTTGTCCTCGGGCACCAAAAAATCCTTAAGACTCTCTGTGACCTCTTTAAGCTCCTCGATTCCTGTAGAAAGCGTTTCGTTTTTATCTTTATACTGCTCAAGCTTTTCAAGTATTTCGGAGTTTGAACCTGAAACTCCAAGGAACTTAAGCGTTTCGTCAATGCTTTCTCTCTTTATTCCCTTGTCGCTGAGAATATTAATAACAGCCTTGAGTCCGATTTTATCGAGTTTATCGATAGTTTGAAGAATGAAAAGAGAGTTTTCGCGCTCCCCTATGTGCTCAAAAAAGCCGTTTAATATTTTTCGGTTGTTGAGCTTTATCTTAAATTCATCCAAACCCAGACTTGTTATTGTCTTGTAGATTACAGCCGCTATCTCGGCCTCGTAGATCAGTCCCAGTTCTCCATCGCCGATTATATCAACATCGGCCTGATAGAACTCTCTGAATCTGCCCCTTTGCGCCCTTTCTCCCCTATATACCTTGCCAATCTGATAGCGCCGGAAAGGAAAACTCAGCGCGCCGTAGTTTGCCGCCACAAATTTTGCCAAGGGTACAGTGAGGTCGAATCGGAGCGCAAGCTCACTCTCGCCCTTTTGCATTGTATATATTTGTTTTTCGGTCTCCCCTCCTGCCTTGGCAAGCAGAACCTCCGCCGCTTCGATTATCGGCGTGTCAAGAGGTGAAAATCCGAACAGCTCATAGGAACGCTGCAATCTCTCGATCAGCTCGTTCATTACAAGCTGATCGTCGGGCAGCAGCTCCATAAAACCGGAGAGCGTTCTGGGACTTACTTTCTTCATCTTATACCTTCTCCCTATAAACTATGCGGCGGGGCGGCCCGCCGCATTCTTATATAAACAAATTTTTATCTCGGCTTCGGGTTTACAATGTCGCGCCAGCTCAGGTCGCCTCTCTTAAGTCCCTGTATAAGCACCTCGGCTGTTGCAACATTGGAGGCGAAGGGAACTAAATATTGGTCACACAATCGCGCTATCTTGTCTATGCTCTCAAAGCTTGAGGCCGCCGGATCACAAAAGTAGAGCACCAAGTCTATCTCATTATATAAAATTCTGGCAGCTATCTGATCTGCGCCCAGGTCGGCGTTGAGATATCTCTCTATCTCTAGGCCTGTCGCCTCGGAGACAAGCTTACCCGTGGTATTTTCGGCACAGATATCATGCTCGGACAATACCCCGCAGTATGCTATACAAAACTGAACCAGAAGTTCTTTTTTCCCGTCGTCTGCTATAAGAGCAATATTCATATATTTTTTCCTATCTCCATTTCTGTTATTTTTACAAAGCAAATTATAATGTTTGCTTTATGCTTTTTCAAGCTCTAACGTAAAAGCGTATTCTCTCTTTCGGGCTCGCTCTTTCTATTTGAAATCGCAAAATAAGTATCCAGGATTTCCCTTGCTATTCTGGACATTGCCTTACCTTCGGAGCCTCGCTCCGCCACTATTGCAACGGCCACCTCGGGTTCTTTTGCCGGGGCATAGCAGATGAAAATAGCGTTGTTTGTTTTGAGCTCTCCGAGCTGCGACGTACCTGTCTTCGCGCATATCTCGCCCGGATAAAAAGCAAGCATTTCGTATGCGTTGCCTATCGGGTCGTTTGCAACCTTCCACATACCGAGCTGTACAGCCTTCCAGTTGTAATCGGCGGATTTTACTGTGGAAAGCACCTCGCCCTCTTCATTCTCCTTTATTACTTCGGAAAAGTCGTTGCTCTTTATGGACTGAACTATTGACGCCGAATATCTTGTTCCGCCGTTGGCTATTGTAGCGCAGAATTCCGCCAGTTGAAGAGGCGTGAAAAGACTGTCGGACTGCCCGATGCCCGCCTGCAGCGTGTCACCATAAACCCAGTTGTCGACGTCGTAGCGAAGGTGGGTGTCGGGATTTGCCATATTGCCGTAGGTTTCGGGAAGCTCTATGCCCGTCGGAACCCCCAGCCCGAAGTCGTGGGCATATTTTACCATTTTTGAGATGCCCATATTGTCGGAAATCGTGTAGAAAAAGTAGTTGCAGGAATCTCTGAGGGCATCAACAACATCCTCTTCCGGATGGGTGTACTTGAATGACGAATAAATCCAGCATTCAGGAGCATAGCCTTGGTCTATGTACTTTTTGAATATGCCCTCACACTTAATTTTGTCATCTGTATTTATTATGCCCTCGGAGAGCGCGGCAATTGCCGTGCATGGCTTGAAGGCGGAACCGGGCGCATAGGCGCCCATGAGCGCTCTGTTGAAAAGCGGGTCATACTCCCTCTCCTGTATCTCTTCAAAGTTTTCGATTAAGTCTTGGAGATTGTATGTCGGATAGCTTGCAATAGCCAGAGGATGTCCTGTATTAACCTCAACCACTACGGCCGCAGCGCCCTGCACATCTTCTCTTATCTGGTCGGGTCTGCCCATAGCGGCGGCCTTCATGTTGTCTTCTTCTCTCTGTATTTGCAGTCTTTCCATGCCGGAGGCCAAGTATCTCTCTACAGCTTCCTGCAGCTGGATATCTATAGTGAGGTAGAGGTGCGCCCCGTGAACCGGCTCTCGATTGTAGAACTTGTTTATAACGGTGCCTTCGGATGTTTTGGTCACTGTAACCTCTCCGTCCTGACCGTGGAGATACTTTTCAAAAGCGAGCTCAACCCCGTCTTTACCTACTTTGGAGTCGGGAGCATAGCCCGTGCCGTCGCTGCGGACATACTTCTTATATTCGATGTCGTTCATAAGGCCGACATAGCCCAAAATGTGGGCCGCGCTCTGAGTCTTATATTCTCTCAAATACGAAGATTTTACCTCTATTATTCGGCTGTCCATACTCGAGAGCGCGGAAATCAAATCCACGGACGCATCTTCGACAAACACATAGGGAGCCGTGTTTATGGCATAACGAACATTTACTTCATATCTAATGCCCGCTATCTTTCGCATCTGCACGGCATCATAGGTGTTGTCTATTTCGTATCTTGTTCTGAAGTAGCTCATGAGTTCGACGGCAGTTGTCGACTCCGGAAGCTTCTTGTCCTTGAAATATGCCTCCAAAAGCGTCCTCTGCATACTGCTCATTTTTGTGTACTCAAAAGGCGGGGTCATGGTAATCGGAAGTTCGTCGATATACTTGTCTCCCGTCTCTTCGACCTTTGCAATCATCTCTAAAATGAAGGCATTCGGATCGGGCTGCGCAAAGAGCGCATCGGTGTTGAGTTCTAGATTGTAGCACTCGGTATTGGAAACCAAAATCCTGCCGTATCTGTCGCAGATATTGCCCCTTGAGGCAGTGACGGTTTCTTTACTGACTTTGTTCTCTCGGCTGGCCTCATAGTATTTCGTGCCGTCTATTATCTGAAGCTTATAGAGCGCAACAACATATACAGTTACCATGAAAGCCAAAGCCATGAAGAAAAATACTAATCTTGATAATTTAACTGTGCTGTTCATTTTTATTCCCCGGTTCGGCTTTTAAGAGAAGCCTGCTTGTAATTCTGCTGAGATAGAAGAAAATCGCGGCAAAAGGCAGCGACACTATCGCTTGCAATATAATCTTCCAGAGTATCAGCAGCGGATAGTACTGAGCATACAGAAACATCACGGTGATGCCCTGAAACACTCCGCAGATGAGATTCATAGCTGTTGCCAAAGCCATATACGCTAAAAAGCTCTTGTTGAGCAGCCAGCGTGAGAGAACTCCGGCGGCAAATCCCTCGAACGGCATTATTATTGTGAGCAGGACGCCGCTGCCCATTATTCTATCGGCTATAAGCCCTATGAAGAAGCCAAAATATGCGCCGGCATTTGTGTCTTCGAATAAGCCTACGGCACAGACCGCTGCAGGGATAAGAAAGGGCTTGACATTGAATATTTTTACGGATGAAAACATGGTATCCTGTAAAAAAACAGCAATTATCATATATACCGTGTAGGCTATAAGCATACGGAATTTTCTTAAATCAATAATATCCTTCGGCATTATTCCACTATTTCAAAGTCCTTGATAATAAATACCTGTACCAGTTCCGAAAACGCACAGGCGGGCTCGAGTACCCCATACTCCACCAGGCCGCTTGCCTCTGTTTCTATCTCCTTTATTCTGCCGATTATAAGCCCCTGCGGAATTGATCCGCCCTTGCCCGAAGTGACAACCTCGTCGTCTATAAACATCTGGGCGTCTTCCATGATGTAAGTTATTTTAGCATACTGTTTCTGCATAAGCTCATAGTCGCCGACGACCATGCCGACAACATTGTCGACACCGATAAGAGAACCTACGCCTGTAGCGACATCTATGACCGTACTGACCGTTGCCCAGCTCTCGCCGACTTCGGTCACTTGGCCGACAAAGGCGCCGTATTCGGATATGACCGCGTCTCCCTTTTCGATTCCGTGTTTTGTGCCCTTGGATATTGAGAAGGAAGACTCCCAGTTCGAGCTCGTCCACGACACAATCTTGGCAGACTCTATGACATAGTCGACATGCTTTTCGGAAAAGTTGAGAAGCTCCCTAAAGCGGGTGTTCTCCTCGACCATTTCCTTTGCCTCTCTGACCTGTCTCTGCGCATCATAGAGCTGTATCCTTAGCGAGTCGTTTTCGGCTTTTAAGCTGTCGTACTTATAGATATAGCTGTAAAGTCCGCCGACCAGCTCGGAAATTGATCCCACGGCTCTTTGTATCGGCTCACGGACATTGCCTATCGCATTTGTGAGAAAACCGGCTTCATCACCTGTTCCCTTAGCTATAAGCGCCATAAAGATAAGAACAAAAATTATTATCAGCAGTTTTACGCCTTGATTTTTAATAAAATCCTTCAAAACAAATTTACCCCTAGCATTTTTAAAAGCCTGTACAGCGTGTTTAACGGGAAACCGACCGCATTGTAGTAGTCACCTTCGATTTTTTTTATGAAGAGAGAGGCCTTTCCCTGTATTCCGTAAGAGCCCGCTTTATCCAAGGGCTCTCCGGTTTCGACATAGCCTATTATATCTCCATACTCAATATTATCAAAATAGACCTTTGTCAAGACCGCCTCGCTCAGAACTTTATCTCCCCTTATCACACAGAGCCCCGTCCAAACCTCGTTCATCCTGCCGCTAAGCCGCTCAAGCGTTTTTACGGCATCCTCAGGGCTCTCCGGCTTGCCGAAAATTTCGCCTTCAAAGGCCACCACCGTATCGGCGGCAATTATTATATCATCTTTTCCCCTTCTGCGTCTAACATCCAAGGCTTTTTCCAAACTAATTTTGAGCACAAAGTCTTTCGGGTCTTTTATATCGATATGCTCATCGTATTCCGAGGGCTCAACAATATAATCGATGCCGAGCCGCTCCATAAGTTCTATTCTTCTGGGCGACGCAGATGCTAAAACAATGCTCATCTTACGCCCCTCAAATAGAGTCCGCGGCTGAGACCGTTCGGTCTGTATCCGCTTAAGCCCATACACGCCTTGACTGTCTCTACACATTCTCGGGGCCCCTCGCCCGTAAACCTGATTCTGGCGCCCCAAATACCCATCCTCTTGAATTCGTCAGCCCTGTCGGCAATATAGACTTTTTTATCTCCGCTGACTAAATTTCTGCCGCCATACTCGCCGTCCACCGGATACACACTGCCCCAGTTATCGGACATATTGGCACGCATAGCCGGGTCTATCTTCCCGTTGGGCGCTCTGGCTATCCACAGTTCGCTTATCATGGTCGGCATCCTGCCATAGATAATAATCTCTACGTCCAAAGGCTTGTGAAGCCTGCTTATCTGATCGAGACGAAGTTCTGTTGAAGCCGTTGCGGATATAAGTCCCTGTTCGGAGGCAAGCTTGAGCGCATATGAGTTGAAGAGATTGAGCCCCCAGTCGCCTCGAACATTCATGTTGAGAAGGGTGCAGAGTTCTATGTGTCCGAAATTGCTCACAATGGCCTCGTCCACTCCGGAGTCTCTGGTTCTTTTTATTGCCTCGACTATTTCCTTTAGCTCGAAATCGTGTACAATCGGCGGCACAACCGCCACAACGATTGCCCCATGCTCCTTAAACGGACGCAGAAGCTCTGTTTCATGAGCATATTTCAGCGGAAGATATATGTAATCCGGCTTTAACTCCGCAAGTTCACGGGTGAGCTGCTCTCTCTCCCTGACTTCGACTATAGTTTTTGTTTCCAATATTTCCGCCTTCGACTCCGGCTCGCCCGGCATTTTGCCGATCTTCACTTCCGGTGCCTTTGCCCTTCTTCGGCTGAGCTTGGAAATTATCTGTGTTCTGGCTTCCTGCACCGTGTTTTCCGGTAAAGTCAGCCCTTCTTCGGCGTAAGCCATAACTTTGTCTGCATAGTATGGTGTTTCGCCTGTTTTATAGAGCTCTGTTTCGAGATAGCGCTCGTTTATGGCGCGAGTTTTGGCGCCCATACTCTTCGGTCCCAAAAAAACAACCCTATTCCCGTCATGGTCTTCCGCAGCCACTCTGAACTTTTTATTTTTTTCCAACACCGCATAGATGTTTACAGCTACACGCCTGCGCTCGGATTTAGAATATTCCTGTCGGACTTCCGAGAGCAGGTTTTCGAGAGCCTTGTCGGCCTCGGTGTATTCGCCCATTAGCTCCTCTTCTCTTCTTTCAGCGGTGAAGTATTCGTCTTGGAATTTTCTGCCAGAAAAGGCAAACTCTATATCCGAAATTTCGGGCGGCGACGGAACCGATGCATTATCGATATTCCTTCTCATAACGCTGCAGAGAAGCGCTGTTTGTTCGGGCACTATAACGCTCTTTCCTATATGAAGAGACTTTATTCCCATTTCCATAAACTTGGGAATATGCCGAAGAAGCGATATGTCATTCATGCGCATGGGATGGTCTTCCATTCTGTGTCCGAAGCTGAACTCTCTTTGGCAATATCTGTTGCAGTCGCCCCGATTGCAGCTGAGATTTTCCGCAAAGGCGGGCAGATAGCAGAGCCCCGCTCTTGCCACGCAGCTCTCCCCGAAAACCATGACTGAAAAGTCCATGTCAATATTTTTACTTAAAATCTCGATTTCACCCGAGTTCATCTGCTGCGGAAGAAAGATTCTTTTTATTCCCAGCTCTTTTGCCTTCTTAAAGCCTGCAATATTATGTAAACCCAATCTCTCTCCGGCAAAGATATCCATTTCCGGCAGAACAGCGGAAACTATCGGCACTGCGCCCCAATCCTGAACTATCACGGCCGAAACGCCCTGCTGCGCCCCCTCTTGTATCAGGGCTGCAAAGCTCGGTATTTCACGATTGGAAACAAGACTGTCGAACTCCATATAAACGCGACAGCCTCTCACTCGGCAATACCTCAGAGCTTTCTCAAAGCTGATTTTTGAAAAAGCTGCCGGTCTGAAGCCGCCGAATTTTATATAAATTGAATCTGCGCCGCTTTGTACGGCTGCAATTACCGCTTCGGGGTTTGCCGCATACGCAAGCAGTTCAAGCATAAGCATCCTCAAGAAGTGTAAAATCAAGATAATCAGCGAACAGTCCCTGAATATCCAAGGTATTGTATCACATGCCTTGCCCTTGTAACAAGTGGCAAAAAATGATATAGTTAATTCCCAAAATTGCGAATTGAGGCAGGTTTATGGCAGATAAAATAGTCAATTTAAATTCTATGTTTTGCCCGCTCTCCACAGAGGCTGCGGCAAGACTTTTGAATGCCGGAAACCCTCTCGCATCCCACCTTTATATCTGGCTTATAAACGGACGGAGCTATGAGGATTTTTTAAAGCTTCCCGTTATCGGCGGAATAAAAGCCCGCGAGGCGATGTCGCAGCTAAAAGAACTCGGCCTTGTCGAAGGTAAGGCAAATTCTTTTATCGGTGAAATTGAAGACCTCCCAGACTACTCCGCCGAGGAAATAGCCCAAGGCAGCAAGGGCGACCCTGCTTTCATAACAGTGCTAGACGAGGCCCAAAACATTCTCGGACGCATGCTCTCGAGGACAGATTTGAAAATATTATACGGAATCTATAATTACCTCGGTCTCCCGGCGGAGGTAATTATTGAGCTTTTACACTACTGTTTAACAGAATATCGCAGAAGATACGGTGAAAATAAAGTTCCAAGTCTTCGCTATATCGAAAAAGAAGCCTATATTTGGGCCAGAAACGAGCTTTTGACCCTTGAGCTTGCCGCGAACTACATAACGGCAATGGCGCAAAAAAGAGAAAAACATGAAATTGTCAAGAGAAGCTTCGGCATATACGGCAGAGAACTTTCCGCCGGCGAAAAGCGATATCTTGACGGCTGGTTTGATGACGGCTTTTCTTTGGACATGATTATGCTGGCCTACGACAGGACTGTTACAAACACGGGCAAACTCCAATGGTCATACTTGAACGGAATACTTAGAAACTGGAAAAATGAGGGTCTTCGCAGTGTTGATGAGGTAAATGCGCAGGACTCTAAGAAAAACGTTTCTGCCAAAAGAGCCGGCTCAGCAAAACAGGAAAACAGCATGGACCAAATGAGGGAGCTGCAGCGCACCTTTGAAAAAGTTCAGGGTAAAGGCACAAAGGGTGAAAACAAATGAGCAAAAGCAATAATTTTATCTCCAATGCCAGACTTTCTCTGGCCGCAATAAGAGAGAAAAACGCTTCCGAACTCAAACGGCGCTATGAGGAGGTTTATAGCAAAATTCCGGAGCTTCATAGCCTTGACATGCAAATTCAGGGCAGCATGATTGATTTTTTGAAGCTTTGCAGCGCTCCTGAAGTCTCTGAAAAGGACTTAGAGGCAGAGTCTCGGAAGATTCAATCAAAAAATCTAGCCTTACAGGAGAAACGCTGTGAACTGCTGCATCTTCACGGCTATCCGGAAAACTACACCGATGAAATATATGACTGTAACAAATGCAAAGACACAGGCTTTATAGCTCATGAGCGCTGCGACTGCTTGACGAAGCTCATAAATATCGAAATTACAAAGGGGCTTTCAACCCTGTTAACCGATGAGAACGAGTGTTTTGAGAGTTTTAACTTAAATTACTATGACGATGCCCCCGATGCCTCCGGCGTGGTGCCTCGGGAAATGATGAAAATGGTCTATGAGACCTGCCTGAATTACGCAGAAAACTTCGGCAATGATTCTCCGAACCTTCTTTTCAGGGGCGGAACCGGCTTGGGCAAGACCTTCCTATCCGCCGCCATCGCGAGAAAGCTCTTTTCTAACGGCTACAGCGTCACATACGACACTGTTTTCGGCATGATCTCTCAGTTTGAAAAATCCAAGTTTTCAAAGGATCAGGGAGAGCGGGATGAAGCGGCCGCGAAGGTTTCTCACTACTTAAGCTCGGACCTTATGATTTTGGACGATCTGGGCACCGAAATTCAAACCTCTTTTTCTAAATCCGCTCTCTATGTGCTCATAAACACAAGACTTATAAATAAGCTGCCGACTATAATAAGCACAAACTTAAGCATGGGGGAAATTGAAGAGCTCTATACACCGCAGATTTTTTCGAGAATTCAAGGGGAATATCTTTTGCTCCCCTTTTTCGGCCGAGATATACGCCGTATAAAAAAAGAACTTTAAGCCTATAATGATTCAGAGCCTCGCAAAACTGCGAGGCTCTGAGTTTTTTATAAAACCTTTGACAGGAAGTCCTTCAGCCTCTCTGTTTTAGGCGCTGCGAAAAGCTCTTTGGGACTTCCCTCTTCTACGAGCTTTCCTTCCTCAAGAAATAGCGTTCTGCCCGAGACTTCCCTTGCAAAGTTCATCTCGTGGGTGACTATGACCATGGTCATACCATCCTCCGCAAGCCTTCTCATAACCTCGAGAACTTCGCCCACCATTTCGGGGTCTAGGGCGCTGGTCGGCTCGTCGAAGAGCATTACCTCCGGATCCATACAGAGCGCTCGGACTATGGCAACCCTTTGCTTTTGACCGCCCGAGAGCTTTGAAGGATAGGCTGACGCCCTGTCTCTCAGCCCGACCGTTTCCAAAAGATTCAGCGCCTTTTCCTCCGCCTCTTCCTGACTCATTTTTTTGAGATTTATCGGAGCGAGTGTCAGGTTCTCGAGCGCTGTCTTGTGCGGAAAAAGATTGAAGTGCTGAAATACCATGCCCATTTTTTGTCTGTGCAGGTCTATGTCGGTCTTCGGACTTAAAAGATCCACTCCCTTAAAATGTATGCTGCCCTCATTCGGGCGCTCCAAAAGGTTGAGACAGCGCAGAAAGGTAGATTTTCCGCCCCCGGAGGGCCCTATCACAGAGATTACCTCTCCTTTTTCCACTGTCGTGCTCACGCCGTCGAGAGCCTTAATTCTGCCGTTTTCGTAGTATTTCTTTATATTGTCAACTACAATAAGACTATCTTTCACTGCTGCGGAGCCTCCCTTCAAGCTTCTCCAGAAGCTTTGTGAAAATCATTACGAGAAGAAGATATACAAGAGCTATCAATATAAACGGCACAAAAAACTGATAGGTCTTACCGCCTATAAGCTGAGCCGCCTTGGTCAGGTCCCTCAGGCCGATTACGGAAACGACCGAGGTCTCTTTTATAAGAGCTATGAACTCATTGCCGATAGACGGAAGTATTGCCTTTACAGCCTGCGGAATAATAATCAGTCTCATTGTTGCGGCATAGCCGAAACCTAAAGACCTCCCGGCCTCCATCTGACCTCTGTCCACGGCCATAATGCCGCCTCTCACTATCTCTGCAACATAGGCTCCGGAGTTTATGCCGAAGGCCAAGATTGCTATCGCCGCCGGATTTCTGGAGCTTGTGAAAATTACAAAGTAAAAGATGAGAAGCTGCACCAGAACGGGAGTGCCGCGGATTACCGTTGTATATATCTTGCAGATAAAGTTTAATATCTTTAATACTGCGCTTCTTTCGCTTTCAAGCTTCATCTCATAAGAGGATCTGACCGTTGCAACCAAAGTTCCCAGAACAAGACCTATAAGCATCGAAAGAGCCGTCACCTTCAAGGTGACGCCCAAACCCCCGAGATATAATTTCCACCTGTCGGCAACTACAAAGTTTTGCCTGAGCTGCTCATTCAGGACTGCAAAAAAGCCCGAGGCTTCTGCGGAGAGAATGTTTAGATTAAACAAAATCCGACTCCTTCCGTAAAAAAGGGGCGGCTGAGGCCGCCCCCTCTGTCTTTAATGTATTACTTTACTCAGCCTTTATATACTTATCGATTATCTCCTGAACTTTGCCGGATTCTATGAGCTCGGTCAGGGCTGCCTCTATGGCCGCCAGGAGTTCGGGATTATCCTTGCTTATGCCTATGGCATAGTCTTCTTCGGTAAAGTTGGTTTCGAGAATCTTAAGTCCCTTATTTTGAGCAACAAAGGCCTTGGCGGGTTCGTTGTCGATTACCACCGCATCAACCTTTCCGTCTAAGAGAGCCTTGACCGCTGTGGGGCCGTTTTCGTAGGCAACTACCATATCTTCACCGTAACCGCCGTCTTCAATCGGAGCGGAGCAATAGAAATAGCCGGTGGTATTTGCCTGTGTGCCTATAACTTTGTTGTCTGCCAGATCGTCAATAGACGCGATATCGGAGTCTTCGGTAACTATGACAACCTGAATGCCCTTGGCATAGGAAGTTGTGAAGTCAACGTTCTTCTTTCTCTCTTCGTTCACCGTAAGTCCTGCCATGGCCATATCGCTCTTGCCCTGCTGAACGGAGGTGATGACAGCTCCGAAATCCATGTCGTCTACAACAAGCTCGAGCCCGAGTTTTTCGGCAATCAGCTTTGCGATATCGACATCGATACCGATATACTCGTTATCTTTGTCTCCTATCATCTCATAGGGAGGGAAGGCGGCGTTTGTCGCCATGTGGAGCTTGCCTGCCTCGACCGTTGTGAATGCCGGAGCCTCAGGCGCTTTGGCGGTGGCGCCGCAAGCGGCAAGTGAAAGAAGCAAACAAAGCGATAATAAAATTAAGATGGTTTTTTTCATTTTCATTGCACCTCTTTATGTGTTTTGCCGTATGATACCAGCAGGAAGGCTAAATGTCAAGCCCTTTCTTGAATAATATTCATTAATTTTTCAATATTTGTTGCATATATTCATATATTGCCGTTTTAGGTGCATATATATTTGTGTCTTATAACCATAGTTTATCTTCTGTGACTATTATATCCAAGGGAAAATCATGGGGCTCGTGCGGAAGCTTGGCATATCTTTGCGCCTCGAAGGCCACGCCAATCTTCAAAGCACTCTTGGCCTTGGGAAGATACCTGTCGTAGTAGCCGCCTCCCTGTCCCAGCCTGTTTTTATCTGCATCAAAAAGAAGCAGCGGAACCAGAATTATATCCAGCTCTTCGGGTTTAACGGCAGTTGAGCGTTCTTCCGCGGGAGCTTTTATACCGTGCGCCGAGAGTTTGAAATCGGACTCTGAAAGGGGCCTTAGAGCCTTCATCTCTCCGTTTTTCATTGCCCCCGGAAAAGAGACGCTGTATTTTCCTTCAGACTTTTCCAAAGTTTTAACGAGATTCTCCAAGCTGACTTCCGAGCCCACGGCGATATATGCAAAAATATTTTTTGCCTCATTTCCCTCTATTATTTCAAGAAGCTTTGCGCAGACAGCTTTGCTTTTTTCACTGCGCTCCGACGGGCCGAGCGACTTCCTCATAGCTCTTGCTTGCTGTCTGAGTTTTGTTTTATTGTCCATGTTTTCTCCAAAAGATAAAAGCAAGAGATTTTCTCTTGCTTTAGGTTTTTATTCGGCCGAAATTATGTAGTAGTAAACCGGCTGGCCGCCTCTCTCTACTCCAACCTCGCTGTCAGGCATTTCCTCTCTGAAGAACTCCGCAAGCTCCTCCGCCTCTTCTTCGCTTACATCTTCGCCGTAATAGATTGTAATCAGCTCGGAATCGAGTCCTGAAATCTCCGAAGCTATCTGCTCATTGAGCTCTTCCTTTGAACTGAAGCTGCCCAATAAGGCTCCGTCTAAAAGTGAGAGGTATTGTCCCGCCTTGATTGAGTGTCCGTCGTACGTTGAGTCTCTGGCGGCATAGGTCACATGCACCGTGTGAACATGCTTAATAGTTTCGCGCATCTCATCTTCAAGCTCTTCGGTATCCAAGTTCTCGTCGAATGAAATTAAGGCCGCTATGCCCTGGGGCTCTGTCCTGGTGGGTATAACTATAACATTCTTATCCGTTAGAGGGCTGCACTGCTCCGCAGCCATTATTATGTTTTTGTTGTTCGGCAAAACAAAAACTGTCTCGGCAGGCGTTTTATTTATGGCATCCAGAATATCAGCCGTAGACGGATTCATTGTCTGCCCGCCTTTCACTACACGGTCTGCCCTGAGCTCTGTGAAGATTGAGGCCAAACCGTCGCCCGCAGATACGACAACAACTCCGTAGCGCTTTGTTGCATCAAGGCTCTCCTGCCGGCTGAGCGGATTTACATCCTGCACAGCATGCGTGAGCTCATCATGCTGGCTGCGCATATTCTCGATGTCCGCCTTTTCCAAAGTTCCGTATGCCAATGCTTTTGAGAGCACTTCGCCGGGAACATCGGTATGCACATGGACCTTGAATATATCATCCGCCTCGTTGACTATGAGGCTGTCTCCTATTGTGCCGAGGTAGTCGCAATAGGGCCTTATATCGGTATCGGGCGAAAATTTATTTACTATGAACACCGTATCATATGTAAAGGTTATCTCTTCGTCCGCAAAGACGCTGAACTGGGTTTTTCCGGAATCCTTGAGATCCACACCGGGCTCCTTTCCTGTAGGCAAATTGCCTTGCACAACAGAAAGCATTGCCTCTAAAATGCAGACAAAACCTTTTCCGCCTGCATCGACAACTCCGGCTCTTTTAAGCACCGGGTTGAGATTTATGGTGTCCATAAGCGCCTCTTGAGCAGACTCGAGGGCAGACGAGAGCATGAGTTCTATATCTTCGCTGCTCTCGGCAAACTCGATGGCGGCCGATGCGGCCACTCGGGAAACCGTTAGTATGGTTCCCTCAGCGGGTTTCATAACCGCCTTATATGCCGAATCCACTCCGTTTTTGAGCGCAGCTGCAAAATTTTTGCTGTCTGCAAACTCCAGATCACGAAGTCCCTTCGAAATACCTCTGAACATGAGTGAAAGTATGACTCCCGAGTTGCCTCTGGCCCCTCTTAAAACCGCGGAAGCCACGGTTTCGGCGCAGTCGCTGACAGACTCGAAGTTCTTATCTTTAAGCGCAACGCAAGCGGCAGTCATTGTGAGGCCCATGTTGGTTCCCGTATCGCCGTCCGGCACAGGGAAAACATTGAGATCGTTTATTACTTCTTTGTTCTGCTCAAGTCTTTCGCTTGAGCTGAGTATCATATTTTTAAACAGTTCAGCGTTGATTTGTTTTATCAAAGCTACATCCTCCGGATATATTCTAGACTCAGTCTATAATCATATTGTCGAAATAGAGCTCAATGCTTTTTACATCGAGTCCCGTTGATTTAGACACCTTGTATTTCACTTCATTTATTATGCTTCGTCCAAGAGCTATGAGGTTTACCCCGTATATTGCCGCTATATGTATTTTGAGGCAAAGTTTGTCTCCGTCTTCAAAAGAGGCTCCTATTTCCTTGGATATAGCTTCCTTAAACTTGCGGAAAATATTTCCGTCAAGACTTTTTCCGCCTATGGCCTTTACGCCGAAACAGCCTGCGACAGCATCGTCGACTATTTTAAGGAAGACATCATCATTTATACTTATTGAACCCTTGTCGTTATCAACCTTCAGCATCTTTGAACCTCCTTCTTTGTAGATTCACTCGATGATTATAATACGAAGTTAAAAAAAGCTCAAGTCTTTTGAAGAATTTTGGTCAGAGTAGAGTTATCTCTGTCTTAAAGGCTCGATGAGATCATTATTCCCTTTTGCCTCGGCATAAGAAAAAAGAGTTTTTGAATTATCATTTCATTATGTTTAAATAATTATCATACATACACAAATTGCACTTTGTTTTTGGGACAAAACGCATTTTTTATTATTCCTTTTACGCTTTAAGAGCAAATTCAGCTTATAAATAAGTATGATAATTATTTATTTAACATTTTAATATTTACAGTTTTGAATACTTATGCTAAAATAATTAAGTGAAAAAGCTTGACCATTTAAATAAAAATTTTTAGATTTGGAGTTGAGAAAATGCAAAGAAAATTTCTAACCATGGATGGCAATGAAGCAGCCGCTCACGTATCTTACGCATTTACTGAGCTTGCAGCCATCTATCCAATCACACCTTCAAGTCCTATGGCCGATTTCATCGATCGTTGGTCCGCTGAAGGCCGCCTCAACATTTTCGGTACCAAAGTCAAGGTACAGCAAATGCAGGCGGAGTCGGGAGCTGCAGGCGCAGTTCACGGTTCTTTGAATGCCGGCGCTCTTACAACCACCTACACGGCTTCCCAAGGCTTGCTGCTCATGGTTCCAAACATGTATAAGATTGCGGGCGAGCTTCTCCCCGGCGTCTTCCATGTTTCGGCCAGAACACTTGCCAGCCACACACTCTCTATTTTCGGTGACCACTCCGACGTAATGGCTTGCCGTCAGACCGGCTTTGCCATGCTTGCAGAAACAAACCCCCAGGAGATTATGGACCTCAGTCCCGTGGCGCATCTTGCCGCAATTAAGTCCAGAGTCCCCTTCCTCAACTTCTTCGACGGTTTCCGCACCTCGCACGAAATTCAGAAGATTGCTGTTTGGGAAAACGATGACCTTGCCGATATGGTTGACTATGAAGCCGTAGACGCTTTCCGCGCTCGCGCCCTCAATCCCGAGCATCCTCAGATGCGCGGCAGCCATGAAAACGGCGACGTTTTCTTCCAGAACAGAGAAGCTTCGAACCCCTATTATGAGGCTGTTCCCGGAATTGTTGAAGAATACATGGCAAAAATCAACGAAAAGCTCGGCACTGATTACGGTCTTTTCAACTACTACGGCGCACCCGATGCCGACCGCGTGATTGTTGCAATGGGCAGCATTTGCGACGTGGCAGAGGAAGTCATTGATTACCTAAATGCCAACGGATCCAAGGTCGGCCTAATTAAAGTCCGTCTCTATCGTCCCTGGCGCGCAGATAAGATGCTCTCTCTCATCCCCGACACATGTAAGAAGATTGCTGTTTTAGACCGCACCAAGGAGCCCGGCGCTCTGGGCGAGCCTCTCTTCATGGATGTTGTTGCCTCGCTTCGTGAAGCCGGCCGCTGCGACATTCAGGTTGTCGGTGGCAGATACGGTCTTTCCTCCAAGGATACGCCTCCTGCCAGCATCTTTGCAGTCTATAAGGAGCTCGAGAAGGACGAGCCGAAGGCTCGCTTCACAGTCGGCATAGTCGACGACGTGACTTATCTCTCCCTTGAGGAGGAAGAAGTTCCCGACACGGCGCCCGAAGGCACTGTTTCCTGCATGTTCTGGGGTCTCGGCGGCGACGGCACAGTCGGAGCCAATACGAACTCCATAAAGATTATAGGTGACAACACCGACAAATATGTTCAGGCATATTTCCAGTATGACTCCAAGAAGACCGGAGGCGTTACGATTTCGCACCTCCGCTTCGGAGACAGCCCCATAAAGAGCCCCTACTATATCAATAAGGCCAACTTTGTCGCCTGCCATAACCCCTCTTACATTGCCAAGGGCTTTAAGATGGCCCAGAAGCTCAAGAAGGGCGGCGTTTTCCTTGTAAACTCCCAGTGGAGCTTTGAGGAGCTTGAGGCGGTTATGGACGCCGATACAAAGCGCTATATCCACGACAACGAGATTAGGCTTGTAATGATTAACGCCATAGACCTGGCCGAAAAGATCGGCATGGGCAGGCGCACAAACACTGTTCTGCAGTCTGCATTCTTCTCATTGGCCTCTATTATACCTCAGGAAGAGGCCCTAAAGCACATGAAAGATGCTGCGACAGCCTCTTACAGCAGCAAGGGTCAGGAGATAGTGGACATGAACCACAAGGCCATAGACCTCGGCGCCACTGCCTATGAGTTTGTTGAAATCCCCGCATCTTGGGCAAATGCTGAATGTGATCGTGAGACCAAAAAGCTCAAGGGCAGAGAAAAAACCGTTAAGATGGTCAAGAACATTCTCTTCCCCGTCGGCAACATGGACGGCGACAGTCTGCCTGTGTCGGCCTTTGTGGATCACGCAGACGGCACCTTTGAGCTCGGCGCTTCGGCCTATGAGAAGCGCGGCGTCTCAGTAACATGCCCCGAGTGGGACAAAGACAAGTGCATACAGTGCAACCAGTGCGCCTATGTCTGTCCCCACGCGGTTATTCGTCCCTTTGCACTTAACGACGAGGAAGCAGCAAATGCTCCCGCAGCTCTTAAGCTCACTGACCTCAAGGTTCCCAAGGATAAGTATAAGTTCTCGATAAGCCTCTCTCCCCTGGACTGCATGGGCTGCGCAGTTTGCGTTAAGACCTGCCCGGTTAATGCCCTTGAGATGAAGTCCTTGGAGAGCCAGAGAGAGCAGAACGAGGTATGGAGCTATCTCATGGACAATGTCACGCCCAAGAAGGAGCTCCAGAGCGCAATGAACGTTAAGGGCAGCCAGTTCATGGTGCCCTACCTTGAGTTCTCCGGCTCCTGTGCAGGCTGCGCCGAGACCAGCTACGCCAGACTGATAACACAGCTCTATGGCGACAGAATGATTATTTCCAACGCAACAGGCTGCTCCTCCATCTGGGGCGGTCCCGCTGCAACAAGTCCCTACACCGTTAACTGCGAAGGAAAGGGCCCTGCTTGGGTCAACTCCCTCTTTGAAGACAACGCAGAGCACGGCCTCGGCATTGCCATGGCTGTCAAGAAGCGCCGTGAAGATTTGAGCGCTCTGATCTGCAAGCTCTCTGAAGCCGATTCTGCAACAGATGCCGTCAAGGCAGCTGCAAAGTCTTGGCTGGAAACCTCCGGCGACGGCGAAAAGTCGAAGGAGAGCTCAGCCAAACTCGTTGAGGTTCTTGAAGCAGGCATAACTTCGGATGCCAGCTGCGAAGCCTGCGTCCTCGGCAAAGAGATACTCAAAAACTCTGACCTCTTGGTCAAGAAGTCTATCTGGATACTCGGCGGTGACGGCTGGGCCTATGACATCGGATTCGGCGGCTTGGATCACGTTCTGGCTTCGGGCGAGGATGTGAATGTCTTCGTTTTCGATACCCAGGTCTACTCCAACACGGGCGGTCAGGCCTCTAAGGCCTCCAACATCGGTCAGGTCGCACAGTTTGCGGCTGCCGGTAAGGAGATAAAGAGCAAGCCTCTGGCGGAAATGGCCATGACCTACGGCTATGTCTATGTTGCTCAGGTCGCTATGGGCGCAAACCAGGCTCAGACACTCAGAGCTATCAGAGAGGCCGAGGCATATAAGGGTCCCTCGCTCATCATCGCCTATGCTCCCTGCGAAATGCACAGCATCAGGGGCGGCATGACCAACAGCCAGCTCGAAATGAAGAAGGCTGTTGAGGCGGGCTATTGGAACCTCTTCAGGTTCAACCCCGAGGCGGAGGAGCAGTTTGTCCTCGACTCCAAGGAGCCGACAGGCAATTACCGCGACTTCCTCATGAACGAGGCGAGATACTCCCGTCTGACGCTCGAGTTCCCCGAAAGAGCCGAAGTACTCTTTGAAAAGAGTGAGGAGAACGCAAAGGCAAGATATCAGCATCTCCTAAAACTCAAGGCCTTCTACGGAAAAGAAGAGTAAGATTAAACACATTAAACGGTGAAGGCTAAAAGCCTTCACCGTTTTCTTTTTTATACTATTTTATTTTTCTTAATATTTAGCTCTCTTTTGTTAAATGCTCCAAAATACCCTTGCAACCAGCAATGACATCTCGTCTGGTCGCTTCAAAATCGCGGGTGTACCATGGATCTGCCACTGAATCGGTACGTCCTGCGTACTTGAGCAGCAAATGCAGTTTTCCCTCGGGATCGCCTTTAAACATACGCCTCATATTATGCATATTGTATTCATCCATGCCGATGATTAAATCGTAATAATTATAATCCTCAAAGACAAGTCTTCTCGCCTTTTTATCCGAACACGAAATACCCATCTCTGAAAGAATTGCACGGACGGGACCGTAGACAGGGTTTCCTTCCTCTTCGTAGGAGGTGGCGGCGGAACCAATTTCGAATTTATTCTCCAGCCCCTCTTTTTTAACCATGTCTTTCATTACAAACTCTGCCATTGGACTGCGGCAGATGTTGCCGTGGCAGACGAAAAGAATTTTAGTCATTTTAAAAAACATCTCCTTTTGCGGTGATACAGTTTCTCAGCAAAGGGATTATAGCATAAGAAAAAGCAAACTAAAACCATGCGTTCAATGTGCATGGTTTTGATTTCTTGTCTTGTTTTACATTTTCTCGGGGGCGGTGATACCCAGAATGTTTAAACCTTTTTTGAGAACAATACCCGTGCAGGAAGCCAGACAGAGCCTTGATAAAAGGAGGTTTTCCTCAGCGTCCCTGATTCGGCATGAGTTGTAGAATCTGTGGAAACGCGCGGAGAGCTCTATAAGGTATTTATTTATCTTGCTCGGATCATAGAACACAGCTGCGGCGACAATCTCGTCGGGCAGGAGCGCGAGCTGCTTTATAAGTTCAATCTCGCTCTCGTCCTTGAGAAGGCTCGTATCTATCCGAGTGTTCTCGTCGTGTTTGAAGCCCGCTTCCTTTAGATTCTCTATGAGGGAGCAGATTCTCGCATGGGCGTACTGAACATAGTAAACGGGGTTTTCACTGTCTTCCCTTATTGCCAGATTCAAGTCGAAATCCATGGGAGAATCGGGCCTGGAATTGAAGAACCAGCGGGCGGCATCCAGCGGCACCTCGTCGAGAAGGTCTGAGAGTGAAATTGATTTTCCCGTTCTCTTGGACATTACGCAAAGCTCTCCGTTTCTATAGAGCTTAACAAGCTGCATGAGAACGATATCCAATCTCCTTTCACCGCAGAGACCGAGAGCGTCAAGGGCTCCCTTCAGCCTTGCAATATGCCCATGATGGTCGGCGCCCCAGACATTTATAGCTTTTTCGAAGCCTCTCGTTTCGAGTTTATCAACATGATAAGCTATATCGGCCGCAAAGTAGGTATAGAGTCCGTTGGCTCTTTGAAGAACATCATCTTTTAAGTCGAGAGCCTCGATCTGTTTTTCGATTTTCCCCTCAGCTCTGAGTCTTTCCGAGATGATTTCAGAGCTTTTAAACCAGACTGCTCCATCTTTTTCGTAGGTATAGCCTGATTCCGACAGCCTGCGCACAGCCTCATTGACTTTATCGGCTTCATAGAGCTCCGACTCAAAGAACCAGCGGTCAAAGTTTACACCGTATCTGGCAAGATCCTTTTGCATCTTTTCAATATTGTACTTGAGGCCAAAGGCGGAGAGCTCTTCTCTTCTCTCATCGGAGCTTAGTTTACATAACTCATCGCCGTACTCGCTGCAACAGGACTGAGCTATGTCTATGACATCTTCTCCGTGGTAGCCGTCGGCGGGGATTTCATATTTATCCTCGCCCAGGACTATGTTCATATATCTTGCCTCTATCGAAGCCGCGAAATTGAGAATTTGATTACCGTAGTCGTTGACATAGAATTCCTTTTGGCACTTGGCGCCCGCCGCATTCAAAATTGCGGCCAGGCTGTCGCCCAAAACTCCGCCTCTGGCATTGCCTATGTGCATCGGCCCGGTTGGGTTTGCGGATACAAACTCTAAAAGTATGCTTTCTCCCTTTAAGGCGTCGGAGCTTCCGTAGTTCTCTCCCGCCTTAATTATCTCTTTTAAAACCTTATCGTACCAGCTTTCGGAGAGAAAAAAGTTTATAAAGCCCGGACCCGCTGCCTCGGCTCTTGAAAACACAGTATTTTCAAAATTCATATATTTTAGCAGGCTTTCGGCAATTTTCCGGGGATTTGATCTAAGCGCTTTGGCATTGCCGAGCGCATGGTTGGAGGCAAAGTCTCCGTTTTGCGCATCCTTGCTTATCTCGATTTTACCGCTTAGCCTGACACCGCCGGGAAGCTCCGAATTTTCGCTCGCAAGAACATAGGCTTTCTCTATTAATTTTTCGGCCTCAAGCCTTGCTATCTCGTTTAAGTTAGACATTCTCGCCGCTGTCTCTCCGTTCTCTGACACTTATTTTGAATTTATTTCTGCCCAGAAATGCCTGATTGTAGTCCAGAAGATAGTCTATCTCCATATCTCCGCCATCCGGTCCCAGAGTTGAATGTATTCTATGGGTATCCAATCCAACAGTGGAAGATCCGTCTGATGAGGTATACAAAAATGTGCTCTTTTTTCCCTCGTGGAAGATCATTTGACTGTTTTCGGACCCGGTTCTTCTGAGTACAACCTCGTGAGGCATCAAAGTGAAAGAAGTCGTGGTGCCGTCAAGCCCGGTGAGCTCCGACTCGCAGTAGGAAATTTTGGCAATACCATCCTTATATCGATACTTTCCCTCCGTAATAAGCTCAATCGGCTCGTTGTTGCTGATGGGGAAATCCTGTACTCCGCTTATCGATATTATTACATCCTTCATCGCACTGTCATTAAATTCGTCAAAGCAATTGTTGCGCATGATATCACCTCTCTTTGATGAACACGGATTATATACCACTTATATCAGGCTGTCAAAACCTCAGCTCAAATATTTCTTCGCCTCTTAAATTTATGTGTTTTTCGGCGAATTCTCTGAATTTCTCCGGCCCTGAGCTGGTTAAAAACTTGAGCTTCGGCCTTCTTTTTTCTCTGTTTTTAAGTTTAATTATGGCCTCTGCCGCGGCCTCGGCACAGTCGGACACGGGAATCTTCCCCGCCGTCTTCTTAAAAAGTTCTATTACATGTGAGTAGTGAGTGCAGCCCAAAAGCAAACTGTCGCATCTTTCACTGAATGCCTCTTTTAGTTTCGGCTCTATTATATCATAAAAGTAGTTTTCCACTTCGAGATCGTTTTCTATCCTGTAGGCAAATTCCCCGCCGCTGAGCTCTATAAGTTCGACATCTTCGCATTGACTTTTTACAGCCGCCGCGAAACCTCCCGAACGGACACTTGCAGGCGTAGCTACCACCGCCACTTTTCTGTTTTTGCTTTTTTCTATAGCCACTGATACTCCGCAGTCTATTATCGAATAGACGGGTACGCTCAGCTTTTCTTTTAGAAAGCTAAGAGCATTTGAACAAATTGTCCCGCAGGCAATCAATATCTCGTCCGCGCCCTCTTTCACGAGAATCTCGGCGCATTTTAGGGAAAGATTTTTTATTTCTTCGGGACTCTTTTCACCGTATGGCACATTCGCCGTATCGCCGTAATAGATTATGCTGTCATACGGACAGTTCTCTAAAAGTTTTTTTAAAGCCGAAAGTCCGCCGACCCCGGAGTCTAAAATCCCCAGTATGTGAAAATCAGACAAAGTATGCTCCTTTCGCAAAATTATGTGCCTTTTGCTCCATGCTGTCATCCAAAGGCTCCAGCTCCGCTTTTCCGTATTTTTTTAAAATTACACGGCGCAGTATCTCATCTGCCAGACTCGGATTCTTGGGGAGTACCGGCCCGTGTGAATAGGTGCAGAAGGTGTTTTTATAAAGAGCGCCTTCTGTCCTGTCCTCTCCGTTGTTTCCGAAGCCGCTTATCACTTCCCCCAGGGCTTTGCAGTCACCCTCAAGATAGGTTTTGCCGCTGTGATTTTCGAAACCGATAACTTCACCGAACTGCGTTGTAAATGAAAAGTTCCCGACAAAGCGTTTTGCTCCCTGCACTGTGTAAACCGGCAGCGCTCTTATGCATTCGTACTTATGCCCCATGCTTGTTTCGAAGCTTTGCCCCATCATCTGATAGCCGCCGCAGACGCAGAGAAAACACGCTCCATCCTCGACCGCCGCTCTTATATCTTCCGCCTTATTAGCCCTCAAGTCCTCCTCGAGTATGCCGTACTCATAGTCTTGTCCGCCGCCCATAAACACCACATCATAAGAGCTGAAGTCGGCTTTTTCACCCGCATTCACCCTGTGTATTTCCGTTTCAATGCCTCTCCAGATAAGCCTTTGGCTGAGACAAATAACATTTCCCCTGTCTCCGTAGAAATTCAGGATATCTGGGTATAGGTGGCAAATGTTTATCTTCATTCTTCTGCCTCCTTATTCTCATCGAGGCTCTTGAGTTTATCCCTTAAATCGAACATCATAGTGTAGGAGGGAAGCATATATATATCGCACTCTTCCTCTTTTATGAACTCGAGAAGTTCTTCCTGCTCTTCTATTATTCTGAGCATTTCCTCAGGCGCTCCCGCATATTTGAGGCGCAGAGCCAGTTCAAGAGCCCTCTCACCCGAAAGAACATATTCGACAATGTTTTTATTGCGGATAAGTTTTTCGAAGTCGGCATCCCATATCCATGAAATATCTTTCCCGTCTGCAATTTTTGTATTGAGAGCTATGAGAAGTTTAAAGGGCTCTATTTTCTTCTCTATAAGAGAAAACGCCCTGTCGGCTCCCGACGGATTCTTTATGAGCATCATCGAAACTTCTTTTTTATTTATTAAAAAGCTCTCTCCCCTGCCCGATCCGCCCTCGGCAGTCTTTAAGCTCCTGACAGCATCGCTCATACTGACACCCAGCATATTTGCGGCCGAAACCGCTGCAAGCGCATTGTAGATATTATGTAAACCTGCTGTCTTGAGCTCTGCCTCATACGCAGTTCCCTCATACTCTATTACAAAGCGGCTCCCATTAAAATCGCTCTCAAAATGCGTGATTGCATACTCCGGCTTTTGCCTCTTATACCCGCAGTGTGTGCATGAAAAATCTCCAAAGTGGGCGAAAACCTTGTATGCGTAATCATAGCGTTTTCCGCACTTTATGCAGTAGACGGCATCGGAAACGCCGCTCCCCTGTTCTGCCGCCTTATTGAAGCCGAAGTAGCGGGCTTGGTCTCCGCCCTCTTCTACGATTGAAGAAACCAGCGAGCAGTCGGCGTTTATGAGATATTCACTCTCTTTTGAGCCTCTCAGCCCCTCACGTAAATCATTCAGTGTCATGCTGAGTTCTGAAAATCTATCAAGCTGATCGCGGAAAACATTGAGTATTGCAATAATTTTCGGCTTGAGTTTTGGAGTTACATATTTTAAGGCAGCCTCATCGCACTCTATTACGGCAAAATGTTTCTCGGGTTTGCCGAAGACATCGGCATTCAGAATAAAGTCGGAGACTATGCCCTGCTCCATGTTTGAGCCGAGACTGTTGGCAAATGCAGTCTTTCCGTTTTCGTTTAGGATGTGCTTTAAAATATTCACAGTCGTGGTTTTGCCGTTTGTGGCGCTTACGACTACCGTTTCAACATCTCGGCTGAGTACTGTCAATATTTCGGGATAGAGCATGAGCGCGAGCTTGCCCGGAAGACTGCTGCCCTTCCTGCCAAATATTTTGAGTATTAATTTTGTAAGCTTTGCAAGTAATATTGCAAAAAACAGCCTGAAATCCAAACTTCTACTCCCTATTATAAACTCCCGATAAATCAAGTATAATCCGCTGCGCCATTAAAAATCCTGCCGTACCCGTCACCCAAATCGCAGATGAAGGCAGCGGACGGCCTCTCCCCTCAGCGCTCTCACCTGTCCGCTCACCCTTCGTCTCTTCGGGACTGTAGACAACATTGAGCCTGCTTATATCGACGTCAAGTTTTTTGAGCTCTCTTCGCATTACGCGCGCTAAGGGACAGGCTTCTGTCTTGCTCAGCTTCGATAGTCTGATTTGCTCTGCGTTGAGCTTATTTCCCATCCCCATGGAAGAAATTATCCTACAGTCCGCCTCAAAGGCTTTTTTAATAAGCAGCAGTTTGGCAGACACCATGTCGATGCAGTCGGCCACATAATCGAAAATCGAAAAATCATATTTATCCGAGCTTCCTAAGTCAAAGCGCTCGGGATATTCGTGAACCCGAAGTTCGGGATTAATGACAAGCAGCCTTTCGGCCATGGCGCTTGTTTTGAGCTTGGAGAGCGTTTTATAATCTGCGAGAAGCTGCCTGTTTATATTGCTCTCCTCCACCCTGTCTTGGTCAATAAGACTTATCTCGCCCACGCCTGAGCGCACAAGGGCTTCGGCACACCAAGAGCCAACTCCACCCAGACCGAAAACCGCCACGTGAGCTTTTTTGACCTTTTCTATTCCCTCTTTTTTCAGCAGGGGCTCTGCCCTAGAAAGTCTTTCCTCCAAGTCAAACTCCGCAATTTTATTAAGCCGCTCTATGATTAGAGCGGCTTTTATTATTTTTCTGCAAACCAGAAAACCAGAGCATTGGGTTTAAACTCCCATCCCTCGATAATTTCCGCTTCCCATTTTTCGTATTCTTCATTTCTGAGGAGCTGATCTGCCAGCAAGTCGCAGTACGGCATTCCGTTTCCGCTGAAATAGACAAGATGGGATCCGCTGTAGCCTTCATTGTTCTGGACTATGATTGTATCGCCATGCTTTCGTCCCGGAGCAAAAATAAAGTCGTTTATCGGCGCTACCATTGTGCCTTTGCTGACATTTTCATAGAGACCTCCTTTTGTATTTGAGCCCGGATCGTCACTTTTTTCGTTGGCAAGCTCGGCAAATCTCTCTTCGCTTCTTACGCCCGAATTAAACTCGGCCAAAATAGCCTCGGACTGCTCCTTCGCCTTATTAAGTTCCGCTTCATCAACAGTTCCGTTACCGTCTTCATCTGTTGCAGATGTGAGAATGTGACGGAAGGATGCCGTTTTATATTCATTTTTGTCTCTGCCAAGAAGCAGCACGACATAGCAGCCGATGCCTTCCTTTTCGACAACATAGGCATTATAAAGTTTTGCATCATTTGAGGTGAACTTCTCGAAAACTGAAGGCTCTATAGCCTTAAGGCTGCTGCCGTTGAGGCCCTTTTGCTCTTTTATGTCGGCTCCGCTGAGTTTATTAGTCAGCAGCTCCCTGAAAGCCGTCTCGCTGAGCTCGGCGCTTTGGATGCCCGACTCTTTCTGCTTTGCGTTATATTCCTCTGCTATGCTTTCGGCTTCCTGCATTGCGCTACGCATTGACTCTTCTGTAACCTTCTGCTCGGGAGCATCAGCTTCTTCGCCTTGGACAGAGAGTTTCTCAGCCTCTACCAGATAGTACAGATAACTGAAGTTGTCGAACTCATCGGCACGCTCGGCATATGCCTGCTTGAGCGCAGCGCTGTCGAAATTGAAGCCTTCGTATTGGGCTTTTGAGTAATCCGTGGCTATGGCCTTCATTTCGACAAGTTTCCTCACCATTTCGGCAGTCACGCCTTTGCCGTACATAGCGGCAAAATACCCGTCGGCATTTTTGTATCCGTAGTTCTTTGCCATATCTGTCATGGACTCCATCTGGGAATCGAGATCCGCATTAACGCTCTCGTCCAGAGTGTAGCCCTCTTTTATTGCCTTGTCATAGATAGCTGTTACCGATGTCATATCGTTTATCGCCAACTTGCGGAAGTGATCGGCCCAAGTTACGCCTTCGCTGATTTCCTGCCTGGATAGCGGAACTTGCGGGTCTAAGAGCATGCTGAGATACTGCTGATTGCTGCTGCTGAATCTGTAATAGGCTTCCTTATAGAAATACTGAAACTCGGCGTTGGTGTATTCGTAGTCGCCTATCTGAATTGCCTTTACACCCGAATAAAGTACGTTGGAATTGACAAATAAAATCAGCACTATAAGCAGGAGTGCGATTGCTGCTGCTATCTTAAACTGCATTTTGCGTTTTTTCTGCTTTTTGCTCTCTTCAAGGCGGGCAGCTTCCTTTTTACTTTTCTTTGCCTCGCGCTCGAGCTCGCGCCTTCTCTTTTCCTCTGATGCGCTCATTGAACCATCCTTTACTTCTTTAGGTGAACCTTTTATTGGGGCTCTTTTTAAATGCCAATGTATTATATTACAGTGTTTGAACTCTTTCAAGATAAATAACAGCTTCAAATCAAAAAGCGGCTTTTACTTTCGATTTTCTCTGATAGTGGAGCTTTTTGTTCTGTGGTATAATGTTTTTATGAACAAAATATTAAGCTTTTTTAGAAAGCATGAGTTTTTATTTTTCTTTATTATTTTTGCTCTGGGAGCTTTTCTGCGGTTTTATAGGCTCTCGAAACTTCCCTATGGCTTAAATCCCGATGAGGCCTCCGCCGGCTATGAGGCTTTTTCTATTTTAAATTACGGCATAGACAGAAACGCTTACCGCTATCCCGTGCTTCTTAAATCCTGGGGAAGCGGCCAAAACGTTCTATACACTTATCTTACCATTCCCTTTGTCTTTATTCTTGGCCTTAACGTGCTGAGTGTTAGACTGCCCATGGCTATGGTATCAACTCTTTCACTCTTGGTTTTTTGGCTGCTTTGTCGAAAATCACGCGGCAAGGGCTTTGCCATTGTATCGCTTTTTTTCCTTAGCATTGCCCCCTGGCATATTCTCTCGGCGCGTTGGGCTTTGGAATCTAATCTTCTGCCCCACATTCTTCTCTTTGCCATATACTTCACCGTTCTCGCCGAGGAGAGACAGGTTTTTCTGCTTCCCGCCTCCTTTTTCTTTGCTCTCAGCCTTTATGCATATGGCACCGCTCTTATGTTTACACCTCTCATTCTGCTTTATTCGCTGTGGCGTTTAAGAAAAAAAATTGAAATCAGATATTTTTTGCCTGCGTTTCTGATTTTTATTCTGCTGGGATTTCCCATAGTTTACTGTCAGCTGCGAAATGCTCTGCATCTCCCTGCAACAAAGATTCTGGGACTCAGTCTTCCCGCTCTCAACGAGACAAGGCAGAGCGCTGTAATGGGCTTCGGTCTTTGCGAGCTTTTCGGAAACTTCTTTAGAGCCCTGAAAGTTATTCTTTTGCAAAGCGACGGACTCGCCTTCAACTACTCACGTGTGAGCGGCTTATACTATCCTTTCGGAATTCTTTTTCTTTTTATCGGCCTTGTGTCGGCTATAAGAAAAAAAGAAAAGCGAGCGGCCGACGGCTATTTTTTCGCCGGGCTCGTCATTTCTCTTTTTCTCTGTTTTTTCATCAAAGCAAATATCAACAGAATAAATTTTGTTTGGATTTTCTTAAGTTATTTTATTGCGCTCGGAATTTATAATTCCGCTGTCTTCTTGGGTAAGTTTTCCCCCCTACTCCCGATTCTCTTCATTCTCAATCTCGGAATTTTTGCGCAAGACTATGTGAGCGGTTTTAACGGAAACAAGCTGACCTACTTTTATCCGGGTTTGGGAGAAGCTATCGAGTATGTGAGTGAACAAAATCCTAAAAGCGCATACATTACAGCAAATATAAATCAGCCCTACATCTATATACTCTTTTATGAAAAAATTAGCCCTCATTATTTTATGGAAAATGTTAGCTTTTATGACGATTCCGCCGCCTTTTGCTATGCCAAGTCCCTGGGAAAATACAATTTCGAGCCGAGCAGTGCCGACGAAAGCGAGTGGCTCATCCTGTTTAAATCGGAGGCTCATGGTCTTAATATTGAGAAGAGTTTCTATAATTTTGCGGTGGTTAGGAAGAAGTAAGGATAAAAAGCTTTTATTTGTTTAGCTTTTTTGATAGACTCAATATGTCAATATAATTTGGAAAGAAGTGTTTTAATGACAGACGGCAACCTTCGCTTGGCAGTGCTTATTGATGGAGACAACGCTCCGCGCGACTGCCTGAAAAGCATTCTTGAAGAAATTGCGATTTACGGAACCCCTACAATAAAAAGAATATACGGCGACTGGGCTTCGCAGAACATAATCGGTTGGAAAACCGAACTGCTTGAAAACGCAGTTACACCGAAGCAACAGTTTGCTTATACCGCCGGAAAGAACTCGACCGACTCTGCCATGATAATAGATGCTATGGACATCCTCTATGCCGGAAAGACAGACGGCTTTGTGCTGGTATCCTCCGACTCGGACTTCACTCCCCTTGCAATTAGGCTGAGAGAGAGCGGCATGTATGTGATCGGCATCGGAGAGGCAAAAACTCCCAACGCCTTTGTGCAGGCCTGTGACAAGTTTATAAGAATTGAGGTCCTTCGCGACAGAGTTAAAAAGAGCGCTAAAGAGAATACCTCGGCTGTTAGGAAAAACGACTTTAAAAACGACAAAATCAAGAAGGATACGGACACGACGAATAACAAAACAGCTGCCAAACCCAGGACAAAGCAGGAAAGCAAGAGCCCAATACCCGAAGATGTTATTGAGCTCATTGTGGACTCGATTGAAGATCTTGCCGAAGACGACGGATACACAAATCTCTCCGCCCTTGGCAATCTTCTCATAAAGAAGAAGCCCGACTTCGACTCCCGCACTTACGGATTCGGAAAACTCTCTACAATGCTTAAAAGTCTTCCCTGCTTTGAATTCGAGATGCGCTCAACTGCGGCTGATCCGAACGCCAAGCAGATTTATGTGACAAACAGCGAAGCTTGAGACTGTTCTTTCGAGTGACTGCTCTTTATCTCGGCTCGAAGCTGTAGAATTTCCTCTGTTGCCAGATTTACATGGCGTTCGCTCTCGGCTTTAATCTCGGCAAGCTCTTCTCCGCCTTTATTCAAAACAAGACTGAAGATGAAAAAGTCGAGCATTCCGCAGCACACATGTGTTCTGACTCTGTGAACTCTTGTGAAGATATGGTCTGTCTCCGTGAGCCTTACCGCCTTCCTTTTCAGCCCGTCTCTGTAGTAAACGGCCAGTTTGCCGACAGATATGGGACCGAATTTCTTTGCTGTGCGAAAGTCTTCACACAGTTTACTGTCTTCAATTTTATTTGAATTTATATCGTATAAGTTTATATTTGCCATTTCTTTTTCTCCTTAATTTATATGAAAAATCTGTATAACAAGTTTTTAAATAAAGAATTTCTTCGCTTTCTTATGGTGGGCGTCCTAAACACTTTGGTGGGGGCCTTTGTGATGTTTGCGCTTTACAATCTGGCCGACTGTTCATATTGGTTCTCTTCCGCGATGAACTATCTTGTCGGCGGGACAGTCAGCTATTTCTTAAACCGATATTTTACCTTTAAAACAAGCTATGAGGGCGTCTTTCAAATTCTGCGCTTTGCACTTACCGTTTTGATTTCTTATCTTATCGCCTACAGTTTGGCTAAACCGCTTGTTTTGTTTATTTTATCAGAGAGCTTACAAAAAGTCAGCGAAAACATTGCCATGGGCGTCGGTATGGTGCTTTACACCCTTATAAACTATTTCGGCCAGAAATTTTTTGCCTTCAAAAAAAAGGAGGACTCGAAACAGCTTTAAAAGTCTGCTTTTTTCTTGAAAATATATAAACTCGGCTTGACATTAGCTTAATCTTGATATATCATCTTGTGGCGCTCCAAAGACAGCAGGCGGCAATAGCGGAAGTCCTGCCGAGGATGGCATCTAATATGATGACTTTATCCCGTGTCTTTAGGCACGGGTTTTTTCGAGCGTAATTTGTATTACGGAGGTGAAATCAAATTGCCAAGTGAAAAAATTCTGAAGCAAAAACAGCAGGTTGTTGAGAACCTCGCTCAGAGACTCAACGATGCCGAGGTCGGTATTCTCATTGACTACAAGGGAATCAATGTTGCGCAGGATTCGGAACTTCGCCGCACTCTTAGCGAAAAGGAAATAGAGTACAACGTTGTTAAGAACACGCTTTTAAAGCTTGCTGCCGAAAAGGTTGGTATTGAGGGCTTAGACGATGTTCTTCGCGGATCGACATCGCTCGCGACATCCGCAGACCCCATCGCTCCCTTTGCAGTTATCAAGAAGTTCAGCAGGAAGTTCGGACAGGTTTTCAATGTAAAGGCCGCGTTCATCAAGAACGACATTTTGACAGAAGATCAAATGGCGGATCTTTCCACCCATGAAAACATCGAAAGCCTTTATTCAAAGACTTTGGGGACTATGCTGGCTCCTATTTCCAGCCTTGCATTCGTTCTTTCCCAGATAGCCGAGAAGGGCGGCGCACCCGTTGCAGCGGCTGCAGAAGCTAAAGAAGACAGCGCAGAGTAATTTATTAATGAGGCAGAGCCTCGGGCAAGCGACGCCGCGTAAGTTCGCATTTATGAAAATTTTTGGAGGTTAAATAATATGGCAAGTGAAAAAGTTCTCGCTATGATTGAGGAAATCAAAGCGCTTACAGTTTTGGAGCTCTCTGAGCTCGTACACGCTCTTGAGGAGACCTTCGGTGTTTCCGCAGCGGCAATGGCAACCGCCGGCGCAGGCGCAGCAAGCGCTGAGGAAGTCGTTCAGGAAGAAAAGACCGAGTTTGACGTTGTTATGAAGAGCTTCGGTGATCAGAAGATCAAGGTCATCAAGGAAGTCCGCGCCATCACAGGTCTGGGACTTGCCGATGCCAAGGCCCTTGTTGAAGGCATTCCCGCCAGAATCAAGGAGCAGGCTTCTAAGGAAGACGCCGAGGCAATCAAGGCTCAGCTCGAAGCGGTCGGCGCCGAAATCGAACTCGAGTGATTCGGTTTTAATCATAAAATCCCGTTGGCTTATACCGGCGGGTTTTTTGTTTTATAATCATTACTATTTATCCCAATTTTTAATCTTAGATTAATTAAGATAATTACGCTTTCAGAGTACATTTTCTTCGAATCACGGTCAAATTTCGATGACTTTATGAGCTAAGTATGTTAAAATATACACGAAAAATTACTTAAAAGAGGAGCAAAACATGGAACGCTATAATGTAAGCATTGAAATTAAAAACAAGCCGATTCTCGACCCTGAATTTACCCCTCTCTTGAAGTGGAACCAGGCATTTTTGGCCGGTGCAACAAAGCCCGTTTCTATTGCCGTGGAGCGCGCCGATAAGCAAATGGCGACTGCACATACTTTTATTCACGGTACACCCGAAATGCTGGCTGCCGATCGCTACTACATCGACCGCTTGGTAAAAACCCTCCTGTGGATGAAGGGCGGATTCCGCATATATGTCACCGACAAAGATGTTTATGATTACCTGAACTCTGTGTACTGTAAAGGCGGAGAGAGAGAATTCGACTGGGACTATATGGCAAATATATTCGAAAATCCCTTTGAAATAGTCCTCTGCGACACCGTGCCCGAAAACAAAGACCTGCCCCTTCCCATCGGCGGACACTTGGACGGCTGCCGCATAGGCTTCGATGCAGGCGGCAGCGACCGCAAGGTCTCGGCTGTTATCGACGGTGAAACGGTGTTCTCGGAGGAAGTGGTTTGGTATCCCAAAGTAACTGCCGACCCCGATTACCACTACGACGGTATTGTTTCAGCAATGAAGAAAGCTGCCGAACATATGCCTCGCATTGATGCTGTGGGCGTTTCTTCTGCTGGAGTGTATATCAACAACCGCACTATGGCAGCTTCCCTCTTTTTGGCTGTGCCCAAGGAGCTTTACGCTTCCAAGGTGAGAGATATTTATATCCGCGCCATAACCGACACCTTTGGGGATGTTCCCTATGCGGTGGCTAACGACGGCGACGTATCGGCCCTGGCGGGAACCATGAGCCTTAATGACAACAATGTGCTGGGTATTGCCATGGGCACCAGCGAAGCTGTCGGATACATTGATAAAGACGGCAAGGTTACCGGTTGGCTCAACGAGCTGGCCTTCTGCCCTGTTGATGCAAACCCCGAAGCCATGCGCGACGAGTGGTCGGGCGACATCGGCTGCGGTGTGAAATATTTCTCTCAAGACGGCGTAATTAAGCTTGCGCCCCGCGCGGGAATTGAGCTTGACCTAAATGAACCCCCCGCGAAAAACTTGAAGGTCGTACAGAATCTGATGGAAGCCGGCGACGGCCGCGCCGAAAAGGTTTTCCATGATATCGGCGTATATCTCGGCCACACTCTGGCTTACTATTACCACCACTACGGTTTTAAATATGTCCTGCTCTTAGGCCGCGTTATGAGCGGCAAGGGAGGAGACCTGCTTCTCGCAACCTGCAAAAAGGTGCTGGAAGAGGAATACCCCGAAGTGGATGAAGCAATAAAGCTCACTCTGCCCGACGAGAAATTCCGCCGCGTCGGCCAGTCTATGGCTGCCGCAAGTCTGCCCGCTTCCAGATAAACTTTAAGAAGGCAGATATATGCTAATTAAAGGCGGCCATGTCTTTGACCTTGAAAAAGGCTTTTTGAAGCGCGATCTTTGCACAGACGGAGAGCTTATATCCGAGATAAGCGGCGATGACACAATTGTGGATGCCGCGGATTGTTATGTAATTCCCGGTCTTGTGGATGTGCATTTCCACGGCTGTGTCGGCGAAGACTTCAGCGATGCCACGCCCGAGGGTTTGCGGCGCATTGCGGACTTTGAACTAAGCCAAGGCGTCACCTACATCTGCCCCGCCAGCATGACTTTCCCGGAAGAAACACTGACGGCAATCTGCAAAAACCTTGCGGAGCACCGCGCAAAAAGCTCGGGCGGCGCGGAAGTGGTCGGCGCGCATTTGGAGGGACCTTTCCTCTCGCACGCAAAGCGCGGCGCGCAGAATGAAGCTTACCTGCGCGCCCCTGATATCGGAATGCTCTCTCGTTTGCAGAAAGCATCCGACAATTGTGTAAAACTGGTGACCATGGCGCCGGAACAACCCGGCGGCCTTGACTTTATTCGCAAAGCCACGCAAATGGGTGTCACAGTTTCCGTGGGCCATACTGTCGCAGACTACGATATTGCAATGGCGGCTTTTGCAGCCGGCGCGACTCACGCCACCCATCTTTACAACGGTATGCCCCCCATTCATCACCGCGCCCCCGCAGTTGTTGGCGCCGCATTTGATAGTCCCAGCGTTAGAGCAGAGCTTATATGCGACGGCGTACATATTCATCCTGCCATGATTCGGCTTGCCTTCTGCCTATTTGGCGCAGAACGGATTGTGTTGATTTCAGACTCTCTCCGCGCCACCGGCATGCCCGACGGACGATATCCTTTTGGCGGCCAGGAAATTGAAGTTAACGGCAATCGCGCCACCATCGTGGGTCATCCCGAGACTCTGGCAGGCTCTGTAACAAGTCTTATGGGCTGCTTAAGGCAGGCTGCAGGCGTGGGAATACCTATTGCAGATGCAGTGCGCGCGTGCACCTATAACCCCGCTTGCGCCATCGGCATTGACGAGCGCGCAGGCAGTTTGGACATCGGCAAAGAAGCCTCTATCGTACTTTTGAACAAAACCGATTTGTCTCTTCGTTCTATTCTTTTCAAAGGCAACTTTGTTTAATTTCTTTCTTTTTCTGCAAGCATAAACTCCACGGTTTGTGAGAAACCGTGGAGTTTTTATCTTTATTCGATTTATTTTTCCAGAGGGAGAAGATTCTTTTCGCTCTTCGGGTCGAAGAGATGAATTTGATCAGGGCGGAAAGTGAAGTTGAAATCACTGCCGTATGCAAAACCTCCGCGCTTTGATTCTTCCAAATCGGCTGTAGGTACGCGGACCACAACATCCTTGCCCGCCGCATCGATATGCAGGTGAATCTCGCTGCCCATCATTTCGGAAACGTCTACCTTGCCGTGAACAACATCCGGGCCTTCTGCCTTAAGCACAATATGTTCGGGACGGATGCCCGCCAGAACTTCCATGTTTTCAAAACCCTTGGCTGCCAGATTCTTCGCGATGTCTTCACTGACGGGAATCTTTGCCTCTCCGACTTCTACCTTGTATCCGTTTCCGACCTTCACCAGTTTGGCGTTAAACAGGTTCATCTGAGGCATACCTATAAAGCCTGCAACGAAGACATTGCTGGGATGCTCAAACACCTCTTGGGGCGTGCCGATCTGCTGAATCCAGCCGTCCTTCATAATGACAATACGATCGCCCAGAGTCATTGCTTCGGTTTGGTCGTGTGTGACATATACAAAGGTTGTGTCGATGCGCTGACGCAGTTTTATTATCTCGGCGCGCATCTGGTTGCGAAGCTTTGCGTCGAGGTTTGACAGAGGCTCGTCCATCAGGAAAACCTTGGGTTCACGGACAATCGCGCGGCCGATGGCCACGCGCTGGCGCTGACCGCCGGACAGGGCCTTGGGCTTTCGTTCCAGATACTCGGTGATGTGCAGGATCTCTGCCGCTTCGCGAACGCGTTTGTCGATCTCATTTCTGTCCATCTTGCGAAGCTTCAGAGCGAATGCCATGTTGTCATACACGGTCATATGGGGGTAGAGTGCATAGCTCTGGAATACCATTGCGATGTCGCGGTCTTTGGGAGCCACATCGTTGACACGCAGGTCGTCAATGTAGAGATCGCCTTCCGTAATGTCTTCCAGACCCGCAATCATACGCAGAGTTGTGGACTTGCCGCAGCCGGAGGGGCCTACAAGAACAATAAATTCCTTATCGGCAATCTCCAAATCGAAACTTTGTACCGCGGTGACTGTGTTGTCGTATACTTTCTTTACGCCATCCAACTTAACTGTTGCCATAATATTTTGACCGTAGAAGCAATGCCTCCGCAAATACTTCCTCGCGAGGAGAGAGCGAAACTCTCAACGCATTACGACAGGTCTCCACACTGCCGCACCGCCGGTCCGGGCGGATATTTCCTCCTTTTTTACGGCTCTCCCGAGGCTATGGAAATGGAGTAACTTCGGGCGCTAAATTTTAAGTGTTTCTTGTTATTAGTGTTTGCAGAACTCTGCTATCGCCTCATCAATCAGCGATACAGCTTCAGCAATAATTTCGAGGTCGCACTCCTCGACAGCAGGCAGAGGCTTGCGCACAGAGCCCAGGTTAAGGCCTTCGCGCCTCTTCATTATTTCTTTCATAACAGCATAGAGATTGCCTTTCGCTTTGGCCATAGTGTAAATGATTTTGCAGGCGGCTCTTTGGATATTTAATGCCTCCTGCATCTTGCCTTCGCCGTAAAGCTCGTAAATTTTTAGGTAGAGCTCGGGCATAACACCGTAGGTGCCTCCGATTCCGCCAATTGCTCCCATTGACAAACCGGAAATAAACTGTTCGTCGGGTCCGTTGAAAACAAAAAAGTTTTCGCCGCCCACTTCTTCCCACACCTCGATATCCATCGTAGGCATGGAAGAGTTCTTAACGCCGACGACTTTGGGATCCTTAAGCATTTCCACCAGAAGCTCAACGCTGAGAGAAACGCCCGCCAGCTGTGGAATGTTGTAGATTATAAAGTCGGTATTGGGAGCGGCATCGGAAATATCGTTCCAATAGGCTGCAATGGCATGATTGGGCAGCTTAAAATAGATGGGTGGAATCGCGGCAATTGCATCAACCCCCAGAGATTCGGCATGGCGGGCCAACTCCTCAGAATCAGCAGTGTTGTTGCAGGCAACATGGGCAATGACAACAGTTTTGCCGCCTACTTCTTCCATAACGGTTTTAAGAATCAGCTTGCGCTCTTCTACGCTTTGGTAGATACATTCGCCGGAAGAGCCTCCGACATAGAGCCCCTGTATGCCCTTCTTAAATAAATGCCGCGCCAGTTCACGAGTCCGCTCTACGCTGACAGAGCCGTCATCCTCGTAGCAGGCGTATAACGCGGGGAACACACCCCGATACTTATTTTTGTCAAACAATTATTAGATGTCCTTTCGATATTTATAAACTTAACCTTTTACCGCGCCCATAGTAATGCCTTGGGTGAAGTATTTCTGGAACACGATAAACACGATAATGATGGGAATAGCCGCCAAGGCTGCGCCGGCCATTATAAGGCCATAGTCATTGGACATTTCCGCCTGCAGACCGGCAATACCCAGAGCGATGGTCTTCGATTCACTCGTGGTGAGCATGACCAGCTGCATGGGGTATTCGTTCCAAGAACTGACAAATGTGAAGATTGCCAGCGCTCCGATACCGGGCTTAATCATTGGCACAACGACATTTGTAAAAGTCTTGAGTTCGCTTGCGCCGTCGATTCTGGCAGCTTCCAAGATTTCCGTCGGTATGGTCTCGGAGAACTGCTTCATCATAAATACGCCGAAGGGCCAGCCGACTATGGGAAATATAACCGCAAACAGCGAACCCCATGTGGTCTTAAGCATACCGAGGGTGTTCATTTCAGACAGGAGTGGAATCAAAATAACCTGCTTGGGAAGCGCCATCGCAGCAACAAACAGTCCGAATACCATTGCACGGCCATAGAAACGCTTCTTGGCCAGAACATAACCCGCCAAGGAAGCGGTTACGCAGGTGATACCCATGGAAACAACAGAGATAAATACGCTGTTGAACAGCCAGCGGATTGCCAAGGGAAGCTTTGCACCGAAGAGCTCGGATTGGCTTTTGAAGAGGCGTTCGAAGTTCCCCCAGGAAACTGTGGTGGGCCACCATTTGACCGCTTCGCCGGCTTTTACAATGATATCGGCCTTTGTCTTCACGGAACCCGTTACTATCCAGTAGAGGGGGAAGAGAAAGAAAATTGCCAGCGCAATCAGCAGAATTATGCAGAGCAGTTTATACGGAGTCAGCCGCTTTTCGCTTTCTAACATAGCTGCACCTCCGTTAGGAATTGTCCGTTGCCATAACCTTGAACTGCAATGCGCTGAACAAAGCAATGACAATGGCAAGGATTACGCCCATAGCGTCGGCATAGCCGAACTCCTTGGTGGTTCGGAATGCAATTTCGTATAGGTAGTACATGACCGTGCTGGTGCTGTAGTTGGGACCTCCGGAAGTCAGCAACTGGATAAGCGCGAAGCACTGGAAGCTGTTGATGGTGGTGATGACCGCAACATACAAAGTGGTGGGCAGGATTGAAGGCCACTTGATCTTCCAAAATACCTGCATATTGTTTGCGCCGTCAACCTTAGCTGCTTCCACCAGAGACTGGTCAACATTGCCCAAAGCTGCAACAAACAAAACAATGGGCTGACCTATGGATGTGGTGAACAGAATCATAAGGATGCACCAGAGCGCAAGTTGTGGGTCGCCGGTCCATGCCAGACCTTCGCCGCCAAATGCTCTGATAACATAGTTAAACAAGCCGTCGTATTTATCGAACATCCACTTCCAAACAACAACAACCGCTACGGAGCCGGTGACAACGGGCAGATAAAATACACAACGATAGAAGCTGCGGTACAGAGACTTCATCTTGTAGATACTTGCGCCGACCCACAAAGAGAAGAATGTAACCACAGGAACGGATACAAGAACAATGATTACAGTATTTTTCGCAGACTTAATAAAAATCGGGTCATTAAACAAACGAACATAGTTTGCAAAACCCACAAAGCTGCCTTTATTGCCGTTAGCCAGACTTGCATCTGTAAAGCTTGTGATGACCCCCATTACCATGGGAGTGATTACAAAGCCAACGAAGAAAAACAGCGCGGGAAATAGAAACAAATAGGAAACTATGGTTTCATGCCGCCGCAGTGCATGGCCACGGGAAGACAGAATAGATTTACCCACTATATTGTCCTCCATTCTCTTGGACTGATTTAAGACGAGTTAAAAGAAAACTCCCTCCCCCTCCTAAGAAGAGGGAGGGAGTTTGAATGCGCGGTTTGATTATTTGTTGGAATTGGTGTTGAAAATTTCGACCTGCTTCTCAACGTCGCCTTCCTGGAAGATGCGCTGAAGCATATTCCACCACTCGACACGCATGGTTGCAAAACCTGCGCGGGTGTTGTAGTAAGGGCCGTAGTACTTGGTCCAGCTGGCAAGCAGGCTCATTTCTTCGTCGCCCTCGTACAGGTTGCCATAGGAAGTGCGTACAGGGAATGCGCCGGTCTGCAAAACGGACTTGGGACCCCATTCGGCGTCGTCGCAGATGAAAGCAATCAGCTTCTTTGCTGCCTCGGCGCGAGCTTCGTCCTTATTGTCGAATACGCAGAAGCCGTTTACCAAGTACTCGAGAGCGGGAGTGCCGTCATCGGAGGGGAAGGGAACGGAAACCTGAGTATAGTCTTCCGCAGCGTAGCTCTTTGCGTTGGAAGTACCCCAGCAGAAGGTCATTGCACAGGTTTCGTTCTGGAACTTCTGCAGTTCGTCTGCAGCAGCCATATCGAAGCCGGCATCGAGAGCCTTGTCGTCGTACAGGGTTTTCAGCAGCTCCAGAGCCTTAACGCCGTTTTCGTCAATGTTCCACTTGCCGTCTTCGCCGACGATTGAGGATTTGTAAAGGTTGTTGACCAACGCGCGCGTGCCTTGGTCACCGCCCTGTCCGCCGCAGTAAACAATTCCGGGAACGGTTGTGGGCGCGGCCTTGGCCAGAGCTTCACACATCTTGACAAAGTCCTCGGTGGACCACAGACGTTCGCCTTCGAGATTTACGTACTGCAGGGCATCGGCTTTTTCAAGGGCTTCCTTGTTAAGTCCCATGTAGAAAGGAGCGGCGGAGATGGGGTACATCCATGCGGTGCCGTCAGCGCCGACACAGGTTTCCACGAGAGATTCACTGGTGAGATCCGGCTTCAGAGCCTCGACCATGTCATCCAGAGCTACCAGATAGCCGCCGTTGCCGTATTCGATGATACGTCCGGGTGCATCGAACAGAACGTCGGGTGCGGTGCCGGATGTCATAGCTGCGGTCAGCTTGTCGGGACCTGATTGGAAGTCGATGATTTCAACAGTAACCGTTATATCGGGGTTGGCTGCCATGAAAGCATCGGCAAGCTCCTGCTCATAGCCACTGTCAACGCCAAAAGTGGGGAATGCCCACCAAGTGATTGCAACCTGAGCAGCTTCGGCGGCTTTATCAGCCGGGGCGGCCGGAGCCTTGGCTTGGCCGCACGCTGCCAGAGCGAAAACCATAAGCAGGGTCAGCATGAGTGCAAGCAGTTTTTTCATTTTTTTCATAAAATGCCTCCTAAAATATGTTCTTTTTGCAGATTGAGCATCTGCATGTGACATAGATATTATACTATTTTTTTACAATATTATCAATAATATTTTACCAAAACCGAATGAGTTCGTGATTTTTAACGAAAATTTTTGATTAATTTGTGCATTGTGACAAATTTAACTATGGCTAATAAGTACAGCAAATTAAATGCTGCAAGAAAATCCCAGTTTTTTCCTAAAACGCCAATGTTTTTACTCGAAAACATAAAATTATTCGGTCAACTTAGTCGCCAATCAGCTCTGTGAGCATAAGATCGCACATAACAAGAGCGCGGGGCAGGTGGAAGGGGCCCTTGAAGGTACTTCCCTTTGTGGGCGGCATGGTGGGCAAACCGTCGCGGCGGAGATAGCCGTACCACTCGCCGTATTCGGGGTCGGCAAAGTGAGCCTTGCAGTAGTCCAAAGTTTTGTCGAACCAATCAAGATACTTTTCTTCGCCGGTATCGCGGTATAGCATAAGAGATGCAATCATGATTTCATTGTGGGGCCACCACAGCTTCATATCGTGCTCATATGCCTCTGGCGGTTTGCCCAGACAGTCGATAAAATAGAGCAGACCGCCGTATTCGCAGTCCCAACCGGCTTCAATCGCCCAATCGAAAATCTGAGCGCATTTGGCAACCAGTTTTTTATCTCCTGTGCGCTTTGCATGTTCGAGCATGAACCAGGCTCCTTCAATATCGTGGCCCGGATTCACAATGCGGCCTTCGGTGTAGTACAGACGGGGCGTACCGTCTATATCTACGTTTTCCAGCAGGCACTTAAGTTCGGGTTTTACATGATATTTGAAGATTTCGTCCACGCACTGCTGCGCTCTGGCCTCGTAGAGTTCCTTGCGTTCGGGGTCAACCCGAATCAGAACACCTGTGACATTCAGAATTATCATGGGAGGGCCGAAGCTTCGGCCTGAGCGGGTCTCGGCTATGGTCTTCGGTCCGAGTCCTACAGGGTCAACCCCCCCGTGACTTAAATCCCAGTAAATCTCATAGGCCTTGCGGGCGCGCTCTAAGCATTCCCTATCCCCTGTCACGCCATAATATTCGGCGTTTGCCAACGCATAGAAGGCTTCTGAATAGTAGTAGCGGCGCTGACGGAGGGGTTTGCCTTCGGCGGTGACGGTGAAATACATCCTGTCCCCCGCTTCTCGATTTATGCAGTGCGCTTCCATAAAGTCCAAGCAGCTCTTGGATGCGCTAATCCATTCATCCCTAACACCGTATACATGACAGAGATAAGCAAATATCCAGCCGCAGCGTCCCTGCATCCAGACACTTTTATCGGTGGAGTAAATTTCGCCCTTGCGGTCTAAGCAGGTGTAAACACCGCCGTTCACCTTGTCCATTCCGTTATTCAGCCAGAAGTTTATGCACTTTTTAAGCTCGCTGCGAATCCAACTGCAGTAAGTGATTAATTTTTCCTTTTTCATGAGTTGTGAGACTCCCTTTCCTTGATGACTCTATATTATTTACAAGGCTTGGCTCCGTCAAGCCTTTTCAGGCGAGTTGTAAAATAAACTGCAATAATTTGAAAAGGCTCGCCACAATTCTGTACAATGTTATTGGAAGAAACAACATAGAAGGGAGAATTGTTTTGAGCCAATTACATTGTATCATCAAAAGGAGTCCGGGTCAGCACTTAAAATTAAAAGATAGAGAAATTTTAGAGTATCTCTACAATGAAAATTTAAAACGTGCCAATAAAGATAGACTCACACAAAAGGAAATAGCGAAGCAACTAGGATGGAGTGAGGCAACTTTAAGCAGAGAATTAAAGCGAGGACTGGTTGAGCAAAAAAGAAGTAATTTAGAGACTTACATGGCGTATTCTTCATACGCAGCGCATATCAAAATCCAAGACAGCTGGTCAAATAAAGGACCTGCATTAAAGATAAGAAAGGATCGGAAGTTATGCGAACAGATAGAAAAAATGCTAATAGGAGAAGAGATGCCGAATATGAAGCGATTACGCTATTCTCCTGAAGCAATCGTGATGCACTTCAATGAAAAAGGCTGGCCAACGGAAACCCGACTATGTGGCCGTACTATCTATAACTATGTTGAGAAAGACATCTTTCTCAGCGTAACAATGAAAGATCTGCCTCGTAAAGGGGCTAAATCCAAGCGAAAGAACAGGCAGGTCGAAAAACGACTGTCGCCCCCGGGCAGGAAAAGAATCGACGAAAGGCCATTAGGGAGCACGCTGCGCATTGAAACAGGGCATTGGGAGATGGACTGTATAGAATCCTTAAAGTCAGACCCGACTTGCCTGCTAACCTTGGTAGACCGTCATAGCCGGAAGTGCCGGATATTCAAAATGAGACGCCAGACTCAAAAGGCAGTACTACGGAAGATTAACGGTTTAGAGCGCAAGATGGGAAGTAGAGTCTTTAAGGAGAATTTTAAAAGCATAACAGTAGATAACGGTTCTGAGTTTCTGGATTGGAAGAGTTTGGAAGAATCTGCCCTAACTAAATCAGAACGCACAGAGATATACTATGCGAGAGCCTATGCCGCTTGGGAACGAGGCAGCAATGAGAATCTAAATGGCTTTATCAGGTATTTCATACCGAAAGGAACAAAGCTCAAAGACATCACGACAGAGGAAATAAAGAAGTTAGAGGAATTTATAAATAACTATCCTAGGAAAATTTTGGGAGGGAGGAGTGCAGAAAATTTCCACTCATCTGCAGCATAGCAAAGTAACAAACATTGTACGGAATTCGATTTCAGTTTAACTTGCAATTGAAGCGTCAAGCCTTTTCATGAAAAAACTCTTGACAAAATATTGATAAGAAAATAGCCTATAGAAGTTAGTAATTCTGAGGAGGAATTCCGTGAAAAAACACATTCTGTGCTTTGGAGATTCAAATACTCACGGCTACTGCGCCGACCCGAGCGATTCTGCGGACGGCGAACTTGGGCGTTTTAACGAGGAAGAGCGTTGGACCTGTTTGCTGCAGCAACATCTCGGAGATGAATATCTTGTAATAGAAGAGGGTTTGAGCGGGCGTACCACGGTGTTTGACGACCCGCTTCACGAAGGGCTGAGCGGTATTGATTATCTTTCCCCCTGTCTGAGAAGTCATTCCCCTATTGACCTTTTGATTATCATGCTGGGAACCAACGACACAAAGGAGCGCTTCAGTGCGAACGCCTACGCTATCGGAAAAGGAATGGAGCGGCTTATTTTAAGCGCTAAAAACACAGATTGTTGGGCAAAGAGTGAACCCAATATTCTTGTTGTTTGTCCTCCTCCAATCGGGGAGGGGCTGCTTTCTTCTCCAGTTGTGTTCGAAATGGGGGAAGGTTCTGTTGAGAAGTCTCGTGAGCTGGCTGCGTTCTATGGAATGGCCTGCTGGACCCTTGGCGCGCATTTTCTGGATGCGGGTGAGGCGGGCGTCACGTTTAACGAAATAGATTTTATGCATCTGACGAAAGCAAGCAATGTAAAACTGACCGAGGTTTTGAGCAAATTGATTCCAACTCTTCTATAAAAAGATAACAAGACCGCCCATAAAAGGTGGTCTTGACTATTTTAGGTACCACGGTCGCTCTTCGAGCGGAATTTGCATAAGATTTTCAATGCCGGGAGTGTACTTTCGAAGAATCGGTTCCATAAATTTACTGATGAGCAGAATGCTCAGACATGGCGTTATAAACCACAGCTGATAATAAAAGAATTTGATGCTCAGGAGCACTGCGGCAACGGCAATTAGTCCCGAGAGATACACCCGGGGCAGGTGCCCGAAACCGATGCGAAAGCTGTCTCCTAAGAGTTTGGAAAGTGTATATTCAAAACGGCTGAGAAGAATTGCACCACAGAGGAAAACCGAGAACAGAAATGTGCAAAACAAAAGAAATCCCCAAATAATAGGAACGGTCAGCGCCTCTTTCAAAGGAAAAATTCCAACAATGGCGATATAAATAATATACATGCCGGCTGCAAGCGCCAGAAACACAAGGTTGTATCCTGCTCCCGTGCGGAAGTTGCTGCGAAATGAATCAAAGAAGTTTTTGTAAGTTCCCTCTTCCTTAAAACGGATGCACTTAACCGCGCTGTAGTACAGCGCGGCGGTAGCGGGGCCGATAGTAATTATGGGAATACAAAAAACGACCCACAGCAAACTTAAAACAACAATATCCAGAATCGTTACGCTAAAGCGAAAAATAAAATTGTCAGGATTGAAAAATGATTTCATTCTGTCTGTGCCTATCCCCTGCAAGCTAAAAGCAGCAAACTGTTTTATATAATATATCACAAAGCATAAAGGAGTTCACTATTTTAATCTTATCATGCTCTTGCGGAGAAAGGATTTGAAGACCTGCGAATTATTATATTTGATTCAAAACAGTCAAAAAATCCGTTCCATCGTCCCAGGAAGATGCTTTCCTTAGTTCGTGAACGTTATTGTCTAATTCATTTAATTTCTTATCCTCAAATGTGTATGGATTAACATTACCGCTTACAATGTCAAAGTGAAATAATTCCTCGAACGACAGTAAGAACACATGATTAAAATAAGCCGTATAATTGCCGGCGATCGAAAGATACTCAGTCAAGAAACATTCCGTGTCATCATCAATCATTGATTGTGTCATATATAAAAACAAACAATTGCTGTTGAATTTTTTATAATGGCTGTCCAGCTTTTCAATTTTAGCTTTTGCCGTGTCAATTGCAAGGCTGATGTGTCTTTTCCCATCAAAACAGCCTTCTGAATTGCAAACAGAAAAAATTTCTCCATTATCATCATAAAGTGTTCTTCCGTTGAAGTTTTCTAAATCTTTTAATTCATTTTCTGAAAAATCTTTTTTATTTTTTCCCAAATATTTGTTTGAAAATATCTTCCAATATCCTATATGCTTATTTTCTGCACGCGCCACTTCGATTCCGATGCCGTGTTCAATATCCCACCAGTCAGGACTCTCTCCCTTCTTCAGCGAGCGAGCAAAGAACGGAAAAGAGTAAAAAAGTGCCAGAGCTGCATACAGTTCATACTCAAGGTTGTCAAATGCGCTCATATTTCCCCCCTTGATATTAGTTTTAGGAATTATAGACAAAAAGTTTTTAAGAAATGACAAACATACTATAAGGCCTTAAGTTAATATACGTGTAAATTATAACATTTCTATGTCTGATAAATGCTTTGATTTTTAATAAATTCATGTAAAATATCCTTATTTTTGTTGAAGAATTTTGCAGGGTTTTCAGACTTTAGTTTACTGACAGAAACATTATGCGCCTCGTAAACTTCAGCTTTAAATTTCGACCGCGGCGCGACAGCAAAATTGCTCCCCCTGCCGCCGCAACTGCCTGCGCGTCTTGTACAGTAAAAGGGACACCCTTGGGTGTCCCTTTTGCTATGTGCGTTATGGCACCAGTAATCATACAATTCGGTGTTTTCCTCTCCAGATGAGGGGTGGGTGCAAGGTGGGTGCAAACAAAGCTTTGCCTCGCTTTGTTTAGGTTTTTCCAGTTATTGTTTGTTTGAAAGTTAAAAAATAAAACATGTAATGCGATAATACATATGTGACACAATAAAAAAGAAAAAGAGAGCCCTTTGGTATAATAGATTTGCAAGAATCGTTAACCAAGAAAGAAAGGAGCTCTCTCATGAAAAGTATAACAGAAGGCATGCGTCACCGCAAGCGTATTGTAACATACGCAATCAGACACAATAACAATGCCCAGGCAGCGAGAAAGTATCACACAACAAGGCAATATGTTAGCTATTGGAGAAAACGTTACGATGGTACTCTTGAATCACTAAGGAAAAAGTCAAGGAGACCTCGTTCTCATCCAAATCAGCATACAGAGTCGGAAATTGCGCTTATTCGACATATGTATCGTCATCACAACTATCGTGGTCTTGCTCATGTTTATAGGAAGTGTTGCGACGAAGGCTATACCCGCTCGTATGACTCAATGTGCAGACAGATAAGGAAGAAGCAGCTTGACAAGCCCAAAAAGAAAGCATGTCGGAAGAAAAAGGTATCCAAGAAAATCAGAGAAGCCGAATATCCGGGTCAATTAGTACAAATGGATATTAAATATATACCTGTTGAATGCATCGGTTTTGCAAGTTATCATTCACGGTACTATCAAATAACAGCTATAGATGTATTCTCACGAAAAAGAGTTTTAAGTATAGTTAACGAGAACAGTACTTACACAACGAGTAGCTTTTTAGAAACTTTGGAAGATAAGATTGGCTTCAAGATAGAACATCTTCAGACGGATAACGGTAAAGAATTTTGCAATGATCCGGAACAAACCGACAAGAAATCCCGATTTGAAAAGATGATGAAAAAACTGGAGATTAAGCACATCCGGACAGCTCCATACAGTCCATGGGAAAATGGTCATGTTGAAAGAAGTCATAGAGAAGATGAAGAACGATTTTACCGAAAAAGACGATTTGTCAGTGAAGAAGAGATGATAAAAGCAGTCAAACGTCATGAAAGCATTAGTAACGGAACATATCGTAAGGTTCTTGATTTTAAAAGTTCCGAAGAAGTCATTCAAGAATACTTTGAAAACGCTTCTTAGGATTATATTTCATCTATCGCCTTCGTCAAGGGACGCCTTGCTTAAATCCTTGACAAAATGCTCGGATGAAATGAGATAAATTTAAAGCGATTTTGTAAACTATTTTTTATGGGCTTGTGTCACAAATGTTTGACTTCTATACACAACATAGTTTTTATGAAGGCGAGTTGTAAAATAAACTGCAATAATTTGAAAAGGCTCGCCACAATTCTGTACAATGTTATTGGAAGAAACAACATAGAAGGGAGAATTGTTTTGAGCCAATTACATTGTATCATCAAAAGGAGTCCGGGTCAGCACTTAAAATTAAAAGATAGAGAAATTTTAGAGTATCTCTACAATGAAAATTTAAAACGTGCCAATAAAGATAGACTCACACAAAAGGAAATAGCGAAGCAACTAGGATGGAGTGAGGCAACTTTAAGCAGAGAATTAAAGCGAGGACTGGTTGAGCAAAAAAGAAGTAATTTAGAGACTTACATGGCGTATTCTTCATACGCAGCGCATATCAAAATCCAAGACAGCTGGTCAAATAAAGGACCTGCATTAAAGATAAGAAAGGATCGGAAGTTATGCGAACAGATAGAAAAAATGCTAATAGGAGAAGAGATGCCGAATATGAAGCGATTACGCTATTCTCCTGAAGCAATCGTGATGCACTTCAATGAAAAAGGCTGGCCAACGGAAACCCGACTATGTGGCCGTACTATCTATAACTATGTTGAGAAAGACATCTTTCTCAGCGTAACAATGAAAGATCTGCCTCGTAAAGGGGCTAAATCCAAGCGAAAGAACAGGCAGGTCGAAAAACGACTGTCGCCCCCGGGCAGGAAAAGAATCGACGAAAGGCCATTAGGGAGCACGCTGCGCATTGAAACAGGGCATTGGGAGATGGACTGTATAGAATCCTTAAAGTCAGACCCGACTTGCCTGCTAACCTTGGTAGACCGTCATAGCCGGAAGTGCCGGATATTCAAAATGAGACGCCAGACTCAAAAGGCAGTACTACGGAAGATTAACGGTTTAGAGCGCAAGATGGGAAGTAGAGTCTTTAAGGAGAATTTTAAAAGCATAACAGTAGATAACGGTTCTGAGTTTCTGGATTGGAAGAGTTTGGAAGAATCTGCCCTAACTAAATCAGAACGCACAGAGATATACTATGCGAGAGCCTATGCCGCTTGGGAACGAGGCAGCAATGAGAATCTAAATGGCTTTATCAGGTATTTCATACCGAAAGGAACAAAGCTCAAAGACATCACGACAGAGGAAATAAAGAAGTTAGAGGAATTTATAAATAACTATCCTAGGAAAATTTTGGGAGGGAGGAGTGCAGAAAATTTCCACTCATCTGCAGCATAGCAAAGTAACAAACATTGTACGGAATTCGATTTCAGTTTAACTTGCAATTGAAGAAAGTCAAAAACACAGTAAGTTATACTTGACAAGCGGGTGCCGATGAGTTAGAATGTTGGTCATTCTGCAAGGACGATTAGCTCAGCTGGTACGAGCATCCGCTTGACGTGCGGAGGGTCACAGGTTCAAGTCCTGTATCGTCCACCACCATAAAACACAGGAGTCGAGGGTTTCCTCGGCTCCTGAATCTTTCTGTTTTATTTTTACGACTTAAAGCTTTTAGTTCATAAACCTGTCTATTGCAGCTGAGAGCATATCGACAGCTTCTTTGTCACCTTCATTCACTGCTTCGATTATGCAGTGCTCAAGATGATCTTTAAGAATTATTTTTCCGGTATTGTTTATTGCGGAGCGAACAGCAGCCAGTTGAACCAGCACCTCGGAGCAGTCCCTTCCAGCTTCGACCATTCGTTTTACCGCTGAAAGGTGTCCTATAGCTTTTGACAGCCTGTTTACAACAGCCTTTGTCTGTGTGTGACTGTGCGTGTGACCATGTGAATGACTGTGGCTGTGAGAGTGAGGTATCCCATACTTGTGTTCAAGCTCGTGTAAAAGCTCTTCTTCGCTCATATTTTCACGACGCTCGAGTTCGTGTGAATGCTCTTCCTCTTCATTATTTTTCCAGCAATCATGCTCATCGTGAGAATGGTTAAGCTCGAACAAATTTTTACTTTCCTCTTGCTTATGTTCGTTTTTATCACTCATCATTATCGCTCCTTTTGTCTTCGGAAATCTTATTATAGCTGTGGGCTTTTGTCAAGATAAACACCTGCCGAATGAGGGTTTGAAAGAATGCTCCAAAAGTGCTATAATAAATGGCCTAATAAGTAATCTTAGCCAGAAAGGTGGCGATAGGATGAGAGGTAAGATAAGCATACTTACAATAATCTTTACCGTTGCACTTATTTTTTTGTTCCTTCTCATTGCGTCACGACTAGGAGAAAAACCGTCGGACAGCACAATAGACGGCTACAGCTCCGGAAAACGGCCAGGCACTTCCGAAGAAGAGGGTGAGGTAAACTATTATCTCAATCCCACCCCGTCTCCAAGTGTTTATAAACCGGATATCGATATACGTTCTTGGGAATTCATACTTGCAAATAACGACAATAACATCGGAACATATACTCCGGTTTGTGTGCAGATAGAGGGGTTTCCTCAGTATTTTGATGAGAGAGCCATAGACAAGCTGGAAGAGTTTTTACAAGCAGCCAGGGATGCGGGATTTACACCTTTTATAAACTCATCGTTCAGACCGTATTCCTCACAGAAGTACATATTCAACGGCAAGGCGAGTCAGATAGCCTGGGACGGAAAATACACTTATGAACAGGCTGTGGAACTTGCTAAGAAAATCATAGCCTACCCCGGCACAAGCGATCATCAGACGGGTCTTGCTGTGGATATTACTGACAGGTACTACAGAAATCTCAAACACGATCTTGTTGATCAGGAGCTTCTGGACTGGCTTACAGATAACTGCTCCAACTATGGCTTTATTACAAGGTATCCCACCCATAAGTATGCCATAACAGGCTTGGACGAGCCTTGGCATTTCCGCTATGTTGGCAGAGAGGCCGCCGAGTATATTATGGAAAACAACCTCTGTCTTGAACAGTTTATCGAGCTGTATAGGGATAAGCGACCGGTAAAATAGAAAAATACAAAATCGCCAGATTCCACGTTTTTGCGGATGGAATTTGGCGGTTTGTATTTATTGATTTTTGATATATTGTTCAGTATCGTCTTTATCGGATTTGGTTGTTTTTGTTGGTAGAGATTACGCCAAGCGTCTGCTTATTGACATTATTCTGCGCATTTGTCTTTTATTGCCAGTCGGCAGTATTCTCCTCAGCGGCGGCCTTTTTTGCTTTGCGGGATTTGGAATCGCCGAAAATAACACCAAAGCAACCCACCGCAGCAAAGACCGGCCCCATGCCGATGTTTTCGGCGAGCAAACTCTTACCTTCAGGGTCCTTCATTAATTCAAGAAAAAATCCGCCCACGTTTTTATAGGCGCGACGCACAGCAACTTCATCAAACTCCAAAATAAATTCCTTATAAAGGTCATACGACTGCCAGAAAAAAACGCCCAATGTGCCGGCAAAAACCGCAAACAGCACGCAGACAATCAGCACAATCACCTTTACCGCGCCCTGAGGTCCCCCAAATTTACCGTAAAGCTTGGCGGAAAGAGTAGCGTTAAGCAGGCCCACCAGTGCGGAGATATAATTCAGCCCGCCCACCAAAGCCATACGACGGCGCCGACAACAGCCCCAATAAAAGCGCCTATAAATCCGACAAACACATTGCCCTTCTTTTCATAATTGGTCTGCATATGCTTACCTCCCGAAAATCTTACAATCTTATTTATAGTTCGCAGTCGGTCTGTTGTCAATGCATCTGGTGTGGTTTTCCAACCTTTTACAGAGTACCCGACTCCATTTAACAAAAAGTAATTATATATTTGACTAAAATCTACTACCTATCCAAAAATGGAACTTAATTTTCGAATTAGCAAACTATAAGTAAGCTCCCATTTCGTCATAAAGGAGCGCGTGTAGTTTTGTAAATGATGTGACACCAAAAAAAGTATTCCTAAAAGTTGACTAAGGTATCATTAAAACATAGTTCTAATTTAGCTCTTTGTTCCAGAGGAGACCGCCAAGCGAGTATTGGCTTTGGTGTATTGTTGTATCGGTATAAATAACGCTTCATCTGTGTTTTCAAGTCATCATACGAATAAAACTTAAGCTGATTGTAAAATCTTTCTTGGTCTATTCTGTGGCTGCGTTCCACCTTCCCGTTGTGTCGTGGAGTTCGAGGGCGTATAAGTTTGTGTTCTATGTCAAGTTCTGAGCAGAGTATGTCCATCGGATGAATTCGCTTGGTGTCTTTTAGATGCGTAAACTCAACGCCGTTGTCAGTTTGAATGATTTTGGGCTTGTATCCAAAATACTCAATAGCTCGTTTAATGAAATCTACGGTGGAATATGAACTGAGTTCACGATAGGGATAAATGAATCTTTCTCTTGAAGCTTCATCTATGACAGTGTATTGGAAGAAAGCATTTTCATACTCTCCAACATAGCAAGCTTTAGGAACAAATTTTACATCCATCTGCCACTTCTCGCCGATATTCTCCGGAGTTTGGTATGGTTTGGGCTTGTATTTGGTCTTGGTCGATTTGATAGGTTGTTTTGTGTATCCGAGCTTTGCGTATATACGGTAGAGGGAACCGGGATGTCTTGAATATCCTTTGTTTAACCGAAGCTTTCCATAAATTTCACAAATGGATGCATTTGGATTTCGTCTGTGATAGTTCTTTATCCACTTGATTTCTTTCTTAGAGTGAGAAGAAGGATGAGGAGATTTGGGCCGATGAGATTTATCAAGCAAGGACTCTTTAGACCCATCATACTTCTTGTTCCATCGCATTAAAGAGGATTTTGATATCTTGTATCTCCTACATACAAAAGCAACGGAATTCCCACTTTGATAAAGCTTTACAGCATGAAGACGTGTTTGAATTTCATGTGGCAAGTAACGCTGTGAATATGTTATATTATTCATGGCGATAGGATCCTTTCATTAGCTTTTTTGGTGGTAACAAACATTCTAATGAAACCTGTCGCTTTTTTCTACCCCTATAGTGTCACATCTATTGTAAACCTACATTCCCATTTCGTCATAAAGGAGCACGTAACTTGTTTTTATGCTTAATTTATATTATTATTATTTAATAATTTATTTACTAGGATCATTTATCAATGTATTCAAGCATGGATTAGAAAACATGGAAGAGTCATATTATGGATAAGCAAAAAATAGGTTTAAATCTTTTTGAATCCGGAAAAGGTGTATTTAAGATAGCTTTAAGAATTATTTTGATTTGCTCAGGTATTTCCTTGTGTCTCGGTTTGCTTAGTTTATACGGTAGCGGAGTCAAGGGCATGGCTGGAAGTGCAATCATTGCCTGTCTTTTCTGGATGTATTTGTCGAAAGCAATATTTTTTCAACAAATAGAATTGCTTCCTTTAATCTTGTCGATAGGAATCACTTTGGCAACGCAAGTAAATACTTGGCGTTATTATCCGGTTTCTCACAAATATATTATTTGTAGTTCTTTAGCCATAATTGTTAGCATTTATTCAGTGATAGTGTTTTTGAGGTCGCTTTTATTAAAACTAATTGAAGGCGAAGAAGATAAGAAGTTTTATTTGTTGATATCAATAATCTCTCTTTTGTTTATTGTCATATTTTATAGTTTAACAAACCAACTATATGAACAATATGATATCGTTTATTCCATGGATGGCGGATGGGTTTTTAACGAAATGTATCCAAATCTGAATTATTATGACATTCGGCATCCGTTAATTTCTATCTTGTATTTCCCCATCTATTCTTTTTGTTGCTATGCTCTGAAGTTGTGTAGGACATTTAGCGAAACTAATTTAGCTATTACTCTTCAAATTATTCAAGTTCAATTGATGATTACTACGGCGTTAATGCTGAGTAAAATCACAAATAATAGATGGACAAAGTATATTTATATAGTATCTGGCCCTTTTATAATAAATGTTTTCTTCTTTGAAAAGTTTCCTTTAGTGATGTTTTTACTTGTTCTTGCAGTGTATTTCTACAAATTTCAAGACAAAAGAGCCCGTATAGCAGTTGCATTGGCAACAGGTTCGATATTGACTTCTTGTGTAATTGCAATCAGTTGTCTGCTTGACTATAGAATAAATCTTTTAGAGAGAATACGTGAACTTAGTAAAACGATACTATTTTCATTAGCGTTTTGTGTGTCATTTGGGAAGGTTCGCACTTTGCTTCACGGCTTTGAGGAAGCCTACACCTTGCGTACTGCCTTGGGCGCACTTCCATTTAAACAGAAGTTATATTCGTATTTAAATATGATTGGAAGTTCAATTATATCAATTTCTCCAGACATCAAAGCAGGAAATGTTTGGTGGATAGGATTGACTACTTCATTGAATTATCTGGCCTTAATATTGGTTGCATTAATGGTCTTGGGTTATATTCAATCTAAAAGTAAATTAGAGGTCCGAATAAGCGCAGTCTGGATGATGTTTTCTTTGATTCTGATTATGATAGCAGGTTGGAGCATCACAGAAAGCCCACTTTTTGCAATCTATTTTTCGTGGGCAGCGGTAATATTAGTGCAAAACGGTCTGATACTTTTCTACAAAATCATTCCGGAAAAATCTATTTATATTACCTGTTGTACAATAATATTTATACTAAATCTCAGCACTAATTTCCAAGTGATCTTTTCTTTACTATAAATACTATTATTTATTTTTAAATCAAAACCACGCGTTAAATGAACTGACCCCCGAAAGTTGGACCAAAAAGTCTAATATAAGGAGGTCAGTTTAATTATGGAGAAATACAGCTTTGAATTTAAGCTGAAACTGGTACGGTCGTATTTACAAGGAGAAGGAAGCTTTAGATTTCTCGGGAAAAAGTATGGAATAGATTATTCGAATATCAAGAGATGGTGTGCCAATTACAAAGAATATGGAGAAGGTTCTCTTAAGCGAAGCAGAAAATATCAAAAATATACTTTTGAATTTAAGCTCCATGTAGTAGAGTTGTATTTAACAACGGAAGCATCATATCAGGAGCTTGCGTTTCAATCGGGAATGACAAATCCGCTCAAATAGCTCGATGGGTAATAGATTATCGCGATTCCGGTATTGATGCACTAAGGCCTAAACATAGGGGGCGAAAGCAGAAGATGGATAAAGAGAAAATCGTCAAAAAAATTATTGATAGTGGTTCCGAAGAACAAAAGGAACTACTAAAACAGCTACAAGACGAGAATCTTAGGTTAAGAATAGAGAATGCGTATTTAAAAGAGTTGAGGAGACTGCGTTTAGAGGAGGAAGAAGTCCTTCTGAAAAAACAGCGAGAATTGTCCACAGTCTCCGAGGAGAATTCAAATTAAAGGACATTCTCGCAGTGCTGAAGTTTCCAAGGTCTACATATATGTATTGGCAGAAACGCTTTGGACGAAAAAGTCCTGATGAAGAACTTTTTCATAAAATACTTGAGATTAAAGCAATTCATAAAGACTATGGCTATCGCCGTATGCATGGAGAACTGTTTAAACAGGGTTTTAACATCAACAATAAGCGTATTCAACGCATTATGCAGGAACATGGATTACAAGTTATATCATATACAAGAAAGAGTCGTCGATTTAGCACATACAAAGGTTTAGTAGGAAGAATCTCTCCGAATCGAATCAACAGAAGATTTAAGACTAATGTACCTCATCAGAAAATTACGACCGATACAACCGAGTTCAAGTATTATGAGTCTGATGAAAAAGGAAAAGTTTCAATTAAAAAATTGTACTTAGATCCTTTTATGGATATGTGGAATCTCGAAATACTGAGCTACGGTATTTCGGACAGGCCATCAGCTCACAGCATTATGTCGGCTTTAGATGAAGCGATTGCCGTTACAAGTGATTGCAGATTTCGCAGAACGTTTCACTCAGACCGCGGATGGGCATATCAAATGAAGAGCTACAGGTATGCACTAAAAGATAACCGTATCTATCAAAGTATGTCGAGAAAAGGAAACTGTTACGACAATTCACCAATGGAGAACTTTTTTGGAATCATGAAGCAAGAGATGTACTATGGAGAAGTGTACAACAGCTATGAAGAGTTGAAAGGAGCTATCGATAAGTATATACGATATTACAATCAGCAGCGTATTAAAGCATCTCTCGGATATCGAAGTCCGATAGAGTATCGAAAACAAATGTCAGCCGCGTAGAAAAACCGCAGCAATTTCTCGCTGCGGTAAAAGTCTAACTTTGGGGGTCACCTCAAAAACGCGTGGTTTGCTCTGGCCCTAGAAGGGCCTGCTGCTTGCCGCCTCTCAAGAGGCATGAATTAGTTCGCCAAGCGCATTTTTAGTCTCAGGCCGCCGCTAAAGCGGCCTTTTTTATGCCTTCGTATTCTTTTCACCCATAAACGGGTCTACGAACCCTTTTAGACTTATTTGGTCTGATGCTATATCGCTTTGTAACTGCTCTCGGATGTATTCTGATATCTTCTTTTCATTCTTGCCTACTGTATCTACATAGTAGCCCCTACACCAGAAATGACGGTTTCCGTACTTGTATTTCAGATTTGCATGCCTATCGAATATCATTAAGGCACTCTTTCCTTTTAGATAGCCCATTATTTCACTCACACTAAATTTCGGGGGTATTCTCACTAGCATATGCACATGATCTCTACATAACTCTGCTTTGATTATTTCGATTCCTTTTCTGTCACACAAATCTCTTAAGATTTTTCCAATATCTACCTTTAGTTTTCCATATATCTCTTGTCGACGATACTTTGGGGCAAACACCAGGTTGTAATGCGATAATACATATGTGACACAATAAAAAAGAAAAAGAGAGCCCTTTGGTATAATAGATTTGCAAGAATCGTTAACCAAGAAAGAAAGGAGCTCTCTCATGAAAAGTATAACAGAAGGCATGCGTCACCGCAAGCGTATTGTAACATACGCAATCAGACACAATAACAATGCCCAGGCAGCGAGAAAGTATCACACAACAAGGCAATATGTTAGCTATTGGAGAAAACGTTACGATGGTACTCTTGAATCACTAAGGAAAAAGTCAAGGAGACCTCGTTCTCATCCAAATCAGCATACAGAGTCGGAAATTGCGCTTATTCGACATATGTATCGTCATCACAACTATCGTGGTCTTGCTCATGTTTATAGGAAGTGTTGCGACGAAGGCTATACCCGCTCGTATGACTCAATGTGCAGACAGATAAGGAAGAAGCAGCTTGACAAGCCCAAAAAGAAAGCATGTCGGAAGAAAAAGGTATCCAAGAAAATCAGAGAAGCCGAATATCCGGGTCAATTAGTACAAATGGATATTAAATATATACCTGTTGAATGCATCGGTTTTGCAAGTTATCATTCACGGTACTATCAAATAACAGCTATAGATGTATTCTCACGAAAAAGAGTTTTAAGTATAGTTAACGAGAACAGTACTTACACAACGAGTAGCTTTTTAGAAACTTTGGAAGATAAGATTGGCTTCAAGATAGAACATCTTCAGACGGATAACGGTAAAGAATTTTGCAATGATCCGGAACAAACCGACAAGAAATCCCGATTTGAAAAGATGATGAAAAAACTGGAGATTAAGCACATCCGGACAGCTCCATACAGTCCATGGGAAAATGGTCATGTTGAAAGAAGTCATAGAGAAGATGAAGAACGATTTTACCGAAAAAGACGATTTGTCAGTGAAGAAGAGATGATAAAAGCAGTCAAACGTCATGAAAGCATTAGTAACGGAACATATCGTAAGGTTCTTGATTTTAAAAGTTCCGAAGAAGTCATTCAAGAATACTTTGAAAACGCTTCTTAGGATTATATTTCATCTATCGCCTTCGTCAAGGGACGCCTTGCTTAAATCCTTGACAAAATGCTCGGATGAAATGAGATAAATTTAAAGCGATTTTGTAAACTATTTTTTATGGGCTTGTGTCACAAATGTTTGACTTCTATACAACGATACTTTGGGGCAAACACCAGGTGATATTTACACTCCCAGCGTGTATGTGATAAACTATTCTTATCCATGGATGGAACCTCCTTTGTTTCTTTCTTTGATTGGCAAATCTAAAGAAAGTATATCACTGGAGGTTTTTTACTTTAAGCTAAAGCTTTCTTTCATTCCATCTGCATAGCAGGTGGTTTATTGATTTCAAATGTCTTCGACATTTGAAATCGCACTAAAGTGCTACAACAAGCCAAAATCCGAACTCGAAATTGAGTTCGGATTTTGTTTGGTCAGACTGTCCGAAAAGTGGGAAAGAAGGGCTGAAATATGTTAAAATAGTGCAAGAGGTGAGCGAAAAAGATGAAGTATATAGAAAAGAGAGATCGTATGCAAATCAGTTTTCTGCCTGAATGTGTTGAGGACTATATAGATGATGAAAACCCGGTTAGGGTGATTGATGCGTTTGTGGATTCTTTGGATATGGAAGCGTTGGGATTTTCGAAATCCCAACCTGCTCAGACCGGCCGACCTGCCTATGATCCGAGAGATTTATTGAAACTGTATATTTATGGCTATCTCAATCGAATTCGCTCCAGCCGTATGCTGATGAGAGAATGCAGGAGGAACATAGAACTTTTCTATCTGCTTGGAGAGTTAAAGCCGGACTTTCGGACTATTTCAGATTTTCGAAAGGAAAATGCATCTGCAATACGCAATACATTTCGCGCCTTTGGAAAACTGTGTATAAAGCTTGGACTATATAATCGAGAGCTTCTGGCAATAGACGGGAGCAAAATACGAGCAGTAAACAGTAAAGATAATTGCTACAATAAAGAGGTGTTGGAAAAGAAGCTGGCACATATAGATGAGAAGATAAAGAAATATCTTGAGGAAATGGAGGAGTGCGACCAATCTGAAACTGCAACAGAAGAAGAAAACGGCAAGGTAAAAGCGGCAGTAGAAGAACTTCGTACTCGCCAAGAAAAATACGAGGGTATTTTAAAAGAGCTTCTTGAAAGCGGAGAACGGCAGATATTGACGACAGATTCTGAAGCCAGACGAATGCACTCAAAAGACGGATTTCACTGTTGCTACAATGTACAGACGGCAGTTGACAGCGGGAGCCATATGATAGCGGAGTATGAGGTTACAAATCGGAATACGGATCAAGGACTTTTATCTAAGCTTGCATCACAAGCTAAGGAGCAGCTGGAAGTATCGACAATATCGGTTGTTGCGGATAAAGGTTATGAAAGCAAGGCAGATATATTAGATTGTATCTACGACGGAACAGCTCCTACGGTTGCTCTGAAGTACGACAAGGAAGAGCGCAGCTATGATCTCCCCTATGAGGAAAATGATATAACGGAAGAAGAGCGAAATTCCACAAAACGGGAAGATATCGAGAAGTGCATAAAAGCGGGAGTTTTGCCTAATATCTATGAGGGCAGCGGCATCACAGTGGAATTACAGACCAAAGGAGCAATCAGTTGTTTTGTACGAGATTCCGAGGGAAGAGTAATCTGCCCCATGGGACATGAGCTTCGGTATTCCAAAAAACGCGGCAAAATACGGTATACAAAGATAAAGAAAGTTGTCGAGCTTGTAAAAACAAATGTACAAATGCGGAATGGAAAGAGGTCAGCTTTGGCCCTGAAACAGACTGTGTACCAGTAAAAATGTTCGGGATTCTCAGAGATACCTATACAGGCAATACCGCCGAATGCAAGAATCAGTCCAAATAACCACACTCTTGATACGGGACACGTGCCGAAGAAAAAAGTTGTTTTGCGCATAGAAGACAACAAAGAAAAGTTAAAAGAGCGAATGTGTCTTTCTGAGCATCTGTTCGGAACGGTAAAATGGTATAACGGTGCACATTATTTACTGTGTAAGGGCAAAGAAAAAGCCTCAGCAGAGCTGGGGCTGAGTTTTCTGGCCTACAACATAACAAGAGCAATCAATATGATAGGAGTAAAGGTACTGATAGCGGCCATGTGATGAACGGTCGCTTTATATTTTGCGAAAAAGTACAAAAAACAAAGAAAAATGTCCGAAAATCCGGCTTTATTCCGGGTTTTCGGACAAAATGTGGTGGAGACTAATGGGCTCGAACCATCGACCTCATGCGTGTGAAGCATGCGCTCTAACCAGCTGAGCTAAGCCTCCGAAGATGAAAAGTATTTTAGCACGACTAATCGATTTTGTCCAGTATGGCTTAATTAATAAGAGCAACTCTCCTGTAGGTTTACAATAGATGTGACACTATAGGGGTAGAAAAAAGCGACAGGTTTCATTAGAATGTTTGTTACCACCAAAAAAGCTAATGAAAGGATCCTATCGCCATGAATAATATAACATATTCACAGCGTTACTTGCCACATGAAATTCAAACACGTCTTCATGCTGTAAAGCTTTATCAAAGTGGGAATTCCGTTGCTTTTGTATGTAGGAGATACAAGATATCAAAATCCTCTTTAATGCGATGGAACAAGAAGTATGATGGGTCTAAAGAGTCCTTGCTTGATAAATCTCATCGGCCCAAATCTCCTCATCCTTCTTCTCACTCTAAGAAAGAAATCAAGTGGATAAAGAACTATCACAGACGAAATCCAAATGCATCCATTTGTGAAATTTATGGAAAGCTTCGGTTAAACAAAGGATATTCAAGACATCCCGGTTCCCTCTACCGTATATACGCAAAGCTCGGATACACAAAACAACCTATCAAATCGACCAAGACCAAATACAAGCCCAAACCATACCAAACTCCGGAGAATATCGGCGAGAAGTGGCAGATGGATGTAAAATTTGTTCCTAAAGCTTGCTATGTTGGAGAGTATGAAAATGCTTTCTTCCAATACACTGTCATAGATGAAGCTTCAAGAGAAAGATTCATTTATCCCTATCGTGAACTCAGTTCATATTCCACCGTAGATTTCATTAAACGAGCTATTGAGTATTTTGGATACAAGCCCAAAATCATTCAAACTGACAACGGCGTTGAGTTTACGCATCTAAAAGACACCAAGCGAATTCATCCGATGGACATACTCTGCTCAGAACTTGACATAGAACACAAACTTATACGCCCTCGAACTCCACGACACAACGGGAAGGTGGAACGCAGCCACAGAATAGACCAAGAAAGATTTTACAATCAGCTTAAGTTTTATTCGTATGATGACTTGAAAACACAGATGAAGCGTTATTTATACCGATACAACAATACACCAAAGCCAATACTCGCTTGGCGGTCTCCTCTGGAACAAAGAGCTAAATTAGAACTATGTTTTAATGATACCTTAGTCAACTTTTAGGAATACTTTTTTTGGTGTCACATCATTTACAAAACTACAAGCTTAATTAATAAGAGCAACTCTCCTAGATGCCGCTCTTATAATATCAAATACTTTTACCTTATTACTCTTCGTTTATATAAAAGCCCGCATCCAAGAGTTTTTCTTTGAGTCCAGGAATAAAGTAATCATAGATTACAAGCCGGTTGATATCTCTTTTATCCAGCGGCTCTTCAGAATTTAAATCATAGTAGTATTCGGAGCTGAAATCTCCCAAAAACTCCAACGCTTCGGTTTTTGCCGTATGAGTTATATACTCAAGTTTTTCAAAGTCAACTCGGACTTTGATTCTTTTGGCAGCTATTCTCTCCAGCACTCCCCTGTATGAATATTCCAAGCCCTCGTCTGTAAATATGAGCTTTTCATCTTTCCAGAGAAGACCCTTTGAAAAAATCAAATTTAAGACCAAATACTTGAGAAACAGCGGTATAAGAAGCCCCGGTATTAAAAAGACAGACGAAAAGAACACTATTTTACCAATATCTTTGCGCAGTACTCCTTGCACACTTACCATACTGAGTATCGGGCTCAGAAGATTAATGAGCGCATATAAGATTCCGCCCAGAAGGCCGACTGTCAAAATTACAGACGACACCACTTTGACCGTACGAACCGTCTTTTCGCTGTTTTCTATTGTTCGCTTCAGGCTCTGCTTCTTCTTAGAGTTTAGCAAAAGCTCCATAAGCGCCCCTTACTTATCTCTATTTTCTTACAACCGCAGTTCCACATTCGCTGCAAAAAGAGCTGTTTTCGCGGAGCTTGCTGCCGCAGTTGGTGCAAAAGCTCGCTACAGGCGGATCTTCTTTCATATCGTTAAAAGCTTCGGGCTGTCTTTCTTCATAAATTGGGCTCTCGTATACAGGACTTATTCCCGAATAATCTGTTCTTGGGTAATCCTGCGGCTTGGGTGCAAAGGTATCGGGGACAAAAGTTCCAGCAGCACCCGTATCTACGCTCGTTTTTTTGCCAATTGTGAGCAAGATAAAGTTTAAGGCACTCCAAAGCACTACAGATGCACTCACAGCGATATTGGCAGTTGACACACGCGCTGTAACGGCATAGGCAGCAATGAAGGCGAATATTCCATAGAAAACGGCTATACGCGCAGCGGTTTTCTTATCAGCTGCACTTTTTTTGATTACAAACCTAAATATTGATATGGGCAATACGGTAATAACGAGCGCGATAAGAAGGCCAAGGGCAACACTTCCAAAACCTTGCTCTGCTGCTTCTTTCGGAGGACTTGAAACGGCAGGTATGAAGCTTCTATCGAACCCCGCTTCTTCCGGTGGACTTGAAACTGCGGGCACAGAGCTTTTATCGGGCTCCGGTTCTGTCGGCGAGCTCGCAGCTGCATCTGCAAAGCTTATGCTGTCTACAAAAGCCTTGAGGCTGCTCTCCTGCTCCTCACTTATGAAACCTAAATATGAAGTGAGCCTTATATTAATCTGAATTCCGTGGCAATATGCGCTGTACATCTGCCTATAGCTCTTCTCGCCCCCTTCATCAAAACTGAATGTTGTCTTGATGAAGATTACCTCCGCATCTCTATATATTTCGGCAGACGTAATCTCACAACCGATATTAACCATCTCTTCGACTAGTAAGTCCTTAAATGAACTTAACTCTTCTTCGCTCTTGGAGCCTAAGTCCACAGTGGTTGCTCCCGTTTTTGTTATGACTATGTCATCCTCCATGTCTTCATGAAGCGCCAAGAAAAATATATCGCTCTCTTTCACTATCTGAAGAAGCAGCTCTCTGTCGAATCCATGATAATCTAAAAACTCGCTATTTCCTTCGAGTTCCTTTGTGAATCCCTCGTAATTTGGGGGTATTGTCACTGTTATGCCAAGTTCTTCGACCCGGAACGTCCCTCCGGCAGCATAAGCAGGCAGCAACAACAGAACAATTACCGAAATAACGGCTATGAGCAAGGCTATTTTTCTTTTCATCACAGACTCCTCCATGTTTACTTTAATTTGTATTTACGACTTATAATTTTATTCACCCTCGTTGCCGGAAACATCGGAAACTTCGTAGTCGCAGTCTTCGTAAACAATCTCGAAATTTTGCAGCTCATCCACCACAACGGTGATATCCGGCTTTAGCTTGCCGCCCGTCAGAACTCTATAGTTTACATAGCTGAGCGCTGTCAGCCCTGTCCAGATTATTCCCATATATACGGGTGAGCGAAAGAGTAAAGATAAGGCTGTCAATAAGATTATCATATACAGCTTTATTATGTTTTTTGCCCTCTTAGCTCCTACCGGCGCTTTTCTGATAGCGTGGCGATAGATAATAAGCGGCAGAGAATATGTTGCCAGCAACAAAAGTATTACTACGTAAATCATTTTGTTCTGTTTTTAGTCCTTTCGACTCGGGAGAAAACAAAATTATCTTGTTTATTTTATAAGAAAAAGGGACAATCGTCAACGGGAGAGTGTGTTTTCAATGCCCTTTCTTTTGGCTTTGAGAAAATCTTAAATTTAATAAATATTCTATTTTCAAAAATATTGCTCTCCATAAATATTGAGCAAAAATGTCCGAAAACCGGAAACTCCTGATTTTCGGACAAGCAATTGATTATTCTTTTTTACTGCTTTGAACTGTCTCCACATATGTATTATCTCTGGGAAAAGTCAATGCGTAAATAAAGCAATCAAATGTGCCTATAAAGTAAGCCTTTACTTTTGAGTTTTGGCGAATAGGAAAAGCTCGTTTGTTTTCGTAAGTGGTAGCGAATATTCTTCAAGAATAAGTGTATCTAGCTTTATTTGATATTGCCAGTTTACATGCATCAATAAATGCGATATCTAGGTCTGGAGCTTTGCTTTTAACAAGACCAGACTCATATTCATTAAGTAGTTTTTCAAGATCTTTCAATTTCAAATTAGCAAATGCATCTGATTGAAGCAAAACAAATTTTACCCTATCATATATTTTCCCTTTGTATTCAAATACCTCAACATTTTGGGGTATACTTGTGAGTAAACATTGCTTTAACCGAGAACGTAACTTAAAGTATGAAATCAATGATGCAATTAGACCCATTAACATAGCATATTCCTTCCAAAATAATTTATTTAATAATCTTCGTCCCACATTTATGACAGAAAAGGCTATCACCAAATAGTTTTGCTCCGCATTTCCTACAGTAGAAGCTTATTCGCAAACCATCGTTCATGTGGACACCATTTGGTTCACTATATGTAGATTCCATTCGAATTGACTTAGACAGGTGATCAATATGATGCTCGTAGTTTGTATCAAAAAAAGATGTTTTTGATAGCAAGCGCACTTTGTTAAAAGCATCCAACATATCCATTAGATGCTTATCTTGCCCTGATGCTATAATCAGCTCCTCTTGATATTTCGCATCATGCAATCGTTCAATGGATTCTTTTTGAAGTGAGCTAAACTCATCTACTCTTTTTTTATATTCATGTTTGGAACTATGTATTAAGAAGTATTGGCTAGAAGATATAAATAGCCCCACGATAGATATCCAAATGTTATCCCATCCAACATAAAACGAATAGTATAGACCTACTAGCACAAAAATCGCACCCAGTATCATTAATGAATAAACCCAAAAGCTTTGGCGCTCTTCGACAATTGGTGCGGTTTTCATTAATGCTGGCTCATGTATTTTTTCTGTAATGAATTTTTGATGGCATTTCTGGCAGGTTATTAATGGACTACCAAAAACGGACCTATCTAGAATTTGCTGAGTGCCGCAGTGGTTACATTTTACAATCAAATCCTCACCTTGCTTTCAGATAAGGTTCGTCCTTAAAGAACACGTAATGCACCTACGCACGAACAAAAGTGCAGACGAAAAGCTTACTCAGAATCTGTGCCTACTCTATGCACCGTTTACTAATCCCTTCAAGAAACACTATCTCTGTTCTCTGTGTTGCGGGTGACTTTATACCTAATACATGAGCTAGTACTTTTCCCCGTGCTCTTTCATTGTCCGGCAGGGAACTTTCTTCAGAGGCTGCGGTATATCTTGAGGGTTTTAAGGACTTATTCCTTCTCTTTTAAATAATAGTCTTATTAACTTAAATATACGGAATACCAACGGATTTTGTCAATTATTTTCTAAACAATTTTCGTAATTCCAACAAAAAATTATTTCTTCTCACAAATATCAATACTACGCATCGTTCATAGAATTAAAAATAAAAATCGGGACGTACGGCCTGCTTGGCGGAGCGGCGGGAGTTGAACGCGTGCCCGAAAATGCGGAGACAATCCTCGAAATATTTTTTCGCCGTCTCGAAATCACGGCTTATGTCGTACTGTTTATTAATATCGGTGGAACAGGTATGTCCCTGAATGAAGATGTCCTCTCTACTTCCCTATATATCATATCTTACGGTCCCTTTCACAATATATTCTTCCGGCAATATTGCAGTCAATATACATTAATTATATGTAATATGTATTTCAAACGGGAATATTCCAATATTCAGCGAATGACTGGCGGGAGAAATTATTTAATCATTTTCTATTGCTTTTTTTTAATAAATTAATTAATATATATTCAGTTGAAGTGGACTATTTCGGTAAACTCCGTTTTGACATTTCAACATTAAAAAATTCCCCATGTCGAAGGTATTTCCTGAGACAGAAGGATATTCTTACTCCTTGACGTTCTAACAAAATCGGGTTTTCCGGTCTTTTAAGGCGAAGGGCAATCGTTATTTTTTGCTGTAAACACGCCTTTTGGCGTGTCTTTTTTGTTTTGGAGGTGCAAAAGTGGCAGCTGAAGTTGAAAACAGAATAGCCGTTATAAGCATAATAATCGAAGATCTGAAAAACGCCGGCAGGATAAACGAGCTGCTGAGCGAAAACGCGGAACACATCATCGGGAGAATGGGTATCCCCCACAGACACAGGGATTTATCCATTATCTGCATCGTACTCGATGCACCCGCGGATGTTGTCAGTTCGCTTTCGGGAAAGATAGGCATGATAGACGGCGTCACCAGCAAGACCGCCATGGGTAAGAAAAGCTACAAAAATCAAAAAATCTTTTAAGGAGAAAATCAAATGAAAAAGTTTATTGCTGTTATCACAGTCCTCCTGCTCGTGGCATCGCTGATGGCGGGGTGCCAAAAAGAACAGCCGAAATCGGCGCTCAAAGAGGAGATCCCAGATACAACGATCGAAGAGCCGGTTATCAGAATCGGCGGGCTCAAAGGCCCCACCTCGATGGGTTTGGTAAAGTTGCTGGAAGATAATGAAGCGGGAAATTCGCTTAATAAATACGAATTCTCCATCTATGGCGCAGCGGACGAACTCACCCCGAAACTTATGAACGGAGAACTCGACATAGCCGCAGTTCCCGCAAACCTCGCCGCCGTCTTATATAACAACACAAAGGGCAAGGTAAAGCTCCTCGCGGTAAACACACTCGGAGTAATTTATATTGTCGAAAACGGAGACACTGTTACGAGTCTCGCCGATTTAAAGGGCAGGTCCATCTATGCAACCGGCAAGGGTGCAACTCCTGAATACGCCTTAAACTACATACTTAAAGAAAACGGAATTGATGTCGAAAAGGACCTCACGATCGAGTGGAAGACCGAACCTACCGAGGTTGTCGCCGTTATGAAAAACGAACCCGGAAGTATCGCCATGATGCCGCAGCCTTATGTAACAGTTGCGCAGTCGGCAATTCCGAATCTCAGAACAGCCGTCGACCTCACAAAAGAATGGGATGCCCTCGACAACGGCAGTATGCTGATAACCGGCGTCCTCATAGTCCGCACGGAATTTGCCGAAAGCCATCCATCTCTCATTGACAAGTTCCTCGAAGAGTATGAAGCGTCCACAAGGTATGTAAATGCAAATGTCGACGAAGCTTCGATCATGATTGAAAAGTACGATATAGTAAAGGCCGCCATCGCAAAAAAAGCCCTCCCCTACTGCAACATCGCATTCTATGCAGGTGACGAGATGAAGACGGCGATGAGCGGATACCTGCAGGTATTGTATGATCAAAACCCGAAGTCAGTCGGCGAGCATCTTCCGGACGACGCATTCTATTATGGCTCGAAATAGATTTTTAAAACCGGGGGCGGTGCTGCTTGCCTTATTGTTCTGGCAACTGCTTGCCATGATTATAGGCAACAGCATCGTCATCGTCGGCCCTCTCGATGTGGCGAAACAGCTGATAAAAGATGTTGTCACGCCTGTTTTCTGGAGCTCGATACTCTTTTCGTTTTTGAGGATATTCTCAGGGTTTATGGTGGCGGTAATCCTCGGCATCGCATTGGCATCGCTTTCATACGCATATAAACCTATGCGCACCCTTCTTTGGCCGTATATCGCAATCATAAAATCGACACCCGTTGCATCCTCCGTCATCCTCATGCTCATCATCTTTTCTTCAAAAAACCTTTCGGCATTTGTTACATTTTTAATCGTCCTGCCGGTCATCTATTCAAACATACTTCAGGGACTCATATCCACCGACGTAAAGCTGATAGAGGTGGCAAAGGTTTTCGGGACGGGATTTTTTAAGCGCATTAAATTCATCTATCTCCCCCAGCTCGAACCTTACATACTCTCGGCAACCTCCGCCTCGATAGGTATGGCCTGGAAGGCGGGCACGGCGGCGGAAGTAATAGGAATACCCAAGGGGTCGATTGGGGAAAGGCTGTATGAAGCGAAGATTTATCTCATGACGAGCGAGGTTTTTGCCTGGACGGCAGTCATCATATTGGCAAGCGTTCTCTTTGAAAAAATCTTCATTTGGGCTCTGAAATTCTTTTATAAAAGACTTTGGAGGAGCTGATGGATATAAAAATTAGCAATCTCAAAAAAACATATCAAAACCTCACTGTTTTTGAAAATCTCAATCTGGAGGTAAAAAAATCGGGAAGAATCGCCATAATGGGCGAATCCGGTTGCGGAAAGACCACCCTGCTGAATATAATTTCCGGTTTGGAAAAGGCGGACGACGGGAGAATAGAGGGGTTGCCCGAAAAAATCTCCTTCGTCTTTCAGGAGGACCGGCTCTTTGAAAAATTCACCGCCCTGTCGAACGCAAAATTTGCGGCAGATAGAAGCATAAACGACGAAACGGCAAGGGAGCACCTTATCGAGGTCGGTTTAACCGACAGTGCTCTTCAGGCGGCGGAAAATTTAAGCGGAGGAATGAAGCGGCGCGTCTCCATAGTCAGAGCCGTATTGGCAAAAGCGGACCTTCTTTTACTCGACGAACCTTTTAAAGGCTTGGACGAGGGAAACAGGGAGAATGTCGCAAACTATATTTTAAAAAACACGGCGGACACGACGGTGATACTTGTAACCCATGACAGGGACGAGGCGGAGCTCCTGTCGGCCGACATTATTAAGTGGGAGGATTTGATTTGAATATAGAAACAAAAAAGGATGTTCTTGCTCTGCTCGATATGTCGAGGGAGGAATATCTCAGGGATATCGCACCCCTGGCAAAGAAAATATATAAGGATTACAGAAATGAAATAGTAGCAAACGCCATGCTGGGTTACAGCAATGTCTGCAGGAGCAGATGTCTCTATTGCGGGATGCGTGCCGGAAGCAAAATTGAGAGATATCGCTTAAAACTTGACGAGATTAAAAACTCCATCGACCTTGCCGACAGTCAGGGCATGAAGAGAATATTTTTTATTTCAGGTGAAGACCCGGGCTACTCCTTTGACGATATTCTGGAATACCTCGCATACGCAAAAAAGCTCGGCATGAGGGTGTGCCTCGGAATCGGAGAGTTGGAAAAATCCCAGTTTAGCGAGCTGAAGGCGGCGGGACTTGACGAATTTGCGATGAAGTTCGAGATGTCGGATAGGGAAGCTTTTAACAGGCTCAACCCTTCCACAAATTTCGACAGGAGAATGGAGAGAATATCCTTTATCCTTGAGGCGGGCATATCGCTGGCATCGGGAAATATCGTCGACTATCCCGGTCAGACACGCGATTCCCTCGCAAATGACATAATGCTCATGAAAGAACTGTCTATAAGCTGGGCACCGGTAATATCTTATCTTCCGGCAAAGGATACCCCGCTTGCAAAAGAAGGCGGTTCCGGAAATCTTGAACTCCTCCACAAAGAGATATCGATTCTCAGGATAATGATGCCGACGGTCAATATTACCGCCCAGCAACCGGGAAGGGATTTAAAAAAAGGTCTGTCGGATACCGAAGGCAACCTCGATGCGGTAAATTCGGGAGCGAATATGCTTTTTGTCGACCTTCTCCCCGATACGCTGGCTAAAAATTTCAGCGTCGTTGACAACCGCTCCTATCTTCGGCTTTCCCATATAAGGGAGATAGCCGCCCTTGCCGATATGGAAGTTTCATATATTTAACTCTATTGTGATTTAATCACAGAACATAATTTTTATCGTGTTATAATTAGAATTGTCAAAAGAATTAATTACCTTCCAAAGAGAGGAGCTAAAAAATGCTGGACAAAAAATTATGCGAGCTTTTAAATGAGCAGATAAACATGGAGCTGCACTCCGCCTATATCTACTACGAAATAGCAAATTACTACGGCGTCGAGGGGCTTGATGGTTTCCAAAACTGGTTTAACGTTCAGACGAAGGAAGAGCTGAGCCATGCCGAACTCATTAAGGATTACCTCATCATTCACGGGGTTAAACCTGTTCTGACCGCAATCGACGCGCCCGGCGCCAATTACAGTGACCACAAAACCCCTCTTGAAGCGGCGCTGAATCACGAACGTCTGGTAACGGCTTCGATATATGAGATTTACGACTGCGCTTTAAGCAAAAAGGATTTCGGAACGGTTGACTTTCTCAACTGGTTTGTAAAGGAACAGGTTGAAGAGGAGAACAATGCGAGCACCCTCATATCGAAATACGAGCTTTTCGGAACCGACGCCAGGGGACTCTACGCTTTGGACCAGGAACTCGGGGCAAGGGTATACACACCCCCGACCCTCGTAGTAGGATAAATTGCAGAAAAACATCAGGACCGCACTTGATATGTGCGGTCTTTTCATTTGACATAAACATACCTCCGAATTATACTCACTCTTGAGATTTCGGAGGCTATGGATGGAAAACCGGTTCCTCTAAAAAAATATTTTCCTGAACTTGATGCAATCTTAAAAGAAACCAATTAACTACTTAAAGCATGCCAAGAGGTGCTGAACCGCTGCATGAGACAGCTAAATTGAAAGGAATCCACATAATGAGCATTAACGCAATTTTATTTGATTTGGACGGTACACTTCTGCCGATGGATCAAGATCTTTTTGCCAATACATATATGAAAGGTTTGGCGATGGCTGCAATGGCTGCCGGGTATGAACCGAGAGCTTTTTTAGAAGCCGTTATCGCCGGAACATATGCTATGATTAAAAATGATGGCAGCAAAACAAATGAAGAAGTATTTTGGGATACTGTTACAGATATTTATGGCAGCAAGGTAAAGCAAGATACACACATTTTTGATGAGTTTTATAAGACAGATTTTCAAAAAATTCAATCTGTTTGCGGCTATACCCCCAAAGCAAAAGAGCTGGTAGAGAGAATCAAGGCGAAAGGATACCGTGTCGTACTGGCAACTAATCCTCTATTTCCAGCAGTTGCAACCGAAAGTCGGATTCGTTGGGCCGGACTTGAACCAAGCGACTTTGAGACTTATACCACGTTTGAGTACGCTCACTATTGCAAACCGAACCTCAATTATTATAAAGAACTTCTTGATAAGCTGCAGCTTACGCCTGAAGAATGTTTAATGGTCGGAAACGATGCGAGTGAAGATATGGTCGCTGAACAGCTTGGAATGAAAGTGTTTCTGCTCACGGACTGCTTAATCAACAAGAATAACACTGATATATCCGCTTATCCCCACGGAAGTTACGATGAATTAGAAGCATTTGTTGAGGAATTGGGCAATATCGGAGAGTAATACAAAGTAATAAACATCCACCCGCCAAGCGGGTGGTTTTTCACATGCGGGCATAGCCCTATGTTCTTAGCGTATGCGTCAAACGCATAATACGGTCTGCCAACTGCTTAAGGATTGCTACTTGCTGCCCTTAAAAGGGCCAGCTGACGGTATTGTTAACTGTTCTCCAAGTTTATCCTCTTTAAGCTGATTCTTGATATACTCTGCAATTCGGCTCGTGTTTTTCCCTGCTGTGTCAACATAGTATCCCTTACACCAGAACTCTCGATTTCTGTACTTGTATTTCAGCTCGCCGAATTGCTCATACAGCATTGTTGCGCTTTTTCCTTTTAGATATCCCATGAAGCTCGATATTGACATTTTAGGAGGAATTTCTAGCAACATATGTATGTGGTCGACACAACACTCTGCTTCTATTATTTTTACTCCTTTCCACTCACATAGTTGCCTGAGTATCCTTCCTACTTCCGCTTTCTTTTCTCCGTAAAATACCTTCCTACGATATTTTGGAGCAAATACTATATGATATTTGCAATTCCATTTCGTGTGAGATAAACTATTTATGTCATTCATACTCATTATGAATGCCCTCCTTTTGCATTTTCTGTGCAGTTGGCTGACCGCACTTTTATTCTATGCAAAAGGAGTCTTCTTTTCTACCTCTTCGCTTAAGCTCTCTTGAACCACACGCCTAGCGTGTGGTTTTGCTGTACAAAATGGGCCGTACTAGAATGTTCGAGTACGGCCCCGTGTGGAAAAGAAATCATAAATTGATAGAAAAATAGGCAATGGGTGCAAATTGAGGGTCGTGGATGCAAATCGATACCTATGGGTGCAAATCAAGGGGTGTGGGTGCAAGGCACTATTGTCTCAATTTTTCGATCAAATCAGATTCAAAAGCTAATAATGCTTTGTACTGTTCCTCTAAGATTTCAATAATGTTTTCCGTAGTAGTATCCTCATACAGCTGTGCCTTTTTCGTTATATATGGACATCTCCATTTCCAGTCCTTGCGCTGAATGCGGGCGGGGAAAATTTGATTAACTTTATCACATACCATGCGCAAGTTATTCGGCAGATTTTCACCGCTAAAAGCAAGTTGCATATGTAGCTGTTTGTCTTGCTCATTTACAATCTCGTAGAAATAGTGTGTCTTTGTTCCCCAACCACTTGAGGCCACCTGTGCTTCGGGAAGGTATCTTGAAGTAGCATCGGTTGTAAATCTCACAAAGCGTTTACCAGAACGGTTTATATCAAGATGAATTTCTCCGTTGCTTTCTTTTACTTTTGCCCAATCAAGAACTATCTCTGAAACATCAAGATGAGTTCCGATTCTCACTTCTGGCTGAATATCTGATGATTTTTCATCTTCATCTTCCGGAAACACTATAGCGGCATCGACCTCACACGCTTGCATTAATAAGGAAATCATGGATTTCTCATGTTCTCTGTAAGCGGTTTCTCGCCAATATAGACTTGCTCCTTTATTGCCATGCTTTTTAGTCAAGTCGCTCATGATACGCAGTTTTAAACTACCCTTAGCAATCATTTCTCTAAATGTGCTTTTCTTCGCCTCTGGTGACATATTAGAAAATTTGGAATTCACATTACGCTGGATAATGCAAAGATTACCGAACTGATCGACCCCATCCTTCCATTGTTCAAATGTTCCTTCAGAAGGATTCTGTGGATACCAATGTTCAACCGAATTTCGGAATTCAAAGATAAAGTCATCATACTTCTTACGATTGTTATTCCAAATCAAATAATCGAGATAATTAAAGACAATGTGCGGTGTATTGACTCCCATCGCATAAATTCCGTCAGAGCAAACATCGAAGAAGTTTTCTTTAACAGCCTTTTTCGCTATGTTTTCGGCAACAGAAGTATAGTTCACGATATCAGTATCCTTGGTGTGCTTATTGCTCTCAGCAGTAAGCCAAAGCAACAACTGAGTTATCCAATGCATTACCTTCGGTGATGTATAAGAAACTCTCAATGCGGACTGAATCATGATGTTTGTTTTTGTCCTATTGTCATTTGTGCTTGTCCATTCACCAGCTTTCGAAAAACTTGTGTTTCGATAATATGGTTTTTTTCTGGATTGCTGACCGGAAACAAAAAGGCTTTTCAAGCTCCATTCTCCATCAGAGTTTTCATTAGTGAATTCTCTCTTGATGATATACTTATCGAACAGGAACCTGGTTCTTAGTAAACAGATTATAAAGTCTCGTGAAAAATCAGCTTTATGTTCTGATATTTTGTTTCCATCAATGCAACCGTACTCAATTACTTTGTTAAAAGTGTCTATCAGTTTTTTATCATCGAGAAGTTCAGCAATGATAGCAGACACTCCATCTTCATGGACTATGCCTTTGATTCCTATTAAAACTTTTAAGGTATGAATCAGGAAATATCGGAAGTCGATAACACTCTCAAATCGAACTCTTACATCTTCATCCAAATAACCCTCATCATCTTCAACTTCAAACCCGGTGCTAACAATATTATCTATTTTATGTCCTGTTGATTCCAAAGCACCAGTGCGTATACCAGACTTATATTTATTCCAGTCTTCTGGAGGCATCTGTTTCCATTCGGAGCCGAACAGATTCTTTCGGACTTCATTGTTTTTGCTGATAAAGTGCATTTGAACATAACCGGTCATATCACTGCAGGCATCCCATATTCTTGCAAAAACGCTCTGTTCTTCTTTAGGGAGATTACTCATTAGAGAAGCTTTCAATATATCGTGTTGCTCGAGTTGTTCACCCCTGGTGTTCATTATTTCAAAATACCGGTTGAGATCTGTATGTTCTGGAACTTCAATGCGGTATACTACTACGTTCGATAACTTTTTGATAAAGCTGTCTTTATCAAAATCCTCTTTGTTCAATTCTTCGACCAGAATACGAATGCCTCGTTGGATACTGGGTTCTATTCTGTCCATATCGAGTTTGCTCCTATTTTCCTGGAGTAGCTCACCGATATTCTGAAGAGTATAGTTTGATTTTTCACGACAAGCAAAAGTGAGAGTGGGCTTCACATCAAACTCAAGACAGTTGAGCAGCAAATACAATGAAGTCAATCTTTGCTGACCGTCAACAACCTCATACTTATTCCCCTGTTTCGACACAATTAAGGAACCGATATAGTAATTTGCATCTTTTGAAACGTCAGCAATATCCTCAACAAGCTGAATAAGTTGTTTGTCTTCCCAGGCGTAAGCTCTTTGATAGAGCGGAATAATATAGTCGTTATCTGTGTCAAAAATATTCTTGTCCGCATCAATAATGCGGAGTTCAGTAATAGCTTTGCTCATTCTACACCTCCGCTAATCCTATTACTTCTTTCAGCCTATTATACAATTCTCTCCAATTATTCGCTTTCTTTTGATTTGGTTGTATTTTTATCTGTAGTCCGGAAATTTCATTATGCAGTCTCGCGAGATTGATTTTTGAGAACACGGCAATAGTGTTTGTATATCTCGAATTTTCATCACCGATTGCATATTTGTTGATACTGTCAAAGCCGAGATTTTCCATATCTACACGAATCATAAAAGCCCATAAAAACAATTTTTTGACCGCCATTTCATCAAAATTGTGGAATTTATCATAATAGCAAAGCAGCACACAGTAAAACAGATTCTTGGTATATCTGAAGCCGGCGGAACTGCTTTTCATGTTCAGGACGTCTTTGATTTTTGTAAAAGCTTTATTTGTATCGATTTCTGTTTTTATATCACGGAGCAAGTACATATAGTGTTCTACCATTTCAAAGAAATCGTTCCCAGCAATGAATGGCTCTGTTATCTGGAAACACGGCATTGCTTTAATGGCACGTCTTGCATATGTATATGTTGATGTCTCTGATATACCTTTGTAGGTATCAATTTCGTTAGCTGTGAATGACTTGCTCTTGTTTCCGCGAGACCAGTTCCATATAGGGAATAAATAGAGGTCGAACAACTCTCTTATCTGAGTAGTATCTTTTTCTTCCCATTTTGTAACGGCGTGTTCCATTTCATAAGGGTATTTCTTCATTTCCCTCAAATGATATGCTTTCAACAAATCATGCGGATCGAGAGCTTTTCCTCTTGTGTTCTGTGAATCAAACAATTGAAAAGCTTCAGATATTTTGTCAACGCAAATTACCACCACCTCAAGGATATCAGAGAAGGCATTGATAAAATCCTCTTTTGCGTCATTCCGTAGAGAAAACCATTCCCTGATAAAGCTGTAGTTAGTATGTATATTAGCTTGAGATGTCTTGTTGTAAAAGTCAAGATTCAAAATTGAGCAATCGAAAGCGGGATCGATGCACTTTTTCAACAGAACTAAAGAAATGATCCTTTGCTGTCCATCAACGATGTCGTACAAATCATTATCGTTTTTATGAAGGATGATTGTACCTATACGGTATTTGAACTTGTTATGGTATCTTTCAGCATCTGAGATTGCATTCGTAATGTCACTCAGCAAATATTCAATATTTTGGATTTTCCACTTATAAGGCCGTTGATAGTCCGGGATAGTGAGACTCATATTCAGTAATTCATTTATACTTTTTATCTCTGCCATAATGTGCTACCTCTTCACGTAATGCAATTCGATGTCGTATCCCAATGACTCCATTATCTGTACAAAGGTTTTATTAACCACGTTTTCTTGCTTTTTAATAATACGATTGACGTAGGACTTTGTGGTTCCAATCTCTTCGGCAATCTTCGTCTGCGTGGTTTCGTTCTCAATGCACTTGACCTTTACGTCCAACTCAATATTATTTATAATCATTTCAGTCCCTCTTACAACTTATTTCACAAAAAGGATAACTAATTATACCGCATTTATTTAAGTTTTTCTACATAATAAAGAAAAGCAGATTTCTCTATCAAAATCTGCTATCTTATCTGGTCAGACTGTCCGAAAAGAGAGGAATAAGGGTGGAAATATGTTAAAATAGTTCAAGAGGTGAGTGAAAAAGATGAAGTATATAGAAAAGAAAGATCGTATGCAAATCAGCTTTCTGCCTGAATGTGTTGAGGACTATATAGGTGAAGAAAATCCGGTGCGTGTGATTGATGCGTTTGTAGATTCTTTGGATATGGAAGGATTGGGATTTTCAAAATCCCAACCTGCTCAGACCGGCCGACCTGCCTATGATCCGAGAGATTTATTGAAACTGTATATTTATGGCTATCTCAATCGAATTCGCTCCAGCCGTATGCTGATGAGAGAATGCAGGAGGAACATAGAACTTTTCTATCTGCTTGGAGAGTTAAAGCCTGACTTTCGGACTATTTCAGATTTTCGAAAGGAAAATGCATCTGCAATACGCAATACATTTCGCGCCTTTGGAAAACTGTGTATAAAGCTTGGACTATATAATCGAGAGCTTCTGGCAATAGACGGGAGCAAAATACGAGCAGTAAACAGTAAAGATAATTGCTACAATAAAGAGGTATTGGAAAAGAAGCTGGCACATATAGATGAGAAGATAAAGAAATATCTTGAGGAAATGGAGGAGTGTGACCAATCTGAAACTGCAACAGAAGAAGAGCAATCAATATGATAGGAGCAAAGGCACTGATAGCGGCCATGTGATGAACGGCTGCTTCATATTTTTCAAAAAAAGTACAAAAAACAAAGAAAAATGTCCGAAAAACCGGCTTTATTCCGGCTTTTCGGACAAAATGTGGTGGAGTCGGCGGGAGTCGAACCCGCGTCCGAAAATGCGTCCACCGAAACTTCTCCGGGCGCAGTGAGTCGTTTTAGATTCCCCTGCGCGGAAGACGCCTCACTATCTTCCGCGGTCGGTAGCTTCATTAATGCATGGTGCGCTCAAAGCTTTGCGCACTCTCGTTCGCCACTAATCGACGCCTTTACCGAGCCGTGGCCCTCTCGGTCAAGACGCTCACTGCTTAAGCAGCGAGGAGAGCAGTTTCTTTACTGTTCTTTAATTTATAATTGCCGATTTTAAGGATGGTCAGCGCATCCGCCCGCTATTCCGGATTCTACATCCCCGTCGAAACCATTACGACCCCATGGGACTCGAATTATACAACATAATCCGAGTTAAGTAAAGAATCAGTATTTTTCGACTTCGGGATATTCCTCCCCGAAGCATTCAACTGTCATCGTCTTGATAATCTGCGCATTTCTGGGTCTGTCGGATCTGTCTGTTTGGGTATTTGCAATTTTATCGAGTACATCAAAGCCCTCTATGAGCTTGCCGAATCCTGCATACTGTCCGTCGAGATGAGGCGCATTGTGATGCATAATGAAAAATTGACTTCCTGCCGAATTTGGCGCATTTGTTCTTGCCATCGAGAGAACCCCTCTCTCATGTCTTAGCTCGTTCTTAAATCCGTTGGCCTTAAACTCGCCCTTTATGCAATAGCCCGGACCGCCCGTGCCCCTGCCTTCGGGGTCGCCGCCTTGAATCATAAAGCCGTTTATGACCCTGTGAAAGCAGATTCCGTCGTAAAAGCCTTTCTTTATAAGAGACAAAAAGTTGTTGACGGTATTGGGAGCGATTTCAGGATAGAGCTCGGCCTTCATGATATCGCCGTTTTCCATTTCGATAGTTACTATGGGATTTGTCATCTGTAGTTGTTCTCCTTTATTGTTCTTTCAAGTTCTCGCCTGATTCTGTTTTCGGCCTCGCTCTCGCGCTTGTCGTAGAGCTTTTTCCCCTTGCAAACTCCCAGCTCAAGCTTTGCTCTTCTGTCTTTGAAGTAGAGCGAAAGCGGAATCAGGGTAAGGCCGTCTTCCATAATCCTTGACTTGAGCCTTCGAATTTCCCGCTTGTGCAGAAGGAGGCGCTTCGGCCTTTTGGGGTCTCTGTTGAAGATATTGCCTTTTTCATAGGGCGAGATGTGCACTCCCCTTGCAAAGACCTCGTCGTCTTTTATGATGCAGAAAGAATCCTTAAGGTTGACACTGCCGTTTCTCAAGGACTTGACCTCTGTGCCGAAGAGCTCTATACCCGCCTCTATTCTGTCTAGGACAAAATAGTCGTGAAATGCCTTGCGATTTGATGCTATTCGTTTTATATTGTCTTTTTTTGACAATTGATCTCCTCCGTTTATATTCTCTGCATCCGGGCGTAAAACTTGAATCCAGCCATTTTCAGTAAATTTGGCCAAGTTTTACACAAATATTTTATCACAGACCTTGTCTTTTTCAAAATCATATTTTGAGTAGAAAAGAGCCTCGTTCTCTGTTATACTCCGATATGTACGAGGAGGTTCGGTATATGTATAAATTTGAAAAGAAAATCCGCAGCCGCAAGCTCTATGAAGGTATAATCGTTGATGTTTTGATGGATGATATTGAACTGCCGAATAAGAAATCCGCAAAAAGAGAAATTGTAGTCCATCCCGGCGGCGTGTGCATACTGCCCGTTGACAATGACGGAAACGTATATCTGGTGGAACAGTACAGATATGCCGCCGAAAGTCTTATGCTTGAGGCTCCCGCCGGTAAGCTGGAACCGGGTGAAGACCCGCTTTTATGCGCAAAACGAGAGCTTATAGAGGAGACAGGCTGCAGCGCCGGCAATTGGATTTCACTTGGGGATGTTTTTACGTCTCCCGGTTTTTCAACCGAAAAGCTGCATCTCTATCTGGCCACGGATTTGAAGAACGGCACCCCCTGTCCTGATGAAGACGAATTTGTGGAACTGAAAACAATGAAGCTTGATGAACTTATTAAACTGATTGATGAAAACAAGATTTCGGACGGGAAAACCGTTATTGCTGCCCTGAGAGCAAAAAGGTATTTTGAAAAGCAGTCTTAGTCTCTCTTCTGATATTAAAAGACCGCGGCATTCGGCCGCGGTCTTTATACGTTTTTATCCGAATTCTGTTACTCGGCAGCTTCTCGGACGCGGCAGATTACTTCCGCCGTAAAACCGAAGCATTCGGCCGTAACCTTTGTCCAACCGACACCGACAGCCTCGACAAAGCCCGTACTCGAAACCGTGACAATCTTCTCGTCAGCCGATGTCCATTTGACATGCCCCGCAATATCTATATTGTTGGGGTAAGCCTGGGCCTGCAACTGTGCTCCCTGACCGACTTTTTGGATGGTTATGTCGTTCGTCTCATTAGCATAGCTCATAATAACAAACTTCTCCAAAGTCGGAGTTGGTGTGGGAGGCGGTGTTTCCGTCGGCGGAATCGGAGTGAAAGTCATTGTGCTTATAGCCGGAGTCGGCGTGGCTTTGACCTTTTGATTGAGCCCCTGGCTCACAAGAACTATTACGGCAAGCAATACGGCCACAAGCAATATGACCGCGAAAATAAGCTGCCATCTTGTATTTAAATCTCTTCTCGCGTATGCGGATGTGCCCTCATTAAGACCTGCTGTCGTTGAAGGTGTACGCTCGCTCTGCCTCACTTTTCTGGTGCCGCAGTACGGACACCGGCTTCTGAAGCCCTCATATTCCCTGCCGCAGCGCCGGCAAGTTGCTTTAGGTAGAAAAGCCATCTTGAGACCTCCTGTGCGAAAATATCGGAATTTGTTTACTATTTCCTTAGGATATATTACTATCAGGCTTTAAAATAGTCAAGATACTGAAGAAATTTTCTTGCAAAAATATACAAATTTACCGTGTTTTCACCCTTATTTAAGCCTCTTTACTCAAAATATCGATTCCGTGCCCTATTCTATTAAGGCATTCTTCTTTGCCCAGAATATCGCAAATCTCAACAGCCCCGCCCGGAGTTACGAGCTCGCCCGAAACCGCTATCCGCAAAGGCCACATCAGAGTTGCATTTTTAACACCCAGCTCTAAGGCTCGACTGATAAGATTCTCTTTTATGCTCTCCTCGTTCCACTCTTCGATGTCTGCAATTAGCTTCTTGCATTCGTGAAGCATTTGCAGAGAAACCTCGGGATCTGTCTTTGATCTTTTATTTGTATAGAACTCTATATCGTAGTCGGGAAGCTCGTCGATAAAACCCAGCTTTCCGGGTATTTCGGTGAGAACCTCGGTGCGCTTTTGAAGTATTGCGGCTATCTTTAAAAGCTCGACATTCGGATTTTTGACAGTCTGTCTTATATAAGGCTCGGCATACTCTAAGAACTTCTCCAAGCTCATATTCCTCAAATACTCGGAGTTCATCCACTTGAGCTTTTCAATATCGAAGATGGAAGGAGACTTGGATATGCCGCTTATTTTAAATATTTCGCAAAGTTCCTCCAGTGAATAGATTTCTCTTTCTCCACCGGGAGACCAGCCCAGAAAGGCGCAATAGTTTACTATAGCCTCGGGAATAAATCCCTTTTCTAAAAGGTCCTGAAATGAAGGATCGCCGCGGCGTTTTGAAAGCTTGTTCTGCGCATCCCTCATAACAGGCGGGCAGTGGACATATTTGGGCAACTCCCAGCCAAACGCCTTATAGAGCAAGTTGTATTTGGGGGCGCTTGAAAGATACTCGGTGCCTCTGACAACATGGCTTATACCCATAAGATGGTCATCTACTACATTTGCAAAGTTATATGTCGGGAGCCCTTCTCTCTTTATGAGCACCTGTTCGTCTAGCTCCTCGTTGGGCACTTCTATCTCGCCAAAAATCTCATCAAAAACTTTTGTGCTTCCGACCGGCTCTATCCTTTGACGAACAACATGCTCTCTGCCCTCTAAGACCAATCTCTCCGACTCCTCTCGTGATAGATTGCGGCAGGGATCTTCTGTCCTTTCAAAGCTCTTTTCATCGTGCTCATCGTAGTTTTCTTCGGGCTCGATTTTTTCACAGAAGCAGCGGTATGCAAAGCCTTTTTCTATTAGAAGCTCTGCATATTTGCCGTATATTTCTTTGCGCTCACTCTGAACATAGGGGCCGACAGGTCCCCCTATCAGCGGACTTTCGTCGCATTCAAGGCCGCAAATCTCCAGCGTTTCATATATTATGTCAACTGCATCGCTGACAAGCCGCTGTCTGTCGGTATCTTCTATCCTGAGGACAAAATCACCCTTCATATTGCGGGCAATAAAATATGTGTAGAGAGCTGTGCGCAGATTGCCTATATGCATATATCCGGTTGGACTTGGCGCAAAGCGGGTTCTCACCCTGCCCATCGGAATTTTCTTCTCGTTTTCTTCATAAAAGCTCTTATCAGTCATTGTTTTTCGCCTCCAAATTCGGATTTTATGATATTTTAAACAGGCTTTTTTGTCAAGCTCCCTATTTGCTTGAAATGCTTATACATAAGTGTTAAAATATTGAGGATTTTTAAGTATTATGCAAGAGGTTCGATATGGAAGAGAAAAAAATCATGTTTTCAGGGATTCAACCCTCCGGTTCGCTTACTTTGGGCTCGTATATGGGCGCAATTAAAAACTGGGTGGAGATGATTGACGACTATGAGGCATACTATTGCATTGTAGATCTTCATGCCATAACGGTCAGGCAAAATCCCGCAGAACTCAGACGCCGGACATTGGAACAGCTTGCGCAGTATATAGCCGCCGGCTTAGACCCGGAGAAAGTGACCCTCTTTGTACAGTCGCACGTTTCTGCGCACGCAGAGCTTGCTTGGGTTTTAAATTGCTACACAATGTTCGGGGAACTTTCGCGAATGACACAATTTAAGGACAAAAGCCGACAGCATAAAGAGAATGTAAACGGCGGGCTGTTCACCTATCCCACCCTTATGGCCGCCGATATCCTGCTGTATCAGACAGACATTGTCCCGGTAGGCGACGATCAGCGCCAGCATGTCGAACTCAGCCGCGATATAGCTATTCGTTTTAACAACATCTATGGAGATGTTTTCAAAATACCCGAGGCATATATACCGAGGATTGGCGCCAGAATCATGAGCTTGGCCACCCCGGAAAACAAAATGTCGAAATCGGATCCCGATCAAAACGGCTGTGTTTATATGATGGACAGCCCGGAGAACATAATTCGCAAATTCAGGCGCGCCATTACAGATTCGGATTCCTCGGAAAACTGTGTGAGATATGCTCCAAGTGAAAAACCCGGAGTGGCAAATCTCATTTCGATATACTCTTCATGCACCGGCAAAAGTGCAGCAGATATTGAAAAAGAGTTTTTCGGCAAGGGGTACGGCGACTTTAAAAAAGCTGTTGGCGAAGCGGTTGTTGAGACCCTCAGGCCGATTAGAGAAGAAAGCCTTAGAATACTTAAAGACAAGAGCTATCTTGAGTCCGTATATAAGCTTGGCGCGGAAAAGGCCGCATGGAAGGCCAATCGAACACTGAGAAAAGTGTACAAAAAGCTGGGCTTTATAGCTGCAAAGTAATGATGAGTTGAAATGCTGTTTATTGAAGAAAATCTCTTTAGCTTGGTCATGGCGCTGTTTTTTTCGTTTTTACTCAGCTTTGCCCTGACCCCGCTGGTAAAAAAACTTGCCAACAAAGCCGGCGCAATTGATGTCCCCGATTCTGTAAGGCACATACACGATAGTCCAACCGAGAGGATGGGGGGGCTTGCAATTTTCATAGGCTTCTCTTTCGGACTTTTTCTTTTGCCTGAATTTACAAGGGAGCTCAGGGGAGTCATTTACGGCGCTGTTTTACTCGTAGTCTGCGGAATTGTAGACGATATCAGGCCTCTTCCACCCCTTTTAAAATTGCTTGTTCAAATCATTGCCGCAATCTTTGCTATGTCGCACGGAGTGGTGATTGAACATCTCAGGTTTTTCTCATTCTCGGGTGGCGCCTATGTTATGAATCTCGGCATTTTCTCGTTTTTGTTCACTCTTCTTTGGATAGTGGGGATAACTAATGCCTTGAATCTTATAGACGGGCTAGACGGGTTGGCCGCTTCGCTTTCTATGGTTTCGGCTGCCACCATGCTCGTTATTGCGATAAGCCTTTGCGATATCGATGTGAGCATAATGCTGCTTGCGTTAATCGGAGCGCTTTTGGGCTTTTTACCCTATAATTCTCACCCTGCCAAAATTTTTATGGGTGATACCGGTTCGCTTTTTTTGGGCTATATACTTTCAACAGTCTCGATTCAGGGCGCGTTTAAATTGCATACAGCAATAACCTTCCTTGTGCCTTTCCTGGCTCTTGCCCTCCCTGTTCTTGACACGGCTCTGGCCTTTTTCAGACGCCTTAAAGAAAAACAAAACCCCATGCATGCAGACAAGAAGCATCTGCACCACAGGCTTCTGGACTATGGCTTCAATCAGAAAGAGGCCGTTTCTCTTATGACTATGGTTTCCTCTCTCTTGGGTCTTTTTTCTCTCACCATGGCCACTGAGGGCAGAGTTCGTTTGATTGCGATTTATATTCTGTATGTTTGCACCTCACTCATGGGCTTTCTTATTTACAACACCATCAAAACTGTGAAGCAGAGAAGGACTGAGGTCCGTTTGGAGGAAAACGATGATGCGCAAGCTTAGATTCTTGTCTGCTTCTGCTCATACAAACATTTGCACTGATATATGAACAGAGGAAAGTTGCTTGTTTTTTCGGATTCGCATGGTTTCACCAAGGCCATGCACAGAGCGATTCTAACTCATTCTCCCGATGCGGTATTTCATCTTGGAGACTATGCGAATGATGCCGATAAGCTCCGTCTCAGCTTTCCTGAGGTACAGATTTATTCTTTAAAGGGAAACTGCGACTTGGGGTCCCTTGCCCCTCTTGAGCTCTGCTTTTCACTTTTCGGCTTTAGGATATTTGCCTGTCACGGGCATAAGTATTCTGTTAAACGCAGTCTGCTTAATCTCTGCTACGCTGCCGAGGAAAAGAGCGCAGATATATGTCTCTTCGGCCACACTCACAAAGCCCTTATGGAGAGGCGGGCGGAACTCACACTCCTAAATCCCGGCGCCTCGGTTGACTACGGCGGAAGCTTTGCTTTGATAGAATTTATTGGTGATGGGTTTAAAGCCGAAATATTGAAACTGGAAAGTTCTTCGCTTTAAAATTATTATGTTTCTTTGATTGCAATTATAGTAACAGCTATCCCCGAGTCTTAGGCTCGGGGAATAGTTGTTATATTATTGTTTTATTAAAATCCTTTATTCCGCTCCGGATATGAGCATCGGCTCAAATGCCATAAACGGGACTTTACTGCTATAGCCTCCGCGTGTTTCTTTAGAAATAGCCTTGATACTGTTCATCATATCGGCAAGGTTGCCGTTTATCATGAGCTCTCTAAGAGGATACTTTATCTCGCCGTTTTCAATCAGGAAGCTGTTCTTTGCCACTGCTGAAAAATCTCCGTTTGCTGCGGGCATGCCTCCCGAGAGGCGCATTACAAGTATGCCTTTTTTTATTGAGCCTATTATCTCCTGCACGCTCTCATCACCGGCATCAATCACCATATAGCCCGGCGCTTCCGAGTTAGGCGCGGCGGGCAGGTCTTTTTTTAGGGCGGCAAAATCAGACAGGGCAAAGTTCTTAAGTGTCCCGCTTTCTATAATGGTGTAGTTTTTTGCCTCTGCGCCCTCTGCCGTGTGGCGGGAGCCTCCCAAAAACTTGGAATTCAGCGGCTCTATTCTGAGGTTCAAACGCTTGTCTGCCACTCTATCGCCGAGCTTATTTTTCCATAGGCTTGTTTCCAACATCAGTCCGCTGTCGCCGCAGAAATTAGAAATTACATCCTCAAAAATGCCCTCAACTTGGTTTGGCGTCATAAGCACTGTGCCTTCAAAGTTTGAAGCAAGAGGTCTGCTGTCCCACTGGACTGAGACTTTACTAATATCGTCGTCCAGACCGTCTATTTCTATCCACGGGCTCTCAAGGTCGGGTAAAAGCAGTCCTTGGTAATAAAATGAGGAGGACTTTTCTCCGCTTTTTGAGCCATACATCAAGGATGCGCTGTAAAATCCTCTTTCGCTTTCATATACTCCCCCGTTTGAATAGACAGCACAGCTCTCTTGTTTTTGATAGGCTGCTATGAACCGCTCAAGAACTATTGTCGGATATCTTTCTTTTACAGTTTCAATAAGTTCGGTGCAGCGAGCGAAGAGTTTTTCTTCATCGTACTCCATGCTCCCCTCTTTGGTTTTAATCTCCTTGCCCTCGGGGGCTATGCGTCGGCAGGGGTCCTTGGGGGAGCTTTTTCCCGTCTCGAGGCAGAGCTTTGCCTGGGCTTTGAGCCCATCTTCCGATATATTATTTCCCGCCAGTGTTGCGTATCTTCCCTCTTCTATGGACACCATGCTCACACTGTGATTCGTGTTGCTTCTATATAGAGTGAAGCGGTCGGTTTCAAAGTTGAACTCTTTGAGTCGGCTTACCGTTACAGAGCAGCCGGCTTCATTTGCGCCCTTGTCTAAGAGCGCTTTAAGACCGTAATGGGCAAGATATTTTGTATCGCTCATATCAGCAACCTCCTATCGTAAGCATGCATCGCAGAGCGGGACCCCCCAGTCCGGTAGGCATCGGCTGTTTTTTCCCGCAGAAGCCTGAGCTTCCCCACTTCGTTTCATCAGATAGCATGTCAACGGTTTTCAGCATTTCGAAAGCTATGCCCGAGATTGTGGTATCGCGGATGGCGCGTCCAAGCTTTCCGTTTTTTATCTCGTAGCCCATTGAGATACCGAACATAAATTCACCCGTGCTGTCGGCCTGGCCGTTATTCGTCTTAAGCAGATAGTATCCATCCTCAACGGAGGCTATCATCTCCTCCAACTTGCTTTTGCCGGGGTGTATGGCCGTGTTTCTCATTCTGATGAGAGGCTCATCGCTGAAAAGCCAAGCTCGGGCATTGCCGCGCGGCACTGCTCCGAATTTGTTTGCGCTCTCCCTATTGTGCATATAGGCGCGGAGAATTCCGTTTTCGATTATATGTACATCTTTTGCCCGGACACCCTCGTCGTCAAGATATACAGGTAGCGGCGCCGGATTCCCGAAGGCGGTGTGTGCAAAATCCGTAAGCGAAACTATGGAAGAGGCAACATCTTTATTCAGGAGATGGGCAGCAACAGAGCCCCCTATCACCATATCGGCCTCAACTGTGTGACCGACTGCCTCGTGCGCCAGCATACCTGCAAGTTTGCCGTCTATGATTACCTGCGCCCTGCCGGCCTTTGGTGCTATTCCCTCAGCCTTATCAAGCGCCATTTTATACAGTTCATCTATAAAAACTTGAATCTTGCTTTCTGCCTCGCCCTCGAAAAGCTCTTTGGGGTTGCCGAAGCCTCCGAAACTATCGAAAACCTCGACTGTTCCCCCGTCAGCACAAGGCGCTGTGAGGAAGACATAAATATAGGCGCGCGGCTGCACGCTGTGAGAATATACTCCCCCGGAAGCTATAAGCTCCTTATCCATACAGTCGGCGTAGGCAACTACGCTTCTGGCAGAGAGCTTCGGGCAGTTTTTTACTATATACTCATCAGTCCTTCGGCAAATCTCATAAAAATACACCTGCTCGGCATCCATCCAAACCGCAGTGTCCTTGTGCTCATATTTTTTGAGCAGCGGCAACGCAGACTTTTCGGAAAAACAGCGAGTGCTCAAGAAGCGCGCCTGCTCTTTGGCGGCTTTCAAAACTTTTTTTGCCTCAACCTCACTCACTGTGGGAGATGAGGAAAACCCATAGTATCCGTTCTCGCCTACTCGGGCTGAAACTCCCCCAAAGTCTGCTCGTGTATTGATGCTGAGCTCTCCGTTTCTGAGAGATACCCTGCGCTGAGCCGTAGTCTGAACTCTGAGCTCGGCTTGCGAAGCGGAATCTGCCAGATAGCTGAGCATTTTTAAATTAAAATCTATCTCGTTCATGTCTTTGTCCCCCTTCCGTATGCCATATCGGCATTATTAAAGACAAGCCGTTTCAAATTTGTAACGACTTATTATATCACTCGGACAGCTTGTTTTTCAATTAAAACAGGGGGCAGGCAAATCATTGCTTGACTAAAGCAGTGATATTGATAGATAATGATTGCATATTTGGAATCTAGGGTCAAAATCGGGTTTTGAAATACAAACTTCAAATAAGTGAGCAGATTGGGGTTGTAAATATGAAAGCTAAAAACAAGTTATATTATATTATCTTAGTTCTTCTCATCATTCTTGTTCTTATGATTGTATTTGGGTTTAGTAAATTACAATATATTTTCGGCAAAAACTACTCGGAATATGAGGAGTTTTTAAATAAACTTCCTTTTTTCGGCAATAAAGAAGTGGATCTTAGCGGAAATCATGATTACGAAAAAATAGACGAGTTTAAAAATCAGTATCCGGATATAGATGTAAGCTACACGGTATCGCTTCCCCAAATGGGTGAGGTGGAGGACACGGCGGAAAGCTTGAAGTTTGATTCCCTTACAAAAGCTGAGTTTTCAGAGCTTTTTTCAGCCCTTGAATATCTTCCAAATGTTCGCACGATAAGCTTCGGCAACTTCGGCGGGGAGAATTCTTTTAAATCTCAGGACTTGCTTTCCTTAAAAAACGCCTACCCCGAAACTGACATCAGCGGCAATTATGAATTCTATGACAAAACAGTTTGTCTGTCGGACAGTCTTGTGGACATAAATCATATCAGACTGGATGACAACGGCGACGAAATACTTGCTCTTGCAAAATGTATGCCGAACCTTGAATTTTTGGACATGGACAGCTGCGGAGTCCCGAATGAGCGCATGGCCGAAATAAGAGACGCCCTGCCGAATGTAAAGGTCGTTTGGAGAGTTTGGTTCGGACGCAACTACACTGCCAGAACAGATGTGGAAAGAATCTTGGCATCCAAGCCGCCTGAAGGCGGACTGCTAAGAAACAACAATGTTCAGACTCTTAAATATTGTACTGACGTTAAATATTTGGACTTGGGCCACAACGGCATAACAGACATTTCATTTGTGAGTGAGATGAAAGATCTTGAAGTATGCATTATCGGCCTGAACAGTTGGAGTGACATCAGCCCGCTTTCTAACTGCACAAAAATAGAGTACCTTGAAATAATGGACGTACGTCTTGATAACCTTGAACCCTTGCGCAATATGAAAGGGCTAAAGCATTTAAACGCCGCAAACAATTTGTTTTTGAGAGATATATCGCCTCTTTTTGACTTAGACCTTGAAAGACTTTGGCTCGGCTGTGCGCACAACATCCCTACGGAACAGATTCGGGAGTTTAAAAAACAGTTTCCGGACTGCCGGATTAACACAACTGTAGTTGACTCTATGTCTCAGGGCTGGCGTCTGCATGAGCGGTACAAGGAGTTAAAAGAAACTTTTGGCTATTTTCATTCGATTATTCCCTATAATTTTTACTGGCTTGATCCTCTTGTTCAGCCCCAGGATATGGATGACAGAGTTGCTTTTGTTTATGAGATGAGAGCCTTGGGAGAATAGCGGAAGTTCTTACTTTTTAATGCATTACAAATAAGGGCTGTAACATGTTTCAGCTGCATATATAATTTTACTTAGATAATAAATTATACACACAAAACTGCGTCACGATTTTTCTTCATGACGCAGTTTTAGCTGCTAATTATACTATAGAAGGTGCTTACAGTGAACAAGCCTCTTTCCGGAGGAAAACTACACTTCCTGCTTATTTATCTTTTTGGATAGCAGGCTCACAAATCTTAATCTGCTTTTACTGCCCTGTTTTCAAGCGTTTTTGCAAGCGGCAGCAACACTCCGCCGACTGCATTGCCGAGTGAATTCACCAGAATAAATATAAGCGCTTCCGCACTCCACATTCTCGCCAAAGATATGTAGAACATATTGGCTACGCAGTGCTCGAAACCGCAGATGATAAACACCGTCACTCCGAAGAACAGCGCTATGTACTTGCCAACCTCATGCGGATTGTTCCTATACCCGTCGACTGCAACACAAATCAGTATGTTGCAGAAAATCGCGAGTAAAAAGATACTGAACAAACTGTCATCTAGCTTCATTCGGCACATGGCGGCAGCTTTTTCCGATATGCCGGCTATACGCGTCGCTCTCAACGCTTCGCCGACTATGAATGCGCCTATAATATTGCCCAGCCAGATAAGAAGAAGATCGAGCGCATAGGCGGCATCGTTTTCAAAAACATAGCACACCTTGCCTGTAAACAGACTGAAGCCCATTGTACATATTACAAAGAGTCCCACAACGAAAAACAGCGCGCCGACCACCTTGCTTTCGACCGAGAGAAAAGCAGCGCCGCCTATTGCGATTGAGGCCCCGCCTATAATACTGTAGAGAAATGTCTTTATTTTTTTCACACCGCTCTCTCCGCTGCCTCGACAATGTGCCGACAGAGTACGGCTGTTGTAACGCTGCCGACGCCTCCGGGAACCGGCGTTATGGCGCGGACTTTTGGCAAAACCGCATCGAAGTCCACATCGCCGACAAACTTCTGTTTTTTCTCTGACCAATTGACTCCGACATCTATCACTGTCTGCCCCGTGCGGAAGTACTCTGTGCCGAGCATTTCCGCTCTTCCGAGCGCCGCAACTACAATATCGGCTTCACGCATTACCTCTTGCAGCCGTGCCGTTTTGCTGTGGCAGAGCGTCACCGTTGCGTTGGCCTCCATAAGCAGCATTGCAACAGGCCGACCTATTACCAAGCTCCGTCCTACTACCACAGCTCGCTTCCCTGAGAGCTCAACGGCATAGTATTTTAAGAGCTCCATAACGCTTTGCGCCGTGCATGGCGCATATCCTGCACCTATACCTGAATAGAGCTGAGCCATAGATTTAAAGCTTATGCCGTCCACATCCTTCTCGGGTGTGAGGGCTGCGCAAGCTGCGTACTCGTCAATCGTGTTTGGCAGGGGACGAAACATGAGCACACCGTGGACACTTTTGTCTGCATTAAGTTTCTCTATTTCTTCGAAGAGTGTATCCTGTGAAATGTTCTTAGACAAAACAATGTTTTTTGTTTCTATGCCGACTTTGGCCGCACGCTTTATTGCGGCCCGCTCATAAGATACATCGTCAGCTCGCTCACCGACACGGAGAATGGCAAGTGTCGGAACAATGCCTTTTACTTGCAACATGCTTGCGCGGCTTGTTGTTTCCTCGTCCAGCGCCGTTGCTGCCGGCGCCCCTCTTAAAATCTCGCTCATTTGAGTCTCCTGTAAACATCTTCATAAATTTCTTCGGCTATCCGGCTTTTATCATTCAGAAGCGCATCCACACGTGAGTTGAGTTTATCTGCGTACTCTCTGTCCCGCATCAGCCTCGTATTCACACGCACATTCAACGCCGCTGCGCACATTGCGCTTCGACAGAGCGCTGCGCCGCATCCGGCGTCCGATATGGCCAGAGTGCTGCCCATATCGGCAAATCCGCGCATCAGTTCTGCAGCCTCGCCGGAGAGTTCCAATATCTCCATTGGCACAGCAGCAGCTTCTCTTAGGCATTTTTCCATTGTCTCATTCCGACCCGGCATGTCTTTCGGCAACGCATAGGCAGCTGCAAGCGGCGCAAATGCTTCTGCATCCCCGTCAACTAACTCAACTAGTCTTGCTCTTATGCGCTCAGACTTCTCTATAAGCTCTTTTATCTCCGGCTCTACAGCCGCATATTTCGCCTTTCCGACGGTGAGAAAACCAACCATTGCGCCAAGCGCAGTGCCAAGCGCGCCGCAGAGCGCCGCCGTACCTCCGCCTCCGGGTGTTGGCGCGGCCGATGCAAGCTTGGCAACAAATTCACCTACCGTCATATCAACCAAGCGCATATCAGAACAACCCCGTGATAACTCCGTTTTCGTCGACATCTATCTTCTCCGCCGAGGGCACCTTGGGCAGACCCGGCATAGTCATTATATCGCCTGTGAGCGCAACTATGAAGCCGGCGCCCGCTGAGACCTCCAGATTCCTAACCGCCACACGGAAATTCTTCGGAGCGCCGAGCTTTTTCGGGTCATCCGAAAAACTGTACTGTGTTTTAGCAACGCATATGGGAAGAGAGCCGAAACCCAGCGCCTCGAGCTCGGCAAGCTGCTTTGGAGCTTTTTCAACCAAATCCACGCCGTCCGCATGATATACTTTCGTCGCTATTGCCTCGAGTTTCTCCCCTATACCCATGTTGAGACTGTAGATGAACTGAAAATCATTTGGCTGCTCGCAGATTCTTACAACCTCCTCTGCGAGTGCAGCGCCGCCTGCGCCGCCTTTAGCCCAAACCTCGCTGAGCGCAACATTTACACCGAGTGCTTTGCACCTGCTCTCGATTAGCCCAAGCTCTGCTTCGCTGTCGGTCGGGAAACGATTTATCGCCACAACGCAGGGCAGCTTATATACCTTTGTGATGTTCTCGATGTGCTGCAAAAGGTTAGGCAAGCCCTTCTCAAGCGCATCTAGATTCTCATTCCCGAGCTCGGCCTTCGCTACCCCGCCGTGGTGTTTTAGCGCACGGACAGTGGCCACCACCACTACTGCCGAAGGCTTGAGGCCTGCCATTCGGCACTTGATATCTATAAACTTTTCCGCGCCGAGGTCGGCACCAAAGCCCGCTTCTGTTATGGCATAGTCGCCCAGCTTTAGCGCCGTACGAGTTGCGGTAACAGTGTTGCAGCCATGGGCAATATTTGCAAAGGGCCCGCCATGCACAAAGGCCGGTGTTCCCTCGAGTGTCTGCACCAAGTTCGGCTTCAATGCATCTTTTAAAAGCGCCGCCATTGCGCCCTGAGCCTTAAGCTCTCCCGCCGTGACGGGTTCGCCCGAATAGGTATAACCTACTATTATCCTGGAGAGTCTTTCCTTTAAATCCTTTATGTCGCTCGCAAGGCAGAGTACAGCCATAATCTCGCTTGCTACGGTAATATTGAATCCGTCTTCACGCGGTGTGCCGTTGGCTTTTCCACCGAGTCCGATAACAATATTTCTAAGCTGACGGTCGTTCATATCCACGGCTCTGCGCCATGTTATCCGGCGCGGATCGATGCCCAGAGAATTTCCCTGCTGGATATGGTTATCCAGCATTGCGGCAAGGAGGTTATTCGCCGCGCCTATAGCGTGAAAATCTCCTGTAAAGTGGAGATTTATGTTTTCCATCGGCACAACTTGGGCATATCCGCCGCCGGCCGCACCTCCCTTAATTCCGAACACCGGACCTAAACTCGGCTCACGCAGAGCGACAACAGCGCTTTTCCCTATCTTTCTAAGTCCGTCGGCGAGTCCGACAGTCGTTGTTGTCTTTCCCTCGCCCGCCGGAGTGGGGGTGATAGCCGTAACCAAAACAAGCTTTCCATCCGGCTTATTGGCCATATCCCTAAGCAGCGCATAGTCCACCTTCGCCATGTACCTGCCGTACGGCTCTAAGTATTTTTCTTCTATTCCGGCTGCAGCCGCAATCTCCCTTATATTTTGTTTTTCACATGCCTGCGCTATCTCTATGTCTGTCTTATACTCCATGTTTTAAGCTCCTTTCGAATTGGCTTGCGTCAACTCAAGCAAAGACGGAGGCAGGTAGAGCTTTAGACATACCTGCCGTCCGTTGTTCAATTTCGACAGTAATTTTAATAAAGCTGCTCTTTAGCGTGGATGAGATTTGTCATTAGCTCGTTGAGCGGTGCTTCCATACCAAGCTTCTTTGCTTCGGACGCAACCGCGCCATTTATCTGATCGACTTCTGTGCGGCGCTTATTTGTAACATCAGCCAGCATGGAGGCTATATTCCCTCCGGTTTCGAGCGCGATGTCTATAACATTCTGAAACACCTCTTCGAAATTGAAATTCATTCCCGAAGCGTTGACTATCTCAACAGCTTCATTCACAAGCGCGTAAGAGGCGGCGCGGGCAAACTCGTTGTTGGCAATGCACTGGTTGGTATCGTTAAGCAGGGCACAGATACCGTTGATGCCGACATTGACGAACACCTTGCTCCATACAAGCTCCTTTACATCCGGAGTCAGCTCGACATGCGGAACGCCGCCCTCTTCCATGAGCTTCGCGACTATGTCGGCATTGGTCTGATCCTCCGTCAGACAGCCTAAATGCGTCGGCCCCTGTCCCTTGTGAAGTACATATCCGGATCCTGCAACTATTGCTCCGCCGCCGCTGGTGCCGACCACTATCTGCTCCTCGGGAACAAATTTTACAATCTCGTCCGAGTTGCCATATCCGTTCTGCAGTGTGAGAACTATTGTTTTCGGCCCTATAAGGCTGGCATTTGCACTTAGAGCATCTGCGCTCTGATAGCCCTTTGTGAGCAGAATGACGAGATCGGCCGCGGAATATCCCTTTGTGTCCGTCGTGGCTTTCATGTTTTTATAGATTTCGGTCGTACCGTCGAGATGCACAAATTCGAGACCCTTTTCATTTATGGCATCCACATGTGCCTGAACCACATCTACAAGAAGCACTTCGTTATGCTTGCAAAGATATGTGCCATAGATACAGCCCATGGCACCGGCGCCAATTATTCCAATCTTCATTTTATTGCCTCCCGCTAATTTTAGTCCTCAATCTCGCAAATTACGTTGCAGATGCAGCCATCGCCGTGAATACGAAGAGGCGCTGTGAATGCCCTGAGTATTTTCTTGCCGACTATCGGAGCAGGATTTATATCCTCGTATATGAGAATTGTGTCATTCTCTCTGGCCGGATCGAGGAAGGCCTTGTGTGTGCGGAATCCGTTGGTTTTGCCGATACCGATATTTTCGATGGAGAGAGTGTCTATCGCTACAGCCTTGACGTTCGGCAGCTCTGCGCGAATCCACTCGGCAGCCTCTGCGCCGACAGCGGCAAAGTCGGAGCCGTAGTCTTCGAAGTCCACACTGCGCTTCGGATAGGAATGTGTGTTGAAAATCAGAAAATCGGCCTTATAGATCTCGTCGCCATATTTCTTTATCATATCGATTGTTATGAGTCCGTTTTTCTCGGTGAACGGGCAGTCAATCAACAGAGGATGATGATAGACAAATTTCTCGGTCGGTATCGCCTCAACGTTATCCATCTTCGGAGCGTCGCCGCCCATATAGTGCCAGGGCGCATCGCAGTGTGTGCCGGCGTGTAGATAAATCTCGAGCACCGAGCCGTTCCAAGGATCTCCCTTTTCGAGGTCTTCACGAAGCTTTACGGAGGGAATCGGAAGTCCGGGATAGACCCCCATGCCGTCATAAATAGGATATCCAATTTCTACATATTTACTCATATTATTACTTCCTTTCATTTTTAATTATTTGACTTAATATTTTGTGTATTGGTTTCGAGCTTGTTTTTCTTAAACGTTTCAGTCTATCGGAGGTATCTCAACCTGCTTGTTGAAGCTATATTCGGGAGTCGGGAAGGTGCCGTCCACGGTTTCTTTATGGAAAGCGTTTAGTCCATCGACCATCGCCTTGCGGATATGTGCAAAGTGCTTTACAAACTTCGGCTTAAAATCGCCGTACATATCCAGCAAATCCTGTGTGACCAGCACTTGACAGTCGACATCCGAACCCGCGCCGATGCCGAGTATGGGGACTTTTACGGCCTTGGTAAGCGCGGCCGCAACGACTGAAGGTACACACTCAACAACAATGGAAAACGCCCCGGCAGCCTCGATTGCCTTGGCGTCTTCTATAAGTTTTTTAGCGCCTTCCGGAGTGCCGCCCTGAACCTTGAAGCCTCCAAACGAGGTTGCCGACTGCGGTGTCATGCCTATGTGGCCCATGACGGGTATACCCACTTCCACCATGCGCTTAATTGTCGGCGCCATGGCGACTCCGCCCTCAAGTTTTACGCAGTCGCAGTTTGTCTCCATGAGTATGCGGCTGGCATTGCGGATGGCCTGTTCCGGGCTCTCCTGATATGAGCCGAAAGGCATATCTCCGGCAATAAAAGTGTTCGGAGCGCCCTTTACGACAGGTTTTATGTGGTGAATCATATCGTCCATAGTGACGCCGACGGTTGTTGTATATCCCAGCATGATCATGCCCAGTGAGTCACCGACGAGAATTACCTCTACATTGCTTTCGTCAACAATTGACGCCGTGGTGTAGTCATAGGCCGTGGCATACGCAAACTTGCGCCCCTCGTCCTTATACTTTTGGAAATCGAGTACTGACATTTTTTTCTTGCCCATACAGCATTATCCTTTCTGATATATAATTTTCACGCATGGTATTACCTATGCTTTAATTCAGTATACCTATAGATTTTGTTTAAGTCAATATAAAATCGTTATATTAACTGAAATTTCGTTGAATTATCCAGTCTAGAGCCACATTTTTTTGGTAGAATGGCCCATAATATTGATTCCTCTCACTACATCGTCACTTTTCGTCAGTGGTAATACCTCTGTTGCCTAGCGCGTCTTCATTCTTGACATTTTTTTGTCAAAAAGTTATTATTGTTATCAAATAAATCTTAAGCATAAATGGGCTTATCAGGCGGAAGAATACATATGAAGTCACAGCCACTGTCATCCAAAATTGCCGAAGAACTTGCGGAAATCATTTTTGAAGGCAAAAAATATAAACCAGGAGAGAAGCTGCCGACAGAGCGTCAGCTCTCAGAGATGCTGGGCGCAAGCCGCACCTCTATCAGAGAAGCTTCAAAGCAGCTTGAGGCGCGCGGCATACTGACCGTAAAGCGAGGTGTCGGCACTTTTGTATCTGAGAATCCCGGTGTCTCTAGGAATCCGCTGGGAATCAGCATACAGACAGATGATATTCACGATACGGCTTCTGTGCTGATCGACTGGTACAGAGTGAGGCGCATCCTAGAAGGTGACGCCATGACAATGGTTGCAGAAAATGCCACAGATGAGGAAATTGCGGAAATTGAGGCAATCATGGAACACGAAAATTCTCTTGTTAATCTATCGGATGTGGATTTTCTCTCGGCGGACCAGCAATTCCACTGCGCCCTAGCGAGAGCAACACACAATATCGTCATGGAGCGTCTAATCCCATCGCTGCATGCCTCAATATATTATGACATGGTAAAGAGCCTGTACGGACGGTTATGCGAGCGGTATAAACGAAATGCAGTGCAAAATCACGCCGACATTGTTCGCTACCTTAAACTGCGAAACGGTGAGGCCGCTGCCCTTGCAATGCGCTACCATATGCTTGTCGCTATTGATGACATGTTCGCATTAAAGAACGGCATTGTATAAGTTTTTAAAGTTAAGTTAATGATCAAAAACCCTGCAAGCGTTACACTTACAGGGTTTATCTTTTTTGGTCAGACTGTCCGAAAAGAGAGGAATAAGGGTGGAAATATGTTAAAATATGGCAAGAGGTGAGTGAAAAAGATGAAGTATATAGAAAAGAAAGATCGTATGCAAATCAACTTTCTGCCTGAATGTGTTGAGGACTATATAGATGATGAAAACCCGGTTAGGGTGATTGATGCATTTGTAGATTCTTTGGATATGGAAGGATTGGGATTTTCAAAATCCCAACCTGCTCAGACCGGCCGACCTGCCTATGATCCGAGAGATTTATTGAAACTGTATATTTATGGCTATCTCAATCGAATTCGCTCCAGCCGTATGCTGATGAGAGAATGCAGGAGGAACATAGAACTTTTCTATCTGCTTGGAGAGTTAAAGCCTGACTTTCGGACTATTTCAGATTTTCGAAAGGAAAATGCATCTGCAATACGCAATACATTTCGCGCCTTTGGAAAACTGTGTATAAAGCTTGGACTATATAATCGAGAGCTTCTGGCAATAGACGGGAGCAAAATACGAGCAGTAAACAGTAAAGATAATTGCTACAATAAAGAGGTATTGGAAAAGAAGCTGGCACATATAGATGAGAAGATAAAGAAATATCTTGAGGAAATGGAAGAGTGCGACCAATCGGAACCTGCAACAGAAGAAGAAAACGGCAAGGTAAAAGCGGCAGTAGAAGAACTTCGTACTCGCCAAGAAAAATACGAGGGTATTTTAAAAGAGCTTCTTGAAAGCGGAGAACGGCAGATATTGACGACAGATTCTGAAGCCAGACGAATGCACTCAAAAGACGGATTTCACTGTTGCTACAATGTACAGACGGCAGTTGACAGCGGGAGCCATATGATAGCGGAGTATGAGGTTACAAACCGCAATACAGATCAAGGACTTTTATCTAAGCTTGCATCACAAGCCAAGGAGCAGCTGGAAGTATCGACAATATCGGTTGTTGCGGATAAAGGTTATGAAAGCAAGGCAGATATATTAGATTGTATCTACGACGGAACAGCTCCTACGGTTGCTCTGAAGTACGACAAGGAAGAGCGAAGCTATGACCTGCCCTATGAGGAAAATGAGATAACGGAAGAAGAGCGAAATTCCACAAAACGGGAAGATATCGAGAAGTGCATAAAAGCGGGAGTTTTGCCTAATATCTATGAGGGCAGCGGCATCACAGTGGAATTACAGACCAAAGGAGCAATCAGTTGTTTTGTACGAGATTCCGAGGGAAGAGTAATCTGCCCCATGGGACATGAGCTTCGGTATTCCAAAAAACGCGGCAGAAATACGGTATACAAAGATAAAGAACGTTGTCGAGCTTGTAAAAACAAATGTACAAATGCGGAATGGAAAGAGGTCAGCTTTGGCCCTGAAACAGACTGTGTACCAGTAAAAATGTTCGGGATTCTCAGAGGACCTATACAGGCAATACCGCCGAATGCAAGAATCAGTCCAAATAACCACACTCTTGATACGGGACACGTGCCGAAGAAAAAAGTTGTTTTGCGCATAGAAGACAACAAAGAAAAGTTAAAAGAGCGAATGTGTCTTTCTGAGCATCCGTTCGGAACGGTAAAATGGTATAACGGTGCACATTATTTACTGTGTAAGGGCAAAGAAAAAGCCTCAGCAGAGCTGGGGCTGAGTTTTCTGGCCTACAACATAACAAGAGCAATCAATATGATAGGAGCAAAGGCACTGATAGCGGCCATGTGATGAACGGCTGCTTCATATTTTTCAAAAAAAGTGCAAAAAACAAAGAAAAATGTCCGAAAATCCGGCTTTATTCCGGCTTTTCGGACAAAATGTGGTACCGGTGGTGGGACTCGAACCCACACACCCTTGCGGATAATAGATTTTGAGTCTATCTCGTCTACCAATTCCGACACACCGGCATTGCAGTGAATTATACCGCAAGTCTGTGCGTTTTTCAAGTATTCTTTTGTCTTAAAACTTTGCTTATTTCAGGGAATCAGATATCGGACTTTAGCCTATTTTTCCCTTTGCGACAACAGAATCAATATGCTGACCGCTGTATGTTCCGTTAAAGTACCAACTGACCGTGGCATTTCCCAATGCCGCCTTGGAGATTGTCATATGATAGGTTGCAAGGAGGTTCTCACCCTTGCCGGGCCCGTCGTAGTTTACGGCCTTTGTGGTAAATGAATAGGACCTGCCGCCAATTGTAAGGGTGCCGCCGCTGGGCATCTCTCTGCAGTACAGCGAATATGAAACAGCATATAGATTGAGTGTGAGGCTGTAGCTTTCACCAACGGAGGGTGTGAGCTGCCAATCCGCTCTGATATTCAGCTTTTTATTAGTTGACATGAAAGAGCCCGAGGATTCGGCCGGCACCGGGGTAGGCACAACAGCCGGCGTTGCCGGTACGACAGTCGGCGTCGTCTGTGCGGGATTCTGAGGGTTTTGAGGATTTTGAGGATTCTGAGGATTTCCTCCGGGGACATATACTCCGGGATCATACACCGGCGTGGTGCTTACCTGGCCGGGGAGATTGGGGCCCACTTGGCCCGGGTTTTGATTGTCGGCTGCTCCCGAAGGCTGGTTTATTATTTCCACCTCTTTGACATTGCCGCAAGATCTCATTATCAAGGCAACTGCCACAACAATGAGTAGTAAAATCAAAAGCATTATAATTACTGCCGGTAGGTTAGTTCTATTCGATTGCATAACACTCACCTCTTCCTGCATTATCTTGCAAAAACATACAAATGTCAATATTTTTATTTTTTTGTTTATTTTAGCCTTTATTATTTGTTGCTTTTTGCCAAAGTGTGGTATATACTTCTGTTTACAATTTAAAATCTTATCAAGAGTGGTGGAGGAAACGGTCCTGTGAAGCCCGGCAACCTGTTTATTCAAGGTGCTAAATCCGGCGAGTTATTCGAAAGATGAGATTGTTCTTTTTTAGCCCGCCGATAAGCGGGTCTTTTTCTTTCCCTCTAAGATAAAAGGAGTGTTTAATTTGGCAAATTACCTATTCACCTCTGAATCAGTCACTGAAGGTCATCCCGATAAAATATGTGACAAAATTTCAGACTCAATTCTGGACGCTATACTCGAGCAGGACCCTGACAGCCATGTTGCATGTGAATGCTGCTGTACAACGGGACTCATATTTATTATGGGAGAGATCTCCACCTCCTGCTATGTGGATATTCCCAAGATAGTCAGAGATGCCGTGAGGGAAATCGGCTATACCGATTCGGAAATGGGCTTTGATGCTTCGACCTGCGCTGTCTTGACGGCTATTGATGAGCAATCTTCCGATATCGCAATGGGCGTTAACAAAGCTCTTGAGAACAAGCTCAACGAAGAAGCGGAACTCCAAAACGGCGCCGGAGATCAGGGCATGATGTTTGGCTATGCCTGTGACGAGACTCCTGTCTTAATGCCTCTGCCCATATATCTTGCTCACAAGATGGCTAAAAAGCTTAGTGAGGTGCGAAAAAACGGGAGTTTCCCATATCTCCTGCCTGACGGCAAAACACAGGTCACTGTTGAATATGACGGGAATGGCGAACCTCTGAGAGTTGACACCGTTGTACTCTCCACTCAGCATAGGGAAAGCGTCTCGCTGGAGCAAATCAGAAAAGACATGATAGAACATGTCATACTTCCCTGCATTCCCGAGAAGCTCGGAAACGACAAGATCAAGTTTTTTATTAATCCCACAGGCCGCTTTGTTAAGGGCGGTCCCGCGGCCGATTCCGGTCTCACCGGCCGCAAGATTATAGTGGATACCTATGGCGGAAGCGCGCCTCACGGCGGCGGCGCTTTCTCGGGAAAGGACCCCAGCAAGGTTGATAGGTCTGCCAGCTATGCAGCTCGTTGGATTGCCAAAAATATCGTTGCAGCCGGTCTTTGCAGTCGCTGCCAGGTTCAAATTGCCTATGCTATAGGAGTTGCAAATCCTGTGAGCATAAACGTGACAAGCTTCGGCACCGGCAAGGTCTCGGATTTTGAGCTTGAAAGAGCTGTTAAAAAAGTGTTTGACCTGAGACCGACGGCTATTATTAAGAGCTTGGGTCTCAAAGCCCCTATATATGCTCAAACTGCCACCTATGGACACTTTGGAAGACCTGACCTCGATCTGCCTTGGGAAAGATGCAACAGAACCGAGGAGCTTTTGGCCGCTCTTAACTTATGATGTGATACCGGGCTTTTATTAAAATCATAAAAGTGATATAATCATTGCAGGCTAAGGATTTAGGGGTATAGTCAGCCCAAAACAGCTTAAAAACCTGAGCCCATGTAAGCGAAGGCCTGCTCGACAACTATCTCCTATCTTATATGTGCATGTGATTTACCTTAGGCCGGAAGAACTTAAATTTAATAAAGAAAAATGACAGAGTAGGATTGGGCGCGTAAAGTGCTTGGGGATGGGAAGTTGCCTCAAGACGAAGGATTAAGTTCCGCGGTGCCCTCTCCGCGTCCGCTGCCACATAAAGTATTTTTGTGGCAACTGTCTTGAAAGGAGTATTTTTTATGAAAACTTCTCGACTTGCCGCAAATTCGATACTTGCCGCTGCCTGCACTATCCTCGGCTACTTTGCCTTGGATCTTGGAAACATTAAAATAAGCTTTGAGGCCTTACCTATATTTGTCGCAGCCTGTCTCTTTGGAGCTTATGATGCCGCGCTTGTCTCTCTTGTTGGCACGGGTCTCTATCAATTGCTGCGCTATGGGATTACAGTTACGACACCTCTTTGGATACTTCCTTATTTTGCCGCTGCAATTTTTGTAGGTATTATCTCAAAACGCTATGAGTATGATTTGAAAATGCCGGCCTTGCTGATTGTATTTGTTCTTGCCGAACTCATTATTACGGGCTTTAACACCTTGGCGCTATATGTTGACAGCAAAATTTTTCAATATTACACCCCCGGATTTATTACCGCTGTGCTGGCCCTGCGCCTCGGACTGGCTGCGGTAAAGGGCATACTCTTCTCAGCCCTGCTTCCGCCTCTCATGCCTTCTATAAGGAAAGCTATAGGAAGATAAAATTAGCACCTTTTAATACCTTGCAATCTTAAAAGTTTTTTGTTACTATTACTCTCAGGCCGAGTTATGGACCGAGTAATGGGTAATGGAGGTATAAACTATGGCATATTTCATTGAAGACGGATGTATTATGTGCGGAACATGTGCTGCCGAATGTCCTACTGAGGCAATTGAAATGGGCGATGACAAGTATGTTATCGATCAGGATAAGTGTGTTTCCTGCGGAACATGCGTAGAAAGTTGCCCTGTTGAGGTTATTGTCGAAAAATAATTGTTTGACGGAGACAAAAGAGAGGCGTTATTCGCCTCTCTTTTATTAATGTTTTACGGAGATTATTTATGTCTGACTCCAAGCTGCGTCCACTCTTCAAAGGCGGGCCGCTGTTCAATTACAATTCCGCGGCATTTTCACTTTGCACTGACAGCATACTTCTCGCCGATTTCGCCCTAAGTCTAAGAAGAGATATTAAACAATTTGCGGAGCTCGGCTGCGGAAGCGGAGCCATGAGCCTTTTGCTTTCTCACAGCTTTCCGAATGCCAAGGCTGTTTTGCTGGATATCTCAGAGAAGGCCATTGAAGCAACCGGAGAAAACTTCACTTTAAATTCCATGGACACCAGGGCGGAGTTTGTTTTGAGCGATGTTTCGGAAGTTCGAAACAGACTGAGGAGTGAAAGCTTTGAGCTCGTAATCTCGAATCCACCGTACTTCGCGCCTAAGAGCGGCAGGGTTTCGCTTGATTCCGAGAGGAGCCTGAGCCGTCAGGGACGGCCTGAGATTTTGGAGGATTTCTTTTCTGCCGCCGCCCATTTGCTTAAAGCAAAAGGATCTTTTTGCTTTGTTATGAGAACGGAAAGGCTGGCGGAAGTAAGCTCGCTTTTGAAGTATTACAAGCTTGAGCCTAAAAAACTCCGCCTTGTACACGACAAGTTGAAGAGCAAGTCGAAGATTTTTTTAATGGAAGCCAAAAAAAATGCGGCTTCGGGCATAGATGTGCTGTCTCCGCTGATTTTGAGAAACGAAGACGGCAGTCTGAGTTCGGAACATCTTAAAATATACAGAATGGAAGAAGAAAATGAAGGCTAAACTCTATCTGGTGGGCACACCTATAGGAAATCTGGGTGACCTCTCTCCAAGAGCTTTAGAAACACTGAAGAACGTTGACTTTATAGCCGCGGAGGACACAAGAGTAAGCTTAAAGCTCCTCCGACATTTTGAAATAAAAAAACCGCTTATTTCATACCATGAGCATAACAAGCTGAGCAGCGGAGATATTATACTCGAAAAGATACTAAGCGGAGAAAATTGCGCACTTGTCACCGATGCCGGAATGCCGTGCATCTCCGACCCGGGCACTGAACTGGTTAAGCTTTGCCATGAGCACGGTATTGAGGTTCTCTCGGTCCCCGGACCTTCGGCGCTTATTTCAGCCCTGTCTCTCTCTGGCCTTCCATCCGGAAGCTTTGTTTTTGAGGGTTTTTTACCGGCAAAAAAAGGAGAGAGAAAGGCGCGCCTCTCTGCTTTAAAAGCTGAAAAAAGAACTATTGTTTTATATGAAGCTCCCCATAAACTCAGAAACAGTCTGCGTGATATCTATGATATTCTCGGCGACAGGGAAATTTCCGTCTCAAGAGAACTGACCAAACTCCATGAGGAAACTTTGCGCGGCAGGGTTTCGGACTTTATCTCCAAGTATGAAGAAGAGGAGCCACGGGGCGAATTTGTTCTGGTCTTGGCTACTGCTGAAACGTATGATGAAAACAGGATGAGTGAGGACGAGGCTTTGAAGCTGGTTTTTGCTTACAGAGAGCAGGGGCTGTCCTTAAAAGAAGCGGCAAAGCTCGCATCCCCCGGGAGCGGATACTCGAAAAATGAACTTTACGCTCTTGCAACAAAAAAGTAAAGCATATAATAAAAAGCTCAGACCCTTGTGGTCTGAGCTTTTTATTATGAATTAATTTATTTAACAAGCTTTGCAACTTCGGCTGCCAAATCGTCGGAGCGCTTCTCGAGGCCTTCTCCGCGCTCATAGCGAATATAGTCGACTATCTTTATCTCGCTGCCGATCTTCTTGGAGACAGCCTTGACGTGTTTCTCGACAGATATCTTGTCGTCCTTGACAAAAGCCTGCTGCATGAGACATATCTCACCCAGATACTTGTTGAGTCCGCCGTTGACTATTTTCTCCATAATATGCTCGGGCTTGTTGGCATTTCTCGGGTCCTGCTTGGCCTGATTGCTGCGAATTTCTTTTTCTCTCTCGATAAATTCAGCGGGAACAACGCTCTTATCCAGAAATTCAGGCCTTAAAGCGGCGACCTGCATTGCGAGATCTTTGCCGAGCTCGATGACGTCTTCATTGTTCTTATATTCCTCAGCCACTGCCAAGTTGAGGAGAACAGCTATCCTGCCGCCCATATGGACATAGGGGATTGAGACCCCGTCGGCATAGCGGTGGAAGCGTCTGACTTTGATGTTCTCGCCAATGACGAGCACCTTGTCGTTCTGCACTTCCTGAACCGTCTTGCTCTCCCCGGGATATTCAGCCGCAAAAAGAGCTTCGAGGTCGGCAGGGTTCTTATCTACGACGACCTGCGCAACTTTTTCAACATAGTCGACAAAGAGTTCGTTCTTGGCAACAAAGTCGCTCTCTGCGTTTACTTCCACTATGGCGCCGACACCGTCTACGCTCACGGCGTATGCCATGCCCTCGGCGGCTATTCTGCCGGCCTTCTTCTCTGCCGCAGCCAAACCCTTTTCACGCAGGAGGTCTACTGCCTTATCCATATCTCCGTCGCAAGCCTCAAGCGCTTTTTTGCAGTCCATCATGCCAACGCCTGTTTTCTCGCGGAGTTTTTTTACATCTTGTGCTGTAAATGCCATATACCTAAGTTCCTTTCCTTATTGCTTTACTATATTAAAATCTTGCTGTCTTATTCTGCGGGCTCATCGTCCGGCTCGAAAACATAGCTGATCTCGGGCTCTTCCGCCATTGCATCCTCTCCCTGATTGGCCTCGACGAAGGCATCTGCCATTTTGCCGCACATCAGCTTGATGGCTCGGATTGCATCATCGTTTGCCGGAATAATATAGTCGACCTCATCGGGATCGCAGTTCGTATCTACAAGCGCAATAACGGGAATACCCAGCTTTCTCGCCTCGGCTATGGCGTTATGCTCCCTGCGGGAATCTACAACAAAGATGGCATCGGGAAGCTTTTTCATTTCCTTGACTCCGCCGAGATACTTCTCAAGCTTCTCCATCTCGCCCATGAGCTTTAATACTTCTTTCTTGGGGAGCATATCAAAGGTGCCGTCGTCACGCATTTTCTCGAGCTGAGCGAGTCTGTCGATACGGGTGCGCATAGTCTTGAAGTTGGTGAGCATACCGCCGAGCCAGCGAGCATTGACATAGTACTGGCCGGAACGCTCCGCTTCTTCCTTCACGGTTTCGGCCGCCTGCTTCTTGGTGCCTACAAAGAGGAGTTTGCCTCCTGCCTGTGCGATTGAGCTGACAAATTCATAAGCTTCTTCAAGCTTCTTGGATGTTTTCTGAAGGTCAATGATATAAATACCGTTTCTTTCGCAGTAAATATACTCCTTCATCTTAGGATTCCATCTGCGCGTCTGGTGACCGAAATGGACTCCTGCTTCTAAAAGTTGTTTCATTGATACTACCGACATAATTTTCTCCTTTTTTTTGTTTTTACCTCCGGAAACCTCACCCTTACGCGACCCGGCCGATTTGGCCACAGGGTCGAAAGTCGGTCTCCGTGCGTAATGCCTTGGTATTATAACATTGAAGCCCTGCGGCTTCAAGGTTTTTTTCTTAAAATTGTCAGTTTCTTCAATTGCAAGTTAAACTGAAATCGAATTCCGTACAATGTTTGTTACTTTGCTATGCTGCAGATGAGTGGAAATTTTCTGCACTCCTCCCTCCCAAAATTTTCCTAGGATAGTTATTTATAAATTCCTCTAACTTCTTTATTTCCTCTGTCGTGATGTCTTTGAGCTTTGTTCCTTTCGGTATGAAATACCTGATAAAGCCATTTAGATTCTCATTGCTGCCTCGTTCCCAAGCGGCATAGGCTCTCGCATAGTATATCTCTGTGCGTTCTGATTTAGTTAGGGCAGATTCTTCCAAACTCTTCCAATCCAGAAACTCAGAACCGTTATCTACTGTTATGCTTTTAAAATTCTCCTTAAAGACTCTACTTCCCATCTTGCGCTCTAAACCGTTAATCTTCCGTAGTACTGCCTTTTGAGTCTGGCGTCTCATTTTGAATATCCGGCACTTCCGGCTATGACGGTCTACCAAGGTTAGCAGGCAAGTCGGGTCTGACTTTAAGGATTCTATACAGTCCATCTCCCAATGCCCTGTTTCAATGCGCAGCGTGCTCCCTAATGGCCTTTCGTCGATTCTTTTCCTGCCCGGGGGCGACAGTCGTTTTTCGACCTGCCTGTTCTTTCGCTTGGATTTAGCCCCTTTACGAGGCAGATCTTTCATTGTTACGCTGAGAAAGATGTCTTTCTCAACATAGTTATAGATAGTACGGCCACATAGTCGGGTTTCCGTTGGCCAGCCTTTTTCATTGAAGTGCATCACGATTGCTTCAGGAGAATAGCGTAATCGCTTCATATTCGGCATCTCTTCTCCTATTAGCATTTTTTCTATCTGTTCGCATAACTTCCGATCCTTTCTTATCTTTAATGCAGGTCCTTTATTTGACCAGCTGTCTTGGATTTTGATATGCGCTGCGTATGAAGAATACGCCATGTAAGTCTCTAAATTACTTCTTTTTTGCTCAACCAGTCCTCGCTTTAATTCTCTGCTTAAAGTTGCCTCACTCCATCCTAGTTGCTTCGCTATTTCCTTTTGTGTGAGTCTATCTTTATTGGCACGTTTTAAATTTTCATTGTAGAGATACTCTAAAATTTCTCTATCTTTTAATTTTAAGTGCTGACCCGGACTCCTTTTGATGATACAATGTAATTGGCTCAAAACAATTCTCCCTTCTATGTTGTTTCTTCCAATAACATTGTACAGAATTGTGGCGAGCCTTTTCAAATTATTGCAGTTTATTTTACAACTCGCCTAAAATTGTCAGTTTTCGCTTAGAAAGCAGCTTTTAAACTTTCTTGTTTTAGTTTTCAGCTATTCGGGGCTGTCTTCTAACTCGGCCAAGGCCTTTTCGACTCTGTGCGGGCCGCTTTCCAGAACCGTTATATGCAGATTTTCGTACTCTATGCTGTCTCCGGCCTTGGGAAAATCTCCGAACCTCTCGATAATCCAGCCGCCGACAGTATCCGATTCGAAATCTATGGCCCCCTCATCCTTATCGACGAGTTCAAAGAAATCGTAGATGTTCATATCCCCGTCGACCTCAAATATACCTTCGGCGTGGGCTATTACCTCGTCTTCCACCTTATCGCTCTCGTCCCATATCTCGCCCACAAGCTGCTCCAAAACATCTTCGATAGTGATGATGCCGAGCGTGCCGCCGTATTCGTCGGTTACTACGGCAAACTGCTTCTGGCTTTGCTTGAACGCCGAGAGCAGGGAGAGCATCTTGACTGTTTTATATACATAGAGCGGTTCCAGAAGCAGAGACTCTATGTCTATGTCTTCGGACTCCAACATGAGGCGGAGAAAGTGGTTTTGGTGCAATAAGCCTATGATATTGTCCACGCTGCCCCTGTAAACAGGTATGCGGCTGTAAGCGGATTCCTCAACCTTTTTCTTTATATCCTCTATATCATCGTCTATGTCAATCGCTTCCACATCGACTCTTGCCGTCATCGCTTCATAGGCGTTTACATCGTAAAATTCGAGCGCAGACTGAAGGAGTTCGGACCTGCTTTCGTCGAGAACATTTTCGTCCTGAGCTATCTCGATAATTGATTGAAGCTCCTCTACCGCCATTTCATTCTCATCCGGCGCGACTTTTCCCATAGGCAACAGGATTATGTCTACTGCTTTTACAACCACGAAAACTATCGGAGCAAAAAGGAGGGTCATAGCGCGCACAGGATATGAGTAGACGAGCGAAAGGCTGTTTGCATTGTTTTTTCCCAGTATCTTCGGTGTGACTTCACAAAAGAGAATTACTATCAAAGTAAGCGCAGCTGTAAGTAACGCGGAATACTGCTCTATGCCGAAATTAATCGCGACTATGGGCACGAGCGAGGACATGCCTATGTTGGCAATGTTGTTTCCGATAAGCAGACCGGAAAGACTGCTGTCGAACCTATCGATTACTTTAAGAGCCATCTTGGCCGTTTTGCTCCCCTCTTCCGCCAAATTCTCCAGCCTGATACTGTTGGCTGAAGAAAAAATTATCTCAGCGGATGAGCAGAAAAATGAGAGGAAGAAGAATAGAATAAAACTGATTGCAACTATCGTCATTCCCAATCCTCCTCGCTCTTAGGCTCTACAACAAGCTTGAGTATCCTGTTTTGGCGCATGGAATCAACAGTTACGCGCAGTTTCTCAAATTCAAAAAACTCGCGCTCTTTCGGTATTCGACCAAATTTGCCGTATACCCAGTCCCCAACGCTGTGTTCAAGCAGCGATTCTTCTATTTCTTCAGGCTCATAATTTAAATGCTCGAAGAGATCCTCCAGATTCAATTCGGCATCCACCTCATATCTGCCGCCGCCAAGGGGCATAAAGCTCTCTTCAACAACGTCGTCCTCGTCCCATATTTCACCTACGAGCTCTTCCAAAATATCCTCTATGGTGACAAGTCCCATTGTACCTCCGTATTTATCGATAATTATAGCGAGATTTATCTTTTCCGAGCTCATCTTTTTTAAAAGATGGCTTATTTTAACGCTTGCCGGGAAAAAATGAGCCCGGTCAAGGCAATCCCTTAAGTCCGCCTCGCCCTCGGAAAAATAGCATTTAAGGTATTTTCTTATTTGGAGCACGCCGATAATATTATCTATGTTGCCCTCGTAAACCGGAAGTCTGCTGTGCTTGTGCTCTTTTATGAACTCAAATATCTTCTCAGACGGCCATTCGACATCAAGAGCCGCTATGTCCACTCTTGCGGTTACAATACTGCCCGCCCTTACATCTTCAAACTGCAGAGCGGAACTCATAAGCTCACCGTGAGCGCTGTCCAGAGCGCCCTCGTCCGTGAGATCTTCTATTATGTCATAAATTTCATTCTCAGTGACGCTTGGCTCCCTTTGCCTTTGAAAAAGACTTGCGAGTGCAGAGCCGAATTTGCTCATAACATAGACCAAAGGCCCGAAGATTCGCATAAAGAAGAGCATTGAGGATGCCATTGCTAAGCTCAGGCTCTCGCTCCGCCTCTTCGCCATGCTCTTGGGAAGCATCTCTACCGAGAAGAACACTATTATTGCAAAAATAATGGCTGAAAGGCTCACAAAACTTACACCCCATAAGCGCGTGACCTCATAGCTGACTATGCTGCCCATCGATATGTGGCATATATTGGTGCCTATCAGCACAGTGCTGATTACCTTTTCGCTTTGATCCAAAACACTGAGAGCCTTTTCAGCCCTCCTGTCGCCTCTTTCCAGCCTTGCTTTGAGCTTTATTTTAGATGTTGAAGCAAAGGCCGTTTCGCTTAGAGCGAAGTACCACGAAAATGCTGCCAGTACAAAAAGACCGACTAATGCCGCTGTTGAGAAATACGGGAAATGACTTCCAGGGTCCATTAAGGACACACACACTCCTTTTTACTCAATACACGAGTTGATTAATGATAGCATTATCTATTTTTCTTGTCAACATTCCTGTTTTTTACGTCTATTTGAGGACTACATTTTCTTCCCCCAGAAGGCTTTTCAGCTCGGCCGTGAGCACATCCGTTATGATGCAAGCTGCCGAAAGCCGTCGCTTTGAGCCTGCCAGATATATTATCATTTTATCTCTTCCGGGAAACATTTGAAGCAGCAGGTCTATTCGATGAAGCTTTCTCTCCTCGTCACCGCTTATCCTAAGCCACAGAGTTTTTTCTTGTTCTGTGCTTTCGTTTTTATAAGCGGGCATCTTATCTTCTGCTTCCGACGTTTCCCCCAGCCCGCTGAGCGTCTCGGCTATGAGCTGCGGCTCCGACTCATCTCTTTGTGAGATTCTCCCATAGACAAGCAGTGGCTCGTCCTCGACTATTTTATGCTCCGATTTGTCGAGCGCATTTTGGAAAGCAAGAATTTCAATACTGCCGCTTCTGTCTTCCAGCCTTATATTTGCCATAAGCGTGTTTGCCCTTGTAGTTCTGAAATCCTTTGAAACAACAATGCCGCAGACTTTTAGTTTTTGATTGTCGTAGTATTTCTGCGGCCCTCCTTCTTCGGCAAAATCTGCCATAATTTCGCCTATCTTCACTGCATCCGCCTTTTCAGCCATATCGCTGTACTCATCCATCGGGTGCCCGCTTAAGTAGAGTCCGCAGGTCTCCTTTTCCATTCTCATGAGCTCTTTTTTATTAAACTCAGGCTGCTTTTCTAATCTGATTCCCGAATCTTTGCTTTCACTTGCCATGCTGAAAAAGTCCATTTGTCCGCTTATTTTAGACTTCAAATCAGCCTCGACCGCCGAGAGCAGGCTGTCGAGTGATAAAAGCATAGAGCGCCTGTTGTAGCCGAGACCATCGAAAGCTCCCGACTTAATGAGGTTTTCCATCGCTTTTCTGTTTATGTCTTTGCCGGCCATTCTGCGGCAGAAGTCTTCTATATCCCTAAAATCTCCCCCGCGCGCCCTCTCGTCAATCAAGTTTGCTATTGGCTTCATTCCTAAGGCTTTTATTCCCAAGAGCCCGAAACGTATCCCTTCATCTTCAACAACAAAGCTCTCGAAGGACCTGTTTATATTCGGGGGCAGAAGCTCTATGCAGCTTTCGCTGCAATCTCCTATATACTCTGCCATCTTCTTTGTGTTGTCCTGTACCGAGCTTAGGAGCGCCGCCATAAATTCCTTGGGATAGTGGCACTTCATATAGGCGGTTTCGTAGCTTATTATTGCATAGGAAACCGCATGCGCCTTGTTGAATGCATAGCTTGCAAAAGCTAAAATCTCGTCGTAGATTGAATTCGCCGTATCCTCCGGTACGCCGTTTTTCACCGCTCCCCTTATTCCGCGACCCTTATCTCCGCTGACAAAGGCGCGGCGTTCCTCATCGATAAGCTCGTGCTTTTTCTTTGATATTGCGCGGCGTATATTGTCTGCCTGCCCCAGAGAATACCCGGCAAGCTTTCGGAAAATCTCGATAACCTGCTCCTGATAAACTATGCAGCCATATGTCACCTCAAGTATGGGCTTCAGCATCGGATGCTTATAGCGTATTTTACTTACATCCTCGGAGGCTTCTAAAAATCTGGGTATGCTGTCCATCGGCCCGGGTCTATAGAGCGCTATCAAAGCCGTGATATCTTCTATGTTCTTGGGTTTTAGCCGTGTACATACCGAGGTCATTCCCGCAGACTCCAGCTGAAACACTCCCTTGGTTTTGCCTTGTGAGAGCATCTGCATTGTTGCCTCATCGTTTTCGGGTATCTTTTTTATATCAAAATCGGGCTTTTTAGCCCTAACCAAATTAACGGCGTCCTCCAGGACCGTCAGGTTCCTAAGACCTAAAAAGTCCATTTTGAGCAGGCCAAGCTCCTCGAGAGTTGTCATTGGGAACTGAGTTATAATCGATTCGTCGTTTCGGGCAAGCGGGACGTAATTATACACCGGCTTTTCAGTGATAACCACGCCGGCTGCGTGAGTTGAAGCGTGACGGGGCAAGCCTTCGAGCTTCATAGCCGTATCCAGAAGTTTTTTATACTTGGGCTCTTTGACATAGAGCTCTTTTAGTTGATTCGAGGCCTTGAGAGCCTCTTCCAAGGTGATGTTCAACGTCCTCGGTACAAGCTTTGCCGCCACATCGCAGTCGGCATAGCTCATATTCAAGGCACGGCCAGTATCGCGTATCGCCGCCCTGGCCGCCATTGTGCCAAAGGTGACTATTTGAGCCACATGCTCCGCTCCGTATTTTCGGTTTGCATAATCTATAACTTCCCCGCGTCTCCTGACACAGAAATCCATGTCTATATCAGGCATCGAAACTCTTTCGGGATTTAAAAAGCGCTCAAAATAGAGGCTGTATTTCACGGGATCGACATCGGTTATCTTTAAACAATAGCTCACAATGCTGCCCGCAGCGCTTCCCCTTCCCGGCCCTACGGCTATGCCGTTGCGTTTGGCGAAATCCACAAAGTCCCAAACAATGAGGAAGTAATCACAAAAGCCCATTTGAGCTATCATCTTGAGTTCATACTCCAGCTGTTCTCTGACACTTTCATCGGGATTTTTATATCTCTCCAAGAGTCCCTGCTCGCAGAGCTCGCTCAAATAAGTGAAACTGTCAGTCACACCGTCGGGCAGCTTGAACTTTGGAAGGTGATATTCACCGAAAGCAAAGTTGAAGCTGCAGCGCTCGGCTATTTTTTGACTGTTCTCCAAGGCATCTTCTAAATTCGGAAAAAGTTCCCTCATTTCCGCCTCGGACTTAAGATAAAACTCGTCGGGGCCGAGCTTCATCCTGTCGTTTTCGTTTATGGTTTTGGCTGTTTGTATGCACATGAGGACATCCTGATAGTAGGCATCCTCTTTTTCTATGTAGTGGCAGTCGTTTGTGGCCACCATGGGTATGCCGGTATCATTGCTTATTCGGCTTATACCCCTCAAAACCATCTCTTCCTCGGCGAGACCATGGCGCTGGATTTCGAGATAGAACCTGCCCTCATCAAATACTGAATTCAACCAGACTGCCTTTTCCTTTGCATCATGATAGTCTCCTCTGATTATCATTTGTGGGATAAAGCCCGCAAGGCAACCCGAGAGGCAGATGAGGCCTTTGTTGTATTTTTCCAAAAGCTTCCAGTCTATTCGCGGCTTCTTATAAAAACCTTCAATATAACTCATAGACACAAGATAGCTCAGGTTTTTATAGCCCTCTTCATTCATACAGAGGAGAATAAGATGGAAATAGTCGGAGTCCAAGCCCATCTCCTTTTGTTCCATGGCTCTGGACGCCACATAGACTTCGCAGCCGATGATGGGCTTTACTCCCTCTTTCATACAGGCCTTGTAAAAATCTACACAGCCGAACATCACCCCGTGATCTGTTATCGCCACGGAGTCCATCCCCAGTTCCCTTACTCTTTTTGGGAGAGCATCTATACGGCAAGCGCCGTCGAGCAAACTGTATTCGGTATGCAGATGTAGGTGACAAAAAGACATTTTTCTTCCTTAAATCTCTGTATTTTCTTTGTTATCGCTCTTCTCATCATCGCGGCGAAAAGCCTTTTCAATCACTTTCAGCGGGTGTTTCACTGCCTCTACCGCGGTATCAGGCAAGCTTTCTTTTACTTTATCGGGAATTACTTCGCCCGCCGTTTTGAAATATTCTCTAATCAGCAGCATTGTAGGATCTAAAACCTTTTTTCTCTTCTCGCTGTTGTCAAAAAACTTTAGAGACTTGAGATTTTCCCAAATTCCCTTTTGGGCAAGCTCGGTGAAGGTGTCTGCCCCCGTTGAAAAAAACATGTCAAAGAGGGTATCTGTAAATTCTTTTCTCTCTTCAAAGCTCAGGTTTTCCTCGAGTCCCTGAAGCGCCTTGTCAAAAATCTGAGAACTTACGGCGAGCCCCTCTGCTCTGACAAATCCTGCTCCGATTACTTCCCACCTGAATCCGTTATGGGCGTAGAATCCCCTTGCACTGCACTTAACCACATCCAAATCCTCAGGCTGATTTAAGAGAACTCCGACTATTGAATATTCGGGGACTATATTTATGATTTTATCTTTTATCCTTTTATATCCCTCTTCCATGCTGATTGAAGATCGAAAACCCGGCCCGTCGTTATTATATACTTTTATGATTCTGTCCTGTATTTCCGGTGAAACGGATTTGGCTGCATAAATCGATAAATTTCCGCCTTTGGAGTGCCCGCCTATGCGGAGCTTTCCTTTATAGTTCTCGCATACGCTTTGAAGAAAGAGTTTTGCATCTTCCTGCGCCGGAACACTTTCGAGCACCCCCATATTGAAATCTTCTTTAAAGCCGATGATTGTATCGTCCGTGCCCTTATAGGCTATGAAACGGGTTCCATCGCCAAGTTCAAAGTCCGTAACAGAAAACTGAACCTCTGCGACCTTGTCAATTTTGTTTACATAATTCAACACTTTGACTTTCGAAAAACGTTCGGACTCCGCCGCTTCCTTAAAAAGATTTATTACTCCGATATTTAAAATAAGGCCAAGATTCTCGCCATCTCCATGTTTTTCCAGATATATATCCTTAAGATCAGAAAGACATATGCCTTTCTCAGGTATCGGTATATCTTGAAGGTCAAGCAGGGCTAGTTTACATAATATTAAATTGTCTACCTCGTTGAACTCAGACTGCGAAAACTTTAAATCTCCCCGCCAAAGCAGGTAGTCGTGTATATTACCCATGCTTCTCTCGCTTTCTAAGATATCAGCTATATGCTCACATCATCATGGCTCGTCTCATATAGGGGTTGCTGCGGCGCTCCTCCGCCAATGTAGTTTCGGGTCCGTGTCCCGGATACACCCTGTAATTGCCTTCCATCTCGGCAAGCTTCTTGAGGGATTCCAATATTTTAGTAAAGCTGCCTCCCGGAAAATCCACTCTGCCGCAGGAACCCATAAAAAGCGTGTCGCCCGCAAAAATGCAGTCCTCGGCTATAAAACAGACTCCGCCCGGAGTGTGTCCCGGTGTCCACATGACCTTTATGACAATATCCCCAAATCTGAGCTCTTCATCACCCTCCAGATATGTGAGTCCTTCTTCCTTCGTAAGGCTTGCAAACCCTGCCATATCTTTGTTTTCTATCTCCTCGCGATGGATATAAACCGGAACGCCGAATGACGCTCTCAGCTTCTTCACTGCGCCGGTATGGTCGAAGTGAGAGTGTGTAAGCAGTATTGCGGCAAGCTTGAGCTCATTTTTATTGATGTAATTTATGAGATTGTTGGCTTCTGCCGCAGGATCTATGAGCACGCAGTTTTTGTTCTCATCCCAAATCATGTAGCAGTTTGTCTGAAATTGTCCTAAAACAAATGTTTTAAATTTCATATTCTCTTGCTCCTATCTATTTTCACTGTCGATTATTATTGTGACGGGACCGTCGTTTATGGAGCATACCTCCATCATAGCCCCGAAAACCCCTGTTTTAACTGTAAAGCCCTCGGCTCTCAGAGCCGAGGCAAGCTCCTCGTAGAGCCTCTCGGCCATTTCGCCTCCGGCGGCTGCCGTGAAGCCCGGCCTGCGCTTGCTGATATCGGCATAGAGCGTGAACTGGCTGACAAGAAGTATCTCGGCATTTACCGCCTTGGGCGCAAGGTTCATCTTGCCCTCCGAGTCGGAAAAAATTCTGATACCGCTGATTCTGTCTGCAATATAACGGAGCTCCGCCTCGCCGTCGTCTTTAGACACACCCAAAAGCACCAAAAAGCCTTGCCCTATTTCGGATACAAGCTCCCCTTCTACCCTTACCGAGGCCTCTTTTACCCTTGTAAGTACAGCCCTCATGCTCCTGCCCTCTGAACTTCCACTATGTCTTTTATTGCCGAAAGTTTGTCCATAATTTTTCTTAGCTCCTTTACATCTTTTACCTCTAAAATTATATTGGCGGTAGAATTTCCATTGCCCACATCCCTTGCGTTGAGGCTTCTCACCTTGGCATTGAGAGAATTTAGGACCGTGGCTATGTCCATAACAAGTCCGGAGCGCTCTTTCGCAAGAATGCGAAGTGTTGTTTGATAGTAGTCTTTGTTGTTTTCCGCCCACTCCGCCTCTATCCATCTGCCGCCGTCGAGAGATGAAATGCGCTGCTTTAAGTAGTTTCGACAATCTGTTCTATGCAGCGATACGCCTTGGCCTCTGGTTATGAAGCCGACTATCTCGTCTCCCGGCACGGGTGTGCAACATTTTGAGAATTTGATGAGGCAATTGTCGAGCCCTTCAATTAAAACCTCTTGCTGAGGCTTTGTTTCTCTCTTGGATCGTCTTTCCGCCTGCTCGCTTATCTTATCGAGCACGGTTTTCTTTTCGTGCTTTTCAAAGCGCGCCACTTCATCTTTGATTCTGTTAGCCGTTCTGAGCGCAGTCTGCCCCCCATATCCTATTGCAGCATATATATCGTTTAAATCGGAGATTGAAAGCCGCTTTAGGATGTTGGGCAGCATTTCCTCATTCATCCAATCGGCAGGCGCTATGTTTTTGGCGGCAAGCTCGGCCTCGAGCATTGCCTTGCCTCTGGCTATATTTTCATCGCGCTTTTCGCGCTTGAACCACTGCTTTATTTTAGTTCTGGCTCCCGAGCTCCTAGCTATTTTGAGCCAGTCGCGGCTGGGTCCGGAGGAAGACTTGGATGTTCTTATTTCGACTATATCTCCGTTTTCGAGGATATGGTCGAAGTTGACTATTCTGCGGTTTACTTTGGCCCCCACCATGGAATTGCCTATATCTGAGTGTATCGCGTATGCAAAATCAATCGGCGTTGAGCCTGCCGGCAAGTTTATAACATCGCCCTTGGGCGTGAATACGAAAACTTCATCTGAAAAAAGATCTATTTTGAGCTCGTGCACAAATTCCTGCGCGTCGGACTCCTGCTGGGCTTCGAGAAGCCTTCTTATCCAAGCAAACTTTTCCTCGTCTCCGGGCTTCGCCTCTTCCGCTCCGGTCTTGTATTTCCAGTGTGCCGCAACTCCATACTCGGCTGTGCGGTGCATATCCCAAGTCCTTATCTGAACCTCAAAGGGTATGCCTTCTGTGCCTATAACCGTGGTGTGCAGACTTTGGTAGCCGTTGGGTTTCGGGGTGGAAATATAATCCTTGAATCTTCTCGGCATCGGCTTAAACATATCATGGATAAGACCCAAAGAGTTGTAGCAGTCGGATATGTCGTTAACCACAACCCTAAAAGCGCAGAGATCATAGATGTTGTTTAGATCGAGCCTTTGAGAGTACATCTTCCTGTAGATACTGTATATATGCTTTATTCTGCCATAGACATTGGCGTTTATTTCTTCTTTGCGTATACGGCCTTCTATCTGCGACTCTATCCTGCTCATGAACTCTTTTAATATATCCATTTTGTCGGAGAGACTTTGCATTATTTCGTTGTAGCCTGTCCTGTCGAGATAGTAGAGGGCTCTGTCTTCAAGCTCCCATTTTATCCTCTGCATTCCCAGGCGGTGCGCTATGGGTGCATAGATCTCCATGGTCTCCGCGCTCTTTTTCAGCTGCTTTTCAGGGCTTTGATAGTCCATTGTGCGCATATTGTGGAGCCTGTCGGACATTTTGATGAGTATTACTCTTATGTCCTTGGCCATAGCTATGAGCATCTTGCGAAGGTTTTCCGACTGCTCATCCTCCTGGCTGGTGTATTGAACCCTGGTGAGTTTTGTTACCCCATCCACTATGTCGGCAACTAAAACGCCGAAGAGCTTTTTCACTTCATCATAGCTTGTACTGGTATCTTCAAGAACATCGTGCAGCAATGCCGCAACTACCGAGTCTTCATCCAAGCCGAGTCCGACTATGATTTTAGCTGTCGCTATGCTGTGTGTGACATAGGGTGACCCGTCACGCCTCTTTTGGTTTTTATGCTTTTCGGCAGAAAATTCATAGGCAGAGCGTACCCGTCCGAGATCCATCTTGATGCTGCCCTCCAAGACGGCCTGCACGAGTTCTTCGTACATTTTTTCCGGATCTAAAATACTTGAATCATTTATTATCTCGTTTTCCATACACTCACCCTCTATTACAAGAGCCTGGCTCTGAGGCCGATGGACCTTGAGAGCATGGGATGGCTCATTAAATCAACCTTTTCTTCGAAATCTTTCAAGTTGATTTCTATCTTCTCTTCATCGTGCTTCATCTCGAGAAGCTCGGAATCCTTAAGTACCTTGAGGCAAAAGGCGGCCGTTCCCATTTTTTTAACACCAAAGCTCTCCTTGTCCAGCTCATTAAGTTTTGCCTCGACACTTCCCCCAGCTTTTGTTATGTAGCGCCACATACTGACAAAATCCTGCCTCTCGGGACAAACTTCGCTTGCATCCCAATCGGAAATAAAATCACCTGATAAAACATCGCGGAAAAACTCTCTCTCACATGATCTTCTGATATCGGCTATATTGAGCTGAACCTGTTTTCGTCCCAGATACTCATTTATCTGCGGGCTCATTACCGTGTCGCAAAGCTCACCTTCTCTAACACCCAGTTCTGCGGCCTTGGCCGAAAACATAACGCATGAGAACTTTTTGTTGCCTTTTTCCAAAATCAGCTTGCAGTGTCTTCCGCCGCCTATGCTGCTCAGCTTTCTCAGCTTTGCTCTTGGCAAATATAGTATAGGCTTTTCGTTTCCGCTGCCCCACGGTTCGAAGTCTTCGAGAGAGGCAACCGACTCATAGCTTAAGAGTTCCGGATCGTCGACTATCAGGTCGGCGCTTATTGTTGCCTTAGCTGTCTTAGGTGCGCTCAGGTAGTGCTCACTCAGTTTTTTCTTGAAAGGCTCAATATTCTCTCTCTTTATGCTGATACCTGCCGCAAAGGCATGGCCTCCGAATCCCTCAAGATATTCCTTTGCATAGCTCAGACCCTCGTAAATATTGTAGCCGCCGAAACTGCGGCAGGAACCCTTTCCCAAGTCTCCTTCAAAGCAGATAATGATACATGGCACTGCGTGCCTATCCGCAAGTTTGGCGGCGGTTATGCCGACTATGCCCTGATGCCAGTCTTCACTGTGAAGAACAAGTGGCAGCTTGATTTTCTTTAGATCCAGACTTGAATCTATATCATCTAAAATATCTTTCTCTATCTCCTGTCTTTCAAGGTTCATCTCCTCAAGCAAATCCACAAGTTCTTCCGCTCTTTGCGGATTTTCACTTACAAAAAGCTCGAGGGCCAAATCGGCTCTGCCAAGCCTGCCCGCAGCATTTATCCTCGGCCCTATACTGTAGCCCACAAGCATTGAGCTTATCGCCTTATTTGGCGCAGTCTTTGCTATGAGTCTGTTTATTCCGAGATTCGGGGATTTTTCAAGCATTTTAAGCCCGCGTTTCGATATATACTTGTTCTCGCCTACCAGCGGCATTACATCCGCTATTGTGCCTAAAGCAATCAGATCTGCATAAGACTTAAGCATCTCTTCGGCATCTCCCGAAAGCGCAGATACGAGCTTAAAAGCTACGCCTACCCCGGCAAGAATATCCAGCTCCTCAGGATTCCCCGGCAGTTTGGGATTAACAATCGCTACTGCTGAAGGGAGCGCTGTTTCGACACACTCGTGATGATCCGTTATTATAATATCCAGCCCCAGGCTGTTTGCGTAGTCTACCTCTTCAATGGCGGTTATGCCGCAGTCTACAGTTATTACAAGAGAGACCCCGCTGTTGTGGAGGTCGAAAAGCGCAGAGCTGTTGAGCCCGTAGCCCTCCTCCAATCTATCGGGTATATGAGCAATGCAGTCTGCTCCTACAGAACGAAAATAGCGAAACAAAAGAGCTGTCGAGCTTATTCCGTCTACATCGTAATCTCCATAGACGGCTATCTTCTCGCCCTCCTCAATTGCCTTTTTTATTCGTCCTACCGCCGCCGCCATCCCGGGCATTTGCATGGGGTCGGTAAGCATTTCGGCGCCGCTGCACAGAAAAGTTCCGGCCTTTTCCGGCGTTCTTATCCCCTTAGCCGCCAGTACTGCGGCCGACAGTTTTGTATAGCCCGCTTTTAGCAGGCTCTCAGGTATCTCGGTCTTTTTTTTGTTTATCTTCCAAACTTCATACTTCATCTAATACTGTCACTCTATATATGTTTTCGATTATTATATCATTTTTTTTACTCTAATCAATTATTATTAATTAATAGAAAAAAATCAAATGGGTCAGACTTTTTCAGCGAACTAGGTGGAATCACTCCTCTGTACCTAGAACATTCACAAAATTACCCTAAATAATTAAAAGGCACCCGACCGAAGTACATTCGTCCGAGTGCCGAGCAATCTTGAGTTAAACGGATAAGCTGCTCTCCCTGCTGCGGCTAGCGCGCATAGCTGCCGGGAATCTGCGCTTCGGCCAGTATTATACCTTCCATTGCTTGCTTTATAGCGGGTAGTTTAAACCCGGATTCAAGCTCGAGCATAGCCGAAAGCGCATACACGGTGGTGACATAGGTGTGAACTCCGGATGGGGGTGTGGGTCCGCCGTAACCCAAGAAACCAAAGTCATTCCTCCCTTGTACAATGTTCTCAGGCCAATCAAGGCTGGCGTTTTCGGGAATTTCAACAACTGTTCCATCCACCGGAATATTGGCAACCAGCCAGTGCACCCAATTTCCTCCATCGGGGTCGATCATGACAACGGCAAGTGAAACTGTGCCTTCCGGTATATACTCCACTTTCAAGGGTAAGGAGAGGGTTGGAATCTTTCCGCCGGCAAATTCCTCGTTCTTTGCGCCATACTTAATTCCCATTGCGCCATCGACAATGCCTTCACTGCTGACTGCCATATCCGGCATTGGGGCAGCTTCCACCGTCGGTTCGGGAGCCGGAGCTTCTGTAGGCGTTTCCGCAGCGGCTTCAGCCGGCTTTTCAGCACTTCCAGCTTTGGAGCATGCTGATAAGGTCAGCAGCAGAATAATTATGAGCATGATTGAAATAATACTGCGCTTCATTGAAAATCTCCTTTCATTTTTAGACTGCAAAAGCAGTTTTGACATAATTTTCGGTTGTTTGCCATTAATTTTAGTCTGATATCTGCGGTAAATTCTCAGCCCTTAAGCCTCGGGAATGTGCTGTGAGCTTATTATCTCCGCTTAAAATGGTTTTGCAAGAATCTTTGTCTTCCGTATTCATCACTTTACTGCGCTTTGAATTTGCTTATTATATCACTTTTCTTCCCCTTTTCAATGGGCCATAATATAAAACAATGCTTCTTTCGCATCTTTTAAAATCTCTCTTTTTTCTCAATTTAACGGCAGCTCTCACGGTTCGAGCAATCGGAGTTTTTAATAAAATACGCTCCTCGAACCTCTGTTCTCTTGAAAACGCCGTCGGAGTCGTGATAAAGTTGGCCTATAACCCATTGATATGACAGGAGAAACAGCATGAAAGAAAAAATAAAAGAAAGATTCATAAGATATGCCAAAATAGACACTCGCTCGGATGAAAATTCCAAGACCACGCCTTCAACAAAAAGTCAGGCGGACTTTATTGAGATGCTGAGCGAGGAGCTCAGGCAGCTCGGCTTAAGCGAGGTTAAAATCGATAAAAACTCTTACTATCTCACTGCAAAGCTCCCCTCTAACAGCTCGAGAACTCTGCCTTCTATAGGCTTTATCGCACACGTGGACACAGCCGACTTTGAATCACGCAACATTCAGCCGCAGGTGCACGAAAACTACGACGGATCTGAAATTTGTTTGAACGAGGAGGAGAATATTATTCTTTCTCCCGCAGATTTTCCCAATCTTAAAAACTATATCGGACACACACTCATAACGACAAACGGCCTTACTCTTCTCGGCGCTGACGACAAGGCCGGAATTGCGGAAATTATAAGCGCTTTCGAATATATCCTAGCTCACCCCGAGATTGAACACGGAGATATAAAGCTGGGCTTCGGACCCGATGAAGAAATAGGTATTGGCGCCGACAAGTTTGACGCCGAGGATTTTGCAACAGACTTTGCTTATACGCTCGACGGCTCGGTGCTGGGCGAACTGCAATATGAATCGTTTAACGCCGCTTGCGCTAAAGTCTCTCTGAAGGGTTTGAGTGTCCATCCCGGCGGAGCGAAAGACAAGATGATAAATTCCATGACTCTCGCCCGCATTTTTCAAAACGGCATACCCGAAGACGAGGTTCCCGAAAAAACCGAGGGAAGAGAGGGCTTTTGCCTTCTCACCGATATGGAGGGAACTGTTGAGGAGAGCAGGCTGACCTATATTTTAAGAGACTTCGATTCCGAGGGCTTGGAACGCAAGAAGCAGCTTTTGATAGAACTTGCCGAGAGCATCAACTCCTCACTCGGTGAGGAGAGAGTCTTTCTGCATATCTTTGACCAGTATCGAAACATGGCCGAGGTTTTGAAGGACGACACGAGAGCTGTGGACTTAGCGAAGAGGGCAATGAGCAATCTGGGGATTGAACCCAAGATTGTACCTATAAGGGGCGGCACCGACGGCTCGAAAATTTCTTTCATGGGCATACCAACTCCGAATCTTTTCACCGGAGGAGAAAACTATCACGGCAGATACGAGTTTTGCTCCTTGGACGACATGGAAAAAGCAGCCCAAGTTATAGTTGAAATCGTAAAAGAAAGCGGCAAATAAAAACACTTATAAAAACGCAAACTCTGCGCCAGTGAGGCACCTCAAAAAGCTCATACTTTTACCGCAGCGGGAAACTGCTGCGGTTTTTCTATGTGGCAGATATTTGTTCTTGGTACTCTACCGGACTTTGCTAGAATAGAGACGCTTTTATATGTCCCTTATTTTAATAGCCCTCTTTTTCCAATTTTTCAATAAATTTGCTCATTGCATCAAGTCCGTCAATCAATTCTTTCGTGTCGCCGGCATAGCCGATTCGCACACTGCTCGGTTCTTCAAAGCAGTCGCCCGGCGTCACAAAAGCCCCCGTTTCACGATACATACGCTCACAGAATTCATAAGAAGGAATATCGAAATCGTAGAACAGCAGTGCCGTGGTGCCTGCTTGCGGTTTTTTATAGTGTAAACGAGCTTCTTTTCGCATCCACCTATCAAGAATATCCAAGTTGCTTCGCACAATAGATCTGCTGCGTTCCAAAATTATATCGCTGTGCCTAAGCGCAATATCTGCCAGCATTTCATCAAGCATTCCGCAGCTGATCAGATTGTAATCGCGGTGTGACAAACAGCTTCTAATCGCATCTTTGTCGTGCGTTGCAATCCATCCTAAGCGCAGGCCGGCTAAAGAGAACACTTTGGACATGCTGCCGACAGAGATACCTTTTTCATAGAGATCGGCTATCGATTCACACCACTCGTCCTCCTGCGTTAAATGTCGATAGACCTCATCGCAGAGCACGTAAGCGTCTATGCTGCGAGCAATCTGAGCAATTTGAAGCAGCATCTCTTTACTCATCAGCGCACCGGTCGGGTTGTTGGGGTTGTTAATACATATCATTTTTGTTCCCGGAACTGCCAGCACTTTCAATTCCTTCAAATCGGGCAAAAAGTTGTTTTCCATTTTCAGATGGAGCAGCTCCACTTCAGCGCAATAACTTTCGGGAATGGAGTACAGTTGCTGATATGTCGGTATAATGCTGATGACACGGTCTCCCGGTTCGAGCATAGAGTAGAACACATGGTGGTTGGCTCCCGCTGCGCCGTGGGTTGTGATAACTTCCTCCGGCCTTATTGTGCGATATAGCTTGCAGATACCTTCTTTGAAAGAGGGATTGCCTTCGATATATCCGTAAGTTAATCTCTTGCTACTGAATTCTTTCCAAAACTGTTTCTTGTCTTCACCGGTCAGTGCAAACAGCTCATCCAAAGATACGGAATCAACACATGTTTCCGCAATATTGTACCTTGCTCCCTTTTCATGAGCATTCATCCATTCTTCGACTTTAAATGGCTTGATTTTCATACGCATATTTCCTTTCTGCAACAGTTTCACTCAGTTCAAAAACGAAAAAGACCCAAAACCCCGCCTTGCAACATGCCGCTTAAGCATACCGTACCCTCTGATGTCAAGTTAATGCTAAAAAAAATTCCATAAATCACATCAGTACCTTTCATGAATTTCCTTAAAGTTTCTATTGCTCCCATTTTATCGAAATACGCTTTTTTATTCAATCAAATCAGTTTATAGATTCCAAAGGCGAAGCTATTTTCTTAGCTCCACTCTATAAGTTCCGTCCAACGATGCAATCACTTTTTCTATATATTGTTCTACTAATTCTCTTGGATACCTCCGATAATTAAGTCTTTAAAAACTCTGCTATCTTATCGAAAATACCAAACATAGGCTTTTCTCCTTACTTTAAGACATTTGCAAGCATGCTATACCATTAGACATACAGCTGCTACGCATGGGATAATACGCCCTTGTTGCCATCGGAAAAAGGCCTGCGGCATGTTCTTCTTCGTCATGTGTAGTCACTCCTTTCTTGTTTTAGGGCATAAAAAGAATGCAGTTTCAACTGCACTCTGAATATTGATCTTATGGACTTACACTTGTGTTTGGCGAAGTATTGTCAATAATCTCCCATTTTCCGGTTTTCACATCTTGAGCCAAATAGAAGTACTGCTCCGTGTAGCCATCGCCCATAAAAGTTTTTGTATGATCGTACTCTACATAGTATTTCGCCCAAACTGCGACAAAATGCTTTGACAGATATTCATCCGTCCATCCTTTTTCTTTTGCAAGGTCGCTGCCGGAGTACATTTTGATAACACGCTCTGTTTCACTTTCGTTCACTTCAATTTCATATACACGCACGCAAATTGTATACTCTTTATCGGCTTGACCTTCAATCGCACTTTGAACAGTCTGAATTGGATCAGTAGATGGCTTCTGAAACCACGGGTCGAATAGTCCAAGCTCATACGCTACAAAACCACAAAGAGCTAATACGGTGATTACAGCGGCAATCAATACGCCAATTCTTTTGGGTCTTGTTTTCGATATATGCGATTTCTCGTAGGACAGAGTTTCATCAACATACTTGTCATCCAGCTCGCTCATGGCTTCGGTAAACTTCTTCGAATTCATACAAACACCCCTCTTTCAATCAAATATTTCCTCATTTTCTCACGAATGCGGGTCAGCCGGACGGAGATATTTTTCTCCGTAAGCCCTACAAATTCGGCAATGTCCTTGTAGCTATCGGAAAACCAATAGCGGCGCATGAAGATAACGCGATTTTCAACGGTCAGCGTGTCAAGAAAATTTTCGATGATACGGGCTAACTCTCTGGCTTCAATCTCTGCTTCTACTGTGTTGGGGGCTACTATGCAGGCTTCGATTTCCTCCATAGCAACCATATAGTGGCTGCTTCGTTTGGCTGCTTTCTTTCTGTAATAGATGTTCAATGAAATGTTCCGAACGATTTTGCAGATGTAGGTCAGCAACGGGTCGGGCTTCACTGGTGGGATTGTGTTCCATGCACCCAGATAAGCATCGTTGACGCATTCCTCTGCATCTTGCCAGTTGTTCACGATGTTGTATGAGAGCCTGTGACACGCTTTGCCGTATTTCGTATCCAGTTCTTGGATTGCCTGCTGGTCACGCTCGAAAAATAAATCAATGATTCTTGCATCTTCCATCATTCGCATCGCCTCCTTTCCGTCTTCACCTATATACTACGGTTTTAGCCGCGAATACTACATCATTTTCAAAAATTCTTCAAAAAAACTTATAGCAGATTTTTGTGAACGCTTCTACCCATGCCATTTACGCTGGTTTTCTTCGCCGCTTCACTTGCCGACATGCGTCGTTCCTCGCTGTATGGTACGGTCAAACGGAACTTGCAGGCGCTCATCAAACCTACCCAGCCTTTCTTAAGCAAAAGCATAATCCTATGAAAGAAGAGTACATTTAGAATTTTGGCATCACTGGATAGAGCCTTAAATTTCGACTCCTCGAAGAACACATGAAGAATCCGATAAAAAAGGAATCTTTCCGCTTCACGATTATAAAAATAGTCAAAGCCCATAAAACACCTCTTCTCATTTGGACATAAAAAAAGCGACTGGATTTTTTATCTTCTAATCGCTCAAATTTATTCCGTCCCCTCCTACGGCAAAGTCTTGAATCCCTCTTCGCATCCCCACCCGGTGGTGAGGAAAGGTCTTATTAATTTGTTGTGACGGTAAAATAACATGCTTAGATTGTCACATTTTATTTGTCAGAGGAAATAATTTTTTATCTCGTAAGCATAAAAATAGCCTCGCCTGATGGCGCAAAATAGTAATAGTCGCCGTTTATAAGCTTAAATCCGCTGTGGAGAATAGTTCTGCCTCTCGCGCAGTAGTAGAGCGCTCCGTTGACAAATATCCAACCCTCAAAATCGCTTTCTATATTCCAAAGCAAAGCATCCAAAAGAATTCTGTCTTGAGCGGTTCCCAAGCGGGCTTTTTTTGCTATATCGGAATTAAACAGCTTTTCTTTCAGATTTTCACTTGAATAATAAACCTCCGAGCCTACTATGAATATTTTGCCCTTGGAGGTATATCGTTTTGTGACTTCCGACTCATCTTTATTTTTCTCTTGAGCGCTCGCATACGTCGGGAGCTTCTTTTCTGTCGGCGGTTCATATGCTTTGGAGCTTTCTGTTGTGCCCGAACTCTCGGGAGGCTTAGAGCTTTCCGCGGGCTTGCTTGTCTCTGCCGGATTCGGACTTTCTGCAGGCTCCGGCGCTGACGTCGGCAGAGGACCTTCTGTAGGAACGGGAGATTCCGTAGGTTCGGGAGTCTCGATCGGCTCTAAGCTTTTTTTCACAAATCCGATGCTGAGGCCAACGATGTCGCCATCGGCAAAATCAATATCACTTACATAACTCTCCTCGCCGCTCAGCATTTTATATGCGGCATCTAAGGGCGTAATCGAAAGTGTCGCTCTCAGCTCCGCAACCTTGAAACGAAAATTGCTTTTATCAATCTTGGTATCGTCGTTTATCGAGGTGTTTGCTCCCCAGTCGAGCTTTACTTCCGCTGCGAACGGCGGCTCTTCCTCATCCCTCTGTCCGTTTTTATTGAGGTCCTCATAGACCTCCCCGCTCAGAACAAAGAGCTTTATAAGACCTATATCTACGCGGGAATTATCTTCATTCAGGGCAATCTCCGCGCCGCAGTCGGAATCTAAGTCCGTGTTTACACCTCCCACATGCGTGGAGGCTTTTGTATAGTTTTTATTGGGATCTACAAATGAAACAATATAGCTGTCGGCATAGATATCCTTTATGCTGTAATATCCCGAAGAACCGCTTATGCCTGTTCCCCCTTTATTGTCCCAAGTGAAAAGTCGAACGGTGATTCCGGGAACGCACGGCTCGCCCTCATCTCGGAGACCGTTTTGATTGAGGTCATGCCAGACATAACCTTCGACAGTAAATGGCACGTCAAGCGGCGGAAAATCGTCCCAAGCATCTGCGGGCTGGGCACAACTTAAACTTCCGGGAAGAGAGCACAATAATAAAACGAAAATGATGAGTGCGGTGAGTTTTTTCATATAAGTCACCCCGACCTTGTTTTTCTTATTCTATCGAAACCCTCATAAAAGTCTTCTTTCCCTTTTTTATAACTATTCCCTCTTCAAGCTCTTTGACATTATATCTGAGCTCCATATCCTCTATTTTTTCATCATCTACACTTATGGCGTTTTGCTGAATCTGGCGCCTTGCGTCGGATCGAGATGTGCACACTCCGCTCTCGACAAGAAGTGAAATTATGTCTATTCCCTCATCGGGGATATTGCTCTTATCCAGCACCGTTTGAGGCATGTTCTCGCTCAGAGTTCCCTTTTGGAACAGAGCTCTCGCAGCGGAAAGTGCTTTTTCCGCCTCTTCTTCGCCGTGCACAAGCATTGTGAGTCTGTATGCAAGAATCTCTTTAGCCTCGTTGAGCTTTTGACCCTCCCAGCTTTCCATTGCCGAAATCTCATCAAGACTTAAATCTGTAAGCTTCTTAAGGCAGTTTATTACATCGGAATCGTCAATATTTCTCCAATACTGGAAGAACTCATAGGGGCTTGTCTTTTCAGGATCGAGCCAAACCGCTCCAGCCTGAGTTTTACCCATCTTTTTACCGTCGGATGTGAGGAGGAGCTGTATTGTCATACCGTAGGCGTTTGCGCCTTCTTTGCGCCTGATGAGCTCCGTGCCGCCCAAAATATTGGACCACTGGTCGTCACCGCCGCACTGCATAACGCAGTTGTACTCCCTGAAAAGATGCAAAAAGTCGTAGCTCTGCATTATCATATAGTTGAACTCTAAGAACGAGAGGCCCCTTTCCATTCTCTGCTTATAGCAGTCTGCTCTGAGCATATTGTTTACCGAAAAGCAGGCGCCAATCTCCCTGAGCAGGTTTACATAATTCAGCTCAAGCAGCCAGTCGGCATTGTTTATCATGAGCGCCTTGTCCTCGGAAAAATCTATGAATTTTTCCATCTGTACCTTAAACCGCGCAGCATTGTACTCTATGGTTTCTCTCGTGAGCATGTTTCTCATGTCTGTTCTGCCGCTCGGGTCACCTATCATCGTGGTGCCCCCTCCGAGCAGAGCAATGGGTTTGTTTCCCGCCTTCTGCAGTCTTCGCATAAAGCTGAGCGCCATAAAGTGGCCGACATGCAGACTGTCGGCTGTCGGATCGAAACCAATGTAAAAAGTAGCCTTGCCGTTATTTATGAGTTCTTTTATCTCTTCCTCATCGGTTACTTGGGCGATGAGGCCTCTTGCTCTAAGTTCATCGTATAATTCCATATTATTCTTCCCTCTTCCTTCATCTTATCTATTATTTTCTCGGCTTCCTCTGCCGAAAATCCCATGTAGTTTTTGCATAGCTCCTTGCCGTTTTTCTCGACAAGCACGTCGCAGCGAAGGCTTGAAAACTCTTCGTTAAAGAGCGCCGTAAATTCGTTTATTGCCTCGGCAGAGCGGGACTCCTTGGAACCTACGCCATCCTCTGCAACACACATTCCCAAAGCCATGGCAGCTCCCGCTACTGCTCCACAGAGCTCCTTAGCTCGAACTCCTCCGCCGAAGCATGCTGCAAGTTTTTTAGAGTCGAGCTCGCTGAGTCCGGTTTTATCGGAGAGTGAGGCCAGCACCGCCTGGGCGCAGTTCATTCCGCCGTCATGGTTTTTCACGGCCTTCTCAAATCTTTTCTTGTCCATAAATATTCTCCTTAAATTTATTTGCGCCCTGAATCTGCTCAAGTGCACTCTTTCTGGTAACTTCGCTTATATTTGCACCGCCGTGCATTCTGGCAATTTCATTTGTCCTGCCTGCAGTGTCAAGCTTTTTAATTTTTGTGTAGGTTCTGCCGCACGACTCGGTTTTTTCGATAAGGAAATGTCTGTCTGCCATCGCGGCTATCTGAGGCAGATGTGTTACACAAATAATCTGTCTGGTCCTTGCCAATTTAGCCAACTTTTCCCCGACTTTTTGAGCAGCTATGCCTGAGACTCCTTCGTCGATCTCATCAAAGACCATGAGACGATCCTCGTCTTTTTCCGCAAGTATTCCCTTTAGGGCCAGCATAATTCTTGAAAGCTCGCCGCCTGACGCTATCTTCGACATCGGCGCCGGTTTTTCACCGACGTTTGCCGAAATCAGGAACTCAACACTGTCTTTGCCGTTATCATCAAACTTTTTCTGCTCTGCAACATCTATCTTAAATCGCACAGAGGGCATGCTGAGCTCACGCAGTTCCTCACAGAGCTTCTCCTCCAGAATCTCGGCTGTTCTTATTCGTTCCGCTCTGATCTTATCGCAGAGGTTTTGAAGCTCTGAACGCCTTTCGCCCAGCTCGCGGCCAAGCGCCTCTGCTCTCTCCCCCGAGAGCTCTATATCCTCGAGTTCGGCTTTATATTCTGCGAGCAGGTCGAGCAGTTTGTCTGCATCCTCGACTCCGTATTTTTTCTCAAGATATCTGAAGCCCGCTAAGCGCTGCTCAAGCTGCTCGTACTCATCTGCGCTGAAATCCAAGCTGTTTCTCAGTGAATTTACACGGCTTGCGCTCTCGTTTATTGTTATCAAGGCGCTGCTGAGTTCCGGCAAAATCTCGGCAAGCTCGCTTGCATACCTTGATGCGTCCTCTATGCTAAGCAGGGCCGAGCTGAGTTTATCATAGACGTTATTCTCTGCGCCATAGAGAAGATCATAAGCCCCTGTAACACTTTCTCGGAGTTTTTCGGCATTGCGGACTATCTCTCTTCTATCATTGAGCCTCTGTTCTTCGCCGCGTTCGATACTCTGCGCCTCAATTTCTCTTATTCGAAACTCGAGGCGTTCCTTTTTCTCAGCCTTTTCCGACTCACTGATTTGAGCCTTTTGCAGAGATCTGAAAGTCCTTTTATATTCCGAAAATTTTTCCCTGTATGTTTCTATTAACCGCCTATAGTCACCGAAGCTGTCAAGGTAGGAAAGGTGTCTTCTGCTGTCAATTAAATCGCGCTGCTCACTCTGCCCATGAATATCCAAGAGGTTTGAACCCAAGTCCCTAAGCTGCGATATAAGCACCGGTGAGGCATTGACACTGGCACGACCCTTTCCGTCGGCAGTTATGCTTCTCTTTATTATGAGGACTTCCTCTGAACTTATATCATTGTCTTTGAGCCATTCGGAGGCGGCGTCGGTCTCAAAAACTGCCGTTACTCTGGCAAAATCGGTGCCTGATCTTATTATTTCCCGAGTTTTTCTGCCGCCGACAATTGCCTCTAAGGAGCCTATGACAATAGACTTCCCGGCACCGGTCTCACCGCTTAGAACATTGAGACCGCTGCCGAATTCTATTTTTTCGGATTCTATTACTGCAATGTTTTCTATTCGCAGAGTACTGAGCATTCTTTACCTCTCGGCTAAAAGTATTCCTTGATGTGCTTGCAGAGCTTGATTGCTTCTTCTTTATCGTGCAGGGCTACGAAAAGCGTGTCGTCACCGGCAACCGTTCCATAGACCCCCTCGAAATTCACTGCATCAATTGCAGCGCTTGCGGCGTTGGCAAGCCCCGGCAGAGTCTTTATTACTATAAGACTGTTTGCAACCTCGCAGGATATGACACTCTCTTTAAATATTTTTTTCAGCTTCTCTTCGTGGTTTACATAATTTGCTTTGCCGGAAATTGTGTATCGGTATTTGCCGCTGTCTCCAAGCCTCTTAACAAGCATAAGCTCCTTGATATCGCGCGAAAGAGTGGCCTGCGTGCTTTTGACTCCCTCTCGTTTAAGAGCCTCCATGAGCTCGATTTGTGTCTCTATCTCGCTGTCGGTGATTATTCTCATTATTAAATCTTGTCTTTTTCTTTTCATATTTACATCACTCTCGATTAGGCATTAGTTTGTTGAACACCTTATCATAGAAACCTCTGGCTTCCATGTCCGCTATAACTATGTGCTTGTCTGATTTTCTGAAATAGACCGTTTCTCCGCCGAGAAAATCTATGCCGCTTAAGCCGTCGGCTGAAATAAGCACTCTCTGACCCTGCTCAAAGCTCGGATTCACCCTTACAGTCCTGATGTCGGAGAGAACAAATGCGGCAGCGGCAAAGTTGTGGGCGCAAATCGGGGTGACAAGTATGTTCTCAGCCTCGGGTTCTACCAGCGGACCTCCGGCAGACATTGAATAGGCGGTTGATCCTGTGGGCGTGGCCACAATTACCCCGTCACCCGAAAAAGTGAACATACGCTTGTCATCTGCCATTATGGAAAGTCCCACACAGCTAACATCACTCTTGACTATCACCTCGTTTACTGCAGTTTCGGCGTAAACCTCTTTGCCGTCTCTTATTACCTCGCACTCTAAGAGCATGCGCCGACTGCGTCTGTAGTTTCCCTCAGCAGCTTTAAAGATAAGGTCGAATTCATCTTTCTCCACTGAGGAGATAAAACCCAGCTTTCCCATGTTGACTCCGAGTATAGGCACCTCTGTCCCCATGACACCTCTTGCAACATGAATAATGGTGCCGTCTCCGCCTACAGGTATAATGAGCTTTGTGTATCTTAACTTCTCTTCTTCATTGAGGAGAAATTCGCTGTCTTTTTCGTAAGGGGAAACAGGCAGTATCTCTGTCTTGTACCCTCTCTCGTCCAGACGGTTTTTGAGTTCTTTGGAAAATTCGAGCCCTAAATCCTGTTTGGGGTTTGGAGCTATTATAATGGAGCTTTTCATTGATTTAAGTCCTCATGTGCCAGTCTTACGACCTCGTTAATGCGTATATGTGTATTTACATTTTTGCTCTTTGTGAGCCTTACAAGAAACTCTATATTTCCTGCCGGTCCCTTGATTGGAGAATAGGTAAGTTCTATAGGTATGAGTCCGAGTTCTGCGGCAAAGTGAAGAAATTTGAAGATGACTTGCTCGTGAACCTGGGGATCAAATACTACTCCCCTTTTCGAAACAAATTCTCTTCCCGCTTCAAACTGCGGCTTAATCAGACATATTACATCCGCACCTTCGCTTACTATCTCTTTAACCGCCGGAAGTACAAGTTCGAGAGAAATAAAAGAGAGATCCATCACAGCAAGTTCAATATCTTCGGGGAAGTCTTTTTTTTCGAGGTATCGGGCATTGGTGCGCTCCATCACGCATACTCTTTTATCTTTTCTGAGCTTCCACGCCAGCTGCCCATAGCCCACATCGACCGCATAGACTTTCTTGGCCCCTTGCTCTAAGAGCACTTCCGTAAAACCGCCGGTTGAGGCACCTATGTCTATGCATGTTTTGCCCTCCGGAGAAATGGAGAAGCTTTCCAGCGCTTTGAGCAGCTTATATGCTCCTCTTGAAACATATTGACTTCCCTCATCTTTTATGCTGACATTGCTTAGAGGATCTATTTGCATGCCGGGCTTTTCGGCCTTCTGTCCCTCTACATAGACAACACCGCTCATTATGCAGCTCTTTGCTTTTTCTCTGCTTTCACAGAGGCCGCTCTCCACAAGGAAAGCATCAAGTCTGATTTTTGCCATCAACTAGCCCCTTTGCTCGCTTTGCTATGGCTTTAGCATCTATTCCGAAAATGGATCTGAGTTCTTCAATGCCTCCCTGCTCAATAATGCCTTCTCCGAGATTGAGGCAAATATACTGAAACTCCGAGCATCCGTGCAGCTCTGTAATTATTTCCTGCGACAGTGAGCCTTGGGCGCACGACTCTTCGACAATTATCAATCTTTTTGTCTTCGAAACCGAGGCCTTTATCGGCTCCAAGTCGAGAGGTTTTATCTTGTTTATCTTTATAAGCTCGGCAGATATATCTTCTTTCGCGAGGATTTCGGCTGCTGTAATCGCTTCATTTATCATAGTTCCATAGCTTGCGATGCTTATATCCGAGCCCTCTTTCAGAATATCCGTATCTTTTTGGGAGAGTTCACTGTAGTCTCCTTCGGAGCCTCTGGGATAGCGAACCGCCACAGGGCCCTCGTCGCTGTTGACGGCTTTTTCGAGATAGTATCCGAGCTCAAGATAAGATGAAGGACTGTAAACAGTCATCCCGGGCACGGAGCGAAGGTAGCTCACATCGAAAACTCCGTTATGTGTCTCCCCGTCTTCGCCGACTATGCCGGCTCTGTCTACGGCAAAAACCACATTTAAGCCCAAGAGCGACACATCGTGAATAAGCATATCGTAGGCTCTCTGCAAAAAGCTTGAATAGACTGCAAATACGGGCTTAAGTCCCTGCTTCGCCATGCCGGCTGCCATGGACACCGCGTGTCCCTCGGCTATGCCGACATCAATCAGACTCTCGGGGAACTCTGCTGAAAAACGGCTCAGCCCTGTTCCGTCGCTCATGGCGGCGGTTATTGCAACTATCCTTTTATCTTTTTTGGCCAGCTCTAAGAGTTTGTCGCCGAAAACCGAGGAAAAACTCTCTTTTCCGTTTCCCTCCAGTTCTCCGCTTTCAGGGTTGAACGGCCCTACCCCATGGTATAGATCGGGCTTTGTTTCCGCATAATGGCAACCCTTGCCTTTTTTTGTTTTGACATGCAGAAGCACCGGTATGTCCAGACTTTTTGCCCAGCTCATAACATATTCAAGCTCTCTTATATCGTGTCCGTCAACCGGACCGAGGTAGTAGAGCCCGAGGTCGTTAAAGATATTTTTAGGCAGAATCAGATCCTTGGCTTTTTCCTTTGCACCGTGAACAAAGTTATAAAGCGGCTTTACTCTGCGAAGTTTATCCCTGTATTCCTTCTTGATATTCAGATAGAAGGGACTGAGACGAAGCTTTGATAGGTTGCCCGCCATAGAGCCGACATTCTCGGATATGGACATACCGTTGTCGTTTAGAATTATGAGCATCGGCTCGTTTGCCTGCACGACATTGGAAAGTCCTTCATAGGAAAGTCCGCCTGTCAGCGCCCCGTCTCCTATAACCGAAACAATTTTGTGTTTTTCACCTAAGCGGCTTCTTGCCTTGGCCATGCCCAGCGCCACGGAGACTGAATTGGATGCATGCCCTGCTATGAAAGCATCGGTTACGCTCTCGGAGGGTTTGGGAAATCCTGAAACTCCTCCCAGCTTTCGAAGTTTTTCAAAACCCTCTGCTCTGCCGCTTAAGAGTTTATGTGTGTAGGTCTGATGGCCCACATCAAAAACAATTCTGTCGACATTAGGATCGAAAACTCTGTGCATGGCGATGGTCAGCTCCACCGCCCCCAGATTTGAGGCAAGGTGGCCGCCGCATTTAGATATTTTTTCTATTAAAAAGCTGCGAATCTCGCAGCTGAGCATCTCAAGTTCCTCGTAGCTTGCTTTCAGCAAGGCCGGACGAGTGAGCTTTTCGGTAAAATCTTTCAAGCTGCGCCCTCTCTTAATAAACAGTGCTTTGATGATAACAAAAAAAGCCCAGCTTTTCAAGACAGCGGGGCAGTTATTATTCACTTAAATGTGAATATAATGAATAATCAGTTTTCTCTGCTTACGAGCTTGTCTGCCAATTCGAATAGGAAGCTACAGTCTCCCAAGCCTTCTATTTCTCTCTTGCCGCGTTCTGTGTGCTCTCTTACAAGCTCCTCACAGCGCTCTCTCCCGTACATTGTGAGGAAAGTTGTCTTCTCGGCCTTTAAGTCGGAACCTGCCATTTTGCCCAACTTATCTGTTGAGCCTATCTCGTCAAGCACATCGTCTCTAATCTGAAAGGCCATTCCCAGATTTTCGCCAAAGACTCCCGAGCGAAGTATGGCATCTTCAGAGGCGCCCGCAGAGGCCGCTCCCATCATACATGACGCTTTGATGAGCGCCGCCGTCTTTTTCATAGTCTTTTCCAGGAGGAGCTCTGAAGACATGTTTTTATTGTCTAAGACAGTGTCGATATACTGGCCTCCGCACATACCTAGGGCTCCGACAGCATTGGCCAAAATCTCGGCGCAACGGGCACGGCGCTCGGTGGGCATTGCCGAACACAAAATCATGCGGAAAGCCTCTGCCTGAAGAGTGTCTCCTGCCAAAACAGCGGTTGTTTCGCCGAACTTCTTATGGTTGCTTAACTTTCCTCTTCTGAAATCGTCGTCATCCATGCAGGGCAAATCATCGTGAATCAGTGAGTAGGTATGCAAAAGCTCTACGGAGAGAGCTATAGGGATTGCTTGAATATGGTCTCCGCCTGCCAGTCTGCAAAACTCCAAAACCAAAACGGGACGGATTCTCTTTCCGCCGGCGGTCAGACTGTAGAGCATGGAGTCTAAAAGTCCTCTGACACCGGAATCTTCGTAGCCGCAAAAAACTTTCCCCAGTTCATAATTAATAAGCTTCTGATAATTGTTGTATTTCTGTTTAAAATCGCTCATCTGCTCTCTTCCTCTGCATCTTGAAAGCTCTCTTCCTTATAGCTTCCGTCTGACTGTATGCTTATTTTTTTAACTGTCTGCTCCGCCTCTTGAAGGCGCTTTGTGCATGCGGCTATAAGCTTTGCACCCTCCTCATAGAGCTTCAAGGATTCGTCCAAGCTGATTTCCGATGAGTCCAGCTGTTTTAGAATCTCGGATATTCTCTCCATAGACTTTTCAAAATCTATATTTTTCATTTTATTTCTCCACCTCGTCTACTGTGCAGAGCGCGCTGCCCACTGCCATTTGTATTTTAAGCCTGTCGCCTTTTTTCAGCTTTCCGGCATCACTTACTGTTTGTCCGTTTATATCGGTGACTATGGAATAGGCTCTCTTGAGAACAGAGAGCGGGTTTAGGGCCTCGAGAGCGCTTATCTGCTCGGCCAGGGCCTGCTTTGCGGTTTCAAGCTTTCTCTTACCCAATGCTTCAAGTCTCATGGTATGGTTGTCGAGGTCCATACGCCGTTTTTCCACAAGATTGAGCGCAGACGCAAGGCTTCTGCTTGAACTCATTTCACGAAGGCGCAATCTTTTGAGCCTGATTCTGTTCAGCTGGATTTTTTCCAACCTCGACCCTGCCTCTTTGAGGAACTCCATGAGTTCGGCGCTGTCGGGACTTATGAGTTCTGCCGCATTCGACGGTGTTGCCGCCCTGAGATCAGCCACAAAATCGGAGATTGTGAAGTCTACCTCGTGACCCACTGCCGAAACCACAGGTATCCCGCTTCGAAATATCTCTTCCGCTAGGCTCTCATCGTTAAATGCCCAAAGATCCTCCATAGAGCCGCCCCCTCTGCCGCAGATGATTACATCACAGAGTTTATGTCTGTTGACAAAGTCTATGGCTTCCCTTATCTCACCTGCCGCCTCGTCTCCCTGAACTCTTACCGGTACGACGAGAACCTCAGCCAAGGGCCAACGTTTTTTTAGGACACGGATAACATCGTGCACGGCGGCTCCCGCGGCGGAAGTTATAACGGCAACCTTTTCCGGAAAACGGGGAACAGGCTTTTTGTGTTCTTCATTGAAGTAGCCTTTCTTGCTCAGTTTTTCATAGAGCTGCTCGAATGCAAGCTGAAGCTGTCCGACTCCTTCGGGGAGTATGTTGTCGACATAGAGCTGATACTGTCCGTTTTTAGGGTAGACGGAAACTCTGCCGACCGCCAGTACCTCCATGCCGTTTTCGGGACGAAATTTGAGCTTATCTGCCGACGATTTAAACATCACGGCGCTGAGGCTCCCTCCCTCGTCTTTGAGGCTGAAGTAGTGATGCCCGGAAGGATATATTTTATAGTTTGAAAGCTCTCCTCTGACCGCTATATTTGAAAGCAGCGGTTCATTTTCGAGCAGCATCTTAATTAAGTTGTTCAGTTCGCTGACTGTTAAGATGTTTTTCTTCAACAAAACCCTATTTCTCTTCCTCTTTCTTTGCTGAGAGCTCCTTGGAAAAGCTTCCCAAAACCCCGTTTATGAGGGCAACTGTTTCTTTGTTTTCCTCGTATTTTTTGGCTATTTCAACCGTCTCATTGATTGATGCGCCTACAGGCGTGCCAAGGTAGAGTATCTCAGCCATGCTCAATCTTAAAAGCGCAAGCGAAGTCTTCGAGAGCCTGTCGCTGCGCCAGTTTTTGAGGTATTTGTTTATCCTCTCATCCAGCTCGTCCCTATTCTCATATGCCGACAAAAGCAGTTCTTTTATGTATGCCAGGTTATTCTCATCGGGACTCTTGAAAATTCCGGGCTCCAGACTTTTAAGGCTCTTGTAGTGTTCCTCTTCAAAGAACTCCTCTACTCTCTCGGCGGCACTATCGCTGTTTATTGTGCCCATGTAGAGCAGCATAAAGGCTATTTCGCGAGCTTCTGTTCTATTCATTTTCCGGAATCTATTCCTTGAATGTGAACATTTATAAGAGGCGAAGTCAGCCCTGTCATAGATTCCAAAACATCCTTTGTCTTGTCCTGGACCTCAGTGGCAACTGCCATTGCGTTTTCACCGTTTTTCACGACGATATTTATGTTTATACTCTTGACATCATTTTCTTCGAGCTCCAGCCTTATATTTCTAGATGCGGGAGTAATGCCCAAAAAATCTGTAATGTCTTTCCCCACATTGGCTTGAGGCGCAGCTATACCGCTAACTTCTAAAACGGCCTCTCTTACCATGGTTATGAGGACTTCCTCAGAAATATTGATTGCGCCGTTCTCATCTTCTGTTCTAATATAGTTCTCAGACACTTTATTGCCCTCCAAGCAGAAAATATGCGTGTGTATTATAGCACAAACGCATTGCAAAATAAAGTTGGGCAGTTTTGCAGAATATCTGCTCTCTTAACGCTTTATATTCTTGAAAAGACGCCAAAAAAGTGTTAAAATCCGCAGGAGGTGATAAATATGGAAATGAAGTTCTTATATGCTGGATTTTTGCTTTTGGCGGGCTTCCTTTTCTTCTACATATGCACCAGGCAGCTTATATACAATTTTTCAGTCACACTGCCTCTTATAAAAAAATTTTCTCCTCTGGGAGAAGAAATTTTTTCAGCGAAGTTTGCCAAAAGGTTTAACGGGGTTTCGACCTTTGTTTGGGTGCTCATAAATGCCGGAATCGTTTTTGTTATAGCGAGGTATTGCCCCCTGTATCTTCAGCTATCCTTCATTGCGGGCTTTGTTTTTGGTCTTCTGGGCAGCTTCAAACAGCTTGGAATTAATAAAAAGAACTTTCTGTCTTTCTGTTATATGTACGCCCGTTTTTCCCTCAACACCGAGCTTTACACCGCTATGGGTGAAGGCAAGATAAAAAAAATTAACAGCTTTTTCAAGTCACAGGGTCTTGAGCCCTTCGATTTGGACTTGAAATAAGAAGTCGGGAAAGAGCTTAATCTCAAATTTTGACTTTAAAATAAAAATATGAAGCCAAATGCCTGTCCGTCATAAGGCAGCTTTTTGAAGATGAGGTGTAATCTCGATTTTTCGGGCTTACACCTTCCTTCTTTTTTCATACCTCATATCTGTTCTTTTGCGGATTTTTCTTTATATTATATATCCGTAAGATTAAGACATCGGCGCAGATATTTGGGATTGCATATTTACAACACGGGATAATCGCACTATTATATCTTATATCATGCAGCATAACTATGATTGAGAAGAGGATAACACTGCGGCGATATCATGCACCAGGTAAAAGAGACAGACGACAAATCGCGAAAGCATGAATCATATCATAACACAAGCGGAGGGGTAAAGTGAGCTACACCGCACTTCTGAAAATGCGTGAAATAAATGCCGCCGATTACGGACTTGCTGAGACCGTTTCCATTCCCGATTTGCCGCAGGTGACGCAAAACTACGGCAGAGAGGCGCTCTCGTTTTTACGGGACCTATGCGAAGAACTGAAGTTTGATTTGTCTGATGAAAAGAGGCGGGCTTTTTCGGATTCCGACGGCAGGAGCTCGGGACCTGACAAAATTCCCTATAATATGGAGCGGGATCTTGACCGTTTGAGCTTTGAAGCTGCCATCAGCCGTTTTCTCGCCACCGGCTCCAGAGAAGATGCCTTTGATATTTACTACTGCTATTGTGAGATATTTAAGCCTTTCGGCGCAGGCTACGATTCAACCGGACTGCTCCTCGAAATGCTTTCAGAGCACGAAACAAACGCCAGCTCCCTTTTAATGAAGCATCGTGACCACTATTCCCACAGCGTTTACGTCTTTGTGATAGGGCTTGCCGTCTATAAAAGCCATGCCGAGTTCCGCAAAGCGTATAACGAGAAGTACGGCTTTGGCGAAGGGAAAGAGGCGGCGTGTCATTTCTTTGAATATTGGGGACTGACTTCTCTTTTTCACGATATAGGCTATCCCTTTGAAATTGCCCATCAGCAGATGAAGACTTATGTCTGCAATCTGGATAAAAACAATAACGATGATTACGGCTTTTCTCCTTATGTTTCTTATAAGCATATGGACGAGTTTACTCTGTCAAGGCTTGGCAATCTGAATGATTTGTACGCTCATGCGATTACCGAACGCCTGGAGACGTATTTGGAGCGTATTGACGCAGAGCCTTATTACGTTGAAAATAAGCTGCAAAAAATACTGAAGGATAGAGCTGTCCATGAAAACCCCAACGAGAAAGATTACCTCTATATGGATCATGCCTATTTCAGCGGACTGATGCTTGCCAAGGCATATCTCGGCCGCCATCGTGAAATCAATACATACGAGGACTTCCCGACGGCTGTTATGGACAGCTTCTGCGCCATTATCCTGCACAACAGTCTCTTTAAGTTCACCCTGCGCAACACTCTGCACACACAAAACCCCCTCTCCCTTGCAGACGGTCAGCCGCTTTCCTATTTGCTGATGCTCTGTGACGAGCTGCAATGCTGGGACAGAGCCTCTTACGGGCAGAACAGCCGCCGCAGCGGCATATTTGCCTATGATTTTGATATGGACTTCCCCGCAGAGGGCGGAATGCGCTGGACCTATTGTTATGACAGCACCTATGCGGTAAAAATTGCAAATGCAAAGGCATATAAGGATATGCTTTACAACGGATATACCAAAAAACTAGGTGCCGTCAGAGAAGGGCGCAGTAAGTTCGTTGACGATATTGACGAAATCATCAGCTTGCAAGATGTCGTTCCCGAATTTGAGCCTGACGTGAAAAAACCGGATTTAAGCCGCATTATTACAGTAAGCACAAAGGATAAGCAAAAGAAAACGGGGATTTATCTTTCCGACAGCAATTATCTTAATCTCTATGACTTTGCTCTTGCGCTCAACGGCAGATACTGCGGAGCAGAGACGGAAGAGGAAATGAAAAAAGCCTTTGAAGAGAATCTTTCGTTGGAATATAAACTGTCCAACATTGCACAGGCGAAGGGTTTTGCATCCCAGCTTGAGAAGATTGACTGCTTCTACACCGACAGAGCAGTGGACTATGAGCCGGTGCATGAATTCACCGATGATGAGCTTATGACAATCGCCGAAAGCGAACACGAGCGTTGGTGCAGTGAAAAACTCGCTATGGGCTGGTGTTTCGGTGATAATCATGTGGGCAGACTGAAGGGAAAGAATGACAACACAATGCGTGAGCGTATAAGATTCCATCACGATTTGAAGCCGTTCTCGGAGCTGCCCGATCTTGAAACGCGAAAGGATTCCGAGTCGATGATTAAAATGATGGAGCTTATCCGGGAATTTGACGGATTGATGATTTACCGGATGAAATAAAACAAAAACGAAAAGAGGAGTAAATATGAAAACGAAAAAAACCTTGGCAATTATACTGCTGCTAACCATGCTGCTTGCCGTCTTAAGCGCTTGCGGGGAGTCGAATCCGAAGAAAGGCCAGCAACAAGAACAAGCTCAGGAAAACGCGCAGACAAATGAAAAGGAGTTGGATGCCGACAGTGCCGTTGATTATGTAATCAATGATTGCGGTATTTCCGTAGCTTATCTTTCCGAAATTAAGGTTTCAAATCCCGATGAAAAAACGATAAAAGTTACTTTCAAATACAACAATGAAGAGGGTTTATATCTTTTTGACAAAGCGACAGGGGAAGTCCTTGAAAAAAATGTTCCGAAGGCATCGAATGATAACTCTTCATCAGATCCGTTTCAAGACGCACTTAACGCCGCCTTTGATTCTCTCGAGGGATATAAAGGCGGTGCCGAAAACATTAAGGTTTCCAGCTCCGGTAATATTATTACCGTGAAGTTTGAATGGAACGGTGAAAAATACGAATTCCGCTACGATATAAATACTAAAAAAATCGTAGACTGATGAGGTAATAAGATGGCACACGAAATTTTTATAAGCTATTCCCACAAGGATAAAGCCACGGCGGATGCTATCTGTGCCTATGTTGAGTCCAAGGGTTTAAGATGTTGGTATGCGCCGCGAGACATTATGCCCGGTGCAAGCTGGGCAAATTCCATTATTGAGGCAATTGACTCGACAAAGATATTGGTGCTCGTCTTTACCGAGCACTCGAACATTTCTCCTCAGGTTTTGCGAGAGGTCAGCAATGCGGTCAGCGCAGGCGTAACCGTTGTTCCCCTTAAGCTCACGGAAAAAGAGCCCATATCCGGCATGAAATACTATTTGGCAACGGTTCATTGGCTTGATGCTATGAATGAGGACCTGAGTGCTGCGATTGAAAACCTGTATGTTCTGTGTAAATCAATATTAGAAGCAAAGGCTTCCACTGAAATAACCGAAGAATTGAAAGAGCGGTCTGCAAGGGCACTGGCGGAAAAGCAAGAGGCGGAAAAAGCAGCGCAATTAAAAAAGAAAAAACGGCTTATTGCAACAATTTCATCTGTGGCAGCTGCAATAGTTGTTCTGGCAGCGGTTTTGCTTTTCGCCCTTCCGAAAAGCAACTCTAGCCCTGTGCCGGAAGAAAAGGGAGCCGCCGGAGAAAAGATCGTTTTGGAAGCCATCAGCGCCGACCCCACAGAAACATACACGCAGGGCAATAGTCAGGGAAATCTTCAGTCGGGCGGCTTCTTGGTTTGCGATGGAGAGTGGTATTATTACCGCAGCAGCGACAAGCAATCCATGTATAAAATGCGCTTGGACGGCAGCGAGAAAACCAAGATGACATATGAGCCTGCCTCCTGCATCAGTGTTTACAACGGATATATTTATTATTACACCAGCTCCACCGACCCTGCAATCAAGCGAATGAAAACCGATGGTACGGACATGAAAATCCTGCATTTGGGTAATGTTGAAGGCGTGAGGATAGTAAATGACAGAGTCTATTATAAAGACGGCCGAAACTCTTTGAATCTGTATTCCATGACATTGGACGGCAAAGATGTAAGGTTGGAAAACTCTTTAGAAAAGACTTATTCCTGGTGTACTGACGGAAAATATATATATTACGCCAACCAAAACGATGAAGGTTTTCTCTACCGCGCCGACATGAACGGTGAAAATCTCACCTGTCTTCTTGACCATAAAATTGAGGGTATGACCATTGCCGGAAATCTTTTGTATTTCAACGATTTAAAAACAAACTATTTCAGCACATATGACTTATCAAGCGGCGAAATAAAAAAGCTGTGCAGTGATTACATCTATTACATAAACATAACGAAAGACGGAATCTACGGATATTCTGGTACTTATGATACAAAGCTGTGTTATGTTCAGTTGGACGGACTCGGTCAAACACTGCTCACTGAGGGTGGTGTAAAATCCGTGTGCGTCAGCGGCGAAAAGATTTTCTTTCTTGATAAGGAAAGCGATGAGTACTTCATATCGGATTTAAAAGGTGAGAACGTGATTGTTCCATGACTCCGAAGTACATATGTAAGAAAGGCAGAGGAGAATGAGCGTCCCGATAATTATCGGTGTGACCGGTCATCGGGATCTGCGTCAGCAGGACATTTCCACGCTCCGCGAAGCGGTGTACACCGAACTTGAAAAACTGAGAACGGCCTATTCACATTCGGAGTTTGTCATGCTCAATTCCCTTGCCGCCGGTGCAGATACACTCTGCGCCGAGGAAGCATTGAAGCTCGGCATATCACTTATCTGCCCTTTGCCGATGCCTAAGGAAGAATATTCTAAGGACTTTTCAGGCGAAGAACTGGAAGTTTTTGAGAGTCTGCTCTGTAAAGCGGACAAGGTTTTCGTTGCTCCGCATACCGAGCCGGAGGAGGACATTCGGGATTATCTCTACAGGCAGGCAGGCATTTATATTGCCGTACACAGTCATGTTTTACTCGCTCTTTGGGACGGTTACGCCCCAAAGCCGGGCGGCTGCGGCACGGCAGAGACTGTGGAATTTATGCTCAACGGAAACTTCAACGACGGGAATAAACATTTCCGCGCAGCAAACGACGGCGCAGTAATACATATTGCCGCGCCGAGACAAAGTTCGCAGAATGATATACACATCTCTTCAAAACTGATTGAAACAAAGCCGGGGTCCCTTGATGAGATTCTGCGTATGACAGACGATTTTAACAGGGACACCGGAGCAATGTCGGATTATTCCAATGAGGAAAACGCGCTGCTGCCGAACGAGTATATCGAAGGCAGTCTCCTGCTCCGTCGCCTGAATAAGCTCTTCGGCCTTGCGGACAAGCTTTCCTTGCATTTTCAAGCGCATTATATGAAAGCTATGAAGTGCTTCTCTGTTTTCGGCTTTCTGCTCGTTTTGTTCTTCTTACTGTACGACGAGATGGAGTCGGATTTGTTTCTGCTGTTCTATGGGCTGCTTATCATGGTTTATATGGCGGCATTCGTCATTGTTAAAAAGAACAATGCCCATGAAAAATATCTTCAATACCGAATGTTGTCGGAAACAGCTCGGGTGCAGTTCTATCTGACCGCCGCCGGCTTAAGTGAAAATATCGGAAATGAGTTTACATGGACACAGAAACAGGAATCCACATGGGTAAAGGAAGCGATATCGGCCTTGCTTATTGGCAGAGAGCAGAAAGCGGAAATTTCGGGTGAGCTTATCAAAACGCATTGGATAGACGGTCAGCTTGCCTATCACAAAAAGGCGTTTCTGCGGGATTCTCGCCGGCACAGGATAAATGAAAGAACGGCAATGTGGATGCTTGCCGCTTCTGTTGTGCTTTTTCTAATCGTGTTTGCACTGGAATTTTTCATAAAATCCGCAGTAAACTATGAGCTTTTCAAAAACCCGCTGCCCGCCGTATTTATGCAGCATCCGGATCAGGTGTTTACCGTTCGCTGTTTGGTGAAGATTCTGTTAGGCGGCATCTCAGCCGTTACGGTTTTTCTTGCCAATTATTACGACAAACTCTCATTTGAGCGTAAAAGCATTGACCACGAAAAGATGGCTTCACTTTACGAAGCCGCCAAAGCGCAATTCGAAAACAGACAGACAGATTTGAAGCGCTTGTTCCTTGAACTGGCAAGGGAAGAAATTATTGAAACCGGCAACTGGATGTCTTATTGCAGAGAGAATCCGCCTTCGTTTAACGTGTGACTTGAAATCGGCAAAAATAAAAACACGCGGCTGAACTGACCCCCGAAAGTTGGACCAAAAAGTCTAATATAAGGAGGTCAGTTTAATTATGGAGAAATACAGCTTTGAATTTAAGCTGAAACTGGTACGGGCGTATTTACAAGGAGAAGGGAGTTTTAGATCCATCGGGAAAAAGTATGGAGTAGATTATTCGAATATCAAGAGATGGTGTGCCAATTACAAAGAATATGGAGAAGGTTCTCTTAAGCGAAGTAGAAAATATCAAAAATATACTTTTGAATTTAAGCTCCATGTAGTAGAGTTGTATTTAACAACGGAAGCATCATATCAGGAGCTTGCGCTTCAATTGGGAATGACAAATCCCGCTCAAATAGCCAGATGGGTAATAGACTACCGTGATTCCGGTATTGATGCGCTAAGGCCTAAACATAGGGGGCGAAAGCAGAAAATGGATAAAGAGAAAATCGTCAAAAAAATTATTGATAGTGGTTCCGAAGAACAAAAGGAACTACTAAAACAGCTGCAAGACGAGAATCTTAGGTTAAGAATAGAGAATGCGTATTTAAAAGAGTTGAGGAGACTGCGTTTAGAGGAGGAAGAAGTCCTTCTGAAAAAACAGCGAGAATTGTCCACAGTCTCCGAGGAGAATTCAAATTAAAGGACATTCTCGCAGTGCTGAAGTTTCCAAGGTCTACATATATGTATTGGCAGAAACGCTTTGGACGAAAAAGTCCTGATGAAGAACTTTTTCATAAAATACTTGAGATTAAAGCAATTCATAAAGACTATGGCTATCGCCGTATGCATGGAGAACTGTTTAAACAGGGTTTTAACATCAACAATAAGCGTATTCAACGCATTATGCAGGAACATGGATTACAAGTTATATCATATACAAGAAAGAGTCGTCGATTTAGCACATACAAAGGTTTAGTAGGAAGAATCTCTCCGAATCGAATCAACAGAAGATTTAAGACTAATGTACCTCATCAGAAAATTACGACCGATACAACCGAGTTCAAGTATTATGAGTCTGATGAAAAAGGAAAAGTTTCAATTAAAAAATTGTACTTAGATCCTTTTATGGATATGTGGAATCTCGAAATACTGAGCTACGGTATTTCGGACAGGCCATCAGCTCACAGCATTATGTCGGCTTTAGATGAAGCGATTGCCGTTACAAGTGATTGCAGATTTCGCAGAACGTTTCACTCAGACCGCGGATGGGCATATCAAATGAAGAGCTACAGGTATGCACTAAAAGATAACCGTATCTATCAAAGTATGTCGAGAAAAGGAAACTGCTACGACAATTCACCAATGGAGAACTTTTTTGGAATCATGAAACAAGAAATGTACTATGGAGAAGTGTACAACAGCTATGAAGAGTTGAAAGGAGCTATAGACAAATATATACGATATTACAACCAGCAGCGTATTAAAGCATCTCTCGGCTACAGAAGCCCGGTAGAATATCGAGAACAAATGTCTGCCGCGTAGAAAAACCGCAGCAATTTCTTGCTGCGGTAAAAGTCTAACTTTTGGGGGTCACCTCAGCGCAAACAGCCGCGTGTTTTTATTTTTGTACTTTAAGATTTAAAAGGCCGTTTTCATCGAATTCGTCGGCATACTCTTCAATTCTGCCCAGAAGCTCGGAGGAGTCGACCGCAGTTTTGCCTTCAAGCTCAAGATCCCTGCGAGCAAGGTTGTCTGCCAAAATATCGTAAAAACAGACGTCCTCATACTCGGCTATGGCAGACTGTATACCTCCATCTTCAAAGGCATCGGAAGGCAAAATCCTGCCATTTTCCACCTTGTAGAGCTCTCTCATGCCAAGCTGTGCGGCGGCTTCGAAAAGTCTTTCCAAAACATCTTCGTAGTCGCTTATTCTGTCGTCGCTTCTGTAGGAATTAAGTATCCAGTTTCCTATGTACGCCATATCCAAGAGTCTTCGGAGTTCTTTTTGACTCAGTTCAAGTTTCAAGCCGCTCACCTCACTTTCGACATATTATATCAAATAATTATTATTTTTCCACCCGGATGAAAAATTGTGTAAATTACAGTTTTTTTGGGGAATATAGACTTTAATCGAATCAAAGATAAGATAGCCGTTTTGCCGCTGAGATGTGATTGAAGAAGCAATAAATCTTTCAACATATTTTTACTCTTGTCATAATTTTGTGCTATACTTGAAACGCTTACTATGCAAATTCGAGAAAAGGATAAAGCCGATGCCTTTCGATCAAGTGTATGAAAAATATTTCCCTTTTTGGAAGCAACTCAGTGACGAGGACAAGGAGTATTTGTGTCAAAACTCTTCCGTTGTCTGTTTTGAAAAAGAACAGCCTGTCCATGACAACTTGGAGTGCTCGGGCGTATTTATTGTTAAAAAAGGAAAGCTGCGTCTTTACATGCTCTCGGAAGACGGAAAAGAAATCACCTTGTATCGCCTGTCTCCCGGAGAGATATGTATGCTCTCTGCTTCCTGTGTGCTGCAAAGTATCACCTTTGATGTTTATGTAAGTGCAGAGGTGCGCAGCGAATGCTATATGATAAGCGGCCCGGCATTCAGCGCCGTCAGCGAGCGTGTTCTCCAGGTTAAAAACTATGCTCTCGAAGCCGCTACTCAGCGCTTTTCGGACGTGATGTGGATTATGCAGCAGATTGTGTTTATGAGTATGGACAAACGCCTTGCCATCTTTCTTCTTGACGAAATCGCAGAAAACGAAGGCGATATGGTAGTGATGACTCATGAGCAGATAGCCCGTCACTTGGGCACTGCCAGAGAAGTTGTTACAAGGATGCTCAGGCATTTTGCATCCGACGGATTGGTAGAGGTGAAAAGAAAAGGCATTAAAATCCTTGACAAAAACAAATTACGGGATATCGCCTATTGAGCAATATCCCGTGTATGCTTATTCCGTTACTATGCCGTATTTCCAGCCTGTTATCCCCCCAAACTCTTTAACATTTGTATATCCAAGCGCTGCAAGCTCACTTGCGGCGTTTTTGCTTCTGCGCCCGCTGCGGCAATAAACAAGGATGAGCTCATCTTTATCGGTTAGTACAGACTCTGCTTTCGCTCCGATTTCGTAATCGGGAATCAGGATTGCGCCTTCGATATGTCCGGAATCGTACTCTTCCTGTGTGCGAACATCGAGAAGAACATAAGGCTCCTTGCTGTCCATGATGGCCTTCGCTTCATCCGCCGTAATCTGCTCATAAGTAATGCGTACGCTGTCCTCTGTTTTAGTTCCTGCACACCCTGAAAAAAGCAGGGTTCCAAGCACAAATATCAGCGCAAGATAAAGCGCTCTTTTCATTACTAAAGTTTAGCAAGAATTGCTGATTTCGGTTTATATCCAACCAGCCTTGCCGTCTCCTTTCCTCCCTTAAATACAATCATTGTCGGGATTCCGGCTACTCTATATTGCGTGGCAAGGGTGCCATTTTCGTCTACATTTACTTTTCCGACAGTAATGTCTGTGCGCTCCGCCGCAATTTCATCTATAATCGGGGCAATCATCTTACAAGGTCCGCACCAGTCGGCATAAAAATCGACCAATACGGTATCATCATTATTTAACACTTCATCTGTAAAGTTCTGATTATTTAATTTCTTTATCATTTTTATTACCTCTCATTTTTTATATTTAATCTATATTTAAAGGGCATAAATTAGCCCGTATTTATATTCTCAGCTGCTCTTAATTTTGCATATCATCTGTGTCATCGTTCCCATTGGGCAATAAACACACCAGGACCGCGGCTTAAACAGCATCATTGTTATAATTCCAAGCAATGTAGAAGTGAGCATCACACTATAGAATCCAAAAGCAAACTGAGCCACTCCCTGAGACAGCGCTGTTCCGTGATAGGCCCAATGCCAAGGCAATTTAAAGGTCCATAGAAGGGTCACCACTTGTTTAAGTTCCGCTCCGGCAAACACAAGGTAGGTGTTCCAAAGCATAACGCCAAACATTGTGAAAAAGAAAATCAAAAATCCGTATCTGAAATAGGGTGAAACCATCCATCGGGGCATATCTTTTTTTCGTGAAAGGCCGAATCTGCCGCCCAGCAAAGAGAACAGCTGACCTCTGCCGCAGTAGCGATTGCAATATGCCTTATCTCCTTTGATTAAAGAGATCGCTAGCGGCGTTATAAAACAAATAAGCCCGAGCCATGCAAAGAGTATGTTAAAAAAACCCAAGATAAGATAAACGCTTGAAAAAATCCAAAGATAGTCGTACCACTTTTTCTTATTCATCCTTTTAAATCTCCTCTATGCTGATAATGCTTGCCGGACATTCTGTTGAGCACATACCGCAGCCAACACATTTATCCTCATCAATGATTGCATATGCTCCTCCAGGGATACTTATTGCCCCCAGCTTGCAGACTTTCAAGCAGCAACCACAGCCGACACACAGTTTTTGATTTACAAAAGCTTTTTTCAAAGCCGCACCTCCCTTATGCTGATATCAGTATACCTAAGGCGCTTTGCTGTTTCAGTGACTTTTGTCACTAAGCAGTACGGCTTTATACTAAGCACTGTAAACATCGGAAAACCTCTTTTGTCTCGATGAAGTAAAAGAGGTTTTCCGATCCCGGTTATGATACGGCACTTTTTCATGCATATGTATCCACATATTCTGTTGCTATTGTGTAATCATTGTATTTTTATCACGCTTCCGCTTGCAAGATATTCGATGCTGTCACCCATAGCGGCTTTCAGCCTTTTATAAGCCTCGATGCCGGTACAATGACAGGTGTAGAACTTTGCTTTTGTATCCATCAGGTATTCAGCAATTTTATCTATCGTCTCGGGGTCCTCACTTTTACCGGAGCGACCGGAAAGATGAAATCCTCCTATCACATAGTCGGGCATTCGCCCTTTAAGTTTTTTAAAATGCTCAAGGATGTTGATAATACCGTTATGTGCGCAGCCTGTTATTAACAGTGTCTTTCCCTCTTCCTCTATAATCAGGTTCTGTTCATGCGCAAAGGTATCGCTTATCATTTGACCTTCATGTTCCCTGAGCAAACCGCTGTTTGATTTCGGAAGCGCTTCTTTTTGGAGCACATTCGAGAACACTTCGATTCCGCCGCTGATAAAGAAGCGGTCTGATGTTAAAACAATTTGCTTGCTTTGTTTCAGATCTTCATCGAGACCAATAAAATTCAATTCATCATCTTTCTTGAGGGAATAGTGTTTCCCAAAAGCGAATCGATGCAGAAAAACCTCGGCTTTCGTATTTTTTTGCAGAAAACTTTTCAGTCCCCCTCCATGGTCAAAGTGCCCATGCGAAATGACGAGAAAGTTAACCTCTGAAACATTCACATCCAGCTTTCTTGCATTTTTAAGAAACAAGTCGCTTGCACCCACATCAAACAAAACCTTATGTCTTTCTGTCTCTACATACAGGCTAAAACCATGTTCGACGACAAAGTCATCTGATATAGCAGTGTTTTCAACTAAAGTTTTTATAAGCATGAGTTTAGTTACCACCTTTTTAAAAGAATATTTTTTAACTTTTTTCAGAAATTTAGCCGCTATAGAGAAGTCACGAGCTTCAAATCTTTTGTTTTCAGAATAACAGCACGCTCTTTTTACCCTAATCGTCCGGCTTAACTCTTCTCATCCATTCTAAAAGAGGATAACCGGAGCGCGCTCCGGTTATCCCTGATGACCATTATAGATCCTCTAATTGCTTATCAATTTCTTCGAGTCGATTTTGCAAAGCAGCTTTCTGCTCATTTAACAGCTCTTTTTGTGTTTTTTCGGAGGTCTGATCAGTCGCAAAGCGTCTGCCGAAACCACGACCGAAACCGCGTCTGCAGGCAAGTCCAAGACCTATTCCAAGTCCGAGACCGGCTCCGTATTTTATTGCATTAGCGCCCTTGCAAATTCCTAATCCTCTTCCAGTCATTGATCCTGCGCCCATTGGGCCGGTTCCATCTCTTCCGGGCATACTATTCACCTCCTCGGAGTTTATGGCATATGCCATTTACTTCATTATACATTGTTTTCGGCATATGTCAATAACTTTTATTTGTTTTTTTCAAACTTTAACAGAATTTTCTATTAAGTCGTAATATTTCACTTAAATAGAGAGAACAAAAACCGCTGTATACCTGCCGGAAAACAGAAAACTTAAAAAAGTGCAAAGGAGACGACGCTCCGAGTTGAACCTCTGCTTACATAAACAAGAGCAAACTTAAAGCCATTAGCGCCATTCCTGCGATTAGACCGTATATGGAAAGATGGTGTTCTCCATATTCCCTGGCTCCGGGAAGCAGGCCGTCAAGACTTATGTAAACCATTATGCCCGCAACAGACGCAAATAAAATGCCGAATACCGTATCATTTAAAAATCTGTGCAGAAACAGATATCCGACGAGAGCACCCAGCGGTTCGGAAAGTCCGGACAGAAAAGAATATTTAAAAGCCTTTTTTTTACTCCCAGTAGCATAAAATATGGGTACGGCTACGGCTATTCCCTCCGGAATATTGTGTATTGCTATCGCTACGGCTATAGATACCCCCAGTTTCGGATCGTACAAAGCGGACGTGAATGTGGCAATACCTTCGGGAAAATTGTGTATAGCTATCGCAAGAGCAGTGAAAATTCCCATTCGCATAAGGTTGGTCTTGTGAGATTCGCACTTCCCGTCCATCTCTTCGACTGTATGAAACTCGTGGGGATTTTCCATTTCAGGGATGAGATTGTCTATGAGGGCTATGAAAAGTATGCCGAAGAAAAAACCTCCGACTGTTGCCCAGCTCCCCATTTTTTCACCTAAGGTTGCGACAAGCGTCTCTTGAGCTTTTTGGAATATGTCTACAAAAGATACATAAATCATCACCCCTGCGGAAAATCCCAGAGCGACTGACAAAAACTTTGTGTTAGTCCGATCCGTAAGCAAGGCAAGCGCGCTGCCCAAGCCTGTTGCAAGCCCCGCAAGCAAGGTGAGTGAAAATGCAAGTATTATTGTTGAAGTCCCCATATTAAAATCTCTTTCTCTATAGACTCTGTTCCGAAAATATCTTTGCCATAGGACTGTTGGTTGAAGCATATGTGCATTAACGCGCTTTACATTGTACCATATTGTCAATAAAAAGCGAGAACTTTTGAAAAGCAAAGATGCTTTCCTTAAAATTTTGCGGCATAAAACAAAGAAACCCCGAACAAGATAAACGGCAAACAATATCCGCATATAATCATACCGTTTTTGTCCTTTAACACCTCTTCTTAGTGATAAGGCTCTCCGCACAGCTTGCAGACTTTAAAATAGCAAGTGCAGCCAAACTCCCGAACAGCAGAAATATTAGAAACCCTCTCTAGTCTCGATGAGATTAAGAGAGGATTCTAAGTACGATTTGCAGACTTTAAACTCTAAGCTCACATAAACAAGAGCAAACTTAAAGCCATTACCGCCATTCCCGCGATAAGACCGTACATGGAAAGATGATGCTCGCCATACTCCCTGGCGCTGGGAAGCAAGCTGTCCAAGCTGATGTACACCATGATACCCGCAACAGACGCAAATATGAAACCGAATACCGCATCGCTTAACAGCCTGTGCAAGAGCAGATATCCGACGAGAGCGCCTATCGGTTCGGAAAGACCGGACAGAAATGAAAGTTTAAAAGCCTTCCATCGGCTTCCGGTAGCATAAAATATAGGCACGGCGACAGCTATCCCCTCCGGAATATTGTGTATTGCTATCGCTATGGCAATAGGCACCCCGAGCTTGGGATCATAAAGAGCAGCTGTAAATGTGGCAATCCCTTCGGGAAAGTTGTGTATAGCTATTGCAAGAGCTGTTATAAAGCCCATCCGCATAAGGCTGTTCTTGTGATGCTCGCTTTGTCCGTCCATCTCTTCGACCGTATGAGCTTCGTGAGGATTCTCTGTTTCGGGAATGAGCCTATCTATGAGGGCTATTAGAAGTATGCCGAAGAAAAAACCTCCGACTGTTGCCCAGCCTCCCAGTTTTTCCCCCAAGCTTGCAACAAGCGCTTCCTGCGCTTTTTGGAATATGTCGACAAAAGATATATAAATCATTACCCCTGCGGAAAATCCCAAGGCGACTGACAAAAACTTTGTGTTTGTCCGATCCGTAAGCAGGGCAAGCGCACTGCCTATACCTGTTGCAAGTCCTGCAAACAAGGTGAGTGAAAATGCAAATATTACTGTTGAAGTCTCCATTTTAAAATCTCTTTCTTTATGGTTTCCGTTTCGGAAATGTCTTTGACGCAGCGCTGTACTTGAAATATCGTGCATTAAGCTCGTTTATATTGTATCATAGCGCCAATAACAAACGAAAATTTATGAAAAGCCAAGGTGCTTTTAATAAATTTTCGCAGTGAGAATATTATGTGTTTTTTGGAGGGGAAGATAGTGGTCAAACATTTCTTCCATTTATCGGATAAATGAAGTATTATGGACACAGATTATTTTTGTCCGCTTTTGGACAGGTGAATAAAAGATAGTTAAACAGCAGTTTAGGCCAAAATGATTTGTCAGGAGGAGACGGGTGAAATGGCCGAGATGAAAGAATTAATTTTAATGCATTCCAACGACCTGCACGGCGATTTTTTGGCCGAAGAGCTGAATGAGGGCCTCTTGGGCGGCATTTCGATGCTGTCGGGCTATGTAAACACGGTGCGCAACGAGTGTGAAAACGCTGTTTACTGCATCGCGGGCGATATGCTCCAAGGCTCTATTATCGACAGCGAGTTTAGAGGCCTGTCCACGATTGAGATAATGAACCTGCTTGGCCCTGATGTGGCATCCATCGGCAACCATGAGGTAGATTACGGTTTGGCACATCTGCTCTTCCTTGAGCGCTGCGCCCGTTTTCCCATCGTCTGCGCCAACCTTTTCATCAAAAATCCCTACACTCGCCTGTTCCAACCCCATGTTATTTTGGAGAAGGACGGTATGCGCATAATGTTCATCGGCATCATCACCTCTGAAATAATGCACGGCATGAGCAAGGATGTGCTGAGCAGCTTTGTAGACGTGGAGGATGCGGCACGCGAGGTGGGCAAAATATGCAACGCTTGGCGCACAACAGACATAGACCTTACCGTGCTCCTTACCCACATCGGCTTTGAAGAGGACAAAAAGCTTGCAGAGCTTCTCGACCCGGACTGGGGTGTGGACTTAATCATCGGCGGCCACACGCACACAATCTTGGAGCAGCCAGAAATTGTGAACGGTATTCTGATTGCTCAGGCGGGCGTCGGCACAAGCCAGATAGGACGTTTCGATTTGACCATCAACATGGATAAAAACTCCATCGCCGACTACAAGTGGCAACTCATTCCAATCGAAAGCAGTGTCTGCCCGCACGATAAAGAGATGATGGCGACGATTCGCCGATTCAAGGATAAGACCGACAAAAAATACAACAGAATAATCTGTACGCTCGCCCGTTCTCTTACCCATCCGGATCGATATCAGGAAACGGAATTGGGAAACTTTCTGTCCGAGGTTCTGCGAGAGGCACTGGAAGTGGATATTGCGCTTTTGGGCTCGGGATCAATCCGCAAAGAAAGCGTTCCCGCAGTACTTACCTATGGGGAACTTATTGAGCTTTTCCCCTATGACGACAAAATGTATCGCCTTAAAGCCACGGGCGCGCAGTTTAAAAGGATGGTTGCCTATACCCTGCGCGACGAAATGCTCCAAGGTGTGCACACCGAGTTTTACCAGTATTCAGCAGATTTGCGAATCACTTTTGACAAGGCGACAAAAAGCTTTACTCGCTTCGATTTTCGGGGCGAGCCGATGCGGGATGACACGGTTTACACTGTGGCGCTTCAAGAATTTCATCTGAGCAACTTCGAGCACTGTTTTGGCTTTCCTGTGAAGGAACTGACTGTAAACGGCAGGTCAAGAATACTTGCGACTTCAGTTCACGATGTTTTAATTGAGCATTTGCCTCTATTGACGAATAACGACCGAAAAGTCGAAGGCAGAATGACGATTGTATAAGTTAAAGTTACTAGAACTTCTTAAAGAGTACGGTAGCTTTTGAAAGAAAAAAATATATCAGTTGCCGTTTCTGTTATGTTGCAAAATCTAATATATTAAAATGTGTCTTCAATGGGAGGCAATACTCTATCGTAGTGCAACCATATTAAATCATCGAAATTACGAAAGCGATGCCAGTCTCTTTTGGTTGTAAGATAAATTCGGATTTCCGGAGCGTAGGAAACGTTTTTATTTGTTAGACTGAATTCAATAGTATTGCCAGTGCCTTTTGCAATCGGAGTTGTGTAGTCTTGTGTTATCATCCATTCAATATCATAGAACGCCTCATCGAAACTACTATCGACCTCAACCCATAATTTATAATAATCACCAGACCTAAACTGGATTTTAGGAGCATTAATTCTATCAAAATGCAGTTCCCAAAAACATTGAGTATCCTCACGGATGATATCATTGCCTAAAATATCTTTAATACGTAAAAAGACAGGGACATTGTAATCCTTCTCTTTACCGATAGTTGAATAATATTGTTTAAAAACAGAAACAAAATCGCCTGTATAGCATATGCATTGTTCTGCCTCGCGAATAGATATTATATTTCCGTGTGACAGTTTGTTTCGTATTGGGATGAGTCTGTTTAACACCTGTCGGACTTCAGATATTCCAGAATAAAAGGGCTCAAGAATTGACTTAAAGTGATTATTAAACAAATCTTCACGGCAAAAAAAATACTCTATATCTTCCATAGTTGTCGCATCGATTTTTCGTGGAAACCTTCTAGGATTATTATTCATCCGCTGTTCAATTCTTTGCTTAATTTCGCTTCTAACAAGTGGTCGATCCGGTTCAATCATGTAACTGAAATAATCGTTGCCATAGTTGTTTTTGAAAGTTTCATCAATGAGTCGCCGAGACCAATTTTCAAATGTATCAATGTGATGTCTACTCATATCACGCAATTCATTTTCTGTGAGGTTGAACAGAGGGTTAATCATAATATTTTCTCCTTTAGATACAGGTTTCTGAAGCGCTATAACTCCTTTTGCCTCTTTATCGCCGTTGCCAGACCTCGCTATAATAGCAGAGTCATCATTTTTTTCTAAGTCTTTGTTTGAACTGCTTTCTCGTTTCCAAAGATAAAAAAACACACACCTTCATCCCCTTCTACATTCCAGATTTTATTTCATGCTTGCGAGCAACTCAATATTATTATATGGATTAATGCGAAAAATTCAAGACGATGTCTCTATTATTGAAATAGCGAATTTTAGCTACATGAAGACGATGTTTGATTATTTGAAAAAGCTATTGCGTCGCCCTTATCGAGTGAATGTGCTAGGCATTAATTATATTAAAAACTATCGTTTAGCTGAGACAATAGCTGTTTACTAAACATGCTAACTGAGCATAAAACGGTTCCGAAAAAGGCTCGTATACACCAAAAGCTGAGAATATTTACAATCTCTGCTTTTCTTGTGCTTTGATTAATCCTTTAGGGACATAAAAGCAGGTACGGCAACTGATAAATTGTATTAGTTGCCGTACCTGCTATGGTTCAAGTAACAATATAGAATCTTTTAAGAAAATAGTGTTAAATCAACGGTTTACAAACAGTCAAATAAAAGATTATAGCCTATGCAAATATTTTGTTGAATAAAAAACTTGTTAAAAGACCGACTATAATCCCAATAACAATAACCCAAAAGATGTTACCACGTAGTCTGTCGTTTTTTTGAGCACGATTAAGTTCTTCTCCCCAAGCGAATGAGATAGGAGGATAAAGACTCCCAATTATATAGTAATCAAATGACACAGAAAGTGCAATGATTAGAAAGGCTATAGCCCCTCCCACAAAGAATAAGCCAGCACCTCCTTCATACTTAAAAGCTTTTCCTGTGAATATGTAATAAACTGTGGAGAGTGCAGAAGATATCCATATGATTCCCCACGTCGAAATTTTCCCAACCCACCAATAACTGGGAGTTGCTTTACGCAAAAGTAATAGGATTGCTTCTTTAAATTGTTCTGCATCTTTCATATCTGAAAAGGCATGGCTACATTTTACTGTTTTCCAATAGCCTAGAAGACTACCCCACTGCTTTGATAAATAGTCCATTCTAAAAACTCGACTATATTTACTATATCCACTAATAGTCAATTCTTTTATGCGTTTTTTTCCATAGTTATCATAAGCAAGCAGTTCTTCCTTGGATTGGAAAGTTATTGTTAAATTGTTAATTGTAACTACCTCATACTTTATTCTCTCACAATAGCCTTCCAATATTTCCACTAAATCCAAGATTCTCTCTTTTGTCAGAACTAAGGATTTAGAATAACTGAAATTTCCCTCTATTTCCATAACCCAATGCTCCAAATTAAACCTAAAGTTAATTATTATTATAGCAGAAATGCGAATATTGTCACTCAATTTAATGTTTGGTTTTAACTATAGTTTTTTATAAACTCTTGCCTCCAAGCATGTATGAATTTAAGTTGTGATATGGTGTTTTTAACTACAAACTTTGTAGTTTGGGGCGTTTGTTAGATTTGCGAAGATTAAACACAGTCAGAACACAAGCTGTACCAACAACATATAAGAAATTGTTCCTCCGGCTATGGAGAGGAGCATTTTCTTTTTCCATAAATGCAAGCCTGCTGTAATTGCGATAGCAATCAGTTCCGGAATGCCGTGCGGGGCTGATAACAAGGATACATTCTTTAAGCAGTAAATTACAAGCATACCGAATACTGCGCACGGCAAGGCTTTGCCAAGATACTGAACATATTCCGGTGTGGGCTTTTTTGATGAAAAAACAAGGAACGGCAGAAATCTTGTAAGCATTGTTCCAAAAACACAAATAGCAATTGTAATTATTTGCTCGGTGAGCGTCATCGGACTCATTTGCTTTCACCTTCAATCCAGCTTGAATATGAACTTTCAATAGGTCTTCTAAAAACAGTCAGCAATGCGAGTATTGAGACCATTGAGGGTATCATAAACGATTCCGCCCCGAATATTATCAGGCAAAAAAGCGTTGCGCCAAGTCCGATTATCCCTGTATATTTCTTTTTCTCTTTTAAAAGCTGATCCGTAAAGATTGCGACAAACATTGCGGTCATGACAAAATCAAGGCCCTCTGTATTGAATTTAATCAGCGAGCCCAGTAATCCGCCTATTGCAGCGCCCGAAACCCAATAGATATGATTCAACAGCGTTACAAAAAACATGAACCAGCCTTCGTCAACATCGGCCGGAATTTCTGCGGTATAGTTGATTGAAAAGTTTTCATCGCACATACCGAAAATAAGATAGGGTTTTTTCCAACCCATGCCTTTGAAGCGGTCGAGCATGGCGATACCGTAAAAAAGATGCCTTGCCTGAACAAGCAGCGTAACTGCGAGCGCCGACAGCGGCGAAAATGCGGACATAAGCATAGTGACAACAATGAATTGAAGCGAACCGGCGAATATGAGCAGGCTCATAAGCATCGGATAGACAAACGAAAATCCGTGTACATTCATAAGAATTCCATAGGCAAGCGATATAAACCAAAATCCTGCAAAAATCGGAATTGTATAGGGAAATGCAGCTTTTAATGCTTTAGTTTTCATATAAGCCCTCTCATAATTGATTTGTAATAAACTATGGTAACACAGCGAGTTTGCTGCTAAACTTATTGTTTTATGATAACAGTTGCGCTTTTTCTTAACCTAAGTCGTAAGAAATAGGTGTGGCGTGAATTTGTCGTATTTTATAACGACTTTTCTCTAGGAGAAATTAGTTCAATTTTCGGGGTGCCGATTATTAAGCAGGTCATCAAATTAAAAGGCGCGAGTATTCGCTTTTGAAAAACCTGCGCCTCTTTATTTAACGGCTCTTAGCATTGGATTTACCCACCAAGATAGGCCTTTCGTACGGAGTCATTCGTAAGAAGCTCTTTCGCATCGGATGCCAGAACGATCTTGCCCGTTTCAAGAACATATCCGCGATCGGCAATGGAAAGCGCCATCTGTGCGTTCTGTTCAACCAGAAGTATGGTGACGCCTGATTTGTTGAGGGTGGCAATAATATCGAAAATCTCTTCGACCAGAATAGGCGCAAGACCCATAGAGGGCTCGTCCAGCATAAGAAGCTTTGGCTTGGACATAAGAGCACGGCCCATGGCCAGCATTTGCTGTTCTCCGCCTGAGAGGGTCCCCGCTATCTGTTTGCGGCGTTCCTTGAGACGTGGGAAACGGGAGTAAACTAGCTCCAGACTTCCGAAAATCGATGATTTCTCCTGAGTATACGCCCCCATTTCCAGATTCTCTTCAACACTCATTTGCTGAAACACATGACGGCCCTCAGGGACTTGCGCCAAGCCGAGCGATACGATTTTGTATGCCGGAATATTATGGAGCGGCTGCTCCATGAAGTAAATGGAACCGGTCGTGGACTTGAGAAGTCCTGAAATAGTCTGAAGGATCGTAGTTTTTCCGGCGCCGTTTGCGCCGATCAGCGAAATTATTTCACCTTCGCCGACAGTGAAGCTCACTCCCTTGATGGCGTGAATGTTACCATAGTAGACATTTATGCTGTTGACCTCAAGCATTTCCATAATTATCCCTCTTTCTGCCGAGATATGCTTCGATTACAGCAGGATTAGACTGAATTTCCTCAGGCGTACCCTTTGCAATTATCCTACCATAGTTCAATACGGCGATGCCCTCACATATACCCATGACCAGATTCATGTCGTGTTCAATTATCAGTATGGCAATATTGAAAATATCGCGTATCTTACGGATGTTTTCCATAAGCTCGGATGTTTCTGACGGATTCATACCGGCGGCGGGCTCGTCGAGCAGCAACAGGCTCGGGTTTGTTGCAAGAGCGCGAACGATTTCCAAGCGTTTTTGAACGCCGTATGGAAGGCTGCCCGCCTTGTAGTTCGCCATCGAATCCATGTCGAATATGGAAAGAAGCTCCATAGCACGCTCGTGCGCGATCTTTTCGCCCTTCCAATAGGCCGGAAGACGCAGGATGCCCTCGATCGTTGAATAGTTGATATAATTGTGCAGCCCAAGTTTTACGTTTTCCTCAACAGTAAGATTGTTGAAAAGACGGATGTTCTGAAAAGTGCGGGCTATTCCGGCCTTGTTGACCGCCACGGTGTCCATGCCTTGAGTGTCGTGACTGTCCAGCAGGATTGTTCCGCGAGTAGGTTGATATACCTTGGTAAGAAGGTTGAAAACTGTCGTTTTACCGGCTCCGTTAGGGCCGATAAGTCCGGCTATTTCAGTGCGGCCGATGATTAGGTTGAAATCGTCCACGGCTTTAAGTCCACCGAAGTCAATACCGAGATGCATTGCAATGAGTATAGGAGTTTTATCCGCATCTCGCTCAGGGATAATTCCCGGACTGGGAAGCGATACCATCTTAGCCATTCACATCGCCCCCTTTCTTCCTGAAAAATTTTTCAATGGCGGTCTTTAAATTTGTAAAGAGCTTTTTGACAGCGTTTTTAAAGACTGTAAGTAATTGCCTGAGAGTAGGATTATTCCTAACAAGCATTATAAGGATCAAAATTATGGCATAGATCAGCATACGATAATTCCGGAAGGTGCGCAGCAGTTCAGGCAACACGGTAAGCAGCGTTGCAGCGATGATCGAGCCGCGCATATTTCCGAGCCCCCCAAGCACCACAAATACAAGAACTAAAATAGAGGTGTTGAAATCAAATTTGCTTGCAACGACAGTGGAATAGTTCATGGCAAAAAGAGCGCCCGCTGCTCCGGCCATGGCGGCGGAAATAACGAAAGCCATAAGCTTATATTTCGTGACGTTGATTCCGACGGATTCCGCAGCTATGCGATTATCGCGGAGCGCCATAATAGCCCGTCCGGATTTGCTGTTAGTCAGATTAAAGATTACGAACAGGCACAGTATTATGAGAATAAAACCCGCTGTAAAATTGGAGATGGTCTTTATTCCGGTCAGACCCATAGGCCCTGTTAGAATCATGCGGCCGTCCTCGGCAAGCAAGAGCTTATTGGAAAGAAGGCTGAACTGCAATCCGCCTGAGTCTATACCTATATAGAGATTATTGACCACGCTTTTTATTATCTCGCCGAAAGCCAGCGTCACTATCGCCAAGTAGTCGCCATGCAGTCTGAGTACGGGGATTCCTACTATGAATCCGACAATGGCTGCAAGTATCGCTCCGATGACCATAGAGACGGCGAGTCTGAGAGGATCGCTTACGACAAAGTTTTGGAGGCTGATTGCGGCTACAACGCCGGAAAAGGCGCCTACGCTCATAAACCCCGCATGCCCGAGGCTCAGCTCGCCGAGGACACCAACTGTAAGGTTAAGCGAGACGGCCATAACTATATAGGCGCATATTGGCACGAGCTGGCCTTTGATTAGGCTGGAGATACCCACAGTGTGCGACATAATCTGGATTATAATGAAAAAGGCAATTACTATACTGTAAGTGATAAAGTTGCTGCGAGCGGTTTTCGTGAGCTTACCGGTTTTCATCCTACCACCTCACACTTTCTCGCTGGCCTTCTTGCCAAGAAGACCGGTGGGCTTAACAATGAGAACTATGATAAGTACAAGGAACACGACCGCGTCGGAAAGCTGTGTGGAAATATATGCTTTGGCGAGTATCTCGATGATACCGAGAAGTATACCCCCCAAGAACGCTCCCGGTATGGAGCCGATCCCACCGAAAACAGCAGCCGTAAAAGCTTTGATACCGGGCATTGAACCGGTAGTCGGAGTTAGTGTATTATACACGGAGCAGAGAAGAACGCCGGCGACGGCGGCCAGAGCGGAACCGATAGCGAATGTGACTGAAATGGTGCTGTCTACATTGATGCCCATAAGTTGTGCTGCGTTTTTATCCTCCGAGCAGGCACGCATGGCTTTTCCTATTTTACTGTTTTGAGTGAAAAGAGTGAGCCCGACCATGATTGCTATGCATACCGCTATGATAACAAGCGTAACGTGTGAAATGGTAAGCTGCTCGTCGAAAAACTTTATTGAGCCGTTGCCAACCACAGAGGTGAAAACCTTGGGATTAGAAGTCCACAACAGCTGAGCTAAATTCTGAAGAAAAGAACTAACTCCTATAGCCGTAATAAGAACGGCAAGCGCCGGCGCCTGCCTGAGCGGTTTATACGCGAGCCGCTCGATCAGTATGCCGAGAATGGTGCAGACAAGCATTGCCATCAGGATACCGAAGAGAGGATTAAGGCTGAAACGAGTTGTAGCCAAAAAGCACACATATGCGCCGACCATGATAACGTCGCCATGAGCGAAATTTAGCATTTTAGCGATGCCATAGACCATGGTGTAACCCAGCGCTATTATTGCGTAAACGCTTCCCAGACTAATGCCATTGATTACGTGGCTTAGAAAAGTCATTAAACACACCCCAATACACTAATTCGAAGTATAAATTATGATTCTATCAATTATCTGCAAAAAATCAACAAAAACAGGAAACAAAACCGTAAAGGAGAGCCGCTGGGCGCAGCTCTCCTTATTATCATGGGTTATCCAAGTTGAATTACTTGTCGAGTCCTACATAGACACCGTTTTCGATGACCATGCCCTTAGGAGACTTTGAAACGGCGCCTGTGGAGTCCCACGTCATGCCGAGGCCGGTGAGTCCGTCAAAGGACATGCTGGTAAATTGGGCAACCAGCAGGTCGTTGATTTCAGAAGCGGACATCTCCGGGGTTATATTTGCATCGATGCACGCCTGATAGAGAGCGTATATGCAATCATAAGCGTCAGCGGCAAACTGATTGGGAATCTCGCCGTATTTCTCGGAATACTTTGCAACAAAGTTAACCGTCGCTTCGTCCTCAGCATCGGCAGAGAATGGGGTCAGAAGCATGACGCCTTCGGCAAGAGAAGTGTCGAAATTCTCAAGGGAGAGTATACCGTCCATGCCGTCAACACCGAAATATTTAGGAGCATAGTCGGCAGCGGCAGCCTGAGAAAGTATAAGAGAAGCGGCTTCATAATACATAGGAAGGAATATCAGGTCAGCTTCGTTTTTCTTGGCATCGGCTATCTGAACGCTGAAATCATTCTGGCTGTCGGAAGTAAATGTAGTGGCAGAAACAATGTTGAGTCCTAACTCGTCAGCTTTCGCCTTGAAGGTTTCATAGAGTCCGAGGGAATATACGTCGTCGTTCTTGTAGATGACGGCAATCTTCTCGCCAAGCTTATTTTCAGAGATGTACTGCGCGGAAGCGGAACCCTGATTGGGGTCGGTGAAGCACATTTGGAATACATTATCCTTACCTTCTATAACGGAGGTAGAGGAGGCGGACGGAGTCAGCGCAAAAATACGATCTTCGAAATTGAGCGCAGAGGTGGCAACACCCGGAGTGGAGGTGACAGAACCAAGTGAAATCTGCATACCCCAGTCTTTGAGAATGTTGTACGCGTTGACAGCCTTTTCAGCGTCGTGGGCGTCGTCCTCATATCTGAGTTCGAACTGGATCCCGCCGAGAGCGTTAATTTCTTCAACAGCAATCTCGGCGCCTTGCTTTGCGGCCATGCCATAGATGGCGGCACCACCGGTAAGAGGACCCGTACCGCCTATTTTAATAGCAGCGGAACCGGGGCTTACTTCTTGTTTGCCACATCCGACAAGCAGGCAAGCACACATGATGATAGCTAAAACAAGTGCCATAACTTTTTTCATTTTGTTTTCCTCCTTTTTTCTATAATGTTAACGAAAACTAACATTATAGAAAGGCATTTTACATTGTATGCAATAATCTGTCAACAAATATTCGAACAATCTTTTGACAAAAATAAGACTAAACCTTAGCAAAATCAACATATTTTGCACAAATGTTCTTGAAGAGGAATTATTGGCGCTTTTCAATTAATCTTCAGCCTTCATCTTTTTTCCGCTTTCTCTCGTTTGATAAAGTGTTTAATATCCCCCCCTTTGGCAAACTCTCATTTTATAGGAGATGTGATACAAGCAAAAAGTTCCAGTCCTCGCAGATTGACTGCGGGTGTTGTTATAGCATCTTTCGTAATGAGAGCACGGGGAAACAAAAGTTAAAGAAATCAGAGCTGTCAAATACGACATCTCTGATTTTGGTCCGAGTGGCAGGACTCGAACCTGCGGCATCGTGCTCCCAAAGCACGCGCGCTACCAACTGCGCCACACCCGGAAATATTTTTTACGCTCGTCTTTCGGCTTGAGCAAGTGAGATTATACAGTAAAATCCGTTATTCTTCAAGTCGAAGGGATAGCCAAATTTGCTATCCCTTCGTTACATAAATTTAAATCTTTGCCTTTTTTGAAATCCATGAGTTTAGACTGCGATATCTTTTCTGATTTCCTCAAGTTCCTTGAGCCAGCGGCGCATATCTTTGTTCGGTCTTCCGCCCGAGCTCTTTATGGTTTTAAGCAGCTCCTCGGCCTTGGCAACAAGTTCCCTGTGGTAGACGTTTTCGACATAGGGGGCATCCCCTTCGCCACGTTTTTTTACCGGTTTCCCCTGAGGAAGCTCTATGGCCATGTTGTGTTTAAGGTCGTATACAGCTCCGCTGTACGGGGCAAAGGCCGCTATGCCAAGCTCGTTTTTAACGGCTTCGGCAAATTCATCGGTAACCTCATTCTCGCCGTGGTTCACAAAAACCATGTCGGGCTTTTTCTTAAAGCCTTTGAGCCAGCGCAGGAGCCCTTCCCTGTCGGCATGGCTCGAGGTGCCCTCTATGCTGAAAATCTCAGCCTTGACCTTTATTTTTTCTCCAAAGAGCTTGACCTCGTCGATGCCGTCTTGGAGAATTCTGCCCAGAGTTCCCTGAGCCTGATAGCCTACAAAAAGCACGCCGCACTCCGGTCTCCAGAGATTGTGCTTTAAGTGGTGACGCACACGGCCGGCCGTGCACATCCCGGAGGCGGAGATTATAACCTTGGGCTCGGTGTCTGAGTTCAGCGCTATGGAATCGTCGGCGGATAGGGAAAATTTGAGTGCGTCGAAACTCAGAATGTTGATTCCGCTTCTCACCAAGGCCGCCGCATCGGCATCGAGATAGTCGCATGTCGCTTCTTTAAAAATTGCTGTGGCCTCGAGAGCCAAAGGGCTATCGAGATAGACCTTGAAGTCGGGATTGGATTTGACTATTTTACGCTCCTTAATCTCCCTCATGAAATACAGCATCTCTTGAGTTCTGCCCACCGCAAAGGCCGGTATAATCAGATTGCCGCCGCGCTTTAAAACTTTATCTATAATATTTCCGACCGTGAGAGCAAAGTCCTGATCGAGGTCATCGTGAACTCTGTTTCCATAGGTGGATTCTATAATCACATAATCGGCATCGTAAACCTGAGACGGATCCTTGATTATGGGCTGGTTTATATTCCCCACATCGCCCGAGAAAACCATTTTCTTCGTGACGTCGTCTTCACTCATCCATACTTCGATGCACGCGGAACCCAGCAGATGACCTATATCGGTGAAGCGGACCTCTATACCCTGCTCAATCTCTGTTTTTTTGCCGTATTTGAGAGGCACAAAGTTTTTCATAAGTCCGGCAACATGCTCCAGCGTATAGGCGGGCTCCGCTTCTTCTTCCCACGCTCTTTTGGCCTTGCGTATGTTTCGCTCGGCGTCCGCCATTTGAATATTGGCAGAGTCTCTTAGCATAATGTCGGCAAGCTCCGTTGTTATCTCGTTGGCATATACCTTGCCCCTAAAACCCTTTTTATAGAGCAGCGGCAGATTGCCTGAGTGGTCTATATGCGCGTGGGTGAGGAGGACAAAGTCAATATCGGATGCTTCGATGGGAAGCTCCTCGTTTTGGAATATGTCTCCCCCCTGCTCCATTCCGCAGTCGACAATGAAGCTCTTTCCGTTTGCCTCTATTAAAGTGAGTGAGCCGGTGACTTCGTGTGCGGCGCCGATAAATGTAACTTTTATTTTATTCATCTCCCAACTTGAGTACCGCGAGGAACGCCTCTGTCGGCATCTGCACCGTTCCGAGCTGGCGCATCTTTTTCTTGCCTTCTTTTTGCTTTTCTAAAAGCTTTTTCTTGCGTGTAACGTCGCCGCCGTAGCACTTGGCAAGAACATCTTTTCTCACCGCCCTGACTGTCTCGCGGGCTATTATCTTGCCGCCGATTGCGGCCTGAATGGGTATTGCAAAGAGCTGCCTCGGAATATTGTCGCGGAGTTTTTCACAGAGTCTTCTGGCTCTGGGATAGGCCTTATCCTTATGGGCGATAAAGGAGAGAGCGTCTACTTTTTCGCCGTTTAGAAGCACATCGACCTTGACAAGCTCTGAATTTTCGTAGTTGAGAAATTCATAGTCAAGTGAGGCGTAGCCCTTTGTGCGCGCCTTGAGGGTATCGAAAAAGTCGTAGATAATCTCGTTTAAGGGCATATTGTAGTGCAGCTCGACAAGTCTTTCGTCGAGGTAGTGCATATTCAAATACCTGCCGCGCCTGTCTTGACAAAGCGGCATTATATTGCCGACAAATTCCTGAGGACTGATTATACTCACCGAAACATAGGGCTCTCTTGCCTCGCTTATTCTGTCGGGCGTCGGGTAGTTGTGAGGATTGTCCACATATTTTACTTCCCCGTCGGTTGTTACTATTTCATAAATAACGGATGGCAAAGTCGCGATTAAACCGAGGTCAAACTCTCTCTCAAGGCGCTCCTGAACTATTTCAAGGTGGAGCATACCCAAAAAGCCGCAGCGAAATCCGAAGCCCAGAGCGACGGAGCTTTCCGCCTCGAAAGAGAGGGACGCGTCGTTTAACTTGAGCTTTTCCAGAGCCTCTCTCAAATCGGGGTATTTCGAGCCGTCTTCGGGATATATGCCGCAATAGACCATTGCCCTTGCAGGAGTGTAGCCCGGCAGAGGCTCGGCTGCGGGATTGAGCGCCGAGGTTACCGTGTCGCCCACGGTGGTATCGGCTATATTTTTAATTCCGGCTGTGAAGTATCCTACCTCGCCTGCCGTAAGCTTGCCCGTCGGCTCGAAGCCCGTTGGGCGGAGGAGACCGACCTCTATGACCTTGTACTCGGCCTTGGTGGACATCAGCCTCACTGTCATATCCTTTTTGAGAACACCGTCGATAAGCCGCACAAGGACTATAACGCCCCTGTAGGCATCATACTGACTGTCAAAAATGAGCGCTTTGAGAGGTGCGGAATCGTCACCCTTGGGGGGCGGGAGTTTTTCGATTATTTCTTCCAAAACCGCCTCTATATTTATGCCGTTTTTCGCAGATATTTCGGGAGAATCCATTGCGGGAACCCCTATGACATCTTCTATCTCGATTTTAACTCTCTGAGGGTCCGCGGCAGGCAGGTCAATTTTATTTATGACAGGGATAATCTCGAGGTCGTGCTTCATGGCCATATAGGTGTTGGCCAGAGTTTGAGCCTCGACTCCCTGTGAAGCATCGACAACAAGCACGGCTCCCTCGCAGGAAGCCAGAGCGCGGCTGACCTCGTAGTTGAAGTCCACATGTCCCGGCGTATCGATAAGATTTAGCATATATTCCTCACCGTTTTTGGCGGTATAGTTCATGCAGACGGCGCGGGCCTTTATTGTTATGCCGCGCTCCTTCTCGAGTTCCATGTCGTCTAAAATCTGGTCGCGCATATCGCGTTCGCTGACCGCATGACAGGCTTCGATTAATCTATCGGACAATGTGGATTTGCCGTGGTCTATGTGCGCTATTATAGAAAAATTCCTTATATGTGATTTTTGCAAGAAAATTTCCTCCCGATTAAAGCTATAGGTTGTTATTATATCATATGAGTGGAGCTTTATAAAAACTTCCCAAAATTTTTATTTGAACTCCGCAACTGTCATCAGTTTATGCTTGCATTGGATATTTGTGAATGATAGAATTGATAATGTAAATCGTCAAATTAAATATCATGGAGGGAAACTATGTTCGAGAATTTAATCGCAAAACTCAAGGCAGAGAGACGTTCTCTGGTTTTACCCGAGGGAAGTGACCTGAGGATTATAGAGGGTGCTTCGAGGGTCTTTAAAGAAGGCATCCTGAATCCCATTTTAATCGGCTGCCCCGATGAAATCCACGCCAAGGCAAAGGAGGCGGGCTTCGACATAGAGGGAATCGAGATTATCGATATAGATAACTATGAAGAATTTCCGCAGATGGTTGATGAGATGTTTGAGCTGCGCCGCGGCAAGATGAGCAGGGAAGAATGCGAGCAGGCGCTTAAGAAGAGCAACTACTTCGGCACAATGCTGGTAAAGATGGGCAAGGCTCACGGCCTTCTCGGCGGCGCCACCTACTCCACCGCCGACACAATTCGTCCGGCTCTCCAGCTGGTGAGAACCCGTAAGGGCGCAAACCTCGTATCCAGCTCCTTTATTATGGTGAGAGGCGAAGAAGTCTTGGTTATGGGCGACTGCGCCATCAACATTGACTATCAGGATAATGTAGACAAAGAGGGCAACGTCACTCTTTCGGCCGCCGATAAGCTTGCCGAGGTTGGTATTGAAACAGCAAAGACAGCTAAACAGTTCGGAGTTGAGCCCAAGGTCGCCTTTTTGAGCTTCTCTACAAAGGGCTCTGCAAAGGGTCCTATGGTCGAGCTCGTTCAGAACGCCGTGGCAAAAGCAAAGGAGCTCTGCCCCGAGTTTGAATTCGACGGCGAGATGCAGTTTGACGCCGCTGTTTCCGAAACTGTCGGCCAGCTGAAGTTCCCCGGCTCTAAGGTTGCCGGCTTTGCAAACACTTTCATCTTCCCCGAGATTCATTCGGGCAATATCGGCTATAAGATTGCGCAGAGACTCGGCGGCTTTGCCGCATACGGCCCCATTCTGCAGGGGTTAAATGCACCCATCAACGACCTAAGCCGCGGCTGCAACGCTGACGAGGTCTATTGGATGTCGATTATAACAACCGCACTTTAAGTTTTAAAAACTAAGGGCGCCTTTTTGGGCGCCCTTTTTTAGGAGGTATTTTTTTGGCAACACCGCATATTTTGGCAAATAAGGAAGATTTCGCTAAAACCGTCCTGATGCCCGGCGACCCGCTGCGCTCGAAGTTTATAGCGGAGAATTTTCTTGAGGACGCGAAGCTCGTAAACAATGTGAGGGGAATTCATGGCTACACCGGCCTTTACAGGGGCAAGAGAGTTTCGGTTCACGCTTCGGGCATGGGCATCCCCTCTATCGGTATATACAGCTGGGAACTTTTCAACTTCTTCGACGTGGAGAACATCATAAGGGTGGGCTCTGCGGGCGCCTTCCACGACGACCTCAAGCTGATGGACATTGTGGCAGCCATGGGAGCTTCGACGGACTCGAATTTTGTCCACCAGTTTAATCTTAAAGGACACTTTGCGCCCATAGCCGACTATAAGCTCCTCAGCACTGCGGTTAAGGCGGCCGAGAGCATGGGCAAAGAAATTAAAGTGGGCAACATGTTTTCGAGCGACAACTTCTATGACGACGGCTCGGACGGCGCCGAGCAGTGGAAGAAGATGGGCATTTTAGGCGTGGAAATGGAGGCCGCCGGTCTCTATATGAACGCTGCAAGAAGCGGCAAAAGAGCACTTTGCATTTGCACCATTTCGGACCATATTTTCAAAAAAGAGGAGCTCTCGCCCGAAGACAGACAGACCTCTTTTAAGGATATGATAAACATTGCTCTGGAGACGGCTTATTTGATGGACTTATAAATTATTGAACAGTGAAAACGTCCGAGAGTTTTTCTCGGGCATTTTTATTTGCACAATTATTTTATTTCACTGAGGTCGAAGTTTTTAATATACTCCGCCGCTTTTTCGGCAACCGACTTGAGAGTGCCGGGCTCAAACGGAGAGCTTAGACCTGCCTGCGCCAAGAGCTCTGTGAAGCCCATGCTTCCTCCCTTTTTGCTGTATGCCATATATTTCTCCCAAGCCTTGTCCTTATCTTCCTGAATGAGAGCCCAGAACTGCAGGGCAACCGTCTGCGCCAGACAGTAGTCTATATAGTAAAATGGCCTTGAATAGATATGTGTCTGCTTCTGCCAGAATCTGCCCTCAGAGAAAAACTCAAGTTCTTCATCGTCACGAATCCAAGGCATGTAAATGGCTGCAAGCCGCTTCCACTCGGCGTTGCGCTCGGCAGGCGTCATCTCGGGCTTTTCATAGACGGAGTGCTGGAAGTGATCTACAAGAGTTCCGTATGGGACAAAGGTGATCGAACCGGCAAGGTGATTATATTTAAACTTCTTTGCATCCTCGGAGAAGAAGCGTTCCGCCCAAGGCCATGAGAAAAATTCCATGGACATCGAGTGAACCTCGCAGGCTTCAAGTGTCGGCCAGCGGCAGTCGGAGGGTATGATGTCTTTGCCCAAGTAGAATGCAAAGGCGTGGCCCGCCTCGTGAGTTATGACTTCGATATCGTGGGATGTTCCGTTAAAGTTTGCAAAAATGAAGGGCGATTTATACTCATCAAGATAGGTGCAGTAGCCGCCGCTTGATTTGTTTTCGCGGGAGAGAACATCTAAAAACTCCCTGTCTAAGAGAGCATCGATAAACTTTGCGGTTTCGTCCGAGAGTTCGTGGTAGAATTCTCTTCCCCTTTTCAGGATTTCTTCAGGCTCGGAAGGGTTTGGCTTCGGGTTGCCGCTTCTGAAGAAAAGGGCGTTATCTGAGTAGCTCATCGGATAGTTTGCCGATATTCTCTCGGCCTGAGCCTTCTTTATCTCGGTCGCTATCGGAACTATATAGCTTCTCACGGCCTCTCGGAAACGCTCGACATCTTCCTTTGTATAGGAATTGCGCATCATCCTATAGTAGCCAAGCTGAATATAGTTCGGATGGCCGAGTTTTTTCCCCATAGTGTCGCGGAGCTTTACCATTTGCTCATAGATTCTGTCGAGAGCCTCTCTCTGCCCCATAAACCATGCGTCGTAAGCTTTCCACGCCGCCCTTCTGCGTTCGTCATCGGCGCTCTGAGTAAAGGGGGTCATCTGGGAGAGCGTGTAGATTTTGCCCTCGAACTCGACTTTGGCTCCGGCTATTAGCTTGTCGTACTCTGTGGAAAGGGCGTTTTCCTGCTTCATCTCCTCTATTATGGCGGGCGAGAAGGATTTTATCTGGATTTCTTTGTTCAAGAACATAATGGAATTGTATTTTTCGGCAAAGTCCTTGCGGAAAGGACTTTTCAGAAGCGCCAAGTTCCACTTTTGGAGGCTTCCCATAAGTTCGGGAATCTTGGCATCGTAGTAAGCAACTTCCTGCTCATAAAACTCGTCTACCGTGTTAATATCATTGCGGATTCTGGCAACCGTCAGAAGGCTCTCGGATAGCGAGGCCCGTTTTTCGAACTCGAGAAAAACTTCGTCGGCCTCATCAAAACTTTTGGCACTATTAAAGCTCTCTATGAGCTTTTCGAGCTCTTCGGCGAGCTCGTCTATGTTCACTCTCTTATATTCAATATCCGAAAATTTTATTTCATGCATAAATTAAAACCCCTTGTATTTTTCTATAAGTCTTTTTATAGCTCCGCTGCCTATTTTCTCGTTCAGCTCTGCTATTGTCTGCTGAATAAGCACTATTACATCTTCTTCGCCGAGCCAGTGCTTTCGGACCACCTGCGGGGGCGTTGTTTTTAGCAGTGAGTCAACAGCTATCATGGCGAGATATAAATCGTCAATTAAGCCGAGGCCCGGTATTATTGCCGGTATGAGATTTATAGGTGATATGAAATATATGAGCACTCCCAGAAGTTTTTTCTTCTCAATGGACTTCACCTCCGGGTCTTTATACAGCTTATAAATTAAATAGAAAAAATCCGGAACATAGAGCAAGTATTTGCCGAACCAAAAATTCTTATGTTTTTTTAATTGTTTTTGAACTTTGGAACGGAGCGCAGTGTAAAAATCTTGAAATTTATCGTCTTCCCACTCGGGGGCGCCGTTCTTTGTATAGTCGTATTGCTCAGACATTTTATCCCTCCTTGTTTTTTATTATTATAAAATGAAAGGGCTTTGTTGTAAACTCCAATAAAGCATACACCTGCTTGATGTATAGTTTTTCAAGACAGGAAAACGGATAAGGGGGAAATCCCTTTATCCGCTTTCAGATTTTTAAATTGAGTTTTTCATGCTAAGCTGCTCAGGAGGTCCACTCCGCAGGGGGTGTAAAAGATGCGTTTTAGCTCTGAAAAATCCTCTGTTTGTGCTAAAATCCACATTATTTTGGCAAAGGCGGCCTCGGTTGTCATGTCGTAAGCCTCGAGCACTCTTGAGTGCATCTTAAGGCTTTTGCCCGTTTTGTATCTGGAGAGATCGGAGCCCTCGTGCTGCACCTGTGTGGTCATTACAAGGAGCTTCTCTTGCGCATCCAAAAGCTTGAAAATATGCTCACTGTCGCAGTATTCGGGGAGTCCTCCCGTGCCGAAGCTTTCCACAATCAACGCCCTGTTATTTTTAATATAGTACTCTATGTCCTCCGTCTTAAGACCCGGATACAGCTTCATGAGCGCCACCCCTTCGCCCAGAGTGGTTTTGAAAATCGGTTTTTCGGCGTAGTCCTGCATAATATATTTTTGTATTCTGCCGTCGACAACACGAGCCAGCAAAGGGTAGTTTATGCTCTCGAAGGCATCGAAGGTTTTTGAACGGGTTTTCCGCGCACGGAGACCGGAGATTACATTGCCGTTAAAAACTATCATAAGTCCGTGCATATCATCGTCGGAGGCGCAGGTAAAGCTGTCGCTCAGATTGGTTTTGGAATCGGTTATATCAAAACCTATCGGCTTTTGGGCACCTGTTAAAATTATAGGCTTGGGGCTCTTTTGTATCATATAAGAGAGCGCCGCGGCTGTATAGGCCATTGTATCGGTTCCGTGGGAGATAACAAATCCGGAATATGCATCAAAATTTTCCTCAATTTCCTTGGCTATCCCCACCCAATGCCGAGGTGTTAAATTGCTGCTGTCAAGATTATAGAGAGAAACGCAGTCCACATCGCAGATCTCTCTGATCTTCGGAGCATAAGAGAGCAGCATTTCAGCATCTATATTGGGGTGTATGCCCTCGTCCGAGATCTCGGAGGCTATGGTGCCTCCCGTGCCTATGAAGAGTATTTTCTTTTTCATTAAATTACTTCTCCTTTGTTATCGGCTCCGCCCTATCTTGATAAAAAATACTCGGCGGGTAATTTGATTTATATTAAGATTCGTGTATAATCAACTTCCAAGTTCAAATTTGTTTGAAAGGATCCAAGATGGCTTTTTTTGACCTGGAAGAAATAAATTATAGAACTATAGTAGACCCAAAGGGCTTTGTCGAAGAGTGTGATGCGGAGTACGCTGCAAAGGTATCGCTTGCCGCCGACAGAATAATTGAGAATCTGGAACACAGCCCCGTAGTCCTGCTTTCGGGTCCCTCCGGCAGCGGAAAGACAACCAGCGCGCAGAAAATTGAGGAAGAACTCGAGAGGCGCGGCATAGGCTCGCACACCGTGAGCATGGACAATTATTTCAAAACTGTTGATCCGGAGACTTCTCCCAGAAGCGAAGACGGCTCCCTGGACTTTGAAAGCCCGCTCTGCCTGGATCTTCCTCTCTTCAACAAACAGCTTGACCAACTTGAGAGAGGCGAGAGGATTGCAATTCCGAAGTACAACTTTGCAGTGCACGCGAGAGATATCGAGCCCTCTAAAATTCTTAAGTTAAAAAAAGACGAGATTGTTATTTTCGAAGGTATCCACGCTCTAAATGATATTATAACTGAAAGTCATCCCAACGCTTTTAAGCTATATATATCCGCAAGATCCGACACTTATTTTGGCGATAGACTGATTTTTAAGGGCACCTGGCTGAGACTAATGCGCAGAGCTGTTAGAGATTACCTCTTCCGCTCATACGACCCCGACAAAACAATTGCCATGTGGGGAAATGTACGTCGCGGAGAGAAGCTTTATATATCCCCTTTCAAAAATAAGGCAAACCTTAAGTTTGACACCGCCTTGAAATATGAGGCTCCTGTTATGAACAATATTGCCACAAAGCTTTTCGCCAACATTCCGGAGGGCATCGAAAGATATGAAGAGCTTAGAAAGCTTCTTCCCGCCCTGCAACTTTTCGGAGTTATCAAATCGGATCTCGTGGCTCCCGATTCACTCATAAGAGAATTTATCGGCGGCGGCATATACAGTCAATAGGCTTTAATCCCCGGATTTAAGCTCTTTGTTTTCTTTTTCGTTGATAAGATTGTTTATTTCTTTTTCACGGATCTCATCTTTTTTGATGGGGTCCATATGTATTATGGCGTCACAGCCGAGCGCCTCTCGAAGATCGAGCTGGGCGTTCTCTATTCTATCGTGTATTTCGAAGATATTAACCTTCTCTTCATCTATAGGCATGATGACATGCAGTGATATAAAAAGTCTTCCGGATCCGTAGCTGTGCACATGAATTTTGTGAGGCATAATCATCTCGGGATAGTCTTTCAGCACTGTGTTTATTTCTTCAATGAGTTCGGGATCCGGTTTTTCTCCCAAGAGAGATGATATTGTCTCTTTGGCAAGCTTTAGACCTGTAAAACCGATGAAAATCGAAACCGCTACGCCGCCTATGGCATCCAGATTTACCCCCAATGGCTTTGAGAGCAAAACTGAAAAAAGCACGACCGAGCTTGTGACACAGTCGACAATGCTGTCGAGAGCCACGGCTTTGAGACCGGGGGACTGTGTTTTCTCGCCTATTGACTTGCTGTAAGCATACATATATGCCTTGACAAGTATTGAGAAAACCATTATGCCAACGGCTATGGGGTTTGCCGAGGCAAGGACCGGCGCCGAGACCTTTGTAATCGACTCCCGAAAAAGTTCTACCGCCATGGTGAGAATGAGCACGGATATTATCGCGCTTGAGATATACTCTATGCGTCCGTGCCCGTACGGATGCTCCTCGTCCGGCTTTTTGGCCGCCAAAATCATGAAGAGCATGGCTATAAGATATGAGCCGGCATCGGAGATGTGGTTGAAGGCGTCTGCCGTTATCGCCATTGAGTTTGAAAGCCTGCCCGCTATAAGCTTTGTTACAACAAGCAGGATATTTAGAGCAAGGCCCACAAAGCCGCTGAGCTTTACATAGCCCAGGCGAACATTTTGGTCCATGTAGTTTTTGTGGTCTTTAATAAAAACTTTTGCAAGCAGAGATATCAACTTTAATGCCTCCAAATATTTTGCATATGTATTATATAACAAAAGCAAAATATAAAAAAGCTTGTGAGCTTCGTTTGGGGCTTAGCATAAGCTGTTTTTATTCTTTACTCGTTATTTTGTTTTTAGAAAATAGTTTTAAAGCAAATAAAAAGAATTAATTTTACTTGATGCTTTGTGGTAGTATTGTATTTAACAGCAGACGGCCCAATCGCACTTTTAAAAGATGGGGACAAGATTACCATTGATGTCTACAATAAAGCCATTAATGTGAATCTCAGTGAAGCGGAGCTTGAAGCGAGAAGAGCCGAGTGGAAGCCCGAAAAAGTCACCATACTTTCCGGCTATATGCAGAGATATATCAAGCACGTGAGCTCTGCCGCTGAAGGCGCCGTGATGAACAGGAATTTAGACTAGGCGTCATATGACAAAACATTTGCGGAGAAAATAATATGATTACCCATTACTTGCTGCTCAAGATAAAAGAAGAACACTTATCGGAAAAAGAAGAGCTTTTAGGACTTGCAAAAGAACTTTTCGGTAAAATTCCGGATGATCTTGTCGAAATAAAAGACTTGAGTATTCAGGCTAACTGTATTGAAAGAGAGTCCAACATGGACATACTCGTAAAATTTAGGTTTGAGGATAGGAAGATACTTGACGAATATTTAAAACATCCTCTACATCTTAAATTCATTGAACTTACTCATATGAAGACATCCAAAGTAATAACCATAGATGTTTAAACAAAGACAGGAGCTCCTCTCGGAGCTCCATTTCGTATATTTTTATCTCTTGCTATCTTTAAGCAAAAAACACAGGTATAATGAGCTGAGAACGTTTTGTGAGGTATGGTCTTGAAAAGAATCATTTCCCTGCTGCTTTCAATACTTTTACTGCTATCCGCCTCGGCCTGCGATTCTTCGCCTATTCTCAGCGACCAGACTGATACCGGCAGGCTTTTAGAGAGGAAAAGCTTTTTCCCGAAGAGAGACTTCGACTCTGCCCCGGCCTTTTCGGAACTGGAGTACAAACACTACACAAGGGACAGAATCGAGCCGCTTCTTGATAAATTATATGAACTTTGTGAGGGAGAGCACCCAGAAGATCGCTTTGAGACTTATCTGACAGATGTGCTGGATGAGTTCGGTTATGCCGACACACAGCAGATACTTTTAGAGCTGAAGTATGATATGGATACAAGCAATGTCGAAACGGCTGAGGAGCTTATCTATCTGGACGAAACTCTCTATGAGTTACGTGACGAATACAATATGGCGCTGAGGGCTCTTGCGGAGTCGAAAAACTCAAAGCTTATGCGCTCGGTATTTACCGACAAAGAAATAGCCGGCTTTTCCGAATATGTAGATTCGGACCAAGAAGAGCTGGAAGTTTATCTTGAGATTGAAAAGAAAAAGCAGTTATACGACGATCTAATATCGGAAAAAAATCCCAACTTTAAAAAAATCACAGAGCTTTTCATAGAGCTTATAGCTCTTAACAAAAAAAGCGCCGAATTCTCGGGCTATGAAAGTTTTGCCGAAATGACCTATTCTTGTGACTTTTTGAGAAACTACAGCCCCGACGATGCCGGAGAGCTGTGGGGCTATGTTAAAAAATATTTCGCACCCATAATTTCTAAATATGAGCATGATTATTACTCGGCATGTAGAAGGCTTTTATATGTGAACAGGCCTAATAATACAATGGAACCCTTAGAAGCAATAAAAACTGTAGCTGAAGGCTCCTCCTATGAGCTAGGGGCGGCATATAGATTTCTTGTGGATAAGGGGCTTTATGACATAGGCATTTCAAAGAACAAAGCCAATTTTAGCTATACTATATGCCTATACAATTACAATGTTCCTTTCATTTTTCACTGCGCCGACGGTACACTTAGCGATAACTTCATCCTGATGCACGAATTCGGACACTTTGTGAACACCGCCTATCAAGACTATACGTACTATGAAACTATGGAGGACATTGATGCGGCGGAGCTGCAGGCTCACAGCATGGAATTTCTGGCCACGCTCTACTATGAGGAGATTTTCGGGAACCTTGCATCCGAAGCTTTGAAATATCTCATACTCGATACTGCAATGGGTGTTACAGACGGCGCTATGTATGATGAATTTTTGCAGAGAGCCTATGAGGAGAAAGAGCTCACAAGCGAAAAGCTCCTTGATATTTATAAAGAGTTGTACTTGGACTACGGCTATTCTCCATATTACGGTTATGAATATGAATGGTGCTACATACCGCACCTTTTTAAGATGCCGTTTTACTATATCAGTTACTGTGTTGCCTCTCTGGGCGCGCTCCAAGTTTATGGAGAACTTCTAAAGGAACCGCACAAGGGCACGGAGATCGTCATGAAACTCCTTGCCTCGGACAACTGTGAGACTGATTTTGAAACACTTATGGAAGACGCCGGTCTGCTCAGTGTTTTTTCGGAAGATGGTTTTGAGGATATTTCCGAAGCTTTGGAATATAGCCTCAAAAATCTCTGTAAGTCTTCTTGAAAACGGGTAAACAAATAAGCGCTGCCACATAATGCGGCAGCGCTTATTTGTTTTTCGCTTAGTCGAGCTTTGCCAATGCTTCCCTTATCATTTCGAGTTGCTCATCTGTGACCATGTCTTCGATGTAAGGCAGTGCCGCTTCAAATGTGAAGGAACGGCCAACCTCGAGCAGGGGATGCTCAAGAAGCTCGGGGCAGTTGTCCTGAATCATCTGATTGAGTTCGGGATTATCTAGGATTTCACCTACGGTTGTGTCTTCGAATGTACGCATTTTAGTGCCTCCTTATTTTTTACGGCTTTAAGCCGCTGATTTATAATTTTACTTTTTTTCCTATCTCTACACCCTCGTAGAGCGCCTTTCTGTTCAACTCAACTATCTTCTCGCCCTTATCGCCGAACTTCTTTTCCAGTGAGTCCATAAGGAGCTTGGGATCCATCATTTCGGAATATCCCAAAAGCGCGCCTATGAGGATGATGTTGGAAATTTTGTCATTCCCGAGTTCGCGAGCCAGATCGTCTGCCGGAACAGCTATCAGAGTTATATCTGTTCTCTTTGACTTAGATGTCACTCTGTTTGAGTTTAATACCAGTACTCCACCGGGTTTTAATTCTTTGTTGAACTTTCTGAAGCTGGCTTCGTTCATGGTTATGAGGCCGTCGGACTGCTTGGGCAGAGGAGACATTATTTTATCTTTGGAAATAATGACCGTGCACTTGGCGCTGCCGCCGCGCTGTTCGGGACCGTAGAGCGGCATAAAAGTGGCGTTAAGGCCGCCATCTACTGCGCTCTCGCCGAGCATCATACCAACAGACATGACTCCTTGTCCGCCGGAGCCTGAAATAATCAATGTATACTTCACTTCGCTTCCTCCTTTGCCGTCTTATCCACAAAGACTCCGGGCGGGAAGTACTTGGAGGTGTGCGTCTCAATAAATTCGAGAGATTTTACGGGTGACATTCCCCAGTTTGTCGGACAGTTTGTTAAAAACTCAACGAAGGAGAATCCTGCGCCGTCAATCTGATTTTGTATGGCCTTGAGAATGCCTCTCTTCGCCTTGCGGATGTTCTGCGGTCCGTTAAGCGCAAAGCGCGCCACGTAGACCGGAGCTTCAAGCTCTTTAATCAGCTCGCACATACGGAGCGGATATCCCATTGTTAAAGGATCTCTTCCGTTGACGCAGGTCGTAGCCTTTTGGCCTATAAGCGTTGTGGGGGCCATTTGACCGCCTGTCATGCCATAGGTTGAGTTGTTGGCAAAGAAGACAGTGATATGCTCTCCGCGGTTTGCCGCCATCATTATCTCGGCAAGTCCTATGGATGCCAGATCGCCGTCGCCCTGATATGTTAAAACAACACAGTCGGGTCTGCAGCGCTTGATGCCTGTGGCCACTGCGGGAGCTCTGCCGTGTGCCGACGTTATTTGATCCAGCTTCATATAAATGCTGTTCATTGTAGCGCATCCGACCGGCAAGACATTTATAACCTTATGCGCTATCTCCAGCTCGTCTATAGCCTCGGCTATGAGTTTTGCGGTCAGAGAATGCAGACAGCCGGGGCAAAATCCACTGGAGAGCGGCAAGAGGCAGCTCGGCTTTGTATAGATCTTTTCAGCCATTATTACTCGCCTCCTTCAATAATCTTCAAAATAGCTTCATAGGTGCTGATGTCGTCAAGGAGCATACCACCGCTGCGTCCGTACCCATAGACCGGGCAGCGCTCCATTACCTGAAGCTCTATATCCTCGCGCATCTGCGCGGGAATGGACATTTCTATGTCAATAACTCCCTTTACCCTGCTGTAGTCAAGGTTTTTGAGTGTTGCCTTCGGGAACGGGAAGAGAGTTATCGGCCGAATAAGTCCTACTTTATGACCCTCTTCACGCAAAGCCAATATGGCTTCCTTGCAAACTCTCGCAGAGGTTCCGTAGGAAACCACTACCCACTCCGCATCCTCGAGCATAAATTCTTCAACTTTTACATCATCAGCTTCCCAGGTCTTTGTTCTTTCATAGTCTTTCTTGTTCTTCGACTCAAGACCGAGCTCGGGATAGATGGGTGTGATGAGGTGGACTGTGCGCTCTGTGCCGTCATAGCCGACTGTCCAAGACTTGCAGGGACTCTCGGGGAGTTCCCTGAATTCGGGAAATTCAACTTCCTCCATCATGGTGCCAAGGCAGCCGTCTACAAGTATTAAAACGGGGTTTCTGTCTCTGTCTGCGTAAACAGGGGCCTCATAGATGATATCGACAGCCTCTTGAATTGTGTGCGGAGCAAAAACCAACATGCGGAATCCGCCGTGTCCCGAGGCCTTTGTGGCCTGCAGATAGTCCATTTGTGCCGGCTGAATTGAACCGAGTCCCGGACCGCCGCGCTGCACATTTATTATGATTGCCGGCAGTTCTGCAGCCGCCAGATAGGATATGCCCTCGCTCTTTAGGGAGATACCCGGACTTGATGAGGCTGTCATTGCCATAACGCCTGTTGCAGCTGCGCCGTAAACCATATTGATTGATGCTACTTCGCTTTCTCCCTGTACAAAGCTGCCGCCTACCTCGGGCAGACGCCAAGATAGATACTCGGTGAGCTCTGATTGCGGAGTGATGGGATAGCCTGCAAAAAAACGGACTCCGCCTCTGACGGCAGCTTCCGCCATGGCGTCATTGCCTCTCATAAATACCTTAGCCATCTCAGTCCTCCTTCAGTATATCTATGGCCGCTTCGGGGCAAACCAGAGCGCAGGTTCCGCAGCCTATGCAGGCCTCAAAATCGATGATCGGGAAATAGTATCCCTTCATATTGCGCTCATTGCCCATCTCCATGCATTTTTTCGGGCAGTAATAAATGCAGGTTCCGCAGCTTTTACATAGATTTTTTACAAATTCTACTCGCTGAACTCTCTTCAAAATATCACTTCCTTAATCCGACTTTTAAAAGTCTTTTACGCTTCTTCCTTGTACTGCTTATCGTAGTTTTTCTGGATGCACGAAATCATCTGGGTAATGACAGTGTTCACGGGCGTCGGCACTCCCACAGCCTTGCCGTATTTTACAATAGCTCCGTTTAGGGTGTTTATCTCTGTCTGACGCTGATGCATCAGCATATCCTGCGCCATTGAGGGATAGTAGTCCTGAATACCCGAGCCTGAGCTGTCTTTAAGTTCGGCGAGAAGTTCGGGGGTTGTGATTGGAACTCCGTATTTGTTTGCCACCGCTATGCACTCATTCATCGCAGCAATAGCCAAGCCCATTCCGTTCATGTCTCTGGTAAAATCCTTTACTTTGAGCCTGAGAAGCGCGCTGATGGGATTGAATACGCTGTTAATTATGACCTTTCTCCAGATCATGGGTTTTACATCATCCCAGCAGACCGTTTCACATCCGCCCTCGTTAAAGAGCCTCTCCAGCTCCTTGCCGACCTTGTCATTGAGTTCCGACTTCGCAACAGGGCCGAAGTTCATTTGAACTCCGGGAATTCCGAAGGATGCCTCGCAGGCACCCGGCCTTAGAAGCTCGGTGCCCATAACTCCGCTGCCATAGATAACCCTTTCGGGCTCTGCTACCTTGAGGAGCTTATCCTCGTTGCCAAGCCCGTTCATGAGGGAAACCAGAACCGTCTCGGGTCCGATACACGGAGCCGCACCCTTGACAGCCTCTTCAAGCTGTGTGGACTTGGTCATAAAAATGACTGCATCCATTATGCCGATATCGTCCGCTGTGTAGGCTGTTTTGAATCCGTCGATGTGATAATGCTCGTCGGGATAGATGGTAAAATCCAACCCGTCGGCAGCCACCTTGTCCATATGCTCCTTATAGGGATCGACCAGAGTAATGTCAGCCCCGGCCTTTCTGAGGAATGCCGCAAAACAGCTTCCCGCAGCTCCGGAACCAATCATAGCAAATTTCACTGATAATACCTTCTTTCTTAAATATATTTTGCATTTGTAATTAAATTTTAGATTATGAGGCTCGCCGCCTTTGCCTCTTTTTCCAAGCTTTCTCTAAACTCAGGGTGGGCTATCGATATGAGCCTTTTTGCTCTGATGTCCAGCGGCTCGTTCTGCAGGTCAACTGCGCCGTATTCGGTGACCACATAGTTAACATCCGAGCGGAGAGTTGTAACCGCGGCTCCCGGCGGCAGAGTGAGACTTATTTTTGAAAAACGCTTTCCTTTCTTATCCGTACGGCTTGAGGGCATTGCAATAAAAGATTTGCCGCCCGGACTCCAGTGCGCTCCTTTTACAAAATCGTATTGGCCGCCGGTGCCGGAATATTGTTTTAGTCCTATGCTCTCGGCGCACACCTGTCCTGTAAGGTCGATCTCCATCGCGCTGTTTATAGATACGAAGTTACTTATCTGAGCCACTGTTCTGGGGTCGTTCACCCATTCAAAAGGTCTTGTAAGTACATCATCCCTTTTGCCGAGGAAATCGTACATAATTTTATTTCCCGAGGCAAAGCCGAAAACCGTTTTACCGGGGAGCAGTTCCTTTCGGCTGTTCGTAACAGCTCCGCACTCCATTAAGTCGACCATGGAATCGACAAACATCTCGGAATGAATCGAAAGTTCTTTTTTCTCCTTTAAAAAGCTGCCTACAGCGGTGCCGACTCCGCCGATTCCAAGCTGAATGCATGAGCCGTCATCTATCTTGTCGACTATGTGTGAGGCAATCTGCTTATCTGTCTCATTCGGCTCGACGAGAGCCATGCTGTAAAGGTCCTCGGCCGCCTCGGTGAAGTAGTCTATCTTCTCGACCGGCACCATTGTGCCTTCTCCCCTTACGAACGGAACACGCTCGTTGATTTGGGCTATGACAAGGCGCGCTTTTTCGATTGCCGCTGTGGGCAGAGGACTCGGCCCTTGGCTCAGAAGCCCGTCTTCTATCCGCGGACAGATCTGAATCAGAACGGTATCCGGACTGTGTTTTCCTGTCCTGTCGAAGGTCGTATCGCTGAGATGCATAGGCTGAAAACTCAGCCTGCTCTTCATTCCCATGGCCATTCTCTCTATCGGCCCGAAGAACCAGTTGTAAACTGTTATTTTATCAGAGTAAGGCTTGAGGAATGCTTTTACGGGATTTGCTAAAAGCCCCGTCAAAAGCAACATCTCTTCCGTGTGCTCGCTCACTGTGTTTAAGAGCGGATAAGGGACACCGACTCCCATGCTTACGAGTACACAATCTCCTTTGGGAACCTTATTTGCAGCATCTTCCAAGCTTAAAATTCTGTCTTTGATTTTCTCTCTTATGTCCATTCCACGGAACCTCCGTTATGGTACAATTATCACTATTAGAATACCTAAAAACACTTTAAGAGTCAATTTGAGAGCGAGAAGATGAAAAAGGGGGTTTTGCGTCAATATAAAAAAGCGCAAACCCAAAATTGATAGGTTTGCGCTCTTTTATCAGCTCATAAAGTTGCCAATATCCTATGTTCCATTGATTATTGAAAGCTTTATAAACAATTGTTATTAGTCTATACGAATCTCTTCGTCCATGTATTTATAGCCCTTGAGACAGAGAATCAAAATTGAGTCAAGGTGCCTGTCGGAGGCGGCGAACGCCATATCGGGGAGGCTGAGAGCTATCGCGTTGTAGATCGCCATGTGCTGATTTTCGAAGCCCCGCATAGCACTTGTTGGCGGATATTTTTCGATATAGTCCTCTACCCTGTTTGATGTGTATGTGCTTATCTGTAAGATGGATTTGTACATTGCTTTAATGAGCTCGTTGCCGCAGTTTTCGATTATTTTCTGATGGAAAAGCTGATCTATCCGAGCAAACTCTCTGTGGTCCCAGTTTCTGACGGAATCCCTGAATTTTGCCGCCAAATCTCTGAGTTCCCTTAAGTCCAGCTCCCCGCTGCGTTGAGCGCACATAAAGGATGCGTAGTTTTCGATGGCACGCCTAGCCTCTATTAACTTTTCCAAAAAATCGTAGCTTATATCAAAGACATAATAACCTCTTTTCTCGGGACTTGCCGTGACCAACCCTGTGTTTAAAAGCTGCTCCAAAGCGTCCGTCACCGGAGTTCGGCTTATGTCCAGAAGTTTAGAAATTTTGACTGTGTTGAGCTGAGTTCCGGGGTGCAGTTCACAGGAGATAATGGCATCTTCGGTCATCTCATACACTATCTCGCTGAGTTTGCGAAACGGATTTTCATCCTTCATTTTCTCAAGAAGCTCCTTGCTGAACACTTTTCGCAATACATCCTCCTTCATGAGAGCCTCCTTTCTTATTGCCTTATCTTTTTCTTTATTTTATGATTTTTTTTACTTTTATTCAAGTACAGAAAACTTGTTTTAAAAAAGAAAAAGAGCCGTAAAAAATCTTTCACTACTCTTTTTGGCACGCCGTGAGGGATTCGAACCCCCGACCTTTTGGTCCGTAGCCAAACGCTCTATCCAGCTGAGCTAACGGCGCATATTGTATAAAAATTTGCTACGACATTGTAGCACAGGCAAATTGTTTATGCAAGTTTTATTATTCCTCTTAAATCTCCACTTCAATTGCAAGTTAAACTGAAATCGAATTCCGTACAATGTTTGTTACTTTGCTATGCTGCAGATGAGTGGAAATTTTCTGCACTCCTCCCTCCCAAAATTTTCCTAGGATAGTTATTTATAAATTCCTCTAACTTCTTTATTTCCTCTGTCGTGATGTCTTTGAGCTTTGTTCCTTTCGGTATGAAATACCTGATAAAGCCATTTAGATTCTCATTGCTGCCTCGTTCCCAAGCGGCATAGGCTCTCGCATAGTATATCTCTGTGCGTTCTGATTTAGTTAGGGCAGATTCTTCCAAACTCTTCCAATCCAGAAACTCAGAACCGTTATCTACTGTTATGCTTTTAAAATTCTCCTTAAAGACTCTACTTCCCATCTTGCGCTCTAAACCGTTAATCTTCCGTAGTACTGCCTTTTGAGTCTGGCGTCTCATTTTGAATATCCGGCACTTCCGGCTATGACGGTCTACCAAGGTTAGCAGGCAAGTCGGGTCTGACTTTAAGGATTCTATACAGTCCATCTCCCAATGCCCTGTTTCAATGCGCAGCGTGCTCCCTAATGGCCTTTCGTCGATTCTTTTCCTGCCCGGGGGCGACAGTCGTTTTTCGACCTGCCTGTTCTTTCGCTTGGATTTAGCCCCTTTACGAGGCAGATCTTTCATTGTTACGCTGAGAAAGATGTCTTTCTCAACATAGTTATAGATAGTACGGCCACATAGTCGGGTTTCCGTTGGCCAGCCTTTTTCATTGAAGTGCATCACGATTGCTTCAGGAGAATAGCGTAATCGCTTCATATTCGGCATCTCTTCTCCTATTAGCATTTTTTCTATCTGTTCGCATAACTTCCGATCCTTTCTTATCTTTAATGCAGGTCCTTTATTTGACCAGCTGTCTTGGATTTTGATATGCGCTGCGTATGAAGAATACGCCATGTAAGTCTCTAAATTACTTCTTTTTTGCTCAACCAGTCCTCGCTTTAATTCTCTGCTTAAAGTTGCCTCACTCCATCCTAGTTGCTTCGCTATTTCCTTTTGTGTGAGTCTATCTTTATTGGCACGTTTTAAATTTTCATTGTAGAGATACTCTAAAATTTCTCTATCTTTTAATTTTAAGTGCTGACCCGGACTCCTTTTGATGATACAATGTAATTGGCTCAAAACAATTCTCCCTTCTATGTTGTTTCTTCCAATAACATTGTACAGAATTGTGGCGAGCCTTTTCAAATTATTGCAGTTTATTTTACAACTCGCCCCTCTTAAATCTCCAATACATCTGGGCTTACGCATTCATTTCTTTTGGCTCTTCAAACTTTTTTAAGCTCATTTTTTGTGTTATACTTGAAAAAAATCAGAAAGAGGCTCCTTAATGACTTTTAGATTAATGGCCGTAGGCGATGTTGTCGGGAAACCGGGACTAGATTTTTTGGCTGCAAGACTTAAAAAAATAAGAGAAGAAAAAAATATTGATTTCGTGGTCGTCAACGGCGAAAATGCAAACATGATTGGCATAACCCCCTCGCAGGCAGATGAGATTTTTGAGTCAGGAGCCGATACCATAACCCTTGGAAATCACACTTGGATTCGCTGGGAATTAAAGCCCTATCTTGATAAAGAGCAAAGAATATTGAGACCGGCTAACTTTGCGCCCCAGTGTCCCGGCAGGGGCTTTCAGGTCTTTAACACCAAGGCGGGAAAGCTCTTGCTTATAAATCTTATGGGGAAGTTCACATTAGACGCAAATACCGACAACCCTTTTGTAATAGTCGATTCAATCCTCAGCGAAAATGAAATCCGCATGGTATTTGTGGATTTTCACGCAGAGGCTACAAGCGAAAAACTCGCAATGGGCTACCACTTAGACGGCAGAGTTTCGGCTGTTTGGGGCACGCATACCCATGTGCAGACCTCGGATATCAGAGTTTTACAACACGGAACCGCCTATATAACTGATATCGGTATGACGGGCGCCGAAAACGGCGTTCTAGGCGTGAAAAAAGAGCAGTCAATAGGCAAATTTTTTGGCGATCCGCCCCAGAGATTCAATCCCGCCGACGGCAGCGCAAAGCTGGAAGGCGCAATATTTGACATAGATCCCGAAACGGGAGCCTGCCTGAACGCCGAGGCAATAAGAATTATGTAAGCTAACTTATCCTTTAAAAAAAGAGCTGTACTTTTATACAGCTCCTTTATTTTATGCAATTATATGAATGGCTTTCCGCACGTTTTCGATAGTTATATCCTGATATGTGCCGCCTCTTTCCCCGTCTCTTGTCATGGCAACCGGCTCGTCGAAGATAAACCGCACCTTTTTGGCCTGATAGATAGAGAGGAATTCGCCGTGCTGATTTAGGCTTATAACATCGCTCGACATATTTGCAAACTCGGTGAAGTTCTTTGGGTATTTCAAAAGTGCAACTTCAAATTTGCCGTCATCCAAGATGGCGTGGCTTTTGGGCAGCTTTATCATACCCCCTACAGAGTAGGAGTTTGTAACTCCTCCGAAAATAAATTCTCCCTCTATCATCTCCTTATCGTCCAGAATAACTTTGGTGTTATAGCCCGTGAGACTTCCCAAGCTGCCTATACCGTTTATCATATATGCCAGATGACCCAGGTTCTGCTTTGATTCCTGAGGCGTTTCATAGCTGACATCGGTAAATGCTCCAAAGGCGGTGACATACACGAAGTAGTCGTCTCCAGTGACCTTTCCCACATCCCAAGGCGTGGGGGTTCCGAGCATTGCAGCCCTTGCCGCTCTGAGAGGCAGGTTTTTGGGGATTCCCAGAGTGCTTGCAACATCGTTTGCCGTACCCAATGGAAGATAGCCTATCGGAAGTCTTTTTTCGACACGCATCATACCGTTTACCACCTCGGAGAGCGTGCCGTCGCCTCCCAAGCAGCAAACCAAATCATACTTGTGCGCCTTTTTCCTCACCAGCTCCTTGGCATCGTTGCTTCCACGTGTGAAATACACTGTTGGCAAATATCCCTTATCGTACATGAGTTTAAGCACCTCTGCCATATGTTGCTTATACATTTGTCTCCCTGCTACGGGGTTAATTATATACATCAGTTTCTTCATTTTTCTACACTTCCTTAGATTGATGAGAGATAGCGCTCGCCCGTGTCGGGCAGAAGGCAGACTATGCTCTTGCCCTTGTTTTCTTCTCTTTGGGCAAGCTTAACAGAGGCGCAGAGAGCGGCTCCGGATGAGATTCCGCAAAGCAAGCCCTCGCTTACGGCAAGCTCTTTCATCATTTCGATCGCCTCTTCATCTCCAACACATATAATATCATCAATAAGGCTTTTGTCCAATATCGAGGGTATAAAGTTTGCTCCAATCCCCTGCAGAGCATGCGGACCCGATCTCCCCTCACTTATAAGCGGCGAGGCCGCAGGCTCTACAGCGATAATTTTGATTTCAGACTTTTGCTCCTTTAAAAATCGACCCACACCGCTGAGGGTGCCGCCCGTGCCGACTCCGGAAACAAATATGTCGACATCTCCGTCGGCATCGCGCCAAATTTCGGGACCCGTAGTTTCATAGTGAGCCTTTGGATTTGAGAGGTTTGTAAACTGTCCTGCTATAATGCTGTTGGGGGTGCTCCGGCTCAGTTCATCTGCTTTGTCGAGAGCGCCCTGCATCCCGCTTGAGCCGGGAGTGAGCACCAGCTCTGCGCCAAAGGCAGCTATGAGCTTGCGGCGCTCGGCGCTCATATTATCGGGCATAACAATAACGGCTTTTAGTCCGAACAGGCTGCAGAGCGAGGCTATACCTATGCCGGTATTTCCGCTTGTCGGCTCAATAACAGTGCCTCCCTCACTTATTCTGCCCTCCAGGATGGCGTCTTTCAATATGTAATAGGCGGCTCTGTCTTTAACACTGCCCGCCGGGTTCTGCTTTTCCAACTTGGCAAGTATGCGCTTTGCCCCTATATTCTTGCCGGCACAAAACCTTTTCAAGTCAATAAGCGGCGTGTTGCCGATAAGCTCGCGTATATCTTCAGCTATTTTTGCCATTTTGGATACTCCTTTCAATTTATTATTGAAAACTCTTCTATGTTTAAGTATAATGTTTAGAATGATTTAGGGCAAGTCAAAGTTCTGGCTGCGCCCGGTTTCTTTGGAGGAAAGCTATGAAGCGTCTGAAAATCTCAGCAATTTACGAAAATCCCGAAAAATTTGATGGCAAGACAGTCACCGTATGCGGTTGGATTCGCACGTCAAGGGACATGAAGCACTTCGGTTTCATAGAACTTAATGACGGATCCTGCTTTAATTCTCTGCAAGTGGTTTTAAACAGAGAGGAGCTTCAAGCATATGATGATGTCATGGCCTATAATGTGGGTTCTTCGTTAATCTGCAAGGGCAAGCTTGTGCTCACCCCGGACGCGAAGCAGCCTTTTGAACTCAAAGCCGAGGAGATTATTTTGGAGGGCGAGTCCCCTGCCGACTATCCCCTGCAAAAAAAGAGGCATGGCATAGAGTTTTTGAGGAGTGTTCAGCATTTAAGGCCCCGCACCAAACTCTTTTCGGCTGTGTTCAAAATCCGAAACGTTGCAGCCTTCGCTATACACGAGTTTTTCCAATCGAATGGTTTTATGTATATACACACCCCCATAATCACAGCCTCGGACTGTGAAGGAGCGGGCGAGCTTTTTCACGTGACCAGCTTAGACCTTGAAAATCTGCCCCGCTTGGAAAACGGCGAGGTGGACTATTCCGAGGACTTCTTCGGAAAGAAAGCCGGCCTTACCGTATCGGGTCAGCTCAATGTGGAAAACTTCTGCATGGCCTTTGGCGACGTATACACCTTCGGCCCCACCTTCAGAGCAGAGAGATCCAACACTCCCAGACATGCCTCGGAGTTTTGGATGATAGAGCCTGAGATGGCCTTTGCTGACCTTTGCGACAATATGGACAACGCCGAGAGTATGATTAAATTCGTTATTTCCGCTGTTATGGAAAAATGTCCCGACGAGCTTACTTTCTGCAATGCCTTCGTTGATAAGGGCCTTATAAAAAGATTGGAACTGGTGAGAAATTCGAGTTTTGCCAGAGTTTCTTACACCGAGTCTGTTGATATACTGCAAAAATCAGGAAAAGAATTTGCCTATCCTGTTTACTGGGGCTGCGATCTGCAGACGGAGCATGAACGTTATCTTACAGAGGAACACTTTAAAAAGCCCGTTTTCGTTTATGATTATCCCAAGGAGATTAAGGCTTTTTATATGAGACTTAACGACGACGGAAAGACAGTGAGCGCCGCAGACTGCCTTGTCCCGGGAATCGGAGAAATTATAGGCGGCTCTGCTCGTGAGGAGAGATATGATATTCTAAAGAAGCGAATGGAGAAACTCGGACTGGGCGAGGAGGAGTATGGCTGGTATCTTGACCTTAGAAAATACGGAAGCTGCCGTCACGCAGGATATGGTCTGGGCTTTGACAGGCTTATTATGTATATGACCGGCGTTTCTAACATAAGAGATGTAATTCCTCATCCCAGAACTCTGGGCAGCGCGGAATTCTAACTGCGCTGGATCGGTTTGGAGGCAGCAATTGGATTATTTTTCTGAACAAAAAGAAAAGGAATTAAGAGCCAAAGAGGCAAAAGCAAAATATACCAGATCCTTTTTTCTCGTAGGTCTTGCCGCTATCGCAGGAGGATTCGGCATCTTTATGCGCTGGGCTCAGAACATGACCGCCTATGAGACGGACACCGGTCTTTATATAAGTACAAATGTCTGGGGCAGTGCAATCGGGGTTTTAGTTTTTGCCGTCATTGCCGGCTTGGCTTTCTATATTTATAAATACGCCTACCTTGAGGGTTTGGCCTCTCCCAAGGGCTATAGAGATGCCTTTAGGATAGAGAGCGGAATCGGCGAAATTGCGCACAGGGCAGCCTGGATATTAACAACTTTACTCTCTTTTGCCTCTGCCATGCTGATTTACAAGGACGCCGACAGGGTCCGCTATCCCAGCATGCTCCTTGTTCTCTCTGTCCTCGTATTCTTAAACAGCATCGCCTTCGCTCTTGCTGCGATTTCGATGAAAAACCCTGCTAAACCTCCGTTTTTAAGAGTAGCTTTCCTATTTCCGATAATAACTCTTTCTTTCTGGCTCCTCTACACATACAGGACTGACACGGTAACTCCGGCTGTCTGGAGATACGCCCTTGAAATACCGGCTCTCTGCATATCGCTTTTAGCTTGGTTTTTTATTTCAGGCTATGCCTATGGACGGGAATCGGACTATTATACTGCGGTTTTTTCTGTACTCGGAGCCTTTTTGAGCATTGTTTCCGTGGTCGACGAAAGAATCTTAGGGCTGAGCCTTCTCTATTTTGTAAATGCCGCTCAGCTTTTGCTCTTCGTATTTGTACAGGCTCACAATATGGTGCCTTACAGCAGCAGCATTGCAATCACCACGACACGGCGCGGAAGAATAGGCGACAGGCTAATGGGCATAAGCGCTGAGGAATCAGCTTTGGAACGCGCAGATGCCCCATCTTTTATTGGCTATAATCACGGTAAAGTTTCCGGATATAATGCCGAGATTTTAGAACACCCAGGTATCGAGGACGAAGTTCCTCAGCCTGAGGATGTGTCCGAGCTTGAGCACGTAATCTTGGATGAGAGCTTAGATGAAGCGCAGCTACTGAGCGAAGAAGAAAGCAAACGGAGAACGCTGTCGCCCAACGGAGACGAGTATATCGAGGCCGAACCCGTAATTATTTTTGACGAGAGTGGCGATAGATGGCAGGAGTGGGACTTTGAGGAAGCCAAAAGAGAGCTGCAAAGGCAACGTGAAGAAAATTTGAGCGACTTTTTCGTAGATGACGATGAAATTTTTAAATGATATTAAAACGGCATGAGTTTTAAGCTGTGCCGTTTTTTCTGACTGGTTTTCGTATTGGCGCTCCAAGCTTTACTTTTTTCTTTCTCTTTGCTATAATTCACTGGCAATTCAATTCTCGATACGCGCCTGTAGCTCAGCAGGATAGAGCGTCCGCCTCCTAAGCGGAAGGTCGTGCGTTCGAATCGCGCCAGGCGTGCCATATGGCATTGTTTAGAGCTATATAGATGTAGTGCCAAAAAGCCCGTAGTTACGGGCTTTTTGGCACTTTTGACCTGATTCTTGAGATCTTCTTTTTCATAGATGCAAAACTGTATTTCCATTGATAATTTTGATTCAATCCTCTATGAAACCGAATTGTCAGGAATATTTAAGTTAAATAAACCTTGAGATTCTCTATGATTGCTTAATTTTCGGTTCCGTAACTTTACTCTGGATTTTAATTTTGCACTTATTGTGTTTTTAAAATTTTTAAACAAATATTGCCTTCTATAAATGTATTGTTGTATAATAGTAAGCAGCATGGTTTTTTCAATATTTAAGCTTGACTCTCTCCTACAGGAGTCACAATTTTTGATGGACTAAAAGGCTGCAAAATAAAAAAGGAGGACGCAAGTTATGAAACGAAAAAGAACTATGGCTTCGTCAGTATTATTTCTGTTTGCAGTGGTGGTGCTGCTGTTATCGCTGCTGGCTCTAACGGGATGCAGCGTTCAGTTGAAGACGCCTGCGGAAAACAGCGCTACGACAAGCCCGAATGCTGAAACTACCTCATCTCCGGAACCTACGGATATTGCATCTCCGGAACCCCCAAAATACATAATAGATCTTATTGGTGAATTTCCCACTTTGCACGTGTTGGGAGATGGCAAATTCACACGAGACAACGAACGAATTCTTGCGGACAACTTAGCCGTGGGTGATACTGCGCTGATGAGAACAGTTAAGATCGAGCCGGGAGAACATGTTTTAATAGAAATACGCGCCATATTACATGAAGGTACGGCTTTCGGTGTCATGATTGGAGAAAATAACTATGATGATTCTTTTAAGACCGGCTGGTTTTGCGTGAATGCGGATGTTAATCAGAGAGGTTCAAGACTTTTCGGTACAAAGATTTCCAATGTTGCCGCTCTAATCAAAGATCGAAATTTTGGTATCGGAAAAGAAACATGTCTCGCCTTGGAAATCCTTCCGGACAAAACTATTCGCGCATATTACGAAGGCAAAGAATATACGGATGATACTGTAGTTATTAAAGATTTCGATGGAGGCTATCCCGGGATTATGACCTATAAGGGGAGAGTGGAATTTACTTCCGCCACGCTGACCTATATTGGCAAAGAAGGCCCCTAAGGCGCGTATAATATTGCCATTAAATCAAATATTTGTATTGTCCCGTGGTAAAATATCCACCCGCCTTGGCGGGTGGATATTTTGTTCATAAGGTTTTTCTAAAACTTTTGTCAAATGTGGAAGCATTTCTGAACATCTTTGATGTTTCCCAGAACCATTATGGTGGCATTCTCCGGCATTACTGTCTCGGAATTTATTGCCATGTCAAACTCTTTATCCCGCTTGAGAGCCAATATTGTAATCTTATAGTGACGACGGATATCCATCTCACCCACCGTCCTCCCAACCCAGCCTTTGGGTATGGCGACCTCGAATATGGAATGTGTTTCATCCATTTCAATATAGTCAAATATGTGCTCCGAGCTGTAGCGAATCGCCGTCCAGTGCGCAATCTGCTTTTCCGGATAGACTATCTCGTCAGCTCCGTTTCTAAGCAGAAACTTGGCTTGCACATCTCTGGAGGCTCGGGAGACTACAAACTTAGCACCCAGCTCTTTTAGAAGCGATGTTGTTTCTAAAGACCCCTGAAAGTCGCTGGCTATCGCAACTATACAGGTATCAAAGTTTCCGACTCCCAGTGACCTTAAAAAGCTTTCTTTAGTGCTGTCTCCAATCTGGGCGCTGGTGACATAGGGCAAGACTTCCTGAACCTTCTCTTCATCCTTATCCACAGCCATTACCTGGTGTCCCAGCTCCTTCAGCTTAATAGCTATATGTCTGCCGAAGCGTCCGAGACCTATCAGCAAAATTGATTTCATTATTTTCTCCTCTATTTCTATCTTAATTCGATTAAATTTATCCTACTATGATTTTTTCTTGCGGAAACTTCGATACATTCACACTCGCGTTAGGCATGAATGCGAAAATGAGTGTAAGCCCGCCCACACGCCCCAGGAACATCAGGCAAATTAATATTATCCATGATGCCTGCGTTAGACTTGGTGTAATCCCAAGAGACAGACCGACAGTGCCTATCGCAGAGGCTGTTTCGAAAAGGCATGAGAGCATGGGCAGCTTTTCTACAAGACTTATAATAAAAGCGCTGACGAAAAAAAGCGTGATGTAGAGCATGAAGATAACCGCCGCAAACCTGATTGTATCGTCAGTTACCCTCCTGCCGAAGCACTCGGCATCCTGTTTTTTTCGGAAAACAGCGATTGCCGTGAGAAGTAAAACCGCGAATGTTGTTGTTTTCATGCCTCCCGCAGTCGAGCCGGGGGAACCGCCAATAAGCATGAGAGCGATCATGAGTGTTTTACCCGGCTCGCTCAGTTTGAGCAAATCTACGCTGTTAAAGCCGGCAGTTCTTGGGGTTATCGCCTGAAAAAGTGAGACCAGGACTCTCTCACCCATAGGCAAATGCCACGAGGCAAACTCTATAAAAAAGAAATACAGTGTGGGAACCGTTATCAAAATGAGTGTAGTAATCAAAATTACCTTCGACTGTAATCTGTAGCTCCTAAAGTGATGACGATTTGTCTTTATGTCTTCCCATGTGAGAAACCCTATGCCGCCTGAAGCTATAAGAGCGCATACAGTAAGGCTTATAGAGGCCTTACCCGAATAGGAAACCAATGACGAAAATGGGGCTTCAACACCCATCAAGTCGAATCCCGCATTGCAAAAGGCCGATATTGAATGGAAAACAGCATAGTAGACGCCTTTAATTAAGCCAAAGTCTTTGATGAATGTGGGCGCCATTATTGCCGCTCCTATAAGCTCTATGGTTAGCGCCGTTTTTATTATATAGTTCGTCAGCCTTATTATTCCTCCCACATGAGGGGCCGCCAGAGCCTCCTGCATTATGCTTCTCTGCTTGAGGCCTATCTTTTTTCCCGAAATCTTGACCAAAAATACCGCCACCGTCACAACCCCCATACCGCCTATTTGTATGAGCATAATTATTATTATCTGTCCAAATACAGACCAATATGTGGCAGTATCGTGAACTACGAGTCCCGTCACGCAGACTGCCGAGGTCGCTGTGAAAAGGGCTTCTACAAACGGTGTCCAAACAGCTTTGTTTGAAGATATGGGCAACGTCAGGAGAATTGATCCCAAAAGGATAATTCCCATAAAGCCGAAAACAATTATTTTGAAGGTGGAAAGCGGCTTTCTTATTTTAATATTTGATGAAATATCGTCCATTTGCCTCGCCTGTAAACTTTTTCTATGGATATTATAACCCTAATCTTAGTTTTCTGAAAGAGCAATTTGATATGGGATTTTTTAAGCAAACGACTGTAACTTTCTTTATCACATTAAGCATTTATAATCTCAGTGAATTTCTCCGAAAAACTTTCGAATCGAGTTTAGATTAGACAATAAGTTTTACAATCCCATTCATAAAGTTCTCGCGGAAGCTCCGGAATATCAGCTAACTTGTGTTTTCATGCATTTTATCCGAATCTGCTGCTATTGCTGCGCATTTTATGGTAAAATGAATATCAAATAATTATAGGCGAGTAATGGAGGTAGAACTATGCAGCATGAAATTAAGGAGCGGCATGCGCTTTTGGACGAAAAAGGCCATTTGATTGAGCCGGGATATACTAAGGGTTTGCTCATGGATTATGATAGGAGCGCAATCAAGGCCGGCGCTCTTAGAATTAAGGAGTGGGACTATTATTTAATCACCATGGATGACGAGTTTGCCGTTGCGCTGACGGTGGCGGACAACTCGTATATGGGGCTTGACTCGATATCGCTTATTGACTTTAAGGAAGGCTGGGAGCAGACTACATCTCCGATGCTGATTATGACATTGGGCAAAAGAAATCTTCCTTCCGGCTCGGATAAGGGAGATATTACAGCAAACGGAAAAAACTATTTTATTCACTTCAAACACAACGGCGACTACCGAATTTTGAGTTTTAAGATGGACAAGTTCAAAGAAGGCAAGGCGATTGAGGGCGAAATTAAGCTCGAAAACATTGAGCAGGATTCGATGGTGATTGCAACGCCGTTTAAGGAAAAGAAAACGGCATTCTACTATAACCAGAAAATCGTCGGAATGCCCGCAACGGGAAAAGTCGAGTTCGACGGCAAGGTCTATGATTTTGAAGAAGGAAAGTCTTTCGGACTTCTCGACTGGGGCAGAGGCGTTTGGACCTATGATAACACCTGGTATTGGGGCGCGGCGCATGGAATCTTAGACGGACACCGCTTTGGCTGGAACATAGGCTATGGCTTCGGCGACACATCGGCAGCAAGCGAAAACATGCTGTTTTATGACGGTGTTGCCCACAAGCTGGGAAGGCTGAGCTTTAACATACCCAAAACTCCGGACAATAAAGACGACTATATGAGCCCATGGACATTCACTTCCGACGACGGAAGATTTGAAATGGACTTCAAACCGGTTCTCGACAGAGCCTCGAATACCGATTTCAAGGTTCTATGTTCCGATCAGCACCAGGTATTCGGACACTTTTCGGGAACAGCCACCCTCGACGACGGGACTGTGTTGGAAGTTAGGGACTTCTTCGGCTTTGCCGAAAAGGTGAGGAACAAGTGGTAAGCTTTTAGAAAATATGCTCATAAATAGACCACAGGTCTGCCCGCATGGGGCAGACCTTCAGCTTATTATTTATCTTCAGTTAACAAGGCTGATACCTTGTAATTTTTCAATCAGCTTTTATCTCACATTGAGAACTCAGCCTATCACACATATTGGAAAGCAAAAATGAAACAATTGCACCGCCTAAAATACACAAAACAATTGTAATTCCCTGAGTTAATGACTCCACTCTATAAGGTATAATCATAATCACTGTTGCCGCGACTATTCCAATTACGCCGTGAGAAACAGCAGAATAACTTTTTTTGTATGCAGCTGCAACCGCTTTCGGGAAGAGCAATAAGCAGGACAGTATTCCAATTGTCATCGGGATTATAACCAGCATATTTAGATTTGCGATTCCTTCAAGCATAGGCTGATATAATCCGAAAAATAAAAGCAGAGAGGATGATCCAAGCCCCGGTATGACAATGCCAAGCCCCCAAAGAACACCGCAAAAAAGATATGCGCCTAAACTCGGTTCAATCGTGAGCGAAAACTTTGTTTTAAAGCTGAAAAGGAGGAGGAGCATCAATAAAAAGCAGATTATGAGTGAAACATAAGAGTTTCTGTTTCTTCCGTTAGTGCCTGCATCTTTCCACAATTCCGGGAAGGTCCCTAAAATAAAGCCAACAAAAACACTGGTCGCCGCCACCATATGTCTCTCTAAAAGTGCGGCGGCAAGACCTGATAACCCGATAAATCCGGCCGTAACACCCAACAGGAACATGCTGAGCATAAATCCGTGCTTTTTTATTCCTGATTTCAAAGATGAAAATGTTTCAATTAACGGTTGGTACATTCCGAAGGCGGCACAAAGCGTTCCTCCGCTGATACCGGGAAGGATAGCTCCGAACCCTACAACAGTTCCTTGTAAAAACCACATAAAAGCCAGCAGTAATTTATTTTTTCTGAAATTCTTTGTGCTCAATACTTTTACATCCTTTCTGAGAGAACCTTGATGTATAAGATAATCCCAAATCGTCCCAGCTTATTTATTTTCATAATTTTCCAGTAAGAACCCACAAAAGAGAAAATATTCTCTTTTGTGGTGTTCTTTAAATAAAATTCGCCGGTTCTTTATTTTGCCGACAGCGCCTTGTCTATCGCTTCTGCGGCGACCTTGCCTGCGCCCATCGCGGATATGACTGTAGCGGCGCCTGTAACCGCATCTCCTCCGGCATATATATTCTCGCGGGAGGTGAGGCCGCTCTCGTCTATAATTATTCCGCCGCGCTTGTTAACTTCAAGTCCCTCGGTAGTGGACTTAATCAGCGGGTTAGGACTTGTACCTATTGCAACTACTACTGTGTTCACGTCGAGGATGAATTCGCTGCCGGGAATTTCGACCGGTCTGCGCCTGCCGCTTGCATCCGCCTCGCCAAGTTCCATTTTCACACAGCGAATACCGCAGACAGAACCGTTCTTCGGATCGCGCGGATCATCGGGGTTCTTGTATCCCACAATCTCCACAGGATTGCAAAGCAGACGGAACTCTATGCCTTCCTCCTCGGCATGCTCAACTTCCTCTTTCCTTGCGGGAAGCTCTTCCATAGAACGGCGGTATACGATATAGACATTTTCAGCGCCAAGTCTCAAAGCCGTTCTCGCCGCATCCATCGCCACATTTCCGCCGCCCACGACGGCGACCTTACCGCCCTTTGAAATCGGGGTTATCGAGTCCTCTTCGTATGCCCTCATCAGATTGCTTCTGGTTAAATATTCATTGGCAGAATAAACGCCTGTATAGGACTCTCCGGGGATATTCAGAAAGCTCGGCAGACCGGCGCCGGAGCCTATGAATACGGCCTCGTAGCCCATTTCGAAAAGCTCGTCGATGGTAAGCGTTCTTCCTATAATTACATTTGTTTCAATGTCGACGCCGAGATCCTTTAGGATATCGACTTCTTTTTCCAAAATGGATTCGGGAAGACGGAATTCAGGGATGCCGTAAATAAGCACGCCACCGGCTTTATGAAGCGCCTCGAATATAGTGACACTGTACCCTTTCTTGGCAAGATCTCCGGCGCAGGTAAGTCCGGAGGGTCCGGATCCGATAATCGCAACACGATGGCCATTACTGGGCGGAGCCTTCGCCTTCTCTTTGGAATGTTCGTTGTGCCAATCAGCCACAAACCTCTCTAATCTGCCGATGCCGACAGATTCAAATTTCTTCGCAAGAGTACACAGTTGTTCGCACTGTGTTTCCTGAGGACAAACCCTGCCGCAGACAGCCGGAAGTGATGAGGACTGAGTGATAATATTATATGCTCCCTCGTAGTCTCGCTCTTTAATCTTTGAGATAAACTCGGGGATTTGAATATTTACAGGACAGCCTGCTACACAGGGCGCATTCTTGCAGTTGAGACAGCGATTTGCCTCTGCAACTGCAGTTTCCTCGGTATATCCGAGAGCCACTTCTTTAAAATTGCGCGCTCTTACCGAAGGCTCCTGACTGGGCATTTCATGTTTTTTAGGAATAATTGCCATTTTTATGCCTCCTCACCCATTTTTAAGAGATTGCACGTCTTATCGTGTATGCGACGCTCATGTTCCTCGTACCTTTGACCGCGGGTTATTGCCTCATCGAAATCAATCTCATAAGCATCAAAGTCCGGTCCGTCGACACAGCCGAACTTGGTCACGCGCTTGCCGTCTTGAATAAGTGTGATACGGCAGCTGCCGCACATTCCTGTTCCGTCGACCATAATCGGATTCATCGACGCTCTCACCGGAATTCCAAAGGGTTTTGCAGCAAGTGTAACATATTTCATCATTACCAGCGGGCCAATCGTAATGATGATGTCGAACTTCTCTCCGGCTTCAAGCATCTCCACCAGCGGAACGGTAACATTCCCCTTGCGGGCATAGGAGCCGTCATCTGTCATCACGGTAAGCCTGTTGGAGAAAGACCTGAATTCATCCTCGAGAATAACAAGATCCTTGCTTCTGAAACCGATTATGCTCGTCACATCTGCTCCGAGACGATGGAATTCTTCGGCTATCGGCATTGCAATTGCGCAGCCGGAGCCGCCTCCGACAACACAGACCTTATTTATGCCCTCGGTTTCGGTCACCTTTCCGAGAGGTCCGACGAAATCCGAGATGTATTCACCCTCTTTTTTCTGATTAAGTAGTGTTGTTGTTGCGCCGGCAATCTGGAAGATGACTTTAACTGTGCCTTCTTCGGGATCCGACCCAACATAGCTGAGTGGAATACGCTCACCGTCGGGATCTACGCGAAGGATAATAAACTGACCGGCCTTCGCCTTTTTTGCGACGAGAGGAGCCTCGATCTCAATCTGCGTCATAGTCGGGTTGAGCTCTTTTTTTCTTACAATTTTGTACATAAATCCATCCCTTTCATCTAAATACTGTTTAGGCACCGAGCTTGAGGAATCGTAGAGCTCAAACAGTTTGAGCCGATTTTGTCTTTGTCGTGCGATTTTACTTAAGGCGCTTTAGGCTTTGCTTATAAAAAGGCTTAAGCACACCCAAGCTCAAGTAACACTACCTTTGGAGAGTATAGCACAATTAATGCATTATCGCCAGTATTTATGCACTTATACCCTAAAAAATAGTGCGATAAAATTTACAAAACCTCGCATATTTATCAAAAAGCTTAGCGGACTTGTTTTAAGTCCGCCAAATTTGACAATTTGATGATTAGAGCGAGCTTAGATAAGCGAAAGCGTCACTCGTCTTTGAGAATGCGAATTTCTCTTTGAGTAAACGGTATATAAATTCCGTTTTCATTTAGAGCATTATATATAGATTCTCTCAACTCCATTCTTGCCGAAAAAGCATTTTTCGCAAGAGCGGGATAGCTGATTAAGAGCTCCATGCCGTTATCGTCATAATTTGAAACTCCTATTACGGGCTCGGGTGTTTTTAGAACTTTCTCATTGGAATGCAGACATTCTCGTATTATCTTTTTAGCTTTAGACAGATCGGTTTTAAACTCCAAGACTATTTTTATGTCGGTGAATATGAATTCCTTTTTTGAGAGATTTACTATTTTACTCTGGATAATCTTATCGTTGGGCAAGCTTATTACCACATTTCTCCATGTGGTGAAAAAAGTATTAAACAGTCTTATGTCAACTACTTCCAATAAATCATCTATTCCTTCGATATAAACCTTATCCCCTGCCTGCAAAGGTTTATTCAGGACTATCATAATCCCTGACGCCAAATTTGTTAAAGAATCTTTTAGAGCCAGACCCAGCGCCAAGCCCAATGATGCCACTAGCGCTATCAGAGAACCGGTGTCTATACCTAAGCTGTTTGCAGCAATAGTTATGAGCACAAAATAAGCGATGAGTTTTATAGCAGCTTCTATATAATGAGCTCCGCTTTTTAAGGCTTCATTTTTTTGAAGCATATGTCTGACCAGTTTCAAGATATAGCGTATTATTAAATATCCGACTATAAGGATAATCGCTGTCTTAATCACGGTCATTGCAAACGCCTCGAAGTCAAATCTCGACCAAAAAGTCGGAGATGCGATCTCCTCCAGCTTGTCTGCAGTTGTTTCAATATTGTCGGTTAGTTCATTCAGTTGATCCATAGCTTTTTCCTTATTTATTCCGTTGCCATATAATCATTTGTTTATATTTCCCGGTTCACTTAATTAATATAACTTAGCGCCGGCGGGAATGTTGTCGTCTAATATCAGGAGGTTTAGCGCTTCTTTTCCGTCGTACTCACACACTGCCGAGATTACCATGCCTTGTGACAGGATTCCCATCATTTTTCTTTCGGGAAGATTGCATATTGCCACAAGCGTCTTTCCGACCAGCTCTTCGGCGCTGTAGAACTCTTTGATTCCCGAAAGGATTGTTCTCTCTATGCCCGAGCCGTCGTTCAAGGTGAATTTTAAAAGTTTTTTAGATTTGGGCACTTCCTCGCAATTTAAAACCTTTACCACTCTGAAATCCGATTTTGAAAAAGTTTCAAAGTCGACCATATCTTCAAACAGCGGCTCAACTTTAACCTTAGACAAATCCAATTTTTGAGAAACATTCGTAAGTTGCTCAAAAGCTTCGTCAGACTGCTCGCCGGAGAGTTGACTGTCAGCAGTTTGACTCGCCAGAGGCTTCATTGTCGGGAAGAAAATTACATCTCTTATGGAAGAACTGTTTGTGAGCATCATGACGAGTCTGTCGATGCCGATACCCATACCGCCGGTGGGGGGCATACCGTACTCCAAGGCCGTGATGAAGTCCTCGTCCATCATGCCGGCTTCCTCGTCGCCCTTTTCTCTGAGTTCGACCTGCTTTTTAAATCTTTCGCGCTGATCTCTGGGATCGTTAATTTCGCTGAAGGCATTGGCAAACTCGCAGGCGCCTATGAAGAGCTCGAAGCGCTCTGTAAGCCTGGAGTCGTTGGGGCACATTTTTGAAAGCGGAGAGACCTCGACGGGATACATGGTGACAAAGGTGGGCTGAATCAGCTTTTCCTCGCAGAGCTGGTCGAAGCTTTCGTAGAGAGCGTAGCCCCAGGTTTTTTCGACTTTATCGAGATTTACCTTGTGCTCGACAGCCATCTTGACAGCCTCTTCGTCGGATGAAACTGCGCCGAAGTCCATACCCGTATACTCTTTCACAATATCTATCATACTGACTCTGCGCCAGCCGGGGCTGAGGTCAATTTCAAAATCCATCCAAGGCAGAACGTAGCTTCCGCAAATTTCTTTTGCCGCGCCGGAAATCATCCCCTCGGCTATCTCCATCATGCCCTTGTAGTCCGTGTAGGCCTCGTAGAGCTCTATTGTAGTGAACTCGGGATTGTGTTTGGTGCTCATACCCTCGTTGCGGAAAATCCTGCCTATCTCATACACCCTGTCGATGCCGCCGACAATGAGCCTTTTGAGGTTGAGCTCGGTGGCTATTCGAAGATACATATCGATGCCGAGCGTATTGTGGTGAGTGATGAAAGGTCTGGCTGTCGCTCCGCCGGAGATGAGATTGAGAACGGGGGTTTCGACTTCCATATAGTCTCTCTTATCTAAAAAGCTTCTGATATAGGAGATCGCGGCGCTTCTTATTCTGAATGTATCCCGAATTTGAGGATTCATAATGAGGTCCAAATAACGCTGCCTGTAGCGAAGCTCTATGTCCTGCAGACCGTGAAACTTTTCGGGCAGGGGGCGCAGAGACTTTGAGAGCAGCTTTACTTCTTCGCATTGGATGGAAATCTCGCCCATTTTGGTTCTGAAAACAAGGCCTTTGACACCTATGATATCGCCTATGTCGTATTTGCGGAAGTCCTCGAATGCCTTCTTACCCACATCGTTGATGCGGACATAAACCTGTATTCTCTCTCCCCAATTGGCAATATCGGCAAAAATCGCCTTGCCCATTCCTCTTTTTGCCATAATTCTGCCTGAGAGAGAAAATCGCTGTCCTTCGAGTTCATCAAAGCGCTCTTTTATCTCTTTGGCCTTTATGTCATTTTGAAAAACCGTCTCTTTAAAAGGATCCTTGCCGTCTTTGATAAAAGCATCCAGCTTCTCATGTCTTATCTTGAGAAGCTCGGAAAGTGAGAGTTCGGGCACGAAAATGTTCTTTTCCTCTTGACTCATCTGTTCCTCACATATTTTCTACGGACTCTATCCTGTAGCGGACTTTGCCCATGAGCGTTTGGATTGTTACATCTTCGCCGACTCTTTTGCCTATAATCGCACTGCCGACGGGGCTTTCATCGGAAATCTTGCCTTCTAAGGGGTTAGACTCGTGCGAGCCGACTATCTGATACACCGATTCTTCTCCCGTGTCTAAATTTTCTATTCTAACCCTGCTGCCTATAGACACGGCGTCTTTTATCATATCGGTCTTCTCTATGATTTCGGCATTTTCTAAAAGCTCCTGAAGCTCGGCTATCTTGGAGTAGAGCTTGCCCTGCTGGGTTTTGGCCTCGTCATACTCGCTGTTCTCGCTGAGGTCTCCGAAGCTGCGAGCCTCTTTGATTTGCTCTGAAATTTCCTTTTCGCCTACGGTTTGCAAATAGTGCAGTTCTTCGGCTATCTCCTTATAGCGTTCTCTGCTCATCTTGTACTTCTTGGGGGATGACATTCTTTTTCTCTCCTCTGTTTACTTTTTTATCTCAACGCAAGCTGTAGCTGAGCCTCGTATATGGCTCTGTCCAGCTGCTCATCTATATCCGGATCCAAACCTCTTTCCACCGGAACATCGGGGCTGAGCCCTCCCTGAATTGAAAGGTCCACTCTTTTCGGAGTTAAGTATTTACGGGATGAGAGGTGAACTGCGCTGCCGTCGCTGAGCTCAACCGTTATCTGACTCCTGCCCTTGCCCGTAGTCTTTGTGCCGACTGTTTTCGCCCATCCGTACTCCGAGAGAGCCGCTGCGAAAAACTCTGCTGCCGAGTAGGAGTTTTCGTCTATCAAAACCACCATAGGCACGTCTATGCAGATATTGTCGGACTTGGTGACCTGCTCTCTGTTTTCCTTATCGACTGAGACAAAGATATCGCCTTCAGGCAATATATAGTCCAGAAGGTCCGTAAGCTCACTGAGCAGGCCTCCCGGATTACCTCTCACGTCGAACACAAAGCAGACAGCGCCTTCAGCCAGAAGCTTCTCGACCGCCTCCCTGCTTGCAACGGCTGAGCCTTTCTCGAAGTTGGAAATTTTGACATATCCCGTCTTCTTCTCCAGCATCGCGGACTGTACGGGCACAATATTTATGAGCCTGCAGTTTATCTGCATATCCTTAACGCTGCCATCGAGCCGCTGCATTGTCACCATTATTGAATCGTCAAGCCGCGCGGTTATGAGATCCCGCACACCGTCGGTATCGAGCTCTGCGACATCTTCACCCTCGACCTTGAGCATGATGTCTCCAACCACAACCCCGGAGGCTTCTGCCGGGGAACCGGGTGTGACAGCCACTATTCTGAAGCCTTTGGTCGCTTCGTCTTTTTCTATGGTAACGCCTATGCCCGCATACTGATTTGCTGTGTAGAGCTTGTAGTTCTCGTATTCGGCGGGCGTCATATAGTAGCTCCACTTGTCGCCCAGCGCTTTAACCATGGAGTAGAACGCCGACGAGTTTACCTGCTCGTCGTTCACATCGCCGACATAGTATTTATTAAGCGTGCTCTTTATCTCTAAGAACTTCATCGCCTGCTCATAGTCTTCCCTGCTGCCCAATTTAGTGCGCTCTCTGACAAGCACACTGCCTCCGGCTATTGCCGAGAGCAAAAGGCAAAGTACTATGACCAGCCACAGACTGACCTTTATGTTGAGGATGCCGCCTATGCCCGTATGGACCTTTTCACGCTCGCGCTTTCGCTCACGCACTCGCCATCTTTCTTCCTCTATACGCCTGTTTATCTCTCTTTCTCTTGCGGCTCTTCTTTCATTTTCTTCTTGCATATTCGGTCTCTCTCTCAAAAAATCACCTCATTTATCCACACTTGAGGCGACCGAACGGCCGCCTCAATTAATATCAGGTTTTATTTTGCCCCTTAGCAGTTATAAAAACTGAGACCCGAGAAATACCCCAGAGGATCTACCGTTCCGCCGTTGACTCTAATCTCAAAATGCAGGTGCGTGCCGGTTGCCCAGCCCGTGGCGCCCGCTCCTCCTATGACCTGCCCCTTGCTGACAGTATCGCCCGTTTGGACAGACATGCTGGAAAGGTGGGCATAGAGTGTGGCGTTGCCGTTGGCATGATAGATCATTATATAGTTGCCATAGCCGCTGTTATATCCGGCCACGCCAACCGTTCCGCCGTCGGCCGCAACTATCGCGGCGCCCAATGAGGCATTTATATCTATTCCGGCATGGAAGGTAACTACGCCGGTTATAGGGTGTACCCGATCTCCGTAACGACTGGTTACAAGTGTTGAGGACGGAATGGGCCACATGTAGCTGCCGGTGGCAGATGCGCCTCCGCCGCCCGAGCCCCCGCCGCCTCCGCCGCCTGTATTTCCTGCCGCCGCTGCCGCCTCCGCCCTGCGTCTGGCTTCTTCCTCGGCTCTAAGCTGCGCTACTATGGCATTTATCTGAGCGGAGAGCGCCTGCTCCTCTTGAAGCTTTCTGTTGTAAACAGCCAGATATTCATCGATATCCGCCTGTATTCCGGCTATTATCTCCGCCGCAACTTTGAGCTCTTCGTCCAGCTTCAGCTTTTGTTCCTGGAGCTCCGCCTCCTTGCCCTTGAGAGCCTCTGCTATATCTTCATACTCAGCTTTTATTTCTTCGGCCTTTTCTCTGGCCGCCTTGTACTGTTCAAAGAGTCTCTTGTCGGATGAGATTATCTCCCCTACCATATCGAGATTTGTGAGAAGCTGCGGCAGACTTCCGGATTTGAATATAATTGAAAGATAGCTGAGGTTTCCGTTTTCCTCCATAGCTCTGACGCGCATTTTGTAGGATTCGTACTGCTCGCTTTCCTGTTCCTTGGCCTTCTCCAAATCTCTTGACTTTTGATCTATCATTTGACTGTAGATATCGATTTGCTTGTTTATGATATCTATTTCCTCAAGGGTTAGAGCTATCTGCTCATCGATAGCCTGCTTTTTTTCCATTTCGCTCTTTTTTTGTCCGCTGAGTTCGTTTATATTCGACTGGACAGCGTTCTTTTCATTGCGCACCGCTTCTCTCTGTTTTTCAAGAGCGTCTATATCGGCTTGAGAAGCTGCCAGAACACCACTGCCTATTGCGGATACAAGCACTGTTATGAGCATTAAAGCCGCCAAAAAAATCGCTATTGCTGAAATTACTTTTTTGTTATGCATTTTTTCCTCCTTTTCGGCTCGGAAAACGGGGCTATACCTTCAAATAGCTTCGTATAGCGCTCATTCCTCCGAAAACGCCTACTGCGATGCCGATTCCCAAAAAGCCGAAGAGAACGGGGCTTATGAGATCGGAAAACGGGATTACCGTGATGAGCTGAAGACCTTCGGAGCCGGCAGCCACTCTGTTTACGAGCAGCGAATAAATCCCCCACTCGGCAAAGAATGCGATAAGGCCGCCGGCAGCTCCCAATATGAGACCCTCAACAACAAACGGAAGACGTATGAATGAGTTCGACGCGCCGACCATACGCATTACGGCTATCTCTTCGCGTCTGGTGTAGGTTGCAAGCTTAATGGTGTTGGTCATTATGAAGAATGAAACTATCGTAAGTATTATGGTGAGTGCGAAAGACACTGCGCTGACAATGTTTCTCATCGAAATAAAACCTCTGGCATATTCCAAATGCGCCTTGACTCTGGCTATTCCGTCGAGCGACTCGACCAGTTCTTTTGTCTCTTCCATTTTGCCGATATCGTTTAGATGGATAACATATCTGTGTCTGAGGGCATCGGAGCCGAGCGACTCGAAAAGCTCGGTGTCGAAGTCCTTTTTAAACTCTTCCATAGCCTCATCTCTGGTGATGAAGCTCACGCTGCTGACATTGGGGACTTGAAGGAGTTTTTCCTCTAAAACCCTGGCGCTGTCGTCCATTAGAGTTTCATCGACAAAGGCGACCATCTGGTCGTTGCTTCCTTCGAGCTCGTCTATCAGCTTGTCAATATTCACGACCAAAAGCGCAAAGCTTCCCATTATAATGAGACAAGCTGCGACTACTGTAACCGTCACAAATGACATGAGACCGTGCGAGAATATTCCGCTGAAGCCGGATCTCAACAGGTATCCGATTCTGTTAAAAAACATCGCTGTAATACCCGCTCTCTCCGTCACTCTTTATCTTGCCGTCTTCGAGGGAAACAACCCTCTTGGCAAAGGTGTTGACCAGTTCTTTTTCGTGAGTGACTATAAGTGTTGTAGTACCCATTTCGTTTATCTTCTCTAAGAGCATCATAATTTCCAAGGAGCGCGCAGGATCGAGATTTCCCGTAGGCTCGTCCGCTATTATCATTCTCGGGCGGTTTACTATTGCTCTTGCTATGGCAACTCTCTGCTGTTCTCCGCCGGAAAGCTGCTTCGGGTATCTGTTTTTGTAGTTTGCAAGGCCTACAAGCTCGAGTACGTTCCCGACTCTCTCTTCGACCTCTCTGCCGGATGCGCCTATTACACGCATTGCAAAGGCCACATTGTCGTAGACCGTCATCTTTTCAATAAGCCTGAAGTCTTGGAAGATAACTCCTATTGTGCGCCTTAACGCCGGCAGCTTTCTTCGTTTTATACGCCTCAAATCGAAGCCGTTTACACTTATTTCTCCTGAGTTTGTTTTAACTTCACCTGTGAGCAGTTTGATTATACTTGTCTTACCGCTGCCCGAAGGGCCTACAAGAAAGACCAGCTCGCCCTCGTGTATCTCGAGATCTACCTCATTGAGGGCAAAGGCACTGTTTATCCCATAGCGGAGCGTAACCTTTTCCATTTGAACCAAACTGTCGTCACCTCCAAATCTGATTTAAAATCTAGTCGTCTTTTCTCTGGGATTCCAGATATTGGTGGACCAACATTGCCACCTTGAACACTATGGCGTGATCGAATTTTCTTAAATCCAAGCCCGTAAGTTTCATTATCTTCTCTAACCTGTAGACGAGCGTATTTCTATGAACATAGAGCTTGCGGCTCGTTTCGGACACATTGAGATTGTTTTCGAAAAACTTGTTTATTGTATGTATCGTATCGGAATCGAGAGAGTCTATCTGCTTCTTCTTAAAAACTTCCGCCAAAAACATCTCGCACATCGTAACCGGAAGCTGATATATTAAACGCCCTATTCCGAGATTGTCATATTTAATGATTTTGCTGTCGGTCTCAAATATTCTGCCCACATCTATGGCCATTTGAGACTGCTTATATCTATCGGCAAGCTCTCTCAGATGATTTGCTGTGCCGGATATGCCGATTATCGTGTTTATCGAGTACTTCTCCCTGAGATTTGCCTCGATCTCGGCCGCCAGTGAATACAGCTTATGCATATTCTCATCATTGATGAGTTCTTTTACCACCACGGTATCCCGCTCATTCATAGAAATTACAAAATCCCGCTGGGAATCGGTTATTAAAGCCTGTATGTGTTCGACAGCCGACTTATTTGCCTCGCCCTCCTGGCGAACGAGGAGCACGGCCCTGGGTGAATCGGAATTGAAACCCAGCTCCTTTGCCCTTATATACACATCTCCCGGGAGAATATTGTCGGAAATTATGTTCTTTACAAACGATGCCTTGCTGTGTTTCTCCTCATAACCCGCCTTGGCCTCGCTCATGGAAACAGCTGCCATGATGCAGATGCTGCGCGCAATTTCATCGGCCCCCGAAACAAAAACAGCAAAGTCCGCTTCGTTGCCTTCTTTCCTTAAAAACCTGTATGTATTGCTGTCCGTGCGAATAACTCCGTCAGCAGGATTGGACTTAGAGAACTTGAGATCCTCCAGCTTTGTCCCTATGAGAGGGAGCTCACTGCAGGCAATCACATAGCTTTCTTCATCGATTACTCCGACTGTTCTTTCTGTAGCTTCTTTTATTTGAACAATTACGCCCTGAAAAACTCTTCCGGACATTAAAATCCTCCTAACTCGGCTGCTTTTTTAAAACTTTCTCCGGGCAGCAGCCAAAGTCTGAAAATCATGTAGGATACTATACTATAAAAACCATTTTTTTTCAAGATAAAGGATAATTTATCAGTATGTTTCAATTTAAATATCTCAGTTTACTGCTCATCATGCATGCTTTTTAAGCACAGTCTAAAAAGCTCATCCCCAAGAGCCTCTTTATACTGTCCCTCGCGAAGGTTTTCCGGGAGCATGAGCTCCCCTATTTTGAGCCTTTTAAGGCTGAGAACTTTTTTCTCTCGGGAGGCAATCATGCGCTTTACCTGATGATACTTGCCCTCGCATATCTCTATTTCGCAGAGCCTGTCTCCCACTCTGCGGAGCTCGGCAGGCAGGGTTTCCGCACCGTCACGAAGCGTTATCCCCTCTTTGAATGCCGCTATGTCGCTATCGTCTATATTTTCATCGGTTTCGGCCAAATAGAGCTTTGGCACTCTGTTTTTAGGCGAGAGAATTTTGTGCGCAAAGCCGCCGTCGTTTGTTAAAATCAAAAGTCCTGTGGTGTCTTTATCAAGCCTTCCCGCAGGAAAGAGCCCAAGCCTTCTCTCATGCGTGCTCATGAGCTCAAGAACGGTTTGCTCCCTCTCGTCTTCCGTTGCGCTTACATACCCTTTGGGCTTGTTCATAACAAAATAGCGGTATTTAGAGGTGCAAATCTCCTCGCCGTCTAAAAGGATGACAGCGCTCTCACGCTCGATTTTCTGCTCGGCGCTTTCCGCTATTACTCCGTTTACACTCACTCTTCCCTCTTTCACTGCCCGTCTTGCCTCTTTTCGGCTGAGTTTGCCGCTTTGGGAGAGTATTTTATCTAATCTTGTGAGCAATCCGCTCGCTCCTTCTTAAAGGCAATGCCCCTTGGCATAAAACCAAAGGGCATTGATTTATTGCGGTTTAATTACTTCGAGAGAACTTCGATAACTACACCGGATCCGACCGTGCGGCCACCCTCGCGGATAGCAAAGCGGAGATTTTCCTCAATGGCTATCGGTGTAATCAGCTCGACATCCATCTCGATGTTGTCGCCGGGCATGCACATCTCGACATTTTCGGGAAGATTGATGACGCCGGTAACGTCGGTTGTACGGAAGTAGAACTGGGGACGATAGTTGTTGAAGAAAGGTGTATGACGGCCGCCCTCTTCCTTGGAGAGAACATAGACCTGAGCCTTGAACTTGGTGTGGGGGTTGATGCTCTTGGGAGCAGCAAGAACCTGACCGCGCTCAACGTCTGTCTTGGCGATACCGCGGAGCAGCGTGCCTACATTGTCGCCGGCTTCGGCATACTCGAGTGTCTTGTGGAACATCTCCGTACCGGTAACGACTGTATCCTGGGTCTCTCTTATGCCGACGATGGATACCTTGTCGCCGACCTTTACTCTGCCACGCTCGACACGGCCGGTGGTAACAGTGCCGCGGCCTGTGATTGTGAAGACGTCCTCGATGGGCATCAGGAAGGGAAGATCAGACTTGCGCTCGGGTGTCTTGATGAACTCGTCAACAGCATTCATAAGCTCCCAAATGCACTTGTATGCCTCGGCATCGGGGTCTGTATCCTCGCAGTTTAGAACCTGCAGAGCGGAACCGGCAATGACGGGTGTATCGTCGCCGGGGAAGCCGTACTCGCTGAGAAGCTCGCGCACTTCCATGTCAACAAGCTCGAGAAGCTCGGGGTCGTCGACCTGGTCAACCTTGTTCAGGAAAACTACGACATAGGGAACGTTAACCTGACGGGCCAGGAGAAGGTGCTCACGTGTCTGAGCCATGGGGCCGTCTGTTGCGGCAATGACGAGAATTGCGCCGTCCATCTGTGCAGCGCCGGTAATCATGTTCTTTATGTAGTCGGCGTGTCCCGGGCAGTCGACGTGGGCATAGTGACGCTCTTTCGTCTCATACTCAACGTGAGATGTGTTGATGGTTATACCGCGCTCGCGCTCTTCGGGAGCCTTGTCTATCTGATCATATGCTGTAACCTGTGCAATGGAATCGGCGCCGAGTGAAAGAACCTTGGTGATGGCGGCTGTGAGAGTCGTCTTGCCGTGGTCGATATGTCCGATAGTTCCGATGTTGACGTGGGGTTTTGTACGCTGGAATACTTGCTTTGCCATTTTTGATATCCTCCTAAATCTGACTTTTTAATTAAAATTATTTTTATTATTTTAAAGGTTTAGCCTCTTTTGCCTATTATACCTTCACGAAGAGCTTTTGGCAACTCAATATAGTGACTGGGCTCCATGCTGTAGGTAGCTCTGCCCTGTGTTTTGCTGCGCAAATCCGTGGCGTATCCAAACAGGGTTGAAAGAGGCACATCTGCGTGTATTGCAACACTGCCGCGATTTATGTCGGTGCTCGTTATCTGACCTCTTCTTGAGTTCAGATCGGCCATGACATCGCCCATACAGTTGTCGGGCGCGTTGACGGTGACTGCCATTATAGGTTCCAAAAGCGTGGGCGCCGCTTTTTCCATGGCTTCCTTGAAAGCCATGCTGCCGCAAATCTTGAATGCGAGCTCGGAAGAGTCGACTTCGTGGAACTGCCCGTCTACCAGACTGACCTTCACATCCACTACCGGGAAACCTGCCAGAACTCCCGCATTCATGGCGCCTCTTATCCCCTCGTCTACGCTGGGAATGTATTCCTTGGGGATGGCGCCGCCCGTAATCATGTTTACAAACTCATAGCCCTTGCCCTCGTTCGGCTCAATAACGAGCTTGACCTGAGCAAATTGGCCGCGACCGCCTGACTGCCTGGCATAGCGCGTGGTGACCGTGGCTTCCTTTGTTATCGTTTCTTTGTAGGAAACCTGGGGCTTGCCCACATTCGCCTCTACCTTGAATTCTCTGAGAAGTCTGTCGACTATAATCTCCAAGTGAAGCTCGCCCATACCCGCGATGATGGTTTGTCCGGATTCCTCGTCGACCCAAGTTTTGAATGTCGGGTCTTCCTCGGCAAGCTTGGTAAACGCCATGCTCATTCTCTCCTGACCGGCCTTTGTCTTGGGCTCGATTGCGATGCGTATGACAGGCTCGGGAAATTCCATGGATTCCAGGATTATCTGAGCTCTATCATCACTGAGAGTGTCGCCCGTCACGGTGAACTTGAGACCGATGGCGGCCGCAATCTCTCCAGTGCGGACTTCTTCGACGTCTTCTCTGTGGTTGGCGTGCATGAGCAGAATTCTGCCTACACGCTCTCTCTTGCCCTTTGTGACGTTCATGACCGACTCTCCAGCCTTGAGTGTTCCGGAGTAGACTCTGAAGTAGGCAAGCTTACCGTGAGGATCCGACACAATCTTGAAAGCGATGGCCGAAAACGGCTCGTCGTCGCTTGCTTCTCTGGTCAGAACCTCGCCTGTTTTCGGGTCGATACCCTCAACAGCCGGAATGTCGAGAGGCGAGGGCATGTATGCCACTATGGCATCGAGCAGTTTTTGTACGCCCTTGTTTTTATATGATGTTCCGCATGTTACGGGTATCATATTGACGCTTACCGTAGCCTTTCTTATCGCGGCTACGAGCTTATCGCGCGGGACTTTCTCGCCCTCGAGATACATCTCCAAAATTTCATCATCAAAATCGGAGACAGCCTCGATAAGAGCGGTGCGGTACTCCTTCGCAAGCTCCCGCATATTTTCGGGAATAGGCTCTTTATGACTCTCGCGGCCGAGGTCGTCATCGTAGATTGTGGCCTCCATATCGACAAGGTCGACAATTCCGCAGAAATCTTCCTCGGCGCCTATCGGAAGCTGAATTGCCACTGCATTGGCCTTCAGACGCTCCTTCACCATTTCTATAACCTTATAGAAATCGGCGCCCATAATATCCATCTTATTTACATAGATAAGTCGCGGAACATTATAGTGGTCTGCCTGCCTCCAGACCGTTTCTGACTGGGGCTCGACTCCTCCCTTTGCACACAGAACCGTGACACCTCCGTCGAGGACGCGGAGACTTCTTTCGACCTCAGCCGTAAAATCGACGTGTCCGGGGGTGTCTATAATATTGATGCGGCAATCATTCCACATACAGGTTGTCGCGGCGGAGGTTATCGTGATTCCACGCTCCTGCTCCTGCTCCATCCAGTCCATGGTTGCCGTACCGTCATGAGTCTCACCGAGCTTGTAGTTCCTACCTGTGTAGAAGAGTATTCTCTCCGTCGTGGTGGTCTTACCTGCATCGATGTGAGCCATGATTCCTATATTTCTCGTGTTTTCAAGGGAAATTGTTCTGGACATATAATCTCCTGACTTACCATCTGAAGTGCGCGAAAGCCTTGTTGGACTCTGCCATCTTGTGGACGTCTTCGCGCTTCTTTACCGAGGCTCCGACACCGTTGCTGGCATCCATAATTTCGCCGGCCAGGCGCTCTTTCATCGTTTTCTCTCCGCGCCTGCGCGCGTAAGAGATGAGCCAACGCAGTCCCAGAGTCTGGCGACGCTCGGGTCTTACTTCGATAGGCACCTGATATGTCGCTCCGCCGACACGGCGAGCCTTGACTTCCAAGCTGGGCATGATGTTGTTCATGGCTTCAGTGAAGGCCTCTAAAGGCTCTTTGCCGCTCTTTTCCTTAATAATGTCGAACGCATCGTAAATAATCTTCTGCGCGACACCCTTCTTGCCGTCCAGCATTACTCCGTTCACAAGTTTTGTTACCAAGACGCTGTTATATACGGGATCGGGCAATATTTCTCTTTTTTGTATGTTTCCTTTACGGGGCACTTATACTTCCCTCCTTCATTACGTGATGAGATAATCGGTACTCGAGGTTTTTGCCTCGTCTGTGCCCTGCAAAATTCTATATTATAAAGCAGGGCAAACTGCCAATTAATTATTTACTTTACGGCCTTAGGACGCTTTGCGCCATACTTAGACCTGCCTTGACGACGTTTGTCGACTCCCTGCGTATCCAGAGTTCCGCGGATGATATGATAACGCACACCGGGAAGGTCTTTAACTCTTCCGCCGCGAATCATAACAACGCTGTGCTCCTGAAGATTGTGACCCTCACCCGGGATATAGGCTGTAACCTCATAGCCGTTTGTGAGTCTGACACGGGCAATCTTGCGCAGAGCCGAGTTCGGCTTTTTGGGTGTGGCCGTTCTGACTGCAGTGCAGACACCGCGCTTCTGAGGGCACGAGAGATCGGTCTCGGCGTTCTTTATCGTGTTCATATTCTTCTGCAGAGCAGGCGACTGAGAGCTGTAGGTCGTCTTCTTTCTTCCTTTTCTAACCAACTGGTTAAATGTCGGCATTTTTTTCCTCCTTTCCTGATTTTTACTGCCTCAAAATGAGGCTTTTAAGAAAAAAATCGTTTGAGCATAATTATACTCAAGCGATTTTATACGATAGCATAATTTCACTTAATAGTCAAGCAAAACCCTGCTTTTATTTAAGTTTCTTCAATTGCAAGTTAAACTGAAATCGAATTCCGTACAATGTTTGTTACTTTGCTATGCTGCAGATGAGTGGAAATTTTCTGCACTCCTCCCTCCCAAAATTTTCCTAGGATAGTTATTTATAAATTCCTCTAACTTCTTTATTTCCTCTGTCGTGATGTCTTTGAGCTTTGTTCCTTTCGGTATGAAATACCTGATAAAGCCATTTAGATTCTCATTGCTGCCTCGTTCCCAAGCGGCATAGGCTCTCGCATAGTATATCTCTGTGCGTTCTGATTTAGTTAGGGCAGATTCTTCCAAACTCTTCCAATCCAGAAACTCAGAACCGTTATCTACTGTTATGCTTTTAAAATTCTCCTTAAAGACTCTACTTCCCATCTTGCGCTCTAAACCGTTAATCTTCCGTAGTACTGCCTTTTGAGTCTGGCGTCTCATTTTGAATATCCGGCACTTCCGGCTATGACGGTCTACCAAGGTTAGCAGGCAAGTCGGGTCTGACTTTAAGGATTCTATACAGTCCATCTCCCAATGCCCTGTTTCAATGCGCAGCGTGCTCCCTAATGGCCTTTCGTCGATTCTTTTCCTGCCCGGGGGCGACAGTCGTTTTTCGACCTGCCTGTTCTTTCGCTTGGATTTAGCCCCTTTACGAGGCAGATCTTTCATTGTTACGCTGAGAAAGATGTCTTTCTCAACATAGTTATAGATAGTACGGCCACATAGTCGGGTTTCCGTTGGCCAGCCTTTTTCATTGAAGTGCATCACGATTGCTTCAGGAGAATAGCGTAATCGCTTCATATTCGGCATCTCTTCTCCTATTAGCATTTTTTCTATCTGTTCGCATAACTTCCGATCCTTTCTTATCTTTAATGCAGGTCCTTTATTTGACCAGCTGTCTTGGATTTTGATATGCGCTGCGTATGAAGAATACGCCATGTAAGTCTCTAAATTACTTCTTTTTTGCTCAACCAGTCCTCGCTTTAATTCTCTGCTTAAAGTTGCCTCACTCCATCCTAGTTGCTTCGCTATTTCCTTTTGTGTGAGTCTATCTTTATTGGCACGTTTTAAATTTTCATTGTAGAGATACTCTAAAATTTCTCTATCTTTTAATTTTAAGTGCTGACCCGGACTCCTTTTGATGATACAATGTAATTGGCTCAAAACAATTCTCCCTTCTATGTTGTTTCTTCCAATAACATTGTACAGAATTGTGGCGAGCCTTTTCAAATTATTGCAGTTTATTTTACAACTCGCCCTTTTATTTAAGTTTTTTCCCTTATTTTGCAGAAATAAACAGGCTTAGGAGACCTTGAGCATCTGCAGAACTCTCTTATATTCCTCGCCGCCCTCGGCATACAAAACCGGGCAATAATCGTTGGAGTCGGTTTTTCCGCTCAAAGAACACGGCATTATTATTGTGTCTCCGAGCTTCACCTCGCCCGTGCCGGAAACTATAACCTTTTGCTGAATTATGGCGGTGTCCTTATTATCGGGATTTGTGTGTCCGCCGTAGCAGAGATTGGAAAGCGAATAAATGATGACCTTTCCATTGTAAAACTCTATGGGATGGGGAACTTTGGAGTGGCTGCCCACAATGATATCGGCGCCCGCATCGACCATTGCTCTCGCCTGTGTCATGATAAGCTGCGAGGGCTCCGCCGCAGAATTCACACCGCAGTTCATATATACGATTTTGACATCCGCCTCGAGCCCTCCAAGCTGTTCTATGGCCTTTTGGACAAGAGTCTCGAGTTTTTGACCGCTTTCGACCTCGTTGAACGACACAACGCCCACCTTCAGACCTCTCGGGCACTCGTAGACTATCGGCGTGTCTCCATCGGTGTATTTGATGCCCTTAGCTTCGACAGCGGCAATCGTGTCTTTATATCCCTTTTCTCCGTAGTCTATTGTATGGCTGTTGGCAAGGCAGACGCACTCAATCGAACCCTCTTTCAGTATCTGCGCGTACTTCGGATCGGCTTTGAATTTGAACTGTTTTGCAGTCGGGGTGCTCCCGTCGGTAAAGGCGTTTCCAAGATTCACAAGTGTGAAATCATCTTTGCCGAAAAATTCCTTGATGTTGCTGAACGGATAGGAGTAGTTCTCTTTAACTATGTCGACAAAGCTGTTCTTGACGGCTCCCCACTCGTGAAGCTGCCCCAGGAGGCAATTCCCGCCCAAACTTATAGTGTAAATCTCCTCCTGGGGAGGCTCGGGCGTGGGCTCGGGCGTATCCGCCGGAGCCTCAATATTGATATTATCGCTCGGGCCTATTTCGCTGAGCCCGGCGCTCGGAGATTCTATAGCAGGTTCCGGAGACTGGATGCGCGAGGTGCTCGAGTTAACACTGAGCATTGCCAGGCCTCCCAAAAGCAGCAGTATTGCAAAAAGGATCTTTTTCATTTCAATTAAAACCCCCTCTCGCTCGTTTCTATCTGATAATTTTATCAATAAATGTATAAAAAGTAAACTCTTTTTTAGATTCTAAGGCTGTTTCGACCACAGCAAGGAGATGTTTCGGCAGATATAAACTGCATATGGCTTTATTTGAGTTCTTTTCTTGAGGGACGAGGAATATCTATGTATAATGTAGCCGGACGACAATATCACGGGAGGCATTAAAATGCAAAAGAATATATCCGATTTTAAAACCGGAGAAAACATACAGGGTTTTTATGTAATCAGCAACATAGCTGTAAAGAAAAGCAGAACAGGGTCAGACTATCTCTCGGCAACACTCAGCGATCAAAGCGGCTCGGTGGACTTAAAAGCTTGGGACTATTCGGGAGAGCTAAGCGCAGACGACAACGGCAGTATAGTAAAGGTGAGAGGAGTTGTTGAGGAATATAAGGAAAAGCCCCAGCTTCTTGCCGCAAGGTACGGCGGCAGCACCAACATCAGACTGCTGCGCGAGGACGACGATATTTCGGACCTCGACATTCTCCCCACTGCCCCGATTGATCTTAAAGAGAGATATGAATATATATTGAAGTCCATAAGTGAAATAAGCGATCCGGACTACAAAAGGCTCTGTGAAGAGATGCTGAAAAGGCACGCGAAGGACTTTATTAAAATTCCGGCCGGACAGTTTGTCCACCACGACTTTATCGGAGGTCTGCTCATGCACAGCTCCAATATGCTCAAAATTGCGGAGTTTTTGGCCGAGCTCTACTCCGACTTTATAAATAAAGACCTGCTCATGGCGGCAACCCTGCTCCACGATTTTTCAAAAATCCGTGAATTTGAACTGAGTTCCGCAGGGCTTGTTGCGAGATATTCGACTGAGGGAATGCTTTTGGGTCATCTTTATTTGGGCGCGCACGAGGTGGCTATTCTATCTGAAGAGCTCGGCATAGACAGAGAAAAATCCATGCTCTTAGAGCATCTGATTTTATCACACCACGGAGAGCCGGAGCACGGGGCAGCCGTGAGACCGCAGACGGCCGAGGCGGAGCTCCTTTCGCTGATAGACTTGATTGACAGCCGCATGGAAATATGCCGCTCTGCACTCTTGGATACTGCACCACAGAGTTTTTCGGATAAGATATTCGGACTTGATTACCGAAAAATATATAGGCATAAGTTTGATTTAACCAGTGAGGAATAGCATGTTTTATTAATTTAAAGAAAAAGGCGGGAGCAGGAAGCTTTCGCCTTTTATTTATTTCGTACAGATTTTTTGAAAAATGCGCACTAAGTTTCTCTCTCCTTTATCAAAAGGGGAAAGCGGTTTTAAGAATCTAATAGTAATTTAGCGCTGTGAAATAATAATATCCCAGTCAAAAACCGCCAGGTTTTTGACTGCTCTGTTTATATGAGGGATTCAGCGATTAATATTCTAAACCTGTATTTTCTTTCTTTTATCCCAGAATGCTCTTCTCTGCGCGGATTACGATGTGGCCCGCTTCCCCGCCGAAGTATTCTTTTGCGATATCTTCGTCCGCGAGGAACACGCGCTCGCCTGTTGTTTTGTCAGCAATCAGTTTTTCTAGCTGGGCATTTGTCAGCAGAATTTTTATAAGGGCTTCCAAATCCTTGAGCTGCTCCTCAGTGAAAGCTCTGACAGAAGCAAGCTTTAGCACATCGCCTTCTATTCCGACAACAATCCACTCGATACCATTCAAAATAACTTTGTCGCCGATTTTATTTGTTCCGTCAACGGTGCCGTTATATGCTTTCGGTCCGGGCTTAGGTGCGGTAATAACACTTGTCGGCGCGTCCTCGTCCATATCTGCGCCCGGCTCATAAAATTCAATACAACCCGTCGTCAAACCGCTTGTATCGGGCTTCACCTCTTCACCGTCTGCGCGTGTGTTTAGACGATATTCGCAGTATCCGCCGTTACCCATGCAGGCGCCTTTGCCATCGCTAGAATTTCCTTTGCCGCCCTGTGTTTTGACCAGAGCGTCGCCGGACACGGTAAAATTACTGCCTTTACCATGCCATCCGCCGCCAATACCCGCGCTATGTTGACCTCCTGTAGCCGCAACCGTGCCGCCCGTAATTTTGATATTGTAGCCATTGCCTTTTAAGCTGGGAGCCGGAACGTTGTGACCATTGTTGCCACCGCCGATACCCGCGCCACCCATTGTGCCTCCGATTGCCGTAACAGAGCCGCCGCTTATCTCGATATCGCTGCCGTTACCTCTGCTGCCGCCACCGATGCCTGCGCCCCAATTGCCTCCCTCGGCAGTGACCGTTCCGCCACTTATCTTGATCTTGTTGCCATCACCCTCAAAACCTCCGCCGATGCCTGCAGATGATTGACCCCCGGTTGCCACAACCGTACCGCCACTTATCTCGATATCGCTGCCGTTGCCTCCGTGGTCTCCGCCGCCGATGCCCGCGCCGGTAGAACTTCCTTGGGCCGTAACCGTACCGCCGGCAATCGTGATATTGCTAGCGTCACCACCATTGCCGCCGCCGATGCCTGCAGCACTCTGGCCTCCGTTGGCCTCAATCTCACCGCCCGTAATCGTGATATTGCTGGCGTCGTTTCCAACATAGCCTCCGCCGATGCCTGCGCCATTCTTGCCTCCGGTGGCCTCGAGGCTGCCGGCCACAGTGTTGTCATCGCCTATGGTCAGTGTTCCGGCGTTTTTCTTCTCGAGTCCGGCATGGTCATCGCCGCTCTGCAGAACATTGTTGCCGTCGAGCTCGATTTCCACATCTCCGGCGCCGGTCGTGCTTACCGCCGCTTTACCTGTGGCTGAGCAGTCGATATTCACTCCGTCCAGCGTCACTTCCGCGGTCTGCCCTGCCTCCGCATTTATCGTGATGGTCTTATCGGTTACGCCTCCGGTCTGCTTAATAATCGTATCTGTCGTCTGCTCCTTGTCGGTGTCGCCGCCGACTTGGGTAACATACTGCTTGTCGTTTTTTGCGGTCACCGTGATGTCGCCGTCGGAGAGGTCATAGGTCTCTGCAAAGGCCTGCACGGGCAACAGCAAAAGCAAGAGCAGTGTGACCAAGACGGAAACTGTTCTTTGTGTTTTTCGCTTCATGGTGGTTGACCTCCATTTCTTAAGCTAAGTTTTTAATTTGTATGTATTTATATTTTCCCAATTTAATTTAATTATAGTAGATTATTGCTTTTCACGCAATATATTTCCACCGTATTTCGGCGTTTTTTCTGCCGTTTTAAGTAAAATTTTTGCATAAAAAAACACGCCGAGCTTTGCTGCTGCATAGCAAGAAAAAATCGAGGCAAAAAATCAAAAATATCTTCCGCAAAACCGTACAATCCGCAAATTTGCTTAAAGCCCATGTCCGCCCTGTGTAAGGGCGGGCGGCACGGCGTAAGCCGTGACGGGAGGGTTGACAAAAATGCAAAACATATTGAGTTGTGAGTTTATTTGAAATACAGCTGCGATTCTTAAGCCGATATCAGTCGCTAAAATTTATAAAAATATTTACTGCATCAGGGCAACCCCTCAGTCAAAAACATAGAAGTTTTTGACAGCTCCCCTTGCACAGTGGAGCCAAAGGAAAATGCAAAATCGTAAGCTTTAAGCATCAATCCCCCTCTGCCGACTGCGGTCGGCATCTCCCCCTTAGACTCAAGGTGGAGAAATAGATTGTGGAGAAGAATGGGGATAATGTAAAAACTTTTAAGGCGGGAGCTTCATGCTCTCGCCTTTTTGGTTTTTATTCATTTTGGAGCGGGTGAAGGGAATCGAACCCTCGTATTCAGCTTGGGAAGCTGATGTTCTGCCATTAAACTACACCCGCACTTTGTAGGGGAAGTATAACACCCTGCCCCTATAAAACGCAAGATATTTATCAGAGTATCATTATGCCGGCGCGCTCCAAGCTCTCTACGGTTTCGCTGTCCCAGAGCGATGCCTGCACCTCGGCTATGTGAGCCTTGCCGAGCATTATGAGAGAGAGCCGCGACTGGCCTATGCCGCCGCCTATGGTGAGCGGCAGTTCGCCGGAAAGGAGCATTTTATGGTACATGAGCTCTCTTCTCTCGTCACAGCCTGAGAGTTTAAGCTGCAAATCCATGGTCTCGGGATCGACTCTTATGCCCATTGAGCTGAGTTCGACAGCCGATTCCAAAATATCGTTCCAAACCAGAATGTCGCCGTTTAGGTTCCAGTCGTCGTAGTCGGGAGCGCGCTTATCGTGGGGCTCGCCGTTGGAGAGATTGTGGCCTATACGCATTATGAAGGCCGTTTTATGCTCTTTGAGATAGGCATATTCACGCTCCTTGGGGTTTTTATCGGGGTAGAGCTGCAGCAGGTCTTCGCTGTCGACAAAGGAAACCCTGCGCTCTAAGGGCTCTAGAACCTTGAGCTTGGGAAATACCGACTGCAGTGTCTCCTGCGTATCGCAGATGGACTCCACTATGCTCATAACTACGGACTTGAGATAGTCGATATTTCTTTCTTCCTCCGTGATTATCTTTTCCCAGTCCCACTGGTCGACATACACCGAGTGCAGGTTGTCCAGCTCGTCCTCGTCACGACGGATGGCGTTCATATCGGCATAGATACCCTTGCCGGGATAAAAATCGTATCTCTTAAGAGCAAGGCGCTTCCACTTAGCGAGCGACTGCACCACCTGCGCCCTCTCGCCTGTTTGTGCTATTTCGAATTCAACCGGCCGCTCGACACCGGTGAGATTGTCGTTGAGGCCGCTCTTTTCGGCGACAAAGAGCGGCGCTGAAACACGGAAAAGATTGAGCTTGGATGAAAAGTTGTCCTCAAAGAGGCGCTTCATGAGGCCTATGGCCTTTTGTGTCTCGTAGCGGCTGAGTATGCTCTTATAGCCCTTAGGTATCTTTGTCTGCATTCGTTTTTTCTTCCTTCTTCCGCATTTTTTTCTCTTTTTCCTCCGTGAGGAGAAGTTCCACTATGTTCATATATACCTCTTCCGCATATTTGCGAAAGTAGCTTGACATCGATTTTGCCGTCTTCTCATCGGAAGAGAGAAGCTCAAGTTTAAGTATTTCACCCTTGCTGTCGGAGAGAGCCAGACGCAGTTTTGTGCCTCCCTCGGGGTCTTCCTCAATCTCGCTCTCGATGGCGGCATCGCGGCGCATTCTCTTTGCAACTTCATTTATCGCCAAATCCGCCTTCATTCTCACGGAGAAAGGGACGCCTGTCTTTGTGGTTTCGGCGGCCTGTTTTCCCTCTTCGCTTATCATATATCGATTGTCTTTCAGTTTTTCCACATGGCCCGTCTTGACCAGCTCTTCCAGAAACTCGGCAAATTCAAACCAGCCGACGCCGCCGTCGACGGAACAGATGCCTATAAGCTCGTTGCGGTCGATGGGATTGGGCAGTTTGCTCAGCACATATATTAAAAAAAGCTTTATGTCCAGTTCACCGTGTATAAAAGCAAATCCGGCCATCGTTATAAATCCTTTCTTTTTTTTTATTATATCACAGCAAAGGCCATTCTTACAGCCCGCTTTTATCTGATATTTTTTTAAACTTTACAGGAAGTCTTTTTGGTTGTAAAATATGCGAAGATGTGAAAAATCGGTTTTCGGGAGAACAGCTTATGCTAAGAATAGGTTTTGACAATGAAAAATATTTGAAACTTCAGTCCCAGAAAATAAGAGACAGGATTAAAGACTTCGGGGGCAAGCTCTATTTGGAGTTCGGGGGCAAGCTCTTCGACGATTATCACGCCTCGAGAGTTTTGCCGGGTTTTGAGCCCGACAGTAAAATTCAGATTCTAAAGAATCTCAGGGACGAGGCCGAGATTGTTATAGTCATTTCGGCGGATGACATAGAGCGCAACAAGCAGAGGGGCGATCTCGGCATCACATACGACGACGACACCCTGAGACTTATCGACGCTTTCAGGCTTATCGGCCTCTTTGTCGGCTCTGTCTCGATAACTCACTATAGGGGACAGAGAACCGCGGACAACTTCAGAAAAAGACTCGAGACTCTCGGCGTAAAGGTCTATCTGCAGCATTGGATTCCCGATTATCCCGAAAATATCTCGCTTATAATTTCAGACGACGGTTTCGGCAAGAACGATTACATAGAGACGGAAAAGAGTCTTGTTGTGGTGACCGCTCCCGGCCCCGGCAGCGGCAAAATGGCCGCCTGTCTCTCCCAGCTCTACCACGAGCACAAGAGAGGGATAAAATCGGGATACGCAAAGTTTGAGACTTTCCCGATATGGAATTTGCCCCTGAGGCATCCTGTTAACCTTGCCTATGAGGCGGCCACAGCGGACTTAGACGACATAAATATGATAGACCCCTATCATCTCGATGCATACGGTGAGACCACCGTGAACTATAACCGAGATGTTGAAATATTCCCGGTACTTAACACAATGTTCAACAGAATCTACGGCGCCTCTCCCTACAAGAGCCCCACTGATATGGCTGTCAATATGGCCGGCTACTGCATCACCGACGACAGCGCCTGCCGCCGCGCCTCGGAGCAGGAGATCATAAGGCGCTACTACCAGAGCGCCTGCTCGGTGCGTCTCGGTTTTTCGGAGCAAAGCGAGGTTTATAAGCAGGAAATTCTTATGAACCAGCTGGGCATCAGCATAAACGACAGGCCTGTCGTCGGCGCAGCGTTAAAAAAAGCCGAGGAGACCGGCTCTCCCGCGCTTGCCATGCAGCTTCCAACCGGAAAAATCGTAACCGGCAAAACCTCCTCCCTGCTTGGGGCCTCGGCGGCCTGTCTGCTGAACGCTCTTAAAGATTTGGCCGATATAGATGACGATGTTATGCTGCTCTCGCCCGATATAATAGAGCCCATACAGCACCTTAAGATAGCGCACATGGGAAACAACAACCCGAGACTGCACACCGACGAAATTCTCATTGCGCTCTCCGTCTGCGCCGCCACCGACGAGCGGGCAGACAGAGCTCTCGATGCTCTCTCTAAGCTGCGAAACTGTGAGGCACACTCGACGGTAATATTATCTTCGGTTGACAAAAACACCTTCCAAAGGCTTGGAGTAAACCTGACTTCGGAGCCTAAATATCAGGTGAAAAAGCTGTATCACGCTAACTAAAATCCAAAAAGGAGGCCCGAATGAAAAGCATAATTTTTAAAAGCTCTAATAAGGAAGCCTTCTTTCCAAATGAATCCGTTTTTGTATCAAACAGCCCCGCAAATGCCGTTTTCGCCGCTCTCGGCGCAAGCCTTGCCGGGGCTGATTCGCTTGCTCTGCTCTCTTTGGATGAGCTCTGTGAGCTTTGTGACGCGCTCTTTGCTCTGGCGCTCTCGGGCGCTCACGGCGGACTTCTTATTGCCGTGAGCGTGAAAGATGAAGCCGAGGAAGAGAGACTCATCGCCCTTGCCGATAAAGCCAAGCTTGCGCTTTTGTGTCCTCCTCTCGGCAAAGAAGCGGAGTATATAAACAGGGGATTTGAGCTATCTAAAAAAACTCAGACTGCATTTTTAATTCGGCTCGGGAATAGGCCCTTATATTCCGCCTTGAACGAGTTTGAGCCCCTTAGATACAGAAAGCGCGCCGAGCGCTTTGTCCTTGAGCCGGAGAACGCCAAGGAGAGTGCCAAAGGCTTAGTTGAAAACCGCGATGCGCTGGCCGAGATTTTGAAAGACAGCGGCATGGCGCACAAAATGTATGAGGCAGGGGAAGATTTGTACAGTCCCGGCGGGAGAAATCTTCTCTGCACGGGCTGCCCTTACAGAGGTGTATACTTTCTGCTCTCTAAAAACTGGCTGAGGGCTTTCTCTGACTCGGGGTGCTTAAAATTGGGCTCAAAGCCGCCGCTTCTTGCTCTCGATGCGGCCCTTTTTCCCGGAAGCTCCCCCTCTGTTCTGCGCGGCTTCCTTCTAGCTTCGGATGCAAAGATGGCCAGTGAAACTGTTGCCCTTATTGATCCCTTGGGCCTTAAAAAGGGCGGCATGCTCGGCATTGAGGAGCTCGCTGCCGACGGGCTGAACGCCACGATTATAATTTTAGACAATATGACATCGGACTTCGACTTTGAAAAAAGCTTTGCAGATATACCTTGTGCTTTAAAAAGCTCCTTTGATTCATTCGACCTTGAGGATATAGAAAATAAACTTAAATCGGGACTTGAAGCCGAGGGTCTTAAGCTTATACACTGCAAGGGCCCCTGTGTTCTTACAAAGCCCTATGAGGGAAAAGCTCCCTATAAAACGGACAAGAATCGCTGCAAGGGCTGCAAGGCCTGCGGCAGACTCGGCTGCCCCGCCATCAGCCCGGACAGAAGACCTGAGATAGATTCCAACATTTGCATTTCGTGCGGACTCTGCGAGAGGGTCTGCCAAGTCGACGCAATTTATCAGGAGTTTGAAGAATGAGCCTAATAAAGGAAGTTAACCTAAAGGCCGGAATGCCCGGCTCGGTTGAAGCGCTGAACAATCTGAAGAGAACTCTGGAAAACTTGAGGGGTTCCGATGTATCTGTCCTGAAAATCATACACGGCTACGGCTCTACGGGAAAGGGCGGAAAAATAAGAGTGCATGTGAGAGCATATCTCGAAAAAGAGCTCATAAACGGCAGAATACGCGGACTTATTCCCGGAGACAGGTTTTCGATTTTCGAGGAGGAGACCAGACGGAGCTTTGAGCTCTGTCCGGACTTGCGAAAAGACCCGGATCTTGACCGCCACAACAACGGCATAACCCTTGTTATTCTTTAACTTTGATAAAATCAAGCCCATGCGGCAAACGTATGGGTTTGATTTTATTCCGCAAAGGTTTCTATTCTTTATTTACATTTTATGCCTAAAACTGTTGACTAAATTTTACGCATTTTTTTCAAAGTCAGGGTTACGGATTTAACATATGGATAATAGAATCTCTATGTAAGCAAATCAAAAAACTGGTTTACCCAGAGAGGAGAACAAAATGAACGCAAAGAAAACCATCCACAGAATTTTAAGTGTTGCATTGATACTTTTGTTGGTGCTTTCATTGGCGGCATGTTCCGGTGTTAAGGCTTCAAATCCTCCGGAGAAAGCTGCTGAAGCCCCGGCCCCGGAAGCTGAAGCCGTAAAGGCGCCAAAATACGTCTTCCTGTTTATTGGAGACGGTATGGGCTACCCGCAAGTTCAGGCGGCGGCCGACTACCTCGGCGCGATTGCCGACGACAGCTATGTAAAGGCTCTTCCCAGCGTCAAATATGACAAGCGTGAAGGCGTAGTTCTCGGAGGCCCCGTAGCGCTGAACTTTATGGATTTTGAGGTTGCGGGTACTGCTGTTACATACGACTTTTGCAGCTTTGCGCCTGACTCGGCCTCGACTGCGACTTCAATTTCTACCGGCTACAAAACCTATTCCGGCATGATTAACGTCGACATTACCGGCTCGAAATCCTATGAGACGATTGCCGAGAAGCTCCACAGCCAGAAGGGCTGGAAGGTCGGCATCATCAGCTCCGTCAACATCAACCACGCCACGCCTGCGGCGTTCTATGCCCATCAGGCCAGCCGCAACAACTATTATGAAATCGGCGAAGAAATGATAGCTTCGGGCTTTGAATTCTTTTCCGGCGGCGGACTCAAGAGAGTCACCGGTCCCGACAAAGACAAGACCAGCCTCTATGAACTGGCGGAAAAAGCCGGCTACAAGGTTGTCTTTAAGCAGGCTGATGCTGAGGCAATTACAGCAGCCGACAGCAAGGTAATTATAATCGATGAGCATTTGGCCGACTCCGATGCCATGCTTTATGAAATTGACCGCACAGACGAGCAGTGGTCGCTTGCCGACCATGTCAGGAAGGGCATTGAAGTGCTCGACAACGACACCGGCTTCTTCATGATGTGCGAGGGCGGCAAGATCGACTGGTCCTGCCACGCCAACGACGCAGCTACAACTGTTATAGATACTATTGCGCTGGCCGATGCGGTTCAGGTTGCCATTGACTTTGCCAAAGAGCACAAAGACGAAACTCTGATTCTAGTAACCGCTGACCATGAGACCGGCGGTCTCAGCATCGGATTTGCGGGAACCGACTATGACACCTATCTCGATGCTCTTTCCGGACAGTCTATCTCCTATGTTCAGTTTGACGAGCAGTATGCGAGCGGCTACAAGGAAGCGGGCACAAGCTTTGAAGACGCTATGAAGGATGTGGAAAAGTTCTTCGGTTTGAAGCTTAAGGGCGAGGAAGGCGACCGCCTTGTGCTGACAGAGTATGAAACGCAGCTGCTCCGCACAGCTTATGAGCTGATTCTAACCGATTACTCAGTGAAGGAATACACACAGGAGCAGTATCTCCTCTATGGTCCTTACAACCCCTTCTCCGTCACCATCACTCATATACTCAACAATAAATCCGGCGTAGACTTCACGAGCTACTCGCACACAGGTCTTCCGGTTCCGGTATTTGCCGAAGGCGTCGGCGCGAATCTCTTTACCGGTTATTACGACAACACCGATATCTATCACAAGATGGCTTCCTTACTGGAAGTGAAGTAAGAAACACACACACGAGGCAGGGGGCAAGCAGCCTCCTGCCTCGCATATTTTTTACATTTATATTATGACTATTTTTAAAAAATTTACTAAAGCTAAGACATTCTGGCCGGTTGTTCTTGCTGTTTTGATGTTGATAGTACTGCTCTTTCTGCCAACGGGCTATGAGGGAGCGCTTTCCTACCAGAACGCAGACCGCGTAACCGCGATGGTTCTCTCTACGGATGAAAACGATATTTATGATACCGGCCTCGTCCGCACGGGCGACCAGCGCTGCCTAGTGCGGATTTTGGGCGGAAAGTTTAAGGGAGAAGAGGTAAACGCAGTTAACCGTTTGAACGGTTCTCTTGCGCAGGACAAGCTGTTTTCCGTTGGAGATAAGGCCTTTGTTGTCGTCAGTCACAGTGAGGGCGAAATTACGACAGTCTTTATGACAGACCATTACCGACTCGACAAGGAAGTAATTCTCGTAGTTCTCTTTCTGAGTTTGCTGATTGTTTTTGCAAGAGATACCGGAGTGCGGACAATATTGGCCTTTGCCAATACGATTCTCCTTATGTGGAAGGTGCTTGTGCCAAGTCTTTTAAACGGGCATAATCCCATCTGGGTGTCGCTCGGCTTGGTGTTGGTGCTCTCGAGCCTTGTTTTGATGCTGATTTACGGTTGGGATCGCAGATTTCTTGCAGCAGTGTCCGGCGCTGCGCTCGGTATTCTGGTAACGGTTGTATTGGGCTATATCTTTACAGATCTGTTTCAGATTCACGGCGCCGTGATGGAATCGAGCGAAAGCCTGCTCTATGCCGGCTATAAGCACCTTGATCTTACCAAGATTTTTATAGCATCCATCTTCCTCGGCTCTACCGGCGCAGTGACGGACCTCGCGGTCGACATCTGCTCGGCGGTTTATGAGGTTGTGCAGAAAAAGCCGGACATCAGCGCAGGTGAAGCCATCGCCTCGGGCTTTGCCGTTGGCCGCGCCACATGCGCCTCCATGACAACAACACTGCTCTTGGCATACTCCGGAAGCTACATCGCTCTTTTGATGGTCTTTATGGCTCAGGGTACGCCTGTGGAGCTTATGCTGAACTATAAATATGTGGCCGCCGAGATTGTCCACACCGTTGTCGGCTCTTTCGGTCTTGTAACTGTTGCGCCGCTGACTGCAATTACAAGCGGTTTGCTGATGACACGAAGTAGTGGTAAAATCATAGAAAACAAAATTTAAAGGAGATACCACTATGAAATATCGCTCTGTTGTCATTGATTATGCGCCCAAGGCAAATAAAATGGCTGCTGCCATTGAGGAAAAGGCCAACGAAATGGCGCGATCGGGTTGGGAGCTGCTGACATTCTCAATCACAAACTCCGCCAAGGCAATTCTTGTGTTCTGCGCGCAGGATATTGTGGAGGAAGATCAGGGAAAAGTTGAGGCGCCGCAGGAATGAAGCAGGCAGTTATTGATATCGGCTCCAACTCTATTCGTCTATCGTTATATTCAGTTGAGTCCGACTGTGATTTCAAGATTCTGTTCAAGGAAAAGATTATGGCGGGACTCGCCGGATATGTGGAAGACGGAGCATTGTCTGCGGAAGGCATAGCCCGCGCCTGTAGCGCACTTCTGGAGTTTAAGAACACATTGGAGCTTTTAAATATTAAGAGAGCTTCGGTTTTTGCGACAGCGTCATTGCGCAATGTCTCCAACACACAGGAAGCGCTCAAAAAGATTGAAGCCGCCACCGGCTTTGTCATTGAGCTGCTAAGCGGTGAAGAAGAGGCTCAGCTTGGCTATGCAGGCGCAATGCAGGAACTGCATATTTCCGGCGGCGTTTTTGTTGATATCGGCGGCGCGAGCACAGAGTTGGTAACTTTTGAAGGCGGCGATGTTAAAACTTTTATGAGCTTTTCCGTAGGTTCTCTCAGCCTGTATCGCAACTGTGTAAAGAATATTCTCCCCAACACTGCTTCGCTTAAAAGAATTGAAGATACTCTCCGCACAGAGATTGATGAAAAAACACTTCTTCCGATTGAAAAGCGCACTCCCTTAGTTTGTGTAGGCGGCACATCGCGCGCTGTTTTGAAACTGGCAAAAAGACAGTTTGATCTTTCGGAAACTTGCCGCTGCGTTACTGCGCAGCAGTTTAAGCGCTTGTGCTCCGTACTCCGTCGGGGAGACAAAGAAGCGGCTGATTTAATTCTAAAGACGGATGCCGACCGCATACACACCCTTGTACCCGGCATTATGATTTTACGGCATATTCGCTCACACTTTGCCGCCAACAAGCTGATTGTCGGCAATTACGGCATACGGGAAGGTTATTTATGTCAAAGAATCCTCAAGAACAATACATATACACACAAAACCGGGAGCTGAGCTGGCTGCGCTTTAATCGGCGTGTGCTGGAAGAGGCGGTAGATACGTCTGTTCCGGCGCTGGAACGGCTTAAGTTTGTTTCAATCTTTTCCAGCAATTTGGATGAGTTTTTTATGGTGCGCGTCGGAAGTCTATTTGATATTTCGCGTATGACACCTGAAAACACGGACAATAAAAGCGGTTGGACGGCTTCCGAGCAGCTGCGCCGTATCTACCGCGCTGTTCCCGAGCTGCTCACAATGAAAAAACAGATATACGCGGCGGTCATGGATACGCTGGGGCGCAGCGGGATTCAGGATGTTTCAATAGACAAGCTCACTTCCGAGGAAATGAAAGCGGTCAATCGCTTTTACAAGTCGCAAATGCTGCCGATTCTATCCCCTATTATCATCGGACCAAGCCATCCTGTCCCGCATCTTCCCAACAAAAACCTCATTGTTGCGGCGATGCTGGAGGACAAAAAGGATCGCAAGTCTATCGGCATTGTTCCGCTGCCGGAGAGCTTACCGCCCTTTCTCATGATGCCGGACGGCAAGCGTTTTGTTCGTACGGAAAACATTCTTTTGCACTGGCTGCCAACGCTTTTCGGCGCTTATACCGCTTATGAAAGCTGCATTCTCTGTGTTACACGCAACGCCGACATCAGCTTTGATGAGGAGAAGTTTGAAGACAGCGAAGAAGATTTTAGGCGTCAAATGAAAAAGCTTCTCAAACAGCGCGATTATTTGGCTGTTGTCAGGCTTGAGTTGGGCTCCGCCATATCAGAGGACTTCTATTCTCGTCTCAGCGGACTGATTAAGCTGGAATCCAATCAAATTTTTGTTGACAGCTGTCCGCTCAATATGAGCTATGTATACCGCCTAATCGATGAACTGCCTAAGGAACTCTCTGCACAGCTGCTCTATCAGCCCTATCGCGGCCGATGGCCGGAAAACTTGCACCGTGATCAGAAAATCTTAGCGCAGGTGCAGCAGCACGACAAACTTATGTATTATCCCTATGACTCGGTGGAGCCGTTTCTGAGGCTTCTGAATGAGGCGGCGGATGATGCCCGTGTGCTTTCTATAAGGATTACAATTTATCGTCTTGCCGCATCCTCTAAAATTGTGCAGACACTTTGCCGGGCAGCGGAAAACGGCAAGGACGTTTTGGTACTCATGGAGCTGCGCGCCAGATTTGACGAGGAAAACAATCTGGTGTGGTCGAAGATGCTGGAGGAATCCGGATGTCAGGTCATCTATGGTACAGAAGGATTTAAATGCCACAGCAAAATTTGCCTTATTACCCTGCGCAGCCGAAATAAAATGAGCTACATTACCCAGGTTGGCACCGGAAATTACAATGAGAAGACCAACGCCATGTACACGGATCTCAGTCTTATAACCGCTGACCAAACTATCGGAGAGGACGCTTCAGCTTTTTTCAGAAACATGCTTGTCAACAATTTGGACGGTGAATATGAACAGCTGTATACATCTCCGTTTGGAATTAAGACTATGCTGCTGGAAAAAATCGACCAACAAAAATGTCTGGGCAAAGAGGGCTACATCTGTATCAAAGCCAACTCTATCACCGAGCGCGAAGTTATAGATAAGCTCAAGGAGGCTTCGCAGGCGGGTGTGGAGATTCAGCTCATCATCCGCGGCATTTGCTGCATTCTGCCGGGTATCTCGGGGTTTACGGACAACATTTACATCACCAGCATTGTCGGTCGCTATCTGGAACACGCCCGCATTTTTCTCTTCGGCCGGGGAGAAGACGAGGAGTTCTATATTTCCTCCTCCGACCTGATGACGCGAAATCTCAACCGCCGAGTGGAAATTGCCTGCCCTGTGCGCGATGCTGTCCTATGCAAACAACTCAGATGGCTGCTGGAGTCCCAGCTTCGCGATACCGCAAAAAGCAGCTTGATGCTCTCTGACGGTTTGTACCGCCGCAAGCAGGGCACCTTGCCATTTGACTCACAGTCTCACTTCATGGAGTATTCACCGCATATGCCGGTAGAACCGCTGCCTGAAAAACCGCATCTTGTAAGCCGATTGCGGAGCTTTGTTGAGAAGTATCTGCAATGATGCGCAATTATCCCAACGGGCATTATTTTACTTGACTATATCTCTGCTTTAGCGCAAGAGCTCACAATAAAATATCAAAAACAGACGCCGACATTTTCAGCCGGCGTCTGTTGTCTTTTTACAGCTTACTTCTTGTTAATATTTTGCCGCCTTATTGCTTTTCAGTCTTTGCGAACATCGTGCTCGTGGCAGGCGGCGCAGTCGTGGTCGCAGAAATCTTTTTTGTTATATTCAATGCCGTTTTTATCGTAATAGTCCTTGACGGCGGCTCTGACCGCCTCTTCGGCCAAAACAGAGCAGTGGAGCTTGTGGGCAGGCAGGCCCCCGAGCGCCTCGGCCACTGCCTTGTTGGATAGCTGCAGGGCCTCCTCTATCGTTTTGCCCTTTATCATCTCGGTGGCCATTGAACTTGACGCCACCGCACTGCCGCAGCCATAGGTTTTAAATTTGATATCCGTTATGACATCGTTCTCAACTTTAATATACATCTTCATGATGTCGCCGCATCTGGGGTTTCCGACTTCGCCTATTCCGTCGGCATCTTCAATCACGCCCAGATTTCTGGGGTTCTCGAAGTGGTCCATTACTTTTTCACTGTACAACATTTTATCTTCCTCCGGATTTTAAATAAGGTGAGGTGTTTTGCCCTTTTCGAGGTCCTCCCAAAGCGGAGACATCTCTCTGAGTTTTTCGACTACTTTGGGTACCCAGTAAATTATGTGGTCGATATCCTCTTCCGTGTTATACCTGCCCAGCGAGAGCCTTAGAGAGCCGTGCGCCACCTCGTGGGGCAGACCGAGTGAAAGCAAGACATGGCTGGGGTCTAATGAACCTGAGGTGCAGGCGCTGCCTGATGAGGCGCTGATGCCCTTGCTGTCGAGCATGAGAAGCAGGCTTTCGCCCTCTATGCCCTCGAAGCAGAAGTTCACCGTGGAGGCGTTTCTCTGCATTCTGTCGCCGTTTAGCTTTGAGTGAGGGATTTTGGAAATACTCTCGATTAGTCTGTCACGCATTTTGACATGTCTTTCGGTCTCGGAATCTATCATGGACACGGCTTCTTCCAAGGCCGCAGCCATAGCGACTATGCCGGCCATATTCTCGGTGCCGCCGCGCTTGCCGCGCTCTTGAGCTCCGCCTTCTATTATGTTGCTGAGCTTTATTCCCTTTCTGGCATAGAATCCGCCGACTCCCTTGGGCGCGTTGAACTTGTGTCCGGAGAACGAGAGCATATCAACTCCCAAATCCTGCACATCTATATGCATATGTCCTGTCGACTGAACGGCATCAGTGTGGAACAGAACATTTTTTTCTTTGCAGATTGCCGCCAACTCTTTTATCGGCTGGAGGGTGCCGATTTCATTGTTAACCATCATTATGGTGACAAGGGCCGTATCTTTCCTGAGAGCCGCTCTCAAATCCTCGACTGTTACAACACCGTTCTCGTGCACATCGAGCAGAGTTATCTCGAATCCGCGCTTTTCAAGCGCATCGAGGGTGTGGAGCACGGCATGGTGCTCGAACTTTGTGGAAATGAGGTGCTTTTTCCCCTGCTTCATGCCCAGCATCGCCGCTGAAACTATTGCCTGATTGTCGGCCTCGCTGCCGCCGGAGGTGAATGTAATCTCTCTCATGGGGTCTGCCGCTCCCAACAGCTCGCCAACCTTCATTCTGGCTTCAGCCAGCTTTTCCGCCGCTATTTGGCCTTTGGTATACAGTGATGAAGGGTTTCCATACTCTTCGTGGAGTAAGGGCAGCATTGCATCGACGGCTGTTTTTGAAACTCTCGTCGTGGCCGCATTGTCGGCATAAACTTCTAAATAGTCTTTCATTATATGTCTCCTAAGTTTTTTTCAAATATATCTTTTAAACTGACATTTTTTAAATATGATTCCATCGTATCTTCAAGTCCTATCCAAACCGATCTGGCAGAGCATGAGCATGTTTTTCCGCACTCCTCTTCGTTCTCTGAAAGGCAGGCTACAGGACTTATATTGCCCTCGGCTAAGCTCAACACCTCATAGGCCGAGATTTCTTCGGGCTTTCTGCTGAGCATATATCCGCCGCTTTTGCCCTTCTTGCTGGTGAGAACTCCACCCTCGACAAGAGACGGAACTATAGACTGTAAATATTTTTGTGAAAATCCTTGGCGATCTGATATTTCCTGAAGCGAGACGAATTCGCCGTTTGAATTTTCGACGATATCCAGCATCAATCTCAGGGCATATCTGCCTCTTGTTGAAAAGCTCATTTCACACCTCTCTTTCGCTCACCAATAATACCACTAGTTTGGTAGGAATTCAAGTGCACAGTCAAATATTTTTACGCTTTTATTTCCCGATTTTTACGGGCTTTATTGTGTATGAACTTTACACTCTGCCAGCTTGAGTTTCGGCCCGTTATGTGATATCTTTAACGTGCAAATAACTGCTTATAAATGGAGGTTTCTCAATGCATAATACAAAAAAAATAACAGATGATCTGCTTTGGATAGGCGCCGACGACAGACGGCTGGCTTTCTTTGAAGGGGTCTACGGAGTTCCCGACGGAGTTTCGTATAACTCCTACCTTCTGCTGGACGAAAAGACCGTTGTTTTCGACACTGCCGACAAGGCCGTTTCGGACCTTTTTTTTGAAAATCTGAAGTACGGACTTGGAGGCAGAGACCTGGACTATCTTGTGATAAACCACATGGAGCCCGACCACGCTGCCAACATTGAAAATTTGGCAAATATGTACCCCAATCTCACCATTGTTTGCAACAAGAAAACACAGGATATGATTGCCCGCTTCTTTGAGACTGACTTCACAGACAGAATCTCAGTGGTAAAGGAGGGCGACAAGCTGAATACCGGACGCCATGAGCTGACCTTTGTGATGGCTCCCATGGTGCACTGGCCCGAAGTTATGATGACCTATGACCTGAGCGATAAAATACTCTTCTCGGCCGACGCATTCGGCTCTTTCGGCGCCCTGAACGGCCGTATTTTTGCCGATGAGGTTGACTTTATGAGCGAGTATCTCGACGAGGCCAGACGCTATTACACAAACATTGTAGGCAAATACGGCCCTCAGGTACAGGCTGTGCTTCGCAAGGCCGCAAACCTTGAAATTAAGTACGTCTGCCCGCTCCACAGCTTTGTTTGGAGACGCGGTTTCGGCGACTTTTTGGAAAAATACATGCTTTGGTCGAGCTATGAGCCTGAGGTGGACGGTGTTTTAATTGCTTATGCCTCGGTATACGGCCACACCGAGAACACGGCGAATATCTTGGCCTCGAAGCTCAGCGACAGAGGCGTTAAAGTGAAGATGTATGACACCTCGGTTACGCCCGGCTCGTATATACTTTCGGACGCATTCAAATACAGCCATTTGGTATTTGCATCTACCACATACAACGCCGGCATCTTTGTCACCATGGAAAATCTCCTGAACGACATAGTCAACCACGGTCTGAGAAACCGCAAGATTGCGCTCATTGAAAACGGCAGTTGGGGGCCGACAAGCGGAACACTGATGCGTGAAAAGCTCTCGAGCCTTAAGAACACTGAGTTTATGGGCGACCTGCTGACAATACCCTCTGCCCTCAAGTCTTCGCAAATTGGCGAGGTGGATGCCCTAGCTGACATTATTGCGGCAGACTTTGCCCCCGAGTTCACAGCGCCCGATACTGCCGAAAAAGAGATTATCGCCGATGTGAATCCCGATGCCAAGGGCGACATTGATTTGGCCTCTCTCTTTAAGCTCAGCTACGGTGTTTACATACTCACCACCAGATACGACGGAAAAGATTACGGCTGTATTATAAACACTGCCGGACAGATAACTTCGGGAGATCCTCCTAAGATGACGATTTCGGTTATTAAACGGAACTTCACCTGCGATAAGGTTATGAAGGCCGGAGCCTTCAACGTCACGGTTCTCACCGAATCTACCCCCTACGATACCTTTAAGCACTTCGGCTTCCAAAGCGGAAGAGATGTGGATAAGTTTGAAGGGCTTAAGGAAAATCTGCGCACGGAAAACGGCATCCGCTATTTCACCGAAAACGCAAACGCCGTTTATTCCTGCAAAGTCATTGACAGTCGCGACTGCGGTACCCAGATGCTCTATATAGCCGATGTCACCGAGGCCAAGACTCTGTCCGACGAGCCCTCCGCAACCTACTCCTACTACCACGCCCACATTAAGCCCAAGAAGAAGCCTGAGATGCCCAAGACCGAGGGCTGGATCTGCACGGTGTGCGGATACTTCCACGAGGGGCCCGAGCTCCCCGCAGATTTCATCTGCCCGCTCTGCAAACAGGGCGCAGATGTATTCGAGCACTATCTGCCGCCCAAGACGGAGAGAAAGAAAGGCTTTTTGTGCAATATTTGCAGCCACTTCGAGGAAGGCGATAAGCTACCTGACGGCTATCTCTGCCCCGTCTGCAACCACGGCCCGAGCGACTTTGTCCCCCATGAGATGGATGTAGTTGTGGAATAATAACTTTTGACAATAAAAAATAAACATCCACCCGCCAAGCGGGTGGTTTTTCACATGCGGGCATAGCCCTATGTTCTTAGCGTATGCGTCAAACGCATAATACGGTCTGCCAACTGCTTAAGGATTGCTACTTGCTGCCCTTAAAAGGGCCAGCTGACGGTATTGTTAACTGTTCTCCAAGTTTATCCTCTTTAAGCTGATTCTTGATATACTCTGCAATTCGGCTCGTGTTTTTCCCTGCTGTGTCAACATAGTATCCCTTACACCAGAACTCTCGATTTCTGTACTTGTATTTCAGCTCGCCGAATTGCTCATACAGCATTGTTGCGCTTTTTCCTTTTAGATATCCCATGAAGCTCGATATTGACATTTTAGGAGGAATTTCTAGCAACATATGTATGTGGTCGACACAACACTCTGCTTCTATTATTTTTACTCCTTTCCACTCACATAGTTGCCTGAGTATCCTTCCTACTTCCGCTTTCTTTTCTCCGTAAAATACCTTCCTACGATATTTTGGAGCAAATACTATATGATATTTGCAATTCCATTTCGTGTGAGATAAACTATTTATGTCATTCATACTCATTATGAATGCCCTCCTTTTGCATTTTCTGTGCAGTTGGCTGACCGCACTTTTATTCTATGCAAAAGGAGTCTTCTTTTCTACCTCTTCGCTTAAGCTCTCTTGAACCACACGCCTAGCGTGTGGTTTTGCTGTACAATCATAACCACCGGCTTAGCCGGTGGTTTGCACACGCCCTATAAGGGCTTATTACTAGCAGCGCCTGATGGCGCATTGAATGATTTGCCAATCGCACTAATTTCCCAACACCGCTTAAGCGGTTATTTGTTTCCTTTTACCGGCTTACCCGTAAACGGATCTATATATTCTTTCAAACTTATTTGATCATTGACCTGATCTTCTTGTATTTGACGTCGTATATACTCCTCTATGCGTTTTGCATTTTTTCCCACTGTATCAACGTAGTAACCCCTACACAAAAAATGTCGATTACCGTATTTATACTTCAAATTTGCATGACGATCGAATATCATTAAGGCACTCTTTCCTTTTAGATAACCCATTATTTCACTCACACTAAATTTCGGGGGTATTCTCACTAGCATATGCACATGATCTCTACATAACTCTGCTTCGATTATTTCGATTCCTTTTCTTTCGCACAAATCTCTTAAGATTTTTCCAATATCTACCTTTAGTTTTCCATATATCTCTTGTCGACGATACTTTGGGGCAAACATAATGATATTTACACTCCCAGCGTGTATGTGATAAACTATTTATCCATGTATGGAACCTCCTTTGTTTCTTTCTTTGATTGGCAAATCTAAAGAAAGTATATCACTGGAGGTTTTTTACTTTAAGCTAAAGCTTTCTTTCATTCCACCGGCTTAGCCGGTGGTTTGCACACGCCCTATAAGGGCTTATTACTAGCAGCGCCTGATGGCGCATTGAATGATTTGCCAATCGCACTAATTTCCCAACACCGCTTAAGCGGTTATTTGTTTCCTTTTACCGGCTTACCCGTAAACGGATCTATATATTCTTTCAAACTTATTTGATCATTGACCTGATCTTCTTGTATTTGACGTCGTATATACTCCTCTATGCGTTTTGCATTTTTTCCCACTGTATCAACGTAGTAACCCCTACACAAAAAATGTCGATTACCGTATTTATACTTCAAATTTGCATGACGATCGAATATCATTAAGGCACTCTTTCCTTTTAGATAACCCATTATTTCACTCACACTAAATTTCGGGGTATTCTCACTAGCATATGCACATGATCTCTACATAACTCTGCTTCGATTATTTCGATTCCTTTTCTTTCGCACAAATCTCTTAAGATTTTTCCAATATCTACCTTTAGTTTTCCATATATCTCTTGTCGACGATACTTTGGGGCAAACACCAGGTGATATTTACACTCCCAGCGTGTATGTGATAAACTATTTTTATCCATGTATGGAACCTCCTTTGTTTCTTTCTTTGATTGGCAAATCTAAAGAAAGTATATCACTGGAGGTTTTTTACTTTAAGCTAAAGCTTTCTTTCATTCCACCGGCTTAGCCGGTGGTTTGCACACGCCCTATAAGGGCTTATTACTAGCAGCGCCTGATGGCGCATTGAATGATTTGCCAATCGCACTAATTTCCCAACACCGCTTAAGCGGTTATTTGTTTCCTTTTACCGGCTTACCCGTAAACGGATCTATATATTCTTTCAAACTTATTTGATCATTGACCTGATCTTCTTGTATTTGACGTCGTATATACTCCTCTATGCGTTTTGCATTTTTTCCCACTGTATCAACGTAGTAACCCCTACACAAAAAATGTCGATTACCGTATTTATACTTCAAATTTGCATGACGATCGAATATCATTAAGGCACTCTTTCCTTTTAGATAACCCATTATTTCACTCACACTAAATTTCGGGGTATTCTCACTAGCATATGCACATGATCTCTACATAACTCTGCTTCGATTATTTCGATTCCTTTTCTTTCGCACAAATCTCTTAAGATTTTTCCAATATCTACCTTTAGTTTTCCATATATCTCTTGTCGACGATACTTTGGGGCAAACACTAAAGGTGATATTTACACTCCCAGCGTGTATGTGATAAACTATTTTTATCCATGTATGGAACCTCCTTTGTTTCTTTCTTTGATTGGCAAATCTAAAGAAAGTATATCACTGGAGGTTTTTTACTTTAAGCTAAAGCTTTCTTTCATTCCACCGGCTTAGCCGGTGGTTTGCACACGCCCTATAAGGGCTTATTACCAGCCCTGATGGCGCATTGAATGATTTGCCAATCGCACTAATTTCCCAACACCGCTTAAGCGGTTATTTGTTTCCTTTTACCGGCTTACCCGTAAACGGATCTATATATTCTTTCAAACTTAGTTGATCATTGACCTGATCTTCTTGTATTTGACGTCGTATATACTCCTCTATGCGTTTTGCATTTTTTCCCACTGTATCAACGTAGTAACCCCTACACAAAAAATGTCGATTACCGTATTTATACTTCAAATTTGCATGACGATCGAATATCATTAAGGCACTCTTTCCTTTTAGATAGCCCATTATTTCACTCACACTAAATTTTGGGGGTATTCTCACTAGCATATGCACATGATCTCTACATAACTCTGCTTCGATTATTTCGATTCCTTTTCTTTCGCACAAATCTCTTAAGATTTTTCCAATATCTACCTTTAGTTTTCCATATATCTCTTGTCGACGATACTTTGGGGCAAACACTAGGTGATATTTACACTCCCAGCGTGTATGTGATAAACTATTCTTATCCATGGATGGAACCTCCTTTGTTTCTTTCTTTGATTGGCAAATCTAAAGAAAGTATATCACTGGAGGTTTTTACTTTAAGCTAAAGCTTTCTTTCATTCCACCTGCATAGCAGGTGGTTTATTGATTTCAAATGTCTTCGACATTTGAAATCGCACTAAAGTGCTACAATAAAAATGAGCTTCGCAGACTGCGAAGCTCATTTTTATTATACTTTTTATCAGCCCAGTTCGCCGACTCCGTAGGTATAGCCTATTTCGAGATTGGCACCCTCGAAGCTGCCGTCAAGCTTTGAAAGAACTCTCTTATATCTCTCGTCGCTCTCTTCAATGAGAACAGGCTGGTAGTTGTTGCCTTTTAAAACTCCCGAGGATGCGCAGGGCAGCAGGGTGAGCTTTCCCATGACAATTTCGCCATTGGGTTTCTTTTCGACATTGAGCTTTATTACCACGGTGTCTTTATCGCGCGGGTCCGTGTTCCCGCCGAAAGTCCAGTTGCCGCAACTATAGAAGATATACTTATCTTTATATACCTCTATAGGCTGGAGGGTGTGCGGGTGCGTGCCGTAGACAACGTCGGCCCCCGCATCAATTGCGGCATGTCCTTGAGTCTGCTGCGTGCTGTTTACTTTGTAGGCTCCTTCGTCGCCCCAGTGAAGTGCAGCTATTATGAACTCCGCCCCCTCGTCTTTCAGAGCGGCTATGCCCTTTTGTATCTTTTCGACGCTGCTGAAGCTATCGGCGTATATACCTACCTTGAGCCCGTCGTCTCTTTCATAGATTGTATACTCGTCTCTTCCGGCATAGGCTATCCCGGCGGCATCCAGCGCCGCCTTTGTGTCGGCGTAGCCTTCCTCGCCATAGTCGAGAACGTGGTTGTTTCCGAGCGTGACAAATTCAACGCTTCCCTCGGTCATAATTCCCGTGTATACCGTGGGAGCCTTGAAAACAAAGTTTTTTGACTTGCTTGCAAGATTTCTATCGCTGAGCACGCACTCGAAATTGCCTATCGTGAGATAGTCGTTCTCGAAGAGGTGCTTTGTATTCGCAAAAACATAGCCCAGATTGTCGGGCGTCACCACATTTTGATAACCCTGCGGGGTGTTTCTATAGAACTGTACCGAATCGGGCGTTATATCGCCTATAAAGCTAATCTCATAGAACTTTGACTCTAAAACTTCAGGAGGTTCCGAACTCTCCTCATAAGGCCCTGATTCAACTTGTCCCGCCTCATATGTCTCGTTTCCGGGCTTCAGAACATCACTGTTCTCTTTATTTGTTTCACCTTTTGGCAAAAAGTGCAGACTGCTCCCGCTAAACATAAGTATCAGCAGCAACGCAATCGCAGTTGCAGAGAACAAAAATCTCTTCATAATTCTCACTCTCTCTTACTCCCTATCTCCGCCGGCTTTATACTTGAGATATGCATTTATAAAGCCGCCTATGTCGCCGTCCATAACGGCTGTTATGTTTCCGTTTTCATAGCCTGTGCGCATATCTTTTGCCAGAGTGTAGGGCATGAACACATATGACCTTATCTGACTGCCCCACTCTATCTTCATCTGCACACCCTTGATATCCGAAATCTTCTCGAGGTGCTCGCGTTCCTTTATCTCGGCAAGCCTCGCTCTCAGCATGGACTTGCAGTTCTCCAGATTCTGAAACTGGCTGCGCTCGACTTGGCTTGAGACCGCGATGCCGCTGGGTATGTGCGTAAGTCTTACGGCGCTGGAGGTTTTGTTGACCTTCTGGCCGCCTGCGCCTGAGGAGCGGAAAACATCCATCCTTATATCTTCGTCTTTAAGCTCTATATCGCTGTCATTTTCTATCTCGGGCATTATTTCCACAGCGGCAAAGCTTGTGTGCCTGCGCCCTGAGGAGTCGAAAGGCGAAATCCTTACAAGCCTGTGAACCCCGTGCTCACTTCTTAGGTAACCGTAGGCATTCATGCCCTCTATTTTTAACGTCACCGACTTTATACCCGCTTCCTCGCCGTCGAGCAAATCCAGAACGGTATATGAGTAGCCTTGACGCTCTGCCCATCTTGTGTACATTCTGTATAGCATGCTCGTCCAGTCCTGAGCTTCGGTGCCGCCGGCTCCGGCGTGCAATGTCATTATGGCGTTGTTGGAGTCGTATTCACCTGTGAGCAAGGCATCGAGTCTGGCGCTCTCCAGCTCTTCTTCGAGCTCTTCGTAGCCCTCCTTGAGTTCGCCAAGCATACTGCTGTCCTCTTCCTCCAGAGCCATCTCGCAGAGAGCTAAAAAATCGTTCAAGCTGTTTTCGAGTTTTTCGTGCTTCCGGCACTTTTGTTTAAGGTTTTTGAGCTCTTTATTGAGTTTTTGGCTCTTCTCTATATCCTTCCAAAAGTCGGGATCCTCGGATTCCTTTTGTATTTCGGCTATTCTCTCCTTGGCATATTTGAGTCTGAGAGCCTCGGCCAGATCCGCAATCTGCGGCCCGAGAGCCAAAAGTTTTTGCCGGTATTCTTCAAATTCAAGCATATATAAGCAACCTTTATTTAGTTTATCGACATATCAGTATATATAAAAAGCTCGGGATTGTAAATACATTGCCCTGCACCTTAGCTCCCCTGTCCTGTATAGAAGTCAAACATTTGTGACACAAGCCCATAAAAAATAGTTTACAAAATCGCTTTAAATTTATCTCATTTCATCCGAGCATTTTGTCAAGGATTTAAGCAAGGCGTCCCTTGACGAAGGCGATAGATGAAATATAATCCTAAGAAGCGTTTTCAAAGTATTCTTGAATGACTTCTTCGGAACTTTTAAAATCAAGAACCTTACGATATGTTCCGTTACTAATGCTTTCATGACGTTTGACTGCTTTTATCATCTCTTCTTCACTGACAAATCGTCTTTTTCGGTAAAATCGTTCTTCATCTTCTCTATGACTTCTTTCAACATGACCATTTTCCCATGGACTGTATGGAGCTGTCCGGATGTGCTTAATCTCCAGTTTTTTCATCATCTTTTCAAATCGGGATTTCTTGTCGGTTTGTTCCGGATCATTGCAAAATTCTTTACCGTTATCCGTCTGAAGATGTTCTATCTTGAAGCCAATCTTATCTTCCAAAGTTTCTAAAAAGCTACTCGTTGTGTAAGTACTGTTCTCGTTAACTATACTTAAAACTCTTTTTCGTGAGAATACATCTATAGCTGTTATTTGATAGTACCGTGAATGATAACTTGCAAAACCGATGCATTCAACAGGTATATATTTAATATCCATTTGTACTAATTGACCCGGATATTCGGCTTCTCTGATTTTCTTGGATACCTTTTTCTTCCGACATGCTTTCTTTTTGGGCTTGTCAAGCTGCTTCTTCCTTATCTGTCTGCACATTGAGTCATACGAGCGGGTATAGCCTTCGTCGCAACACTTCCTATAAACATGAGCAAGACCACGATAGTTGTGATGACGATACATATGTCGAATAAGCGCAATTTCCGACTCTGTATGCTGATTTGGATGAGAACGAGGTCTCCTTGACTTTTTCCTTAGTGATTCAAGAGTACCATCGTAACGTTTTCTCCAATAGCTAACATATTGCCTTGTTGTGTGATACTTTCTCGCTGCCTGGGCATTGTTATTGTGTCTGATTGCGTATGTTACAATACGCTTGCGGTGACGCATGCCTTCTGTTATACTTTTCATGAGAGAGCTCCTTTCTTTCTTGGTTAACGATTCTTGCAAATCTATTATACCAAAGGACTCTCTTTTTCTTTTTTATTGTGTCACATATGTATTATCGCATTACATTGCCCTGCACCTTAGCTCCCCTGTCTGATTATTCTGCCCAGCTCTTCAGTGTCGGCCGCAAATGTTTTTGCTCCGGTTTTTAAAAGCTCGTCCTTTGTTCTGAAGCCCCAGAGCACAACGATAATATCCATTTCGGCATTTCGGGCAGTTTGCACATCAACCTCGGTATCGCCGACATAGACGCATTCTTCTTTGGCGCAGCCGAGCAGTTCAACCGCTTTAAGAAGCATGGCGGGATTCGGCTTTCTCGGGAGCTCTGCGCTCTCGCCGATTGCAAGTTCCACAAGATTGCCGAAAATTTCCCTGTTTAAGATTGAAACAGCTTCCTGCGGCTTGTTGGAAACTATTGCCACTCTGATTCCCTGTTTGCGAAGTTCCTCTAAAAGCTCTATTATTCCTTCGTACGGCTTTGTTTTTATATTGCTGTGTTTCTCATAATATTCTAAGTAATAATCTAAAACGGTTTGCAACTGCGGGTTTTTGTGTCCGCCCTCCAATGTTCTCGCCAAAAGCTCCTTTGAGGCGTACCCGACCGCCTTTCTAACCTCTTCCAAGCTTCTCTCTTTAAAGCCGAATTTTAAGAGCGCGACATTCAGGCTGTCTCTTATGTCGTCGAGGGTATTTAATAAAGTTCCGTCAAGATCGAAAATTACAGTTTTATATTTCATAAACATGCTCCGTTTTTTCTTTATTATCCTAGATTACGGGCATAATTTCAAGTCTGACCGTTAAGTTGCTTATGGATAATCGCATAAAATCACCGACGCCGCTTTTTAGGGCGGCGCCGGCTTTTTAGGGAGAAAAAACGAGATGTAATAATCTTATTTAGTTTGCAGCTTTAAAGAATTTGTTTGCCTCGAGGTCTTCAAGTGTTACCTGCTGGAAGCCTCCGAACTCATCTTTCACTAACTCGTCATAGACCTCGCGCCCTACGAGGAACTTGTAGATTTCATTGGCCTTCTTTATGGGATCAAGATCTTCAAACTTGTCGGGATATACTATTTTGCCTATGTAGAAGGCGTTTGCCATAGCTGTGTCGACGTTGACATTGCACCACACGAAGGGCAGCTGCGCATATACCTTGCCTTCTTTAAAGGCTCTGAGGGACTTGTAGAAAGCGGGATTCTGGTTGAAGTCGTTTTGAATTAGGTCGATGCTGGCAAGGTCGATGAAAATAAACTCGGGGTCCCACTCAAGGAGCTGTTCCTTGTCAATCTCGACCAAGCCGTCTTTGTTTATTCCCGTTACAACGTTCTTAGCGTTTACGGCATCGAAAAGGGGATAGTTTTCTCTTGTACCCTCAATACCGTGAGGTCCGTTCCAAGCGAGGCCGCCCGCATAAACAAGCGCTCTTTCGTCCTCGGGAATATCTTTTGTTCTATCGTTGAGGTCCTTTTTGAGGCCCTCCATGTAGTCGATGACTTCTTGGGCTCTCTCTTCCCTGCCCATGGCTTTGCCGATGATTTCTATTGACTGATACAGTATGGGGTCGAAGACAACTCCGCCGCCCTGATTGAGAGCAACAACGGGAGCGCAGATTTTTTCCTGAATCTTGTCGTATTCGGCAGCTTCCTTGCTTGAAGAGAAGAAAATGTCGGGCTCTGAAAGCAGAACTTCTTCAAAGTTATCCACCGAATATTCACCGCCGAAATGCTTTAACTTCATAAATTCTTCGCGGTTGGCAATGGCATAGGGCATTCTCCTAGCGCCTTTGACATCTCTCGGCGAAATTCCCAAAAGATTCTCGGGCCCCATTACATAGGTATAGAGTCTGAGTGTGTTGGGGCTGTCCGCGATGGCGCGGGTTGCAGGCTTTTCGAGAGTTATTTCTCTTCCGGCCATGTCCGTGAAAACTATCTTCTCTTCACTCTCGGCTTGTGCTGCAGGCTCGGCAGGCTTTTCTTCACCTGCCTTGTCGTTTGCCCCGCATGCTGCCAGCGACACGAACAGCATAATTGCGAGGAGAAGCGAAAGATACTTTTTCAGCATTGATTTCATTGTGATTCCTCCTAATTTTTATAGTCGCGCATAAGTATATATATGAATAATGGAGCGCCCATAAAAGATGTTATAACTCCGACCGGAAGGATTACCGGCGAGATGATTGTTCGAGCTACAGTGTCCGAAACAAGAAGTATAAGGCTTCCGAAAAGAGCCGAACCGGGTATTAAAAACCTGTGGTCGTTGCCTATTATTCTCCTCATTATCTGCGGGCTTATAAGACCTATAAAGCTGATTATGCCCATAAACGAAACGGCGATTGCAACCAGCAAGGATGAGAAAAACATGCCGCCGAGTCTGACATTTCTGGTGTTTACTCCAAGACTTTTGGCGCAGTCGTCTCCGTTAATCATGGCGTTGTAGTCCCAGCTTCGGAACATGAAATAGGCGGATGCCGCTACTAAAGCCATGCTCATTATGCCCAGTTCTTTCCACGAAACTCTGCCTAAATTTCCGAAAGTCCAAAATACCGCTGTTGCGAGCTTTGCCTCATTGGCAAAATATTGCAGAAAGGTTGTTCCCGCGCTAAAAAGCGAGCTTATGGCCACGCCGACGAGGATTATCACATTCGGAGTGAACATACGCAGTTTGGCAAGCGCCATGATAATAAAAACAGCTATCATTGAGAATATAAAGGCGTTAAGAGTTACAACATAGGGATGAACTATCATAACCGCATCGGAGTTTCCGCTCTGAAAACTGCCGGAGCCCAAAAAAATTATTGCAAAGTTTGCGCCGAAAGCCGCCGCGCTTGTAACACCCAGAGTTGAGGGGGAAGCAAGCGGGTTTTTAAGGTTGTTTTGCATGATACAGCCGGCGAGCGAGAGCGCCGCTCCCGCTACAACAGCTCCGACTATTCTGGGCATCCTTATTTTCCAGATTATTGTTTTCATAACATCTGTGCCTTTGCCCATGAGGGTTTCGATGATGTTCTGCACCGTTATATCGGATACGCCCATCCTGAGAACCACATACATCAAAACAACTATCGAAATTGCCATTATAATAAGAATGTTGATTATCTTCTTTTGATAACCCTTATATTCAATCGTGCTGTTCCTTTCGGGAACTTTCTCTAATACTTTTTCCATGCAACTCATTTGTTTATCCAACCCTTCTCTCTGAGTCGGCAGCTTCATTAAGCTGCCTTATAGGCACCACAAACATTCCGCCGTCGAGCTCATATATTTTGAGGTCTATCTGATAAACCTCGGATATGTTCTCCGGTGTGATAAGCTCTAAGCCGCCATATTTGAAAATCTCCTTATCCTTAAGCAGTATAAAATCAGTGGCGTATCTGAGAGAGAGATTTATATCGTGAATCGATATTATGGTCATGATGTTGTTATGTTCGCAATATTTTTTAACCATGTCCATTACATCGAGCTGATTCTTAAGATCGAGCGCCGAGGTCGGCTCGTCAAGCAGAAGAACCTCGGGTTCCTGAGCGAGGGCGCGAGCTATTAAAACCTTTTGAGCCTCCCCGCCGCTGAGTTCATCGGTATATCTGAGCGCAAATTCCTGAAGGCCCAGATATTCCATAATTTCGCACACTATCTTATGGTCGTTTTCGGTGGGAAAATATTTAATATACGGCTTTCTTCCTATTAAAATTGAATCGTAAACCCTCACTTTTTGAACGGCTTCGTTCTGAGCCACATAGGACATTGTTTGGGCAAGCTCGCGCCGCTTATAATCTTTTATGTCCTTTCCGTCATAATATACACAGCCTTTATATGGCTTAAGTATGTTTACAATGTTTTTCAGCAGTGTTGATTTTCCGCTTCCGTTTATTCCCAGAAGCGCGCAAAAAGAGCCTTTTTCCAATTTAAGGCAAATATCTTTTAAAATTTCTTTTTCGTACTTAAAGCTTAAATCTTTAACTTCAAGACCCATTAAAACACCTCTTGGCCCCGATAATAGATAGGGTTTTTCAAACTCGACTTTGAGGATACCAGCTATGAGATAAGTCAACAAGCCCCCCGGGGGGTCATTATTTATAACAAATTTGTTTAATTTGACCGCAGGCTTACTTTGGGAAAGTCCTTGTTAATATAAATTTCTGGGATATAAAGCGAGACTGTGCTAGAATTATAGGAGTAGTTTCAGATATTTTGGAAAGCGAGGCAAAACTATGATTCGTGAGCTATACGAAAAAGCCGGCATGCTTCATGGACACCACTGTCCCGGTCTTGCCATTGGGGTTCGAGCCGGCTTTGAGGCAAATCGCATCTTGGAAATTGAAAGCCGTGGGCACCATCTTTACTGCATTGCGGAGGGCAGGGCCTGCCATCTGGACGGTGTGCAGATGGCATTCGGCGCTACGGTGGGCAACGGCAACCTCGAGCTTAAGGATATGGGAAAAACAGCCTTTAATTTCTATGACCGCCACAGCGGCAAGAGTGTGAGACTTATCTTAAAAGCGTTGCCTGATGATATGAGCAGAGATGAAATGAAAATTTTTATACTCGAAGCACCCTTTGATGAGGTTTTTATCCGGAGCGAAACAAGTCTTGCCGCGCCTCCCGACGTTTATAAGCCTGTGGGTAGCGGAAAATGCTCTTTGTGCGGAGAGAGCTGCAGGGAGACGCATTTGAGAATTTTAAACGGAGAACCCGTCTGCATGACCTGTGAGGAAAAGACCAGATAAAAACATAAGATAAAGAGAATTATTGCCGCCAAAATGGCGGCAGCATTTTTCTTCATATCGGCTAGGATTAATCAGGTATGCCTTATTTAAATGTGAGCTTTTTTCTGTTATACTGATTATAATTTATAGTTTAGGGTGGTTTAGAGTATGAAGCTTAAAAGAACAGCACCTCTGCTTGCCGGCGCTTTGGTCTATCTTTTTATAGGCCTTATTTACGCCTGGTCTATTTTTGCTCCGTCTTTGGAGGCCGAATTCGGCTGGAACAGAACACAAACTTCGGTTGCCTTCACAGTTTCTATGAGCTGCTACTGCCTCGGCAATGTTTTGAGCGGATTTATTCAGAAAAAAGGTTCACCCAAAACATCTTTTATTCTCTCCGCCCTTTTTCTCGCAATGGGATTTTTCGGGGCATCTAAAATTTCGAGCCTACTGGGCCTTTATGTGTCATACGGGGTCTTCTGCGGTCTTGGCGTCGGTCTGAGCTATAATGCCGATATAAGCACTGTAAGCAAATGGTACCCCGACAAAACCGGCATGGTTTCGGGCATACTTCTGATGTGCTTCGGACTCGGCAGCTTGATTTTGGGTTCTTTAGCGTCGGGGCTTATAGGCGCGATTGGGTGGAGAAAAACCTTTGCGCTCTTTGCCACTCTTTTTCCGGCACTTATTCTACTTTGCTCTTTTTGGATTAGACTTCCCGAAGAGGGCATCGTCCTGCCCGAGCCTAAAACAAACGCCGGCGGCATCTCCGGTGAGCACGGTTTGGAGCTTACGCCCTTGCAGATGCTAGGCAGGACTTCTTTTTGGCTCTTTTTCATCTGGGCTTCCGTTCTCACAGCAGCCGGTCTTGCTATAATCGGCCATGTCGGCACCTGTATCAAGGATATCGGCGCAAGCGTTGCCCTTGCAACATTGGCATCGGGTGTTGTTTCTGTATTTAACGGTTTGGGAAGAGTTGTTGTAGGCATGATTTTCGATAGATTCGGCAGGCGTGTAAGCATGATTTACGGAACTCTTATGATGCTGGCGGCCTTTGCCGTATTTATGATCTCGTACAGCGCCGCAAATATTCCTCTGTTTTTCGTTGCCGCTGTCATATTGGGTTTGGGCTACGGAAGTATTCCCCCGATGAATTCTTCCTTTGTTTCTCTATTCTATGGGAAGAAAAATTATCCTCTCAACTTCAGTGTTATAACCTTGAATGTAATCCCCGCATCTATTTTGGGCCCTTTGATGGGCGGCGCAATCCAAACCGCAACAGGCTCTTACAACGGGCTTTTCATCATAATGATGGCTCTAAGCTCCGCAGTATTCGTGTTGCAGTTCTTTATAAAAAAGCCTTGAATTAAACTTGAAAATTTGCGGGAGCATGCCGAGCATGCTCCCGCAGTTTTTGTCTATTTTTTACTATTTACAATTCTTTAAGTCCCACAATCTGATAAATTTCGTCTGTTGAAATCATTGTTGTAACTTTCAGCTTTTTACTGAAAAGTCCCGCCATTTCCTCCGCCGAAATAAGCCCCAATGAAACATCGCTTGCGCCTTGCTTGTGGTGATTGTCGATATGTTCTCTGCCCATACCGTGCGCCACGGTGAGCGTACCGCCGGGCGCAAGCAAGTCGGAAAGGCGTGATATGAGTCCCTCGGGGTCGGCAAAGTGCGGAAAAGCGTTGTATACAACTATTGCATCATAGTCTTTGCCAACATCTGTATTCATGACATCGCCGCAGACAAAGCTCACATTTTCCTCACTGCCGAATTTTTCTCTCGCTCTTTCTATCATGGCGGGTGATATATCAATGCCTTTTACCGAGGCCACTTCCCTCTTCAGGTAATCGGGAATTAAGACGCCTGTGCCGCAGGCGACATCCAGGATCTTGGCGCCTTTTTTGACATTTGCATTATCGAGTATTAATTTAATTTTCTCTTCGTCGCGAATGGTGTTGTCGTCCCAATAGGGGGCGCATTTATTGAAAAACTCCGCAACCTTATTAGAGTCTAACAAGATAACTCCGCCTTTACTCCGAGAAAAACTTGGCTGTGTCTATTTTTTGATATCCGCCAAAGCTGGAGGGACAGGCAAATATTTCGTCCGAGAGTTCTTTGCCCAGAAAGATTTTGCAAATCTCGTCTGTCTTCTTGGCCATGTCTATGTCTTCAAAAAGTTCGGGATAGACAGTCTTTGCTATAAACCAAGTGTTCATCAGCGCAGTTTCATAGTTGGTGTAGTAGGCGTTGAAGGCCATTTGCAGATAGACCTCGCCCTCTTTCCAGGCCTTGCTGCTGTCGAGCAATTTCGGGTCTTCGTTCATAAGCGGCTTGATGTTCTTGACTGCTGCCGCATCGATAATCATAATGTCCATATCATTGCCGAGATCGACAAATTTTTCCATCTCGATGGGTTGAATACCGTCCTTTTCGAGTCCTTCCACCACATTCTTGATGTTTGCAATATTGAAAACGATATAGTTCTGGGCTGTCATCAGGTGATTTGTTGTGCCCCAGTTTCCGAGTCCGCAGATATAAACTGCGGGCCTATCTTCATCTTTGACCTTCTCGGTTCTGCTCCGGATTTCCTCCTTCTCCTTTTCAACAAAAGCAATTAATTCCTCGGCCCTCTCTTCGTTTTGGAAAATTTGAGCTATGAGCCTCATGCTGCCGGCAAAGCTCTCGTCGAAAACTCCTCCAGGACCGGTTTTTAAGGTCACAACGGGGACTCCCAACTGCTCTTGTAGGGCGTTTTCTTTATCGACATCCTCATACTCCGAGAAAACGATGTCGGGACTGCAGGAAAGTATTTTCTCGGCCTCGGCTGTTTGAGCCATGGGGCCGCCTACGCCGCAGGATGGAAGTGTTTTGAACTGCTCACCAAAGGCAAGAACATAGGGTCTTGCCACAGAGTCGAACATTTTGGGACGATCTTCCAAGCTGAGGTTGTCGATGTCCTCAACTCCGCAAAGAAGAGAAACGTCGGCTATGTAGCTGTACATTCTGAGAGCGCCGGCACCGATGCAGACTACCCTCTTGTAGCTGCCCGGCTTAACCGCAAGCTCTCTGCCTATCATGTCTGTAATTGTAATCTCTTGCGCTTCCGCAGGAGGCTCCGGCGTGGGATTCTCTGCTGCAGTGTTTGCAGGAGCGCCGCAAGCGCAAAGGGCAAGCATCATGAATGCCGCCAAAAACAGCGCTATCAGCTTCTTAGTTTTCATTTTTTCATACCTCCAAGAATTATTTTTTTGTTTTCATACTCTATTATTTGAAGCTCAATATCGAAAATATCTTTTATGAGCTCAGGTTCTATAATTTCTTCTGTACCGCTGTACTTAATTTTGCCGTCGTCAAGGAAGAAAAACTTGTCTCCGAAACGCAAAGCCTGATTCAGATCGTGGATGGAGCTCAGGATGGCGACATTTTTCTCTTTTGCTATCTTTCTTGCCTCTGTTATTATGAACTCCTCATTCGCTATATCCAAATTCCCGGTCGGCTCATCAAACACAAGCATACGAGGTTCCTGCACCAAAGCCCGAGCTATGGCAATCTTCTGCCTTTCGCCGCCGGAGAGTTCGTTTGCGTTTCTGAATGCCAAAGATTCCAAATCCAGCTCTTCTATAATTTCGTCGACAAGCTCATAGTCTCTCTGTCCGGCCCTGAGGCCGAAGTGCGAAATTCTGCCCATGAGTATGGAGTCGTAAACCGAGAGTGAGCCGAAGCGTATGTCCTGCGGCACATAGGCTATTCTTTTGGCACGCTCACGTCGGCTCATTTGGGTGAGCTCTTCTTCGTCAAAGAACATAGAGCCGCTCTCGGGCTTTAAGATACCGAGAATGTTGTTAAACAGGGTTGTCTTACCCGAGCCGTTCTTGCCCAAGAGCAGGGCCACTTCCCCTTCGGCTATCTCGAGACTAATCCCGTTCAAAACAAGCTCGGATTTTCGGCGGTATCTGAAGCACAAATTCTCAATCTTCAGCATCACTCATACTCCTTTTTCGAAAAGATTATGGCAATGAAGAAGGGAGCCCCCAAAAATGATGTTATGGCGCCCACCGGCAAAGCCGAGCCGCCGCCCATGCTCCGCGAAAGTGTATCTGCCAAAAGCAAAAGCAGACTTCCGCTTAGAGCTGAAACGGGGATTGAGAACCAGTGATCTTCTCCTATGAGTTTTTTTGTAACATGAGGACAGATTATGCCTACAAATCCTATGATGCCTAGAAACGACACGCACACTGCCGTCATAAGCGAGGCTAGAAGCATGGAGACAAAGCGGAGCAGGTCAACCGGGACTCCCATGCTCTTGGCGCTGCCGTCTCCGCTGAGGAGAACATTGTAGTACCACGAGAGCAGTGAAAATATCGTAATGCTAAAAGCAATAACCGCAAACATGATGAAGTCGGTTTTATATGTGGCTCTGCCGAGATCTCCAAAGTTCCAGATCACTGCCGCCGAGATGCCGACATCTGTCGCATAAAACTGCAGTATGGTTGTGCCTGCAGTCCAAACAGCGCCTATGGCAATACCCGCCAAAACCACAACATTGGGCGAAAATGCCCTGATTTTGCAAAGTCCCAGTATTAAAAGTATTGAAAGTGCCGCAAATATAAACGCCATCAGCGAGGTGGCATAGGGATTTGCGCCCGCGGAAAAGTTGAGAGGATTGTTGCCGGTTGTGAGAAAGCCTCCCGCAAAGCCGATTATCGAGAGATTGGCTCCGAAAACTGCGGCGTTTGAGACTCCCAGAGTTGAGGGAGAGGCCATGGGGTTGTTGAGGTTTGTCTGCATTATAAGGCCCGAAACCGAAAGACCTGCACCGGCAATTACGGCTGCAATAACACGAGGGATTCTTATGTTCCAGACTATGCGAATATTGTTCTCGCTGCCTTTCTTGAGCAGGGACGCCACGCAGTCTTTTACGGACATATTTGAGGAACCCACAAAGAGGCATATAAAGGCCATTGCCAGAACAAATAGGAAAAGTATGAAGACTATCGCCCTTTTTCTGCTGTATCGTACCGGTGTTTTGCTCTTTTTCATCCGCTCTCCCGAAAAAGTATTTCTCTTTGGAAAAGTAATTTCAGTAAATTTATAGTTTTACCTTTTCAAAGACATATTAACAAAAGAGACGTTTTCCGCAACCCCCTGGGGGGGATATTAAAGCTGTGAAGCTTATATTATTATCTTTAATTACATACAGAAAAAGCCCGAAAACACGGGGTTTCCAGGCTTTTTTCTCTTTGTTTTTACGATATTTTGCTTTTATATTTTTCTTTGGAATCAGTAGACTTCTACGGTGCCGTCTTCGTAAACCTTGATGTTCATGTCATCCTGAACATAGTTTAGAAACTCATCACCCAGATTGTCGACCATTATAAAAGGCTTGTCCGACCAATATCTTGCCAGAACTCCGCCGGAGACTGCCAGCGTGTCCGCTTGCTTTGAAAAGAGCATGCAACAGGGGGCATAACCCATGGTGGCCACGCAGAAAAGCACCATTCCTCCAGTGGTTGAACCTATCGTCTCGGGCAGACAAAGAGCCTTACCCTGTATGGTCTTGCCGTAAATATCCTCGTTGTTCTGATCCTTGCATATGCCCTTTTTGTTTAATACCGTTCCCACTGTTTTTAGATTCGCCAAGGTGTTGAAGCCTTTACGGCTGACTAAAGCCGGGCCTTCACAAGTGCCCGAAACTACCGGTCTTCCTTTAAATACCTTCATTTTGCACCTCCGGTTAGTACCTCAAGAAGCTCTGCCTCGGAATGGAAGCGGGCATGACTGTAGTACCTCAGCTTGTTTGAGCCGGTTATGATTTTTACCTTGCCTATTAGGGGGTTGGAAGTATAGGTCAGAGCACAGATCGGGCTGAGAACAAGCCCCATGTCATTATATTTTTTGTATCTTTCGGGTTGCTCCGATATGAAAGCCTCTATAACATCGGGAGCAGCTGTAAAAACCGTGGGTACCTGAAGCTCCGTTTGTCCATTTTTTTGAAGAGCTTCGCTCAGCCTGTCGCACCAGTCAATGAGCTGCTGCTTGGAGAAATGGGGGCATCCCATGAAGCAGAGCTCGGGTTCGGCGTTTTTGTCTTCCCAGAGACACGGATAGGAATTTCTCACCTTCTCCAGCTCGGCATCGTCTATTACATAGGTTTGCGCGCCCTCGTTAATCAGACTTTCGCCCAGCTCTGCGGCCTCGGGCGTAAGCTTTTCGACGTGGTAGAGGCCGACAGAGCCGTTTGAGGCGGCAGCGGCGCCCATATCTTTCAGATAGTCGCAGGCATCGGGTGTGAGTTCTGTACCCAGCCACTTATTCAGTCCCTTTATATAGGGAACATCTTCAATGACCTTCATGCCGATGGCAGAGCCCAATATCTGAGCTTCGGGCTTTTTCTCGCATCTCACTTCTATTATCCAGTCAGCCCTTCTGCCTTCATCTAAAAGGAGCCCGAACTCCGGCACATATCCCAGGGCGAAGCTCATGAGCTCCAAAACTCCGGAGTTTCTGTTGCATCTTGCACCGAGAACGGAGTTTGCATAGGAAACCGCGGAAGACTCTGCCCAGCCGAGGATGTCTCCTTTCTTGGGTATGTTCCCAAGCTCCGGCATATAGCAGGTGCAGGAATAGGCCTTTTCATCCATGATGCCGAATTTCTTGTACTGATTTTCCAGTCTATTCTGCGCCGAAAAAATAATCTTGAAGGCCAGCTTTTGCAGAAGACTTGCGGGTACCTTAGGGTCGTAGCTTACCGGATCGGCGGAAAACTTTTGCTTTGCCAATGCTCCGCTTTCGATCATCTCATCAATGATGTCAAATACGGGACTCCAAGAGAAGCTTGCGGCGCCGATAACACTGTGCCCATACTCGCTTGTAATGGGAACCATTCTCTCGGCTCCGAAAGCCTCTCCGAAATTTACTAGCGTTTTGAGAATTTTTCTCATTGTTTCGCCCTGAGCTCCATTTCTAATCGCCGTAAGCTCATCGTTTAGAATCATAAAATCACCTCTCTTTTAAAATAAAACCGCCTGCACCAATTAGGCAGACAATAAAATACGATTACGGAACGAAAAAGAGTATAGATATCCGCAGCAGATTTTTATATTGTTATATTTAAGATTTTTACACATAAAAATCACACTCGGATTTTATTTGCTTTTACTCCGATAATCTTCGTTTATAATTTATCATAAAGAAAAGACGCTTTCAAGTGAGCATAATAATAAAGCAGTTTAATAGTGTATAGAAGTCAAACATTTGTGACACAAGCCCATAAAAAATAGTTTACAAAATCGCTTTAAATTTATCTCATTTCATCCGAGCATTTTGTCAAGGATTTAAGCAAGGCGTCCCTTGACGAAGGCGATAGATGAAATATAATCCTAAGAAGCGTTTTCAAAGTATTCTTGAATGACTTCTTCGGAACTTTTAAAATCAAGAACCTTACGATATGTTCCGTTACTAATGCTTTCATGACGTTTGACTGCTTTTATCATCTCTTCTTCACTGACAAATCGTCTTTTTCGGTAAAATCGTTCTTCATCTTCTCTATGACTTCTTTCAACATGACCATTTTCCCATGGACTGTATGGAGCTGTCCGGATGTGCTTAATCTCCAGTTTTTTCATCATCTTTTCAAATCGGGATTTCTTGTCGGTTTGTTCCGGATCATTGCAAAATTCTTTACCGTTATCCGTCTGAAGATGTTCTATCTTGAAGCCAATCTTATCTTCCAAAGTTTCTAAAAAGCTACTCGTTGTGTAAGTACTGTTCTCGTTAACTATACTTAAAACTCTTTTTCGTGAGAATACATCTATAGCTGTTATTTGATAGTACCGTGAATGATAACTTGCAAAACCGATGCATTCAACAGGTATATATTTAATATCCATTTGTACTAATTGACCCGGATATTCGGCTTCTCTGATTTTCTTGGATACCTTTTTCTTCCGACATGCTTTCTTTTTGGGCTTGTCAAGCTGCTTCTTCCTTATCTGTCTGCACATTGAGTCATACGAGCGGGTATAGCCTTCGTCGCAACACTTCCTATAAACATGAGCAAGACCACGATAGTTGTGATGACGATACATATGTCGAATAAGCGCAATTTCCGACTCTGTATGCTGATTTGGATGAGAACGAGGTCTCCTTGACTTTTTCCTTAGTGATTCAAGAGTACCATCGTAACGTTTTCTCCAATAGCTAACATATTGCCTTGTTGTGTGATACTTTCTCGCTGCCTGGGCATTGTTATTGTGTCTGATTGCGTATGTTACAATACGCTTGCGGTGACGCATGCCTTCTGTTATACTTTTCATGAGAGAGCTCCTTTCTTTCTTGGTTAACGATTCTTGCAAATCTATTATACCAAAGGACTCTCTTTTTCTTTTTTATTGTGTCACATATGTATTATCGCATTACAGCATAATAATAAAGCAGTTTAATAGATGCTAAATGGTGTCAATAAAATTGTCTTTTGGACAATAGTACAAACATAAAAGAGCTTCCGCTGCATCCCTAATGTGGATACCCAGAAGCTCTCGCCTATCCCGCCTCACTGGCGGAGGTGAAAGGGGGTCTATATATTAATCCATACAAAAATAATGAGTTCTCTTAAACCGTTACGGTAATATTATTGGTTCCTTCAGTCTGGCCTTGATACTGTCCACTGTTTTTTTCGAGAGCATCCTGTCTTTCCAAGCAATATCACACATAAGTGAGAGCGCACCCCTGATACGCCCACCTACTCTAAGAGGATAGGCGATGGTCAAATTCCCAACTAACCATTCTTCGTCATGTGTGGAATAGCCCCTTTGCCGGATACGCTCCAAGTCCTCTCTAACTTCGGCCTCGGATGTCATGGTCTTCTGGGTGAATCTGATAAACTTGGCTTGGGCAAAATATTCCGTCAAATCCTTTTCGCTCAGTGTGGACAGTAGCAACTTCCCGGGCGCGGAGCAGTAGTGATAGCGCTTGGGGTCAAAGAATGCGTTGTTATAAGACATATTGTGGGTCTGTAAGTCTTTATGCAGTGTTATAGTACTCCTACCGTAAAAGGCCATTATATGAGTTGTAGTATTGAATTCATAAGCTAGGGTGTGCATGGTATCCAGATATCGGACGCTCAGCGGATGATCCACTATGAGGCTATCGTTTAGTTTGAGTATGTGGTCGCTTAGCTTAAAGCGTCCAGTCAAAATATCTTTATCCACATAGCCCATGCTCTGCAGGGTCAATAGATAGCGGTCAGCACTGGAGATGTGGACATCCAACTTCTTAGCAATCTCAGAAATAGTAAGATTGCCTTTGTTTATAGCCAATATCTCAATTAGTTTGAGGGTTCTTTCGACAGCTGCTATTTTGTAAGGATAATCTGGATAAGCGGTCATATAATCTCTCCTCTATCTTTCGGCCACCTTTTCCTCCTGTTATGTTTTTCAATACTATAATATTTTATACAATCATTGCAGATAATTCAACTTTTGCCATTAATTGTTTATTTAACAACAAATGTTGCGCTATACGCAATGTTTTTCGACTCAAACAGGAAGTATTTTGATAATTTCTTGTAAGTATTGACAAATTTTTGATGCCAAATTACTATATTTTTAGGAAACCCTACAAAGGGAAATAAATAAAAAGGAGAGAGTTATTATGAAGCTTCCACAGTACCGCAATCCTGCAGATCTAATCGACAGGATGCCTGACACCTCTTGGTTCACCCACGCGCAGATATTCGATGATGTGCTCATCGTTGCCAACTGCTCCACCTCTTGCTTCGTCCTTAAAACCACCGAGGGTCTGATCCTCATTGATGCCATCTATCCCAAAGTCGAGATGTATAACGCAATTGTTGAAGCCATAAAGGACATCGGTTGGGACCCCAACGACATTAAGAAGCTGGTCATAACTCACGGACACTTTGACCACTGCGGCTGCGGCAAGTGGATAGTTGAGAACTTCCACGCCGAGACATATCTTTCAAAAATAGACGATGAGTTCTGGCGTGATGTACCCTTTTTCCCTGATAGGCCTGATACTTGGAAAGATTTTGACATCGACCACTATGTTGAAGACGGCGACGAGATTACCTTGGGTGAGACCACCATCAAGGTCCTGTTCACCCCCGGCCACACCCCCGGCGGCCTTAGCTACATTTTCCCCGTACATGAAAACGGTGTGAGGCATATGGCCGGTATGTGGGGCGGCACCAATCCTCCGGCCACCATTGAGGGAATTGTGCAGTATTTCTACTCACTAGAGCACTTCCTTAATGAAACCAAGAAATATCGCTGCGATGTCACCATTAACAACCATCCCACCATGGACGGTTACGCCAAGATCGAGTATGCCAAGCAACGTACATCCCACATGCCCAATGTCTATATAATCGGCGAGGACGAGTTCCAGAACTTCTGCAAGCTTTATCGTTTCTTGTGCTACGACAGACTGGAAGAAATCGCTGCATCCATGAAGAAATAAAAGTTTATAAGTTATAGAAATTCTAGAGAAAGAGAGGCGTAAATCAATGGAAGAGAAAAAAAGTACCAATCGGATAGTGATTCTGATTTGCGGCGTCATATGTAGTCTCATCATGGGATTCTGCTACACTTACAGTATCTTTCTTCCGTATATAGCAGAGTATTTCAGCATCGAGCCCTCCGCCGCCAGCCTTCCCTACACCATCTTCCTGGCCGTGTTCGTCGTCGGCAACTATGTCGGCGGCGTCATGCAGAAGAAGTACAATGTAAAAATCATCATGCTCGTCGGCTATTTGCTGATGGCTGCGGGCATCTTTGCCACCTCACTGTTGCCTAAGACCGCTCCCACCGGAATGTGGTTCACCTACGGAGGGTTGCTGGGCTTGGGCGACGGCATGGTCTATAACGTTATCATCGCAATGATGCAGAAGTGGTTTCCGGTTAAGACATTTTTTCGGACGGTCATTGATTAAGTCTTCAACTATTGAGATGTCCTCATCTGTGACCTTCCTGAAATCAAAACCTTTAGGAAAGAAAAATCTAATAATATCGTTAGTGTTCTCGTTTGTACCACGCTGCCACGGTTTGTGCGGCTCGGCAAAATAAACCATTGTGTTTAGATTTTCTTCCAATTTATGAAACTCAGAAAACTCTGAACCGTTGTCTAAACTTATGCTGTTTACCGGCAATCCTTTTAGTAATTTCTCAATAATCAACCTGGTTCGTTCAGCGACACGTTTTTCTAGCAAGCCGATTTTTAGAAAGCGACTCTTTCTATCCACCAAGGTTACGATTAAGCCCTTGCCAATGCCTCCATAAAGAGTATCCCCTTCCCAATCTCCAAGTCTTGTGCGATTACGAATTTTATCCGGCCATTCAGGAATAATACGATCGGGCTGAATGCTGTTGTAATTGGCGTTTCTAGTCTGCAAACGCTTGCCGCGCCGTCTTAAATGTGTTTCCTTTTTTATCGAAGGAAACTCTTTCCTGGAGATGTAGCGGTATATTGTCGAAAAATGTAGCGGTTTTCTTTCCGGATACTGTTTCCGCCATCGTCCGCAAATAGCCTCGGGAGGCCAAAAATTGCTGAGTCCTTCTATGATGTATTCCCACTCCGGAGATTCGGGAATCAGAGCTCTGCGGTATTGCTCCCTACGTCTTCTTATGTAAAGATTTTGTGCACGCCAATGGTTGTACCAATAATGGTTGTCAGGTTTTCTATGTGGTTTTAATTTTGACCTGTTTCTCTTTATCTCTCTACTGATAGTTGATGGACTGCGCTCAAGTATAGCCGCAATTTTTCTCATGCTAAGACCTTCTGACAAAAGTTGCTGTAGATATTTTCTCTCCTCTAGTGTAAGATGTTTGTATGACAATGTACGAACCTCCGGTGTTGATTGTTTTTGTCGTGATTAACATTTTACACTTCGGGTTATACATTGTCTTTACTTTTTTTAAGGGTGTTGCACTTCAGATGGTAACCTAACCCGCTCCCTTAGGGGGCGGGCTTTGACTTTTAATTTTTACGCCGCATCTTTTATTTTGCCGAATATGTATATATTCCATCGGAGGCTACATTTCTCACAATGCGTCCCTGCCTAATCAGGTAATCTATGTGCGACAGAGCCTCACCCATGGCAAACCATTTTTGTCCGGGAGGAAACTCTTCCCAGTTCTTTGCACGAATCCGCCATTTCATACGCCCTGTTATCTCATAAGCGCAGAGGTTCGGTGTCGTACGAATAATGTTTTCGGTCTCACTGAGCCGCTTTTCGTGGTGAATTATTATCTGCTCTATGCGCTCTTCCATTGTGAGATTACCTGTGGTTCTGTGGCTGGGTAACGCAATCTTGACCTCATAGTTCAAGAGTTTTTTAAGGCTGTGAATGTAGCTGTCAAGAGCGTCCTTCATCTCCTCCCAGTTGACAATATTCGGCGTGATATCAAAGAGCACGTGGTCGCCGAGAAACATTGTTTTTGTCCTTTTTTCATAAAGACAGATATGCCCCGGTGTATGTCCCGGTGTAAGTATGCACTCAAGATCATACCCTCCATAGGAAATGATGTCTCCGTCATGAAGC